>NZ_HG992745.1:0-1894653 GCF_905175395.2 Vibrio sp. B1REV9 | reverse complement strand
ACACCTCAATTGAATTGAAAGGCTATGCAAGCAAAACCGGAAGCGCTTCACATAATCTAGAGCTATCGAAACGACGCGCTCAGAATGTAGAAAAAGCACTGCTCAATTACGGCATAGACAGCGACCGAGTAAAAATCGTCGGTTTTGGTGATACACATCTTGCGACAGATGGAACAGATGAAGTGAGCCATGCGCTCAACCGCAGAGTCACGGCATCGGTTATTGGATACAAAGGTGAAATCAAAAAAGAGTGGACTATATTTACTACTCTTCCAAAAAGTTAAACTAAAGGAGCTTCGGCTCCTTTTCTTTTTCATGTGAGCTTGGCTGTATTATGCTTTAGGAATCGACGCTTTAGTGTTAATCTAGCCGCGTCATAACAATGAGAGTTTTGAAATGAGCAAACTTACAACAGATATCCAAGCAAACCTTGAACTTTTCGTTGCGGAATCAAAAGCAAACCAATTAGTTTGGGGTCTACGTAACGAAGAAGGTTGGTTATCTTGTGATTCTACAGAATTCGAAAGCAGCGAAGTGATGCCTTTTTGGTCTGCAAAAGAAGACGCGCAAGCACACAACGTTGAAGAATGGGCAGATTTCGAAGTACTAGAGATCCCTCTAGATATCTTTGTTGAAGATTGGCTTCTAACTCTAGCTGAAGATGGTGTTCTTGTAGGTACAAACTGGAACGCACAATTAGAAGGCAAAGAGGTTGAACCTCAAGATCTCGCTAAGCTATACGTTGCTTAATATCACCTAGTTTAGCTGTACAAGGCCTCATCCCTATGTTGAGGTCTTGTTAGTTCCATTTAAAAAGTCTGAATTTACCACAGAAAAACACCTACTTTTCCCATACCTTTATCGATTCCTTTTGAGTTTGTCACAAAGGCATTGCCTCTCTTGGGATATCATGTTTGCAGATATCTATACAATAAATTACATAAGGTTACACCACTATGCGCACGCTGCTCTCTTTGCTTGCGTCACTTTTATTAGGCAGCCAAGCATACGCGAGTGATACACAAAACATCACTCAATGGCATGCTGTTTATCAAGCAACACTAAAAACAAACGTAAACTCTGCACTGAGTATGCTTCAAGATCGATATCACACTGCAGATACAGACAGTGAAAAACTATACGTAAGTGGTTTGATTTATGAATATATGTCTAACATCAATCAACCGTATTATGGAAGTAGTCAGATTTTGGACAATCGTTTTGCCAAGCTTGAGTCTAAATATATCCAAGCACTAAAAGAGCGTAAAAACGGTAATTGTGATGCCTCAGTAAGTCTATTTTCATCTTTGTTACAGGCAACAAAACAACAACAGGACTTAGAAAGTAAAGCGCTAATGAATTATCAATTGTGCTATACGCTCAATCAACAAGGGCAGTATCACAAATCGAATTTCTTCTGCTCTTCACTCATGCAACAGTTTTCCAACGGGCACCCTGAAAGTATTCCGTCTGATTTAGCAATACGTGTGATTGCGAATAACTTTGATTTTCGCGGTGAGTACGATATCGCGTTAAACCTCTACCGACGTATTCTTAATAACATGCCCGCTCAAAGTGACACATCGGGCGTATACAACGATGTGGGTAATTTACTTAGTGAGCTAGGTCAGTTTGAACAATCTGAGCAATATCTCATCCAAGCATTACTGGCGCGCCAACTTGATGCTAAACCTTTGGAAGTCGCTCAAGTCGAACATAGCCTTGCGGCAATGTACAACAAATCAAAAGACTACGATAAAGCGATCAGCCATTATAAAAATGCTCTAACGATTCTCGATGGCTTAAACTACCCATACGGCCAAGGCCTCACCTATCTCGGATTAGGATCGGCTTACATAGAGTCCGGTGATCTTAAAAGCGCTGTACCTATGATCAGGAAAGCACTAAAGCTCGGTGAGCAATATGACAATATACGCCTCCAAACGGAAAGCCACCTAGCTGCGGGATCTGCATACTTAAAACATGACATGCAAGACAAGGCGTTAGAACATGGTCAAGCTGCACTTAACTTGTCACTGACTAACTCAACCTCTGCATTACAAGCAAAAGCACAGTTACTGCTTTCGCAAGTATATGGCCGTTTAGGGGAGTACTCGAAAGCACTCACTCATTATAAAAATTACGCAACGCTTGAACTGGCTAACCGAGATGCTAACAACGTAAAAGCCATCGAAGCGCTAGACTTAACCAAAAATGAATATGAATACGACCTACAACTGGCCAAAATCAATAATGAACGAAGCTTAAAACTACTCGAAGTAGAAAAATTAGGCGATCAGCAACGCGCTTACAATTTTGCCATCTTCTGTTTACTCATTTTATTGATAGCAAGCCTATTCGTCCAACGCAGGACAAGAATCAAATCAACGTTAGACACGCTCACAAGCTCTCTAAACCGCAGTGCAATTATTGATAAGATTAAAGATCAATGCGCCAAATGTTCAGACGACATGCGCTACGTCCTAATTCTAATTGACTTAGATCAATTTAAGTTAATCAACGATAACTATGGTCACCCAACGGGAGACGCGGTATTGCGGCATGTCAGCAAAGCATTAAAAGCGAAGCTCAATAAAGACGAATATTTAGGTCGATTAGGAGGAGAAGAGTTCGTCTTGTTGCTGAAAAACGTTGACGAGATCGATGTTCCGTTTCGTGTGCAAAGCATACACAAGACAATTTCAGAAAAACGAATAAAAACCTCAAACAATCAATTACTTAGTATTACAGCAAGCTTGGCCTATTTATCAACATCGAAGCCACTCACTAACTTCGACGAACTGTATTCGATATTAGACCAAGCTCTATATCAAGCCAAAAGAAACGGCCGAAACGCAATAATCGATGCTTACAATGAGCCTATTGATCTTCCGCCTGCTGCTTTTGAATCAACGACTTCATAACCATCTCTTGGTTGTTTAAATACTCTTCTAAGCCCGCTTTGCGTAAATCGCAAGACGGGCAATCTCCACAACCATCACCAATGATGCCGTTGTAACACGTTAAGGTATTTTCACGAACCAGATTCAGCGCGTCATATTGATCGGCAAGTGCCCATGTTTCTGCTTTATTCAACCACATCAGAGGTGTGTTGATTTTAAACTGGCGATCCATGCCTTTAACCAAAGCGCTGTTCATCGATTTTACAAAGTCATCACGACAATCAGGGTAACCGCTAAAGTCTGTTTCACACACACCGGTAATCACCGCCTTCGCACCAATCTGATAAGCGTAAATGCCCGCAAGCGTTAAGAACAAAATATTGCGTCCAGGTACAAACGAATTCGGTAAACCATTTTCTTGAAGTTCATGAGAAACAGGTATGTCATCACGAGTAAGTGAGCTAATCGCTAATTCATTCAATAGACCCACATCCATCACTTTGTGTGCGGTTACGCCAAGATCTTTTGCTAGCTTCTCTGCTACTTCAATCTCAAGTTTATGACGCTGACCATAATCAAATGTGATGGCGTGCACTTCATCATATTCTTGTAATGCTTGAACCAAGCATGTTGTTGAATCTTGTCCGCCACTAAAAACAACCACGGCTTTCTTCATCTTTTTTCTCCAGGTTTCACTTACTGTGATTGGTATTAAGCAATACTCAAATATTTATGAGTTTGAACTGACAAACGCCAATTGCGCGCTACGCAGGTATCAATGCAAAGTTGAGTTGCCCTTGGCTTTTGGCTAATTGGTTGTAATGCAATCACAGTCGTCGCTTCAATGTTTGCAGAGGATAAGAGTTCATCAAGATGGTCAATATCCTTTTGCGTACCTACCGGGTGTTTAATTTCGTTCGCACGTTCTAAAGCACTTCTCAATACTGGTAATCGACTTTTCATGGCCACTTTAGGTGACACTGTCACCCATGTATTATCCGAAGTTACGACCTCTGACGTGCCACTCGTCTCTATTTGACATTGGCAACCCATAGATTCAAATGCTTCCGTCAATGCACGTAAATCATAAATACACGGTTCGCCGCCCGTGATAACGATATGCTTGGCATTAAACCCCTGTTTTTTGTATTCAGATACGATGGCATCGGCAGAGACGAAACACCATGTTGGGGAATCTTCAGTTTTCAACAAAATATCACCAATTGAGCGTTGATCTTCCTCTTGCGCAAACCATGTCTGCTTGGTATCACACCATGAACAACCAACCGGACATTCTTGCAAACGCACAAATACCGCTGGTACACCCGTGAAAACCCCTTCCCCTTGGATGGTTTCGAACATCTCATTTAGCTTATACAACGTGGAACTCACTCAACTCATCATACTTAGAGGCGAAGACCTTAATTGAGAGCCGCATCTAGGTCAATTTAAACCCAAAAAATAATTGTTAAAATAGACTCTTTTGTAGTTTCATACTCAGGTTTCCAATTTTTAAGGTAAGTAAAGATGTATAAGCTGATCGCTCTTGATATGGACGGCACGCTGTTAAACAGCAATAAAATAATTTCACAAGAAAACAAGCATGCTATTGCTAGAGCCCGAGAGGCTGGTGTAACGGTTGTACTTGCTTCTGGTCGTCCACTTGAAGGCATGCAGGACAAACTCGATGAGCTGAACATCGACTCTGATAAAGATTTTGTCCTCTACTACAATGGCTCAATGGTTAAGAACATTGGCACCAACGAAATCATTCATCAACAGATCATTGATGGTAAAGCTGCAAAGAAAATCGCTCGTAAAGCCAAAGAGCTAGGTGCGTATGTTCATGCATTTAGCCAAGAGCATGGCCTGATTACTACAGAAAACAACCCATATACAGATATCGAAGCCAAGATCAACGGCCTTGAGATTACCGAAATGAACTTCGAAGCGTTAGAAGATGATCATGCCATCATCAAAGCAATGATGGTTGCTGAGCCAAGCAAACTGAGTGAAGTTATTAACGCCCTACCCGCCAAATTTCGTGAAGAGTTTACAGTGGTACAAAGTGCTCCATTCTTCCTAGAATTTCTCAACCCAGCAAGCAACAAAGGTATCGGTGTTGCTGCGATCGCCGAATACCTCGGCATTGGTGCAGACGAAGTGATCTGTATGGGTGATGCTGAAAATGACCACCACATGCTGCAATACGCAGGTCTAGGAATAGCGATGGCAAACGCCATGGAAGAAACAAAGCAAATTGCAGACTACATTACTGAAAGCAATGATGACCATGGTGTAGCAAAATCAATAGAAAAATTTATACTCAACGCTCAGTAAAGCGCAAGCATAACAACTTTTCTGTACGATAAAGACAACGAAGCCTCGCAATTGCGAGGCTTCTTTATGTGTAAATATTAGACTTTGAGATCAACAGCCCTAACGGTCAGCCTTTTCGCGAGTACCATAAACAACAACATTAACAGTGGATAATGTAGCGTGTTCAACACGAGCGACCATAAACTGCTAAATGACACTAACGTTTCAAAATAGCGATACAACTGATCAACTAATAACAAAGCAAGGGTGACAAACAACATCTGACGAAGCTCAAATTCACACTCTGCCTCTTTATAGGTAAGCACTAACGCTGACATCGTGATGAGAATCGCCAGCCAGCTAACAAATACTGGTAACGGCCATATAACCGAAATCACAGCCGTTATACCCGTCATGACAAACCACACGCTTTTTGAGCAAAGCAAGTCATCGATATTCACATCGGGCTTACCTTCTAATCGCAGTACATGCCACGCGACCAGTTTTCCTAATATTGCCCCAACAACCATATCAAGAATAAACGCGGTTCCTAAGAAGAACTTACACGCCATCACGATAAGTGTTACTAAAATAACAAGTAGCGTAGTTCGGTTAAGGCCAAAACTCTGCGTACGTTGGAAGATAAATGTCATGACGCAGAACCACACCGCGATTGGTAAGCTTGGGAAGCTAAAACCATAACTATGAGTTAATTCAGCAATAGGTACATAAACGTGTGGCCTTGGTAAGGAAAACCCTTGTTGTGCAACCAACACCATCAAGGATGTTGCAGCAATCGCGAAAAATAAGCGATGCACAAAACGGATACCAAACTTCATCATCACGAATGGGAATAAAAACAACAGAAACGTTGGGTTAGTTAATCCTGTTACTAACTTTGCTAGCTCACAAGCCATATCTCGACTGGTTGCAGAGAATGATCCTGCCCAAGTTTGAAGATCGACCATCCACGCGAGTTCTATCTGACGAAATGCAGGAGCAGAATCAATTAGCTGATTGACGTATTGGACTGGCTGCTCCGTTGCTTTCTCATACATCTGAGTCACATTAGACCACTGATTTGGGTATCGATAGAGCGATGAAACAAGCTCTCGTGGTGACAATAGCATAGCGGAAGCAACCTCCACCCCATAATGCGGGGCAAACCAGGTTGGAATTTCATTTCCACCTAAAGAGTTTGTCATTGAAAACGCCACGACTTCTGAGTCTGATACACAATCGTAAAATACCGCCGTGTCAGAACGACCTAGCTCTTTTCCTACAGTAACCACCAAGCCCGTTTCTTCCCACGTTTCCCTTTGTGCAGCGACTTGAGGAGGCTCTCCCTCCATAATCGTTCCGCCAGGCAATGAGATTTTATCCGTAAGGATTTCATGTATTACCGTAATTTTGTTATCTGCTCGGACAATACAAATTGCCCCTTTCAAGCCCTCCGTTGAGGGGGTTGCAAAAACAACAGGCGATACAATAAACGAGCAGAAAAATAAGAACAGAGTAAAGAAGTGTCTCAGCACAAAATACAACCTTTAAAGAAAGAACTCATTCATTGCTATCATGGCAATTGTATGAATATTTTTCGATGGAAATTAAGCAATAATGAGTCTATTTGCTGCTCATGTCAAAAATGCTTCCGATATGGCAAGCTACGCTGAGCGAATACCGCAGCAATACTCATCGTCATGGTAAAATCAAGGACACTACCTAGAAATTGATAGAACCGTAAAATTTAGGACGTGATTCTGCCAGTTATTTAAAATTCGTGTCAGAAAAACTGAATCAAAGACATAGCAATCTCACTAATGAGACTTCATTTCCGATAATACGCTCATACTCATACTCAGGCAGTCTAGCGAGATAACGTCTTTCTCAACCAGTGGATATGATGACCAAATCCGTGTTTCCCATATAACGACATCGCAGTTTGATTGAAATCCCAAACCTCGACAAACATTTGCTGAACACCGTAATCTAAAAACATGGTTTCCATACGATCAATAAGCTGTTTTGCCACACCCTGTTTTCGGTATTCAGGTACGACATACAATTCATCGATGCTTCCCATTAACACAGGTTTGCTCACTGTCGAAATTAGCTCGCAAAAATGTCCTGATACAAACCCTATAACTGTTTCATTAATCGCTGCTACAAAGACCAAGCATTCCGGATCATCAAGATAACGGGCAATACTTTTCTCTTGCTCGATCTCTTCTGCCGTTTTAAAAAATTCTGGAGATTGATGATGGTGCTCATCATGCAGTTCAAACATGAGGTCATTAAGAGATTCCAAATCATCGAAACGAGCTGGCTTGATAAGAAATGTCGACATACACTAAGGTCCATAAAAATAGTCGACTTAGTGTCTTCTCAAATTTTAAAGATAGCAAGTCGTTTAACAGGCGGTAACGACCTAATATCCGTTCCGCTATCACACGCTAATGCCAATAGAAAACCCCTTACATTCCAACACTCCCTAGTAAAAACTGTATAAGGGGCTATGAACGTAAGGGGTTTTGAGTATAAATGGTTTGAACACACGTACTTTGAATAATTGTTTTTTAAACCAATGTTTTTGAACAAAAAATGACTTCAAGCATTGAATCAGACTAACGATTCAATCCAATAAAGAGATCTTACGCTAGCGTTTTAATACCCTTTCAATCTCATTTAGGCTACTTGGGTCATCAATGGTCGACGGCACTGTGTATTGTTCACCGTCTGCTATTTGACGAATGGTGCGGCGCAAGATCTTGCCTGAGCGAGTTTTTGGTAAGCGATCAACCACCAACGCATGTTTAAAGCACGCTACCGCGCCGATTTCGTTACGAACTTTACCAACAAGTTCACCTTCAAGTGCAAATTCATCCACTTTAATGCCATCTTTTAAGACGACAAAACCAAGTGGCAACTGCCCTTTAAGCTCATCATGGATTCCTACAACAGCACATTCCGCAATGGCCGGATGTCCACCTACAATTTCTTCCATTTCACCGGTGGATAATCGGTGACCCGCGACATTAATCACATCATCAATTCGGCCCATGATGAATAGATAACCCTCTTCGTCCAGATAGCCTCCATCACCCGATACGTAATAACCAGAGAATTGACTTAGATAACCTGTTTCAAAGCGATCGTGGTTACGCCATACCGTTGGCAAACAACTTGGTGGCAATGGTCGCTTCAGCGCCACAAAACCTTGTTGGTTTGCACCCACAGGCATCCCTAGCTCATTAAGAATTTCAACCTGATAGCCCGGGATAGGCTTGGTTGCCGAACCTGCTTTCACTGGCATCATTTCGACACCGGTTGGATTTCCTGCAATAGCCCATCCGGTCTCTGTTTGCCACCAGTGATCGATAACCGGCTTGTTGGTTTTGCTTTGAACCCACTCGAGTGTTGGTGGATCCAATCGCTCACCTGCCATAAATATGGAGTGCAGATTAGAGAGGTCATATTGCTGGATAAAACGGCCATCAGGATCTTCTTTTTTTATCGCTCGGAATGCGGTTGGAGCAGAAAAAAGGACATCTACTTTGTATTCATCACATACTCGCCAAAACGCGCCTGGGTCAGGTGTTCTTACTGGCTTACCCTCAAATAAAATCGTGGTGCAACCGTGAATCAAAGGTGCATAAACAATGTAAGAATGGCCAACAACCCACCCTACATCGGATGCTGCCCAAAATACGCCATCTTGGGGAATATTGTAGATCGAGGTCATTGAGTACTTCATTGCAACCGCATGACCGCCATTGTCGCGAACCACACCTTTAGGTTTGCCCGTTGTCCCTGAGGTATAAAGAATATAAAGCGGATCTGTCGCCAATACAGGAACACACGCATGAGGTAATGCCGCGTCAAACTCTGTCTGCCAATCTAAGTCACGCTCTAACGAGAGTTCAGCTTCGCATTGCGGTCTTTGCAACACAAAGACATTATCTGGTTTCCAACGACTGTCCATGATGGCTTGATCGACAAGCGGTTTATAGGGAATGACTTTATTAATTTCAATTCCACAAGACGCGGTAAGAATCACTTTAGGCTCTGCATCTTCGATTCGCACAGCAAGTTCATTTGGAGCAAAACCGCCAAATACCACAGAATGAATCGCACCAAGACGTGCGCACGCTAGCATTGCCATTGCCGCTTCAGGGATCATCGGCATGTAAATGACCACTCGATCGCCTTTACTCACGCCTTGATTGGATAGCATACCCGCAATTTTAGCAACGTTGTCACGCATTTCGATGTAGCTATACTGGCGTTTAATACCCGTCACTGGAGAATCATAAATCAGAGCGATATTATCACCACGCCCTTGTTCACAATGGTAATCCAACGCCAACCAGGAAGTATTGAGAACCCCGTCAGGAAACCAACGTTCAATCCCATTCTCATCATTTTTTAAAATGGTATTTGGCGCTTCAAACCAATCTATATTCTCGGCTTTAGCTCGCCAAAAGCTTTCTGGTTCCGTTTGTGCCCAATCGTACTCTTTCTGATATGCAGACATATTGCATCCTCCAGTATGTCCTGAGGTAGATTCCTACTTATAAAGTTGAAATTCGTTATCTAAAGATATCCGAGGGCACTCGCACAACGCCCTCCATTATGATTCTCGCGCTACGGCTCATGATGGCTTTTTCCACGCGCCACCCTTGAACGGTTTCCGTCGCTTTTGCTCCTACTTTTAATGTTCCTGATGGATGACCAAAGACGACTGACTCTTTTTTTCCTGCACCAGCGGCCAGATTCACCAAAGTACCTGGCACACACGCGGCTGAAGCAATGGCAACGGCAGCGGTTCCCATCATCGCATGATGTAACTTGCCCATTGAGAGCGCCCTCGCGACCACGTCAATCTCTTCTTCGGTGACCGTTTTTCCACTCGAAGATAAGTAACATTTGGGCTTCGATACAAACGCTACCTTAGGTGTGTGTTGACGGCTTTGAGCTTCTTCTAACGCGTTGATCAACCCCATTTTCAACGCACCATGAGCACGAATAGACTCAAACATCGCTAATGCCTGTACATCATTATTAATGTCTTCTTGCAGTTCCGTTCCTCGGTAGCCTATCGATTCTGCGTCTATAAAAATGGTTGGTATTCCCGCGTTAATCAACGTCGCGTTAAATGTTCCTACTTCTGGTACTATCAGATCATCAACCAAATTACCGGTTGGGAACATGCTCCCCTCACCATCGGCAGGGTCAACAAAGTCGACTTGAATTTCAGCCGCTGGGAACGTCACGCCATCAAGCTCGAAATCACCCGTTTCTTGAACAAACCCATTGACTATAGGGACGTGTACGAGAATTGTTTTTTCAATGTTGGCCTGCCAGACTCTAACCGTCACAATGCCATCTTGCGGAATTCGATCTGCAGGCAATAAACCAGCATGGATAGCAAAAGGGCCGACCGCAGCAGACAAGTTACCGCAATTGCCACTCCAATCGACAAAGGGTTTATCAATAGAGACTTGTCCAAATAAGTAGTCCACATCATGGTCTGCTCGTTGGCTTCTAGAAACGATGACCGTTTTGCTCGTACTTGATGTCGCCCCTCCCATTCCATCAATTTGCTTTCCGTATGGATCTGGGCTGCCAATAACTCTCAGCAGTAGGTCGTCTCTCACTTTTCCAGGCACTTGCGCCTGAATGGGCAAATCTTCAAGATTGAAAAACACGCCTTTACTGGTGCCACCACGCATGTATGTGGCAGGGATTTTGATTTGGCTTTGTGTATGAGTATCCATATTGTTACCCTCACTATTGCGCTAAGAAGTCTTGGGCAAAACGCTGTAATACACCACCCGCTTTGTAAACGTGAACTTCATCTTCGGTATCTAATCGACACGTCACTGGCACATCCACTTTATCCCCGTTCACACGCGTGATAACTAGCGCTAAATCTGCGCCAGGTGTGATCTCGCCGATCACGTCATAGATCTCTGTACCATCGAGTTCTAACGTATTGCGATTTACACCAGATTTGAACTGCAAAGGCAGAACGCCCATACCAACTAAATTCGTACGGTGAATGCGCTCAAAACCCTCAGCAACAATCGCTTCTACGCCAGCCAAACGCACCCCTTTTGCCGCCCAGTCTCGTGAAGAACCTTGACCATAATCAGCGCCAGCGACAACGATTAAAGGCTGTTTGCGATTCATGTAAGTTTCGATTGCTTCCCACATACGCATGACTTGACCGTCTGGCTCTACTCTTGCGAATGAGCCTTGAACAACCTCCCCATTTTCTTTCACCATTTCGTTGAACAATTTTGGGTTCGCGAACGTTGCTCGTTGTGCAGTTAAGTGATCTCCACGGTGTGTTGCATAGGAATTAAAGTCTTCTTCTGGCACATTCATTTTTGCTAGATATTCGCCAGCTGCACTGCTCGCCAAGATCGCATTCGATGGCGATAAATGATCGGTGGTAATATTGTCACCCAAGACAGCAAGCGGACGCATACCTGACAAAGTCCGCTCTCCTGCGAGCGCACCCTCTCCCTCTTTTTGCCAATAAGGTGGGCGACGAATATACGTGCTCATTGGGCGCCAATCGTAAAGAGGATTTGAATTTCGAACCTCATCATTGAGTTTGAACATCTGAATATAGACTTGATTAAATTGCTCTGGCTTCACGTATTCACCCACCACAGCATCGATCTCTTCATCCGATGGCCACAGATCGTTTAGGTAAATTTGTTTACCGTTTTTATCTGTACCTAGTGAGTCACGCTCAATATCAAAGCGAATCGTACCGGCCAATGCGTAAGCGACAACTAAAGGAGGGGATGCTAAGAATGCTTGTTTTGCGTATGGATGAATTCGGCCATCAAAATTTCGATTTCCTGAAAGTACCGCCGTTGAGTACAAATCGCGGTCGATGATTTCCTGTTGAATTTTCGGGTCCAACGCTCCACTCATACCATTACAAGTGGTACATGCATAACCGACAATACCAAAGCCAAGTTTTTCAAGTTCTGGCAACAACCCTGCTTCTTCTAGGTAAAGACGAGCAACTTTTGAACCTGGCGCGAAAGACGTTTTCACCCACGGCTTTCTAACTAAACCCAATTGATTGGCTTTTTGTGCAACTAAGCCTGCAGCCACAACGTTTCTAGGGTTACTGGTGTTAGTACAAGAAGTAATGGCGGCAATGATCACTGCACCATCAGGCAGTTCACCATCTTTCTCTTGCCACTCGCCTGAAACGCCACGTGATGCTAGCTCCGAAGTCGGTAATCGACGGTGTGGGTTCGACGGACCTGCCATATTGCGTCCAACGGCTGAGAGATCAAATTCGAGCACACGCTCATATTGTGCACTCTCTAAATCATCTGCCCATAAACCGGTTTGCTTCGCGTAACTCTCGACTAACTTAACTTGCTCATCATCTCGACCCGTCAACTTAAGGTATTTGATGGTTTGCTCATCAATGTAGAACATACCCGCCGTTGCACCATATTCCGGTGTCATGTTCGAGATGGTGGCACGATCTCCAATCGTAAGATCGCGTGCGCCCTCGCCGAAGAACTCCAAATATGAAGAAACCACTCGCTCGTTACGCAAAAATTCTGTAATGGCGAGAACGATGTCTGTCGCGGTAATACCAGGTTGACGTTTACCCGTTAATTTCACGCCCACGATGTCTGGCAAACGCATCATAGATGGTCGCCCTAACATAACGGTTTCGGCTTCCAATCCACCAACACCAATGGCGATCACGCCAAGAGCATCGACATGAGGCGTATGGCTATCTGTACCGACACAAGTATCAGGGTAAGCAATTCCCTGTTTCGCTTGCACGACTGGGGACATTTTCTCTAGGTTAATTTGATGCATGATGCCGTTACCCGCTGGAATCACGCTGACATTTTCGAATGCCGTTTTACACCACTCAATAAAGTGGAATCGGTCTTCGTTACGACGCTCTTCTATTGCGCGGTTTTTATCGAACGCTTCAGGATCAAAACCCGCATGTTCCACCGCAAGTGAATGGTCAACAATCAGTTGGGTTTCAACCACTGGGTTCACTTTTGATGGATCGCCACCCTCATCGGCAATCGCATCACGCAAACCCGCTAAATCGACTAAAGCGGTTTGTCCAAGAATATCGTGACAAACAACACGAGCTGGATACCAGGGGAAATCGAGGTCACGCTTGCGTTCAATAAGTTGTTTTAAGCTATTCGTTAGCACATTAGGATCGCATCGGCGAACCAATTGTTCTGCGAGAACTCGCGAGGTATATGGTAGGGTTTCGTACGCCCCAGGTGAAATGTCGTTAACGGCTTCTCGTGCGTCGAAGTAATCGAGTTGAGTTCCTTGGAGAGGCTTGCGGTAGAGAGTGTTATTCGTTGTCGTTATGCTCATGAGATTTGCTTCCATTCAGTCTATCTTTACCTGAACTCACCACGCTCTTGTGAGATTAAAGGTACGCGATGAAAAGACGCCCTCCACTTAGATGTAGAGGGCCGTCATACACTAGCGTTGTTCGATTGGTACCCAATCTTGATGATCGGGGCCGGTATAATCCGCACTTGGACGAATAATACGATTGTTAGCACGTTGCTCATAAACGTGAGCTGCCCAACCGGTTAGCCGACTCATCACGAATATCGGCGTAAACAACTTACTTGGTATATCCATAAAGTGATAAGCAGACGCGTGGAAGAAATCCGCATTACAGAATAAGCCTTTCTCGCGTTTCATCACCGATTCAACACGTTCAGAAACTGCGTACAGGTGCGTGTCTCCAACTTCTTTAGATAGAGCTTCTGACCAACGTTTGATCAGCGCATTTCTCGGGTCGCTTTCACGATAAATCGCATGACCAAAACCCATGATTTTGTCTTTATTTTCAAGCATCTTAAGAATGCTTGCTTCTGCTTCATCTGGTGTCTGCCAATCTTGAATCATTTCCATTGCGGCTTCATTGGCCCCACCATGCAGTGGACCACGCAGCGTACCGATAGCAGCCGTGATACAAGAATGCAGGTCAGATAGCGTTGACGCGCAGACTCGAGCTGCGAACGTGGATGCGTTAAATTCATGCTCCGCATAAAGAATCAAAGAACAGTGCATGACTTTTTTGTGTGTTTCGCTTGGTGCTTTACCAGTAAGCAATTTTAGGAAGTAACCGCCAATGCTGTCTTCACTGTTATCGTGAGTTTTGATTCGTACGCCATCGTGGCTGAAGCGATACCAGTAACAAATAATGGCAGGAAAAAGCGCCAGCATTCGCTCAGTAGCATGAAGCTGTTGCTCAAAGTCCATTTCTTGCTCTAAGTTGCCCAACATAGAACAACCTGTTCGCATTACATCCATTGGATGAGCATCAGCAGGAATGAGTTCTAATGCTTGCTTAAGCTCCGCAGGAAGCCCTCGCAAACTAAGCAAATGTGTTTTGTATGCGTCGAGTTCTTGCTGATTTGGCAAGTGACCGTGCAACAATAAGTGCGCCACTTCTTCAAATTGCGCATAATTGGCAAGATCAGTAATATCGTATCCACGATATGTCAGACCTGTCCCCGTTTTACCGACAGTACATAAAGCTGTGCTTCCAGCGCTTTGGCCGCGTAGACCAGCACCACCTATTTCCGCTTTCTTTTCTACAGAATGAGGCATTGTTGAACTCCTTTTCTGTCTGACTTTCTCTCTTTGGAGCGATACCCCTTAGGGGCCATTTTTGACGCCAGACGAATTTCACGTTATTGGGTTAGAGATTCTTAAATAATATTTCTTGGGCTTCCGTTTGTTTATCTACCACGTAGGGCAATTTCCCCTCCGAAAACAACTTGTCTAGCTTATCCTCGTAATCGTGATAATTGAGATGCTCGTATAACTCTTTGCGCGTTTGCATCGAGTCAAGTAGCGCTTCTTGGTTGCCGACTTCTAACAAATGCTTATAAACATTTTCTGCCGCTTTATTCATCGCTCGAAAAGCACTCAATGGGTAAAGCACCATGTCGACCTTAGACTGAGCAAGCTCTTCACAGCCATACAGTGGTGTCTGACCAAATTCGGTGATATTGGCAAGAATCGGTACGTGCTTGCCTGTCGCTTGTTCTAAAGCCGCTGAAAATTGTTGATACTGATCCAATTGATTCATCGCCTCGGGAAAAATCATGTCAGCGCCAGCTTTCACATAAGCAATTGCGCGTTCAATAGCACTATCCATCCCCTCAACTGCCAAGGCATCGGTGCGAGCCATAATGACAAAACTCTCATCCTGACGAGCATCAACAGCAGCTTTAATGCGATCGACCATTTCTTGCTGACTCACAATCGCTTTGTTTGGGCGATGACCACAACGTTTTTGTGCAACCTGATCTTCCATATGAACCGCTGCTGCGCCGGCTTTTTCCATAGCCTTAATCGTACGAGCAATATTAAAAGCACCGCCAAATCCGGTATCAATATCCACCAGCAATGGCAGATCACAAGCGTTCGTAATACGATCAACGTCGACTAACACATCGTTTAAGGTCGTAATTCCTAAATCAGGCAAACCGTATGAGGCATTGGCTATCCCCCCACCTGACAAGTAAATAGCTTGATGACCGACATTTTTCGCCATCATTGCCGCATACGGATTAATCGTACCAACGATCTGTAATGGATTATTTTGCTCTACGGCGAGTCTGAACTTCGCCCCCGGAGATAAGCTCATGACAATTTCCTTCTAGTCTTGACTTTCTGAATGTAAGATTTGTGCCTCAATCAGCTTTCTGCTGCCCGAGATATGTCTTCTCATTAGCATTTCTGCAAGTTCTTCGTCACGATTGCGAATCGCTTGCAAAATGTATTCGTGCTCTTTTAACGCTTCATTAGGACGAGATTGTGCGCGAGGAGATTGATAACGATACATACGCAGTAGATGGTATAGCTCGTTGCACAAAAGAGAGATCAATTTACTATTTCGACTTGCTTGAATAATGAGGTAGTGGAAATCAAAATCACCATGCTGATGAAAATAGGACGCCCCTTCTACCTCGTCGATGTGTTGAGAATGTGTCGACAATAGCATTTCTAAACGGTGTAATTCCTCAAGAGTAATGTGACGCGCAGCCAATCGAGCAGCCATTCCCTCTAGCGCTTCACGTACCGCATACAGTTCTATCAATTTTTCAGGAGAAAGCTTGATGACTCGAGCCCCGACATGTGGGATTCGTTCGATAAGACCAAGCCCTTCAAGACGCATCATTGCTTCTCTTAATGGACCACGGCTCACTTGATACTGCTTGGCAAGCTCGGGTTCTGATATTTTACTTCCCGGTGGAATCACACCATTGACGATAGAATCCACCAGCGTGTCCATCAATGTTGTCGACTTCGTCTTTTCTTTATCAGAAACCGCATTTGTAGTGCGAGCTTTCGATTCTGTATTCATCATTCGGCACTCATTTTTTCAACAACAACTGTTAACCAGTTGTTAACTTAAATACAGAGTAAACGAAAACATTGTCGACAATCAAGAAAATTGTCGACAATTTAGACTAAGGTATGAGTTAAAATGGCGTAATCAGTGAAAATTTTTGCAAAAAAGCGCTAATAACCAAGTTTAAAAAAGACATTGTTGACAATTGGCAATATAAATAATTATCTGTTTTTATTAAATAAAACCAGTTAACTCAGGTTGTTTTCAAAGAAAAAATGGGCCAATTACACATTTTGTTTGTATTTCTGAATGTCTACATCATCAATTTGCTGCTCAGGCATATGAGATTTTGCGTATTTTAAGTAGACGCCACTTTCCAAAAACAGCATGAACAACTCCATATCGAGGTGATCATCGAGCGCCATTTTGTACATAATGTCGATAGCAACACTGACTGGTTTCGCTTTTTTATAGGGTCTATCTGCAGCGGTTAATGCTTCAAATATATCCGCAATAACTAAGATTCTTTCCGGGATAGAGAGATCATCCGCCGTTAGTTTCCGTGGGTATCCCGTACCTTTTAAGGTTTCATGGTGAGTTGAGGCATAGCGTGGAACTCGGCGTAATTCTGGAGGAAACGGTAGAGCTTCTAACATTTTTATTCCGCTGATCATGTGCTCGTTGATTTTGAATCGATCTTCTTCCGTTAGCGTACCCCTTGAAATGCAGAGATTATACATTTCACCCAAATTGTATTGATGAGTGGGGATTTTCATTTTTATTCCGAACTTCGGATCAAACTCCATTTCACGTGTTCGGTTGATAATGTGCTCGGGCTTGTCATCAAGTAGTTTTTCAATCACAGGAAGGTTGTGGTTATTTGGTTGGCGATTCATCTCCTCTATGGGTGACAACCCGATACCATCGTCAAAATGTCGTACCCATGTTTGATTGGCGATTTGCTGTATTCGAGCAATTTTATCTTCACCCATAAACTCGCCGCCTACGTTTGCGTTCGCGATAAACTCAAAATCCATTTCAAGTTGATGGGTTCGTTTTGCGTAAGCCTTGAATGCATTTTGTGGATCAGTTTTATGCTCATAAATGGCTTTTAGATAATCAATTTCGGCATCACGCCTCAAAACTTCAAATCGCGTTCTGACCTCATGAATACGATTATAATTCGCTTCTAATTTTGTCCCTTTGTCGACAATATGCTCCGGCGTGGTTATTTTTCCACAATCATGTAGCCATGCCGCGATACGAAACTCTCGACGCTCATCATCGTCCTTAAAATGAAAATCTTTAAGCGATCCAGTTTGACACTGCTCAGCGACTTCAGCAAGCATTAAACCAATTTCAGGAACACGGTTACAATGCCCCGCTGTATAAGGAGATTTATCATCGATGGCTTGAGCGATAAGCTTGATAAACGACTCTACAAACTCTTCTTGCTGTTTCTCATGTTGCTGTATCTCATCCGACATCTTTGAAATGGAATCAGACAGCTCAGACACTTCTTTACTTCTTGTATTAACGGGCGTTAACAGATCAAACTTACGCTGTTTAATTTTTTTTGTTTCCTCTCGCAATGCAAGAATAGGTCGAACAATGGGCGACCCAAACTTCCAAGCAGCAGGTAGGAGTATCGCCATTGCCAATGCGGAAATGGCTATCGCCTTCAATAGACGGCTTGTAACGGCATCAGTTACCATGTCCCCCGGCACCAATACTGCAAAAAAGTCGCTTGTACCACGAGTAGATGGCAATCGAGTAATATAGAGAAACTTATCCTGCCCTTTAATTTCGACTTCATTCATGACTCGATGTTTATTATCTTGAGGGACGTATTGGTACACTTGCGGATACGGAATAAAGCTTCCCCGCCACTGCTCTGAGCGAAACCATTTCGCCGCTAAAATGGCTTTTTGAATGGGCGTAATCTCGTTAATTACCTGATTAATGATATCCATGATATCTTTATTTTCTTGCTTCATCAGAAAAGCAAATTCAATAGCTGGCTCATTTAATTTAACGACTTTTGCTTGCGTCAGCTCAGCCAAATTTTCCATTTCTCTAAGTGTTAAATAGCTATCGACAAGGTAATCAATTTCCCCTTTGTGTAAAGCGCGTTTAGCCGCATCTAGGTTAGTCAACTCTACGACATTGGCATCTGGATAACGTTCTAGAACCCACTCTTTCATACCAAAACCCATCACGACCCCTAGTTTGAAATCAGATAAATCACTCAGAGTCTGTGGCATAAAATTGACAAGCGTGGAGGC
Source organism: Vibrio sp. B1REV9 (assembly GCF_905175395.2). Taxonomy (NCBI): domain Bacteria; kingdom Pseudomonadati; phylum Pseudomonadota; class Gammaproteobacteria; order Vibrionales; family Vibrionaceae; genus Vibrio; species Vibrio sp. B1REV9. The sequence continues at coordinate 1,875,739 of NZ_HG992745.1, read as the reverse complement.
AACGGCAGGTTCAACCTTAAATATAGGGATACTTTTTATACCCGATGCCTCATGAGTCCCCGCAACAGGCTGAAGTATATCAATTTCTCCTTTTGTGTATTTTTCCTCAAGCTCCATCGAGTTAAAACCATTAACAAAATCCAGCTTGATTCCTGTTCTCTGAGCAATCAGCCTTAATATATCAATCGCATAACCGTCGGGCTTCCCCGCTTGTGAGAAGTCATAGGGTGCCCAGTCATTTTTATTAGAAACAACCAGTGTCCCTTTACTCTCAATGAGGTGACGTTTCCGTTGTGTTAATGCCAAGGGTATGGAATCTGGCATTTTCAGCCCAGTATCTATTTCCACATTGGATGCGATGACTTCACCACGATTGTTAAAAATAAATGATTCGACACCACTATCAGCCATCATTCCAAACTCAGAGGAAGAAATTTTATCGATGACAGAAGACAACACCATATCGACACCAATGACAGAACCTTTACTTCGTACAGAATAAGATTGCCCTGTGATTTTTAGGTGCTGAAATAAGTAAGGATCCGTTTTATAAACATTGTTTCTTGGCGCTTTATCAAACCAGGGCCGTCTCGTTGGGTAAAAATTACTCTTCTCTTCTGTCTGACGCGTTTGCTGTAAGTCTTGAGTATAATAAGTCGTGCGTTTCAATCGAGCGTCTCCCGCCCCATTTATTTTAATGACAACCCAGCGTTCATCATTAGTTGCACCGATTTTGTCTCTAATATTAAGCGATGGATGTAAATTAATTATTTGGTAAAAATCTTCATTCTTATTCGCGTAATACAAGCTGTAAAACTCTGGGTTGTCACTCAGTACCTCAATAAATACACTTCGGACTTCTTGCTCACTAAATGTTGTCTGACTGTAATCAACGATACTGCGCAATATGTTCGCGGTACTGGTTGCATTGATATCGATTTGATGAATATAACTACTGACTTCAGCGGCGGTCATGCTCAAACGAGTAAGAACGTTTTCTTCCGCCATTTGCTTACTGAAATAGTACTGCATGCCGATCCCAAGCAATGCTGTCACGGTGGTGGCAAAGATGAATAAACTTCCAACGGTAAATCGAATAGAAAACTTGTGTGATGTTACAGCTTCAAATTTCACCGTCTTTTACCCTCCATGGCATTAGAATTGTGATTATTTTAGGGATGAGTAAACAACTAAGGTGCTGAAAATTAGTGCTCTTTATCTAACAGTATTGTCGAGATTGCTAACTTATCAACCTTGGTAACAAAACAAGTGGTACTTAAACATTTGATGTTAATGAAAAACGTAGCATCGTCACAAAACCAGAGGTTACAAAGCCTATACCTGCTAAAAAATACCGACGAAAAATGCCTACCATTAGATGGGCCATAACGGCTCGCAACATCACTACCTAAAATGAAACCACGTATAGCAAAAACGACAAATGACCCTAGCTCTTTGACTAAACGCTACTTTATTTCTTTATCGGAGTTGCGTAGTGTTAACAAAAACGATAACAAGTCTCAAAGTTAAAATAAGAAAAGGACGTTTATGCTACTTGAATTTGCACTCTTGTTTGCTGCTGGGGTTGTAGGAGGAATCATGAACTCGGTCGCTGGTGGTGGTAGCTTTATTACGTTTCCAGCGCTTATGGCTGTTGGTGTTCCGCCAATCATAGCAAATGCGACTAATACTTATGCTTCTTGTGCAGGATACATAAGTGGGGCTATCGGTTTTCGAGAGGAAATCCTAAAAAACAAACAAGAACTGATGTTCACTATCTCGTTCAGTTTGATTGGTGGCGCGATTGGTGCTTACCTCTTACTTAACACGCCAGAATCCGTTTTCCTCGAAGCCATTCCTTGGCTGCTTTTGTTCGCTACCGTCCTTTTTTTAACCGGCTCACACATGACGCATGCCATCAAATCACTGACGAAAGGTTCTAAACATGCGGGGATTCTAGGGATTGTTGCTCTCAGTTTACTGCTCGTTGGGGTGTCAGCATATGGTGGGTTCTTTAATGCTGGATTAGGTGTCATTGTATTGAGTTATTTAGTCGTAGCTGGCCATCAAGACATCAATCTAATGAATGGGCTTAAACTATTGGTTTCTACCTGTGTATCCCTTATCGCTATCGTCATCTTCGTCGCCAATGGCTCAATTGATTGGACCAAGGGCAGCGTTGTAATGGCTGGTACTTTAGTAGGTGGCTACTTAGCGGCCCGTGTCTCTCGGCAATTAAACCCTCTTCATGTAAAAGCGTTTGTCGCACTATCATCGACGATTATTACGATTTACTTCTTTATTGACGTCTATGCCTAATGCCTAAGTTCAGACAATACAAACAACAAAAACGCCATCGCAAAATACGATGGCGTTTTTTATTCGTTGAAAGCGTGATTATTTAATCAGGCCCACTTCTTTATAGTATTTCTCTGCACCAGGATGAAGAGGCGCAGAAAGACCATCTTTCACCATTTCTTCTTTCTTCAAGTTTGCAAATGCAGGGTGTAGACGGCGGAAGTCATCAAAGTTTTCAAATACCGCTTTCACCACGTTGTAGACCACTTCATCCGGCACTTCCGTTGATGAGACAAAGGTAGCACCGACACCAAATGTTTGAACATCTTCTGGAGATCCTCGGTACATTCCTCCAGGCACACTAGCAACACGGTAGAAGCTGTTATCTTCAACTAACTTATCTACTTTCGGCCCAGCAACGGTGACGATTTCACTGTCACACGAGGTGGTTGCTTCTTTGATTGCACCACTCGGGTGCCCAACGGTGTAGATCATTGCGTCAATTTTGTTATCACACAGAGCTTTCGATTGCTCTGATGCTTTTAATTCTGATACCAATTTGAAATCATCATTCGTCCAACCGTACTCTTTCATCAGCACTTCCATTGTGCCGCGCTGACCTGAACCAGGGTTGCCGATGTTTACACGTTTGCCTTTTAAATCATCAAATGTCTTGATGTCGGCATCTTTACGAGCCACTACAGTAAACGGTTCTGGGTGTACAGAGAATACAGCACGAAGCCCTTTAAAAGGCCCGTTATCTTCAAATTTGCTCGTGCCGTTGTAAGCATGATACTGCCAGTCAGACTGAGCGATACCCAAATCTAGCTCACCAGCGCGAATCGTATTGATGTTATAAATAGAACCACCCGTACTCTCGACAGAACAACGGATACCGTGATCAGCTCGTGATTTGTTTACTAGGCGACAAATTGCACCACCCGTTGGGTAATACACTCCAGTTACACCGCCCGTACCAATGGTGACGAACGTATCTTTTGCAGAAACGGAAAAACTTGTACTAAGAGCAGCAAGGGAAGCCGCAACAGCAATATGCTTGAGTTTTAACATTGAACGTCCTTATTTCCTTTGTTTATAGCCACGTAATTATAGCAAGCATTAACAAACTGATAACGTTAAAGATCACATCTTGAATAGAATCAAGCGAACGAGAAGATACTGATCAGTAAGTATTTATGAACAGCGCTTCACTTCACACTAGTTCAAAAGTAAAAGCCCACAGATACTTGCTGCGGGCACTAGATCATTTTGAATAGCGGTGCTTATTTTGAATGGACGAATAATAATTGTTTATTACTTAAGCCCCCATGCTTCATTCAGGTTATCCGCATTGACTGCTTTTGGTCTTTTTTGTTGCTGACGATACGTCCATAAGTAGATAGACGGAATAACCGTCAGGGTCACGATCATAGAAATCACACATCCCCATCCAACAACAAGCGCCACCGGAGACATGTAGTTATCGTATCCTCCTAACCCATAGGCCAATGGAATCAAGCCTGCAACGGTTGTGATCGTCGTGAGTGTTATCGGCCTTACCCTACTTAGCGTTCCACGAATCACAAACGCCAAAATATTGCTGTCGTTACATTCTGCTTCATGCTCTTTAAAATGCCATATTAAGACCAAGCTGTTGTTCACCATTATGCCGATCAAAGCAATCATGCCGATAATCGAGAAAAAACTTAACACCTGATGGTGAATAAACAAAATAAACAAAGCGCCTGCAATACCGAATGGAATTACACTGAGAACAATCAAAGTTTCACGCAGTCGATCAAATAAGAGAATCAACAGTAAAGCGATACCGATAAACGCAACACTTATCGCAGCAATGAACCCCTGTTGCGCTTCTTGTGTTTCAAGAATCTGTCCGGTTGCAACTATAGAGGCCCCGCCATACTCTTTATTGGCAAAGGCATCTTGTACCGATGTAAAAACCGCCACAGGATCCGTGATAGCAGCATCCACACCAGAAGACACGCGGATCACACGTTCACCATTAAAGTGCTTAATTTGAGCTTCACCGTCGGCGTTCTTCCAACGCACCAATTTACTCAGTGGCACAAGTTCATCATTACCAGACCGAACCAAAATATTGCCGAGCTCTCTAAGAGATTTATCGTCGTCTTCTAACGCCACACGAAAGTAAACTTCTTCTTCACCATTAAAGATACGAGTTACTCTTTGTCCATCAATAGCAAACTTAATGATATCTCCGATCTTGTTTGCACTGATGCCATAATACTTTAACCATTGGTGTTGCAGCTCCGCTTGTATCTGAGGTGCGGGTGCATTCAAATCACGGCGGACACGACTCGTACCCTCCAATGATTCAATATAAGCCGTCAAATCATTGGCTAGGTTTTCGCGCCCAGCGTCCGTACCTCCGACTACGCGCAGCTCAACAGGGCGACCAACGGGGGGGCCACCACCATCAATATCAAACTCAATCTGAGCAAGCCCTGTGATTTGCGAAGCTTTTTCTTCCCACTCCTCAACGATCTGCTCAGCGGTTCTTGTTCGACGGTTTGGTGGTGTCAGCGAAATCACCCAGTAACTGTTTGGCGAGCTTACTTCACCATACCAATAATTTACTTCAGCGGTACTTTTGATCAGAGCTTCTAACTTTTGTGTCTCTGCCCAAACATCATCTAAATTCAGTTCAGGATTAGATTCCGCGCTCACTTCAATCAAATAAGCGCCATCTGTTGGGAAGAATAAGTAGCTCAAACTCTGATACGAAATTAAGCCTAAGCTTAGGATCACCACCGTAATAACAGGAAGTGCAATTTTGCTGCGTCGAATCACATACTCGATTACTCGATTAAATACACGTAGGTTCAATACCGCTTTCTTTTGAACTTGCACTTGCTTGTTCAAAATGCCTTTCAAATGCGCAGGGATAAAAAATAGTGCATCAATAAATGAAAAACACAACGCGATGATAACGGTTAAAGGAATGACATAAACCAGTTTGCCACTGTTGCCCGGTAAAAACAGCAACGGAACGAACGCAATCATCGTTGATAGTATGCTTGCCATCACCGCTGGAAAAACACTCTTTACGCCTTCCTTTACCGCTGTTTCTACAGGGTATCCCTCTTCCACCAAGGCCACGATCTTATCGCTTACAACGACGGCATCATCCACAATGATCCCGACGATAAGAATCAGCGCAGACAAGGTAAAGACATCCAGAATCTGGCCGAATGCAGGAAGAAGAGCAAGCGTACCGAAAATACACAGTGGGATGGAAACAGCGACCCAAAATGCAATACGTCGATCTAAAAACAACGCCAACGTAATCAGCACCAATCCAAGTCCAACCAAACCATTATCTTTGACAATACGGGCTTTCTCTTGGATATCCTCTGAAAGGTCAGAGCCTATTTCGACCTTATATTCATTACCCAATAACTTTTGTTGCTTCTCTAGTAGTGCCTTTACTGCATTCGAGGTGCTGATCACGTCCGCAGTTTCGTTGGTCCGAAGATCAAATAGGATGCTCTTATTACCATTGATTGAGCCGTATACTTCGCCTTTTTCGAAACCATCTTCAATCACGCCGGTGACATCTTTCAACTGGATAGTTGGGCTAAATGAGATAAACATTTCTCGAAGTTCATCTAGACTATCTAGCTCTGCTGAAGTCATCAATTCTGGGTTATTTTTCAGTGTTTCGAGCCTACCACCACTTATCAAAGTGTTGCGCTCCGCAATCAGTGTCGCGACTTGATCAAGAGTCAATCCGTAGCGTCTTAATGATATAGGTTCGATCTGAATAAGAAACTCAGGAGTACGTAAATCGACGGTATAAACCTCTCCAATGCCCTCTACTCGTCGCAAAGCGAGTTCTAGGTCTTTGGCTTTTGCTCTTAACGATTTGTAACCAACATCACCGGAGATACCCACTACCATAAAATCAAGACTGTATGATTTCTTGATAGACAGCGTAGGCGCATCCGTAACGCCGGAGGGAAGGTCAGAGACTCTTGCCAAGGCATCTCGAACATCTTGATAGACCGCATTTGGGTCTGAAACGTTGCTGTCTAACACCACACTGATGTTTGACACGCCAGTTTCTGACGTAGAGGTAAATTCTTTTAAACCAGAAATAGAAAGCAGCTCTTTTTCGATCTTACTCGTAATATTGCTCTCGATGTCTTTTGCGCTTGCTCCGGGATAAACCGTAACAATGTTTCCTTTGCCTAAGTCAAACCGTGGCTTTTCAGCCAACGGTAGGTTATACGCCGTCCAAGCACCGATACTGATGATCAAAATTGTTAGCACTTTCGCGGCGAATTTGCGATGAGAGAGTATATCTAGAATGCCGTTCACATTATCTCCTCATCATTAAAATACACATAAGATTCCATGCCAGGATTGAGTTTTCCTGCACCGTTATCTACCGTAACTTCCACTAAAAAGCCCGGCTCAGCATTTTGAAAAGCAGGAGAAAGTAACGTCACGGTACCATCCAAGATCTGCTCAACCGATGGGATCTCAACTTTGACTTTTTCTCCTTTGCTGAACTTGTTGAAGTCCATTTCTAAAAGATGGAAACGAACTTTCAACCTATCCATGTCTGCAATGGTAAAGAGTGGATCGCCAACCGAGATAAACTGACCTAACTCAACTGCACGATTAATGATCACGCCATCAAAAGGCGCATCAGGGGTTGCTTTGTCTAATTTTCTCGCAGCAATCTTGTATTGAGTATTGCTCACATTGAACTGAGCTCGGCCAATGTTCGTTACGCGGATCTGGTTGTCCACGTCGCTGGCCGATACACCTTTGCTCTTTAGCAATGATTCATAGCGCTTTAACTGCTTTTCCTGAATATCTAATTCCGCTCGACTGACTTCCAGCTCATTGCGGGCTAACTCAACATTCAATGAGTATTCGCCAGATGACAAGGACAGCAATTCTTGACCAAGTGTGACCCCGTCACCGTTATCATAACGGTAATAATCAACCACACCTGCCACTTCACTTTTTATCACCACACTTTTCTCCGGGACCAATTGACCAACCACGTAGTCACTGTAGTCACTCTCGCCGTAGGCCAAGCTCGACAAGAAAAGTAACGGAATTAATGAGGTTCTTTTTTTCATTTAGTTATCTCAAAATCTGATGAACCAACGACAACTTGTGCACGGTTCTATTCCTGCGCCACCACTGATGTAAACGCAAAGTTCTTGATGTTTATTTAGGCGTTAATAAAACAAAGACTAACGGTTAGCTTGGCGCTAAGTTATCAGTCGAGGTGTGGAAAAAACGTGAGTTTTTAGATGACCATTAAAGCAAAAAACCCCGAAAAATCGGGGCTTTGCTTTACTACTTTTTCTTGTTATTTTAAAAATGTGCGGTGTTAGAAAAATCCGAGCGGGTTAACGTCATAGCTGATCAACAAGTTCTTGGTATTTTGATAGTGATCGAGCATCATTTTATGAGTCTCTCGACCGATACCAGACTTCTTATAGCCACCAAATGCAGCATGTGCAGGATAAGCGTGGTAACAGTTGATCCAAATACGGCCTGCTTCAATGTTGCGCCCCATGCGATAAGCTAGATTTTGATCGCGCGTCCACACACCTGCCCCTAAACCATATTCCGTGTCATTCGCAATCGCGAGCGCCTCGGCTTCATCTTTAAAGGTTGTGACCGCGATTACTGGTCCAAATATCTCTTCTTGGAAAACGCGCATCTTGTTATTACCCTCTAACAAGGTTGGCTGAATGTAGTAACCTTGCTCCAAATCGTTTTCTTGTTTGGCAACGTCGCCACCAAACACCACTTTCGCTCCCTCTTGACGACCAATTTCTAAATAACTAAGAATCTTGTCGAACTGCTCTTGCGAGGCCTGTGCGCCAACTTGAGTATCGGTATCTAACGGATTGCCCTGCTTGATGGTTTTCGCGCGATCGGCAACTTTAGCAATAAATTTGTCATAGACCGCTTCATGCACCAAGACACGAGACGGACAAGTACACACTTCGCCTTGGTTAAAGAACGCAAGCAATGTGCCCTCAATACACTTATCTAGGTACTCATCTTCGTGATCAAACACATCCGGGAAATAGATATTTGGCGACTTACCACCTAACTCTACCGTCGACGGAATCAAACTTTCAGCCGCACACTTCAGGATGTGGTTACCGACTTCCGTTGATCCGGTGAATGCCAACTTGGCGATTCGGTTACTGGTTGCCAGTGCTTGCCCAGCCTCGGAACCAAAACCATTGACCACGTTCACCACGCCTGCGGGCAGAAGATCGCCAATTTTTTCCATGAGAACCAAAATCGACGTAGGTGTTTGTTCCGCAGGTTTAAGTACTACACAACAACCAGCGGCCAACGCAGGCGCAAGTTTCCATGCCGCCATCAGCATTGGGAAGTTCCAAGGTATGATCTGGCCAACCACGCCGATAGGTTCTGGGAAATGATAACTCGCGGTATGCTCATCAAGCTCTGCAGCGCTGCCCTCTTGCGCACGGATACAGCCAGCAAAATAGCGGAAATGATCCACAACCAAAGGTAAATCTGCCGCGAGGGTTTCGCGAACGGGCTTGCCGTTTTCCCAAGTTTCCGCCACCGCGAGCTCTTCGAGGTTTTGTTCAATTCGGTCTGCAATTTTCAGTAGAATGTTTGCACGCTCAGTAACACTGGTTTTTGCCCACTGCGCTCTTACATTGTGAGCGGCATCCAATGCAAGGTTAATGTCCGCTTCAGATGAACGAGCCACTTTACAATACGACTGGCCATTAATTGGGGACGTATTATCAAAATATTCGCCACTGGTCGGTTTTACCCATTCGCCACCGATGTAGTTATCGTAATGCGTTTTAAAATTAACAATGGCATTCTCACTACCTGGCTGTGCATAGATCATAACTCTTCCTTTTGTTCTCGTTCATTGTTTGTTTTAAACATTTGAGTGTTCCACTCTGAAAGTGCATTACTCAAATCACATGCCAACAACTTATGGCTTGTTGTTAATTAAATGTAAAACTATGATTACTGAGCGATAACAATCTAAGTGAGTGATGCTCGAGCCTATGTGTCGTGAGAATACGAGTGTTCAAGTGTTCAAAAATGGCACACCCTCACTGTGACAAAATGGTACAGTCATGGAACTTCAACACATTACCAACAGCAACTGGCTTTCTACTTCATGGAATCGAAGTGAGCAAGCCGGTTTAAAACAGCGTCGTAGACCAGAAGACATTCGTGTCACTTCAGCATTTTTGCAAGATAGGCGCCACCAGCTTCACTTCCTCATTGATACGGTTAAGCATTTTGCATTACCTTTATTCAACCAACTGTTCGCTCACAGTGACAGTCGACTGATCCTAACCGATGCGGATGGCGTTATCATTGGCAGTTGGGGCCAACCAAAATTTCGTGAAAAACTGACTGAGATCGCTCTTAGTTCAGGGGCGTGCTGGCAAGAAAAGCTGAAAGGAACGAATGCCATCGGCACCGCATTATTTGAAGAAAAACCGGTCTCTGTGATTGGCGATCAACACTTTATTCAGCAGCACCGTTTTATTAGCTGCTCTGCCAGTCCTATCTTCGATCATTTAGGCAATCTGATGGGAGTTCTCGATATCACGAGTGAACAGAAAAAGCATGATTTCTCCACTCAAGTGTTGGTTCAAAACATGGTGCAGCAGATCGAAAATCAACTTCTGAACCAAATACCGAAAGGTCATATTCGAGTCGATCTCGCCTGTGAGCAAAGTTTACTCAATAGCGGTTGGCAAGGCATTATCATTGCGAATGAAGAGGGACAAATTCTTGCTCACAACCAAGTAGCTTCGCAGCTTCTCGACCAAAATAATGTGGTTGGACAATCACTCGACGCCATCTTGGACAATACAACGAGCACTCAAGCATTCGTTTTTAAGACTCAGCCATTGTCAAACGGACAAACGAAGAGAAAAACAGTCCGAACCATCGCCGCATCAAACGATCTCCATTACGGTGATGCGAATGTTGAACATTGTTGGCAACAAGCAAACCGAGTTATCGATAAAGACATTAGCCTACTGATTTTGGGCGAAACGGGCGTGGGTAAAAACGAATTCGTTAAGGCTTTACATCAAAACAGTGAGAGAAAAAGCGAGCCTTTAGTCTCAGTTAACTGTGGAGCCTTGCCGAAAGATTTGGTCGAATCAGAACTGTTTGGTTACGTAGCAGGCGCGTTCACCGGAGCCAACCCTAAAGGTTATCAGGGTAAAATTCGGCAAGCACACAACGGCGTCTTATTTTTAGATGAAATCGCCGACCTACCACTTGAGGCCCAAAGTCGATTGTTGCATGTTCTGCAAGATAAGACCGTGTTGCCCGTGGGTTCCAACCAAACCATTCAAGTTGACACTCAAATCATCGCAGCCACACACAAAGACTTAGAGCAACTCATTATGCAGGGTGAGTTTCGTCAAGATCTGTATTATAGGATCAACGGTCTTATCGTTGAGTTACCTCGCTTTAAAGAACGCAGCGATAAACAAGCCCTGATTGAAAATATACACCGCCGCCACGCACAATCGGATCAAGTGATCTGCCCTCACCTATTGTCCCTTCTTATGAACTATGCTTGGCCGGGCAATTTAAGGGAATTGGACAGCTTGATTAAAGTGTCTGCTTTAATGGCACAGGATGAAGCAAAACTTACGCTGAGTCATGTACCAAGCCATCTCGCGAGGAAGCTCAGTCAATCTATCCCATCAGGAACGGTTGATGTACAGCGCGAACAAGATATGCGTTCCACCGTAGAAGACAAGTTAGTAAAAACCTATCAAGCGAACCAAGGCAATATCAGCAAAACCTCCCGTATGTTGGGTTTGAGCCGTAACACCATTTATCGCAAACTAAAAAGTCTTGGCGTACTCAAGTAACGATGCTTGAAAGACAACATGTGAGAATTGAAAAAATAAAAAGATGAGTTTTGAACGATCAAAAAGAGCACCACATTCGGTGCTCTTCTTATTTTGAATCTAGCCTTATGCCAATCACAGTAAGTAAACCACAATAAGTAAACTGAGTGTTCGAGCGTTAAAACAAACTAGATTGACCATTATTTACTACGAATGGTATTACAGTCCGCCTTGTTGCTGCGCCTGTTTTACTAATGCCTGACGTTGAGTTTCCAACTCTGATATCACTTCCTGTTCCTTGTGAGTTTCCTGATCCAAATCTGCTGGAATAAAAACAAAGTACTTGTTAAGAGTCATCGTATGAACCTCAATTAATTATCGTAAAATACCTTCTTGGTAAACGTAAACAACATCAACTCTCGTTGAATCCTTGTTTGTAGGCTTCAAAAAATAAGGGATGTTCATCATTCAAACATCCTCCGTATGTCGCTAATTATAGGAGGAGATCAAAGGCTTACCTAACACTCTTTTTCATCTTTTACGTAATCTTATTTTCAATATCACAAGTGCGACCAAACCCAATTACTCGCTAACTGCATGTCACAAAAGAAAAATTTGTTTAAAATTTTATTGGAACCAAGGAGGAGACCAGTTAATACTTAACGCTCAACACTTAAAGGCACCGATGACGTGAAAAATACCATTGATTTAAATTTGTATCGCTTTCTTCACTTGTTGATTCAGCAAAAGTCACAAGCCAAAGTGTGTCACACCCTAGATATCAGCAAAGCGACATTTACGCGCTATCTAGCAGAATGCCGACAGCGCTTTGACAATGAGCTTTTCAACGCAGAAAAAGGCGCGTATACACCAACGCTTTTTTGCCAACAACTTTGCCAAGCGATCTGCGAGCCATTAGAACAGTTAGAGCAAGTTCCTCAATTAGCCAAAAGCTTTAATGCGGACCCACACACAACCGAATACATGTTCAGTATCATTAACCCGTTATCAAGTATGCTGACCATTCCGTTAGTCACAGCCCTAACCACTGAAGAGCAAAAACCTAAAATCGCTTTTATTGATTGGTCGATTGAAAATATTGAAAACCCAAAACGAGGCACCGTCGCCATTGGTATTGGTGGTTTCCCGAATGTGCTCAATGAAAGGATGGTCGAGTGTAAGATCAGCTCAGTACCACTCTATGCATACGTAAACAAACATCACCCTCTCAGTGGACAAGCAGATTTAGAACTAGAAGAGATGGAAAACTTAGAAACCGTTCGCGTATCAATGGGGTCACTTGATGTCAGCGCTTATTATGAACGAGTTCGGAAGATGACCGGTGTAAAACTAGAACAAAAACTCACGGTTTCTTCCATGACAGCTGCGCTCGACTGTGTCAGAGTCAGCCCATATGTGTTTGTGGGGATGTACATAGAAGATGCATTGATACCAGAAAGTGTTAGCCGAATTCCGTTGAAATTTGAAGCGAAACCGATGCTGTTTGATGTGGGCATACAGTATCACCGCGCTTTCTATCAACACCCTATCATTGCTCAAGTAGAGACCTTTATAAAACAAGCACTTCTCCAAGCAAACTGACTCTTTTTATTTTTTACTTCTACCTTTTGCAATTCCGCCTAAAACTAGCCACCGAAATGCAATTAAAAAGCCGGTCTATCGAAGACCGGCTGATTTAAATGGCTTATTTTATTTCAGTGATGTCACTTGGTTTCCAAGAACCGTCGTACCAAGGTTCTAGTGGCCCGTATAAACGTAAGATAGTAAACCAACCTTTATTCGGTACCGTTTGAATCCAGTTTGCTTCTTTGCCTTTCGGAGCCTCAGGACCAAAGTACAAATCGATCGAACCATCTGGGTTTACCATCATATCATCACGTTTATCGTTCTTACTCGGAAATGGCTGGCTTGTTTGTAGCTCAGAACGCGTTTGAGTGTCATACGCCACCACTGACCAGAAGTTCTTAGCTGGCACATTAGCAGGAATCGTCAGCTTGTAATTTTTTCCGCCATCAAAGTAATCGCCTTTCACCGTTTTATCGACAATCGCATACTTAGAACCTTTACCTACCATTTTAAGTGCCATTGCAGGCGTATTAACCGTCGCCATATAGAAGAAATAGGTTCGCGCATCTAGGTTGCGCCCGCCGTTACCCTCATCGATCAACCATTGATAATCATTACCAATGAACGCAGTCTTCCAGTTGCGATCATCCCAAATGTAGGCGTTTTCAGTACGAGGATTAAACATCAGTGCACGAGCAGTTGCATTACCAATGGCAGCGCCATCAGCTAAAATCTTTTGCATGCGCTCATCGGGATTAAACGGTTTTCCTTTTTGTATACCAATCGTCGCTATCAAACCTCGCATTTCTGGATCAATAAACTCAATCGGCTCTTTATCGATGACGATTTTGATCTCATCGTAAAAATGCTCATCATTGGCGTGGATGGTATTGAATGCTTTACCACTTCCTGAGACAAACTCCATCTTAGGCTGATCGCCTTTCTTTGACAGTGGATAGATCTTCAATCCTGTATGGTATGCATTGACAGCCGCATCAGTCTTGCCATCTTTCAGAAACCCACGAGCAATAAACCAGTTAACATAACTCTTCGATTGCGAAACATGGTATCCCTCCGGTACTTCTCCCTTATAGTTTGGTGGCAAAATCAGATACTTGCCCCCCTCGCCTTTATCTGGACCGACAACGCCCATGTCTGTCACAAAGCGGAAAAATGCATCATTCACGGTTGTCGGTCCCATACCGGGTGGAATTTCTACCACCGTTGGGCCATCACGCTCAAGATCTAAGAACGCCGACGCATAAACCGTGTCCGTGTTACCCGTTAAAAATAGCGGATTGGAATCCATCAACTGATCAAACAGCATCACTTGGTTAGACTCAGTCAGACCCATTTTTTCATGCCCGATTCGCAAAGCTTCTAGCGATGCCATTGGAATGGCATTCATAAACACTTCTGTCGCACGCATCGTGTCTAAGTTATCGTAAAGCACATCCATGGTTTGCTCACTTGGTACGCCATCTTTAAAGTTCAAAGTACCAATGCTGGTTTCTACTTTGTTGGGGGTCATGATGCTAGATGGAATATCGGTATTGTAATTGCTCGTTGCCGCCATCACAGATGATGAAACTAATAGGCTTGTAAGCAATACAACTCGTTTTAGTTGAGTCTTTAACATAGGAGATTCCTGCTTTATCAGTTGGGATACATTCACTTTAGCTAAAACTAGAAATCAATTTTGATTTTCGCGACCATCAAAAATGACCAAGCTACATTTATGCAACCAAATTCACACCATCACATCATCACATCATCACATCATCACATCATCAAAAAACTGTCTAACAGGTCAATATTTAACCTTTTTTGAGAAATATTTAGCTCACTTTTTGGGTATCTTTTGGACAAAAAAGAGACAATTCAATTGCGGAGTGAAAGCTCCAATTACTACCCACTAAGCTCTGGGAGGCGTTATGAAAAGTACTAAACTTGGTCGTATCATGTCATTCAGCAGGATGTTTTCTTTTATTGCCTTTCTTACAGCCACATTTGCTTGGGTTTTAGATATGCATGCCCTCTTTACTGTGTCTGTTGTGGCTTTGTTTGTCAGTGCAATTCTATATTTGAATGATAAGTTCGGTCACCACTTCAAAGGTAACACGAGAGAAAAGAGTGCCTAAGTGCTCTTTGACTTTTGCTTGACGAAAAACAAAAAGGATGCCACTTGAGCATCCTTTTGGGTTTATCCGTTGACGAACGGCAAATTAAACGTCGTAAGTGGTCGACGCTGTGTTACCGCCTGTACCCGTCCAGTTTGTGTGGAAGAACTCACCACGTGGACGATCAATACGCTCGTAAGTGTGAGCACCGAAGTAGTCACGTTGAGCTTGAAGCAGGTTCGCAGGTAGACGAGCTGTTGTGTAACCGTCTAGGAAAGATAGCGCAGAGATCGTACATGGCATTGGGATGCCAGACTCTAGAGATTTCGCTGCTACTTTACGCCATGCTGCTAGGCTGCCTTGTAGGATGTTTTTGAAGTACTCATCAGAACCTAGGAACGCGATGTCTGGGTTCGCTTCGTACGCATCACGGATATTGCCTAGGAACGCAGAACGGATGATACAACCACCGCGCCACATTAGTGCTACGTTGCCGTAGTTTAGGTCCCAACCGTTTTCGTTAGACGCTTCGCGCATTAGCATGAAGCCTTGAGCGTAAGAGATGATCTTAGAAGCTAGTAGCGCTTGACGTAGTGCATCAACCCACTCTTGCTTGTCGCCTTCAACTGGAGTGATTGTCTTACCGAATAGAGACTCAGCTTCAACACGTTGGTCTTTTAGTGCAGATAGGCAACGAGAGAATACAGACTCAGAGATAAGCGTTAGTGGAATACCTAGGTCTAGTGCGTTGATACCTGTCCATTTACCTGTACCTTTTTGGCCAGCTGTGTCTAGGATCTTCTCAACTAGAGGCTCGCCGTCTTCATCTTTGTAGCCAAGGATGTCAGCAGTGATTTCAACAAGGTAGCTGTCTAGCTCAGTTTTGTTCCAATCAGCGAATACTGCTTGCATCTCGTCTGCAGACATACCAAGACCGTCTTTCATGAACTGGTAAGCTTCAGTGATAAGCTGCATGTCGCCGTATTCGATGCCGTTGTGAACCATCTTAACGAAGTGACCAGCACCGTCGTTACCAACCCAGTCACAACATGGCTCACCAGCATCAGTTTTTGCAGAGATACCTTGGAAAATTGGCTTAACCGCTTCCCAAGCTTCAGCAGCGCCGCCAGGCATGATTGAAGGACCAAAACGTGCACCTTCTTCACCACCAGATACACCAGTGCCGATGAAGTGAATGCCTTTCTCACGGCAATGTGCTACGCGACGGTTTGTATCTGGGTAGTTAGTGTTACCGCCATCGATGATGATGTCGCCTTCGTCTAGAAGCGGAATTAGGTTGTCAATGAACGTGTCAACAACGTCACCTGCACGAACCATAAGCATCACTTTACGTGGGGTTTCAAGCTTCTCTACGAGTTCTTCTAGAGAGTATGCACCGATGATGTTTGTGCCTTTCGCTGGGCCTTCCAGAAACTCATCTACTTTCGCAGCAGTACGGTTATGAGCCACAACTTTAAAGCCGTGGTCGTTCATGTTTAGGATAAGGTTTTGACCCATTACAGCAAGGCCGATTACACCGATATCACCTTTCATTGTTTCTCTCCAATTGTCTTTTCTTCGACCCGCGACCGCACTAAGCGATTTTTGCCGCAGCGTCTAAATCTAAATACCATTCCGTCAGGCCTGCTTTCGCTTGGATCTTCGCTGCCGGATATGGAAGGTCTTGCGCTGGTGAACTGTTGATTTCTTCAACAATGTCCGCTTTACCAGCACCAAGTACCAAGTAACTAATTCGCTTCGCTGCTTCTAATACACGTGCCGTTTTTGATACGCGAATTTGACCAGACTCAGGATGAGAAGCCAATACTGATAGGTTCTCATCACCGTAGTTTGTCTGACCCGGGAACAGCGATGCGGTATGACCGTCTGCACCAACACCAAGCAAGATCCAATCAAACACAGGAGTGCCATTTTCAGTTGGAATCACATCGCTCATCTCTTTCGCAAAGCGCTGTGCTTCGGCTTCTGGTTCGTCTTCACCACGAATACGGTGGATGTTCTCAGCAGGAATGCTTACTTGGCTAAACAAAAGCACATTCGCTTCGCCAAAGTTGCTTTCTGCATCATCAGGCGCAACGCAGCGCTCATCACCCCACCAGAAGTGTAGGTTTTGCCACTGAATTGACGTCGCGTAAGCTTCTGTTGCCAATAGCTTAAACAGCATTTTAGGTGTGCTGCCGCCAGAAAGAGAGATGTGAACAGGTCGGCCCATTTCGCTAAACGCTTTCATGTCGTTAGCAAGGCTTTCTACTACCTGCTCTGCTGTTTGGTAGATCTTATGGTTGATCATAGTTCGCAGTAGTCCGTATCTGTTAGGTTTTTACAAGGGAAGCGCCATGCGCGGTTAGCTCGTTGTAGCAAATCGTCCGCTTCTTTTGGTCCCCATGTACCACATGCGTATCCGAATAGCGCTTGTGGGTCTTGCTTGAAATCTAGAATTGGTTGCACGTATTTCCAACACGCTTCAACCGCATCGCTACGAGCAAATAGCGTTGCATCACCGTTTAGCGCATCAAGAAGTAAACGCTCATAAGCCGTCAGCATTTGGGTTTCTTGCAAGTCAGCGTAGTGGAAGTTCATTTTCACTTCCTTCGCTTTAAAGCCTGCGCCCGGCTCTTTCAGACCAAAGCTCATTTGGATGCCTTCGTCTGGCTGAATACGAATAATCAGCTTGTTCTCTGGTGCGTTTTGACCAAACACTGGGTGTGGTGTCTGTTTAAAGTGGATAACCACTTCTGTCACGCGAGTCGGTAGACGCTTACCTGTACGTACGTAGAAAGGCACGCCATTCCAACGCCAGTTGTTGATGTATGCTTTCAGGCCGATATAAGTCTCGGTACGAGAATCGTCTGCTACGCCGTTTTCTTCACGGTAACCCGGAAGTTGCTGGCCACGAACTTCAGATGCCGTGTACTGTCCCAACACTAGGTCGTTACGCAGCGCATCTTCATCCAGAGGTTTAAGGCATTGCAGCACTTTGACGACTTCATCACGCATAGAATCCGCGTTAATTTGTGCTGGTGGCTCCATCCCCACCATTGCTAGAACTTGCAGCAAGTGGTTTTGGAACATGTCGCGCACTGCACCTGAACCATCGTAGTAACCGCCACGCTCTTCTACGCCTAAGAATTCCGCGCCTGTGATTTCCACATAGTCAATGAAGTTACGGTTCCATAGTGGCTCAAACATCGCGTTAGAGAAACGAAGAACAAGTAGGTTCTGTACCGTCTCTTTACCTAAGTAATGATCGATACGGTAGATTTGATGCTCTTGGAAGTGCTCATGGATGTCTTTATCTAGAGTACGAGCTGACTCAAGATCATAACCGAATGGTTTTTCGATGATCAGACGTTTCCAACCGTCATCCTCACTATTCAGGCCGTGAGCTGCAAGGCTTGCAGGGATCACGCTGTATAGGCTTGGTGGCGTCGCAAGATAGAAAAGCGTATTACGTTGTTCGAACTGGTATTCGTCTGCAAGTTGGTCTAAGCGAGTTGCCAACTTGCTGTAATCTGGTGTGTCAGAAGTATTGATTGCTTGGTAATGCAGATGATTGATAAATGCATTAAGCGTTTCAGGCTCCGTTTTCTCCATTTCTTGAAGCGATTTTTTTAGCTTTTCGCGGTAAGAAAGATCACTGTATTCAGTGCGACTTACCCCTAAAATGGCGAAGTTACTTGGAAGCTGCTTATTCGCATACAGGTGATATAAAGCAGGAATTAACTTACGGTATGTAAGGTCACCTGAAGCACCAAAAATAACGATGCTGCTGTTTTCTGGTATTACCATCATCTTTCCCTTAAAAACGAGGTACTTATTGTGTGCCTGGATACGGCTAAAGGATTGAGCCAACCCTATCAATGACACCTAACAATAGAAAGCTGCTCTTACCTATTACGTTGATAGGTAAAGCCTATGGTCCCAAATATCTTTATTGTTTGACTTAAACACAAGTTGTTTGACTTAAACACAACAACACAACGGTTTGACTTAAACATAGCGTTAAATCCAACGTTTTAAAGTTATTCGGAACGTTTATGTCTTTAGAGCACAACCTTGCGCTCTGCGGAGGAGAAGTCCGACACGGGGCAGTATTGTCTACGACTATTTGATTTACATCAACACTTGGTAGTGCAAACGTTTAAATAATTTACAATTTTCTTATTAAATATTTGTATTTTAATAAAAAACCAAGTTTACGTAGACTCAAAGCAATTAAAGTAAATGCCCTAGTTTGCTGAATAAACAATCGAATCGCATTCTACTTAAGCTCAACTCGGGATAAGAAAGTCTCGATGACTTAATCTATAAACTAGGCAAACGTTTACTCTGGTCATATGAAGCCTATTTATTACTCGATAATATTTGATGAAAATCCAATCAAAACCTTGATTTTAATCACGCCAGATTTAGTTCTTTTTGAGGCATTTTGAGTTTTTGCGCTGTATAATTTTCCATCAAGAAACCAATAGAGTTTCGCATAATAACGCAGCAAAAATGGAAGTCTATTTATCACGCTCAACGATGATGTCAGAAAATGTACCTATACTAATAATATGCATTGACTGATCGTGGGAAACCACTTGGACACCATCTGCTAAGGAAATAGCGATAAACAGAGGTGCTTTTTATAGTTAGAAGGAACACCAAAATATGGAACGCGATACATTTGGAATTTGCCTAAGTAAGGCCATGCTGTCACAAAATATGTATTCAACGTTTACTCACGTCAGAGCTTACGAAAAGAACGACACAAGCCCATCAGATTTAAAGGTGCTGCTTTCGTTCCCACAGATGACTGGTAAAGACTTGCTGAATACAATGCGAGGTTCCCGTCAGCTTGAATGGAGAGCAGAATTTCACTGCCCATATATCAAGTAACTCGCTCAAACTCTGTGCTCAGTTCGACCTAAACGGACTGAGCGCAACAATTTATCAACAATTCTTTGCTATAATTACTTAACTATTTGTCATATATGCTTTATATTAGAGTTATTACTCTAATATAAGTAACCACTATGAAATCAACCGGAAAGTTATGGGTACTAGGCCTGTTCAGCAGTTCCATTTCTTTTGCCTGCCACTCGGCCCCTATCACTTTTGATAATGCGTGGAACTTGCTACTAGAGAACAACTATTCTCTAAAAGCGCAACGTGCCAATGTGGAAAGTTACCAATACCAACAGGACGCGACAGGCAATCTTAATCTACCTCAAGTCAGTATCGGTGCGAATTACACCCGTTTAGACACTGACGTAACGCTATCTGCTCAACAAGTTCTTGATAGCACAGGTGCGCACATCGCGATCCCCCCATTTCTTAACGCCACCTCCACGATTACAGAACGTGACATTTTCACTTCTTCTATTCGTGCTATTTGGCCTATTTTCACTGGTGGACGCATCAACGCAGCGCAAGCGGCCGCTCAAGGTAAAACGGACGAAGCAAAAAGTCAGCTCGCGATGGAACAACAAGCGCGCTTTGAAGATCTGTCTAAATACTACTTCTCCGTGGTACTCGCTAAAGAAGTGTTAGCGACTCGCCAAGCGGTTGAAAAAGGCCTAACCAAGCATCGTAACTTTGCAGTGAAAATGGAAGAGCAAGGTCAAATCGCCCGTGTTGAACGTCTTCAAGCCGATGCATCCCTCGATAAAGCAAAAGTGGAAACACGTAAAGCAGCCAGTGATTTAACCATCGCTCAAGCAGCACTGGGTACCATTCTTGCTCAAAACGAATCCGTTGAACCGTCTGAATCACTTTTTATCAACGACCGTCTTCCGCCACTGAGTGCATTTGTGGACCAAACTCTGCTCACCTACCCTGGGTTGGATTTGCTCGATGCAAAACACAAGCAAGCATCCAGTTTGATCAAAGCAGAAAAAGGCAAATACTACCCAGAAGTTTATCTTTACGGTGACTACAGTTTGTACGAAGACGATTCTCTCGCAAGTCAGATGAAGCCTGATTGGATGGTGGGTGTCGGTGTAAATATCCCGCTGATTGAATCCACTGGACGAAGTGAAAAAGTGAAAGCTGCTCAAAGTATGGTGACACAGGTTGATGCATTGAAGTCACAAGCCAAGCAAGACTTATCGTTATTGGTACAAAAAACGTATTTGGAGGCTCAGCAAGCGATCGACGAAGTACAAGGCCTTGAGTCTAGCATTGCGTTGGCAAACGAGAACCTGCGATTACGTGAAAAAGCGTTCACACAAGGCTTGTCGTCATCACTCGATGTCGTCGATGCACAGCTCTATGTTGCAAGCGTCGAAACGCAACAATCTGCGGCACGCTTTCGCTATTTAATCTCGCTAACCAAACTCCTCGCTCTAAGCAGCGAAATGAACAGCTTCGCACAGTATCAACATACCGCTTACATACCAAAACCGACATCCAAAGAGGCAAATTAAGTCATGGCAACAAAATCTATCAAACCCGCTTTATTATCACTTTGTGCTTTGGGTATTGCGTCTTGGGTCGGTTATCAATTTTACCAAGCTTACCAACCAGAGCCGGCTCGATTGCAGGGTTTAATTGAAGCACAGCAATACAGCATTTCGTCAAAAGTTCCGGGACGTATTGATGATGTATTGGTGCGCAAAGGTGATGAAGTAGAAAAAGGTCAGCTCATATTTACGCTTCTTAGCCCTGAGATTGAAGCGAAACTCGAACAAGCCAAAGCGGGAGAAAAAGCCGCAGGAGCACTCGCGCTAGAAGCAGAGAAAGGGGCTCGCGAGCAGCAAGTTCAAGCGGCAAAAGATCAATGGTTAAAAGCGAAAGCCGCTGCAAATTTGATGGAAAAAACCTACCAACGCGTAAATAACCTATACAAAGATGGTGTGGTTGCAGAACAAAAACGTGATGAAGCACTGACCCAATATCAAGCAGCAAAATACACCGAAAGTGCGGCGTTCCAAATGTATGAGATGGCCAAAGAAGGGGCTCGCAGTGAAACTAAAGTTGCCGCTGCAGCAAAAGCCAAAATGGCCGCAGGTGCGGTTGCAGAGGTAGAAGCATACGCCAAAGACACCAAAATATTTAGTTGGTTTAATGGCGAAGTTTCACAACTGTTGCTACAAAGCGGCGAGCTGGCACCGCAAGGTTTTCCTGTTGTCACCGTTATTGATATGCAAGACGCTTGGGCAACACTGAATGTACGTGAAGACTTGCTTAAACACTTCACCAAAGGCACCACATTCAAAGCGTATCTTCCTGCGCTAGACAAAGACATCGAATTTAAAGTGTCGCATGTTGCAGTGATGGGTGATTTTGCTACGTGGCGCGCAACCGATGCATCGAAAGGTTTTGATCTTCGAACGTTTGAAGTAGAAGCTCGTCCTACTCAGCCAGAACCTGAACTGCGAATGGGCATGAGTGTTGTGGTTGAACTGTAACAACGCAGGCTGAGAACGATGACAATTCAAATCTCACAATGGCAAATCCTAAGACGCGATAAGTGGTTACTATCGTGCCTAACTTGGATGCCAATCTTATTAGCCCTTTCCATTTGGGGAGTCTTTTCTGCGGGTATCGCTCGAGACCTACCTATTGGCGTGGTGGACCTAGAGCACTCACAACTGTCACGTAAGATGATCTATTCCCTCGATGCCTCACCTACGCTATCAGTGGATTATCACTACACCAGCACAACGGAAGCAAAGAATGCCATGATTGAGGGCGATATTTACGCCTATGCGGTGATCCCACCCAATTTCGATCAAGATATTCTGATGCATCGGCAGCCTCAGTTATCGGTGTTTTTCAATAGCCAATACATCTTAGTTGCGAAGTTGATTAACTCTGCCGTTGCTCAATCTCAAGGCTATTTTGATGCTCAAATAGAGACCATGGCCAATCTTGCAAAAGGCAACACCACAACACTTGCTGCCGTTGGCCAAGCCGTTCCTATATCGACACAAATCACGGCATTGTTCAACCGCAACACCAACTACGCCCAATTTTTGGTCACCGCGATTGTGCCTGCGATTTGGCAAATCGGTATTGTGGTTGGCACCATTTTGATTCTTGCTGCGCATTTTCGACTCTATGGCAACGGAAAACACCGTTTCGAGTTCTTAGGTGCCCATCCATTGGCTCGGTTGTGCAAGATTTTAAGTCAATATGTGCCCGTTTTTATGGTCCAAGGAGCCCTGTTCTTAATTTGGTTTTACATGATATTAGATTGGCCAATGGAGGGGAGTTACTTGGTCATGCTACTCGCTCAGCTTGTCACGGTGATCGCTTGTATTATCATGGGGACTTTGTTCTTCTTCCTATCAATGGATCCAGCAAGAGCAATGAGCTTTGCAGGTGCGTTTACTGCACCGAGCTTTGCGTTCATGGGAATTACCTTTCCGGTATCAGACATGAACGCCCTAGCACACGCATGGCGAAGCCTGCTGCCGATCACTCACTACATCGAAGTTCAGGTCGATCAAGCTAACTATGGTGCGAGTGCTGCTCAATCCATTGCCTCATTATGGCCAATGGTTGGTTATGTTATTCCGCTACTCATCACGGCTATGTTATTTGCAAAACATCGAAATGCCGCATTGCTTGAAGACACTTCATCAAGTGACCGCAAACAGGAGCTGATATGACATTTCTGCAATTGCTCAAAGCGGAACTGCGATCCGTACTAACGAACCCTGTTGTGGTACTTACTGTTTTTGGTGGCGTGGTATTTTATTCGTTTTTGTACCCTCTCCCCTACGCACAGCAAACACCACGCGAGCAACCTATCGCCATTGTGAACTTGGACGGCAGCCAAACCAGTTTGAAGCTTGAACGAATGGTGGATGCCACTCCGCAAGTCAAAGTTGTCACCCGTTTGTATACCATCGCAGATGCCAAGCAAGCTTTCATGAACCGAGAGATAACCGGATTCATGGTCATTCCGGAACATTTCTATAAAGACGTAATGCTAGGCAAAAGTCCAACGTTGGCCTATGCGGCAGATGCCTCTTACTTTCTCGTTTATGGCACCGTTGTGGAAGGGCTAGCACAAGCAGCTGGCACGCTTGGAGCGCAAGTTAAAGTAAGCAAAATGCTGATTGATGGTGTCCCGTTAAGCATGGCAAGCCACAACTACTCGGCCATTAAGCTGAACATGAAGCCAACGTTCAACCCGACGATGGGTTACATTGAGTATGTTGTACCGGCTGTTTTTGTGTTGATTCTTCAACAAACATTAATCATGGCAGTAGGTTTGCAAACGGGTACGCAACGCCATGGCCGCGGCTACTGGTCACAAGCGGCGACTGGTTCACTATTACTCGCTAGAACGATCATTTTTGTCGCTATTTACTACTTATTGAGTGCCTATTACTTCGGTTATAGTTTCGAGCGCTTGAACGTCAATCACATTGCGAACGCCTGTGAACTGCTGACTTTGTTGTTACCATTCTTACTTGGCTGCTGTGGTCTAGGCTTATGGCTTGGATACTTGTTACCAAGGCGTGAACTAGTAACGCTTGTGGTTCTGGTGAGCTCGATGCCATTGATCTTTTTAGCTGGCTTTATTTGGCCTGTTGAATCGATCCCTGCACCTCTATTGTGGTTTGCAGACTTAAGCCCAAGTACATGGGCAATCAAAGGCTTTTTGGCACTCAACCAAATGGGCGCAACATGGCAGCAAGTCGTGCCATATTGGACCGCGCTTTGGGCACTCACTGCCTTTTGGGGTTGTATCGCTTACTTAGTCGCAAGACGAAATACCAAACCAGTGGTGACTGAAAGCTTAAGTTAAATACATTCTATATAATCAAAAAAGGGGCTCTTTAAGCTAATGCCGATCAGCTAAACTGACGGCATTAGCCAAATCTGACTCCTTACCCTAACATCTCACCCACAACATGGCTCTGCACACTTATTACCAAGCATAAGCAATTAAAAATATATTGCTAATTATGCCACATTAGATGATTTAGTGACTTGTGGCGCTTTCTCAAAAAACTCGTCATGTAGCGCACAGATGGCTTGTTGATACTCGCTATCACTCACCACAAATTGTACGTTTACATTCCTCATTGATGAATGCAGTGCAATTGGTGTTACGCCATTGTTCATCAATGCGAGCACACCCTCTGCTAATGTTTTATTGGTATCAATTTGAGAGCCAATTGCGGATATTAATGCAACCATGCGCCCTGTGATTGTTGCTTGAGGGTAACGTTTCTCGGCTTTGTAGAGTACCTTGTTCAAGCTGTCCGTACTGCCACCAAGATAATACGTAATCGAGTTAGCATTCATCTCTTTTCCTATTAAGCTAACTCTAGCATCAGCGATGAGTTCCATTAACTCGTAGCTAACGTTGTCCACCTTGCCGACCATGGCTTGATCGAACAGATGCAATGCAAACACTTTCTGCTTGCCTGCAATAATTTCAACACGATCAGTATCCGGGCGATAATCGGACGAGATCAATGTGCCATCGTGTTCTGGTTCAAATGTATTTTTGATTTGTAGCTCGATGCCACTTTCACGTAATCCTGCCGCCGCGTTGGGATGAATCGCCTCCATGCCAAGATTGGCTAACTGATCGGCGACGTCGTAGTTCGTTGATCCAATCGGATTCACATTGTCGACACCGACAACACGAGGATCAGCGGAGCTTAAATGGTACTCTTTGTGAATAATCGCGAGGTCTGCTTGGGTAATGGCTGCGATACGGCTAAATGTCATTTCACTGTAGCCACGATCGTAGGTGTGCATTAAGCCCTCTTTGCAGTATGCATACCCCGTAACAATTGGCAGTTCTTCTGACACATCAATGCCATCAAATGCGCTACTAATGGTTTCGTCCAAACTTTTGGGTTGTTGATTATCCCAACCAGATAGATCAATAAACTTTGCGTTAATGCCTATGTTCTTCAGTTTTAGAGCCGTATTATAAGCACTATGCGCCTCTCCAATAGAAGACAAAAACTCTCTGATCTGCGGTAAATAGTGCCTTAGTGAAAACTGTCCGTACTGACATGTCTCAAGAATATTGGAAACGCAATTTTTCGCTTCTGAGATACGAGAACGAATGAATTTATCTGCTCGCATTCGGTTCATTGGGTCAGCAAAAATATGTTCATTAGTCAGCAGCATTCGATTTTCAACATACGAAAGTGCATCTTGCCAACTGTCATCACGTTTCGCGATGAGCTGATATACACCGGGTTTACCTGTTTTCTTACATTCAAGTAAAGCATCCGTCATTCCACTGTACGCAGACACAACAAAGATTCGGTTGTAAGGATTTTGAGGACGTAAAAGAATGTTGTCGAGAACCGCATCAAATGCAGTCATCGATGTACCGCCGATTTTTTCTACGGTAAAGGTCATGGGCGGGGCCTTAATAATTGGTCATGTTTAAAAGAAATGGGGAAATGGGGTGAATTCACCCCAAATACACATGGTTAATCCACGAGAGGATAGACACCATTTTCATCGTGCACTTCCGTACCGGTAATCGGTGGATTAAATACGCATGCCATAACCATTTCTTTGTTTTTATAAGCGCGTAGATAATGCTCATCATGCTTATCAAGGATATAAAGCGTACCAGGCTTAATTGGGTAAGTCTTACCTCCAACAACCTCGATTTCACCCTCTCCACTCATACAGAAAACCGACTCTAAGTGGTTTTGATAGTGAATATGAGTTTCGGTGTCTTCGTAAATCGTCGTGATATGAAATGAGAAGCCCATATTGTCATCTTTCAGCAGCATACGAACGCTTTCCCAGTTATCTGAAACTACGCGTCTTTCGCTGTTGCGACACTCATCGAGTGTTCTAACGATCATAATTCTTTCCTTGTTACGATGCTTTCTTAAAGTGTTTTGCTGCAATGGCTTCCACTGCGTCTTCAAATATTGTTAGACCTTGATCCAGCTCAGCGTTGGTAATGGTCAACGGACAGAAAAACTTAACAACCTCATCATTCGGACCTGCCGTTTCAATAACCATGCCTTTTTCAAAACATGTTTTGGCGATATCACCCGATAACTGGCCGTTTTGACATTCGATTCCAATCATCATGCCGCGCCCTTTGCGCTGCACAAACATTTCTGGGAAACGAGAAACACAGCGTTGGATCACTCCATCAACTTTCTCTGAACAGCGTTTGATGTGTTGTTCAAAGTTGTCATTTGACCAATAGACTTCTAACGCTTTTGCTGCAGTAATAAATGCGTGATTATTCCCGCGAAACGTGCCGTTATGTTCACCAGGCTTCCATTGATCAAGTTCTGGTTTAAGCAGTACAACAGCCATTGGTAATCCATAACCACCAATGGATTTTGATAGCGTAACCATATCTGGCTTAATACCTGATGGTTCAAAACTGAAGAATGTACCCGTTCGGCCACAGCCAGCTTGAATGTCATCAACAATGAGGAGGATATCGTTGGAATGGCATATTTTTTCTAATCTCTGTAACCATACATTGGAAGCGACGTTTAGCCCCCCCTCTCCTTGCACAGTTTCAATTAAAACCGCCGCCGGTTTATCCATGCCCGCTGAGTTATCATTAAGCATGGTTTCAAACAGCGTTAAACCATCAATACCTGCATAGCCCTCAAATGGAATACGCGTAACGTTGTTAAGTGGTGAGCCCGCACCTTGTCTATGATGCTGATTACCTGTCGCGGCTAAGGCCCCAGCAGTGCAACCATGAAAGCCATTAGTAAACGCAACAATCGAACTTCTTGCTTTTACTTTTTTGGCCAGTTTTAATGCCGCTTCTACCGCGTTTGTTCCCGTTGGCCCGGTGAACTGTACTTTGTATTCCAAATTTCTTGGCTTAAGAATAAGGTCATCTAACGCTTCTAAGAATGAAGCTTTCGCCTCTGAATGCATATCAAGGCCATGAGTAATACCATCCATTTCGATGTATTCAAGTAATGCCTGTTTAAGCTCTGAATTATTGTGTCCGTAATTTAGAGATCCCGCTCCAGCGAGGAAGTCTAGGTAGCGCTCACCTTGCTCTGTTTCTAGCCAGCACCCTTTTGCTTTGCGAAAGATCACCGGAAAACTGTTGGAGTATGAACGAACGTTAGATTCCTGCTTTTTGAAAATATCCATGATGAGACCGTTTATTTAATTCCTAGTAAGTAAAGGTTATTTGAGGGGAATACGATAAAGGTATTCTGTATCGTGCTTGCCTTTGAAGTGCTCCATTTCGTCCAAGAAAGTCGTCACCTCACCAAAGTTGCCATGTTTCGCATCGATCTTCTTAAACAGTGCCCACGATGCCGCATTGTCTTCGGTAATTGTTGTTTCTATTGCGGAAATATTCTCTAGCCCATCTCGATTCAAAAGCGCTTCGAGCATAGTAAATGCAAGCCCTTTACCACGAACATGAGGAGCAACCGCCACTTGCCAAACAAATAGGACGCTAGGGTCTGATGGCTTTTGATAGCCAGAAATAAAGCCCGCTACTTTGCCTTTATGTTCGACCAAAATGCAGGTTTTAGAAAAATGGGTGGATTGGAGAAAGTTACAATAAGAAGAGTTCATGTCGAGCGGAGGGCAGTCCGCGATCAAGCTGTAAACTTCATCACCATCGGCCGCTCTAGGCTCGCGAAAAATCCATTTTTGACTTGGGTCCTGTCCAATTTCTGGATACATCACCCAAGGAGCTGATGTGATCATGTGTAGATACATATCCTTTCGTACTCTAATTAATTTCGAGCGTATTATGAGCATTTTTTGGTAGTAAAAATCAAACTCAAGCCCGCTTAAAGGCTAACTTTGTGATTTTGATCTCATGGTATTAAATTGAACATGAAATGTTATTTTGTTTGAGGTCTAATTTATTTATAGGGTGTCGAAAGATTTTTTGTTGTTAATGAACGAAAGGATGGCCTAAACCCTAAACAACACGGAGCTTTTTTCACAGAGTTTTGTTTTCGCAAAAAATACGCAAAAAAAACGGCATGCCAAAGCATGCCGTTTTATTATCTTTTGAGGTGAAGAGATTAAGCTTTCGCTTTCTTCGCCGATTTAGACGATGGACGAGGTTCATCCATCAAGCCTTTCACCAAAGATACCGTTGCAACAAGAAGAACGATAGTAAATGGTAGACCCGTTGTTACCGCCATTGCTTGAGCAGCCGCAAGACCACCACCTAGCATTAGCGCAATCGCAACTAAGCCCTCAAACGTACACCAGAATACACGTTGTGGTGTTGGTGCATCCACTTTACCACCAGCCGCAATCGTATCGATCACGAGAGAACCTGAGTCTGCTGAAGTGATGAAGAACACTACAACTAGGATGATACCAACGATAGAAGTGATTTCAGACAGCGGCATCACATCTAACATCGCAAACAGTTTAAGCGGCAGTTCAGCGTCGAATACCGCTTGGTAACCATCGTTCACGTATTGGCTAATTGCAGTACCACCGAACGCCGTCATCCAAAGAACACACACGGTAGATGGGATCAAAATAACACAAATGATAAATTCACGAACTGAGCGACCACGAGATACACGTGCAATGAACATACCTACGAATGGTGACCATGAGATCCACCACGCCCAGTAGAATGCAGTCCAACCTTGTGAGTAGTTTACATCTTCACGACCAAATGGCATGGACAGCGCCGGGATATTAGTTAGGTACGCTCCAATGTTCTCAAAGAAGCCTGTCATGATCGCCAATGTTGGACCAACGATGATCACAAACAATAGCAACAACGCAGCTAGACCCATGTTGATTTCAGATAAACGTTTAACACCACTATCCAAACCAGCAACCACAGAAATCAATGCAAGTGCTGTAATAACCACGATCAGTACAACCTGAGTGGTATTATTCACAGGAATATCAAACAAGAAGTTCAGACCTGTAGCAGCTTGAGATGCACCGTAGCCTAGAGACGTCGCGAGACCAAATACTGTAGCGATAACAGCCAAAATATCGATCACGTGACCAACCCAACCCCAAACGCGCTCACCGAAAAGTGGGTAGAAAATAGAACGCATCGTTAGAGGTAGGCCTTTGTTGAACGAGAAAATCGCCAAACCTAGAGCCAATAGTGCATAAATCGACCAAGGGTGAAGCGCCCAGTGGTAAATCGTTGCAGCCATACCTAGTGCAGAAGCGGCTTCTGTATTGCCTTGCGCAGCGCCTAGTGGAGCCCAGTCAGTACGAACACCACCCTCGACGTTCACGCCACCCAATGCTGCACTAAAGTGAGACATTGGCTCAGATACACCAAAGAAGACCAGACCGATACCCATACCAGCTGCGAACAACATCGCTAGCCAACCTGCATAGGTGTAATCAGGCGTTGCTTCTGTACCACCGATACGCACGCGACCTAGCGGCGTTACGATTAACAGCAAACACACAACGACAAAAATGTTACCTGCAGAAAGGAAGAACCAATCAAGGTTAGAGACAAGCCAGTTACGTAATCCAGAGAAGAACGGTTCAACTTGTTGTCTAAAAGCAAGTGTTAGCACTACGAACAGGATGATCGACATACCTGAAATTGCAAATACTCGGTTGTGAATGTCGAGGCCGAATGGGCCTACTTTTAACGCTACGTTATCCTGACCAATCTGATAGTCAGTATCAATAGCATTAACTTTACCGTCGGGGCGTTGAATGCCACCGTTGTTGTCAGTGCTCACGATTTATCTCCTTAAAATCTGTGACCAAATAAAAAATGTAGGACTGGGAGTGATGGCTTTCTTGCGTCACTTGTCGTATCGCTTGTAAACGATTCTTGCATCGTCTTTAGAATTATTGCTCTACGCTGCAATTTTAACGTTAAACACTCCGATAACGCATTTTATTTTGTTATCGGTACGACTAATAATTTTTATTGCCAAACTTTAGACAGCGGCATTTCGCGGCCAAAATGGTGCTGTAACTGGGCTTGAAATAGCTCCGCCGTTGCCAATGCATCCGTTAAAGCATGATGAGGCTGATAAGCAGGTAAACCATACCTCTCTCGAGCATGCCCCAAACGCACGGACCCCGGTTTCTTACCTTTTAGTCGGTTTATCCACCCCTCGCATTGACGCCTTTGAATTGCATACTCAATATCTAAGGTATCCACAACCGGGAATTGAATCCCCTCCCCTATTGTGTTTAATAACGCGTTATTGAAAAACTGGCGCTCAATATTCTTATAGTGGACCAAAACCACCTTTCCGCTCATCGCCTCTAAGATCGAGTCCAGTATCTCTTCTAACTGAGGGGCAGTACGTACTTCAGAATCGGTAATACCATGAATAACAACCGACTCTTCATTTAGCTCTCGGTTCGGGTTCACGATCCAATGACGTGATCCCAAACATTGAACTCTATCGATAGTAAAAGGCACAAGACCGATGGTTAGAATCGCATCTTCTTCTGCGTTCAAACCTGTAGTTTCAAAATCGATCGACACAAAAGGCACGTCTTTAAGCGGCGTATCACCATCTGCAATTGGCGTTGAGTAGTAACGCTTAAGTCGTTCGTCTTTCGCCTTGGCAGCCAATTGCTGAAACAACTTTGACCATTCAGGAGTCTGGCTTGTATTAAGTAACGGTGAATCACCGTGCTTACTTTTAGAAAACCACATTATTTGCTGCTTCTCTGGTAGCGGAACTTAATAAAATTCTGGGCGTTACTTAAAATCTGAAATGCCGCTTTCAAATTCCGGCGCTCAAACTCGGACATATGCTCAGGTTCAATATTGTTATCTGGATCTTCGCCATTTTCTATATCTAAAGCCTGATGACGAATACGCACCATGTAAATCAGTTCCATCGCGTCTTTCAAGTCCATCCCGCGCCCTTTCGGTAAAATTCCCGCATTGTTAATGTCATCCAGACGTTCAAATGAATTTTGCGAGCGAGAACCAATCGCTAAAGCATGGACGCGTATCAAATCTGCCATTGGCGCAGTACCACGGCGCTTCAAGTTGATGGAATTTCGATGACGGCCATCTTTCTCCATCACAAAATCTTTGAAAAAACCCAACGGCGGCGTCCGAAGAATGGCGTTGTAAGCCATACACGCTAAGAACCGGCTGTTCTTCTTAGCACGACGAGCAATAAATCCACTCAGTTGTTCGGCCCACTTCACTCGGCCATGCACGCCAAGCAAATCGAAAAAGATACTACTATTGAGCAATCGTTCTGGCGTTGGGTTATCGATCCAGTTAGCAAAACATTCTTCCCATTCGGCGCGTGTTTTACGCCATTCAGGATTGGTTGCCATGATATCGCCAGTACAATAGGTATAACCACATTCTGCTAGCCCATCGCAAACAAACTTAGCAAACTGCGCAAAGTACTCGCCATGTTTTTGTGGATCGTAACTGTTATCAAGAATAAGAGCATTGTCTTGGTCTGTAACGATGAGCTGCTCATCACGCGCCATCGAGCCCATTGCAACTAAACAATAAGGAATCGGAGCTGGACCAAACTCTTGCTCTGCAAGTTCAGCTAAACGCTGTTTAAAGCTAGAACCTATCACCGACATCGCTCGGCCAATCATGTGCGCGTTGGCATCTTCACTCACCATGCGAACAAAGCAATCTTTCACCTGTTTAGAAACAGCTTTAAGATCCTCCACCGTGTTTTGTTGAAAAATAGAGCTCACGAGCAACAAACTGTTTTGTGATTCATAACGAACAATATCCGTCATACTGATCACGCCAATTGGCTTGCGGTCCTTTAAAATTGGCAAATGATGAACGTTATACCGCAACATCGTAAGCATAGCTTCAAACACATATGCACTATAGTCGAGTGACACGACGTCATAGGTCATGACTTCGCTGACTTGAATGTTGGTCTCAATGCCTTGCGCTAAGACTCGAATACAGAGATCGCGGTCAGTCAAAATACCCAACAATTGATCATCATCTTCTTCCGTCAATTCTTCAACCGGTCGAACAATGAGTAAGGCTGTCACCCCCTCTTCGGCCATCAATATTGCCGCTTCTTGAATGGTTGCGGTCGCTTCTAAAGTGACGGGTTCTCGGCTTAATATTTTGCGCGCTTTAGCCGTGGTAAAATCGTTGCCATCTGAATGATTAGAAACGGCAGTGCGCAATCTTGCACTGTCTTCTAATTCCATGAAGTCAGCAAAATTCTCAAATTCGTCGCAAAGTTCAATGAAGATTTTTTCTGGTATGCAGTACACCAGAGTATCTTCTATTGCTTTTGCCGGCATCCGAACACGGTTGTTCATCAATAGGCCCATCTGGCCAAATACACCACCAGTATCAAAGCGGTTGTACAACTCACCTTTGCGTCGATAGATTTCTACCACACCGCTACGAATCATGTAGAGATCACGAATATCATCGCCTTTTTTAAGAATATCAGTTCCCGCTCGGTAATAAGCGACTTCCGCATTCAGTGCGATGTTTCTAAGTTGTTCTTCTGGTAGATCATCAAAAGGAGGGTGTTGGCTAATGAAGTTGAGAACTTCTAATTGCTCGGCTTCCATTCTTTATTCCATGTACTTCCTAAACTGTAGTGATAAATATCACCAAGATCGGAATCAAGCAATAAATAAATCTATACCCAGTAACAACTGATGCGATATTCAGCATAAAGTCTTTAACCCAACCAGTATGATGTCAATGCAAAATCACAATACCACACTAACTGAGCACTTAATTAATTAGATTACGAATAAATAAACCATCTCTAACAGCCATCACATTCGTGTCACCTCATTTAGTTTCAAAGTCAAGTCGACATATAGCTATCAACAAGATACCAAAAAAGTGGTCAGAAAATCGTTCATTACCACCCCGTATAAAACAGGATCAAATTGACTGTTTTATTGAAATTTTCACCACTTTTGCTTAGAGTACAAAACATTTGACGATAAACTATACACATTAAGGACAATTCAAATGGATCCCATACTGGAAGTTAAGGGACTGTATAAAGTGTTTGGTGACAATCCCGAACGAGCATTCTCATTGATAGAGAAAGGCATAGATAAAGATCAGATCTTTGAGCAAACTGGATTAACGGTCGGTGTTAATAATGTCTCGCTATCAATCAATGAGGGCGAAATTTTTGTCATCATGGGGCTGTCTGGTTCAGGAAAGTCTACGTTAGTTCGCCTACTTAACCGATTAATCGAACCCTCCAAGGGAAGCGTCTACCTTAAAGGCAATGACATCGCCCATATTTCCGACGATGAGTTAAGAGAAGTTCGCCGAAACGACATCTCAATGGTATTCCAAAACTTTGCTCTGATGCCTCACATGACCGTCGTTGAAAATGCCGCGTTTGGTCTCGAATTAGCGGGGGTTAACCTCAACGAGCGTAATAAAAGCGCCCTCGATGCACTTCAACGTGTTGGTCTAGAAGCAAACGCCGATTCTTATCCTGATGAATTGTCCGGTGGAATGAAGCAGCGTGTCGGTTTGGCTCGAGCGCTCGCTTGTGACCCAGATATCCTACTGATGGATGAAGCCTTTTCAGCACTCGATCCTCTTATTCGAACTGAAATGCAAGATGAGCTGATTCGTCTTCAAAACGATGATAAGCGAACCATCGTTTTTATTTCTCATGACTTAGACGAAGCAATGCGAATCGGTGACCGAATCGCAATTATGCAAAATGGTGATGTGGTTCAAGTAGGGACACCAGATGAAATACTCCATAACCCTGCCAACGATTATGTTGAAGCCTTTTTCCGCGGGGTGAATGTCGCCAGTGTGCTTACTGCAAGAGACATTGCTCGTAAAAAGCCGGCCGCAGTATTTAAAAAGTCTGAACACGATGGGCCTGGTTCAGCGATGCAGATTCTGATGGATCATGATCGAGATTATGGCATCGTCGTTGACCGTTCCAACCATTACTCCGGCATTGTTTCGATAGACTCATTACGCCTCGCTCACAAAGAAAACCGTTCCCTAGCCAGTGCACAACTTGAAGATGGCGTGACTTTACTGCCGCAACAATCCATCAACGAAATCCTCGGAACCGTTGCTAACGTTCCTTACGCCGTCCCTGTTGTGGATGAGCAAGGTGCCTACTTTGGTGTCGTGACGAAATCGCGTCTCTTACAAACGTTGGATAAGGAATAATTTGATGTCATCAGAAACAAGCAACAACGATCCATGGTCACAGACGACTCAAGAAACGGAAGCTCAAAGTAATCCGTGGGCACAAGATTCACCAACAACGGCAAATAATGACTGGCTCAACACAGAAACGGTAGATGAAAAAACATTTGATGTAATGAATCCATTTCAAGATGCCGTGTTACCGTTAGATACTTGGGTCGAGTCAGGGTTAGATTGGCTCGTTGAGCACGGAAGGCCCGTCTTTCAAGCAATTCGAGTTCCCATTGATTTTATTCTTTCCTCATTTGAAACCGCATTGGTTTCCACCCCAGCGCCTTTCATGCTTTTGATTCTATTTTTACTCGCATGGCAATTTTCTAATTTGCGTTTGGGCGTGGCGACGCTGCTTTCTCTTATTTTTATCGGATTAATCGGCGCATGGACACAAGCGATGACGACGCTGTCTCTGGTGCTCACTTCCGTTTTCTTTTGTCTGCTCATCGGTCTCCCTATGGGTATTTGGTTAGCACGCAGTCAAACCGCTGCAAAAATCGTGCGGCCAATACTCGATGCAATGCAAACGACCCCGGCGTTTGTGTATTTGGTTCCTATCGTCATGTTATTTGGTATCGGTAACGTGCCAGGTGTCGTCGTGACCATCATATTTGCTCTACCTCCAGTCGTTCGACTCACTATTCTTGGTATTCAACAAGTACCTGAAGAGCTTATTGAAGCCGGTCACTCGTTCGGCGCAAGCAAGAAACAGATGCTTTATCGAATCCAACTTCCTTTAGCTCTACCTACCATTATGGCTGGGGTAAACCAAACATTGATGCTTTCACTGTCAATGGTCGTGATTGCCTCCATGATTGCCGTTGGCGGTTTAGGTCAAATGGTATTAAGAGGAATTGGTCGATTGGATATGGGACTTGCCGCTGTCGGTGGTATCGGCATCGTCATTCTCGCGATTTTACTTGACCGCATTACCCAAGTTCTTGGCGTCAACGCCGGTAACACGAAAGTGCGTTGGTATCACATCGGCCCTATCTCTGGCCTATTACAACTGACAAGAAAGAAGAAACAACCTGACCTAAAATTAAGGAGAAATACAAATGACTAATTCATGGAAGAAAGCCCTAACGACAGGTGCTTTGACGACAATGACCTTTTCTATGAGCGCATTGGCAAATGATCTTCCAGGCAAAGGAGTTTCTGTTCAGCCAGTTCAATCCACCGTTGCAGAAGAAACTTTTCAAACTTTGATTGTTAACCGTGCCCTAGAAGCGCTAGGTTACGATGTAAAACCAACCAAAGAAGTCGATTACAACGTTGGCTACACTTCCATTGCAAAAGGCGACGCCACGTTTCTTGCAGTAGGTTGGTTTCCTCTTCATGCGGATAAATACACCATGTCTGGTGGTGACGAGAAATTCTATCGTCAAGGCCAATACGTCAGTGGGGCTGCGCAAGGTTATTTAATTGATAAAAAGACCGCAGAGAAATACAACATTACCAACATTGGCCAATTGACTGACCCTGAGTTAGCGAAATTGTTTGATGCGAATGGTGATGGTAAAGCAGATCTAACTGGCTGTAACCCAGGATGGGGCTGTGAAATGGTGATTGAGGAGCAGTTAAACGCTTACAAGCTTCGTGACACTGTCACCCACAACCAAGGTAACTACGCAGCAATCATCGCAGATACCATCTCACGTTATAAGAAAGGCGACCCGATTCTCTATTACACATGGACACCTTACTGGGTAAGTGGCGTATTAATTCCGGGTAAAGACGTGGTATGGCTAGAAGTGCCTTTCTCTGCGCTGCCAGGTGAGCGTAAAGATGTCGACACAGCATTAGCAAATGGCAAAAACTACGGGTTTGAAATGAACTCAATGCGTATTGTGGCAAACAAAGAATTTGCAGAAAAAAATCCATCTGCGGCGAAACTGTTTGAGATCGTAAAACTCGACATCAATGACGTGAGCGCTCAAAACATGATGATGAGCCAAGGGAAAAATAGTTCTGCAGACATCGAGTCTCATGTAAATGGTTGGATTAAAGCAAATCAAGGCCTCTTCGACTCTTGGGTAGCAGAAGCTAAAAAAGCGGCAATGTAATCAACACTGTACACTCGTTTGATATTTATAAGAGTCAATTGAATCAATCAATTGACTCTTTTTTATTCACCTCCACAACAAGCAAACGTTTCTTTGTGATCTCAATTACATATTGAATCGAACAACAAAAGTCCGTATATTTCGCTTGCCTACGGGGCACACCCTACAATGCACAACGCTATCCTGCTTTCATTGGTGCATTGATATTGGTGTTTACTTACATCCATGCAAAAAACTCCTTCCTCTTTTACTCGTTTTTTTAAAGAATCGGGCGCACTGCTGCATTTGTCGATCCCAATCATCCTAATGCAACTTGCTACCCAATCAATGGGCTTTGTAGATACGACAATGGCTGGCCAAGTCAGCGCTGCCGATCTTGCTGCGATTGCATTAGGCACCAGTTTATGGCTACCCGTTTCGCTATTGCTTCGTGGCATCATTATGGCCCTAACTCCGGTAGTGGCTTATCACCGCGGCGCAAAAAATTACGATAGTATCCGAATCTCGTTCATTCAAATGATGTGGCTCGCTGCTTTCGTTAGCACCATTTTGATTGTCTACCTGCTACTCGGTGAGGCAATCCTGTTAAGTTTAGGCGTCGCAAGCGAAATCATTCCCATTGCCAGTGATTATGTCGTCGCACTTGCTTTCGGTGTGCCGGGCATTGCTCTGTTCTACACCTTAAATGGCTTTTGTGAGGGGATGAATAACACCCGTGCACCTATGTTGATTTCTGTCGTCGGTCTATTAGTCAACATTCCTATTAATTACATTCTGATCTACGGCAAGTTTGGTATGCCAGCCCTTGGAGCTGTGGGCTGTGGTTGGGCGACGAGTTTGGTCTACTGGTTGATGTCAGCCCTGCTGTTTAGTTATATCAAGCGTCATCACCATTACAAATCGATTCTTCATTTCGCAGATTTGGCGCCTGTTTGGAAAGAAATTAAACAGCTGTTTAAACTCGGAATGCCTATTGGTTTAAATATCGCAGTTTGTGGCAGCATATTTGCTGTCATTGCACTTCTTATTGGCCGTATTGGCGCAGAAAACGTTGCTGCAGCACAAATCGCGCTCAATATTTCAAGTATGACTTATATGATCCCGATGAGCCTCTCTTTTGGTATTACCATTCGTGTCGGACATGCATTAGGTGAACAAAAGCTAGATTGCGCTTCTCATCGTAGTTTCGTGGGCGTAGTAACCGCAGCAGGGTTGTCTTTGGTCTCTGTCGCGTTTTTCCTACTCTTCCCAGATTGGATCATACGCTTGTACACCACCGACCCTATCGTGTCCGCAACAGCAGCGACACTTTTGATGTTCACCGCGGTTTACCAGTTCAGTGATGCACTGCAAACTTCTGCCAATGGTGCACTTCGCGGCTATAAAGACACAAAGATCCCAATGATTTTAGCGATCCTTGCGTACTGGGGCCTCGCCCTACCGCTGGGCATGCTGCTTGGTATTACCGATGAAATTGTCCCTGCAATGGGAGAGAAAGGCTTTTGGGTTGGTATTGTTACGGGTTTAACCGTTGCTGCAATTGCAATGCTGATCCGTCTTACATTGGTCGTCAAACGCACCAAACAGCCACTTGATGAAACGGATACCTTAACACTTGTAGCCAATTAAAACATCGAAAAATCGGCGTCTTAAACACACTGATAAAAAATAAACTAAAGCAAATCGTTAAACAAAAACACCGGCAAATGGCCGGTGTTTTATTTTCCTCATTATCACTGCTAGATGATTATAAGAAGTGTAGTGTTGCGTTTAGAGAGAACGTACCAATGTCGTCTTTGCCCGCAGTGTAGTTCATGTAGCTAGCACCCACAGACATTGGACCGAAAATGAAGTATTCCGCACCTACACCGTACATTAGATCGAAATCATCATCGTTTGCACCATTTTTTACTTTCTTATCCCACTGGTGGATACCACCTTTCGCGTATACGTGAAGTGGGCCAAAATCGATGCTTGGCTTAAGTGCTGCGTAGTAAGAAGTCAGCTTGGTCTCTTGGTTGTTTACCTTAAACTCACCATGCTGAACAACACCTGCTTCGATACCGATGATTGGCAGAATACCTGTACCTACATGTACAGAGTATGATGTATCTGTTTCACCTTTGTAGTCAGACTGACCTACAGAAGCACCACCATAAATCCATGAGTCCGCCATCGCTGCAGAAGAAG
Source organism: Vibrio sp. B1REV9 (assembly GCF_905175395.2). Taxonomy (NCBI): domain Bacteria; kingdom Pseudomonadati; phylum Pseudomonadota; class Gammaproteobacteria; order Vibrionales; family Vibrionaceae; genus Vibrio; species Vibrio sp. B1REV9. The sequence goes on along the minus strand of NZ_HG992745.1, from coordinate 1,836,465 downwards.
CACCAAGAAGTGCTACTGCCAATAGAGTTTTCTTCATCATCAACCTTTACTCTTTAATATCACCCACCGCTGTTTGATTCAGAGATGGGTACTACAAACATAAAGAAGGCGAACCATTGCCTCCTTTATGACTTAAAAACACTTATAGATGAGTGGTAGCAATTACCGTACCAGCTAAGGCCACAAGTGACCAAGCATTTGATAACCCCTCAAACCCTACAAAAAAACTGTCGCTATTGTACTGACCAACTAGCAAGCATCAATCGCATTTTTGATTCGTTTATCAGACACAGGATACGGTGTGCCTAATTGTTGAGCAAAGAAGCTAACCCGAAGCTCTTCAATCATCCAACGAATTTCTTTTACATTCTCCGGTATCACCATGCCTTTCGGTATCTTATTCAGTAGCTCTTTGTAATCGCTGGTTACCGATTCCACTTTCAACATGTGTAAGCGATCTTTATTTGGATCAATCGGTAGCTTCTCCATACGACGCTCAATCGCACGCATGTAACGCAGAATATCCGGTAGACGTTTCCAGCCACACTCTGTTGCAAAACCTTTAAAAATCAAACTCTCGATTTGCGCTTTGATATCAGACAACGCAAATGCCATCGTGAAATCAATACGACCTTTCAATTTCTTATTAATATTGAACGCCGTTGTCAAGATGGTTTCAACTTGCTGTGCGATCTCCACAACGGTATCGCCAAGTTCCGCTCGGACGTGCTCTTTCAACGCCTCAAACTTCTCCGGCTCCCACACCAAACCGCCCTGCTCTTCGATCAACTTGTCAACACCACATGCGATACAATCGTCAATCAGATCCAAGACTTTTCCGTAAGGGTTAAAGTACAGCCCGAGCTTTGATTTGTTCGGTAAATTGGTGTGCAAATATTTAATCGGTGATGGCACATTCAACAAAATCAAACGGCGCTGGCCCGCTTGCATTGCCGTCACTTGCTCGAATTCAGTCTCGTATAGTTTGATCTCAACACTGTCTTTGGTATCTACAATCGCAGGGTACGCTTTAACATCGTAACCGCCACGTTTTTGTTGATACACTTTCGGCAGTTCACCAAAACTCCACGTTCGCAAACCTTGCTGCTCAATATCATCATCCGCTACTTTTGAAAGCGTCTCCTGAACTTTTTCTTTCAAGCTTTCTTTTAATTCGTGGAGATTCTTATGCTCTTTTAACTTGCGATTTCTATGGTCAACCGCGCGGAATGTCACTTTCAAGTGTTCTGGAATTTGATCCACATTCCAATCTTCGCGCAAAACTTCCACGCCAGTCATGCGGCGCAGTTCTTTCTCTAACGAATCAAGAAGTGGCGCTTCCATCGGCGTTACACGAGCCAAAAACGCATCGGCGTAGTTTGGTGCAGGGACAAAGTTCTTACGAATTGTTTTCGGTAAAGACTTGATCAAACTGACCACCAGCTCATGACGCAAACCCGGTATTTGCCAGTCAAAGCCCGCTTGTTCAACTTGGTTTAGAATTGGCAGCGGTAGATGTACAGTCACACCATCGTTGTCATCACCTGGTTCAAATTGATAGCTTAACTTGAGCTTCAGGTTATTCTGATGCCAGAAGTTCGGGTAATCCAAATCTGTTACGTGACTCGCATCACCTTTGAACAGCATCTCTTTTTCAAAGTTGAGTAGCTCTTTGTTGTCTTTAGAGGCAATTTTCCACCATGTATCGAAGTGCTTACCAGAAACTACTTCCGTACCAACGCGCTGATCGTAAAAATCAAACAACTCATCATCATCAACCAAGATGTCGCGGCGACGTGATTTGTGCTCAAGCTCTTCCACTTCTTGCAACAGTTTTCGGTTTTGCTTGAAGAATGCATGTTTAGTTTCCCACTCTCCCTCCACCAGCGCACTTCGAATGAAGATCTCACGGCTCACTGCGGCATCAATGCTGCCATAGTTCACCAAACGTTTCGGCACGATTGGTACGCCATACAGCATCACTTTTTCATGCGCCATGACCGCAGCACGTTTCTTAGACCAATGCGGTTCACTGTAGCTGCGTTTAATTAAGTGCTTCGCCAGTGGTTCAATCCATTCAGGTTGAATTTTTGCAATGATGCGACCCCAAAGTTTTGAGGTTTCAACCAACTCAGCCGACATGATCCACTTAGGCTGTTTCTTAAATAGCCCCGATGCTGGAAAGATATGGAAACGAGCATTACGCGCGCCTTGGTACTCATTCTTCTCTTGGTCTTTCATACCGATATGGGACAATAAACCAACTAAGATTGAGCTATGTACACCATGGTATGATGCAGGTTCCGTGTTTAATTTAAATTCCATTTCACGCATAGACTGGTGAATTTGGAAGTACACATCTTGCCACTCACGCACACGCAAGTAGTTCAGGTAGTCTTGCTTACATTGCTTACGGAACTGGTTACCTGTTAATGCTTTTTGCTGCTTCTGAATGTAATCCCACAAGTTAACAAGCGTCATGAAATCCGATTCTTCATGGAAGAAGCGGCGGTGTTTATCGTCTGACGATTGCTGTTTGTCTGAAGGACGCTCACGCGGATCTTGAATGGATAGCGCCGCTGCAATGATCATCACTTCTTTCAACGCACCTTGCTTTGGCGCCTCCAGTACCATACGCGCTAAACGTGGGTCGATTGGCAGACGAGCAAGCTGACGACCAATGCTCGTTAGTCGTTTCTTAGGATCGCTGATTTCTGCGTTAATGGCACCAAGCTCTTCCAACAAACGCACACCGTCTTGGATATTGCGTTTATCAGGCGCCTCCACAAATGGGAACGCCTGAATGTCACCCAAGCCAAGGGCCGTCATCTGCAAGATAACCGATGCTAGGTTGGTACGCAGAATTTCTGGATCGGTAAACTCTGGACGTGACTCAAAATCATCTTCTGAGTACAAACGAATACAGATACCCTCTTCCACACGACCACAACGACCTTTACGCTGGTTCGCGCTTGCCTGAGAGATAGGTTCAATTGGAAGACGCTGAACTTTGGTTCGGTAGCTGTATCGGCTAATACGTGCCGTACCCGGATCAATAACGTACTTGATGCCAGGAACTGTCAACGACGTTTCCGCTACGTTGGTCGCCAATACGATTCGACGACCTGCGTGAGGTTGGAAAATCTTATTCTGCTCGCCCGCTGATAAACGCGCATAAAGCGGCACGATTTCTGTGCTTTTAAGATTACGTTTAGACAAGGCGTCTGCGGTATCACGGATTTCACGTTCACCGTTCATGAAGATCAGAATGTCACCTAAACCTTCATCACACAGTTCATCTACGGCTTCGAAAATGCCTTCAAGCTGATCACGATCGGTGTCGTCATCACCGCTTAGGGGGCGGTATCGGGTCTCAACTGGGTAAGTACGACCGGAGACTTCAATGATCGGTGCATTATTAAAATGCTTAGAGAATCGTTCAGGGTCGATGGTTGCTGACGTAATGATCACTTTCAAATCAGGGCGACGTGGCAGCAACTCTTTCAAGTAACCTAGGATAAAATCGATATTCAAGCTACGTTCATGCGCTTCATCGATGATGATGGTGTCATATTGATTTAAAAACGGTCATGTTGGATCTCTGCCAGCAAGATACCGTCTGTCATCAATTTGATTTGCGTATTTTCAGAGATCTGATCGTTAAATCGAACTTTATAGCCGACAAAGTCGCCTAACTTAGTTTCCATCTCTTCTGCGATACGGTTTGCAACCGAACGAGCGGCGAGTCGGCGCGGCTGAGTGTGGCCAATCAGACCAAACTTGCCACGTCCAAGTTCTGCACAAATTTTTGGTAATTGCGTCGTTTTACCTGAGCCTGTCTCACCAGCAACAATAACCACTTGGTGCGCTTCAATCGCTTTAGCAATATCGTCACGCTTTTGGCTAACTGGCAGGATTTCTGGATATTCAATCGTAGGTTGAAAACGGCTACGTTGCTCGACCACCATCATGGATTTAGCGATATCTAATGCGATTTCATCGAACACAGCATTACGCGCCGCGTCTTTCTTAATTTTGCTCGCACCTGAGATTCGCTTACTTAAACGAAAGCGATCACGCATCATACATTGACTTAATGCTTTGCGTAGTGACGCTGCGCTATTCACGTGAACTTGTGGAGCAGCGGTTTGAGTCGCTTGTGCCTTTGAAACACCAGTCTCTGGTGCCGCTGAGTTTTCAGCAGAGGTCTTTTTTGGGGGCTGTGACGAAGTCAAAGCGTTTCCTATTCTTTTCATTACATAAATCTGCGCAGATTGTATCACACAAGGGGTAAAACAGGATAACGGAAAGCCACTATCAATCTTATTCAAATATTTGGAACAACTTGAGCGAATCAGCAGGATTTTGAGCCACGATGTACCGCCTATAATACATCCCATAGCCGAAAGCACTTATTCAAGGAAATCCATTATGTCTCGCGTACTAGCTCTAAAATCAAGCATCCTAGGCGATTACTCTCAGTCAAACAAACTGGTTGAAAACTATATCAAAAATGTAGACCAAGCTAACCTTACTGTTCGTGACTTAGCTGCCCAACCACTACCAGTGTTGGATTTTGCCATTGCGACTGCATTACGCGCTACAGAAGATCTGTCTGAGCAACAGCAACAAGTCGTTGACCTTTCTAATACTTTGATTGAAGAGATCAAAACGGCAGACACTTTGATCATCGCCGCGCCAATGTACAACTTCACGATTCCAACTCAGCTTAAAAACTGGATTGATTTAATTGCTCGTGCAGGTGTGACTTTCAAATACACTGAAAACGGTGTGCAAGGACTAATTGAAGGTAAGAAAGCGATCGTCGTTACTACTCGTGGTGGTATCCATAAAGACTTACCAACGGATACTATGACGCCATACCTACGTACCGTGCTCGGTTTTATTGGCATTACTGACGTCGAATTTGTTTACGCAGAAGCATTAAATATGGGTGAAGATGCGGCAACAAAAGGTATGACTGAAGCGCAAAGTCAACTAGAGACAATGGCATAAGCACGATCAAAAAATAATCGACAAACGAAAAGGGATTGGTCGTACCAATCCCTTTCTGCTAACCCGCTAGAAATCATACTGCAAATAGATGGTGTTGTAGTTACTGCCACCTTTGATGCGACCAAATTGGGAAGCACTTTCAAAAATAGCACTACGATGATGTAAGGAGTAACCTACCCACATATTCTCCCAATCTTTCTGATTGAATAGATCGCCTACATTGACATCAAACGAGAAATCGAGATAGTTAAGTAAGTTACTTGCTGTGTATCCCTTTTCTTCCATCTCTGTTCCTTCAATGTAAGTGACGTTATCAATGTAAGACACCCCCTCAGCCACACCAAAGCGCCACTGGGTTGGCCAATTGAACGTGTAATACGCTTTGATCGCCACAACATATTCTGTACTCGATGATTGCACATCAGAAGACCAATGGTGAACAAGACCTGGCGTTAGATAAATATCAAGCGGGAAACTAAATATTTCATCGGTTAACGGATGACCATAGAATAACGACGTAAGTTGGTTATTGTACTCATCTTTTTCTGCGTTCAGTTTGAAGATATCACCGATATTAGATGGTGTAGCCCACCCATGTGCAACACGTAAATAAGGACGATTGCTCAGCTCTGATTTAGGCGCTTTAGACTTATCATTGAAGAAACCAAACCCGATAAACACTTCACTCTCATAACGATCTTCGACCACTTGGCTATCGTAAGCTGCACTATCCAAACGAGTAACACTTGCTTGCCCCAATAGATATAAGTTCGATACGACGTGGTAACGCGCTTTTACACCTAAGTTTGCATCAATGCCCGCACCAATGCTCTCACCCGTAACGTCCTTAAACGAGTAATAGGCGCTGTTAAAGTCCGCGTCTTTATAACGAACGGTGAAAGCGGGTTCTAGCTCCCAATCACCAAACTCATAGTTGGCCGCAAGACGATAGTTAGTATGAAATTGAAACTCGTCATCCGTCATTACTTCAAATTCAGCACGCCAATTATCATCAATGTTGTAACGAATTTGACCACCGAAATCTGCTCGGTCTCCCTCGAAAGCGTTTTGCACCGATTTAGGAATATCAAGAAACCTAAGCCGTGTAATAGCACTAATTCGCCAATTGGAATCGTCACTATTATGAATAAACACGCCCCCCTCTATCCCATCGATGTAAACATAATCATTTTCAAAAAACATCATCGGGACAAAAGTACTCACGGTTGAATCATCATCCGCGGTGTAAAACGGAATTGAAGCAGTTCGATACATCGCCGCAATTCCCCATTGTTGTTCAGAGACTGAAAACTCAGCAGCGACTGGCAAACTACATAGTATTCCCGCCGCAGCATAACTTGCCTTAGTGAAGTGTTTCATAACATTCCTGTTTCACGGTATAACTCAGTAACTTAGGTTTTCAATATAAGGGGTTCAATATAAATGGAAATTTAACCCGTCACCTTACTACTTTAACGCTCAACGCGTGAAAAAAACACGTAAGAGTTTGATTATTTTCATTCAAGTTGTTTATCCAATGTTCAACGTTGTGTTTTTTTCTTTATCAACACTATTGAGATTTAGATTTTTAGTGGATTCACCGATACAATAGGAAATCACTACTAGAAACCACTATTTATCGTGAAAGCATCTGAACTCATCTCCATTTTCAACACTCTGCCACAAGGGGCCGATCCCGATATCGTTATGGGTGATGAATGGCTACCCGAACGCTTAGTTGAAACTGAACTCGACGGGGAAATGCTCTTTTTACGCTTTGATAATGCACCTGAAGAGGGCCAAGGCGATGAAGAAGGTCGTGGTTTTGTAGAGCATGAAATTGAGCTCATTCGTACCCGCTTAAAACAAATCCTTGATGAAGATGCCGATAACACGTCAAAAACGGATGCTATGTTAGGCTTATTTCTTATGGGGCATGAACTTAGCAGCTCACAAGTTATCGAACTCCTTGAAGAAGACTCAAACGCATAAGGAACCACTTTGCCAACACCGCTATCGGCCAATGAGCCAAACCAACTACCTCTGATCATCGCAGGCCCAATTTTAAGAAAAGTGACCCCGGCAGAGGTCAACATTTGGTTAGTCACAACAAAACGTTTAGCTGGCGCTGTTGATATATTTGATGCACATTCCGATAGCGCACTTTATTCAGAAGCAATTTCACCACACCAGCAGCGTCAAGTAGGTAAAAATGCTTGGGTATGTATGCTGACACTGCAAGGTAACTACCCCTCAGGGCAAGCACTTCGCTACCAAATACATACCCAAGACGGTCCATTGACAACACTGATGCCGCACCTTGCTTATGAAAACGATACAAACGCCCAAAATGGTATTGAGTTTGTAATCAGTGAAAAGGCGGATTACCTGCTGCATGGGTCGTGCCGTAATCCGCATCATTTTAGTAAAGACAGCCTCGTTACAGCGGATGCAAAAGTAGCCAAACAAGAAGTGACGGATCGCCCTGACATGCTCCTAATGAGTGGTGACCAGATCTATGCCGATCACGTTGCTGGGCCAATGCTTGATGCGATAGAACAACTCATTCAGTTACTCGGTCTTCCAGATGAGACCTTTGATCAAGCGCCTATCAAAAATACTCAAGAGCTTTATCAACATCCTGATTGCTACTACGGTCGCGATCATATTTTGCCGCACTTTGTTGATGATGGAAGCTTGATAGCCAAGTTCTTCCCCCACAAAGGTGTACCCATTTTCAGCTCAAGAGAGAGTGAAAACCACTTAATTAGTTTTGCTGAATTTTTCGCAATGTATCTGCTGGTTTGGTCTCCAATACCTTGGACATTGATTAACCGCGATAGAATTCTCGACCTCGGCTTCTCTATTGGCGGGAAACAGTTAAGCCCGAAATGGCAACAGCACTGGCGTGATGAAAAAGTGCATATCGATGCATTTATATCTGGTCTAAACAACGTTCAGCGTCTACTGGCTCATATTCCGACTTATATGATCTTCGATGATCACGATATCACCGATGACTGGAATTTAACGGTCGGCTGGGAAAAAGCCGCAACAGAAAATGCGTTTTCACACCGCATCATCGGCAACGGATTGATCGCCTACTGGCTATGCCAAGGTTGGGGTAACGCGCCGGAGAAGTTTAATACTACGTTCATGAAGTATGCGCATCGTTACTTCGATGAGCTCACCGACGAAGCACAAAACCAATTTATTCAGTACCTATATCGCTTTGAAGAATGGCACTACACCGTACATACATCACCTAAAGTCGTCGTTCTCGATACTCGTACCCGTCGCTGGCGCTCAGAGTCACGCATGAATAAGCCATCAGGTTTGATGGATTGGGAGGCTTTAATTGAGTTTCAGCAAGAGTTGATGAATCAAGACAAAGTCATTATCGTTTCGGCCGCGCCGATGTTTGGAGTCAAGTTTATTGAGATGCTACAACGTGTCATGACCAGTTGCGGCCAACCCTTAGTCATTGATGCAGAAAACTGGATGGCGCACCCCGGCAGTGCAAATACTCTCATTAGCATATTTACGCATACGAAAACCCCGACCAACTTTGTGATTTTGTCTGGTGATGTTCACTACTCTTTTGCGTACGACATTAAGTTGCGTTACCGAAAAAACAGCCCGAATATCTACCAAATCACTTGCAGTGGATTTAAAAATCAGTTTCCAACTACCCTACTCAATTTTTGCGATGCAATGGACCGCCTACTCTATAGTCCGCGTTCACCATTAAACTGGTTCACGAAACGTAAGCGCCTTAAGATATTCAAACGTGCACCAAGTAACCACGACTTCTACCGCTTAGTAAACCAAAGTGCGATAGGTGAATTACGGCTAGAAGAAAATGGCAAACCAAGCCAAATTAGTATTCTCACTAGTGATGGAAACGAGGTTCACTTTCCACCTACTAAACTTGAAGAATAAGGCATAGGCATAACGATACCAGCTCTCGCAACACATTGAGCAAAGGAAGTTTGCCATCAAGAGTGAACAATCAAGAAGCCAAATTCGTATGCTTTTTTGAATAAGGGGTATGGAAAACTTGAGATATTCATAATCCGGCCCCATCTTTGATACATCACTTTTTAACATGGGGATCGTTATGTTTAATTCTCTCACTGCACTGTTTAAGCAGCTTATCGAGGGCTCTGACCTTAGTCATTCCAGTACTTTTTCCCCCAACTTGGCCATTGCCTGTCTGCTTTGTGAAGTCGCAGGGGCAGACCATGAGATCGATGAAAGAGAACAAGCAACCAAACGTTCGTTAATAATGCACCTGTTGTCTCTTAATGAAGAAGAGACTGAAACGCTGCTTCAACAAGCTCAGGTAAAATCTAACGAGTCTGCGTCGATTTACGACTTTACTTCCCAGCTCAGGGAACTTCCTCAAGAAACTCGCTACGATTTGATCAAGAGTATGTGGGATGTCGCGTATGCCGATGGAGAGCTCGATCCGCTAGAAGATGCTGTTATCCGTAAAACGGCAGAATTACTGTATGTTGATCACCGTGATTTTATCCGAGCAAAACTGCAATCTCAGCAATAATGACCATTAGTAGTCATTCTATTCTTTGTAAAGTCATTCATAGAAAATAACTGGGTTTTCTCATGAACTTGTTTTTCTAATGAACTCGCTTTCCACCATTCGCTTTCAATAAAAAACCCTGCCGTTCTGGCAGGGTTTTTATATTTAATCAAGTTTAGCGAGACGCTATTTAGTCACGTAGAGCTGCACCAAACTTCTCAGATACGTGAGCAACGATAGCGTCAACCGCACCAGCGATATCTGCATCTTCAAGCGTACGCTCAAGTGATTGTAGAGTCAGAGCGATTGCTAGGCTCTTCTTACCGTCTTCAACGCCTTTACCTACGTAAACGTCGAACAGTTTCGCATCTTTAAGGAACTCGCCACCTTGTTCTAGACAAGCGTTAACGATGTCACCAGATGCAACGGCTTCGTCCACAACAACCGCGATATCACGACGGTTTGAAGGGAACTTAGAAAGTGCTACCGCTTCTGGGATCACTTTACTGTTGATTGCAGACCATTCGATTTCGAATACGATAGTACGACCGTTTAGACCGAACTTACGCTCAAGCTCAGGGTGAACCGTACCAATCACACCAACTTGCTTACCATCAACGATGATTGCCGCTGATTGACCTGGGTGAAGAGCTGGATTCGCCGCTTTGTCTTCAGCAGATAGAGCTGCAAAAGAGTACGCTTTTTCGTTCGCAGATAGCTCTAGAATCGCTTCTAGATCGCCCTTAAGGTCGAAGAAATCAACAGTGTTAGTTTCGATATCCCAGTGCTCTTCACCGCGAGTACCTGCGATAACACCTGCTAGCATAGGCTCTTGGCGCATGCCGTTTTCTGCAGATTCACATGGGATGAAACGTAGGCCATATTCGAATAGACGAACACGTGGCTGTTGACGCTTCTGGTTGTGAACAACTGTATTCAGCAGACCTTGGATAAGACCAAGACGCATCGCTGACATATCCGCAGAAATTGGGAATGGCAGGATTAGCGGCTCAACACCTGGAACAACTAGCTTTTGTTGCTCTGGCTCAACGAAGCTGTATGTAATTGCTTCGTGGTAACCGCGGTCAACAAGAAGATCACGAACGCGTTTCAGTGGAAGATCCGCTTCAACGTGGTTGTGCATCTTAAGTGCTGCTACTGGGTGCTGGTTAGGGATGTTGTCGTAACCGTAGATACGCCCAACTTCTTCAATCAGGTCTTGCTCGATTGCGATATCGAAACGCCATGTTGGCGCTACTGCCACCCAACCTTCTTCTGAAACTTCAACAGTCAGACCTAGGCGCTCTAGGATCTCTACTACGTCTGCATCAGCGATGTGGTGACCTAGTAGGTTGTCTAGCTTAGTGCGACGTAGAGCAACTTTGTTTGGCTTAGGTAGGTCTACTTCAGACTCAACAGCCACAACAGGTGCAACTTCACCACCACAGATCTCAACAAGAAGCTGAGTTGCACGCTCCATTGCGCTCACTTGCAGTGCGTAATCCACACCACGCTCGAAACGCATTGAAGAGTCAGTGTGAAGGCCGTAGCTACGTGCGCGACCACGGATGTGATCAGGAGCAAAGAATGCACACTCTAGTAGAACGTCTTTAGTCTCAGTTGTTACACCAGACTCTTCACCACCAAAGATACCTGCGATTGCAAGTGCTTTATTGTGGTCTGCTACTACTAGTGTATCTGCGTTTAGTTCTGCTTCGCTGCCGTCAAGAAGTGTTAGCTTCTCACCTTGCTCAGCCATACGAACTACGATGCCACCTTCGATCTTCGCTAGATCGAACGCGTGCATTGGTTGACCTTGCTCTAGAAGAACGTAGTTAGTGATGTCTACTACAGGGTCGATAGAGCGAATACCACAACGACGCAGTTTCTCTTGCATCCATAGTGGTGTTTCAGCTTGAACGTTTACGTTCTTAACAACACGACCTAGGTAACGTGGACACGCAGCTGGGGCTTTCACTTCGATAGACACTTTGTCTTCGATTGAAGCGGCTACTGCTTCTACTGATGGCTCAGTCACGTCAGCGCGGTTTAGTACGCCAACTTCACGAGCTAGACCACGAATGCTGAAACAGTCAGCGCGGTTTGCTGTTAGGTCTACGTCTACCGTTACGTCATCTAGACCTAGGAATTCACGGAAATCGGTACCGATTACTGCGTCTTCTGCTAGTTCCATGATGCCGTCTGACTCAACGTCGATACCTAGTTCAGTGAATGAACAAAGCATGCCGTGAGATGGCTGGCCACGTAGTTTCGCTTTTTTGATTTTGAAATCGCCTGGAAGAACAGCACCAACGGTTGCTACTGCTACTTTCAGACCTTGGCGACAGTTGTGTGCGCCACAAACGATGTCTAGAAGCTCTTCTTCACCCACGTCAACTTTAGTTACGCGCAGTTTATCTGCATCTGGGTGTTGACCACATTCAACAACGTGACCAACTTTAACGCCGTTGAACGAACCTGCTACAGGTAGCACGTCATCAACTTCTAGACCCGCCATTGTAATTTGGTGAGTTAGTTCATCAGTGGTAATCGAAGGACTAACCCACTCACGAAGCCATGATTCGCTGAATTTCATAGTGATTTATCCCCTGGATTACTTGAACTGTTTTAGGAAACGAAGATCGTTCTCGAAGAACGCACGTAGGTCGTTTACGCCGTAACGAAGCATTGTTAGACGCTCAACACCCATACCGAATGCAAAACCAGAGTATTTTTCAGGGTCGATGCCTACGCTACGTAGTACGTTCGGGTGAACCATACCGCAGCCTAGTACTTCTAGCCATTTGCCGTTTTTGCCCATAACATCGACTTCAGCTGATGGTTCAGTGAATGGGAAGTAAGATGGACGGAAACGAACTTCAACTTCTTCTTCGAAGAAATTACATAGGAAATCGTGCAGAATGCCTTTTAGTTGAGCAAAGTTTACATTTTCATCAACTAGCATACCTTCCACTTGGTGGAACATTGGCGTGTGCGTTTGGTCGTAATCATTACGATATACACGGCCCGGTGCAATGAAACGGAATGGTGGTTTACCATTTTCCATTGTACGGATCTGTACACCAGACGTATGAGTACGAAGCATCAAATCAGGGTTGAAGAAGAAAGTATCATGGTCAGTACGCGCTGGGTGATCCGCAGCGATATTCAGAGCGTCAAAGTTGTGGAATGCATCTTCGATCTCTGGACCAGACTCTGTATTAAAGCCAAGTTCACCAAAGAACTTCTCAATACGCTCAACTGTACGAGTAACTGGGTGTAGGCCACCGTTCTCGATACGACGACCTGGTAGTGTCACGTCAATCGTTTCTGCTGCTAGCTTTGCTTCTAGCTCTGCACGTTGTAGCGCATCTTTACGAGCTGCGATAGCTTGCTGAACAACACCTTTCGCTTTGTTGATCTCTTGACCCGCTTCACGGCGCTCTTCTGGTGGTAGTTTACCTAGGCTTTGAAGTTGAGTAGTTAGCTCACCTTTCTTACCTAGATACTGAACACGCACTTCATCAAGTACGACTAGCGATTCTGCTGCTTCAATTGCTGCACTCGCGTTAGCAATGATCTCTTCTAGATGTTGCATCGTTTCCTCATCTACCTACTGGTAGTATCCATAAGGGAGTGATTGGTTTTTTGATAGCTGTACATAGTAGCCAAACCCGCCAACAAAGCCAAATTGAATTACAAAAAGAAGAGGTTATTGAATAAAAAGAACACAAAAACGTGAAAAAAGCAGCTTAAGCAACAAACCCGCAGGTTTCCCTTAAACGGCGTTGTTCATAAAGAAACCAATTCATTTATGAAAATACCGTTATCTTGATGACTGAAAAATATCGCCGGCAGCGAAAAGCGACCAGCATGTTAATCAGCACCGATATAGCCGCCCAAGAACCAAGAACCAAGAACCAAGAACCAAGAACCAAGAACCAAGAACCAAGAACCATAATACCCAGAAACTACACGCGATCATGAGCTAAATTGAGAGACTTGGCTTCTCTCCCGCAGAAGCAATGGCATAGCGTATATCATCAATAAAGTTATCATCCGTTTGAACAATCCCATTTGAAAATGTCACGGGCTGATGTGGGCCTGCTATCAATAGAACATTCGTAAAATCAGACACATTAAAGTTTTCTGCGACTACATTTTTTGAATGAAAATCCAATACAGTTTTTGCCACCAAGTCTTCTAATACAAGCAGCTGTTCTTCCGTAATTTTCATTCTGGATAGTGCGACTCGAACACACTTATCATAGGTCGTTGTCTGATCTTTAATGATCTCTGTATATTTATCGTTGAGTTTTGAGTTTTCAGCATAGCGATAATAAAGCGGCCCGTGTAATGTTATGTGGTTACTTTCATCGACATAGACTAAGTCGAGTAGCTCAAGGGCGCCAAGATAACTCGCCATACTCTGCTTCGAAAGGCCGTACTTTTTCATCAAGATGGTATAACCATCCTTACCACGCAGCATGCGTAACTCACGATAAAAATCATAAAGATGGGGAAACTGAAAAAACACTTCGTCTTGTGTATGGCTGAAATAGTCCTGATCTTCCGCTTGAAGTTGATTTGCCAACTTCTGTAATTCATCCAACGTACAATCGATGGCACGGCAATACTCAAGCAGCTTATCAAGCGCGAGATTGGTGCTTGTTAAATGTCGCTTAAAGGTGGACAACGGCATGCCCATTTTTTCTGATAGTTCTCGGTATGTTAATCTTTTCGTCTTGATTGCTTGCCGTAAAGCCGCTAACAAATATTCCGGTGTTAGCTCTCTCATTACACCCCTCCAGCTGTTACATCTTTATTATATTTGTAACAACTTAGAGCGATATAGCAAGCAATAAGTTCAGGTTTTTATATATAAACTATGAATTTATATATCACTTTCCAATTTGAAAGTTGTTTTTTCTTGTGAGTATAAGTGGAGACTCTATTCATAGAACACTCCCCCCACAAAATAACCTCAAATAAAATAACGAAAATTCAGAACAAGACCCCAACAGAACTCAAATAGAAAAATATAAAACCAAGCAATATAGTAGCGACAAAAACAATACGTACACTAAATTCCATAAAAGTGTGCGTATTAATGCACAAGATTATTCTGTCCTATCTAGAACGACAAAAAAGCACTTCCTGAATACGGATTAACCAAGTTTCACTGCCGTACCAAAGGCCAATATCTCAGATGAGCCATCAACTATCGAACTGGTAGTAAAACGAATACCTACAATTGCATCCGCCCCTTTACTCGACGCTTCCTCTACCATACGCTGAATGGCGATATTACGCGCTTCTGTCATCATCTCGGTATAGCCACGAATTTCACCACCAACAATGCTTTTGAGACCAGCCATGAAATCACGCCCAATATGCTTAGATTGAACGACATTTCCAGTGACCACTCCTTTGATTTCAATAATGTCACGGCCAGGAATAGTATCGGTCGTTGTATAGATCATATATAACCTCTGAAAGATAACTCAATGATTCACTTACGTTACCATGCGTATTCGCAATGTAAACCTACAGAATGTTACCAATTGCAGAGCTGCATCAGACGAGATGAATAAATTTGGAAGAACTCAGATGAGATGTGACGTGATTGAGGTTTATGTCTATATGGGTATGATAAATCGCTCAGAGTCAGAAGCAATAAAATGCTTACTGCAAATAGTAAATTGGAAAAATAAAAAAGGAGAGCTAATGCTCTCCTTTTCTTAAACCTAAACTGCTAATTAAAGAGCAGCTTTCGCTTTTTCAACTAGTACAGCAAATGCTGCTTTGTCGAATACTGCGATGTCGGCTAGGATCTTACGGTCGATCTCGATAGATGCTTTCTTAAGACCGTTGATGAAACGGCTGTAAGATAGACCATTTTGACGAGATGCTGCGTTGATACGTGCAATCCAAAGTTGACGGAATTGACGTTTCTTAGCGCGACGGTCACGGTAAGCGTATTGACCAGCTTTAGTAACTGCTTGGAAAGCTACGCGGTAAACACGTGAACGTGCACCGTAGTAACCTTTAGCTTGTTTTAGAACTTTCTTATGACGTGCACGAGCTTGTACACCACGTTTTACGCGAGGCATTATGCTTCTCCTAAACTAAACGATTGATAACTAAAAAGAATTAAGCGTATGGCAACATACGAAGAACTGCAGCCACTTCACACTTAGGAAGGATTGCATTTGGACGTAGTTGACGCTTGTTCTTAGTAGTACGCTTAGTCAGGATGTGACGTTTTGTAGCGTGCTTGTACTTAATACCACCAGCAGTTTTCTTGAAACGCTTAGCAGCACCTTTGTTGGTTTTCATCTTAGGCATGATGAATAACTCCGCATTGTAGTAGTTTAATAAACAATGTAATTAGGGCGAACAAAACCCAACCGCTTACCCTCGAAAGGGAAACGGCTAGGTCTTAATTACTTTATGAGCCGTTAATTACTTCTTTTTAGGGGCAAGTACCATGATCATCTGACGACCTTCAATACGACTTGGGAAAGATTCTACTACAGCAAACTCTACAGTATCTTCTTTCAAGCGATGAAGAACATCAACACCGATGTCTTGGTGTGCCATTTCTCGGCCACGGAAGCGAATAGTTACTTTCACTTTGTTGCCTTCTTCAAGGAAACGCGTCAGGTTGCGTAGTTTTACCTGATAGTCTCCAATATCAGTTCCAGGACGGAATTTAATTTCCTTAATCTGAACCTGTTTTTGCTTCTTCTTCTGCTCTTTCGCAGCTTTGCTCTTCTCGAAGAGGAACTTACCGTAGTCCATCACACGACAGACAGGTGGCTCGGCGTTAGGGCTGATCTCAACAAGATCCATACCAGCTTCGTCGGCTGCTGCTAGTGCTTCTTGGATTGAAACAATACCAACTGATTCACCGTCAGCGCCTGTTAGTCGAACTTCACGAACGCCACGAATTTCACCGTTCAAACGGTGCGGGTTTTGTTTTACCGGCTGTTGGCCGCGTCTTCCGCCTTTAATAGCTTATTCCTCCAGATTGAGCTTACGGCTTGAAATCTCGTCTTGGATGTAAGAAATGAAATCATCCACTTTAAATTTACCGAGATCTTTACCTTTACGAGTACGTACTGCGATCTCGCCAGCTTCCATTTCTTGGTCACCGACTACAAGCATATACGGTACACGCTTCAAAGTGTGTTCGCGGATTTTAAAGCCAATCTTCTCATTTCTCAAGTCCGCTTTAGCTCTAATTCCACTTTTTTGTAATTTTTGTACTACTTCCTGAACATAATCTGACTGTTTGTCAGTGATGTTCATAAGAATTGCTTGTTCTGGCGCCAACCAAGTTGGGAAGAAACCAGCATATTCTTCGATAAGAATACCAATGAAACGCTCTAGTGAACCTAGAATTGCACGGTGAATCATTACCGGAACAAGACGCTCATTGTTTTCACCTACATAAGTTGCACCTAAGCGGCCTGGTAGGTTGAAGTCTAACTGAACAGTACCACATTGCCATGCACGATCTAAACAGTCGTATAGCGTGAACTCGATCTTAGGACCGTAGAACGCACCCTCACCCTCTTGAATCTCGTATGGAATTTCCATGGATTCTAGAGACTGTTTCAGTGCTTCTTCTGATTGATCCCAGATTTCATCAGAGCCAACACGTTTTTCTGGACGTGTAGACAATTTCACGACGATATTGTCGAAACCGAACGTTTGGTACGTATCGTACACCATCTTGATACAATTTGTTACTTCTTCTTGAATTTGGCTCTCAGTACAGAAAATGTGAGCGTCATCCTGAGTAAAGCCACGTACACGCATAATGCCGTGTAGTGCACCAGATGGTTCGTTACGGTGACATGAGCCAAACTCAGCCATACGTAGCGGTAAGTCACGGTACGATTTTAGACCTTGGTTAAAGATCTGAACGTGACCAGGACAGTTCATTGGTTTAATCGCGTATTCACGGTTTTCAGAAGAAGTCGTGAACATCGCATCTGCGTATTTGTCCCAGTGACCAGAGCGTTCCCAAAGAACACGGTCCATCATCAATGGGCCTTTTACTTCTTGGTAGTCGTACTCATTAAGTTTGTCACGTACAAACACTTCTAGATCGCGGAAGATAGACCAACCATTGTGATGCCAGAACACCATACCCGGTGCTTCTTGCTGCATGTGGAATAGGTCTAGTTGCTTACCGATCTTACGGTGGTCACGCTTCGCCGCTTCTTCTAGGCGAGTTAGGTGCGCTTTTAGCGCTTTCTTATCGTGGAAAGCAGTACCGTAGATACGCTGAAGCATCTTGTTGTCGCTGTTACCACGCCAGTAAGCACCTGCAACATTCAATAGCGTGAAGTGTTGACAGAAACCCATGTTTGGAACGTGAGGGCCACGACACATGTCGATGTATTCTTCATGGTGGTAAAGGCCTGGACGATCATCACGAGATACGTTTTCGTCTAGGATTTCCACTTTGTATGGTTCACCACGTGATTCAAATGTATCACGTGCTTCCTGCCAGCTTACCTTTTTCTTAACAACTTCGTACTTAGTTTTCGCAAGCTCTTGCATACGCTTTTCGATCTTTTCTAAATCTTCTTGCGTTAGAGACTCGTCTAGGTCGATGTCGTAGTAGAAGCCGTTGTCGATGGTTGGACCGATCGCCATTTTAGCTTGAGGGTAAAGTTGCTTTAAAGCGTGACCAAGAAGGTGAGCACAAGAGTGACGAACAATTTCTAGACCGTCTACTTCGTCTTTAACTGTGATGATTTCTAGGCTTGCATCTTCTTCAATTAGATCACACGCATCAACGCGGTTACCGTTTACACGACCAGCGATCGTTGCTTTCGCAAGACCAGGACCGATCGATTGCGCAACTTCCATTGTAGATACTGGGTTGTCAAATTGACGCTGACTGCCGTCAGGAAGAGTAATAATAGGCATGCTATGTCCTTTACAGTGGTGTTGCATACCAAGCAACACATGATTTTAGTTTTTTTGCATTTGTAGCAATGATTTATGCGATGTGTTCTCGAAAACTCACCGCTGCAGGTACAAAACTTAGTACAAATACCGATGTACACGTTTTTTTTGTACGAACGAGCATTCTAAAGAAAAGACGCAAAATCACAACCGCTTTCTCTGCATCGACTAGCACTTTAGTAATAATCAGCTTTTGAAAAAGCAATATTCCGCAAGATTTATCGGCAACTGGACAAAGAACGTCGTGACTCCTTGATTTATAGCTACATCCCAAACGCCTTATTCAAAGAAAATTACCAACAGGATTAGTTATATCAGGAAAAGGTTGGGCAATAGATCAAGAACAAATATTCCTATACTTAACACTGTCATTTGGTGAAAGGGTAGGCGTCGTCTTAAATAAAGTTGATTAATTAACCTAAGTCTACCATTTCAGATCTTTAGGCATTCCCAGCCCACGCTCTGCAATGATATTTCGTTGTATCTCATTTGTACCGCCATAAATGGTGTCAGAACGAGTAAATAGAAATAGTGACTGTAAACGCGTTAAGTCGTACGACTTACCTGCCAATATTTCCGATTCCGGGCCCATCACATCCATGGCAAGTTTGCCTAAATCACGATGCCAGTTCGCCCAGAAGAGCTTATACACTAATGCCTCTTTTTGTAACTGGCCAGACTGTTTAGACGACAACATTCGTAATGAGTTATAACGCATGATGGTAAGTTCACTGTGTGCTTTCGCGATTCGCTGACGAATATCGCAGTTATCGGCCATGCCATTCTTTTTGGCTAATTCAATCACTTCGTTGAGTTCGTTTTGAAACAACATTTGCTGACCAAGGGTTGATACTCCACGCTCAAGCCCCAGCAGTGCCATGGCAATGCGCCAACCATCACCTGGCTCACCTATAATATCGGCGGCCACCGCGTCATCAAAAAAAACTTCATTGAATTCACAAGTTCCTGTCAATTGTTTGATCGGACGAACTTGAACGTTCGCTTGTGCCATATCAACGAGAAAAAAACCTAATCCTTTGTGACCGCTCGAACCAGGCTCACAGCGCGCAATAACAAAACACCAATCAGCATCCATCGCCAATGATGTCCATACTTTTTGACCACTGATCACCCACAGATTGATAGCCTCGTCATAACGGGCTTTTGTTTTCACCCCGGCTAAATCGGACCCCGCATCAGGCTCCGAATACCCTTGGCACCACAGTTCTTTGCCGGAGACAATACCCGGTAGGTAGCGTTCTTTTTGCTCCTTTGTACCAAACATCGAGATAGTTGGCCCGGCAAGGCCCTCACCGATATGCCCAACTCGACCAGGTCCACCAGCGCGTGCATATTCTTCATGGAAGATGACCTGTTGTTCTATCGTTACACCACGACCACCATCTTCTAATGGCCAACCGATGCAGGTCCAGCCACCTTCTGCTAATTGCTGCTCCCACACTTTACGTTCTTCAGTAAACATATGTTCATCACCAGGACCTCCTCGAAAGCGTAACGGCTCAAACTCACCGACAAGATGGTTAGTTAACCAATTAGCAACTTCATGGCGAAACAGCTCATCTTCAGTACTAAATGTCAGTTTCATATTAAGCTCCTGATGATTGTTTTTTTGACTTTGTTACAAGCGGCAATAAATGCTCCGCAATCAACTCATGATGGTAAGCAGAATTTCCTAACATAACGCTACTGGCCTGAGCGCGTTTAAAATACAAATGAACATCAAATTCCCATGTAAATCCAACCCCGCCATGTAGCTGAATCGCCGTTGCAGCATTAAAAAAATAAGCGTCTGAACAATAGCTTTTAGCGATACTGGCCGCTTGGCATAACTCATTGAGTCGTTCTGAAAGCGGTTGACGACCATTCAAGGTGATCTCAGTCCTCGTTGGCCGAGCCAAGGGTGTTGCATCCGCCGTGCAGGCCGCGTAATAGACGGAAGAACGGCCAGCCTCTGCTTTTAACATCATATCCGCCGCTTGATGCTTCACGGCCTGAAAGCTTGCAATCGGACGGTTAAATTGAGTTCGTTGCTGGGTATATTGAACTGTCTGTTCTAATACGGCTTGAGCTCCGCCCAATTGTTCCGCTGCTAATCCAATCTGCCCAACAGCAATGACTGTATGTAACGCTTCACCACAATGCCCCTCATTTGGCATCACACATGATGCATCGAGAATGACATTATCTAATTCTATTTGGGCTTGTTTTTGTGTTTGGTCCATTGTTGGCAGTAAATTGCGGGATATCCCGGGAGTGTCGGCTTTTGTGACAAATAAACTGATCCCTTCTTTGCCTCGCGTACCTTTTTTCCTTGCAGCCAAAATGAGCCATTGAGCGTTATGGCCAAAAGAAACATAACGGTAAGTCCCATTAAGCCGATATTGCTGTCCTTGCTTTTGATAGGTCACATCTACAGCATCACAACCCCAACCGGTCTTAGTTCCTGCATGGATACCGGTATAGGCGAGAGTCGCTACCTCCCCTCGAAGTAAATGCTCAAAATAGTACTGTTTCTGATATTCACTTCCCGCAACCAATAAGGCACTAGTTGCCATACACGCACTGGCATGAAATGGTAAACAAGCGAGTTTCGCACCTATTTGTTCAAGCACGATGCACAACTCGACGTAACCAAGCCCCAACCCACCATTTTCCTCCGGAATGAGAATGCCGTGGAAAAACATCTCATTACAGATTTTCTGCCATACTTTTACGTCATAACCTTGCTCTGTCACCATGATCTCACGCGCAGCTTCTACCGGAGATACTTCACTGAAGAAGTCGGATGCACTTTGTTCAATCATGATTTGTTCATCTGTATAACTAAAGTTCATGGGGCCTCTTAATCCTGTCTCTCAGCCTATATATTGAAGAGAAGTTAAACAGGCCAACAACCCGCAAATGGACTAGAGCTTGATTGTCGGAACTTAGCTATCGCTTTGCGTAACCGAAGAGGATTGATAGATGGAAAACAGACTGGGGAACTAAGGAACTAAGGAACTAAGGAAAAATAATGCAGCAGAAAAAGTGCCAAAACACGATTAAGCCATGAATTTCAGCTTATTTGAACGTTGGCACTCACTTATTAATCTCGTCTATTCATCGTATTAATCTTCGTACTGAACTGTCGAACGAACGAGAAACAAAAATCGTGTTAACCAATAACATGTGCTAGAGCAGAAGATACTTGGCTGTCAGATGCATCCAACGGTAATGTAAATGAACGATATTGGTCACCAGACATACTGAACGAACGATCAATTTCCACCAAACAATGCACAACAGCACCATCAAGAATAAATGACAATTCGATCTCTTTTGTCGAGATAAAGCCATTGTTACGGAATTCTAGCTCTTGATAAATGCCAGAACGAGAGGAAAAACCATTGCCACGCAAGAAGCCTTTCTCCACGTCTGCTTTGACCATCGTAAAACCCGCTTGCTCAATCGATCTTATGACCCGAGAAACAACTGACAACGGTTTTACTTCGACATAATCACGATCGCGAGGATCAATCGCAAAGCCGATGTCTAGCGTTGTTTCAACCCATACATGACATTGATTCTTTAATGCACTAACGGCAGTGATTGGCGTTTCATCATGCAGTTTTAATTCAAATGGAACCTGCTTTTCTTCGTTTGGCTGGATAACAAACGGCTCGACCGCTTTCAACTGATCAATGGTGAATGTTTGATAGCTCACACTGTCATCCGCTTCTACTTTCATTTCTGTATTCAGCTTAAGTGTAATGGCATCGATCTGCTGTTCGACATCACCGCCTTTAATTTGAACGTACCCTCGCAAGGTCGAACCTTGGAAAATGCTCATTTCATCTAAAATTGTATCGACCTTTGCAGAGCCAATGCCAAGCGATGCTTTAAGTTTTTTAAACATGTTATTCCTTTTGTGACTGTCTTCTTTATTTTAATTAGATGGATACCTGTTTACACAACAGACGCCACTCCTGCAAGTAATAGACGGTAAGAATGCGGACTAATTCCTTTTAACAACTCACAAAATAGTACGTGTCATTTGCAATTTGTACATAGATTACGCACTATTTGTATAGTCAATTAAAGGAAATCATTATGTCTACACCACTCTACATACAAATTAAGCAATTTATCCTAGATAAGATGAATTCTGGTGAGTGGATGGTTGGACACCGCATCGCAACGGAATTTGAGTTAACTGAGCAGTTTGGTGTCAGTCGAATGACCGTCAATAAGGCGATCCGAGATTTGGTAAATGAAGGGAAACTTCAACGCCGTCCTCGCCTTGGCACGTTTGTTTGCGATCCCGCAGAAAAATCAGAATCTCCTCTGCTCGATATTCGTAATATTGCGGATGAAATTAGTAATCGTGGCCACACACATCACAGTGAAGTACTCAAGCAAATTGCACTTAAAGCGGATGATAGCATTGCGATCAAACTTGGCGTCATGCTCGGAAAAACAATATTTTACAGTGAAATCATCCATTACGAAGATAATGTTCCAATCCAATTGGAGCTGCGTTGGGTAAACAGTCAATATGCTCCAAGTTATTTGACTCAAGACTTTACCAGTATGACACCCAATCAATACCTTTCTAACAATTGCCCACTCAGTGCCATTGAACATACGGTAGAGGCCATCATTCCTGATGGACGTGTTAAGCAAGATCTAAAAATGCAGGCTAACGAACCATGTTTGCTGCTCAATCGCCGTACTTGGAGCCAAGATAAACTGGTGAGTACAGCGTTACTTTACCATCCTGGCAACAAATACAAATTAAGCTCTAAGATCCTATTGTAAACTAGGTGTTACTTCTTCACTTTGATCACATTTCAGCAACATAAGTCTTGTCAGCGACGCTTTTTTCTCCTATTTATTTGTATATACATTTAATCAATTACGTTTTGGGATGAACAGACATGAATTTGCTGATTGAAAATGCTCGACTGGTCACGATGCAAGAGGGAGAAATGGGTTACTTACCCTCTCCGCCAGCTCGCGTTGGCATTCAATCGGGCAAAATCATCGCCGTTAGTACGGCTGAAAGAGGTAAAGATACCGCGCAAAGCGAATCTGTTCTCAACCCAAGCCAATACGACCAAACGATAGACCTCAACGGCAAGCTATTGATGCCGGGTTTCATTGATTGTCACACGCATCTCGTTTATGCCGGAAACCGTTCAAACGAGTTCGAAATGCGACTCAATGGGGTGCCATACGAAGAGATTGCTCAGCAAGGCGGTGGTATTCTCTCTACCGTTCATGCCACCCGTAAAGCGACGCAAGAGGAACTTATTGAATTCGCTCTCCCTCGTCTTGATGGTCTGCTCGCCGGCGGAGTAACGTCAGTTGAAGTAAAATCAGGCTACGGACTGACACTTCATGATGAAATCAAAATGCTACGTGCCGCTAAAGCGCTAGAAAAAGAGCGCAAAGTAAAAATCACCACAACGCTACTTGCTGCTCACGCGATTCCACCAGAGTACAAAGATCGGGCGGATGATTACATCACACACATTTGTGACGATATCATCCCTCTCGTAGCACAAGAAAATTTGGCCACCAGCGTTGACGTATTTTGCGAGTCCATCGGATTCAACCTCGTGCAAACTGAGCGGGTATTTCAATCCGCTAAACAGCATGGTTTGAATGTAAAAGGACATACTGAGCAACTCTCTAATTTAGGCGGAACAGCATTAACTGCGCAGTATCACGGCTTATCCGCCGATCACATTGAATATCTTGATGAAACAGGCGTGCTTGCACTAAAGAACTCATCAACGGTTGCAACACTGCTTCCAGGCGCATTTTACTACCTCCGAGAAACCCAATTACCACCGATAGAATCGCTAAGAAAGCACAATATTCCAATAGCAATTGCCACTGACACCAACCCAGGAACCTCACCATTTGCCGATTTAACACTAATGATGAATATGGCATGTACGCTTTTCCGTTTAACCCCACAAGAAGCGTTGCGCGGCGTCACTGAAAATGCGGCGAAAGCATTAGGTTATGGTAAGTCGCGCGGTGTTATTGAGGTTGGCTTTGATGCGGACTTTTCTATCTGGGATATCGAACACCCTGCAGATCTTAGCTACCAAGTCGGGGCAAAACGGTTGGTAGGTCGTATAGTAAATGGGGAGTATGTTTCTCACGGAGGACGATAAGATGGCCCAATCCGACCTAAATAATGCGCCTTTTCATTGGCAAGGCCGCCACGATGCCGAAGATGGCGAACTAGGAAAACGTGTCCATCACGTTATAAAAAACACCTCAGTTGAAGAGTTAGAGAAGCTTAATAAGGGCGTTTCGATTCTTGGCTTTGCCACCGATGCAGGTGTAGCAAGAAACAAAGGCCGTATCGGCTCGAAGAAGTCCCCAGATCTACTCCGTCGAGCGTTAGCAAATTTAGCATGGCACCAAAAGACACCACTCTATGATCTTGGCACCGTTATTTGCGAAGATGACTTGCTAGAAAGCAGTCAGGCCCAATGTGCGCAAACTATCGCCCAAGCTCTCCCCCATAGCCCTGTCGTTGTGCTTGGTGGCGGGCACGAAATTGCTTGGGCATCCTTTTCTGGGCTGGCCGAGTACTTCAAAACTCATCACCCAGACAAGCAGCCGAAGATTGGCATTATTAATTTTGATGCTCACTTTGACTTACGCGCTTTTGAAAGCTCGCTTACTGATGTAAAGCCAAGCTCAGGAACCCCGTTCAATCAAATCCATCATTTTTGCCAACGCAATGATTGGAAGTTCCATTATGCCTGTATTGGTGTGAGTCGCAGCAGCAATACCAAGGCACTTTTTCAAAAAGCGGATGAACTGAATGTTTGGTATGTAGAAGACAAGCAACTGTGCTACATGAACCACAGCTACCACTTAACCCAATTACAGCATTTTATTGATGACTGCGATTACCTCTATTTGACGATCGATTTGGATGTCTTTCCTGCAGCTACCGCTCCGGGAGTCAGTGCGCCTGCGGCACGAGGTGTCAGCTACGACATCATTTCACCGTTCCTCGACCGAATCCTACATTACAAAAACAAGCTAATGCTGGCAGACATTGCTGAGTACAACCCGACTTATGACGTCGACAGCCAGACGGCTCGATTGGCCGCCCGCTTATGCTGGGATATTGCCAATGCGATGGCTGAAAAAGAGCATAAGTCCTAAAAACAACAAAGACCAAGCATGAACTTGGTTTACACGTGAAACTAAAGGAGTCTTAAAATGACACAGCGCCAGGGACAAGATCCACGACTTGATACAAGCAGAACAATTCGTGCTCCACGCGGTAATGAACTGCGCGCCAAATCTTGGCTTACTGAAGCCCCTCTTCGCATGTTAATGAACAACCTTGACCCAGATGTTGCTGAGCACCCACACTCTTTAGTGGTTTACGGTGGTATTGGTCGTGCGGCCCGCAATTGGGAATGCTTCGATAAAATTGTTGAAGTATTAGAGAGGCTCGACGACGACCAAACTCTTTTAGTGCAATCTGGCAAGCCGGTGGGTGTTTTTCCTACCCACAAAAATGCACCTCGTGTTCTCATCGCGAACTCAAACCTAGTACCACATTGGGCAAACTGGGAGCACTTCAATGAGCTCGATAAACAAGGTTTGATGATGTATGGTCAAATGACCGCAGGTAGCTGGATTTACATTGGATCACAAGGCATCGTTCAAGGTACTTACGAGACCTTTGTATCGGTGGCGAAAAAACACTTCGATGGTGATGCAAAAGGTCGCTGGATTCTCACTGGCGGCTTGGGCGGTATGGGTGGTGCGCAAACATTGGCTGGCACCATGGCAGGTTTTTCAATGATTGCGGTCGAGTGTGACGAATCACGCATCGATTACCGCCTACGTACTGGCTATGTCGACAAAAAAGCCACATCGTTGGATGAAGCGCTGGCGATCATCAACGAGTCCGAAACCCCAATCTCTGTTGGTCTGCTAGGTAATGCGGCTGATATTTTCTCAGAATTGGTTGATCGTAACATCACCCCAGACGTCGTTACCGATCAAACCTCCGCACACGATCCACTTAATGGCTACTTACCTCAAGGTTGGAGCATGTCTCACGCCGTAGAAATGCGTTTGCAAGACGAAGCTGCCGTCGTAAAAGCGGCCAAAAAGTCCATGGCAGTGCAAGTGCAAGCGATGCTGGACCTACAAAGCCGTGGCGCAGCGACACTCGATTACGGCAACAACATTCGCCAAATGGCATTGGAAGAAGGCGTTGAAAACGCGTTTGATTTCCCAGGATTCGTACCTGCTTACATTCGACCTCTATTCTGCGAAGGTATTGGGCCATTCCGATGGGCTGCCCTATCTGGCGATCCAGAAGACATCTACAAAACCGATCAAAAAGTGAAAGAGCTCATTCCTGACAATCCGCATCTGCATAACTGGTTAGACATGGCACGTGAACGCATTCAGTTCCAAGGCCTACCAGCACGTATTTGTTGGGTTGGCTTGAAAGATCGCGAACGTCTCGGCCAAGCATTCAATGAGATGGTCAAAAATGGTGAATTAAAAGCGCCTGTGGTCATTGGTCGTGATCATCTTGATTCTGGATCGGTTGCCAGTCCAAACCGAGAAACCGAGGGGATGATGGATGGATCCGATGCGGTTTCAGATTGGCCACTACTCAACGCCCTCTTAAACACCGCAGGTGGTGCAACTTGGGTGTCACTGCATCATGGTGGTGGCGTTGGCATGGGTTTCTCTCAACACTCTGGCATGGTGATTTGCTGTGACGGTAGCGAAGATGCGTCCGAGCGTATCGCTCGCGTACTCCACAATGACCCAGCTACGGGCGTAATGCGCCACGCAGATGCAGGCTATGACATCGCAAAACAATGCGCCGCGGAACAAAAGTTGGATTTACCAATGCTCAACGAAGAACTGAAAAAGCTGAAGTAAGGATGAAAGACATGCTCAATTTAACGCTAAAGCCAGGCCATATTAGCTTAAACGAACTGCGTCAGGTGAGCCGATCACCTGTCAACCTTACGCTCGATCCAGAAGCTATTCCAGCAATTGATGAAAGCACACAAGTCGTCGACCGCGTGATTGCTGAAGATCGTACCGTATACGGCATTAACACCGGTTTTGGTTTGTTAGCCAATACGCGCATCGCACCAGAAGATCTAGAAACGTTGCAACGCAGCATCGTTCTCTCTCATGCTGCTGGTATTGGCAAATTAATGTCAGACGAAACTGTTCGTTTGATGATGGTGCTAAAAATTAACAGCCTCGCCCGTGGCTTCTCTGGCTTGCGTTTGAAAGTCATCAATATGTTGATTGATTTGGTCAATGCACAAGTTTACCCATGCGTACCCAAAAAAGGTTCCGTTGGCGCGTCTGGTGACTTAGCTCCCCTTGCTCACATGAGCACTGTACTGCTAGGTGAAGGGGAAGCTCGCCACAATGGGAAAATCATCTCCGGTTTAGAAGCACTGCAAATCGCAGGTCTTGAGCCAATCACACTTGCCCCAAAAGAAGGGCTTGCACTTCTTAACGGTACGCAAGCTTCAACAGCTTTTGCGCTTGAGGGCTTGTTCATCGCAGAAGACCTTTTCTCATCGGCGACGGTGTGTGGCGCAATGTCGGTAGAAGCGGCACTGGGTAGCCGTCGACCATTCGATCCACGTATCCACCGCGTACGTGGTCACCGAAGCCAAATGGACGCCGCTCATGCATACCGTCATCTGCTTGAAGCAACCAGTGAAATTGGTGAATCTCACACTGATTGTGAAAAAGTACAAGACCCATACTCACTGCGTTGTCAGCCTCAAGTGATGGGCGCGTGTTTGCAGCAAATCCGTAATGCTGCAGACATATTACAAGTAGAAGCAAACTCCGTCTCAGACAACCCTCTTGTGTTCGCAGAAGATAACGACATTATCTCAGGTGGTAACTTCCATGCAGAGCCCGTCGCAATGGCAGCGGATAATCTCGCCCTTGCGATTGCCGAAATTGGTAGCTTATCAGAACGCCGCATGGCGCTACTTATTGATAGTGCTCTATCTAAGCTTCCTCCTTTCCTTGTCGACAACGGCGGCGTGAACTCTGGATTTATGATTGCTCAAGTTACCGCTGCAGCATTGGCGAGCGAAAATAAAACGCTAGCACATCCTGCATCTGTGGATAGCTTGCCAACATCCGCGAACCAAGAAGACCATGTATCAATGGCTACGTTCGCAGGTCGTCGTTTGAAAGAGATGGGAGAAAACACGCGTGGTATTTTAGCGGTTGAGTACCTATCCGCAGCTCAAGGTCTCGATTTCCGAGCACCGAATAAGTCATCAGAGCGCATTGAAATCGCGAAGCAAATGCTACGTGAAAAGGTCTCTTTCTACGATAAAGACCGATTCTTTGCCCCCGATATTGAACAAGCTAACGCGTTACTCAAATTAGCACTGCACAATGCGCTGATGCCAGAAAGCTTATTGCCTAGCGTGCACTAACTCGTCCAAGCCTCTAAGACAAAAGGATCCACGAAATACAAAAGGTTTGGTGAAATATAAAGGCTCCTCGCTGGAGCCTTTACTGTCTCTTACGTATCGAACTACCCAATGAAAAGGGAACCCCCATCTTTTTTCTACACTGACTCTCATAACTTACTTACTGTGATGGGTATAACTTGTTGATTGATTAATATATTGAACAATACGAGGTAAGAGCGTCCTTTTGGACACTTTATTCCTTTGCATTATCGTTTCATTGTTAAGATACAGTGAAGGTTTCACTGGATGGACCATTGCTACACAGATATTCGCATATAATCTCTGACAGTTTCGGTTACTACGTAAAAATTATGTTTCTAACACCTTATTTTTCAAACACTAATCATCAATTTCAGTTCACTCGCGAGCAGGCAAGTCACTTTGCTAAGCGTGTTGCTGGTGATTACAACCCTATTCATGACGAAGACAATAAACGCTTTTGTGTACCAGGCGACCTACTTTTTGCGGTTCTACTGAGCAAAGAGGGAATAAGCCAAAAGATGCGTTTTAACTTCTCTGGAATGGTGAACGATGGTGTTGCACTTCACATTGAAAATAAATGTGAGAAAGAAAGTGCAGTCATCGACGAAGCAGGCAAAGAATACTTACGCATGTCTCGTGAAGGTGAAACTAACCATGACCCAGCATTTATTGAACATGTAGTGACAAACTACGTTCAATTCTCAGGGATGAACTTCCCTCACATCATGGTTCCTCTGATGGAAGAGAAACAAATGATGATCAACTGCCAGCGCCCTCTTGTTATCTACGAAAGCATGGAAGTAGAGTTCTGCCGTCTAGACCTCACTCATCCAGAAGTGGATTTCACGGGTGCGACTTTCGATGTTGAAGGCAAACGTGGTGTCGTAACACTCAACTTTGCCTTTAAACAAGACGGCGAAATTGTGGGTAAAGGCATCAAACGAATGGTCGCAAGTGGCCTTAAACCTTATGACCAAGACGCAGTTGACGACCTTGTACAGCGTTTTCATAAACGTAAGGATGCATTCCTAGCAAAGTTCGCTAAAGCGGCTTAACGCTGCAAAAATTAAAAAAATAGCCCAGCATCTCTGCTGGGCTATTTTTTATTGCTTTTACTCTTATAAGTCTCGTTAAATCCATCGACGTACCTGATTCTTGTAATCGACGTAATCCTCTCCAAACAACCTTTCTAGTGCGCGTTCTTCAGGCTTAATTTGAAACCGGTTCATGTAGGCGACAAACAATACGCTAAACAAAATCACACTCAAGTGTTGCCACCATAAGCCTAAAGCAATGATGACGAGTAATAATGCAACGTACATTGGATTACGTGTATAAGAAAAAATGCCCGAATCAACCACTGTCGACGCAGACTCTGGCTTAACAGGGTTTACCGTTGTTTTTGCTTTGCGAAACTCCATAACACCCGCGACACCAACAAAAATGGCAATCGATGCTAACCCGATAGATACAAAACCCACAAATGGTACGGTAATTTTTAGCCCCGGCATCATCTCTTTTAAGCCGTACATCAGTAATACCACCAGCAAGAACAAAGCAACAGGTGGGACTTTAAGCTCAAGTTTCTTCAATTCTCATGTCCTTATGAAATCAACGCATTCATCGTCGTATAACAAGCTGTTAGTGACAAAAAGCCCAGTTAGACTGGGCTTTCAAGACGTATTATAGCAAGGTTAGCAATGCTTGGATCGGGTGCTTTGGTTTTACATTCTCAAAGCGCTTCACTTGGCTTCGGCATGAATAACCTGTAATCAAGCAGCGTTCAGCATCGAGTTTATCCAAGTTTGGCTTCCAACTGAGATCATAGATATCACGAGACATAGACAGTTTATCCACTTCATGCCCGAAGGTCCCCGCCATACCGCAGCATCCAACCGGAACCGTATTCAGCGTTGCACCAAAATGAGCAAAGATTGCGCCCCACTCTTTTTCAGCGTTCGGCAGCTTTGTTTTTTCGGTACAGTGCGCAAATAAATACCAGGGCGTTGCTTCACCAGACTCAATAGCGGTGAACTCACTCAATCTTGGGTATAACCACTCATGTGCGGTCAATACGTCAAACTTTCCGCGCTTACTTCCTAGGATTTCCTCATACTCATCTCGATAACAAAGCACCAATGCAGGATCAACGCCAACCATGGGGATATCTAAATCCGCCACCATTTCCAAAAATTTTGCCGTATCTTGCGCCGTACTCTTAAACTGGCGTAGGAACCCTTTAATATGTTGTGCTTTACCATTAGGTTTAAACGGTAGAAGAACAGGATTCATACCCAGCTTTTTAACGAGCTTAATAAAGTCTTCCACAACATCAGCATCGTAGTAACTGGTAAATGGGTCTTGAACAATCAACACATGGTTTTGTTTGTCTTCGCTTGATAAGCCACTTAGTGCTTGCAAGTCATAGGCTGTCGTTAAACTGTCTACGCGCTGTTTTAGCGTCGGTACAGACAATAAAGGAGCATCCACGTAACCCACTGTCGAGGCCGTTAAGCTCTGTACCCAAGATTGCTTTAATACACCATTCACAACACTTGGTACTTTCGCCATCAATGGCAACATCGACTCAATGTTTGATACCAAGTAATCTTTCGCTGGGCGTTGATAGCGTGAGTGATATATATTAAGGAAACGAGAACGAAAGCTCGGCACATCGACTTTAATCGGGCACTGACTTGCACACGCCTTACACGCTAAACAGCCATTCATCGCCTCATAAACTTCATGTGAAAAATCGTATTCATGGCGACGATTGATCGAATGACGAACACGATCAATCATCGTTTTAATAGAGGTTTTGTTTTCCAGCGTTTGTTGCTCTAAGTCGAGGATATCAATGCCTTGCTCCGTGAGCTGGCGTAGCCATTCGCGTACTAAACCCGCACGCCCTTTTGGTGAGTGACGACGGTCTGCCGTTACTTTCATCGATGGGCACATTGGCGAACTGGTATCGTAGTTGAAACACAAACCGTTACCGTTACATTCCATCGCTTGTTTAAAGCTATCACGAACTTGAACGTCTATCTGTCGGTCATAATAACCGCGCTTGGTGTCGGTTATCTTTACTAGCTCCGCATCGCTATTGAGTGGTGTACAAATCTTACCTGGGTTCATTTTGTTGTGTGGGTCGAAAGCGGCTTTTACGCGCCTTAACTCGGTAAACAAAGCTTCGCCAAAGAACTCTGGGCCGTATTCTGAACGAAATCCTTTTCCGTGCTCACCCCACATTAAGCCACCGTACTTCGCAACAAGCTTAACCACCTCATCCGAAATTTCGTGCATTAACGCCTCTTGATGAGGATCACAAAGATCCAATGCAGGGCGAACATGAAGTACGCCAGCATCCACGTGACCAAACATGCCATAGTTAAGGGACTTTGCATCTAATAACTCACGAAACTCAACAATAAAATCCGCCAAGTTTTCTGGTGGTACGCAAGTATCTTCAGCAAATGCGACGGGTTTCGCGCGACCTTTTGCCGCGCCAAGTAGACCCACCGCTTTTTTACGCATGTTATAGATACGCCCGATGCTTGCTACATCACTGCACACTTGATAGCCAATGATGCCAGCTTCTTCCGTTTCTAACATGTCGTCTAGCTTGGCCGTCAGATAGGCGACTTGAGACGCCACTTCTTCCTCATCCTGACCCGCGTATTCCACCATGTTAATACCAAGCATCTCTTTGTCTGGAACATCGGTGATTAAGTCGCTGACGGTATGCCAAACAATGTCTTGCTTAGCGAGATTAAGAACTTTTGAATCCACCGTTTCAACCGATAACGCATTCGCCTGAACCATAAATGGTGCATTACGCAGCGCTGAATCAAAACTATTGTATTTTACGTTAACCAAGGTACGGGCTTTAGGAATACGCGTTAGGTTCAATTTGGCTTCAGTAATGAATGCCAATGACCCCTCAGCCCCACACAGCACTCGGGTAATATCGAAACGGTCTTGCTCTTCATCATAAGCGTTCTTTAAGTCATAACCAGTTAAAAAACGATTTAGAGGGGGGAATTTATCATTGATTTGCTGACGCTTTTCTCGGCAAACCGACTCTGTGACCCGAATGGCGGTATCTGCAAATTCACCCTCGTTTGGTAATCCGTGAGAAAGATCTGACTCTAAAATTGAACCATCAGCAAACACCGCTTGAAGCGAAAGTACGTGATCGGACGTTTTTCCGTATTTCAATGAGCCTTGACCTGAAGCGTCCGTGTTGATCATGCCACCAATGGTAGCGCGGTTACTGGTCGATAAGTCTGGAGAGAAAAAATAACCATAAGGACGAATGGCATCATTCAGTTGGTCTTTCACGACCCCGGTCTGAACACGCACCCATCCCTCTTGTTCGTTCACTTCTAGAACTCTGTTCATGTGACGAGACAGATCAACCACAATACCTTTAGTGAGCGATTGGCCATTTGTGCCAGTACCACCACCTCTAGGAGAAAACGTAATGCGTTCGTATTCTTCCTTATTGCTGAGTTTACCGATGAGAGAGACATCTTGTGTGGTTCGAGGATGAACCACAGCTTGAGGTAATTGCTGATAGACACTGTTATCAGTGGCAACCGCAAGACGACTGGAATATTGGCTCTCGATATCGCCAGTAAACCCGGCGTGTTCAAGTTCTTTAAGAAAACGAAGAACAAGAGGATCAACATCCGTTTGCGAGTGTAATCTTGGTAACATTTGCTTCCTGCCCCTACTGCGCTGATCCGATCAGCTGCGGGTTATCTAATTCTTAATCATTCACATTGCATCCTGTTCAAAGAGCAAGTAAACAACGTGAATGGAGTCATATTCTTTGAATTCCCTCACTTTACAACATTTAAAAAAGCGTTCAAATCAGAATCTCAATAGAAGATATGAACTTATGCTTTATTTCTTTAGGTCGAATGCCTTACATTTAGGGATAAATCGCCTTTTTATAATGAGCTCTAATAATGAAAAAAAATAAAGTCGTCACAACCGAAGATATCCTCCTAAAATTATGCAAATCCGTCTCAAGTGTTCTTACTTCGGCGACGTCTTCTCAAATTAACTACTCGGCAATGGTGCAAAAGATCAATAAAACGAGCTTAAAGCCTGACTTTGGTTGCTTTGTCTTGTTTGATGGCGGTTTTACCGGGCTTGTTGTTATTAACTTCACAGCAAAAGCGGCACTTGAGATCTATACCAACTACATGCGCAACATGGGCATGCCTGAAGAAGAGCTTGCGATCTCACATACTTCTGATGAAGTTGGCGATGTCCTTGGTGAACTGATGAATCAATTGGTTGGTAACTTCACGAATAAGATACGCAAAGAACTGCAAACCAATATCACACAAAACCAACCAAAAATGCTTGCGCTTAATAAACAAGTCATATTGCAAGTGGATACCAACCTAGATCGCCCTCAGGCACGTCGCGTGACATTCTCAACAGAAAACAACAACATTTTCTATCTAGAACTGGCTATGGATAAAACGGAATTCATCCAACTTGAAGAGTTTGACGTGGTCGAAGATGAAAACCCAGATGACATTTTAGAAGCAACACGCAAAAGCATGGAAAAAAGCACAGCGAGTACAGTAAGCACTAAAAACGAAGCTGATGATCTACTTGACCAACTCGGTCTGTAACTTTTTTAAAGAACATAACCCTCCTCAAGCCCCTTTCCATAAGGGGTTTGTTTTTTCTTTTCCTATTCCCCTCACGCCCCTTGTTTCGTTTTTGAGCCAAAAAAGGTAATATATCCGACTTCTTAAATTTTGGTACTCATGACTGGTCGTCGATGGATAAACAAAAAGCTCTGAAAAAAATTGCCAAGTGTTTAGAACTGGGCAACTCCGCCAATGTGAATGAAGCTGCTAACGCTATAAAAATGGCGCACAACCTCATGCTAAAATATGGCCTAGACAAAGATGATATTGAGTTTATCAAAATGGGTAAGACTCAATCCTCACATCTGCTGCCAGCCAATATCAGCTCTACACTATTGCGCGTGATTCGAGGCATTAACACTAAATTTGGTGTTGAAGCCGTACTATTGAATCACAAAGGGCTTAAACGTGTTGAATTTATCGGTGAGGCAGACCGCGCAATTTTCGCTGCTTTCGCTTTTGATATCATCTATCGCGAACTAAATGAAAGTACTGGCCAATTTCGAAACAGTTTTGCAGGCTCTGGCACCTCTTCGCTCGAAGTCACTCGCCGCGTTAACTCTTATGTTTCAGGTTGGGTCGAGGGTGCGCTAGAAAAGCTACCGGTGATCTCACCTGATGAAGAGTCAGCAAACAAAATCAATAATTACATAGATAAAGAGTTCAAGAATATTGATCGTGAAACGTTCAAAAAACAACTCAAAGAAGCGATGAAAAATCTGACCGAAGATTACGAAGTTGGCTTAAAAAAAGGTCGCAAGGTGTCGGTAAACCGTGGGGTTGGCGGCGCACAAGCGAGAAAAATGTTAGGTGATACTACAAATCGATCATAATTTTGGTTACAACTTCGCCAACAAGATGAAAAAGCTTACAACACGCTTATCAATCTGACGTTCGCATAACAAATATCAATAACACCTACTCCATAATTCGAATCACTTTGTGAGGCGCATTTGCGCCTCAATTTTATACGGAGATTTTCCCTTGAAAAAGATGTCTATCGCACTTGCGTTAGTGCTTGCTCTTACTGGCTGTCAAGCCACTCAACGTCAAAATGCCACAACGGGCGAGTACGAAACGAATTCAACGACGCAAGGCGCTCTGATCGGTGCTATCGCTGGTGCAGCAATTGGTCTTGCGACGGGTGACAATGCAAAAGAACGACGTAAACACGCGCTAATTGGTGCCGCTGCTGGTGGTGCAACTGGTGCTGGTGTCGGTTACTACTTCGATCAACAAGAAGCAGAACTTCGTCGTGCATTGCTTAACTCTGGTGTACAGGTTGAGCGCATTGGTGAAAACCAGCTGCTACTTCGTATGGAAAACGGCATTGGCTTCTCTTCAAGCTCTTACCAACTAGACGCAGGTATCCACAATACACTACGTGGTGTGGCTCGTATCCTCGTTGAGTACCCAGACACAAGCCTAGTAATTGATGGCTACACGGACAGCACTGGTAGCGATTCATACAACCAAACACTCTCTGAGCGCCGCGCAGAGTCTGTACGTCAATTCTTAGTGTCACAAAACGTTGCACCAGGTCGCGCGATTGCTCGTGGCTACGGTGAGCGTAACCCACTGTGTTCAAACCAAACATCAGAAGGTCGTGCTTGCAACCGTCGTGTTGAAATCCAGATCTTGCCACTGAAGTAATTTGGTAGCACCATATCGGTAATAGATCATATTATCGGAGCAGGTCTAGCGACTTTCGCTAGACCTGACACACAATGTCGTTCAAAACCACTGCTTGTAGCCTTATTTTTAGCGTTTGCGTATCGTACAGCGCATTTGCAACTCAAACACCGACTCAACCTAAAGCGCAATTTGAACTGGCACAGTCGCTCGCCTTAACGAATGAATCCGCCTCTCGCCCTGATGTTCGATATTGGCTAGAGCAATCTGCCCATCAAGGCTTTATACCCGCACAAAAACAATTGGCAGAAGATTACGCTCGCGGGCTTACTGGGCGTGTGGATTTTACCCAAGCGGTTTACTGGTTTACATCTGTTGCGCTCAATGACCCACAAGATAGTGGATTTCTCTTAGCTAATTTTGTCGAGCATCATCAGACCGATGTGTCCAATGCAGATCTCATCGAAGCATGGTATCAACTCTCAGCACTTAAAAACCCTAAAGCCGAGCAGGCTTACAATCAATTCTTGGAGCAACGCTTCAATCAACTTCGCGCCAAGCAACTCTCAGAAATCGTAACGCTCGATAAAGAAGCCACAGACGAAGAAATTCGTGAAAAAGTTGAACATCGACCGAAGCAGAACACCGACACTCATTACGAATGGTACACCTTAACAGGGTTCATCTTTGTTATATTACTTGGATTTGGTGCATATCGTAGACACACCATAAAAACGAAAGCGGAGACCGTAAACGATGTGTCGGAATCTCAACGCCTACAAACACAAGTAAATGAGCTTCAATTTACAAACAAACAGCTCAAAGGTCAGCTAGAAAAAGTCTTCAAAGAATTTAAAAAAATTAAAAGCCAGTCAGAGAGTCATACCTTGGCCATTGCTTGTGCAACATTTGGCTATACACCTCACTCAATTCCTGACAGTAAAGCACTGAAACTGCGCTACAGACAATTGTCAAAACTCTATCACCCTGATTCGAGAGGCTCTGAGGAAGAAATGAAACGTTTAAATCACGCTTTCAACGTAATTTCACAAAATGTTACAAAACAGTAAACAATCACTCAATAGCTTCTATTTTGGCATCTTATTTCCTGAAATCAAAGGCTCGCAATCGATCTCGCTCTCAAACGAATTAACAGACATTTAACTTCAATATGATTTCTATGTCATAATAGTCGCGAAAAATAACACCTAGCGACTCAAATTCATGTAGGTGGGGAGAAAATCAATGTTCACAGAAGAAGGCACCTGCGACTGGTGCAAAAAACCTAGTTTTGTTGCTCGTCATGATTACCTCGATGGTAAATTTAATCGTTCTTGCGAATCTTGCTACGACATTGCAAAAATCGATGTACGCCTTTTCAACCAAGGCGAAATGAAAATGCGCGAACGCATGGCACAGCAATTAGGCTAAACAAAAAATCAACGGAACTGATTTTCAAAGGCGTCTTTTTTTAAGACGCTTTTTTGATACCACTTATACCCAAAGGGCTTATTTAGCTCGATTTAGCTATCCAGCACTTAGCCTTTTAGTACTGTATGAACAGTACTGAACACCTGTATATACAGTCATTATCATTGATGACTTTTACCTCTTATATGCCGCTCACTTCACATTTCCCTGTTCTATCCCACATAGCACAAAATTCAAAAATAACCTTTAATTTCATTAGCTTAATGTAAGTTAATGTAACTTTCCGTATCCATATACGCTCTTACACTCATAAAAATGTGTTGATCACTTTCCAAAAACAAACTACTGTATAGGAATACAGCATGTATAAAGGAACAGTAAGATGCAGTTACAAAGTCAATCTCATACATACTCACGCTACAACGTATTGGCGCAAACAACGCAACCTATGGATGTGTCTGACCAACTTCTTTCTAAGTTGGCCGTGTTGTCTCAACAAAAACAATGGATCTTGTTTACGTCTGAGTGCCCTCGCCCTGATTTTGAACAACTTGCTGGTTCTAATATTCACTGTCAAAACATCATTCAAATGAAACCATCTCAACAACTTTCTGAAGTTGAAATCGTCATCAAGGCGATTCGTTCTGGCAATGCAAGTGCCGTTGTTGCATCAAGTAAGATTGCACCAATGAATCAGTCAATGCTTCGTAGTATTGCTCAACGTTATCAGTGTGAAGTCTTTTTCGTCGAAGGCAGTGTGAATAAGTACCACTAATAAGATCGACGTTATCCATCCTGCATCTCGCCTCCTTGTTTTGGGAGGCTTTTTTATGTTTCAAGAAAATTAAGCAAACGTTTGCTTTTTATCTGGCGAGTTAAAATAGTTCTGGTATGATGCCCACATTCGATTTATTTAGCGTTAATTTTCTGCTGAATATATCCTCTATTATGACGTTTGAATAATATGATAGGAATGTCGCAATGAGCCTTGCCAATCAAGTACTTGCCGTCAATGACGACCTGCCAATTCGCACAAAAAAACCAGTACACAGTGGAAAAGTTCGCTCTGTTTATTGGCTAACAGAAGAAGACAGTGCACGACTGATCAAAGAAAAAGGATACGATGTCGCACCTAATGCGCCATTAGCCATTATGGTAATTAGTGATCGCATCTCTGCATTCGATTGTATCTGGCATGGTGAGGGCGGCCTAAAAGGCGTTCCGGGTAAAGGCGCCGCACTAAACGCAATTTCGAATCACTGGTTTAAACTGTTTAAAGATAACGGTCTAGCTGATAGCCATATTCTAGATATACCTCACCCCTTTGTATGGATTGTTCAAAAAGCGAAGCCAGTTAAAATAGAAGCGATCTGCCGTAAGTACATTACTGGTTCGATGTGGCGTGCTTATGCGAATGGTGAACGCGAATTCTGCGGTATTCAACTCCCTGAAGGCCTAGAGAAAGACAAAGCCCTACCAGAACTGCTGATGACACCATCAACTAAAGGCATTTTGAAAGGTATTCCAGGCGTTCCTGAAGCGGATGACGTGAATATTACTCGCCAAAATATTGTCGACAACTTTGAAGCATTTAACTTCTCAAGTGCAGAAGACATCGCGCAATACGAAAAGCTATTAAAAGACGGTTTCAGTGTTATTAGCGATGCGCTTGAAGCCATTGACCAAACGTTTGTTGATACTAAGTTTGAGTTTGGCTATGTACATGACGCCGTTGGTAACGAAAAGCTAATTTACATGGATGAAGTGGGCACACCGGATTCTTCACGTATTTGGGATACAAAAGAATACTTAGCGGGCAACATTGTTGAAAACTCAAAAGAAGGGTTCCGCCAATTCTTACTTAACCACTTCCCAGATCCGGACATTCTACTCAATAAAGAGCGTATGCCCGAGCGTGAAGCATTAGCCCGCGATAATGATCTGCCTGTCGAATCGTTAATGGATATTTCTCGCACTTACATTGGTATTGCTGAAAAGATCACAGGAAAACCAATCGCACTTAGTGATAACCCAAAAGCTGAGATCATTGAAATTCTTAGCAAAGAATACGGGCTGATTGATTAGCTACCCGGTTAAAAATCAACCGGAATCCAAACAAAAAAAGCGACCGGTTGTGCGGTCGCTTTATTGATTTAATACTTCTCGTTAGAGTTTCAAGTTAAGTACGTCTTGCTCTGTGATATCTACTTTTAGTTGACTTCGAGCTTCGATGTACTCAATTTGTTCTGAGTCTAACGAATAAGGCATGACTACGCGTAGTTCTTGTATTCCCTCGTGCTGAGCTAGCTTTGCTAACTTCACGAGATTTGATTCGTCGCTTTGACGTGAAGACATCGATTTTAATGCCGCTTCCCAGAGACGATCCTCTGGTTTACTTAATTCTGCGATGTTTTGCTTCCACAACAAACCAAAAATAGGAGCAATAGTAGAAAAAGCCTCAACGAAGGTCCATTTTTTACTTCCTGATGCGCCTAAAAAACTGGTGTAGTCGAATTCAATGCATATCTTTCCTTGGTGCTTCATCCTATACCTCTACACTCAACAAAATTGAGTTATACGAAATATCGTACAATTACTTTGATATAGCAATAGGATATAAGACAATGGTCTTTTATTCCTGATTTTATTTACAAAAGGAAATATCAAAATCAATCTCATAACAAACTATACACATATTAGCTATGTGTGAATGTCGATTTAATTCATATTTTTTAATTATAAACAACAACCAACGGATGACCGTTTTTGAAAGAAAGCAGCAATAAACAAACCAAAGAACGATTCCTCACTATCATTTAACGTCAATGACTCGACTCGCCTTTTTATACTGAACTTTCCATCCAGACCATCGAGGCAATTCCCACCGCTTTGGATCAGCCTTTCGACTTCCCTCTACATAAATGACGTGGACCAGTTTTCGAGATACAAAATACTCAACATCGAGCTTTAGTTCCGCTAAAACCAGCTTTAATGGAAACTTCTCCGCGAAATCCTCGTATTCCCACTCGGGAACGCCTTTAAATGGGATGTCTTTCGCTTCGAACAACTCAATATCTTCAATACTCTCTACACCCAGAGTTTCCAATTGTTCGACCAACCACGATGAAAAAGTCAGATTTTCAATTGCCCCTTTATCGATAAGATCTGAGTTTAACCCAAGTGCGTTGTAGATCTTCCAATGCTGAATTTGTTGTTTTCTTAGTGGCGCAAATTCAGGCAACAGCGTTTCATCTTCAATCATCTCTGCAATGGATTGAACTGCAACTTCACCTTTAAGTGCTTGGTACTCTGTAAAGATACGACGACCGGCATAAACCAAATGCATGGTGGCGCGTGGCGATTCTTCTTCATAATTCGTTTCGCCTTGCTGCCACTCACCTAGTTCCAACTCTCTAAGCAAACGGAGCGAAATTGGCATCATAACTGAAGCAAGATTAAGCGTTTGCTTTACACCTCGTCCGGGTAAGCTGTGGCTATCTAAAACCAAAGCCGCTTCACTTGCTTCTGGGAACCGACTATTGCGACCAACCATCATTTCCATCATGCCATTACCAAGCGCATCTCGCCGACGTTCACGCCGCACAAATACGATCTCTGGATGCAGTTTAGCCATCGCTTTAACCAATACGTCTCGTTTATAACGCGAGGCTACTTCAAGATCGGGCAATTCAAAAACCGCTCGCATCTGTTTGGCTAAACCCTGTGCTTCTTCTAAGACACTCACATCAACGTTTACTCCGGGCAGCTGCTCACCACGCACCAGACGAATCATCAAGGCCACATCGCAACCGAATGTTTCTTGTTGGTCTAATGCTTCTGCTGCCTCTCCACTTTGCAACTGGTACAACTGAGCAGGTACAGATAACGCTGCTGCCAAATCGATCATCGCCTCTTTTTCTGCTTTTGTTTGAATACGGGTAACCAAATCTGCAAACAAAGCATCAATCGGCAGCGGGTAAACCTTTTTGCCATGGTCAGTGACATTACCTTGATCGTCAATCGCTCCCATTGAACGCAACGTTTTCGCGGCCAAAGCTAATGATTTCTCAGGCAATGTTTCAAGAAATGAAAGGTTCGACAAGGGATAGTCACAACAAGCAGCTGCCAACATTGGCTCCACGAGTTCTTCACGATGAAGCTCCGGTGGCGTGATGAGTTCCAGTGGCGCATGCTCACCATATAAACGAATGCACGCTCCCTCAGAAACCCGGCCTGCTCGACCCATTCGTTGTGCGGCACTGGCTTTAGAAATATTGGTCAACATCAGAGCAGTACGCCCGTTTCGTTGAATAGTCCGACGCTCTAAACCGCTGTCTATCACGACACGGATATTCGGAATCGTCAAAGACGTCTCCGCCACGTTGGTCGCTAACACTATTTTGCGCTGATTTTGAGTGGTAAGTGCACGGTGCCTTTCATCATCACTCACCGATGCATGCAATTTGACCACCAGCACGTCTTCAATATGCTGCAACATCTGAGCGCATTGAGTGATCTCTTTACGCCCGGGTAAGAAGACCAGAATATCGCCATCTTCATCTTCTAACGCTTCTTTGACGGTACTTACGACATCATTCTCACAACCTTTTTTATTGGGCAAATAACGACTATCACGCGCCCGATATGTCACCGTTACGGGAAAGCAACGCCCATTAGAACGAAGTCTTTTTGCCCCTAAATACTCAGCCAGTTTTTCGCCCTCTAACGTTGCAGAAGTGACGATTAAACGATGCTGATTTTCTCGCTTTAAAATTGCAGTAAGGAGAT
Source organism: Vibrio sp. B1REV9 (assembly GCF_905175395.2). NCBI lineage: Bacteria > Pseudomonadati > Pseudomonadota > Gammaproteobacteria > Vibrionales > Vibrionaceae > Vibrio > Vibrio sp. B1REV9. The sequence goes on along the minus strand of NZ_HG992745.1, from coordinate 1,793,869 downwards.
CAATATCCCAGCGGCGCTCGTGAAACTCATCCACCATAACAATATCGAAGTTTGCAAGCTTGTCTTCTGCAAACCAACGCAATGCAACGCCAGGTGTGACGAACACAACTTGTGTGTTCTCATCAAAGTGAGCATGGAGCTTAATCGCATAACCAATTTTCGTGCCTAATGCTTGACCTGATTGTTCAACCAGAAATTCAGCTAATGAGGTACAAGCAATTCGACGCGGCTCAATGACCAAAACGCGGCCATGATTGGCAGCCCATATTGGCAAACGAGTCGATTTACCGGACCCCGTTTCAGCTTCAACCACAAGATGATGGTGACTTACGAGTTGGTCAAATTCAGCTTTTAAGCTATCAATAGGCAATTGAGACATAAATGAAAGGATCGTATGTGGTTAGAGCGCCCTATTATACTCAAGTGAAAAATTCTTGCTTTAGGAATCACTACAGCGCCTATACTGACGATATTTTCATCGGGTATTAATTTTTTTTGCGACATTACGTTGATGTGCATCAACGATTGTTTACAACTAAATACTGAACCCGTTAGAATTTTACCCGCATCCCACAACCCTACATAAAGGCACCCAATGAACAACGACAAGCGCCCACTCTATATCCCTTTTGCGGGACCGGCTCTTTTGGCAACTCCGCTTTTGAACAAAGGCAGTGCATTTACGACAGAAGAACGCAGCTCGTTCAACTTAGATGGTCTTCTACCTGAAACGACCGAAACTATCCAAGAGCAAGTAGAGCGTGCCTACCGTCAGTACAAAAGCTTCGAAAGTGACATGGATAAGCATATCTACCTGCGCAACATCCAAGACACAAACGAAACGCTTTTTTATCGCTTAGTTCAAAACCACATTTCAGAGATGATGCCTATCATCTACACTCCGACTGTGGGTGCAGCTTGTGAAAACTTCTCTAACATTTACCGTCGTGGCCGTGGTTTGTTCATCTCATACCCGAACCGTGATCGCATCGACGACTTGTTAAACAACGCAGCAAACCATAACGTAAAAGTGATTGTTGTAACCGATGGCGAACGAATCTTAGGTTTGGGTGACCAGGGTATCGGTGGCATGGGCATTCCTATCGGTAAGCTATCACTGTACACCGCATGTGGTGGTATCAGCCCAGCTTACACGCTGCCTATCGTGCTGGATGTTGGTACAAACAACCCTCAACGTTTAGCGGATCCGATGTACATGGGATGGCGTCATCCACGTATAACAGGCCCTGACTACGATGCGTTTGTTGAGGAATTTATCCAAGCGGTTCAACGTCGCTGGCCAGATGCGTTAATCCAATTCGAAGATTTCGCTCAAAAAAATGCGATGCCATTACTAGAACGCTACAAAGACCGCATCTGTTGTTTCAATGATGATATTCAAGGAACCGCGGCAGTCACAGTAGGCTCACTACTTGCGGCATGTAAAGCTGCGGGAACAAAACTGTCTGAGCAACGTATTACTTTCTTAGGTGCGGGCTCAGCAGGCTGTGGCATTGCCGAAGCGATCATCGCTCAGATGGTGTCAGAGGGCATTTCTGATAAAAAAGCACGATCTCAAGTTTACATGGTCGACCGTTGGGGCCTACTACAAGAAGGCATGCCGAACTTACTTGATTTCCAACAGCGTCTCGTTCAGAAGTTCGACAACACGAAGAAGTGGGAAATGGAAGGGAATGCTTTCTCACTACTTGATGTGATGCACAACGCTAAACCAACCGTACTTATCGGTGTTTCTGGTGCGCCAGGCCTATTTAGCCAAGAAGTCATCGAAGAAATGCACAAACACTGTCCGCGTCCAATTATCTTCCCACTGTCAAACCCAACAAGTCGTGTTGAAGCAACACCAAACGACATTATTCGTTGGACAAATGGTGAAGCTCTTGTTGCAACAGGTAGCCCGTTTGAGCCCGTCGTACATGAGGGGCGTTCTTACCCTATCGCCCAGTGTAATAACAGTTACATCTTCCCAGGTATCGGTCTTGGCGTGCTTGCGGTTAATGCAAGAAGAGTAACGGACGAAATGTTACAGGAATCAAGCCGAGCACTTGCGACTTGTTCTCCGCTTGCCATCAATGGTCACGGAGCACTGCTTCCACCATTAGAAGAAATTCATTTGGTATCGAAGAAGATTGCATTCGCTGTTGCTAAAAAAGCGATTGAGCAAGGTGTTGCGTTAGAAATTACTGACGAAGCACTGAATGATGCCATTGACCAAGCATTCTGGCAGCCAGTTTACCGCCGTTACAAACGCACAGCATTCTAAGCAATGAGACGATTTGTTTAATAATTCGCCCTCGCTCTGCGGGGGCTTTTCTTTTTTAAGCTATTTTTCATCCTCCTAACCATATTTTGGCATTTCTGGGCTTCTCTCTTTAATTCTATAAGATATGATGAGAGACTCTTTTTCATAAAGGACATAGAACGTTTTGCTGTTTTCTCGCATAAGGTCAAAGTGGAAGCTTAAGTTGTCATGGAAGCGTTTTGCTTTGGTTTTGTCGATCTCTGTTCTCGGCCTATTGTGCACGGTTATCGCAATTGACCGCTGGGTTGTACTTCAAGCACAGGATCAAATTTATACCAATTACGAGCAAGTTCCGAATCATGAAGTGGCGGTTGTTCTTGGCACTAGTAAATACATCGGAAAAACACTCAATACCTATTACACCCACAGAATAAACTCAGCCATTGAACTCTACAAACAAGGTAAGATAAAACAGTTCCTCCTCAGTGGAGATAACGCGCACCGTTCTTACAATGAGCCATGGACGATGAAGCGTGACCTACTAAAAGCAGGTGTACCAGAAGAGGTGATTCACCTTGATTATGCAGGGTTTCGCACGCTCGACTCTATCGTCCGAGCAAAAAAAGATTTTTGCATCCGACCGCTTCCTCATCGTGACACAACGCTTTCATTGTGAACGAGCTCTGTTTATTGCTGATGCTTATAATATTGATGCGCAGTGTCTTGCGGTTGCGGGTCCAACGACAAAGAAACAAAAGACCTCAATGCGTACTCGTGAACTGCTGGCTCGAGTAAAAGCTTTTTTAGACCTTTACATCATGGATACCCAGCCTCGTTTCCTTGGCCCTCAAGTGCCTATTGTCGCGGTCGACAAGGCGAACACTGAAGACGAAATACACGCTTCACACGTCACGGACGGGCTTCCTCTAGAAGCACAAGATCAAAAAGAATCCGTCCAACAAAAACAAGCTAACTAGCTTATATCATCGCTCGACGCGACTCTTGTATACCTGGTGTTATTCTTACCACGAAAACCAAACCACTAAATGGGTAGCTTTCTACCCATTTCCAATTATTGGCGTCACATTTTCTTATTTTTTGGTTCAATCTCCGTAAATCCCACCCGCGCTTGCATGTAACATTTAATTAATAAATAACTACAAGTCAGTTACCTTGCCATAATAAATCAACAAAACGGCAGGAATAAAGGAGCCTAACCATGACCGCATTTGCTGTGACATTGAAGAACTGGTTCTTCACTCGCAACAGTATGATTTTAGTGTTCAATATCATGCTGTTTGTTTTGCTATTCAACACGCTACCCTTTGACCCCAAAGTCGTGACCGGATTGTGTATTTTAGTGTTCGTTGCAATTCTTTGGCTAACCGAAGCAATTCATGTAAGTATTACTGCGCTCTTAATCCCATTGCTTGCTGTATTTCTCGGAGTTTTTAATACCCAAACTGCTCTCAACAATTTTTCTAACTCTATCATTTTCCTATTTCTAGGCGGTTTTGCACTCGCAGCAGCACTACATAAACAAAAGCTAGATCGCGCTATCGCTGATAAAGTGTTGCTCATCGCAGGCGGAAAAATGTCGGTGGCCGTCTTTATGTTGTTTGGTGTGAGTGCAGCACTATCAATGTGGATATCAAATACAGCAACGACAGCAATGATGTTACCCCTTGTTTTGGGCGTAATGAGCAAATTAGATGCAGAAAAAAACCATCGTACATTTCTATTCGTACTGCTTGGTATCGCTTATAGTGCTTCAATCGGCGGTATTGCAACATTGGTCGGAAGCCCGCCCAATGCGATTGCAGCCGCAGAAGTTGGCTTAGGATTTATCGACTGGATGAAACTCGGCCTACCTATCTCACTAATTTTATTACCTATCGCTGTTTTAGTTCTATACACCGTCACTAAGCCGGATCTAAGCCATACTTTCGAGCTCTCTCATAAACCTGTGGAGTGGACCAACGGAAAAATGGTGACTTTAGCTATTTTCCTTTTAACCGTAACACTTTGGATCTTTAGTAAACCGATCAATGCCATGCTAGGCGGGTTTGCCAAGTTCGATACGCTGGTTGCTATCGGTGCAATTCTACTATTGGGGGCGTCTCGCGCCGTTGAGTGGAAAGACATTGAAAAAACAACTGACTGGGGTGTACTCATTCTCTTTGGTGGTGGTATCTGTCTTAGCAATGTCTTAAAGGTAACGGGTACAAGTGTGTTTCTTGCACATGGTCTGACAGGTTTCTTAGAACAAGCGGGCGTGTTTCTTACTATCCTGGCAGTCGTCGCTTTCGTCGTATTCCTTACTGAATTTGCTAGTAACACGGCGAGTGCTGCGCTGCTTGTTCCTGTATTCGCCACGATTGCTGAAGCGCTAGGGCTGTCACCGGTCATTCTTTCCGCATTAATCGCGATAGCTGCATCTTGTGCATTTATGTTGCCAGTCGCAACACCACCAAACGCGATTGTCTTTGGTACAGGCCACATTCAGCAAAAAGAAATGATGAGGATCGGGGTAATTCTAAATATTGCCTGCATCGGCGCGCTGACGCTATTTGCTTGGCTGTTTTGGTAAATTAAACCACAACACACTGCTGTTCTGGTGATAAATGTAATCACCTCCCCCCTCACAAAGAGATTGAGCAGCAGTTTCTCTTTGGTGGCCAATCGGCCACCATTTTTTCTTATTGGTTTTTGAAATTAAAGTAGTTGTTGAGATTAAGTTAGTTGTGGGGATTAACGTTGTCGGGCCTAAAAATGAGGTTCAGTATCTGACTTCACTTAACCACCGTTATCTACTTGAGAGCCAGTGTTCACTTGACTGCCACTGTTTACTTGACTGCCATAGTTAACTTCGATGCGATTTCGCCCGTTACGTTTGGCTAAATAAAGAACTTCATCCGCTCTTGCCATGGTCTCTGAAATTCGTTCATTTTCCATTTGAGCCACACCAATACTGCACGTCAACGTATCACCATGGACCCATAAATGCTTTTCAACACTTTTGCGCACCGCTTCTGCCTTTTTAACGGCCTGCTCGATATTCGTTTCCGGGCAGAAAACAACAAACTCTTCTCCACCCCATCGTACCAAACGGTCATCTGCATCAATATTGCTCGCAATCACCATCACGAACTCCCGCAATATATCGTCCCCCATTTGATGGCCATATTTGTCGTTGACGCGCTTAAATTTATCTAAATCCAAGTATAGGATTGAAAACGACTCATACCCCCAACGAACATGGCGAGCTTGCTGTTCTAACCAGCTATGTACAGCATGACGGTTCATCGCACCCGTTAACGCATCACGGTGTGCTAACTCAGCGAATTCACAATTTTGCGCTCTTAGTGTGCTATTCACCTTTTCTAAATGGCGATGACGTTTGCTTGCTTTATCAAAGGCAATTTTATTTTTACGCATTTCATGTAATGAAAATGCAAGCCCTAATGCCATCCATGAAAAAAGTAATGCAAACAACAATGTCGACTCTTCGACATACGCACCTTCAAACTCAATCTTATCAATAACGATTTTATGTTTGCCCAGTGCCGCTCCAGCGCCTGTCGCTAAATCAATTCGAGTTATATTGGAGAACTCAGGAGCAGAGTGCTCTATGGCAACATTGTTATCGTTTAGCCACCACGTCATCACTTGAAGATTCTTAATTGGAATTTCAATCACTTCGCTAAAACTGGAAGGTGAAAACTGCATACCATTGTATTTAATGGTGTATTCATCTTGAGGAATAGAATATGCGGAGTTGTAATTTCTTAGGTAAATTCGAAGATTTTTGTTCGGGTTCTCCCCAATACCCGCGGTTTCATAACGCAGAGTCAGACGAATGGTATGGTAGCTAGAGAGATCTAATCCCTTTGTGGCTTCTTTTACATCGGTATAGACCGAAATACCACAATACGGCCAAGCGTATGTACTTTTCTGTAAATCACAGTCCAAAGTGAGACTTTGTCCATTGTATGTGATTTCTGATTTGCTAAGACCATTAGCACTTGCGTCATTCGTAGCATGGATATTGAACTGTTCCGGCGTTACCACAAGCTTGCGCGTATCACCAAGCAAAGCATAAAGCGCAACCAAACTGATCGTGCATATCGACAAGGTAAAAACAAATTTGTGTATCCATTTCATCATGATTGGCCTAGTAACTATCAATCGCCCTATTTATATCGTGCAATGTACCGAAAGATTTTTGCCATTGCAAATAAAGTATTTTTGCAAGTCAAAAAAGTGACTTTTAACTCACATTCTCACTTTAAATACATACAACGCACACGTTAAACGTGATCTTGCTTTACGTCTGTATGATTTTGAAACAACTCTCTGATTTGCGAAGCAATTCACGTCAGGCACCCTCATTCTGCAAAAAAAGCAACAAATACAGGTTTAAGTCGGTTTCCTTGAAGCATTCCTCTCCATCTATAGGCTGGTAAGGTATATACTGGTCAAAAACACAATAATGAGTAATGTCATGTCAATAATTGCTACTGGTACGCTAAATAAAATGCGTGCATCTCTTGACGGTGCTGTCAGTTACCGTCTTCCTGTAGGTGATGAAGAAGTCGATCTGAGTGCGTTTCTCGGTCAAACTCTGACTCTCACCCATACGGGGAACATTTACTGCTGCGCTTGCGGCAAGAAGACTAAAAAAAGCTACTCTCAAGGTCATTGCTTCGTTTGCATGAAGAAATTAGCAAGCTGCGATATGTGTATTATGAAGCCAGAAACTTGTCACTACGAACAAGGCACCTGCCGCGAGCCGAAATGGGGCGAAGATAACTGTATGGTTGACCACTTCGTTTATCTATCAAACACCTCTAGCTTAAAAGTAGGTATTACACGCCACACGCAAATTCCAACACGTTGGATTGACCAAGGTGCAACTCAAGGCCTGCCTATTTTCAAGGTGAAAACTCGTCAAATTTCAGGTTTAATCGAAGTGGAATTGGCGAAACACATTGCCGATAAAACTAACTGGAGAACGCTATTAAAAGGCGACGGTGAACCAATGCCGTTAAAAGCGCGTTTTGCAGAACTATTACCATTAGTAGAAGACAAGATTGCAGAGATCAAATCACAGTATGGTGATGATGCAATTGAAATTTTGACTGAGAATATTACCGATTTGAGCTACCCGGTTCAGCAGCACCCAATCAAGATCACGTCACACAACTTTGACAAAAACCCGATTGTTTCCGGCACACTGCAAGGTATTAAAGGTCAATATTTGATCTTTGATACTGGCGTTATCAACATCCGTAAATTTACATCTTACGAAATAGAAGTAAGTGCTTAAGCCATTTACTTTTCCCAAAAAGAAAAAGCTCGAGTCAATCACTCGAGCTTTGTTTGCTAAAAATAGTATCACTTAGGCATCAAGGATGTTTTCCAGTATATCAAACAACATATCTATTTCCGCCGTGGTGTTGTAGTGCATACAGCCGATACGAACCACGCCCCCCGACTCCTCTAAGCCTAATTGACGTACCAAACCCAAGGCGTAGAAGTGACCATTCCACACACAGATATTGTGCTCCCCTAACGTCTTAGCAATAAATTCAGGAGAGTATCTATCAAATGTTAAAGCAAAAGTAGGCGTTCGATGTTGACTGCTTTCGTGATTAATACCGAATAAATTAACACCATCAAGCGCGCTTAAACGCTGTAAAAAATGTTCGCTTAATCGCTCTTCATGTTGATTATACAAAGCGTAACTTTGCTCTAGTCTCTGGCGAAGTGGCAAGCCTGCTTCTCCAAATTGTGCTAAGTAATCCACCGCAGCGGTGACGCCAGCCAATCCTTCGAAACTTTGCGTGCCCGTTTCAAAGCGCCCAGGGCCAATATTCGTGGCAGGCTCAACCTTATATGGTTTAACCGTATGTAGCCACTGATCTGCCACGTATGCAATACCGACATGAGGACCGAAAAATTTGTACGCAGAACATGCTAAGAAGTCACATTCTAGCTCTTGCACATCCACTAAATGATGAGGCGCGTAATGAACTGCATCAACATACACCTGCGCACCAACCTGATGGGCCATGTCAACGACACGTCGAACATCTACAATCGAGCCTGTCGTGTTGGAAGCGTAAGTCACTGCAACCAAACGGGTCTTTTCATTGAGCAAGTTTTTCAAATGGTCGAGATCTAATGTGCAGTCTTCTTCATTAACTCGAACTTGATGAACAACCGCCCCTTTGTCTTGCGCAGCTTGCTGCCAACTCGATACATTTGAATAGTGATCTAATGAAGAAACGATAATTTCATCGCCCTCTTTCCAGTCACGACTGATTGCACGACTCAATTGAAAAGTAAGAGAAGTCATGTTTGCGCCAAACACAATATTACCTGAAGACGGTGCGTTCAAAAGCGCTTGTGCAGACTCTCTCGCCAACTGCATCACTTGGACGGTTGCTTGGCTAGAAAAGTAATGCCCACCAAGGTTTGAATTAAAACGGCCCAGATAGTTAACCATACTATCCAATACCCTTTTCGGTACTTGCGACCCGCCCGGGCCATCAAAAAATGTCACCGGTCGATCATTATGATATTGAGCCAATGCAGGGAATTGCTCTCTGATCTGATTAAGATTGAAGTTCATTGCGCTTGTCCGTTGCTGTCAAAACAAAAACATCCATGTGACCTTCTTGATCATTAATAACAGAGCGAATTGGGACGGCGTTATGCCACAGCTTACTGTCTGCCAACATAGCCACTTCTCCATTCTCTAACACTTTCCTAAAAAACGGTGCTTGGTTATGACTGCTATATAACATGATATCCCCCCCCATGATGTTATGACGCCCCACACCAACTAAAGCGATATGATCAAATCCATCTTGGTGTACCCCCTCTGGGGCAACTTGGGTTTCATCATAAATGGCCGTGATTCGAATCTGATGAATCTCAATTTCTTGTCCATCCGCTAAATGATTCGCGTTCATAAACAAAGCACACATCTCTCGGAATCCCTCGCTTGAGATGATTTCCTTTTCAATCGGTTCAAATTGACGAACGACATCGCCTTGAAATCGGTTGATATCCGAAGATTGGACAAAACTGTTCTTGTTTAAATCCACAACTTGTCCATTTTCAAAACCAACCACAGAGTAACGTCTAAGACGATATTGGCCATCTGCATGTTCCGTGCGTGGTAAGCCATTAAATGATGGCGAAAGCTGCTCAATGGCTGCCATGCTGAGCTGGGTTAAATGTAGGGTATTCTCACGTGAATGTAACATCATTGACTCCTTTAATGAGGCACATCTAGTTTATTTATTTAACATTTAATTTACATCATAGGATACGCAAATATCCTGCAATTGCCAGCATTTGACGTTGATAGCTTCAACATATTACATAAAACGTCATACTATGCTTAAATTTCAACCAAAAATAGATTAAACATTCAAACATGAGCATTGGCAACATTTGAAACTAGCGTTCTCTACTATAAATAGAATTTTATGCTGCATTAAAACCACGATTTATGAACATCAGCAAGTTCTAACCTATAACCATTAATTCGATCAGAGGCCGCCGTTTATGCTTTTAAAGCACGGAGAATTTCCCTACAATCGAGAGAAATGTTCTGCCCTCTTTGGAGCCATAATGAGCGACGTAAAACACTGTAAACTATTAATTCTTGGTTCTGGTCCAGCCGGATACACTGCCGCGGTATACGCAGCACGTGCTAACCTAAATCCGGTACTTGTGACGGGAATGCAGCAAGGTGGTCAGCTAACCACAACAACAGAAGTAGAAAACTGGCCAGGTGACGCGGAAGGACTGACTGGTCCTGATTTGATGGAGCGCATGAAAGCGCACGCGGAGCGATTCGAAACAGAAATCGTATTCGATCACATCAACGAAGTAGAATTGTCTCAACGCCCGTTCCGTCTAAAAGGTGACTCGGCGGAGTATACCTGTGATGCATTGATCATCTCCACTGGTGCATCTGCGAAATACTTAGGTTTAGAATCCGAAGAAGCGTTCAAAGGCCGTGGCGTTTCGGCATGTGCAACCTGTGATGGGTTCTTCTACCGTAACCAAAAAGTAGCAGTAGTAGGCGGTGGTAACACTGCTGTCGAAGAAGCACTTTACCTATCGAATATTGCTTCTGAAGTTCACCTCATTCACCGTCGCGACACATTCCGCGCAGAGAAAATCCTCGTCAAACGACTGATGGACAAAGTAGAAAGTGGCAACATCATTCTCCATACGGATCGTACACTCGATGAAGTGCTAGGTGATGATATGGGTGTCACCGGCGTTCGCATTAAAGATGTAAACAATGGTGCAACTGAAGATCTTGAAGTCATGGGCGCATTCATCGCAATCGGCCACCAGCCAAATACTCAAATCTTTGAAAACCAACTCGACATGAAAGACGGTTACATCATCGTTAAATCAGGTCTTGAGGGTAACGCAACACAAACCAGTGTTGAAGGTGTCTTTGCCGCAGGTGATGTGATGGACCATAACTACCGTCAAGCAATCACTTCTGCTGGTACAGGTTGTATGGCCGCATTAGATGCAGAACGCTTCCTAGATGCACTACCTGAATAACCTTTGCTCACTAAGATATATTGACATATAACTTTTCACATTTGTGTCATATCCTTACAGCCCAGCGGTATTCCCGCTGGGTTTTCTTTTGTATACTACCGCCTCATTAAAACAATTATCATTAAGCCTTCATAATGGATAAGAAAAAGCAAAGCAGCTTGAATAAGTGGCTTAAGCAACAGAGTAAGTTGGCCAAGCGCTGGCTAATGGTTGCGATAGGCCTAGGCGTACTATCAAGCGTGTTTTTATTGGCTCAAGCAGCCCTGCTCGCCTCCATTCTTCATCAGTTAATCATTGAACATGTCGACAAAAATGAGCTTGTTTGGCATTTCGTCGGATTAGGCGTCACCGTTATTGGACGTGCAGCTTGTACGTGGGGACGCGAAATCGCAGGTTACCGCTGTGGTGAGCAAATCCGCGTTTACATCCGTCAACTGATTCTAGATAAAGTCCACCAGCTTGGCCCCGCTTACATTAAAGGCAAACCTGCTGGTAGTTGGGCAACACTGATCTTAGAGCAAGTGGAAGATATGCAAGACTTCTTCTCTCGCTACTTGCCACAAATGTCACTGTCTGTACTCGTGCCTTTTATCATCCTCGTGGTGGTCTTCCCTATTAACTGGGCTGCGGGTCTAATTTTCCTTATCACTGCTCCGTTAGTTCCGATGTTCATGGCACTTGTTGGTATGAAAGCCGCGGATGCCAACCGCAAGAACTTTAAAGCACTGCAACGCTTATCCGGTCATTTCTATGATCGTTTACAAGCGATGACAACCATTCGTCTGTTTGACCGCACTCAATCCGAAACAGAGACACTGAAAGGGGCCTCTGAAGTATTTCGCACTCGCACCATGGATGTGTTAAAGATTGCGTTCTTATCTTCAGCTGTTCTTGAGTTTTTCACCTCTATCTCTATCGCAATTACCGCGGTGTACTTTGGCTTTAGCTACATTGGTGAGCTCAACTTTGGCTACTACGGTACAGGGGTCACTCTATTCGCGGGCCTCTTCATCTTGATTCTTGCCCCTGAATTTTATCAACCACTGCGTGACCTTGGCACGTTTTATCATGCCAAGCAGCAAGCTGTTGGTGCAGCCGAAAGTATCGTAGAGTTTCTTGAGTTAGATGTTGACCAAGTCAAAAATGGCAATAAAGCAATAGAGCCAAATTCAGCCATTCATATTGAAGCGACGGACCTGATTATCTTTAGCCCTGAGGGAAAGCAGTTGGCAGGCCCACTGAGTTTCACACTAGATTCAAACCAAAGTACGGCGTTAGTCGGACCAAGTGGTGCCGGTAAAACCAGTTTAGTGAATACTATCCTTGGCTTTATGCCATACAAAGGCAGCCTGAAGATAAACGGTGATGAATTGTCTGAATTGGATCTATCCACATGGCGTAAAGCCATTAGTTGGATTGGCCAAAACCCAATGCTTCTTCACGGCAATATTCGTGACAACGTCACTCTTGGTAAGCAGAATATTCAAGATCAGCAAGTGCACTCGGTACTCCATGATTCTCATAGTATTGAATTTGTTGAGATGCACGGTTTGGATTACCAGGTCTCCGACCGTTCCGGTGGTTTATCTGTCGGTCAGGCGCAACGTCTCGCGCTTGCACGTGCGATGTTGCAAAATGGTCGTTTTTGGTTACTGGACGAACCGACAGCCAGTTTGGACGCGCGCAGTGAAAAGCTTGTTATGGAAGGCATTACTAAATACACGGCGTCTACCACCAACTTGATGATCACTCACCAACTTGCACCACTACAAAATGTGTCGCAAATTCTTGTTATGCAACAAGGTCAAATCGTTCAACGTGGTGACTATACTACATTAGCCTCTCAAGATGGTTTATTTAAAGAAATGTTGGCAGCGAACCTCGCTCAACGTGAATCAGACAAGGGGAACTTAGATGCGTGATTTACTCCCTTATCTAAAGCTGTATAAGAAACATTGGTTTGGCTTGTCGTTAGGCATGTTATTAGCATTCCTCACTCTAGCGGCTTCTATTGGGCTATTAACTCTTTCTGGTTGGTTTATTTCTGCATCGGCAGTTGCGGGCCTCACCATTGCACGTGAAACTTTCAACTACATGTTGCCAGGTGCAGGAGTACGTGGTGCAGCGATGGCACGAACCGCCGGTCGATGGGGAGAGCGTGTTGTTAGCCATAATGCAACATTCAAACTTCTGACCGACCTACGGATATTCTTCTTTAAGAAGCTTGCACCGCTTATTCCCGGCCGTATTTCAACTTTACGTGATGCAGACCTCCTGAATCGCTTAGTGGCTGATGTCGATGCAATGGACCACGTTTATCTGCGTCTTATTAGTCCAGTAATTGTTGGTATCTTCGGCATTTTAGCGATGACCGCCGTTTTAGCGTTCTTCGATTGGCACCTTGCTATTCTACTAGGCGGCATCTTAACGGTTATGCTCCTGATATGGCCGGTGCTGTTTTACAAACTTGGTAAACACAATGGTGAGCACCTCACTCATAATAAAGCTCAGCTACGCGTTGCGACATTAGACTGGCTGCAAGGTTACAGCGAATTGAGTCTATTTGGCGCGGAAGAGCGTTACCGAAATGCGATTCTTGAAAAGCAAAATCAACTGCTGTCGAACCAGTTCGTAAACGCAAATCTCACTGGTATGGCTTCTGGTTTGCTGATGCTGGCAAACGGACTAACGTTGGTGGTTATGCTATGGTTTGCGGCGGATGGTGTTGGTGGTCGAGCGCCCGATCCTTGGATTGCTCTATTTGCATTCGCAACCCTGGCAAGCTTTGAGATCCTCATGCCAATTGCAGGTGCATTCCAATATCTGGGTCAAACCTTAACTTCTGCACGTCGTTTGAATGACGTCATTCTGGCACAGCCTGACGTTATCTTCCCAGAGCAATCTGAACGACCAGATTTACCACTGGATATTGAATTCGACAATATTGATTTCACTTACCCTGATGGCCAGCAGAAAGTAGTAAAGGATCTCACGCTATCACTACCGCTTGGGTCAAAAACGGCGGTCGTTGGTCAAACGGGTTCAGGTAAATCAACGTTAATACAATTGCTATGTCGCTACTGGGACGTAAACAAAGGCCAAGTGCGTATTGGTGGTGCTCCACTTCAAGATTGGAGTGAGTCTGATTTACGTGCTGCGATCACGGTAGTAAGCCAGCGCGTGGACGTTTTAAATGGCACACTGCGAGATAACTTATTACTTGCCGCTCCAGAAGCAAGTGATGATCAACTTGTCGAAATTCTAACCAAAGTGGAACTGGCAAATCTGTTAGATGAACCAGGGCTAGACGCTTGGTTAGGTGATGGTGGTCGTCAGCTATCTGGGGGCGAAAAACGCCGTATTGGTATTGCTCGAGCACTATTACGAGATGCCCCTATTCTACTTCTTGATGAGCCAACTGAAGGTCTTGATAAGCGCACTGAACAAAAAGTAATGGAATTGTTCCAGCTGCACTTTAGCAATAAAACAGTCGTATTCATCACTCACCGCTTAATTGAGCTCGAAAGCATGGACAACATCTGCTTAATGGAGCAAGGCGAGATCATCGAGCAAGGTGATCACCACACGCTGCTTGCACAAAAAGGCCGATACCATCAGCTGTGGCAATCTTTATAGCGACAACATTTATACACAAGGCTCATCGTTTGGTGAGCCTTTCTTATGGTACATCGATCTTCTCACCTCTGATTTTTGTCCATATAATTATTCTGCGGCATATAGACTATGCACTCAGCACTGTTTATTTCATAAGTCGTTACATAAACCGACGCTTTAATGCTTTACATCTGCGGCTGAGCAGTAAACACTTCCCATCGAAGTGAAATCGTATCCGACACAATAGAGTCATTAGAAATTATGAGTAACACGACCACAAAAAAGTCGAATCCCTTATTCGAGATCCTCTTTAACGTCTTCATCCCCTCTTTCATCTTGATGAAATTTAGTGGCGAAGAGCATTTGGGAACAGCAATGGCACTCATTGTTGCTTTGCTCTTTCCCATTATTTACGGCGGCATGGATCTTATTCGCAATAAAAAGTTTAACTTTATCGCTGCACTAGGCTTTGTCAGCGTGCTATTAACTGGTGGCATCGGTTTATTAGAACTTGATACACGTTGGTTAGCACTTAAAGAGGCTTTAATTCCTGGTCTTATTGGTTTAGCAGTACTGGGGTCGACGTTCACACGCTACCCGTTTATGCAAAAGATGCTACTCAACGACACCATTTTGAACCTCACACTAATCAAAGAGCGGTTGACAGAAAATGGGCGTACTGACGAGTTCGAGCGTTGCCTCATGTCATCAAACTACTTGTTCGCAAGTACTTTTGCGTTCTCTTCAGCAATGAACTACTTCCTTGCTACATGGATTGTGACTAGCCCTGCGGGCACTGCTGCTTTCAATGAAGAGTTAGGCAAGCTCACGTTATACAGCTACCCAATGATAGCCATTCCAAGTATGTTGATGATGTTCGGTATTTTTTACTACGTATGGCGCCAAATTCGTGCTTTGACATCACTCGAAACAGAGCAAATTTTCCATACTAAGTAAGTCGTATTTAGAGTAGATGCAGTTCAAATTAACAAAGCTCCAATTAACATAATTCAAGTTCGTTGAGATTCCATGGACGAGCATTTCTAATAAAACGGCCAGCAATAGGAAAACCTATGCTGGCCGTTTACATTTTGTCTCATCCAATTTCGTCATTGTTTGTACAAGACGAATAGATGAATCAACATAGTGCTTTAGTCAAAAGAATGCACTTTGTAACGTACTACAAGGAATAATACTCTCTTTTCTTACGGTACATCGCTTCATCAGCAATGGAGATCAAGCTGTTTAGCGGAGCTACTTCGCTAGTCTCACCACCAGCCGAAAATTTAACTGGATAACGCTGATTCTCAGACAATTCAATCCATTGCTCGTTCTGTACAGAATCTAGCGCGGCAACAAGCGATTCTAACTCTTGCTTACCATGGTTTTGGGCAATCACCGCAAACTCATCACCCCCAATTCGATACAAAGAATGACCATCACCCAAGATACTGCGAATAAGGCGCGTTGACTTCATAATAAGGATATCGCCTCGGTCATGCCCATAAGTGTCATTTAACGTTTTTAGACCATTAATATCGATAATAATCATCGCCATCGCCCCCCAACGATTCTGGGCAACCGATTGACAAGCATATTCGTAATCTTCATCAAACGCTTTACGGTTAAAGCACTTAGACAATTTATCTCTTCGAGCAAAATCCTCAAGCTCCAACCAGGAGTACAACTGTTTTTTGAACAATTCGAGTAGGAGTCGCTCTTCATCATTCATCTTATAAGAACCATAATCAAAATAGCCTAAGATCTCACCATGAGAAGAACACATGGTTTTAATACGGTTTCCTTTAGGCCTTAGAAAGCTAAAACTCATATCTGAATGAGGAAACAATCGAAGTAGGCCTGAATTAATTAAATCCGGTATAGCATGATAACCAACGCCGGCATGACTCGTAGTAAAGTTAATGAGCGTCATCAAGTGGGCTTTATGGGCTTCTTCTCTGGCTAAGTTAGTTCGTAATTCTGCCGTTTGCTCACCAACACAATGCTCCAGTTCTTGGTTAAAGTTTTCTAACTGCGCATTAGTCTCTTGCACTCTTTGGTTTGCTTTATGCAAGGCTTGGTTCCGAATTTCTAGCTCTTCTACATAATTGGTGATTTGCAGCCACATCGAGTCCAGCAAACTCATCAACTGTTTAAATTCTTTAAATTGAACTCTTTTTGATTGTAGATCGGGGCGTTCGTTGTCTTTAAAGCTACGTACCACCTCTTCCATTTGTCGAATTGGCTGGGTTAGCCAACGACTCGCCAATATGGCAATGCACAAGGTCACGATTAACGTTGCGATAATGATATTGTTCAATTGTTGCTTAGATTGCTTCAACTCCTGATCACGGACAACATTAGAAACGGAATGGATCATCGAAATATCAAGTGGCTCAACAAAATGCGTGTTTGGAATCTCTACCGTGGAAAGATGGCGATCCCCATCTCCTTTTGTATTGCTGACATCCCCATAATGGAAATCGACACTCTCTTGCTTATACAAAAATGGCTGAGATATCTGGATAAGGTTTTGATAAGAGATCAACACCACAATATAACCTTGAGGCTCATATTCAGATTCAGGAAGCAGCGTGTAAGGCAACAAAGGGCTCACTAATGCAATACCGTTCTGTCCTCCTTTTAATACCAGTCCCTCGTCAAAATAAGTGGTATGCAGCATCTTACCTTGTTTATAAACCGATGTGGCCGCACGGACTTTTTGTAATAACCGACTTTTCTCCAGATGATAAACAGAGCCATTGCTTTCATACATGGGTTGCCAATTCTTATCCACAATGTAGGTCGTGCTAACATTGGTTGCCAACTCTTCAAACGTTGCAATCATCTGCCAGATAATGCTGGAATAAAGAACATTGTCCATTCCTTGAACCAACAAACGATCTTTCGAATACCAACTGGTTAAGTTAGTAATAAACGTCAGATCTTCTTTGATACTTTTTTGAATACCTTTGGTGCTGTTTTCTAACTTAAGTGCTTTTTGAACTAAGAGATCGTCTTGGTGTTTGTCGATCATCGTCGTTCCGACCCAATACGCCGGTAACAAAGAGCCCATCACAACAATCAACGTTAAAATATTACGTAAACTTATCATGATGATTTCCTACTACTGTGAATACGCTCAGAATGCTCATTAATGAACTCAATGACGAACTTTGCCGCCTCTTCTGCGGGCATGCCTGCACTGTATCTTTTATAGCCGCGTATTAATGCTTCCCATGTCACCGCCATTTCCACCGAACTTGGCATTACATAAGATGGCGATAACTCTCGGTAAAGATCACTGTAATAGGAATGAGTTTTGTCATACCACTTGCGATTAATCGTTTGATTGGTCGATATCAGATTCTGGTTTATGATAACGTCTTCAATAAAATCAGGCTTTTGAACAATCATTGCTAACGTTTTCATCGCTTTTCGTTTTTCAGGAACGAGCATCGCTTGCGCATTAAACGCTAACACTTTACCCCCGCTTAGAGAGTGCATATGATGATTGTTATACGTTGGCAAACGGCTTATCTTCAACTCATCGGAGAAATGCATCCTTAGCTCACCTAACGCCCAATCCCCATCGATCAGATAAGGCACTTCCCCATTCACAAATTGAGCACGAGCTTGTTCCTGTGTATAGCTACCTTGAAGCACACCATCTTTAAGTAACCGTCCATAAAACGTCAGCGCTGCAGCCAAAGCCTCGGTATCAAATGCGGTAACGGGGTCAAAACGATGATCCGAGAACATCGGTATAAATGACATCAAAAAATACATATTGGGGTATTGCATTGCCAGCGAAGCCCGTCCTTGGCCTGCCAAACTGCGCAATCTCTCCCAAGTCGGATAAAGATCGTCCGTCAGCTTAGCATTCACATACAAAACTAAGTGATTACCGAGTCCGAGCGGAACCCCATAGATGGCATCCCCAACGGTGACCAACTCCAATGCTTTGGGCTCTATTTTCTGTTTATCTATCCAACTTAGTGGAATTTCTGCCAAATCAAAATAATCGTGTAAACCAAGAAAGTCAGATGGCACCCAAATCACATCCGGTACAGTGATGCTTGTCTGCTTTGCCAATAAAAGCTCTGAACGAATATTATTGACATCGAATTCCCTAATCGTGAGCGTGTTACCTGTCTCGGCCTCAAAGCGTTCTTTGATTTCAGCAACGGTTGAATACTCAATACCACTCCATACTTGAATGCTCTGAGCTAACGTCACAGAAGAGAAGCAAAATATTAATACCAGGCAAAGTTGTCTCACGAGGATTCTCTATAGTTGATGATGAAACAAAAGTAACGAACCTAAATCGCGCATTCAAAAAAGCTCAATGAAAATGTGCGTATGCTTCCACTTAACGGAGTTAAACTAGCACAATACATCTTGCGCGTAGTCAGCACCTATTGAAATAAGCAGTCATCGGAAAAAATCGGCATTAGCATTGCAGTAATAAACACAAAAAGCGCCGCAATTGCGACGCTTTAAATGAGTATACCACAGCGAGTGATTAAGCGTATTGCTGCTCAAATTCTCGCATAAAGTCAACCAGCGCTTGTACGCCTTCAATTGGCATTGCATTGTAAATAGAAGCTCGCATGCCACCCACTGCTCGATGACCTTTTAGTGATTTCAAACCTTTTGCGTCTGCAAGTTCTAAGAAAACACCATCTAGATCTGGTTTCGCAAGTTGGAATGGCACATTCATCAATGAACGGTTACCCGAGTGTACTTCATTTCGGTAAAAATCTGATTGATCGATGAACTCGTAAAGTAATTGCGCTTTATCGCGGTTAACTTGCTCAATCGCTTTAACTCCGCCCTGTCCTTTTAGCCATTTGAATACTAGACCAGACAAATACCAGGCGAACGTCGGTGGCGTATTAAACATGGATTCTTTTTCTGCCAATACTTTGTAATCCAAAATGCTCGGTAATACCTTTTTGGCTAGGCCAAGTAGATCATCACGTACAATGGCAATTGCTATGCCTGATGGACCAATGTTCTTTTGCGCTCCAGCATAAATTACGCCATATTTTGATACATCAATTTCACGAGATAGAATCGTAGAAGACATATCGGCGACGATTGGTTTATCTGTAATAGGCAACTCATTGATTTCAACGCCGTCAATGGTTTCGTTTGGACAAAAATGAACGTAAGCCGCGTCAGGTAGTATTTTCCACTGTGAGGCTGGCAGCACCGCGATTTTTCCATCAATCGTTGTTTTTGCGTCAAATACGTCGGGTTCACAGTACTTTTTTGCTTCTTCTACTGCGCTCTCTGCCCAGTAGCCAGCATCAATGTAAGTCGCTGTTTTAGCATCACCCAGTAGGTTAAGCGGAACCGCTGCAAATTGAGCACGAGCACCACCTTGGCAAAATAGCACTTTGTAATTGTCAGGGATGCTTAACAGATCGCGAAGATCTTGTTCTGCTTCCTCTGCAACTTTGATGAACTCTTTGCTTCGGTGACTGATTTCCATCACTGAAGTACCAAGACCTTGCCAGTTAATTAGCTCCTTTTGTGCTTGCTGCATAACTGCTTTTGGCAGACCTGCTGGCCCTGCACTGAAGTTAAATACGTTATCCGTATTTTGTTCCATGATGCTCATTGCTCCTGCTAAGTAAAGATTACGAAATTAATATCACGTTTTCGTGGGGATAAAAACAAGAAAAGAGGTCTTACGACCTCTTTTTGTACTGAAAAAGATAAAAACTCATTTTGTATAAAAATAACGTTCGATCACCGTCATAATTATCAAGCAATATCAGATAATGCTTTTAACAATGAATTGCACGAATCATTTTTACTTTTTACTTTTTAACTTACAGCTTAGTAAATATGCTGTCAGGACTATTGCATCAAAGCAGGCATCAGCAAAGTGATCAAAGGAAACTCTTGACCGTTTTCAAATTTCAGTTTGCCATCCGATATTTGTGCTTTTAACTCATAGCCATTGTCTTTTTTCTCAATCAGCTCCATCACCATTAACTCATCGATGCCCTCTTGAATAAACGGATACTGTTCGACAAGTTCATCTGAGAAGTAAGTGCTCAATGAACCCGTTGTCGCCATCATTAACTTCATCGGATCTTGTGTAATATTGTCGGTTCCTTGAGGTACAGAAAGTTGCCACTCATTTCGGAACTTACCCTCACCAAACGCAAGAGAAAGTTCATTGACCGACAAGTTAAAACCTTGACTGAATAAAGTATCGATGTAAGGCAACAAACTTTCAATTTCTTGTGTATCCAGCATTGGTGAGCTTTGGTAAATCGACATAATCTGGTCGAATGATTGGCTATCAACATCTGCAATCGAGAAATCCAGCTTAAAATCATCCACAACCGTACCATCGGTTAAATGCATTTTCTGCGCGCCGAGATTGAGATTACTGTTTAACTTCTCTCCAGCTTCATCTAGTTTTGTCACTCCGCTATAGCTTGCGTTCTCAATGACAAAAATAGGAGTAAGTGACGCATCTAACACATCCAACTTTTGCAGTGAGAATGTTTGCTCACCGAGCCAATAACCTTTTGCTTGTTTTCCTTTTCCATGACCGGTCAGTTTATTGAGGAATATTTCTTCACCATTATCAAAATCGACCTGAACGGATGGGATAGAAACCGCATAATTGAGATCCCCTAGTACAGTAATATCTCCCGTCACTTCCATTGGACTGGTTGATACCGAAACGCCTTGCGCTTCATTTTGGTAATTCCAACTGTCCAAATTCAAGGTAAATTCTGTATTCCCATTCAGTTGGGTTTGACTATGCATTGTTAGAGGTAACATGTCATTGTCGACCAACTCCGAATCCGCACTTAGACTCGTCAAACCATGTGAAACTTGGCTCGTTACATCAAATGTCGTCGCCAGACCATCTCTTTCTAACTCCGTTTTCAATACCGGGTCGATAACGGTGTAGCGCGTATGCACAACGGAAGAAAGGTAGCCTCGGTCATATTGAACGATTTCACTTTTAAACATGTCGTCGTTCATATTCGCAATACCATCTTCAATAATGGATTGTCCGATTTGACCAACAGCAAGTGGCCAACAAAGTGCCAACGCGACAGCACCGCCAATCGCTCCAATTTTTCGTAAATTTTCCATAACGTCACTTTTTAAGTATTTGTACTCAGTCTAACCTAAACCCTGCGAGGTTAAAACATTGAGATAAATCAGAGTATTGACGGTTATCTATTCAAACAAGTTCAGAATAAAACCTAGCTCTCAACCAGAGTATGCCAAAATTGCTATGGTGAACAACGCAAGTTTATTACCGGAGCCTTAACGCCAGTGAACCGTTACGCCGTATTGTGCCTCGATAACAACCCCATCAGTGCCGAGCAATTTCGGTTAGAGTTGTCCGCGTTCTCAAGTAAATTTGACATCCTCTCTGTGGAGTCAATTGAAGAAGCCCAACACGCTCTTGAATATTTAGAAGAAAAAGAGCAAACCGTCGCGCTCGTGATCGCAAGCCATCACACCCAATTTAACGGTGTTGATTTTCTGATTGGTCTGGACCGCAAACCGCACACTGAGCAAGCTCGGAAGATACTAATCAGCTGTTCATCGGATATTGACGCCATTCTCACTGCCGTCAATGAGGGGCGTCTTGATCACTGCTTGACCAAGCCACTTCCTGATAATGTCTTGTTCAATACGGCACAAAAAGAGCTCACACAGTTCGTCTTACGCCATGACAAAGACGAGCTACTTAATTACAGCCAAATCCTTGACCAACATAAATTGCTCCGTGCTCATATTGAAAACCAAATGAGTAATTTTCAAGCCGGTTTTTTAAATGACTATCATGCTCTGTCTGATTCCGCATTGGCAGAACAAGTCATTACTGCCCTGCAAGATTTTTTCGAGCAAAACAAGGATACAACCGCTTGTCGCACATACTCTCCAGAGCACTTACTGACCACCGAAGGCGAACCCAATAGTTTTTTGTGGTTTATTACCAGCGGTGAAGTCGCCTTATATAAACGCGATGAGCTTGGTATGCAACGTGAAGTCGTCCGTCATTCGAAAGGTAACATTGTTGGTAGCATGTCATTTGTCACCGGTGAACATTCCTTTTCTACCGCATTAACCCTGACTCAAACTGAGGTCATCAAGTTAGATAGAAATGTATTTCGCAAAGTCATGCAAAGCGATTCAAACTTACTGCCTCTGTTTACCAACCTACTTTTACGACATTTCAATCGACGGCTTCAACGCAGCATCAACACGAAACTACAACTACAAAAAACGTTAGAATCATTAGAGTCTGCCCATCAACAATTGATTGAGCGTGAGAAAATGGCCATGCTAGGACAACTTGTTGCAGGCGTAGCACATGAGCTTAACAACCCAATTGCCGCCATATTACGAGGGGTTGAAAACCTTACCCAAACCCTTGAACAACTCTTAATAACGCGCCCAAGTCACGAAATACAAGATCAAGGTGTCGCACTACTAAACCGAGCACGAACGGCCAAACCGGCCTCCACTTCGGAGTTAAGAGATCGAGTAAAACAACTGTGCCATATATTGCCTGAACGAGCGTTGGCCAAAAAAATGGTTAACTTAGGCTTAGAGACCGATCAAGCACTTATTGAGCAAATCAAACAACAAAAACACCATTCGCTCGATATGCTCGCTACATTTGAGCACTATCATCAAGTCGGCTCTTCTCTGCGTTCAATTAACGTTTGTGCAGCTCGAATTGCCGATATGGTAAAAAGCCTCAAAGGCTATGCTCGCTCAGATGATGAGACGTTGCATTTTGCCGATCTCCATGAAGGCATTGAAGACACATTAGTGATCTTTGAAAACAAGCTCAAATTACACACTGTCAGAACAGAATATGCTGACTTGCCAAAAACATTATGCCAACCCATAGCACTGCAACAGGTTTGGACCAACCTCATATCTAATGCGATTGATGCTTTTCCTGAACGAGGGATACTGACTATCCAGTCAAAACTCGTCAAAAAACATCAACAAACCTACGCCGTCATTTCTTTTCGAGACAACGGCAGTGGGATCCCAGAGTCACAGAAAAAAGCAATTTTTGAGCTCAACTATACAACGAAGAAAGAAGGCAATTTTGGCTTGGGCATTGGGCTTTCTATCTGCCAACAAATTGTAGCCAGTCATCGAGGATGGATAGACGTTGATTCAGAACTCAACCAATTCACGTGCATGACAGTCTGGTTACCTATTACTCAAGAAGGAGATGAAGCATGACTAAGTATCTAATATTGTGCGTGGATGACGAAAGAGAAGTCTTAGAGAGTGTCCTTCAAGATCTGATGCCATTTGAAGACAACTTTATCGTTGAAGGAGCGGAATCCGTCACAGAAGCCAAACAAGTGATAGAAGAAATGGCGGAAGAAGACATCAAATTAGCACTGATCTTGTGTGATCACATCATGCCAGAACAAACTGGTATCAGCTTCTTGATTGAATTGAGTCAAAATAACGACACTAAATCGGCACGTAAAGTACTATTAACCGGACAAGCTGGCCTTGAAGACACGGTTGAAGCCGTTAACCATGCGAGTCTCGACTACTACATTGCTAAACCATGGCAAGGAGAGGCTCTTCGTTCAGCAATCATCTCTCAACTGACTGCTTTTATGATAGAAAACGATGACAACTTACTTCCCTGGACGGCAATTCTCGATTCAGAAGCCATTTTAAATGCCATGTCAGAGAGGCGCGCCAGTTTCGGTGAGTAAGAAAAAATCTAGAAAACGCGCCATGTCGAGTTGAGGTGGCGCGTTTTTTGCTGTTTAGTTGGCACAATTGAGTCAATTGACAAAACATCGACACATTTTTGTTGGTCGTAGACCACCGTTTTTATTATGATGTCGAACAAATCAGATTACGGTTCAAGTGTTTATCCCAATCAAAGTAAATCCGTGTTCATAGTTAGCGTAATAACAAGCTAACATGACTCGTTATTTGCAGCGATTGGAATGACTTGTGCCCACGGGAAAATTAAACAAGGTTTATCGTTAGTTATGCGTAAAACATTATTAGCCGCGGCTCTACTTATGGCATCAAACCACGCTCTAGCTGCAGACGATTACAACTCACCTGCAACTATGAGCAACTTTAGCTACGACTATTTCGAAGCACGTATTGGCGCAAGCCCAGTGACATTCGGTGCAGGTTTTAGTAAGTCTATCCACCCAAATGCACACGTTATTGCTCGTATCGACTCTGAGTTCGATGGCGATTTCGACTCTGCAGCTGGTTTTGGTTTCCATTCTCCAGTCAACAACTGGGCAGACCTAACCGGTGCAATGCTAATGCGCGTCGTTCAGCCATCATCTTCTAGCAGCGCTGATGTGGGTATGGAACTGAACCTAGGTGTTCGCCAGTGGCTTGGTCCTCAACTTGAAGTGGGCGGTAAAGTTGGCTATGTTTCTATCGACAACGATGACGATTGGATGGGTTCAGCTTACGCACGTTTCCACTCCACAGAACTATTCTCTCTAGGTGCTGAAGCTCGCATTAATAATTTCTACGGTGATCAACTAATGTTCACTACACGCTTTAAGTTCTAAGCAACCATCTAAGTTCTATTTGTATAAGCTCTAAACGATATAAGCTTTACACGATCAAAAAAACCGAGCTCAAACCTCGGTTTTTTATAACTTTTGCGTTGTAATGACAGTCGCCATGAAGCGGTCAAAAACGTTAACTTCCTTTTAACTTTTCAACACTTTGTATATTATGACTCGCGAACTTCATTCCAAATGAGTCATTACTACCGTTATTCAATACCAACACCTAAGTCACGAGTTTCCGTTCGCTTAAATTAGGTAACGCAACAACGACACTACTCACACATAGAAAGCAGCTGTTTCTTACGCGGTTCTTGAATCAACTTCCAGTGAACGCCATCAACTGCACCAGCAAACTTCCATAGCAACTTCACGTCAACATCACTACCATAAGCGGCTTTGACTTTGTTAAACGTTTCAACTGGCCCCAATTCTAAGAACATTTCAACGTCATCAATGCCCGCTTTTTTAACCATGCGCTCTAAGGTAAGTTGCATGTTTGGGAGATCGCGTAGACGTCTACTTGCGAGAGAGCGTTGATGCTTGCGCTCTTTCACTGAACACTCGATGGATTTACTTAATAATTCATCTAAGCCTGCATAACCTGATTCAAATAGCTCTGTCACTTCATAGTAATTAACTGTTGCCGTGGTTTGCTTCTTGACGTGCTTATACTTTTCACAATCCAGTCGAATAAACTCTTCATCTAGCCCATCTCCACCACGCAAGTAACAACTATCATTACTGACTAACGCGAACATGGCATCATTGCTAAATAATCCAATTCCACCGAACATAGAACGTTTTTGAAACTTAGTAAAACTGCTTACATACTTAAAAAAAGCTTGGTCTGTCATTTCCATTGACCTCTTTAATC
This sequence comes from Vibrio sp. B1REV9, assembly GCF_905175395.2. Lineage (NCBI taxonomy): Bacteria > Pseudomonadati > Pseudomonadota > Gammaproteobacteria > Vibrionales > Vibrionaceae > Vibrio > Vibrio sp. B1REV9. The sequence continues at coordinate 1,767,921 of NZ_HG992745.1, read as the reverse complement.
TGAATAAATTACCCCGATTAGCGAGTCGCCAGATATACAGCAGCTTGAAGCGAATAAAATGTTATTACGTTGGCGATATTTTTTGTGATTTGTACTCACCAACTTGCCTAATCATACTTAACGACAAAAAATAAGTTAGGATCTGCGTCACATAAGACAAAAAACACTTAGCAAATTCGTGATAATTATCACGAAAATTAGCCGATAATGCTATTTTTTTGACGAACTCAACGTCAAGAATCAAACATCAAATTAAGCAAATACAACGATAACCTTCTCATTTGATTGATAAGTAACTCGTTGTAAGGGTAAACTGTCTAAAAGTTCTTAAGCACTATAATATAAATGGAACACTTATCATTTTTTTGGCTGCCAAATAATAAAGACAAGCTTATAAAAGCACTGGAATCAGAGTTTGCACAACTGGTAGAACAGTCGATTTCTACTGGGAAAATTTCGCTACCTCCGATCCCCGATGTCGTTTTAAAGATTCAAAAGCTATGCACTGAAGAAAACACCACTATTATCGATGTGGCCAGTGCATTGCTAGAAGACCCAGGATTAGCTGCGGTCGTCATTCGTGTGGCAAATTCCGTTATTTTCAATCGTCGCAACATTACCTGTACCGACTTAAGTACTGCGGTTTCTCGTTTAGGTATCCTGCGAGTGCGAGACATTGTTACCGCACAAGCCATTGAACAGTTGAAACATTCTGTCAATCTGTCTAAAGACTGTAATCTCATTTTGATGAAGAGTGCGGCCGTTTCTCGAGATTTGGGCGCAACCATGGTCATGGTGGTTCAAGAGTTTCGAAAGCATGAACCTTCAACGTACGGTCACCTTGAACAAGAAAAAGCGCTATTAGTTGGCCTACTGGCGGATATCGGCCTTTTCTGCTTAATCAATGAATACCACCTCTATCTGGACAAAGGTAATTACTTAGACGCAGACATCGCACTACAAATTTTCCAGACTCGCTGTTCAGCAACAAGTAAACTGGTTTTGGAAAGTTGGGGGTTTGATAATGATTTCAGAGAAGTCTCTTCTAATGAAAAATACCTCGATGTACGCCCTGAAGTCAGTTATTTGGATATCGCGAGAATAGCCAACCACTTACTGATGTTCCGTAATCAAGATGAACGTATTGAAGATCATGACGTTGAGTTTAATGTCACTGGCGCAGAAATACTCTATGAGTTGAGTAACATGAGTAATGTCGATTTTCAGCGTAAAATTAGCGATGTACTCGTAGCGAGTGGTCTTTAATCAACAAACTATCGTTCCGTAGGCTCTTTCACTTATTAGATTTACTAATAAATACTGAAATAGTGCGGTTATCTCACAAAGGAATTTCTGAGTCTTATGTTTTCAGGGATGCTATTTATATTTGCCCCACTTGTTGTGGGGTATTTAATACCAATTTCTCGTGCCTCTGTTCTCGAGAAAATCAACCGTTCTACCTCCTATCTGATTTACGTCATTTTATCATTAATGGGATTAAGCTTAGCCGCTCTTGATAACTTAGGGACGAACTTACAGACGATCTTGCTTTACGCTGGTACCTTTTTCTTTTGCTTAAGTGTATGTAACTTATTAGCCTTACCGGTTATCGACAAATTGATCCCTCTTCAAACGGATCACAACTCTAAAAAACTACCACTTTCTTCTATGGCATTAGAGTCAATCAAACTTGTCGTGGTTGTTGGGGGTGGTTTGGCCGCGGGACTACTATTACCGATTGGCCTGTCATGGGTGGATACTGCAAGCGAATGGATTTTGTTTTTACTACTGTTTTTCATTGGTATTCAACTTCGAAATAGTGGCCTGACGTTAAAGCAAATTCTCTTGAATAAGCAAGGTATGGCGATTGCCGCCCTTATTATTGTGACTTGTATGCTAGGAGGAGTCATTGCTGCAGCCATTTTGGACATTCCACTTTATCACGCCCTTGCGATGTCTTCAGGCTTTGGTTGGTACTCACTTGCTGGCATTTTAATGGGTGATGCGTTTGGGCCAATTTTTGGTGGCGCATCATTCCTTATTGAACTCATGCGAGAGTTACTGGCTCTTGTGGCCATTCCTTTGCTAATTCAACGCTACCCTTGTACTGCTATTGGTTATGCTGGCGCAACGGCAATGGACTTTACTCTTCCAGTCATTCAGACCACGGGGGGTGTACGGTGTGTGCCCGTTGCCATTGTTAGTGGTTTTATTCTTAGCCTGCTCGTACCTGTATTGATGCTTCTCTTTGTATCACTTGCTAGCTAGATCTCAGGAATAAGTTTTAACATCTATTACAATATGGAAAACAAATATACCCAAACAGCCTCTAGCCAAATGTTACAAGCTATTGGTTTCAAACCATTGGTTTCAAGCTATTGGTTTCAAACTAAACGCGACTTGGGTATCACTCACAATTGAAAATAAAGTATCGTTCGCATTAGTGTTAAAACGGATAAAACTAAAAGGAATAATAATGAAACGCTTTGTCGTTGCAGCGCTCCTCGCTACAAGCTCAACTTTCACTTTTGCTGCTGATCAGCAGTGCCTCGCAAATAAATATGATGGTTACGTTGACGCTTCTCTACAGTGGTATCAAGATTTAGTTGATTTAACTGTCTCTCAATATCCAGACCTGAAAGAAGTTGGTCAATGGTTTCTAGACGGACGCAAACATCACTTTGAGTTAAACCGTGAAGCCGTGCATTACTTCTTAAAAAATGAACCCAACCGAGTAGCAACAGAGCAGCCAGTTGAAGCCTGGCTAAAGCTTGAACAACACGATGTAAAGCAATTAGCGACACGTGATGACAAACTAGGTGAAGTTGCAAAGAAAACGTTCAGCGATCGCCAGTCAACTAACCACCCGCAAAACTACGAACTGCGCTCAGCATTCGCCGATTTGCTAAGCCATCCAAAACAGATCGATACCGCTTTAAACTCGTACAATCAATCCATTGCTAAAATTGAGCAACTAAAATGCCAGTAACCGCACGATAGTGTATTTCATTCTGGCAATATGGGTTTCAATAATTAAAACGGGACTTTGCGCCCGTTTTGGTTTAGATTGTGCCGTTCGCATTACCACTATAACTACAAAGATTCTTTGCCATGGTTAAGGAACAAAAAACCGCTGACGTTAGCTTTGAAAGCTTGCTAAAGATCTTCACGATTCCTGAAGGTCCTGATTCTACGTTAACCAAAATTGACGTAAGTCTTTCCCAAAACCTTAACGAATTTCTTCGTGAACATATCGTTGCAGAAGAAAAGCCTTTACATGAAATCGAAAAAGACTTTTCTTCTGCTCAGATTCCTGAGCAACCTGAGTTTGTATCAGACCATACCGAACACTTACTCGATACATTAGTCTCTCACTCCGTTCATACATCGGCACCTAGTTTTATCGGCCATATGACATCAGCTTTGCCATATTTCTTAATGCCATTGTCGAAAATTATGATCGCGCTGAACCAAAACTTGGTAAAGATTGAAACATCAAAGGCATTCACACCATTAGAACGTCAAGTTCTTGGTATGCTGCACAGGCTTATCTACGGCCAAAGTGACGACTTCTATACCAAGTGGATGCACAGTGCTAAGCATTCGCTAGGTGCTTTTTGTTCAGGTGGTACCATCGCGAATATTACCGCGCTTTGGGTAGCTAGAAACCGAGCACTGAAAGCAGATGGTGCTTTCAAAGGTGTTGAGAAAGAAGGCTTATTCAAAGCCATGAAGCATTATGGCTATGATGGTTTAGCCATACTGGTTTCAGAGCGTGGTCACTATTCACTCAAAAAAGCGGCGGATGTCCTTGGTCTTGGTCAAGATGGCCTAGTTGCAGTGAAGACCGACGCGAATAACCGCATTATCGTGGATGATTTAAAAGCCAAAATGGCCGAACTTGAAGCTCACAATATCAAGCCGATAGCCGTTGTTGGTGTTGCTGGTACAACAGAAACCGGAACTGTTGACCCGCTACCACAAATTGCAGAAGTTTGTGCGGCGCATGACTGCCATTTCCACGTTGATGCCGCTTGGGGTGGTGCGACTCTTATGTCGAACAATCATCGTCATCTACTAAGCGGCGCTGAACTGGCGGACTCTGTTACCATTGACGCCCACAAACAGCTGTACATTCCAATGGGCGCAGGAATGGTTCTGTTCAAAGACCCTGATGCGATGAAATCAATTGAGCACCATGCTCAATATATTCTTCGTAAAGGTTCGAAAGATTTAGGAAGCCATACCTTAGAGGGATCACGTTCAGGTATGGCAATGCTAGTTTATGCTGCTATGCATATCATCAGTCGACCTGGTTATGAGTTATTGATTGATCAGAGTATCGCGAAAGCACGTTACTTTGCAGACCTGATAAATCAACAAGACGATTTTGAACTCGTTTCTGAACCTGAGCTTTGTTTGCTAACCTACCGCTATCTACCGAGCGATATTCGCCTGGCGCTTGAAAAAGCGCAAGGTACACAAAAAGAAAAGCTCAATGAGCTGATCAACCAGTTGACTCAGTTTATTCAAAAACGTCAACGTGAAACGGGTAAGTCATTTGTATCACGTACTCGACTTAACCCAGCTCACTGGCAACATCTCAATACCATCGTGTTTCGTGTCGTGTTGGCAAATCCATTAACAACGAATGAGATACTGAGCTCGGTACTTGAAGAGCAAAGAGAAATTGCACTGCAAGCACCAAGTTTAATGGCTAAAATTCAAGAAACCGTACAAAAGATCCACAACTCATGATCTTTTGAATGAGTGAGGTCAATCTGGATAAATCCGTTATCAGAACATTTGCGGACAAAATCGCCTAAAGCAAAGTATCAATGTAGTAGCTAGTGCTTTTCACTAAGAACGCTTTTAACTAAGAACTCTTTTCACTAATAAAGCTTCTAGCTACTCATGGCTCTACCTATAAAAACGGTAACGCAGCCATCAATGATTTTACCTAGCCAGAATGTTGAATGGATAATTTGGATTGACATTACATCGACTTGAAAATTTCTTTCGTTTCGATGTAACTCAGTCACATTATCGTGCCACAAGCGGCACAAATGTGCGAAGAGACATTCATTTCTGTAGTTTTTACAACATTTTGTTTGAGGCTTGTCAAATTCTCACCAATTTGTAACCGTATTTGTTTTAGCCAGATTGTGGTTCGGGTTTATACTGGTTTTATGGCGCTGGTTGCTTTCGTTAACGCCCCTCTTACCCTAGAAGCTAGGATGTTTCTGTCCGTTAACAGAGCCAGCGAGTTGTTCTCTATACCCTCGTGAACACTATGAATACATTAGAAAAAATTCAAAAAAATCTGGAGAATTTCAGTAAGTCAGAGCGCAAAGTTGCGGAAGTAATTATGGCGTCGCCACAAACTGCTATTCATTCTAGCATTGCTACATTAGCTAAGATGGCTGATGTAAGTGAGCCTACTGTAAACCGTTTTTGTCGACGTCTGGATACGAAAGGTTTTCCTGACTTCAAATTGCACCTTGCACAAAGCCTTGCTAATGGAACACCTTACGTTAACCGCAACGTGGAAGAGAGCGACGGCCCAGATGCCTACACGCATAAAATCTTCGAATCCACGATGGCTTGTTTGGATGTAGCAAAAAATAGTTTAGATCCAATGCAAGTGAATCGCGCTGTTGATTTGTTGACTCAAGCGAAACGTATCTCTTTCTTTGGCCTTGGCGCGTCTTCTGCTGTAGCGCGTGATGCTCAAAACAAGTTTATTCGTTTTAATATCCCTATCACTTGTTTCGAAGACATTGTAATGCAACGCATGAGCTGTATTAATTGCAGTGATAACGATGTCGTGGTGCTGATTTCTCATACAGGGCGTACTAAGAGCCAAGTGGAAATTGCAAATCTAGCGCGAGAAAATGGCGCAACTGTCATTGCCATTACAGCAAAAGACTCACCACTTGAAAAAGCAAGTTCACTCGCTATCACACTGGATGTCCCTGAAGATACAGACGTGTACATGCCAATGGCAAGTCGTGTTGTTCAAATGACTGTTATCGACGTTCTCGCTACAGGCTTTACGTTACGTCGCGGAACTGGTTTTCGTGAAAACCTAAAACGAGTGAAAGACGCGCTAAAAGACAGCCGTTATGACAAACTCAGCCAATACTAGCGATTAACCAGTACTAACTGTCAGCTACTACTTATCTGGTCAGTTTTGCCTCAATCAGTACTGGTCAAGGCAAAAACATCAAACGTTGGCAGCTTAATAGTAGCCAAATCATTCTAAGGGGAGCAAATATTGCTCCCCTTTTTAATCATTTACCCCTGTTAGGTCATGATCTTGTTTGAGTACTTCGACAGAGCTTAAATGACGTTTTCCAATGCTTTCACATTCTTCGCTGCCATCACAGACTAGCCCTAATATATGGATTAACCTGTCTTGCGTAAGAGGAAGTGGATTACCTTTGATTGCGACAGACTTGAGCGCATCATCAGCGACTTGTTCAAATGAGGTTTGGCAAACACCAAACTTTCCAAGTTGGGGCAACTCTAGTTTATCCAACACCATTTTGACCCAAAGTACGCCATCATTTTCATTCGCATTTGCTCTTTCAGTAACGATCTGAGCAATTTTTCTGTAACGACTTATCACATCACTGCGCCCGGCCCTTTTTGCTGCATTAATGTTCTCTTGCATTACATGCGGAGCTAGCCGTGCGGTAATGACACTATGAGGCGCATTTAGCTTACCGCCTAAAGCCGACGCTAACCCATGAGCCGCCCCCAATTTTGCATTGGTGATTGCCATGCCGCCAAGCAAAGCAGCAAACGCAAGATCGGAGCGTGCTTTGTGGTTGTCTTGTTTGCATCCCGCAATGACTGAACGGCTTAATCGTCGCAGCCCCTCCTCACAAACCATATCGGTCAGTGGGTTTGGATCACCACAAACATAAGCTTCCATTAAATGAGTAAACGCATCCATTGCGCCTCGCCCAGAAGTGTATTGATCGGTGCCATAGGTTAATGTGGGATCAACAATCGCAACATCAGCGAGCATCTCGGGGCTGCGGAGGCTTACTTTAACTTGATCTTGGCCTGATTTTAGAACCGCATTGCGCGTCACTTCTGAGCCTGTACTAGCGGTAGTAGGAATGGCGATAAAATGAATGGGTCTGGTTTTTAATGGGACATTACGACCGACTACCTCAACGTAATCATAAACGTCACCTTGGTTTGGGATGATAGCAGCCAGTGCCTTCCCCATATCTATAACGCTTCCTCCCCCAATAGCGATCACCATATCTGGCTGAAACTTGCGCCCCAAAACGGCGGTTTCTTCTACCATCGTGATATTGGGTTCCCCACTGATGGCAACATGCTGATAACGCATATTCTGCGCTTTAAGATAATTAATAATAGGTGTAGCTCTTTGCGTATCTTTACCCGTAACAAGTAAAACGCTGTAGCCAAACTGATTGATTACAGACAACGAAGATTGGAGCGCGCCCTCGCCGAAGATAATCCGTGTCGCAGTCATAAACTGAAACATACACTTCCTCCCCAAAACAACAACTGACTCTAGAGTGCTTTGCTTTGATTGAAAAAAAATTGACCCAGTGCACTTTGCCACTATTAACCTTACAAAATGTATGTTTTTATGCGTTAGTTCACATACATTGCCTTATTTTTCAGCAATTCCAATTTCGACTCAAAGTCGAGTCCGCGCCGCTTTGTAACGAAAATGCCTAGTATTTATACGATAGAATTTGCCTATTGAAACAACAGGTAATTGCTACTTTATTTCCGGATCTGGATCGGGCATAGTTAGGTCAACAAATGAAAGCGTGTCACGACATAAAGTCAATCCGCTCTCAACAAGAATAAATTTTAGGAGAAATGAGATTATGTTCGTAGTTATCTTTGGTCGCCCAGCTTGTCCTTACTGTGTTCGTGCGAAAGAACACGCAGAAACACTTAAAGCAAAACGCGATGATTTCAACTACCGTTACGTAGACATCCACGCAGAAGGTATTTCTAAAGCGGATCTAGAAAAAACCGTTGGTAAGCCAGTAGAAACGGTTCCTCAGATCTTCATCGACCAAGAGCACATCGGTGGTTGTGATGACTTCGAAGCTTACGCGAAAGAGCACCTAGGTCTATTCGACGAGTAATACAGCTAAGACTGTAATAAAAGAAACAAAGAATGTTTAAAAGCCGCTATGCGGCTTTTTTAATATGAGAGAGATTATTTCCTTACGTCAAGTAATGACAAAAGCAAAAAAAATTCACTTATCTTTTGGCGATTATTCGTTACAATTCGCAACTCTTAATCTTTTTGGCACCCACTTTACCGAGCCACACAGTGAACATAGACGTCGTACACCTTCTTGAACAAAACCCGATTCTTCTGATCTTCGTCGTATTAGCCATCGGTCTTGGCATTGGTAAGATTCGCTTTGGAAGCCTGCAGTTAGGCAATTCTATTGGCGTTCTTATCACCTCGCTCATCATGGGCCACCTCGGTTTCTCATTTAATCCAGAAGCGCTCACCATTGGCTTTATGCTATTTATCTACTGTGTAGGAATCGAAGCAGGGCCCAACTTTTTTGGTATCTTCTTCAGAGACGGAAAACATTACTTTATTTTAAGTATGACCGTATTAGTCGCGGCAGTCAGTTTAACGTACTTTTGTAGCCATTATTTTGGTCTCGATTTTGGACTTTCTGCGGGCATGATGGCAGGCGCATTGACAGCAACGCCTGTTTTAGTTGGCGCACAGGATGCTTTAAATTCCGGCCTAGCCACGATTCCACGTAACATGGACTTTTCACTGGTATTAGAAAACCTATCCGTCGGCTATGCGATGGCCTATCTAGTGGGTTTGATCAGCATGATCATGTTCGCCAAATTGCTGCCTAAACTACAAAAACAAAACCTCTCGGATTCAGCACAACAAATCGCACAGGAACGCGGTCTCGGCAGTTCAAGTCAACGCAAAGTGTATCTGCCAATAATCCGTGCTTACCGAGTGGGTCCAGAATTGATTGATTGGACCGATGGTAAGAACTTGCGTGAGCTAGGTATTTATCGTCAAACAGGTTGCTACATCGAACGCATCCGTCGTAACGGTATCCTAGCCCACCCTGATGGCGATGCGATCCTGCAGGAAGGGGATGAAATCGCACTGGTTGGTTTCCCAGATAGCCATGCGCGTTTGGATCCAAGCTTTCGAAATGGTAAAGAAGTATTTGATCGCAACTTGTTAGACCTTCGCATTGTCGAAGAAGAAATCGTCGTTAAAAGTGATGCGATTGCCGGTAAGCGTTTGTCTGATTTAAACCTATCAGAATTTGGCTGTTTCTTGAACCGCGTGGTACGCGCGCAGATTGAAATGCCGATGGATTTAGACATCGTTCTTGCCAAAGGCGACGTGTTGCAAGTCAGTGGCGAAAAGAGCCGCGTTCATGGTCTTGCTGAGAAAATCGGTTTCATCTCGATCCACAGTCAAATGGCTGATCTACTAGCATTTTGTAGCTTCTTTATCTTAGGCATTATGTTTGGCCTCGTCACGATGACGTTTGGTCAAGTATCATTCAGCCTTGGTAATGCAGTTGGTCTATTGCTATCAGGTATCACTCTAGGCTTCTTACGTGCCAACCACCCTACTTTCGGTTATGTGCCGCAAGGCGCGCTGAACATGGTCAAAGACCTAGGCTTGATGTTCTTTATGGTAGGTATCGGTTTAAGTGCAGGTGGAAAAATGTTTGAGCACCTTACTCAAGTCGGTCCTCAAATCATTGGCTTAGCATTTATCGTTAGTGTGGTTCCTGTCGTTCTAGCTTACCTTGTTGGCGCTTACGTGCTTAAGATGAACCGTGCCCTCCTCTTTGGTGCTATCATCGGTGCTCGTACATGTGCGCCAGCGATGGACGTGGTAAACGAATACGCGAAGTCAACAATCCCAGCACTGGGTTATGCAGGTACGTACGCGATTGCCAATATCTTAATGACGCTCGCAGGTACTATCCTTATCATCCTGAGTTAGTTACTTTTGAATGAGCGTTGCTGGTTGGTTTACGTAGCGCTCATGATTCGACACAAAGCTTTAAGATACAAAGCTTTAAGACACAAAAAAGGCGCTCATTGAGCGCCTTTTTCAATTTCGTTAGAAACAATTAGATTTGTGTGAAATCAGTTTCTACTGCTGGGTTCACGTCTGCTTCGTAATCTACACCGTCAACCCCAAAGCCGAATAGCTTCAAGAACTCTTCTTTGTACTCAACGTAGTCTGTCAGTTCTTTTAGGTTTTCAGAGGTAATTTGTGGCCATAGGTCGCGACAGTGTTGTTGGATATCTTCACGCAGTTCCCAGTCATCCAGACGTAGACGGTTTACTTCATCTACTTCTGCAGCGCTGCCATCTTCTTTGTAAAGACGTTGGCTAAACATGCGGAAAATCTGCTCCATACAACCTTCATGTACGCCCTCTTCACGCATTTTCTTAAATACCATAGCGATGTATAGAGGCATTACAGGAATTGCAGAACTTGCTTGAGTCACAACAGACTTAAGTACCGCTACGTTTGCGCTACCGCCAGTTGCAGACAGTTTTTCGTTCAGTGCTGCTGATGCACGATCTAGGTCCATCTTCGCTTTACCTAAAGCGCCATCCCAGTAGATCGGCCAAGTTAGCTCAGTACCGATGTAGCTGTATGCCACGGTTTTACAGCCATCTGCTAGCACGCCAGCGTCCGATAATGCGTTAATCCATAGTTCCCAGTCCTCACCGCCCATTACGGTTACTGTGTCTTGGATTTCTTGTTCGGTTGCTGGCTCTACGCTTGCTTCGATGATTACATCTTTGTTGGTATCAACAGCTGTCGCGGTGTAAGTCTCACCGATAGGCTTAAGTGATGAACGGATTACTTCACCCGTTTCTGGCATTTTGCGTACTGGAGAAGCCAATGAGTAAACCACCATATCTACCTGACCAAGATCTTCTTTGATCAGATCGATTGTTTTCTGTTTTGCTTCATTTGAGAAAGCGTCACCATTTAGGCTTTTCGCATACAGCCCCTCTTCACGAGCCAATTTCTCAAACGCTACCGAATTGTAAAAACCAGCTGTACCTGGCTTCTTCTCAGAGCCTTCTTTTTCGAAGAACACACCGATAGTCGAAGCACCGCCACCAAATGCCGCAGCGATACGAGAAGATAGGCCGTAGCCACTTGATGCACCCACAACAAGAACGCGTTTTGGTGCGTTTTTAATTGGGCCTTGTGCTTTAGTGTAAGCAATTTGTTCTTTTACGTTAGCTTCACAACCCACTGGGTGCGTAGTAGTACAGATAAATCCACGAATTCTAGGTTTGATGATCATATTCAACTTCCTTTAAAAAACGTTGCTAGGATAAAAGTTTCGGCCGGACTTCGCACCTAATTTCTGTAAAAATGCAGCGAAAATGCAAGTGGTTGGAGCACTCATGCTACTAACCACTGACAATCTGGTACAAAAAAGCACCTCATTGGAGGTGCTCTTGTTCGTTATCTTTGACCCTAATATTTATGCGGCAGAGTTCAGGTGTGATTTCTTCGAAGCGTTGGTTCGAACTTCTGAAAAATCGTGACTAAAATGATCAACTTGAATCGCATGGTAACGCAACTTATCCGCCGCCATGATCTGGTCGATTTCTTGCTCAGTCAGTACGCCCGCTTCAAACGCTTGCTGCAAACGATCATGTAATAAACCTTTGCGTGCAACTTTGCCATCTTTCGCTGCTTTCATCAGCTTGCGCTCAAGTGGTTTCACTTCGTACATAGCTAAGAACGCACGCTCCATCAAGCCAACGCTGTCATCCTCTTCTTTTCCGATATAACAAAGGTGTGTCATGCGGTCACGCTGCGCTCCTGGCGTCATCATCGCTTCAGCGAGCTTCACACAAAGCTCATCGCTCGGCGCTTCAAAGTGATTCCCAAGCGGGAACAACAAGCCTTTAAGTACACCACCAACATACTTTACAGGGAAGTTAGAATAAGCTTCATTTAGTGACTTAGCTGCATTGTATAAACAGTACTGAACGGCATAGTGTACAAAATCTAAATCGCCTTGCTGACGACCCTCGTCTTCGTATTTCTTAAGCGCAGCGGATGCCATGTAAAGGTAACTTAGACCATCACCTAGGCGTGCAGAAATCATTTCCTTACGCTTTAGGTCTCCGCCTAATGTCAGCATAGCGAAATCAGCACTTACTGCTAGCGCGCGACTTAGACGAGTGATGTCTTTGTAATATTGTTGCGTTGGCCCACTCATGTGCGCTTTGACAAAACGCGACCCCGTCAATGCGGCGCCTAGCGCTCCAAAGGTGTTACCTGTCGCATGGCCAATATGTTTGAACAGCAGTTCATCAAACGCTTTGGCGCCTTCATTGGCATCTGGGTTTGCTGCGGCTTCCATCTCTTTAAGCACATATGGATGACAACGCGTCGCACCCTGACCAAAGATCATTAAGTTACGCGTTAGGATATTTGCACCCTCAACCGTAATCGCTACAGGAATACCTAAATAGTGCTTCGCAAGATAATTCATCGGACCATCTTGAATAGCACGGCCTGCGTGAATATCAAAAGAGTCATTTAAAATCGTACGCGCTATTTCCGTCATATGGTATTTCGCAATAGCGGTAACGATCCCAGGTTTTTCTTTCAAATCTAACGAAGTAGTCGTCAACGTTCGTGTTGCTTCCAACAGATAAGTCAAACCACCAATGCGGCCCATCGCCTCCGCGACGCCTTCAAACTTACCGATAGACATACCAAACTGTTTACGAACATATGCGTATGCCCCTGTGGTGCGCGTAGTAAGGTGGCCAATTGCCGTTCCAAGAGCAGGCAGAGAGATACCTCGGCCCGCAGAGAGACACTCCACAAGCATACGCCACCCTTTTCCTGCGTACTCTGAACCACCAATTAGCCAATCCATTGGAATGAAAACATCATTACCGCGTGTTGGGCCATTCATAAAAGCCGAACCTAGTGGATCATGACGCTCTCCGATTTCGACGCCATCGTGATCTGCCGGGATCAGTGCACACGTAATACCAACGTCTTTCTTATCACCCAATAAACCGTCTGGATCTTGAAGCTTAAAGGCAAGACCAAGTACAGTCGCCACTGGTGCAAGTGTAATGTAGCGTTTATTCCAGCTAACACGGATACCAAGAACTTCTTTCCCCTCGTGCATGCCATAACATACAACGCCTTGATCAGGAATGCCGCCCGCATCTGATCCCGCTTCTGGGCCAGTCAACGCAAAACAAGGAATATCCGTACCATCGGCTAGTCGTGGTAGCCAATAGTCTTTTTGCTCCTGAGTACCATAATGTGAAAGCAGCTCACCTGGACCGAGTGAATTAGGCACCATGACAGAAACAGCAGCACTGATACTACGAGTTGCAATACGAGAAACAATGGTGGAATTCGCAAGTGCAGAGAACTCACGACCGCCATACGATTTAGAAATTATCAAGGAAAAGAAACGCTCTTTACGCAAGAAATCCCATACATTCGGCGGAAGATCTCGATCGTCTTTGACGATTTTTTGGTCATCCAACATTTCAAGTAAGGTTTCTAATTCATTGTCCATGAACGCTTGTTCTTCAGAAGACAACGTCGGTTTTGGATAATGATGCAGCGTAGTAAAATTTGGCTTACCCGAGAACAGCTCTGCATCCCACCAAACGCTACCGGCTTCCATCGCTTCTTTTTCGGTGCTTGATAGTGGTGGCAGCACTTTCTTAAAAACTTTAAAAGCTGGGTCACTAATCCATTTTCTTCGTAGAGAGCTCATAGTTCAGATCCTTTTGTTCACTTTACCGCATGCGGCTGGTCTTATTATTAATTCTGTCGTTGCTTATAGTGTTATTCTTATACGTCTTTCAATGACTACTTCGTTGACATTCCGGCGGACAAGTAAGGGATGAGTAAATCAACCACTGATTTTGCATCCACTTGTTTATCAAACTTACTCTCAGCCAGTTCTGTTAACGCTTGACTTGATGCCATGGTAAATACACAGGTACCAAGCGTGAAATGTAATCGCCAGAAAAGCTGCTCTTCGGTCAAATCAGGACTGGCTTTCTTAATCGACAACAAAAACAGGTTCAAAACTTCCTCATATCGAGTGCTAACAAACCAGCGCAGATGTCCTTGCACGTCTGTATAACCTCGCCCAATCAGCAACATAAACAACGCTGTTCCATTTGGTCTTACGTCGTTCAGTGCTCTAAGTGGTAAACGCAGAGATTCAAATACTTCGTCCATACTGTAAGAATCGCGCGTATTTAACTCGACTAACGACGTCTTAATACTGGGCATTAAAGCCTCTAAGTATCTATCTAGCACCGCTCTAACCAATGTTTTCTTATCACCAAAATGATAGTTAACTGATGCAAGGTTCACATTTGCTTTGCCTGTGATCGTTCTTAACGATGTGTCATTGAAGCCGTATTCTGCAAACAGTCCTTCCGCAACATCGAGTATTTTTTCTTTAGTTGTACTTCTCGGGGCCATTTCAATCACTCGTATTAAACAACTGTTTGAAAATATACCCTTGAAACTATAAGTTAACAAATGATTAACATCACATTTTCAGCAATTGGTCCGACCAGAAAATCAACGATGCTTCCAAACTAATGAATTACAAGCAGATATTCTTTAATCAAAAAAACTTTTAAAAAAATTGGAACTGTTTGGAAATCGCTCGGTCTGAATAACTGTAACGATTAGGGCATTTAGAGTTTTACTGGCCGTCGAACTTGTTTCAATCTAATGGTTACACTGCTGCTTTTTTCTTATTAACTCCTATGTTTGTATCCGCCCAGACACTTTTTCGTCTGGGCTTTTTTTCGCCGCTTCTTCTGTGACAGGCTAATTGTTACCTGATGTCCATTACTGCCTAAGTGTGACCCTTTCCTAACTATTCGTTTTCCTAACCGTTAAATCTCTCTAGCCGTTAGCTCTCCTAACTATTGATTTTAGTAACTATTGATTTTCAGTAACTATTGGCTTTCGGTAACCATTTTTAACAGCCGTTTGTTTTCAGTAACGATGACTACTCCCATGCTCTGAGGCATGTTTTGGTACAGTTTGCTGTACGGTTATCTGTTCAAATTTGATGACGTTTCACAAATTTCAGGCATAAAAAAACCTCCTATCAAAGGAGGTTTTATGATTAATTTCTGTGTAATTATGCTTCTGCGGTTTCTTCAGCTGCTGTCTTTGGTAGCGAGAAATGCAGCAGAGCATAGCCAAGAATCGCCGCTGTCGTTGAACCCATCAAGATACCTAATCGAGCATAGGTATCAAACTCTGGGCTTACATTCGCAAAGGCCAGTGAAGAAATGAAGATCGACATAGTAAAACCAATGCCGCACAACACTGATACTGCAAAGATATGCATGAAGTTAACGCCTTGAGGCAGCTTCGCAATCCCCATTTTCACTGCCACCCAGCTAAAGGTGAAGATACCAAGTGGCTTACCAACTAGCAGTCCCAAAGCAATGCCTAATGGAAGCATTGAAGTCAAACCAGACATTGATACACCTTGAAGTGAGATGCCCGCGTTTGCAAATGCAAATAGAGGAAGAATCCCGAACGCAACGTATGGATGCAGCGCGTGCTCCATATGTTTCAGTGGAGAGTGTTCGCCTTTTTTGCCTTTCAACGGAATAGAGAAGCCGATAACAACACCCGCAAGCGTTGCGTGTACACCGGATTTCAATACCGCAAACCAAAGGATGGCACCTACTATCATATATGGCGTCAGCTTAGTTACGTTTTTCGCATTTAGCATGAACAGGACGCCAGTCATGACGAAACCAACCACTAGAGCCATCGTTGATAGATCGCCTGTGTAGAACAATGCGATGATGACAACAACACCCAAGTCATCAATGATCGCTAGCGCAAGCAAGAAAACTTTCAAGCTAATAGGCACACGTTTACCTAATAGCGCCATAATACCAAGCGCAAATGCGATATCTGTCGCGGCTGGGATTGCCCAACCTGAAATCGCTTCTGGATCACCTGCATTAAATGCAACATACACAAGTGCCGGAGCTAACATACCGCCTACCGCTGCGATCGCCGGGAAGATAGCTGTTTCTTTTGATTTTAATGCGCCTTCAAGTAGCTCGCGCTTCACTTCAAGACCGATTAATAGGAAGAACACAGCCATAAGGCCATCGTTGATCCAGTGAGAGACTGACATACCAAACACATAAGTATGCAGCATTGCCTGATAAGTTTCGCCAAGTGGTGAGTTTGCAATAGTCATTGCGATTGCCGCTGCAATCACTAGAAGAATACCACCTGCAGATTCCATTTTGAAAAAGTCACGAATGACATCGTTCATGGTTTCGCCCTTATATTTATTATCTTAATAAACGAGTAACAAAGAATGATGAGAGTTTATAGCTGTGGAAAATTTAAGAATAATCGCTTGTTCAGAGTATAAAGTTCGTTTTTTCCGATACTTTGTATACGATACATCGTTTTTTCCAACAACATCATAAATACTTGAAGTCCTTTTCGTCTCCCCTATCAAACGAATTGCACACATAGACTACTATTAAGTTAATGTAATATGTGATTAATTTTCGTGATTTAAATGTTATTTTGGATGAAGTTAATGTCATCCATGCCTAAAAAAGCCACCTTACATGGCGGCTTAAATCTTAAATCAGTACCCCGTTAGCTGCATAAATCCCCACGCCTCATTGGAGCCCGATGCAAGTATCGGCCCCTCCCAATAAGGAATCAGAAATGGCTGCCACATATCGGATTTACTGATCCGTGTCGTTAGGTTGATACCATGTTTTGGCACGTTTACAATCCATTGCAAAGGTATTCGTCGCCCATTTGCTAGGCTGGTCACTTGCATCGGTGTGATGCTGAAATCTTTCTCAGTTAAATTAAACACCGTGCCAGAACGGGTTGAAAGCGTGCCAAATAGATGTGGCACTTGCCCATTCTGTCGATAACGGCTTACCGTCAGTGCTCTACCATCATCTAAATTGAATACAAGCCAATCCCAACCTTGTTGATCTTCCCCGATCAAGCCGCTGCCCCACTCTTTTTGAGTCCATGCAGAACCTGTCACAGAAATGGGCTGACCATTGAGTGTTATTGTCCCTTTTACATTTAGGAACGGAGCACTAAAGCTAAAAGATGAAACAGATAGCAATGCATGCTTAACCTGAAAGCCTTTATCGCCATTAACCACAAACGGTCCATTGGTCGTGGTATTTAACTCTAGACCAAATGTGTCGGTTGAAATTTCAAGCTGCCCAGGAAATGGCGTCGTGCCTAACGCACGCCAATACCAGTTATCTATCCACAATCGAAACGGACGATTGCTCATCCCTGCTTGGCCTATTCCACCACGCGCAACGCGTTGTTCTCGCCAAATATGACTACCACGGCTGATAATGATATGAGAGATAAAAAGCTGTGGGTTTTGCCAACCACGCGTATCACGTTCATCGGTCGCAACTCTAAAGTAGCTCCACTGTACGTTGTAAACATGGCCATCTTGATCTTGAAGTTTCGCAAAATAATTCCACCATTCATGCTGGTAGTTAGGATGAAAACGAAAATCTTCTGGTAATGACACGTGTTCACTCGGCAAAACAGGATCAAAAACCGTCCTTTCTTCTCGTTTCAATACCGCGCTGATTTCGCTTTCTTCTGTTGCAGTCGCTTCAGCCCAAAGGGTTAAATAGAACGCTCCACCAATCAATATAATGAAAGCAATGACAACCAATGCAGAGATAGAAAAGATTTTTTTCTGCTTCATGTTATTCATTACAGCGCATCCCTTAGCGACTTCATTGGCGTGCTCTTGATCATTCTGATGACAGGAAGTGCCCCTGCTAACATGATCGCTAACATTGCCCAAGCAATCGTCTGTGCGTATTCCCACGGTATGACTTGAAGCTCTAATGACCACCCAAATGATTGTTTAATTATGATATCAACAATAAGGTGTGCCAACGCTAAGCCAAGCGGAACGGCGACAATTGCAGAAATAGTGCCAAATACGAATAACTGCAAGCCTCCCAAAGCAACAAGCTCCCTGCCTGATACGCCCATACAACGTAATAGTGAGAAATGTCGTTGACGAGACAGCTCTCCCGCTAATGTCGCAAAAAATAGGCCAAAAACAGCAATGATCAAGGTAATATTGCCAAGCGTTCCAGCAATCGCGAACGTATGGTCAAACACCCGCATCGCTTGGTTATAAATATTGTTATTGTCGAACAAACGATCTTGAGGTAAACGATAGACACTTTCTAATCGTCGTTTTAACCCATCTCCATTCACGTTCTCTTGCAGAACAACACCCAAGCCAACGTTACCTGAACCGGCAAACGCTGACAGCCAGTTTCGATGAGACATCATCACTTGGTTATAAGGATTACCATAATCGTAGTAAACCCCTACAATCTGCCAACCACCGCCAAGTGGAGGGAGTAAATCAATGTAATCACCAGGGCGAAGATCCAACTTCAATGCCATCGACTCGCTGATCATCAAGCTCTTAGAGTGATGTAAGTGATACCAGTAGTTCGGTACACCAAGTTTAACGGTAAGCGAATCAAGTTCTCCCTCCGATGCCCCTGTACTCACCACTTGAAGCGCACCTCGCTCCGTCGGAAAATCTTTTTCCCAACGCCACCAAACTTCATCAACTTCCGGCTGTTTTTGTAACCATGAGCTCATTCGTGCTGCTGAGTTATTGGTTGGGTAAATATAGATATCCGCCGCCAAACGTTGGTTAAGCCATTTATCAGTCGTATCTCTGAAGCTGCCTACCATGGTTTCGACACCAATGTTCGCCGCTAGCGCTAGCATAAACGCCATCGTCGCAACACCTCGGTAGCTCATACTTGCCGCCGCATCAGAGAAAAACCAGCGAACACGAACCCAACGCATAGAATAAGAGAAGCTTTGGAACATATGCCACATCAAAAATGGCATAAATAGCGCAACACTGACTAACATAAGCGCAATGATCGTAAAGCCGGACTCTTGCGTTTTAGGCGCTTGATAAACCGCAATGGCAGCAACACAAAGTGCGCAAGCAGCTAAAGCCTGCCAAGAAAACTCTCTGCCAGCAAAGCGCATAAGCGAGAGCCTTGAAGACAAACGAATAGGTTGTGCTTTAAGTAAGCGGATCAACGGCCATAAGCAAGAAAGCAATGCACCCAATGATGACATGGCCAAACTGTATAAGCTCGACTCCCAAGACCAACCTATCGTTAAGCCAACATTGGCATCATACAAATCACTTAAACTGGATGAAACCGCTGGAATCAATTCATTCGCGAGAATCAAACCAAAGAAGTTTCCGCAAGCCCATGCAAATAGAACCAAAATAAGCAGTTCAAGTAACAATGCTTGCGTAAGCTGGATGCCTGTTACCCCAGTTTGACGCAAAATGCCCACTAAACGTTGGCGTTGGATAAATGACAGCGACATTGCTTGATAGAAAATGAACAGACCTACTAGGAAAGAGAGCATACCCATTGCCGTCAAGTTCATATGGAATGCATCCGTCAGTGCTTGTAGCTCACTACGGCTACTGCGCACTAAAACCATCCCGCTAGGCAGTTTTTCTTTTAACGCGAGAACTTTCTCTTCTGGCATCTCACCACATGCAATTGCTGATAACCCAGAACTGCGCTTAAGCATACGAAGTAACGAAATATCAGAAACCAGTCGAATACCAGAGAGCATTTGATTCGTATCGACTTTTAATGGCCCTAATTGACTGCCATCATTAAGCTCAATAAAGTCTCCATCTTGCCACGTCATGTACGAGGCTAAATCTTGGCTCACTAATATTGGATAAGGTGGCTTCATTAACGAAAGTAATGGCAATTCGTTAATTGATTTGCCTTGGTGTAGAGGCAAAAGCGCAACAGGATCGACACCAACAAGCGTCAAACCAAAGTCATCTTTAGATTCAAGATGCAAAGTATCGAAAGGCGCACACTGGTTAAAACCCGCGCGACGCAATTGAATATAAAACCCTTGCGGAATTTTATTCGCGGAGTGTTTAGTGCGGATGCGATACGGAAGAGGATTGGAAAAAAGTTTTTCACCCGTTTCATAACTTTGTTTGGCATGCTGGTTAATCGATGTCACACCGACTAGCAGTGACACGCCTAATGTTAAACCAAGCCAAACAAGTAGAATTTGTAGAGGATAACGGCGGTAATGACCGAGTAGTGCCTTAACTACGGGCCATAACATGCAGTTGCCCCCCTTGAAGACGAATACGACCTTCCATGTGTTCAGCCACTTTTTCACTGTGAGTAACAAGCAACAAGGTACAATCTAACTGACGAGCCAAGCTGGTCAAAAGTCGCATTACTGCTTCTGCATTTCGCTCATCCAAGCTGCCAGTTGGTTCATCCGCTAATAAAATCTTCGGTTCCATGTACAAAGCACGAGCAATAGCTGCACGCTGTTGTTGACCACCAGAAATTTCTTCAGGGTAACGTCCAAGCAATGGCATGAGATCAAGAGCAGAAAGGATTTGGCGCCACAAACCTTTATCTTCTGGTAAGCCTTTTAATTGGCGACAGAAACGAATATTGTCAGCGATATTTAGCGTAGGCAGTAAATTAAACTGCTGGAAGATATTACCAATGTTATTGCGGCGGTACTTTGTTCGTTGATTCTCCGGCGCATCATGCATAGCAAAGTTTGGGTACTGAATTTTCCCAGAGTCTGCGGTATCAAGTCCTGCTATAAGATTAAGTAGTGTACTCTTCCCAGAGCCACTCTCCCCCATCAATGCGACTTGCTCACCTTGTTGTAACGTTAATTCTGCCCCTTGTAGTACAGGATGAAATTCTCCCCCGTCTACATAGCCTTTGCATAGGTCTGACAGTTTTAACATTAATTTGCCACTCAATTGGTATTTGAAATTGGTGTCAGAATCTACACTAAAACACGTACAGTAGAAAGCATTTTGACTGACAGATCACAGCGTCCGCCTACAAATAAAACGGTTCTCGTGGCAGACCTCAATCCCCGATAAGATTATTCATCCATTTGCGGCTTAATATGCGATACAAAGAGACGCCCCATTTGACCAATTCTTCACTTAAAAACAATAAGTAAACCCATTGAGGCTCAACGCCTAAATAGATGGCAGCAAACGCGGCAAGTGGGATGCTGATTATCCATTGAGCTACCAAATCTTGATACAAACAAAACTTAACATCACCACCAGCACGAAGTACACCAACAATCGCCATCATTGGCACAGAACGAAGTACAACGCCTACCGCTAAGATCACCATAAACTGCTCAGCTAAGTGACGCGTTTCTGTTGTCAGTGCACTGAATGCATCCAATATCAGTCGATTCGAGATAAGCAGTAATCCAGCGACCACTATCGCTATCAATAAATTCAAGATAACAGTAGCCCACGCTTGGTAATATACCGGGCCATAATTGTTTGCCCCCAACTGATTACCAACCATTACCGCCGCTGCGTTGGACAACCCGATCATCATCGCCAACGCTAAAGATTCGACCGGCGTCATGACCGATAATGCGGCAAGGCCTTGAACCCCTGCCTGTCCCATGATGGCATGATAGGCAAATAAACCACCAGCCCATGCTAAAAAGTTAAACGTGGTCGGAAGAGAAAGCGTAAGGAATCGCTTGATCCTATTTATCACTAAACTGGCGTGAATGTCCTCAAAGCCAAATGCGATGGTGTGCTGAGTAAACCAAAGATAACCAAACAGGCAACCTACTTCTATTGCACCACTAATGACCGTCGCAATAGCCGCACCCTTAATTCCCATTGCAGGCATGCCCAAATGACCAAAAATCAAAATCCAATTCAGAAATATATTCGAGGCTATACCAATGCCACTGAAAAAGGTACTCAATCCCGGTTGATGCATAGCGCGAAGTCCCACCGCCATACTGGCAACACACGCAACAGCCAACATACTGACGGACGAAATCACCAAGTATTCAGCCCCTAAGTGAATAACTTCAGTTGAATCAGTGGTCAATTTCATGATTGCTTCAGGGAATAAAATAAAGAAGATGACTGTCATCACGGCGAACGCCATTGCAATCATCCAAGTCAGTGACGTACTTTGTCGTACACCCACTTTATTACCGGCCCCCCAATACTGGGCCGTTAAAAGCGCGCCTCCCGTCGTCACGCCAACAAGCATAATCGTAGTAACAAACGTTGCCCTTGCCGCGACGCCAACCGCAGCAATCTCCGCTTCGCCCAATTGGCCCAACATCAATACGTCCACTAAGCCTCTACTAGAGAACATCATGCTTTGGAGTGTAATCGGTAGTGCAATCGCAAACAGTCGTCGCAGGAATGGCTTATCCGCATGAGTCAGCAATTGTGAGAAAAAAGTCATGACTACTCCGACGACAACTTATTGATAGAAAGGAGAAAATGTCCCATGATTATACGCGGCGGTGTTTTTTCCACCAGCAATAAAAGGATTTAATATGAAAAAGGTGTTGGTACTTGGGGCTTCCGGCTATATCGGGTCACAACTTCTCCCGCAACTACTCGATAAAGGTTACATTGTCACGGCAGCGGCGCGTCATATTGACTATTTGGAATCGCGAACTCATCCACACCCTAACCTCACACTCACGTATTTAGACCTCGCCGATGTAAAAGCGACGCTAGAAGTCGTGAATGATTTTGATTTGGTGTTCTTCCTCGTGCACGGTATGGCGCAAGGTCACGACTTTGTTGAATACGAATTAAATCTCGCAGAGAACTTCAAAAATGCGCTTGAGAAAAGTCGTGTAGAACACGTTATTTACTTGAGTGCAATTCAGCCTCAAACCGGCAACTCTCAACACTTGGCAGCACGCAAAGCAACGGGAAAAATCATTCGCCAAGCCGGTGTGCCTGTTACTGAACTTCGAGCTGGCGTAATTATTGGTCCCGGTTCTGCGGCATTCGAGATCATGCGCGACTTTGTGTACAACTTGCCCGTTTTGATCGCACCCAAGTGGGTCGACTCCAAAGCCAACCCAATCGCCCTACCCAACCTCAATCACTATTTGCTTGAATTGGCAGAAACCAAACCAACAGAAAGTGAAATCTATGAAGTTGGTGGTCCAGATACACTAAGTTATCGTGAGCAATTTGAAGTCATTTGTAAGATCACGAAAAAACCTTACCGACTTTGGTCAACGCCACTGCTCACACCTAAAATGGCCTCTTACTGGTTAGCGCTTGTCACCTCTGTACCAGCCAATATCGGCAAAGCATTACTTGCTGGCTTGGAGCACGACTACATTGCTGATACCAAGGCCATTCACGAGCGATTCCCACAAGAGCTCATTAGCTACAAGCAGTCCGTTGAAGACACCATCGCAACGGAAGGGACTTTTGTCCGTAGTAACGTTTGGGGATTTGAACCAGCAGCACTCAAACGTTGGCAACCGGGCTACGGGTACTATCCAAAACAAGCAGGAGCAAGCATCAAGACAAAAGCCTCTGCGAAATCACTTTGGAAAGTCGCGCAAAAGATCGGGAGCCCTGAAAAAGGCTATTACTTTGCTAACATTCTTTGGCGCACCCGCGAATGGCTCGATATCTTCTTTGGTGGTGGGAAGCCCATTCGAGTTTCACCACCGGGACCACAACTAAAGGTGGGGGATTTCATTGACTCCTGGAAAGTCATTCGCTGTGAAGAAAACCAATTCCTATCTCTGTTTTTTGGCATGAAAGGCCCAGGGCTTGGTCGTTTAGAAATCACCATCAAAGATCATGGTGAAGAACGAGAGCTCGACATCACTGCATGGTGGCATCCACAGGGCTTTTTAGGGCTACTCTATTGGTTTGCCATGATGCCAGCACACCTATTTATCTTCAAAGGAATGGTGAAAGCCATCACCAATGAAGCAAAAGTATTGGAAAGCCAAAGCGAAATCTAACCTAATGGTTAAGGCAATAATCGGCGGATATTTTCTAGATGGACGAGTATTTCTTGCTTATCATAAAGTGTATCCGCCTTTGTCGATGTGCTTTGTCGTTCAACCAAACTAACAGGCAATACTTCTGAAACAACGTTTTCCCCGCTCTCCATCTGGCTCAACACTAACTTAACGGCCCTACGTCCAAGTTCATTAAAATCTTGCTTAACCGTTGTCAAAGGGGGTGAGAAAAACTGGCTGTCTTGAATACCATCAAAACCAACCACAGACACGGTTTTAGGTACATTAATTCCTGCCTCTGACAGTGCACATAATACACCAAGTGCCATCTGGTCATTCGCCACTAATACGGCATCAAAAGGCACGCCTTTTAGCACAGCATCTTTGATTGCGTTGTAACCACTGACTGCTTGCCAATCTCCCTCATAGCACGCTGCTTGCACCAATCCATATTTCTGAATCTGGGATTGCCATTCTTGGTAACGAATCTGAGAAGCAGTAGATGCCTTAGGGCCAGAAATGCACACAAAGGATTCGCGCTTGTGCTCGATCAAATGGGAGACCGCTAAATTTGCCCCAGCCTTATGATCAGAACTGAGAGAATTAACGGGCGTCCCTTCTGGTACATCAATAAAAACCAGCGTGAGCTGACTAAACTGCTCCACTAGGGTCTCTGCCATCTCTCTGGTTACCGGAGCGTTGATAATAATGGCATCAACTTGTTGGGCAATGAGCTCTCTAATTGCACCGCGAAATTCCTCAATTGAGTTGTCACCTAACACTGCCAGCGCCGTCGCGTAATTCATATCATGTGCTTGAGTACGAATGCCATTGGCAATAAGAGCCACACCGTGCAGTGAGATATCCAAAGAGACAATACCGATGATCCGCGACTTCGCTCGACTCAACATTTGTGCACCTTTATTGGGTACGTAACCCAATTTTTTGATGGCATCATTTACGCGCTTTCGAGTTTCCTCCGCGACGTTATCAGCGCCATTCGTTACTCTAGATACGGTTTGAGTAGATACCCCTGCTAAACGTGCGACGTCTTTAAAAGTAACGGCCAACGCTCTCTCCTAGTCGGTTTTATTTATATTCTTCTTACTTTAACAAATTCAATAAAACTTTCTCGTGAAGCATGTCGTAAAAACACAAAAAAATGTTTCCGAAAACACAAGATCTAGCACACAAAAAGCAACTCCATAACCTGCTTAAAATCACAAAATATAGGCTTAACAATCGATTTAATTCCAGATGAGCGCATCATTAATTCAAATTACATGTTTGCGAAAACAGAGAAATATGATGCAGAAAATTGTTCACTTAAAATCAAAGAACCACAGCATGATCATTAAAGTCGATCGTGTACCAGAAATTCTTCATTGGGGCGCAAAAATCGCTCAAATTGATCCTGATTTATTGCTTTCGACAGAGCGTCCAATTTCTCAAGCTCGCCTTGATGTCGATGTACCGTTATCACTATGCCCTGAGTTAGGCAGCGGTCACTTTAATGCCCCAGGTATCGAGGGGCATCGCAATGGCGAAGACTGGGCTCCAGTGTTCACAACCACATCCATTGAGCACGATGACAACAGCGCGACATTTACTCTGCAAGATGACATTGCTGGTCTTGAATTATTGATTGAGCTACGACTGGACTTGAACAGTGATGTGGTACAAAAACGCATCACCGTAAAAAACACGACTACCGGTGAGTATTGCTTGGGTAAGCTCTCCTCTACCCTGCCACTTCCTAACCATGCAAACGAGCTGATGACGTTCCACGGTCGCTGGTGCCATGAGTTTCAAACTCAGCGTTTGAGCTTTGAGCATGGTGGCTTTATGCAAGAAAACCGTCGTGGTCGCACTTCTCACGAAAACTTCCCAGGTTTGTTCGCGGGCACTAATGGCTTTTGTGAACAATTGGGACAAGTTTGGGGCTTCCATCTTGGTTGGAGTGGTAACCACCAACTTCGTGCCGACGTTCGTAGCGATGGTCGCCGCTTTGTTCAAGCAGGTGAACTGCTACTGTCTGGTGAAAAGCGTCTACAAAGCGGTGAAACCTACCAAACACCATGGCTTTATGCGACATACAGTAACTCGGGTTTGAATGGAATATCAGAGCGATTCCACGAGTTCGTTCGTGCCAATATTATTCAATTTCCAAACAACAAGCCTCGTCCTGTTCATTTAAACACATGGGAAGGCATCTACTTCGATCACAAACCTGAATACATCATGCAGATGGCAACCGAAGCCGCTGAGATGGGTGTCGAGCGCTTCATCATTGATGATGGTTGGTTCATTGGTCGTGATGGCGAACGCGCAGCGCTTGGTGACTGGTACTTGGATGAAACGAAGTACCCGAATGGTCTAGAGCCTGTTATCGAGCACGTAAACAACAAAGGCATGGAGTTTGGTCTTTGGGTTGAGCCAGAGATGGTTAGCCAAGACTCTAATCTCTATCGCCAACATCCTGATTGGGTATTGAGCCTGCAAGACTACCATCAACCTTCAGGTCGCTGGCAATATGTGTTGGATTTGCAAAACCAAGATTGCTTCAACTACTTGTTTGAGCGTTTGAATGACTTGCTGACTCGCTACAACATCGGCTACCTAAAATGGGATATGAACCGTGAATTGGTTCAACCAGGGCATCAAGGTAAACCTGCTGTGCATGGCCAAACTAAAGCACTTTACCGCCTATTAGACGAACTTCAAGCCGCTCACCCTGCGGTTGAAATTGAGTCTTGCTCATCCGGTGGTGGTCGTATTGATTTTGAAATCCTTAAACGCACTCACCGTTTCTGGGCTTCTGATTGTAACGATGCGCTGGAACGTCAAGCAATTCAACGTGGTATGAGCTACTTCTTCCCTCCTGAAGTCATGGGCGCTCACATTGGTCCAGCAGAGTGTCACTCGACCAATCGTCGCCATGCGATCAATATGCGTGGCGTCACAGCGTTAAGTGGTCACATGGGGGTAGAGCTCGATCCAGTAAAAGAAAGTGCGGAAGAAAAACAAGCTTTCGCTCATTACATTCAACTGCATAAACAGTATCGCGATTTACTTCATTCGGGACGTACTTTCCGCATCGATCCTGCGGATAAAAACCAGAACATCTATGGCGTTGAGAACGGACAAGAGATGCTGATTACGGTGTGTCAGTTGGCAATGCCAAATCATGCGCTGCCATCTCCACTTCGCGTCAGCTGTGCGGATGAAAACGCCCGTTACGAAATCAAGATTGTTGAAATGCCAAAAACCAGCTTCCAGTTAATGAAGCAACGTCCGCAATGGCTAGACAAAACTCTGACGCTAAGTGGCGATAACTTAAGGGAAATTGGGGTGACGCTTCCGATTCTCGATCCAGAATCGGCACTGATTGTTCATCTTAAGAAAATTTAAACCTCTATCTGAGCCCTCTAGCGACCAGTTTCAACTTCACGTTGTTCCTGATAAAACACTCCTATACGCGCTAGAGGGACACCCTACAACTAACAAGCAAAACTTAATTGCTTAACTTGTTAAGGAAACAAAATGTCTATTACAGTATTACTTTCGTTCTTGCTGTTTACAGGCTTTGTTGTGGTGTTCACTTACAGCAAAGTTAAAAACGATAAAAACACCTCTCAAGACGGCTTCTTCCTTGGTGGACGAAGCTTAACAGGCGGACTGATTGCCAGCTCTTTGATTCTTACCAACCTGAGTGCCACCAGCTTTGTTGGCATGAGTGCGCAATCCTACACCCACAACATGAGTGTGATGGGCTGGGAAGTAGCATCTGGCGTTACACTGGTTATCATTGCGCTGCTGCTTGTTCCTCGCTACCTCAAGCAAGGCATCACTACTATTCCAGACTTCTTAGAAAGCCGTTACGACATGTCAGTGAAGAAGTTCGTTACCCTGTTGTTCTTGTGCCAATACGTCATCAACATTCTTCCTACCACTCTTTACGCTGGCGCAGTGGTGCTGGGCGAAATCTTTGATGTGCAAGGTTTACTGGGCATTTCTGAGTTCAGCTCTATCGCCCTTATTTCTGCCACTATCGGTTTGCTAGGTTTCTTCTATGCGATTTACGGCGGTCTAAAAGCCGTGGTAATTGCAGACACAATCAACGGCGTAGGCTTGATCACCGGCGGTTTGATGATCCCTGTATTTGGTCTGATGGCATTAGGCGGCGGTAACTTTATGGAAGGTTTAGACGTATTGCTGACGGCCGCACCAGAAAAGCTGCAATCCGTAGGTAAAGAGACCGACCCACTGCCGTTCTCTACCCTGTTCACAGGTCTATTGCTGGTCAACTTGTACTACTGGGGTACTGACCAATCAATTATCCAACGAGCACTTGGCGCGAAAAACCTGAAAGAAGGTCAGAAAGGTGTCATTCTGGCGGGTGCGATTAAAGTTATCTCTCCACTTTTCCTAATCATTCCCGGAATCATTGCGTTCCATATGTTTGGCGCAGATGCGGGCAACCCAGATACGATGTACACACGCTTGGTGAACGAAGTGTTGCCTAAGCCTCTTGTTGGTTTCTTCGTTGCGGTCATGTTCGGCGCAATCCTAAGTACCTTTAACGGTGTATTGAACAGCTCAACCACCTTGTTTGCTTTGAACGTTTACAAGCCACTATTTGGCAAAGACAAATCGGATGAAGAGTTAGTCGGGAAAGGTCGTATCTTCGGCGTTATAATTGCGATCATTTCGGTCTGTATTGCCCCTTTCATCATGTACGCACCAGAAGGCTTGTTCCAATACCTACAAATGGTTGCGGGCTTCTTTAGTGTGCCTATCTTCACTATCGTGTTTGTGGGCTACATTTCAAAACGTGTTCCTGCTATTGCTGCTAAAGTTGCTTTGGTCGTGTTTGTTAGCTCCTACGCTGCGATGCAATTGGTCTTTGGTACACCAATCCACTTCCTACACCAATTAGCGATTCTATTCGTCGTGTGTACTGCTCTGATGTTTGCGATTGGTCACTTCATGCCGCGTGATACAGACTACGTAATGCCTGTAAATGAGAATATCGATGTGACGCCGTGGTCATTCCGCTTTGAAGCATCAGCGGTCATCATCTACATGGTATTGGGCGCTTACGTGATGTTCTCAGACTTTGGTTTTGTCTCAAGCGATCCGACCATCATGCAAGTGTACGGCTTCTGTGGTGTGGTTTTGATGTTTGGCGTCATCTCTAATTACTTCATCAAGCGTAGAAAGAACAAACCTGCCACTAAGCTCAATGACATGTATATGCCTTAATAAGCCGCTTATTAATAGACAAAAAATATCGTGAATAAAAAAATCGGAGCGCTGCTCCGATTTTCTGTTGGATATAATGATAAGCGAATTAGTCCGCTTTGAATGATAATGGAATCTCTGCGAGCTGATTACCCTGGTTCTCTGGGAATATCAAATACTCACCGTGGTATTTCACCATCGACTTATAATCTGTCACTTTATGAACCATAAAGCCTGCCTGAGATGCTTTCTCAACAAAATCTGCATGGTTGCCACGGACAAACCAACTCATTGGTTTCACCATGCGCTCACCATCAAAGCAGTTGTCACATTGATCCGCACACAATGCCAACGAATTTTGACCCTCGGTGAAAATTTGCACCTTGCCAAAACCAATCAGCGGTTCAGATGTTGATACTTCCCAACCTTCTTGCTCAATCTTGTCAAGAAACGCATCAATTTCAGAATCTTTAATCACTCTGCTTTCTTGCCCCTCAGGGAAGCAGTGTGCGTAGTATGCTGAAATACGTTTGAAGATAAACAGCAAACCTGCATCGTTACCTTTTGAGCGCCCCGCTTTTTGCCAGCGAGTGAGATCGCCTAGAACACATCGATCAAACCGCTGAGCTTTTAGCGCTTTGGTTACCCAGCGAACTAAGTATAAGTTGTTGGCTATTGGCGCATTCGCCAGTTTTCCAGAACGATGTTCCTGCTCGAGTTCACTCAGAGCCGCATTAACCAAGTTTTGAATTTCTGTGGTGTAATTAGACATTACGCCTTTCTTCCTAAAGTCCAATAAAACAGTGCAGAAAGCACCGAACAAGCAAACATAACAATAATCATTGGCCAAGCAACGCCATCTGGTAGAGTAGCGACCAGAACACCAATCAATGATCCCATACCAAAGCGCAGTGTTCCTGCTAAAGAAGATGCCGTGCCCGCCATTGTCGGATAGCCACTTAACAACAAGGCCATAGAGTTACTGCCGATCGTCGACAAAGTGCCAATAAACAACACAACAAACGGCACCATACCCCACAAACCAAGGCCAAGCGACCAACCTAAGAATAGACCGATACCCGCGGTTAATTGTACGAATAAGCCAAAACGAAGCATCGCGTGCGAACCGACTTTCTTAACTAATCGTCCATTAATACTGGTCATCACGATCATTGCCACGATGTTCAAGCCAAACAGATAACCAAAATGGTCAGGTCGAACACCATACAAATCAATGTAAACAAACGCACCGGCGGTTAGGAAAGCAAACATACCCGAAAACGAAAATGCGCCAGACAGCATGAGACCTAACGCCTGTGGGTTAGCACACAAACGAACATAATTTCGAATCGTCGTGACAAATCTCAATGGCTGTCGGTTTTCTGGTTTTAGCGTTTCAGGGATTTTCCACAACACGAGCAAAATAACAATCACGGCAAACGCAGCCAATACCCAAAAAATTGAACGCCAACCAAACCAAATGGCGAGGTAGCCACCAATCAAAGGGGCCACTAGCGGCGCGATAGTGATAACCAATGTTACAAACGACATGGTTCGTGCAAAATCTTCACGATCGAACATATCACGAACAATTGCTTGAATGATCACTGCCGCTGCTGCGCCCGCAAAACCTTGCGCTGTACGCACATACGTTAACGCATCAATACCATTTGTAGTCGCACTGACCACTGCAGCCAAACCAAAAAAGAGCACACCTAAAATGAGTACTGGTCGGCGGCCATAGCTGTCTGCCAAAGGACCATGAATCAGCTGACCAAGCGCAAATCCTGCCGTATATGCAGTCAGCGTTATTTGTACTTCACCTGCCGTCACACCTAAATCTTTTGCAATGGTTGGCATCGCTGGTAAGTACATGTCGATGGCAAGGGGCGTTAACGCACCAATCGCGCCAAGTACGAGAAACAACAAGAAACTGAGTTGTGATTGGGGAGCGCTTTGGGCTTTTTCTGCCATTCGTTTACCTCTTGTTAAGCCTCTTTCATCAATATTTTGAATTGATTGAGACCGATGATTTACTCTCCACCAAGGTTTGCCAGGCAGCACGTTTAGATTACGAAAACGAGACGGACAACATATGGCAAAGCCAACACTCATGTTCCTACGAGTAAAGGGGAATACTTAGGTGTAAAAGTATACCAAGAAGATCTTGATTAACTCGACGCCAAGACTTGCATGACCATTATGCAATAAAATTTATTGAGCAAGATCAGTAGCATTACGGGGCATGCTGATACCCCGTATTCTTTCTATTGGATTACTTCCAGATAGATTCGACTTCTTCTTCAGTCAGGTAGCGATAATCGCCCGGTTCTAATGCTTCATCTAACACAATCGAACCGATGCGCTCGCGATGAAGATAATCAACCTTATTACCGAGCGCAGCAAACATACGTTTAACTTGGTGATATTTGCCCTCAACAATCGTTAACAACACTTCATTTTCTGCTTCGTTAACAATCTCTAAATGAGCAGGGAGCGTAGCGTCACGTTCATTACGTAATTCGATGCCTTGCGCAAATTTTTCTACGTAATCAGGCTCAATAGCATCAGCCAACCAAACTCGGTATGTTTTCTCACACTTGTGTTTTGGCGAAGTAATACGGTGAGACCATTGACCGTCGTCCGTAATAAGAACCAAACCTGTGGTGTCCACATCTAAACGGCCAGCAAAGTGCAAGTTTTCAACCTTTGGCTCATCAAGCAAAACAAAGGCCGTTTGGTTAAAGCCATCTTCATGCGAACACACAAAATCCGCTGGCTTGTACAACATGATGTAACGTGGACCCGGTGCACCAACTTTACGCCCATCCCACTCTACGACACTATTTTCTGGCACTTTAAATGCACCACTCTTTTGCACTTCACCATCAACCGTCACTTCGCCACTTTTGATGATTTTTGTAGCCTGCTTACGAGTTGCACCCAAACCATCGCACAAATATTTATCTAAACGCATGAATACCTCATTGAATTATGCCCAAGTGACCTCTTACAACTCTCAATGTTCCGCCATCGAAAAGTCGCTAGGTATATGCACTTAAAAGTCACTTGGGTATAAAAGTCAGGTATTATAGCCATCCTCGTAAGAATAGTTGAGCAATTTCACAGATTTTCATGTACACCCTGCGCCCATACCAAGCCGACTCAGTAAAAGCGGTGATCCACTATTTTCGTAAACACACGACACCCGCGGTTATCGTGCTGCCAACTGGCGCAGGTAAAAGCTTAGTCATTGCCGAACTCGCTCGACTTGCTAAAGGACGTGTTTTAGTACTTGCTCACGTAAAAGAACTGGTCGAACAAAACCATGCCAAGTACGAGGGTTATGGTTTACATGGTTCTATATTTTCTGCAGGTCTAGGGCGAAAAGAGACCGAACAACAAGTGGTGTTTGCCTCCGTCCAATCTGTCGTACGCAATTTAGACGCGTTTAAAAACCAATTTTCACTGCTAGTGATCGACGAATGTCATCGCGTTCCAGAAGACAAAAACAGCAGCTACCAAAAAGTGATCACGCATTTAAGAGAGCTTAATCCGGGCATTAAAGTGCTTGGGTTGACCGCGACGCCCTACCGTTTAGGGATGGGGTGGCTGTATCAATACCACACTCGTGGTCAAGTTCGCACTGAAGAGCCTCGATTTTTCCGTGATTGCATCTTCGAACTTCCGATTCGCTACTTATTAGATGAGAACTTCTTAACACCTGCTCGAATGATGGATGCGCCAATCTTGTCCTACGACTTTTCTCAACTCAAACCCACCATTGCCGGACGATATAAAGAAGCCGAAATGGACATGGTCATCGACAAAGCCAAACGAGCCACGCCTCAGATTGTCGAACAGATCATACAATACGCAGAAGCACGTAACGGAGTCATGATCTTCGCTGCGACGGTTCGCCACGCGCAAGAGATCTTTGGACTGCTCCCTCAGGGTGAAACCGCCATTGTCATTGGTGATACACCAACACCGGAGCGCGATGCGATCATTCTATCGTTCAAAAATCGCGAGATAAAATACTTGGTTAATGTATCTGTTCTTACAACGGGATTCGATGCGCCACACGTTGATTTAATAGCGATTTTGCGCCCCACAGAGTCCGTCAGTCTGTATCAACAAATTGTTGGCCGTGGCTTACGCTTGTCCGAGGGGAAAACGGAATGTTTGGTGTTAGACTATGCTGGCAATAGCTACGATTTATATCAGCCAGAAGTTGGAGACCCTAAGCCAGATTCCTCTAGCGAGATCATCACTATCCCCTGCCCGGCGTGCGGATTCAACAATAACTTCTGGGGTAAGTTAGACAGTAATGGCTTTCTGCTAGAACATTTTGGTCGTCGTTGCCAAGGCTACTTTGAAGATGATGAAACCGGAGGGCGCGAACACTGCGGCTATCGATTCAGAGCAAAATACTGTGGTGAATGCGGCGCAGACAATGACATCGCTGCACGAATTTGCCATGAATGTGACGCGACATTGGTTGACCCCGATAAGAAACTCAAAGAAGCCCTTAACCTCAAAGACGCGTTAATCTTCGAATGCACAGAAATGGAACTGTCTGTGTTTAAATCAAACGATGGCAAGTCACAAGTAAAAGTCACCTATTCTGGTGAAACATACCAAGGTGAGGGAAATGCGCTAGTGCATGAATTCTGGTCGTTAACGACCAAAAAACAGAAACAAATGTTCAAAGATCAATTTGTTCGCCCTCATCTGGCGGATAAGCATCGGCCCTTTGATGAATCGTCACCGACTAAAGTTGTTGCCAATCAACATCGTTTCCGTTTGCCGCAGTTTGTTATCGCTCGAAAATCAGGACGATTTTGGAAGTTGCGCGACAAAATATTTCATGATGAACTCAACATTGGCTGACTTAAAAATACGGTTCACTTTCTGTTCATATACCTCTCATTATAATTGCGTTAACTCTTAGAAAAAGGCTTTGCTATGTCACGCTTCCTCGTCGCTCGTAAGCTCATCATGCTGTTAGGTTTAGTACCGCTTTTATTGTCTACTCCGAGCTTTGCTTCTCATCACAATCATCACGATAACGAAAATGGGCATGCCATCGTACGTGATGTAGAAAAACCCGGCACCAGAATTGAATTCGACGAAGACCAAGATGAAGTCTATCGTGCGGTCCAAAAAGGCTACATCCGTCCTTTTTCTGAAATGTATAAAGCGGTGGAAAACGACCTCTATGGACGTATTATTAAGGTTGAGCTTGAAGAAGACGATGACGAGTGGATTTATGAACTCAAAATCCTGTTCAATGACAGCGTGATAAAAGTGGAGTATGACGCAGCAACACTAGAGATGTTAGAGATCAAAGGTCGTAACTTTAATAAAGCACTCAAGCAGCACTAAGGGTACAAAGCTCTAAGTATGCCCCAAAAGCTAAATATGCAAAAACGTTAAGTATTCAAAAAACTAAGCATGCAAAAACATTAAGCATTAAAAGACACTTGATGTCTATAGCAGCAACAACTAGATAAATAGAACACAATAAGAAGAACGATTATGAAAATACTTGTTGTCGAAGACGAGCCTCGCCTAGGCGAACAAATTATTGAATCATTAGAAAACAACGGTTGGGTGCCAGAACTTTCCCAAGATGGTATCGACGCACTTTACCGTGCTACCTCCGAAGAATGGGACGTGATAGTTCTCGACCTTGGTTTGCCAAAACTAGACGGGCTAACCGTGCTAAAAGGCATTCGAGATGAAAATATTAATACACCCGTAGTGATTTTGAGTGCTCGTGATACCTTATCTCAACGCGTAGAAGGTTTGAATGCAGGTGCGGACGACTATCTAACCAAGCCATTTGAAATGGTGGAACTCACCGCTCGTATCCGAGCTCAGCTTCGTCGTGCTTCAGGTAACGCATCACCAGTTATGCAGATTGGTGATTTAAGCCTAGATACACGCTCATCAAAAGTGCTGTGGCAAGGCCAAGCGGTCAGTCTTACTGCCCTTGAATATAAAGTCGTTGCGTATTTCATGCACAATCCTGAAAAAGTCATTTCCCGAACCGAGTTGGTAGAGCACATCTACAAACAAGATTTTGACCGTGACTCAAATACGATTGAAGTCTTTATAGGCCGCATCCGTAAGAAAATTGCACCTAAAATCATTAAAACGGTTCGTGGACTAGGGTACCAATTGAATGCCGAATAAAAGAGCCCTTAACCACCATAGGCTCCCGATGCATTTACTTAAGCGGCTTAGTATTAAAAGCCGCTTAGTTTTGGCGGCAGTCGTGTGGCTGACAGCAATGATCTTGGCTGCTGGTGTGACAATTCCCACGCAGGTTTACCATTACATGGTGGACGACACTCGCTCCCAACTGAATGTCTACATGGATGAAATTGCTGCCCAACTCGAAGTCGACAGCAAAGGTCAACTCACACTCTCAACTCAACTTTCTGACCCAAGATTCAGCCGCCCTTACAGTGGTCTTTACTGGAGTGCCTCCACCAAAACAAGCTTAGAGCGTTCGCGTTCACTTTGGGATAAGAAGATTGAATACAAAGGGTTAGACAAAGACGCCTTTGGCGCTCGTGATGAAAAACTCATCACGTTGAAAAAGACCCTTTATCTACCGGATTACGACGGCCCAATTAATGTCATTATCGGCATTGACGAAGACCCGATTGAGCACACCATTCAATCTTTAACTGGACAACTTTGGATAATTTTGGGGTTGCTTTTTGCTGGCGTTCTTGCCGTCATCTTGTTGCAAATTGCGTGGTCATTGAGCCCGCTCACCAAATTACAAAGAGAATTGGCAGAGCTTAAATCCGGTAACAAAAAAGGCTTGGAAGAAGAGTATCCTAAAGAGATATCGCCTTTGATTTCTGATCTTAATGCCCTGCTCTTTCACTATCAAGAACTGCTAGAACGAGCTCGAAACCATGCGGGGAACTTATCTCACGCCTTGAAGACGCCGCTCTCTGTCTTGAAAAACGAAGTGCAAACCTTATCGGCTGAAGAACAAGATCGACTGAACGCGCCAATTACTCAGATTCAACAACATATTGATTATCACTTAGGCCGTGCCCGAATGGCAGGTTCAATGAATATTCTTTCTGTAACATCAAACCCCTCAGAACGCGTGGATGCGATTTCAATGGCGTTCGACAAAGTGTATGCGTATCGCGACATCACACTGATTAACGAACTTGATTCTGAGTTAAATGTCGCCGTAGAGAAAACCGATCTTGATGAAATGGTGGGTAACTTACTTGAAAATGGTTACAAGTGGGCAAACAGCATCATTCGTGTTCACTCAACGCTAGACAAAGACAACATTCACATCATCATTGAAGACGATGGGCCTGGTATTCCCTCAGAGCAGTTGTGCAAAGTAATCAAACGTGGTTATCGATTAGATGAAACAACTCCAGGTTCTGGATTAGGCTTGAATATTGTAAGCGAAATGGCACATAGCTATCGTGGTCAACTGAAGCTTTCAGAAAGCAAAATGGGGGGGTTAAGAGCCACTTTGACTGTTCAAAAGAGCCGTAGTCGATCCAAACAATAAATCGGTCAAAATAAATTCAATTTGAACAAAGAAATACCTAACTAGCATCTATCAGCGATTGTATAAGCAAAAATGACAGGAATTTTGTTAGTTTAGGGGCAATTTTGGTTGCCGAATCTAGCACTGGATGATAGTATCCGCGCTCGCTTGAACAGTTACTGTATCAAGCTCTACCACGAACCCAAGGTCGCATTGTGGTTTGTGAAATTTAATTTTTACTAATTTGAGAGTAAATACTATGAAATTCGAAGCAGTAGTACGTACTGAACTAGGTAAAGGTGCGAGCCGCCGCCTACGTCACGCTGGCAAATTCCCTGCAGTTGTATACGGCGGTGAAGAAGCAGCAGTAGCTATC
Organism: Vibrio sp. B1REV9; assembly: GCF_905175395.2. Lineage (NCBI taxonomy): Bacteria > Pseudomonadati > Pseudomonadota > Gammaproteobacteria > Vibrionales > Vibrionaceae > Vibrio > Vibrio sp. B1REV9. Next base: position 1,730,763 of record NZ_HG992745.1, on the reverse strand, counting down.
GTTCTTAACCACGATGACATCGTTAACCAAATGGATAAGCCTGAGTTTTACGAAGCAATCGTTCTAGTTATCGATGGTGCTGAAGTTAAAGTTAAGCCACAAGACGTTCAACGTCACGCTTACAAGCCAAAAGTTGAGCACATGGACTTCATCCGTATCTAATTCCCTACCAAGGAATTAAACGGAGAAAATCCAACCTTTTGCATGATTAAGATAATCGACCTTACCAATCGAGATATCTAAAAAATTCAAAACCCCGGAGACTTACCACCTCCGGGGTTTTACTATTTATTGAATTTTACTACTTAAAACGTGTTAATCAATATCGACAACGATAACACCTGCTCTCTGCGACTGACCTACCCTGCTTATTTTTGTCTGCCCTATTCGAAATACATTTCACTAAATACACTTTCCTAGAATCAACAATATATACACTCAAAAAGTTTAACGATTTATTTCTTCAAAAAAGAATATCAATTAAATTGGCCAAATAATCTTCGACATCTGAACACTAAAACTGCAAATTTCTTAAAAGCAGAAATACATTCCAAATATTCAAGTAGTTAGATCACAACTTTTAATCCAAAACCCATACTTTATTTCTTAAGTACCATATCTGTTTATTTATCGATACTGCCCGCAAGACCGGTATTTAGTTTCTTACACCAATGCCTAAATATGAGCTTGGTCACTAAAGTTTCACGTAAACTCAGTATATTTCACGGCAAATCAACATAATAATCACAAAGAAAGGAACCCCTATGAAGTTTTACAAATCCCTTTTGGTACTTTCTGTCGGTGCTGCACTTGCAGGATGTGGTTCAGATAATGACTCGACTCAAGTAACTTGCGAAACTGCAGACTCTTGCACAAAATTCACCATACTTCACACCAACGATAACCACGGCCGTTTCTGGCATAACAGTGATGGTGAATACGGTATGGCCGCGCGCAAAACACTCATCGATAATATGCGTCAGGAAGTCGCTGCCAATGGAGGTTCTTCGTTATTGCTATCTGGTGGTGACATTAATACAGGCGTGCCTGAGTCTGACCTACAAGATGCGGAACCTGACTTCTTGGGTATGAGTGATATTGGTTACGATGCAATGGCTGTAGGTAACCATGAGTTTGATAATCCTCTCAGTGTCTTAGAAAAACAAAGAGTTTGGGCAAACTTCCCAATGCTAGCGGCAAACATCTATGACAAACAAGGCGATCGCTACTTTCAGCCTTACAAAATTTTTGAACTGGGCGATCTGCGTATCGCTGTCGTAGGTATGACAACTGAAGATACCGCTCGAATCGCAAACCCAGAATACACTGCCGATCTCACGTTTACCAAGCCAACCGAAGAAATGCCAAAAGTCATCGCAGAGATCAAAGAGACTTACAAAGATGACCCTGTGGACTTTATCTTCGCTACGACCCACATGGGGCACTACGAGAACGGTCAACATGGTTCAAACGCACCGGGTGACGTAGCAATGGCTAAGGCAGTTGAAGAGGGTGAAATTGCAGCTATCTTTGGTGGACACTCTCAAAACCCAGTATGTATGGAACCAGATGGCTCTGGTTACGCAGAATTTGAACCTGGTGATGATTGTAAGCCAGATCAACAAAACGGCACTTACATCATGCAAGCTTATGAGTGGGGAAAATTTGTAGGCAAAGCTGATTTTGAATACTACAACGGAAAGCTACACCTTGCAGGCTACGAGTTAGTTCCAGTTAACCTAAAACGTGAAAATGCCGCGGGCGAACTTGAGTTTATTGGCGAAGAAATTAAACCAAATGAAGCGTTGCAAACACGTCTTCAGTACTTCCAAGATAAAGGTCAAGAGGAACTGGGCGTTGTGATTGCGAACTCAGATGGCTTCCTTGATGGTGAACGTGACAATGTTCGATTCAAGCAAACCAATTTAGGACGTTTGATTGCAACAGCGCACATGGAAAACCAATCTGCAGACTTTGCTGTTATGAACTCTGGTGGTGTGCGTGCATCAATTAAAGCTGGTGAGATTGCATATCGTGATGTGCTTACCGTACAACCTTTTGGCAACACAGTAACGTTCAAGGAAATGAAAGGCAGTGAAGTCGTTCAGTATTTAAATGTTGTCGCAAACAAGCAAATCGATTCTGGTGCTTACGCTCAGTTTGCAGGATTAAACATGACGGTCGATTGTAAGGCGATGACGGTTGATATTCACCAGATCAACGGTAAAGCTTTCGATACCAATGCGATCTACAAATTTACGGTACCAAGCTACAATGCTGGCGGTGGTGATGGCTATCCTAAACTCGATGCAGTCGATACCGGTAACGTTGATGCTGCTGTATTAAAAGACTACATGGAAGCGCTCAGTGTCATCAACGTGGCAAACTACGAGCCACAAGGTGAAGTCGTTTACACCAATACTGATGATGGTAATCTTGGTGGCTGCAAAGTTAACGTAGCACCTTAAGAACATATCGTTCTTGTTTCAATAAACTATTGAGAATCAGCGGAGCTTTAACAGCTCCGTTTTTTTATGGTCACGTCTTTAAACCAAATAACCCCTCACTCGCGTTGCAATTTACAACTCCGCCTAAGTACGCAAATCATTGGCTAAACAGACTAATGATTTCCCTCTATTCGCTAACTCTCTGAAAACAAACCACAGCAATAAAGAGTTCAAAAAATGTTCATTTGTACTGTTGACGGTGATGTGCTTGAGTTCTATGTTTGATAAAGCCTTTCACAAAGACACATTCATTTTCGGCTTTTTATTTTTTTCCTGGGACGAGAATATGACTATGAAAGGTAGAAATGGCGTCGTAAGCACTGCTCTCACACAATTTGTCTTTTAGACTTCAAACGAAGACGCGGCACCTCAACGTGTACGTCAATGAGCAGCGATCTGAGCGCCACTGTGTTCAAACTGCTGCCATCGAGTTCTGGAGGCCAAAAATGAAACGAGCCAGCAATAGCTACCGCCTACAAATGATTAAAGAAGTGGTAACACGTAGAGAGCGTGAAGCCTGTACCGACCCTATGGCAAAATACATTCACAAACTGATGGATGAACGGCCAACAAGCACGCTAGAGGTGGAGCAAAACCACCGATTTTCAGGCAACCATTTCGACGAACAAGCTGGAGGCTGGGTTAGCGATCTTTGGTCAATGAAATGAATGGTCAACGAAATAAGGCCGAGACCTAATTTAGGCATATATCGGCACGAATATCCCGGCTGCCAGAGCTCGCTCCAAGAGCCGGGGTTCTCCTAATATTTATATTACCTTAAGCGTTTGCATTGTCTTACTCATTTATATAGGAATTAAGGCACTAAAAAATCAGCGATATAGCCTAGCCATTACACTAATAGAAAAAAGACGATAAACCGCTGCCATAAAATGCGATACGTTTAAAACAAGTCTTGTTGAGGAGAAGTCGACTCTTCTGGTGCTTGCGGTTTCACTTTTCCAGCGAGCATTTTTCGTCGATATCTTTGACGACATAATTTAATCACATGCAACTGCTGTGCAGAGCTAAAACTCAACCAGTTAAACCGCTCTTCTCTTTTGCGCATGCATCCCTTGCAGTAACCCTTTTCGTCTGAGGTGCATACACCAACACAAGGGCTTGGGACATGAAAAAACTCCAATTGTTCCATGCTAAAACCATTCTATAATTAATCTATCGTCAACCGATACTTTGATAATCGGATAACTGTAAGAAAGTTCAACGTTTTCGGTAGATATCAATATCGGTGATGAGATCTCTGTTATAAAATACGCCGTGTCAAAAAACATACGAAACCATAACCGTATACTGACAAAAACAGTGTTTTATTACTTATACTTACCACGTTACTAAAAACGGAGTCTAATACATGAAGCTTAGCCTAAAAACGTTAGTCGCAGCTATTTCACTACCAATTCTAATGACAGCATGCGCTAGCAACGGTGACGATGTGAAAGATATTACCGCTAAAGACTTGCAGCATCACAACTGGGAGTTGATTAAAATTGATGGCAAAAGCATCGCTATTGAAGATGCTGAATATGGCCCACGTCTAGAGTTAGGTGAGAATCTAACTGCAAACGGAAATGCTGGCTGCAATGAGTTCTTTGGCCAAGCTGAGCTGAAAGGCAATCAACTGCGCATCGAGAAAATGGGCATGACCATGAAGATGTGTATGGATGATCAAATGAAAGTTGAGAAAGTGATGGCAGATACCCTAACTCAGTGGAGCGATATTACACTGACCAATGAGGGACTTGTGCTAAAAAATGCTGACCACACACTTACTTTCGTATTACGTGACTGGGTAAACTAAGCGCTGACCCGTTCTGATATTAAAAAAGCAGCCAAATATGGCTGCTTTTTTGTTTATGCATCAATAAGATGCCCGACTTTACGTATCAGCGCGGCAACATTATCAGCACTCAATTTCTTCATTACGTTTGAACGATGTACTTCAATCGTTCGTAGTGAAACACACAATTGATTCGCCATTTCCTGATTTTTCATGCCTTTAACAACCAAGTTAAGCACTTCTTGCTCGCGCTTGGTCAAACCCTGTAGTGCTTGTTTTGCTCTTAACTTATCAAAGCAGTTTAACGATTTCTGCATAGCGACATCTATAGCAGCAACGATCGCATTACCATCGACGGGTTTTTGAAAAAAGTCTACCGCTCCATCTTTCAAAGCTTCTACCGCCATAGGAATATCACCGTGCCCTGTTAAGTAGATCACGCTGATTGGGCTAAACTGTTCATTCATGCTCTTATGTACGTCTTGACCACGTAATTCAGGCATACGACTATCAAGCAAAACACAACCGGACTGTGACAAATCTGCACTGTTTAAAAATTCCGTACCACTCGAGTACGTTTGCACGTTATACCCATACCCCTCTAGCATAAACGCCATGGACTCTAATACGGGTTGCTCATCATCAACAATATATAATGGACAAAGGTTACGACTCATGACAAGTCTCCTGATAAGGTAAAATAATGGTCACTTGGCAACCTGTAGGATCAACGGTTCTAAAACGAAGACTGCCATTGTGGGCATCAATGACATCACGGCAAATTGCTAACCCCAACCCAAGGCCATTTTCTTTGGTGGTATAGAACGCCTGATCAAGGGGGATCTCCTGCCCCTGAATGCCGATACCATTATCAGCAACATCGATAATAACCATTTCATCACAATAGCTTACGTGTAGGTCAACGAACAAATTTTTGCGTTTTGGCACATGACTGAGACAAGCATCTTTGGCGTTATTGAGTACATTTAACATCACCTGTTGCAATCCCGTCACATCCGCATAGATTGGCTGTGGCTCGCCGGAATACATCACGCCAAGTTGAATACGGTGGCGTTGAAACTCGTAATCGACTAACTTCATTGATTCGGCGATTAAACTCGGTAAGTCGACCCATTTTTTCTCAATCGGATTCCTATGAATTAGACTTCGCAAACGCTGAATAATGTCACTTGCGGATGTCACCTGCTGCTGAATTTTCTCTAAGATCGGCAACATTTCTTCCGTTGTTGCCCCTCTCTCCATACGCACTTTTGCGCCTTGGCTGTAGTTCTTTATTGCCGCCAGAGGTTGGTTGATCTCATGAGCTATGCTGCTGCCTAGCTCCCCAACAATGGTGATACGTTGAGCGTGTTCTAACATCGTGCTTTTTCGACGTAAGTTGTTCATTGTCTTTTTCAGCGCTTCACGGCTTCGCTTAAAGCGCCATTGCAACCAAAAGTGATAGCCAGTGAGTAATAGAATGGTAACGAGCGAAGCCATCGCGATTGCCTGATTTTTGTATAACCAATCTTTCGCTTTCTGACTCAACGACTCTTGAAGTGGGTGCATATCAAGATGCTTGTACACTTTGTCGAAAGTAACACTCGCGGCCGGCAGCATCCACCCTACATTGTTCGCAGCGACAGCTGCTGGATGATCTTTCGGCATCACAAATAGAGTTTGAGCTACCATCTGCCCAACCTCTGGTGGCACTCGTTCTGTCATTGCCATTGTCCAGTTTGGGTATAATGGCGTACTCACGGCACAAACTGAATTTGATGGTCGCTGCTCGTTAAGTACTCGCAAATTATGCAATTGAATATGCCCCTCTTTAGCCATATTTTCTAACGTACACGCAGGAACGATCGCGACGTCTAGATCGCTTTCAACCACATCTAAAATCAACTGATCGGTTGGCGGACCTGTAAATTGAATTTTCTCAAAAAATGAAGAGTTAAAATAACCGAGTTTATCGAGCTCATATCGCAAGGCAAGAAAACCACCAAAAGCCTTTTCAGAGACGGCTGCGACCCTCGCCTCATGAATATCTTTTAAGGTTTTGAAAGGAGACTCTCGACGCACCACTACAACAGAAGCTATCGATTTGTTTGATTCACCACTGTACGCCGTTTTTTGGGTTGCTAACCAGTTAATCGGATACTCACGAGCGAGTTTGGTCGCTTGGCCTGGACTCGTAAGAATAAAGTCTAACCTGCCGTGCAAGAACGCATGTTCTAACTGGTCAAAATCATAAGTATGTAAGTTAAATTGATAGCCTGGATTCTTTATTGCCAACCAATCCAATGTCGGCTCCCAGGCTTGCCTTGCGTGTGCATGCCCTCTCAATGCCAACACGCCGACTTCATAGTCTTTTCTTTGGTTTGTAGGCTCGTTCGCAAATGACACATAAGAGAACACTGCTGAAATAATAAAAATAAACAGTTTTATTTTTTGAGAATGGTTATTAATCACTTACGAAATAATATTAAAAATTGTTTGTAGCACATTTTACCATCACTCCCCCCAATAAGTTTGTTGCTTTAGATCAAGTTGGCTTCATTATTGTGGAAAACCACAATACCCCCTAAGTGTCAATTTACTCAAAATACTTACCAATTAAGGGCTAGATGAAAATTCACTCGTTTAAGAGTGTTAATGCACCATGAACACTTATGAAAAATTACTAAGTTTATGTGTCTTCTTCCTAGCTTCAATCAGATTCTAACTGCCGAGCTAAGTGACTCGTCAGCAAAACTTTAAATTAAAATATGGAAGCAACTCATGAAAAAGTCGACTATTGCGTTGGGTGTACTTGCGGCTGTCGCAGCCGTTGGTTACTCAACGTACAATACGATGTTCTCTGCTGAGGCTGTCACTGTGGATGCTGCTGCACAAGAGCAAAAGTTCACAGAATACGCTCACCCAGAACATTTCATTTCAGCTCAACAGTTAAAATCACTGATGGACAGTGACCAAGACGTTGTCGTCATCGGTGCGCTAAACCCTATCAAACCGGATAGCCCTATTTCTGGTTCTTACACTATGTGGCGCAACGATTACTCTGCAACGGAAGGTGTTTACGACTTTGAAGGCATGAGCAACAGCGTTGAAGAAATGGAAACCATCCTTGGTAGCTTCGGGGCAACTGCAGATAGCACGATCGTGGTTTACGCTGCAGGTTCTCATCACGATGCTGCTCGCCTTTACTGGCAAATCTACAACTTAGGCCATGACGACATTCGTTACCTAGATGGTGGTTTAAATGCTTGGTTGGGTGCAGGTTTCCCTACTGGTTCCGCAAATCCAAGCGTTGCTGCTACCCAATACGACGCGCCAAACGCGAAACAAGAAAACAATGCACTAGCAACGCTAGACATGGTTATTGCAGCGCAAAACAACCCTGACTGGGTAATCCTAGATACTCGCGGTAATGACGAGTTCAACGGTGAGGTGGCAGTTTCTGGCGCATTCGGCCCTGGTACAATCCCGGGCAGTGTTCACATCAACTGGACCAAAGCGTTAAACGAAGACACCACGCTAAAATCAGCAGAAGAGCTGCAAGCTCTATACGGTGACATCATTAAAGGCAAGAAAGTCATTGCTTACTGCCAATCTGGTGTTCGCTCTGCCCACACCACTATGATTCTCACTGAAGTATTAGGCGCAGAAGGCGTCTACAACTACGACGGCTCATGGATCGAGTACAGCCACGCTCACTACGAGCAGAAGAATCCTGAAGTGAACGTTATCAACGGCAAGAGCTAATAAAAACGGAAATAGCAGTCAATGAACAATGTAATTTTTAGCCAAAAGTTATACGACACCGCCCAGATGATCGTCGATGGTTGTATGGGTGATGCCGATCCTGCATGTCAAACCGCATGTCCAATGCACACTGATGTAAAACAATACGTTCGCATGGCGGGTGAAGGCGACTTTCAAGGTGCGTTAGATCTTATCCGAACCAAACTATTCCTACCTCAAACGCTTGGCCGTATTTGTGCACACCCTTGTGAAGCGGCTTGTCGTCGTAACACAGAGTTCGGTCAGCCGATCAGTGTTGCGGGTATCAAACGTTTTGTTGCTGAGAAGTTAGATAACCAAGACCATTGGGATCTTAACATCGCTCCACTAACCAACAAGCACATCGCTATCATTGGTGCAGGCCCTGCTGGTGCTCAAGCAGCAATTGAGCTTCGTCGCCAAGGCCACGAAGTAACGATCTACGAAAAGTTAGACGTATACGGCGGTATGATGCGCGTGGGTATTCCTGAATATCGTCTACCTCGCGATGTGATCGACTTCGAATACAGCTACTTAGGCATGTTAGGCATTAAGACCCGTTTTGGCGTTGAGATCGGCAAAGACATCAGTTTTGAAGCGCTGCGCAGCGATCACGATGCGGTGATTCTTGCTCATGGCGCACACGTCGGTTCAATCATTCCACTGCCAGGCCACGATAACGATGGCGTATTCTCTGCGGTTGAATACTTGAAAGAGATTTCTGAAACTCGTCAATTCCCTCGCGCTGGTAAACGCGTGATGGTTATCGGTGGTGGTGACGTAGCGATGGACTGTGCGCGCTCTTCTTGGCGCATTGGCGCAAGCGAAGTGTACCAATGTTCTCTAGAGAGCATGGAAAACCTACCGGCTAGCCAAATCGAAATCGAAGAATCGCTAGAAGAAAATGTAGTGTTTAACGCAGGCTGGGGCCCAGTTTCTATCGAACACGAAAACGGCAAAGTGACTGGCATCACAATTAAGAAAGTGTTGTCTATCTTTGACGAGCAAGGCAACTTTGCACCTCAATACAGCGACGAGACTAAGACTATTGCAGTGGATACAGTAGTATTCGCAACAGGTCAAATCGTCGCTGACATTACCGATGGCGCACTAGAGCAAACTCGTGGTGGTCGTTATGTTGTCGACAAACAAACTCTGGCTTCTAGCCTTGAAGACGTATTCGTAGCAGGTGATGCTTGTGGCGGTAACATCGTAATTGAAGCGATGGCACTAGGCCGTAAAGCAGCAATGAGTGTAGAGCGTTTCCTAACGTCTCGCCCACTGACTGAAGGTCGCGATTTCGAGCAAGAATACAGCTACCCATCTCGTCTAGATGTACCACTTCCAAAAGGTACAGTAGATACCCCTCGCCTACACGGTGAATTACGTGACGCTGAAGAGCGTAAGCAAGATTTTGCACAAGTGGATTTAGGCTTCACTGAAGATCAAATCAAACAAGAAGCATCTCGCTGTCTGCAATGTAGCTGCAAGCTATGTATGACAGAGTGCATCATGATGAATGATTTCGGTGACTGTCCGAAGACCATTTTCTCAGACTTCATTGATAACAAATCAATGGATCCACTGATGGCTTACTCATGTAATGCCTGTGACCAGTGCACCATTGTGTGTCCAAAAGACTTCCCAATGAAAGAAATGTTCCTCGGCTCTCGTGCTGATTTTGTTAAGGCAAACAATGGTGAATCACCGATGCCGGGTCACAAAGCGATCAACATGCACCAAAAACTGGGCTTCTCAAAACTCTTCACTATGGCAAAACGAGCGGTATCAACAAAATGAGTAATAAAGTATTTATGCCAGGATGCAGCTTACCATCCTACTCACCAGAAGGCGTAGCAGCAATCGCAAGCTACCTCAAAGAAGTATTCCCAGAGATGGGCGCGGTACAAAAGTGCTGTGGTAAGCCAACGGCAGCTATCGGTCAGACTGAGAAGTTCAAAGAGCGTTACGGTCAGCTTCAGGCAGACTTCGACAAGCTAGATGCACAAGAAGTGATTGTGGCATGTCAAAGCTGCTACGGCATGATCAAAAAATCTGGCGGTTCTCAAAAACCCGTTTCACTATGGAAGCTACTTCCTGAAATTGGTCTACCAGAAGAACTACGTGGCAAAGCAAAAAACAGTGATGTGGTATTCACCATTCATGACTCTTGCTCAACTCGCTACGAGAAAGAGCTGCAAGACGGTATCCGTTGGATCTTAAACGAGCTTGGCTACAAGACTTCCGAGCCAGAACACACACGCGAAAACACACGCTGTTGTGGTTTTGGTGGCATGGTTGTACCAGCAAACCCAGATGTAGCAACACGCGTAATCAAACGTCGTGTTGAAGAATTTGAAACAGACTACGTAGTGGTTTACTGCTCAGCATGCCGTGCATCGATGATGGGCGTTGGCACAAAATCTTGGCACATTCTTGATCTGATGTTTGGTCCAGTGATCATGCAAGGTGATGAGCCACCAGTAAACGTACTAGCAAGCCCTGTTAAAGCTTGGTTCAACCGCTACAAATCAAAAGCGGGTCTAATCAAGTGTATGTCTGTGTGATAACGGTTTAAGTGAAGATAATATAATGAAATTCGTAAAATTTGGTCTAATTGCAGCAGTCATCGCACTGACGCTATTTGCTGCAAAGCAAACTGGTATTCTTGAAATCATCACGGATATCAAAAGTCTACAAGAGTGGATCGCAAGCTTCGGTGTGTGGGGTTACGCAGTATTCGTAGCAGCATTCGTGTTTGCATGTGTGTTCCTACTACCGGGTAGTGCGTTCACCATTGTAGCGGGCATCGTATTTGGTCCTATCAAAGGCGGTGTATTAGCGCTGTTTTCTGCGACGCTTGGTGCAGTGGTAGCATTCATTGTGGCACGTTTCCTACTACGTAACACAATCATGAAAAAATTTGGTGATAATCCAATCTTCAAAAAGATCGATGACGGCGTTGCAGCAAACGGTACCAGCTTCTTGATCCTAACGCGTCTTGTTCCTGTATTCCCATTCAGTCTACAGAACTATGCTTACGGTCTAACAAGCCTAAACCTTGGTACTTACGCTTTGGTTTCTCTACTAACCATGGCACCAGGTGCATTTATCTTTGCATACATGGCGGGTGACATTGCCACCAATGGTGTCTCTGCGATGCTGCTTGTTAAGTTTGCCGCGGCAGGTCTAATTCTGTTTGGTATGTCTCTAATTCCAAAATACATCGCGAAGAAAAAAGGCATCAACATGGAAGAATTGGCTAAGTAATCCGGTCTATCCATATTGAATCGTTAAGAGTGCGGCTTATCGGGAGACGCACTCTTTTTCTTTTATGGCCTAACTGACACAGAGATAAGATTCCATGCCGACCAAAGGGAAATGCCCTGATTAAACTTCACACCAGTTTTGATTAAGTTTAAGTCTAAAATAGAGCATTGATTGGGAGTACTTCACAAGGCGTGAAATTCCCTAAATCTATTGTCAAATTCGAATTGATAATAGAACCAGATAGATTACTATCCACCATGAGGGAAAGGGGCGTCTATACTGTTAATTCACTATGTTAATGGCCAAAAACAAACGATTCGTAACGCATAGAAAACCAAAGCTCCAAAATAATTACAAAGATTAAAATACGGATTACGCATGAAAAAGCTACTTAGTACCATTGGCATTTTAGCCACCACTTTTGCCGCTTCTTCTTTTGCCACCACATCTGCGGTAGAGAGTTGGCAAAAAATCGAGCAACAAGCGGATGGGCAGACGATTTACTTCCACGCTTGGGGTGGAAGCCAAGAAATCAACCGCTACATCCAATGGGCAGGAAAAGAGCTAAAGTCTCGTTATAATGTGACGCTTAATCATGTAAAAGTCACCGACATTTCTGAAACCACTACACGTCTCATTGCAGAAAAAGCCGCAGGAAAAAACAGTGGCGGCAGTGTCGACATGGTTTGGATCAATGGTGAAAACTTCAAATCAATGAAAGACAACCAGCTATTGTTTGGCCCTTTCGTAAACGATTTACCAAGCTGGCAGTACGTCGATAAAAGCTTACCGGTTGATGTGGACTTCTCAGAACCAACAGATGGTCTAGAAGCGCCTTGGGGTGTTGGTCAACTGGTGTTTATCCACGACGAAGAAACACTGAATAATCCTCCACGTTCTTTCTCAGAAATGCTGAGTTACGCCAAAGCGTTTCCAAACCGCTTAACCTACCCGCGTCCACCTGAGTTTCACGGAACTAGCTTTATTAAAGCATTACTGATGGAAGTGACAAACAACGCAACAGAACTTCAACAACCCGTGACAAAAGAGGTATTTACTCAAGTCACGCAACCACTTTGGCGCTATTTAGATGAGTTCCATCGTGTGGCATGGCGCGGTGGTAAACAATTTCCTGCTGGAACGGCAGAGAGCGTGCAATTGCTGGATGATGGACAAATTGATCTTGCTGTGACATTCAACCCAAATGCGGTGTTTTCTGCACAATCAAGCGGCAACCTTGCTGAAAGCACTAAAGCATACGCAATGGATGCTGGTGCACTATCGAATATCCACTTTTTAGCGATTCCATGGAATGCAAATGCAAGTGCGGGTGCACAAGTTGCGATAAACTTTTTATTAAGCCCTGAAGCGCAATCTCGCAAAGGTGACATCAACATCTGGGGTGATCCTTCGGTGCTAAACAGCCAGTACTTAACCGGTACGGCGAAGAATACACAACAATTTAAATCTATCGCAGAGCCTCACCCAAGTTGGCAGGCAGCGCTAGAAAAAGAATGGTTGAAACGCTACGGGAATTAATACAAGCACATGTTAAGAGCGCTGTATCTAGTTATTATCGCAGTATGTATTTTACCGACTATCCCTGGTTTACTCGGGGTAGTCGTTTCTGCGCTCGGTTACGTACCGCCTATCGGTTTGAACCACTTCTCTCTAGATGGCTTCAATGCTGTCTTTGATTGGGAAGGCGTTTGGACGTCAATTAGCCTGACTTTTTATTCTGCTATTTTTAGTAGCTATCTGGCTTGCTTGATCACGTTTGCGATTTTACAAGCTTCTTGGGGCAGCAAATTTTGGCGTAAAATTGAAGTCAGCCTTTCTCCACTTCTTGCGATGCCTCACGTGGCTTTCGCGATTGGTTTTGCGTTCCTATTTGCTCCGACAGGCATGGGGATACGTGCACTCAATCAATTGTTTGGATATGATCCAAACGCGCAAACCGTTAACGACTTAGCGTTGCTGATTAAAGATCCTCATGCGCTTGGCCTTATCGTTATGCTTGCTTTTAAAGAAGTGCCTTTTCTACTTCTGATGAGCATCCCTATTCTTCAGCATTTGAAAGTTGAAAAAATAGAAAAAGTCAGCCATTCCATGGGCTACACTTCTGCACAAGCCTGGTGGAAGTGCGTGTTCCCACAATGGTTTGCAAAGCTACGCTTTCCTATGCTTGCTGTCATCGCTTACAGCTTATCCGTTGTTGATGTCGCACTGATAATCGGCCCGACAAATCCTCCAACGTTTGCGGTGCTTGTTTGGCAATGGTTCAACGATCCAGATCTTTCATTACTACCTAGAGCCGCCGCAGGTGCCGTGGTGCTCTTTGCAATCGCCAGCATTTTGATTGCTCTTGCTCGTGCAATTGAATGGAGTATCACAAAAGGCTTTAAACGTTGGCAGTATTCGGGCCGTAGCGGTTTTGCTCTACCAGGAAAAACGCTGTTTTCAGTCATTGCCCTACTCGCCATTTTGATGGTGCCATTAATGGCTATTTGGAGTTTTGCGCAACGATGGCGTTTCCCTGATTTGCTCCCAAGCCGTTATAGCTTGCGTTTTTGGGAATACGAATGGCAGAGTATTCTTGGCACGCTGGAGCAAAGCATGATAATTGCCATTATCTGCGCGTCTATTGCTCTTATTCTTGCACTGATTGCACACGAATACCGATTACGTTATCGCTGGCAGATCCCGGGGTATATCATTGCTGTGCCCATGTTGATCCCACAACTGTCAGTGCTGTTTGGCATGCAAGTCGCAACACTTTACCTTAACAGCAACGCTCATTTTTTCTGGGTATGCTGGGCGCATATATTCTTTGCGTTCCCATTTGTCTATCTATCGCTAGATGGTCCTTGGCGCAGTTTTGATAATGGGTTAACGCGCGTTGCTTTAAGTTTAGGTAAATCCCCATTGCAAGCTTGGTTCAAAGTGAAGTTGCCGATTCTACTGCCTGCCATCGCTTTTGCTTGGGCAGTGGGCGTGAGTGTCAGCTTAGCGCAGTACTTACCTACGCTCGTATTGGGGGCCGGCCGTATTAGCACCATCACCACCGAAGCGGTTGCCCTTTCCAGTGGCTTTGACCGCCGAGTCACCGCAATTTATGCGATTTGGCAAGCTCTGTTGCCGTTACTGTTCTTTTCATTTGCGATTCTACTTAGCCGTTTACACGTCAAGTATCGCCGGTTATCTATTAAAGGTTTACTACCGAATGAGTCTTTGTCTCGAAAACCTCGCCATCCGTAAAACCAATGGCGACACGCTCTTCTCTTCATTCACAATGACGGTAGAGAAAGGTGAAATTGTTACCCTGATGGGGCCAAGTGGCTGCGGAAAATCCACATTATTGGACGCGATAGCCGGGCACTTATCTACCGAGTTCGACTATTCAGGCTCTATTACACTAAACCATCAAAAACTCGATTCCTTACCTGCTCACAAACGTCAGGTTGGGATTCTGTTTCAAGATGATTTGCTCTTCCCGCACTTAACGGTATGGGAAAACCTCGCCTTTGCAGTACCAAATAGTGTGAAAGGAGCGGAACGTAAAGCACAAGCAATGCTCGCATTAAAACACATCTCGCTGACGAAACTGGCCGATTCATTTCCAGACCAAATATCTGGTGGTCAGCGTGCCCGCATTGCATTAACTCGAATGTTATTAGCCAAACCGAAAGTCGCATTGTTGGATGAGCCCTACAGCAAGTTAGATAAAGACTTGCGCGTGCAATTTAGAAACTGGGTTGTCGAGCAACTTCAACAAGCGAACATCCCCGCGTTGATGGTAACGCACGATGAGGAAGACATTCCTGAGGGTAGTCGCTGTCTTACATGGCCTTGGGAGGCATGCCATGCTTGATAGTTTCAGCATTAAAGTTATCCGTTGGCCATTAACGCAAAGTGCAAAGCTACTCGATAAGTGTGGTGTGACCGCCAATCAAACAACAATATTTGGGTTTGTACTCGGTTGTTTGGCGTTTCCAGCTCTTATCGGCGAGCAATATTTACAAGCAATGGTTTTCATTCTGCTCAACCGGATTTGTGATGGTTTAGATGGTGCCCTTGCTCGGATTCAAGGCATTACTGATGCTGGCGGCTTCCTTGATATCAGTTTGGATTTCCTGTTTTACTCTTTGATTCCTTTTGGTTTTATCCTGGCAAATCCAGACCAAAATGCCATTGCTGGTGCTTTTTTGATTTTCTCTTTTGTCGGCACAGGTAGTAGCTTTCTTGCTTTTGCAATCATGGCAGGAAAACGTGGTATTGATAACCCAGTGTATAAGAACAAATCGCTCTACTACATGAGTGGTTTAACGGAGGGAACGGAGACCATAGGCTGTTTCATCTTGTTCTGCTTGCTCCCGCAATATTTCGATACCATCGCGTATATTTTTGGCGCAGCATGCTGGTTTACAACGTTTACCCGTATTTATTCTGGCTTTCATACTTTGAATACACAATAAAAACCCACCGGCCCCTCATTTTAAGGTGCTTTAAACAAACAATAAACAGGGGTCTATTTGAGCCCTCCTAATTGTCGCTAACTCAATGAAATTTCTGCTGTGATATTTGGGAGTCAACACCTAATATCACAGCAGAATATCCGAAGCGCTTCTATACTGTTCAGAAAACACACTGTTCAATTAAGCAAACATGCTTGGAGGCGACATGACACAGCACGTCAATCTGCATTTCATCCTATTTCTTTCCATTGCAACACTTGCCGGGTGCACCTCGCCGAACCCATACGGTGATGCCTATGGCTCACAAGAAACCCGCACCGTTCAACAGGTTTACTACGGCACTATTGATAAAGTCGCTCCTGTCACCATTGACGCATCAACACAAACCAATGCGATTGGTACTATTGCAGGCGCAGCCATTGGGGGTATTTTGGGGTCAAAAATCGGTGGCGGTTCAGGCTCAGACATCGCTGCCATTGGCGGTGGCTTGCTTGGTGGTTACGCAGGTAGCGAGGTCGCAGAGAAAGCGGGTAAACGTAACGGTGTAAACCTGACCATTCGCTTAGAAGACGGTAAAATTATCTCCATTGTACAAGAAGCGGACCCGAATATGATTTTCCAACCAGGACAAGCCGTGCAAGTTAACGTCAGTGGTGATACAGCAAGAGTGGTTCCTCGTTAAGCCTAAACTGAATGATGTTTAATACGTTTCACTTCATGAGACCAGCAGTCTGAGAATTGGCATGATTTTTTGCCTTTGAGATTGCTGGTCGTCCTTAATACAACACTTTATAAAATTATCGATGTAAAAATTACATCACCCTGTTAATATGAACGCCGGTTTCACTAACAGTACAGCGTTATGCCTCCAATGATCGATCAAGTCTTGCTTAATATCGCCTTAAACTTGAGCTCTAACCTCTCCCATGAACAACAATATCAAGCGATTATCGATGGCGTGTCCACCGTATTTCCTTGTGACGCAAGTTGCTTGTTTATTTTTGATAAAGACGGATTCCTAACGCCTGTTGCTGTACAAGGTTTATCTAAATCGGTACTAGGTCGCCGATACTTCCCCAAAGCCCATCCTAGATTGGAAACCATCATTCAAACCCGAGAACCCGTTCGTTTCGATTCTGACTGTCCGCTTCCCGATCCTTTTGACGGCGCTCTCATGGCGGAAGATCAATGTATTGATGTTCATGATTGCATGGGGTTCAGTTTATATGTGGATGGTCAACTCGTTGGTGCATTAACGATGGATGCACTCGCTATTGGTGCGTTTAACAATATCGACCCTGTTGCCATTGAAACCTTTGCCGCACTCACTGCCGCGACACTGAGAAACATCGCACAACTCAGAGCTCTCAAAGCACAAAATCAAAAGCAAAAGAATGTCACTCAGACGTTGATCCAACAAGCTCGTTCACAGCACGGAGAAATGATTGGCTTCAGTCCGCAAATCAACCAATTACGAAATAACATCGCAACGGTAGCGCAATCTGACTATGCGGTGCTGATTACTGGTGAAACGGGCACCGGGAAAGAGTTGGTAGCACATTCTGTTCATGCTCAATCCCACCGCTGTGATAAGCCTATGATTTATGTTAACTGCGCCGCCCTACCTGAGGGACTTGCTGAAAGTGAGCTATTTGGCCATGTAAAAGGTGCGTTTACCGGAGCAAACAGTCACCGTGCTGGTAAATTTGAGCTTGCGGATGGCGGGACAATTTTCCTCGATGAAGTAGGTGAATTGCCGTTGATTTTGCAAGCAAAGCTATTGCGTGTAATCCAACAAGGTGAGCTACAACGCGTGGGCAGTGATAAGCATTTAATGGTCAACGTACGTATTATCGCGGCGACCAACCGTCAGCTAGAAAACGAAGTTGAGTCAGGTTCCTTTCGTGCGGACTTGTTCCACCGTTTGAATGTATTCCCCATTCGCGTCCCTTCGCTTCGATCTCGTGAGGGCGATATTCCTGTTTTAGCGGGCTATTTACTCGAGAAAGTGCGCCAACAATTTAATGCACCAAATCTACATGTTCATCCTAAGGTATTACTGCAGTTAGAGTCCTTACCTTGGTTGGGAAATATTCGAGAACTTGAACACACGCTAACACGAGCTGCGCTGCATGCCATTCAACAAGGAGCAAGCACGATCATGTTGAACCATTTTGATGCTTCGCTTACCTTTGATGATGTCAAAAGCACATCACAATATCTACCCAAAGAAAGTCAATCAATGCGTGAGTTGGTAGAGCACTATCAGCGTGATTTAATTGAGCATGCTTTAAGCCAGTCTGGTGGAGTTTGGGCAAAAGCAGCTGAGTTTTTACAAATGGATCGTGGAAATTTATATCGAATGGGCAAAAAGCTCGGGGTTAAATAGTAGACTCTCGACTATTAGTTGATGTAATAAACACATCATAAGCGTTGTATTTATTACATCAACACAACTTTTAAAATGAAATAAAACCTTTAATTTTCAATAAGATAATAAATGGCACGCATCCTGCTCTTCTGTGATTAATAAAATGACTATTACTACAATCACTGGAGACCCCATATGTTCTGTATTCAATGTGAACAGACAATTCAAACCCCAGCAGTTAAAGGCTGTTCTTTCGCACAAGGCATGTGCGGTAAAACGGCAGAAGTATCCGACTTACAAGACGTGTTGGTTTACACTCTGCAAGGGGTTTCTTTTTGGGCATCACGCGCACTTGAATTCAATATCATCAATGATGAAATCA
Source organism: Vibrio sp. B1REV9 (assembly GCF_905175395.2). Lineage (NCBI taxonomy): Bacteria > Pseudomonadati > Pseudomonadota > Gammaproteobacteria > Vibrionales > Vibrionaceae > Vibrio > Vibrio sp. B1REV9. The sequence goes on along the minus strand of NZ_HG992745.1, from coordinate 1,712,180 downwards.
ACCAGTGGGCACCAAGAGCATTCTTCTCTACATTAACAAACGTGAACTTCGATCCTGAACGCATTCTAGAACTCACCTCTCGTGCAGAAGCTTACAAATCATTGCTAAAAACCGAAGTCACTGCAGCAGCGATGCTTTCAAACACGTCTCTTGGCAATATCCCTGCGCTCGCCAATTTTGAGCTGCCAACCTCTATTGAAGAGATCTTAACATTCGCTCCTCAAGTCGCGGTTAACCGTGGCAAAGATCAAGTACACGAAGATGTCATTGGTCTACGCCTGTTATGTCTCTATGGCCTAAAAGGCGCTGCGGCTTACATGGAACACGCGCGTGTGCTAGAGCAAACGAACAACGATATCTACGCGGAATACCATGAGATCATGGCATGGCTAGGCACCGATCCTGAAGATCTTGGTGCACTGCTTGATTGCTCAATGCGTATTGGTCTAATGAACTATAAAGTGATGGAGATGCTTGATCTTGGTGAAACTGTGACATTTGGTCACCCAGAGCCGACAACAGTCAACGTTAAACCAGTAAAAGGCAAGTGTATCCTTGTTTCTGGGCATGACCTGCATGACCTAGAGAAAATTCTGCAGCAAACCGAAGGTAAAGGCATCAACGTTTATACTAACGGCGAAATGCTACCAGCACATGGATATCCAGAACTTAAGAAGTACTCTCACCTAGTCGGTAACTACGGCAGTGCTTGGCAAAACCAACAAAAAGAATTCGCGAACTTCCCTGGAGCTATCGTGATGACCTCAAACTGCCTATTGAATCCAAATGTGGGTCAATACGCGGACCGTTTGTTCACTCGTAGCATCGTTGGTTGGCCGGGTGTCGCTCACCTTGAGGGAGATGACTTTAGTGCAGTGATCGAATGTGCTCTTGCACTGGAAGGATTCCAATACGATGAAATTGAACACAATATCACCGTTGGCTTTGGTCGCAATGCACTCATGAATGCCGCTCCTGCTGTTATTGACCAAGTGAAACAAGGCAACATTAAACACTTCTTCCTCGTGGGTGGTTGTGATGGTGACAAGTCTGAACGCAGCTACTACACGGACTTCACAACTGAAGCACCAGAAGACACCTTAATCCTAACGCTTGCGTGTGGTAAGTTCCGCTTCAATAAAAATACATTTGGCGATATCAACGGCATTCCTCGTTTATTAGATGTAGGCCAATGTAACGACGCGTACTCAGCAATCCAGTTAGCTCTCGCTCTTGCAAAAGAGTTCGACTGTGACATCAACGAACTACCACTGACATTGGTTCTTTCTTGGTTCGAACAAAAAGCGATAGTGATTCTGCTAACGCTGTTTGCTCTAGGTGTAAAAGGCATCTACACCGGTCCTACTGCGCCAGCTTTCCTAACGCCTAACTTGATTGCCATTATCCAAGAGAAGTTCGATATGCGCAGTATTGGCAACGTTCAAGATGATTTAAAAGCGATCCTAGCAGCCTAATCGAATGCCCACTCACCGCCTTCCACTATTGGAGGGCGGTTGTATTTGAAAGATGTAGAAATACCCAACACCAAAGAGATTATTATGTTTTTTGAATGGCAAGGCACACAACCTGTCACGCTACGCTGCATTGATAAGTATCATGAGGCCAACGATACAGTAAGCGTAAAATTGGCCGAATTATCAGAATCAATGCTATTTGAGTTTAAAGCAGGCCAGTTCATTAGCCTTGGTATCGAAATCGATGGGAAAATGGAGTTTCGCGCTTATTCATTGAGCTCACTGTCTGGCGAGGATTGTCTTCAATTGACGATAAAACGCGTCGACGGTGGCAAAGTTTCTAACTACATCATCGACAAATTACTGATTGGCGATACGGTTCAAGCGCTACCCCCAGCAGGAGAATTTAACTGTATCGACCACCCTCCAAGAATACACAATGGCAAGCAAAAAGCACTCCTGATAAGCGCTGGTTGTGGTATTACCCCTGTGTTTGCGATGGCAAAACAATGGCTGAGCAATGAGCAAAGCGTCGATATCGAATTTTTGCATATTGCACGCTCTCCACAAGAGACTATCTACTTCGACTTACTTGAGACTTACCACTCTGTCTATCCTGATTTTAACTTGAAATTGCTGCTTAAAAATCGTGGCGAAACGTTGTATCCAGAAGGGCGTCTGAATGCAGATTGGTTGCAAGAGTTAGTACCTGACTTTCACGAGCGCACGGTTTACCTGTGTGGGCCGAGTCAGTTTATGTTGGATGTTCATCGTTATTTAAGCGACCTTGATTTTGAAATGGCGAACTTTTATCAAGAAAGCTTCACGCCAACAGACACTAAAGAGGCTGATATTTCTAACGAAAGCGCGCAGATCTTTGTCCCAGACTTCGCGAAAACCCTTGATGCCCATCAGGGTGAAGTATTGGCGGATGCGCTAGAAAACGCAGGCTTACCACTCATCATTGCCTGCCGCAGTGGCATCTGTGGCTCATGCAAATGTAAAGTCAGTAAAGGAAGTGTGTCATCTACCAGTTATGAGACACTGACACCTGAAGAAATCGAACAAGGGTATGTACTTGCTTGTTCATCTACGATCGAGTCTGATCTTGAAGTGCAGATTGGCTGACAATGAGCAAAAGTTGATAATTAACTAAATTTGAGAATTAACTAGAGCTCATAAAACGATAAAAGCGCCAATGATTGAATAGGTTCAACATGGGCGCTTTTACTCGATACCACGCGATATGAAGACTTTCGTTCTAGCTAAACAACAACACTTTTAGTGCGGCTTCACTATCCACATCCATAAATTCAGGTGGGTTAGCTAGACGCTCACGAAATGTCAGTTGAGGAGCTTCCTCTTTCATACTTTCAATTAAGAATTCACTGGTAACCGATGGTGAGTTCACACATGCCAATACCTGACCACCTGGCGCGAGCAGTTCCGCAAGACGACGAAGAATCTTCTTGTAATCTTTGGTCAAAGCAAAGCTACCTTTTTGGAAAGACGGTGGATCAATCACAATCAAATCATACTGACCCGCTTTTTTGATTTTTCCCCACGACTTGAAGATATCATGCCCCAAGAAGCTAATTTGATTAATATTGTGGTCATTTAGCTTATGGTTTTCGCGCCCTTTTGCGAGAGACGCTCTTGCCATATCCACGTTGACGACCTTGTCTGCGCCACCAGCGATAGCCGCTACGGAGAATCCACATGTGTACGCAAACAAGTTAAGGACATTTTTATGCTTGGCATTTTCACGAACCCAATCACGTCCATAGCGCATATCTAAAAACAAGCCGAAGTTTTGATTACGTCCGATATCTAACTGATATTTTAAACCACTCTCTTCTACGATAGGTCGAGCATCTAACTCCCCCACAAGCACTTCTGATGGCGCGCCATCTGCATAGCGGTGCTGAATAACGATCGTACGCCCCTGCTTTTCAGACCACAATTTAGATTCAGATAACGCGATCGCGCCTTGTTTCAGCTCTGATAAAAATGTTTCATCCACTTCTTTGAACAAATTGATGATCAGCTGCCCTTGTAACCAATCACAAGTAATTTGCTCTAACCCCTCAAAGTGACGGCCACGGCCATGAAACAATCGACGGACTTCGTTGGGTGCCTGAACGAGTTCAGACTCTAAATGCTGAAAAAACAGCGGTAGTTGTGATGCTTGCATCGAATTCTCTTATTTGGTGTTCTTAGTAGCGGTGCTTGGATAGTCGGATTGCGACCTTTCTTTCCGTTGTCTATTTGATGGTAGGCCAATTGAGTTCCCATGGCGATAACCACGAATCAATACCATGCGATACAATTTCATTGTGCCATTTACTGCCAAGCGCTGAATGCTCTCTCGGGTCACAGACAAATCGATGTATCTCGTTTTGGTACGGGAAACAAAGTGAAAATGCGTGCAAATATCCACGGTCAGATTCACTGCCAGCATTATAAATTGGGTCCCCGACAATCCCAGAACCCACTGACTTCAGGGCGACACGAATTTGGTGTGTTTTCCCCGTATAGGGTTTACACAAAAAAAGTCGCTCACCAGGTTCTGCCGCAAGCGAGAAAAATTGCGTCACGGCTGGGTTTTGTTTGCTATTGACGAGCTTCCAAGAAGAACGACGCGAACGCTCCATATCTCCCATGACCAACCCTTGCTTTTTCTTTGGTTTTTTTGAGCCTATCGCCATATAGAACTTTTCAACTTGGCGATCGGCAAACGCTTGAGATAACGCACTTGCTGCTTGAGCATTGCGCCCCAAAAGTAAAATACCAGAAGTCATCTTGTCGAGACGGTGAATAAGGTATAACTGCTCATCACCACTCTGTTTAGCCACTTCTTGTAGTAGCATGGTGTCACCGTCATCTTTGTGCACGGAAACATTGGGATGCTTATTGATGATCAGAAAATCGGGATGGGTATGAAGAATGTCGAACATAAAAAACTGGCTCCACGTTTGGAGCCAGAAGTATACCTTTTCTCAGTAATTAGGCGAGCTTAAACTTACCTACCAACGCTTCTAGCTGCTGAACTTTTTGGTTTAGACTATTCACACTTTGCGAGCTGTCATTTGCAAGCTCTAATGAACGTACAGAAATATCGCTGATCGACGTAATGTCCGTCGCAATCTCTCTTGTTACTGCCGTCTGTTCTTCGGCAGCGGTAGCAATTGAGTTCACCATACTTTGAACATTCGCCGCTCCCGAGACAATTTCTTCAAGAGAATCTACTGCGCCAGAACTTTGGCTCACACCGATTTCTACCAGACGACAGCCATCTTCAGTGTAAGTCACGGCTTCTTGGGTGCCGACTTGGATCGCTTGAATGATCTCACCAACTTCTTGCGTTGCTTTTGTCGTGCGTTCTGCAAGGGCACGAACCTCATCGGCGACCACTGCAAACCCTCGACCAAATTCACCAGCTCGAGCCGCTTCGATGGCAGCATTTAGTGCCAATAAGTTAGTTTGTCCCGCGATGTCTTCAATCACCTTGATCACAGCGCCAATTTTTTCACCGTGTGAACCGAGATTGTTCATTTGGACTGACATGTCTGTCATTTGTTGTGAAACTTGCTGGATGCTTTCTACCATATCAACAATAACACCACGGCCTTGTTCTGCTGTGGCCTCAGACTTTCGAGCTTCTTCAAAGGTCGCCGCTCCCTGCTCGGCAACTTGGGAGATGGTCAAGCTGAGTTCTTCTGCTGCTGTCGCAATTAGATTCGCTTTATCAGATTGCTCTCGCGCTCCAGAGACAATGTCTTTACTCACAGATGATAATTCACCTGTTACTGATTTCACCTCATTTGATACGCCAGAAATAGAACCAATCAGCGTCACCAAAGACGCTTGCATTTTATTTAATGAGTTCGCAAGGTTTGTCAGTTCATCGCCTGATTTATCTTCAATCTGAGCAGTGGTTAAGTCTCCATCAGCAACGTGCTGTGCAAATTCATCCAATTTACTTAAACGGTGAGTAATTGAATTAGACAACAAATAGGCAATAATCGCAGTCGATAAAAAGGCAATAGTCCCAAGCACTGTGATCGTCAATTCAATACTGTTGAATGAATCGGATAAGTTCAATAACGCTGTACTTGTGCTTTCTTGTCCCTCTGTCGAGGCCTCATCAAGAATGAGCTCCAACGGAGCCAAGTTCGTATTGTATAAAGTACGAAGACGGACAATATTATCCTCAACATTATCCAATCCAAGGTTCGTCAATATTTGTGATTCAAAACCTTCAGTAAATGTCGCCATATAACGTTCTACACGCTCAACGTTACGATAATCCTCTCCACCCACAGTTTCCAACGTTTTTACTTGTTCAATTGCATCTGAAAACTGTTCCAAGTTCGCTTTATAATCCTGGTGAGCGCCTGGGACATTGACAATCGAGCCTAATGCGTCTCGGTACACGTCGCCAGCTTCATCAATCAATATTAGGTATTGAACAGTCTCTGGAACATCGTCTGTCCTAACTTCATCCGCGACCTCATGCGAGTTCAATACTTCAAATATAATAATCCCTATCATCACTAACATGATTGTTAAAATGGCACCAAAACTGGCGTATAGCTTGTTTCTAACCGACATAGCCATGAATCACTTTCCTTATTGTTTTTGCGCTTTATACACGCATATTCAATAAGGCTATCGGTTAATAAGCTTACATGTTTAGTACATTTTTTTGTGATCTATAGCTCAATGCGAGTGAGTTCACATTATTAACATACATTTAGCACGATTATTCTTAAATCTATAAATTTCAAAAAAAAGCAGGAGCCATTTAGACTCCTGCTTATCATTTGGAACGGTTTTTTTAATTGGTTATAACTTCTTAGAGAAGATGCCAGCCAATGCAATAATCACGATGCCTAGGACCATGATTTCGCCCTTACCACTATCGAAACCAGATTTAATACCCATGACCGCAACGACAGCGATAGCGACAGGAATGATGTACTTAACTAGGTTGTACCATAAGCCAAACAGAGGGAAAGATACTTCACCATCGTTGGTGATTTCTTTCTCTAGATCTGCACGGTTTAGACGCCAGCCTGCAAAAATACATACCAACATACCACCAACTGCTAGGAAGATTTTATCCGTCAACAAATCGAAGATATCAAACGCGCCAGTGCCAAAGAGTGTTGGACCAACGCCACCAAGTGATAGTGATGCAAATACACACAGTGTGGCCATTACAACGCTTGCTGATATTACTGCGGTTGAACGCTTCAAACCTTTTTCATCAATTAGATAAGAAACCACCACTTCCAATAGAGATACTGAAGAAGTCAGTGCGGCTACTGTTAAACCAACAAAGAACATCAGAGCAAATAGCAGCCCAATGACACCGCCCATTTCAGCAAACAGCTGAGGCACGACAACAAACACGAGACCAGGGCCTGCTGCAGGCTCCATGCCAAATGCGAACATTGCTGGGAACATGGCAACACCGGCAAGGATTGCAACGCCCGTGTCCATAGCTGTAACCATACCTGTGGTTTGTACAAGGTTTTCTTTCTTCTTCAAGTAAGAGCCGTAAGTCAACATACAACCCATACCCAAACTCAATGAGAAGAATGCTTGACCAAGCGCAGCTAAAACAACACTGCTGTCTACTTTAGAGAAATCAGGCATGAACAAGAATTCTAGACCTGCCATTGCCCCCGGAAGCATAAGCCCTTTCACTGATACAACGATCAAGATAAGGAACAATAAAGGCATTAAGATCTTGCCTGCTTTCTCAATACCACCAGAAATACCTTTCATCACGATAACGATATTAAGAAATAGGTAAATACCCATCCACATCAGTGGTTGTAGCGGGTTAGAAATAAAACTGCCGAAGCTATCACCAATTGCTTCTGGTGCGCTTAATAGGCCACCACCCACTTTAAAGATGTATGCAAGTGCCCAACCACCAACGACTGGATAAAAACCCATAATCAGTAGGCCACTAAGAACACCCATAACGCCAGTAAATGTCCAACGTCGATCAGTAGACTTAAATGCGCCTACTGCTGATAGACCTGTCTTTCGGCCAATAGCGAACTCTGTCAACATTACGCTAAAGCCAATAAAAATAACGAAAATAAGATAGATGGCAACAAACGCTCCACCACCACTCTCACCTGCTGTGTAAGGAAACTTCCATATATTGCCCAAACCGACAGCGGAACCCGCTGCTGCCATAACGAAGCCTAGTTTAGACCCCCACGTATCACGTGGTGCTGCTGTATTAGTTGTAGCCACGCTTTTTCTCCAAAAACTATTGTTGTGTGTGCATGCAGGTAGGCGTCTAAAATATGTGCGTGTAAATTTAAATATACACTTTATAAGATGTTTAAGTGACGCTCTACATATGGTCAGTAAAACAGTTTCAATTTAAAATTGGAAGCCCCATTTAGCACATTTATCGAACAAATGTAGCAAAATTCACTCTAAATGCTGCTTTAATATCCAATCGTTAACATATCTTCTAGTTATTTACCTTTCCATAACACAAGCTACCGCTATTGATTCACATTGGCAACACAAAAGTTCCGTTTTCCCACTGTATGAAAATAGTTTCCAGATCCGTCATTTACGCTTAATATCCATATTGGACCAACAATCTTGAGCGTATATGGACAAGTTCTATCATTTTCTAACTTTAACTGGCATCGGCCTATATTGGTTTTTAGTTGCTGGTGTCACTATTCGTGTCGTTTTAAAACGCCGGGCGGTCAGTGTTTCTCTGGCTTGGTTAATGATCATCTATATTCTTCCAGTCTTAGGTGTTGCGTGCTATTTCTTGTTTGGGGAGCTAAATCTAGGTCGCAAGCGTGCAGAGCGAGCAAAGGTGATGTTCAAACCTTTTCAACAATGGTTCACTCAGCTCAACGATTGCAATGCCCACACCCCTGAATCGATGGGACGCCATATCTACCGAATCGATGAACTCTGCAATAACCGCCTTGGGCTGCCAGCATTAAGTGGTAACACGCTGTCACTGCAGCAATCGCCAAATGAGATCCTGCACTCAATTATTGAAGATATCGAAAATGCGCAACACAGTATTCGGATGGTTTTCTATATTTGGCACCCAGGTGGATTAGCAGACTCTGTTGCATCGGCATTGATTCAAGCATCTAAACGCGGTGTCGATGTTAAATTGCTCTTGGACTCTGCGGGCAGTCCACGCTTCTTCCGCAGTCCTTGGTACAAAATGATGAAAGATGCGGGCATCGATGTTGTCCAAGCATTAGAAGTAAAAATGTGGCGTATGTTTTTGCGTCGTTTAGACCTAAGACAACACAGAAAAATTATCGTCATAGACGATGAGATTGCCTATACCGGCTCCATGAATCTAGTCGACCCAGCTTTCTTCAAACAAAACAGTGGTGTTGGCCAATGGATTGACATTATGGTGCGCCTAACAGGGCCTACTGTGAACGTGCTAAGTGCAATCCATTGCTGGGATTGGGAGGTTGAGACCGGGGAACGTCAGTTACCTAAGCACCCTGAATGTCGTATTGATGCACATGAGTTTCAACATCCGATTCAGGTGGTGCCATCTGGGCCTGGGATGCCAGAGTACCTTATATATCAAGTGTTAACCTTAGCGATTAACCAAGCCAATCGGTCTGTGAGAATAACAACGCCCTACTTTGTTCCTAGTACGGATTTGCTTGAAACACTCAAGATGACCGCACAACGTGGCATTGACGTTGAACTGATCATACCTCACAAAAATGATTCAATGATGGTTCAATGGGCTTCTCGTGCGTTTTACAGCGAATTGATGGTCGCAGGTGTGAAGATTTACGAGTTCTACGGTGGACTATTGCATACAAAATCAGTGGTGATTGATGACCAGTTTTGCCTTGTTGGCACCGTAAATATGGACATGCGAAGTCTATGGTTGAACTTTGAAGTCACGCTTGCCGTTGACGATGAAGAGTTCACCAAACAAATGTCGTGGCTACAGGATACTTATATCAAGCAGTCACATACTGTCGATCCAGAAACATGGGAAAAGCGTAGTATTTTTTCTCGTTTCTTAGAGCGTGTTTTCTACCTGTTTAATCCATTGCTTTAGACCCTTTCACACCCCTGCGATGATTTAAAAGCCGACAGCCTTAAACTGTCGGTTTTCTTTTTCTAACCAATTTACACTCCGTTATGCTCTGATGAGTCACTTGGATCCGACTTTTCCCTTGCAAAGCACATCTGCTCCATGTTTTAAATAATAAAAATGATTACGTGAATTACACAGGGAATATCTATGTCAGAGGGCAAAAAGACGCGGTTGATTACTGCTGGGCGTGACAAAAAGTGGACCAATGGTGTGGTAAACCCACCAGTACAACGCGCTTCTACCGTGGTATTTAATACTGTAGCCGAGAAGAATCAAGCAACGATCCATCGCACTAACAAAACGTTATTTTATGGACGTCGAGGCACGAATACGCATTTTGCTTTTCAAGATGCCATGGTTCAAGTTGAGGGTGGTGCGGGCTGTGCGTTATACCCATGTGGCACCGCTGCTATTTCCAATGCCATTCTTTCTTTCGTCGAAACTGGCGATCATATTTTGATGGTGGATACTTGTTACGAACCAACTCGCGATTTCTGTAACACCATCATGAAAAAGATGGGCATAGAAACAACGTATTTTGATCCTCTTATTGGCAAAGATATCTGCGACCTTATCCAACCAAATACCAAGATTATCTTTTTAGAGTCTCCAGGCTCTATCACCATGGAAGTGATGGATGTTCCTACCATCGCACACATTGCTCACGAGCGAGATATCATCGTTATGCTAGACAACACTTGGGGCGCGGGCGTTCACTTCTCTCCTTTTGAACACGGCGTTGATATTTCAATCCAAGCCGCGACCAAATATATCGTTGGACATTCAGATGTGATGTTAGGTACGGCGGTTGCCTCAGAGAAATACTGGGATCAGTTGCGTGAACAAAGTTATCTAATGGGCCAGTGTGTCTCACCAGATGACGCCTACCTTGGTCTACGCGGTATTCGCACTTTAGACGTGCGCTTACGCCAACATGCTGAAAATAGCTTAAAAGTCGCAAATTGGCTTGCTCGTCGTCCCGAAGTTGATCACGTTCGTCACCCTGAACTCGAAACCTGTCCGGGGCATGAATTTTTTAAGCGTGATTTTACAGGAGGCAACGGCCTGTTCTCTTTCGTCCTAAAATCTTCATACCCAAAAGCAACCACTGCACTACTTGATGGCATGAAGCACTTTAGTATGGGATATTCATGGGGTGGTTTTGAAAGTTTGATTCTCGCTAACGAACCAAAAAGCTTTAACAGCCTACGTACGGTTGCACACCCAAACTTCGATGGAACACTAATACGTTTGCATGTTGGTTTAGAAGATGTTGAGGACTTAATTGCCGATCTTGAGGCAGGATTTACACGATACAATGCGTTGATTCTAGAAAAAGAAGCTTCCCTCTAATTTCTCCTACTTCTTTACTAAATGAACGGTAACCGCGCCCTCAACAAGAGGGCGCATCACTAATCGCTTACTTTCTTTGGACAGCCAACAATGTGGTCATCGACCATGCCGACTGCTTGCATAAACGCATAGCAAATGGTTTCGCCGACAAACTTAAAGCCTTTCTTTTTGAGGAATTTACTCATCGCTTTGGACTGTTCTGTCGATACTGGGACTTGGCTCATGTCAGTCCAGTGGTTCACTATCGGTTTTCCATCGACAAATTGCCACAGAGCCGCAGAAAGGCTGCCGTATTCTTCTCTCAACTGCTTTGCCGCTTTGGCGTTGCTAAACACCGAGTTAATTTTCCCTCGATGTTTAACCACATCAAAGTTTTCCACAATGTATTCCGCTCGCTCCTCATTACGTTGAACTAACTTGTCCAAGTCATAGTCTTCGAACGCTTGACGATAGCCATCGCGCTTTTTAAGAATCGTGATCCAACTTAATCCTGCCTGTGCCCCTTCAAGCGTAATAAATTCAAACAGAATCGTATCGTCATAAACGGGAACACCCCATTCTGCATCATGATATTCACGTTCGAGAGGGTGATTCATCGCCCAAGCACACGTTTTTTTGTTCCATATATCATCCTTACAAAAGCGCCTCTGGTGATGAACCAGAGGCGCGTTAAACTCGATTAAACTCAATCGTTATTTGGGTACGGCTACCTTGTGGAATAGGCGATACAGAACTGGTACAACGACAAGTGTCAGAACCGTCGCAAAACCTAAACCAAACATAATCGTAACGGCCATTGGTTTAAAGAAGATATCCGGTAGAAGTGGGATCATGCCAAGAATGGTTGTGATCGCTGCCATACAAACTGGTCGCACACGACTTACTGCTGCATCAACAACCGCATCATAAGCCTCTTTACCCGACTTCATTTCAATCTCTATTTGGTCTAGTAGCACGATGCCGTTTTTCAGCACCATACCGGACAAACTGAGGAAACCAAGTAATGCCATAAATCCAAACGGCGTATTAAGTACCAACAATCCGGTTGTCACACCAATCAATGCAAGCGGTACCGTGAGCCAAACGATCAATGGTTCTTTGATCGAGTTAAACAAGAACACTGTGATCAAGAACATGAACAAGTATCCCATTGGCATTGTCGTGAAGAGTGATTCTTTCGCGTCACCAGAAGATTCATACTCCCCACCCCATTCCAATGCATAGCCAGGTGGTAGTTCAATCGCTTCAATTTGTGGCTGCAAACGTGCTTGCAATGTCGCAGCGGTTTCTTCCCCTAGTAAGTCTGGATCTGCCATTACCGTTAGCATGCGTTTACGATTTTTACGAACGATGATTGGGTCTTCCCAACGCATGTCATATCCCATCGTAACTTGCTGTAGCGGAATAAACTCACTTTGAGCCGGACTCCAAATCTTCATCCCCTCAATATTCCGAATATCAATGCGTTCATCCTCAGGCAGACGAGCAACAATAGGCATTAAGGTGGTTCCGTCACGGTAGAGGCCAATGTTCATACCAGAGAAAGACATCGATAAGAAATCATCAACATCTGATTTCGTAATCCCGTAACGACGTGCTTGGCTCTCATTAAATTGAGGTTCTAGCACCTGAGTCCGCTCTCGCCAATCATGACGAACGTTAGTCGCGTTTGGGTCTGCGTACATAATATCCATAACTTGAGCTGCAATAGTACGAAGCACCGTAGGATCAGAACCAATAATGCGCGCTTCAATCTTCGCACCACCACCAGGGCCTAATTCAATTTGCTTAAGCTTGTAATTAATCTCTGGATAGTTCGCTTTAAGGTGTGCTCTAAAACGATCCATCAATGGCGCTAGCGCTTCATAATTATCAACACGTGTTGTGATCTCACCATAAGCTGCGTAGCTTTTTTCTGGTGCGTACGTCAACATAAACCGCTGTAAACCTTTACCTGCGGTCGTCGTAATGTGGTCAACGTGATCTTGTTCAGCCAACCAGCCTTCTAGCTCTTTTAGCTTATCGTTTGTTGCACGGATATCAGTGCCTTCCGGCAACCAGACATCTAACTGGAAAATCGGTGTTGTTGATGATGGAAAGAATGCTTGTTTCACGTGAGTAAAACCATACAAACTTGCGGCAAGCCCACCAATCAATACAACAACAGTAAACCATGCACGACGCATACAAAATTCTAAGAATTTCTTGTACATCACAAACACGATACCGTTATACGGATCGTTTTCTTCCCCCTCGCCAGCTTTGATTTTTTGCCCTTTAAAGAAGATATCAGCAAAGAATGGCGTAAGAGAGATCGCGGTAAACCAACTTAGCATGAGTGAGATAAGCAGTACGGTAAACAAAGTGCCACAGTATTCACCGGTAGAGTCTTCAGAAAGACCAATCGGGGCAAATGCCGTTACGGCAATGACCGTTGCACCCAATAGTGGCCATTTAGTTTGGGTCACGATATCGGTCGCAGCTTGAAGCCTTGTTCGCCCTTTCTGAGTTCCAATGAGTATCCCTTCAACCACCACAATGGCGTTATCCACCAGCATACCAAGCGCAATAACCAACGCTCCCAATGAAATGCGTTGCAAATCTATGGCCAGATATTTCATGAAAATGAAAGTACCCAAAACGGTCAGCAGAAGAATAAGGCCGATCAATAGACCAGAACGAAGCCCCATGAAGAACAGCAGTACGATGATTACGATGCCAACCGCTTGCGCTAAGCTGATTACAAAGCCACTGACTGATTTATCAACTTCTTTGGGTTGGCTATAAATTTCAGAGATTTGAACGCCAACGGGTTGTTGGTACTTAAGCTCGGCAAGTCGACGGTCAAAGGCTTTTCCAACTTCAACAACGTTCACTCCTTGTGAGAATGACACACCAACATTAAGCGCCAAACTGCCATTAAAGTTAATGATGTTTGTTGGTACTTCTACATACCCTCGCTTGATCGTCGCAACGTCTTTCAAAAAGATGAGACCTTGTGCGCCGGATTCGGTGATCAACAAATCGCCTAACTCATCAACACTTTGAAATTCGCCCGTCGGTTGAATACGAATATACTCATCACCAATACGAATTGCCCCTGCATCTGACACGACATTTTGCGTTGATAAAAGGTTAAATACCGTAGTCGGAGACAAACCTAGGCTGCTGAGTTTTTTCATAGAAATTTCTATAAAAACTTGCTCTTGCTGCTGGCCAGAAACCGACACTTTGCTAACACCATCTACAAGCTCCAACTCACGTCGTAAATAATCAACATAATCCAAGAGCTCTTTGTAGCTGTATCCATCACCCGTGACCGCAAGCAAAATGCCATAAACATCGCCAAAATCATCGATTACGGATGGGTCGTTCACACCTGGAGGTAGAGTACCTTTGAGATCATTAACTTTTCTTCGCAATTCATCCCAAATTTGCGGCAGATCATCTGGACCATAGTTGTTTTTCATCGTGACCGTGATTTGAGATAAACCACGACTAGAAATCGAGTTAACTTCATCCACATATGTCAGTTGCTGAATCGCTTTTTCTATTGGATACGTCACCTCTTCTTCGACTTGTTGAGGCGTAGCACCGGGATACGACGTTACCACCATCGCATCTTTGATTGTAAAAGCAGGGTCTTCTAAACGACCTAAACCAAAGAATGCCGCAACACCACCAATCAAAAATATTAACGAAACCATCCAACTGATGACGCGGTTTCGGATGAAATACGCCGCAATACCCGTTACGTTTTCATCATTCTGAGGCGCACTATTATTTTGTTCGCTCATTGACGTGCCTCCTGCTTCACTACTTCCACTGTAATGCCATCTCTCAGCCGAGAGACACCAGCAATAACGACTTTATCGTCAAGATCTAAACCATCTAAAATTTGAACCGACGTTTTTGATGCTTTACCTGCCACAACCCGTTTACGAGTAACGGTGTTATCTTCATTCAATACCCAAACAAATTTGTTTTCTCGGCCAAGCTCATCGCCATCAGCGTTAAAAATCGCTTCAATTGGAACATCGATTCCAGAGTTAAGCTCCAAACCAACGTTTTCATCTTTCGAGGTCACATCAACGGCCATACCGTCAAGAATGTATTCTTCTTCTGGCATTGGCAGTGATAGTGTCACCGTGAAAGTACCCGTATTAGGATCCGGCTCGGTCGTAAACTCTTTAATACTGGCATCGTATTCATTCCCACTTGGTACGCGAACAACCGCATTAATGGATGTCAAACGTTCTTCTGTTGGTGGCTGGTTTACATAGAGTCGATCAGGCAGTTGTATCAGTACTTCGACACGATTCACACTATGTATATTCACAATATATTGACCCACTTGAACATTCTCAAACTGATCCGCGTTCACACGTGAGATAATGCCGTCAACCGGAGCTTTTAAACTGGTAAATGAAAGACGCAATTTTGCTAATTCCAACTCCGCAAGCGCGATTTGTCGTTGAGCGGCGATTTCATCAAATTGTGACTTTGCCAATAGCCCTTTTTTAACCAAGGGTGCCGAACGACGATATTGGCTATCGACCACAGAAAATCGAGCCGATGCATTGTCTACATCTAATTGATAATCTGATGGGTCAAGAGTAGCGATTACATCGCCTTTACTGACCTTATCACCTTCCCTAACAAGTACGCGGCTTATCTCGCCAGCAACGCGAAAACTCAGGTGTGAACGATCGGCAGCGTTCGCAATCGCAGGAAAATATAAGTTGTCATCAACGCGCAGCCCTTCTAATGAAGCAACACGAACACGGGGAATCTCTACTTCTCTTTCTGGGCCTTTTTCACTACAGCCTGCAAGTAACACGGCAGAGCAAAGCGTGGTTAAAGCGATAATTCCTTTCATACTATAATCCTCGCTCCTTAACCCACTCACGAACCTTAATACCCGGCTCGATGACATTAACACCAGAGATGATGATTTGGTCTCCATCCTCTAACCCTTTTTCAACTTGCTGTTTGTCATTCAATGTCACTGAGACTTTTTCAACAATGCCTTGGTCATTAACGCGCCACACGTACGTTTTTCCATCCTCTTCGAATAACGCGGAATCTGGAATTTTTGTTGCACCAGCGCTTGAAGAAACCAAGTGGGCATTACCGGACATGCCTGGCAATATCCCTACATTCTCAGGACGCTCCATCACCATGGTCACTTTATAACTGCCGGTTTTCGGGTCAGCTTCGGTGTCAATTTCTTGGAAAGTAAGTTCAAACGACTGTTCAGGAAAGGCATCAAACGTCATCGTAGCGGAAGCATCCGCCCCCTGAGTAAAACGTCTTAGCAAATGATCGGGCAATTGAAATATCACTCTCATGACCTGATTGGTCTGAATATTCATAACGCCAGCTTTGGCCGCGACATATTCATGGTTTTCTGCCGGGAGGTACGAAATGGTGCCATCGTATGGGGCAACCAGTTTGGTGTATCTTAAGTTTGCTTTCGCTTGATTCCATTGCGCTTTAGCAGAGTTATGATTTGCCTTTGCCGCATCAAAGTCTTGTTCGGAGACCACTTGCTCTTTACGCAACTTTTTTGCTCGTTCGTATTGAACATCAGCAAGGGTATAGTTCGCTCGAGCTTGTTTTTCTAACAGAGAATACTCATCAGGATTGAGTACCGCGAGCACATCGCCTTTTTTCACGACTTGCCCAGCATTGACTTCGATTGATTGAAGCAACCCAGGGACTCGAAATGCCAAAACGGCTCTATCCCCTGCTTCGGTTGTCGCAGGAAAATTACGCTCAAACTGAGCATTACCAACGGAGACGGTGAAAAGTTTAGCGGGCCGAGATTCAGGCTCAGGTACGGGAGGCAGTTCTTTACCACAACCAGAAAGAACCGACATAACAGCAATTGTAATGAGCGCTTTTCTCATGTGAATCCATCCATTTATTCTACATTACCTTTAAAGTAGATGAATTCCAGCCATTCTTCTAGCGCTTTTTTCTGCATTTTTGCTTTAAAATGAGCACTTTGTGATATGCCAAGCCATATTTTATGCCCAGTTTTTAAACAATGCTAATAACCCGGTTCGATACGAAAAAGCGGACTGATGCCCGCTTTTAAAAATACTCAATAATGGATTAGAGCTTGTTAAACTCTCGGTTAACTCGATATGCATCCGACGTAACATACGCTTCCATTCCTCGTATCTTTGCGTCGAGCTTATCGAAATCACCCTCTAGAACACTCAATAATTGATCTGGGCTTTGTCCTTTCTGCCAAGGCTTGCTCTTCAACGTATGTTCTTGCTGCGACTTGATATTTTCTGAGTATGTCATTGGCTGCTTTTCAAGCATAAATGCCAGTGCGACATAGGCCAATAACACCAAAAATGTCCCACCAAGTAACGCTGCTGAAATCACGACAATACGAATCAACCAAACTTCCGCGCCAAAATAGTTTGCGATTCCGGCACACACGCCGGAAATTTTGCCATTTTGCGGATCACGATACAGTTCTCGTTTATTCATATTTTCGTCTCCACGTTGGGGATTCTGCATCTAGGATACGCTCCAAGGTTTCAACTCGAGACTGCATCGCTTCTGCTTTTTCAGATAGCACCTGAAGACGCTCTAGATCTTGGCTCGACAGTGCACTACCTGCTTTGCGTTTGCTGCGATAGTGTAAGAAGAGCCATAGTGGAGCGACAAAGATTAAAAAGACAATCAATGGTCCAGTAATAATAAATGTCGACATAAATGGCTCCTTTCTTATTTATCTTTTGATGACATCTGTTCTTTCAGCTTTGCCAACTCTTTTTCAATTTCATCTTGTGCTTGTAGCTCAGCAAACTCTTGATCTAGCGATTTAGCATTACCTGTTTTCGCATAAATGTCAGCTTCTGCTTCCATCTCATCAATCTTACGAGAGTATTGCTCAAACTTTGCCATCGCTTCGTTAGTGCGTCCGGCATGAAGCTGTTTTTGTACATCACGACGGTTTGAAGCGGTTTGGTTACGAATTGCGAGTGCTTGCTGTTTCGCACGTGTCTCTGTAATTTTGGCTTCTAGCTTACCAATTTCACCCGTCAATTTCTCGATGGTTTCTTCTACAAGAGTTTGCTCAGTGTGCAAGCCTTTGATTACGTGCTCAAGTTTTTGCTTCTCAATAAGCGCAGCACGAGCTAAATCTTCACGCTCCTTAACTAATGCTAAGCTGGCTTTCTGACCCCATTCGGTGATTTGGTCTTCTAGCGCTTCTACTTTGCGAGCAAGCTCTTTTTTGTCAGCAATTGCTTTCGCCGAGTTAGTTCGAACCTCGACTAATGTGTCTTCCATTTCTTGAATGATAAGACGGATCATTTTTTCAGGATCCTCTGCCTTGTCTAGTAATGCGCTGATGTTTGAATTAACGATATCTGCAAAACGAGAAAAAATACCCATAACGGAACTCCTCTTTTTCCTATTTAAACTCGACAAGGTGATTTACCTTGTGTCTCCCTTATAGCTATAACAAGTAACGTGCCAACTTTTATTATCTTTCATAAACAAAAGGTTAGCGAGTTCATTGTTGTTTCTCAACATTATGCTATGATGGTTTTTACCAACTGTTGGTAAATTTCACCAACTTCAATACTGTAAATTGTCGACATACAGAAACAAGAAGGATCTTATGAAGCAAAACCTCATTGGTGAATCACCCGCTTTTCTCGCGGTATTAGATAAAGTATCACAACTCGCGCCAATTGAGCGACCAGTACTCATTATCGGAGAACGAGGAACGGGTAAAGAGCTAATTGCACAACGTTTACACTATTTATCAAAGCGTTGGGATAAGCCACTCCTTTCATTAAACTGTGCCACGTTAAGCGAGGGCTTAATTGATTCAGAACTGTTTGGACATGAATCAGGATCATTTACAGGGTCCAAAGGCAAGCACAAAGGTCGCTTCGAACGTGCTGAGGGTGGCACTTTATTTCTGGATGAATTAGCCACAGCCCCACTGCTAGTGCAAGAAAAACTGCTACGAGTGATCGAGTACGGTGAATATGAACGAGTCGGTGGTCATACCGCCCTAACGGCAGATGTTCGTTTAGTATGTGCAACCAATGCAGATTTGCCTCAATTGGCCAAACAAGGAGACTTTCGTGCCGATTTGCTCGATCGTTTAGCTTTCGATGTCATTATGCTTCCACCGTTACGCGAGAGAAAAGAAGACATCCTTTCTTTAGCTCAACACTACGCAATAAAAATGTGCCGTGAGCTACAATTGGAATACTTTGTCGGCTTTACAGAAGAAGCACAGCAATCATTACTTGATTACCATTGGCCAGGAAACGTACGTGAACTTAAGAACGTGATCGAGCGTGCTATCTATCGTCACGGATTAGACGCCGATCCTATTCACCACCTTGTTTTTAATCCATTTGAAGCCGGATGGGATAATTCACTTGGTCATTCATCCAACCAAACCGAACCTGACCAGACAGAAACCGAGCGACACGAACACATTAAATTTCCATTAGACTATAAACAATGGCAAGAAGAACAGGACATTAAGCTGTTAAACTCTGCATTAGAAGAGGCAAAATTTAACCAAAGACAAGCCGCCGATTTGCTTGGTTTAAGTTACCATCAATTAAGAGGGATGGTGAGAAAGTATGGTTTAGTTGGCCAAAATTAAGCACAGCACATCAAGATAAATAACCAAACTATCGGTGCATTTAACATCCAAGCGCGTCTAGGTTGAGGTAATACTCTGCATTGTAACGATTTTATGTTTGGAGCGTGTTCACAAAGGTGATAAATTAGCGGGATCATTTTCGCTTGTCACTCTTTTGAACGATCAAAAGAAACAAGCAAGATCCAATGACCATTCCATATGATGAAAGCTTTTTTAAGACTATCGCTAGGCCTACTCGGTATCGGCTTACTCACCGCCTGCGGTGAAGACATAGACCATCAAGACGTTCGTGAAAATCGATTTGTTTTTTGTGGGCATGGTAAACCAAGTACGTTTAATCCTCAGCTCGTAGACAGCGGCATTACAGCAGAAGCACTGAGTCCTCAGTTGTATGACACGCTACTCACCCTCAATCCTGAATCTCATCAACCCGTTGCTAGCATTGCTGAAAGCTGGACTGTGAATGATGCTGGTACTGAGTACACTTTTAAAATTAAGGACGGCGTTTCGTTCCAGACCACTCCTTGGTTCACCCCTACTCGTCCACTCAATGCACAAGATGTTGTGTTCAGCTTTAAGCGAATCATTGATGTAAACCATCCGTATCACGATATCGGTGGTGGTTTTTATCCATGGTTTGCCGGTTTGGACTTCCAAAATCTGGTGCAGGATGTGATTGCACTTGATGATCAAACCGTGAAGTTCGTTCTTTCTCAGCCAAACTTTGCATTTCTGGCCAATATTGCCACTAGCCACGCGGTTATTTTATCTAAAGAATATGGTAATGAGTTAATTACTCATGACGAAAAGGCTTTAATTGACCAGTTTCCTATTGGTTCTGGACCGTTTCAACTCAAAGAATATCAACCAAATGATTTGATCCGTTTAGAGCGTCATCCGGCCTATTGGAACACACAAGCAAAAATGAAACAGGTTGTCTTCGATATCTCTCATCGAGGCACTGGCACCTTAGCTAAGTTGCTAAGAATGAGTGTGACGTTCTGGCATCACCTATTTCTAGCCAGATCCCGATTATTCAAGAGAGTGAGCAGCTTGAGATTGATGCTACACCTGCAAATAATGTCTCATTTATCGCCATCAATACCGATCACCCTGCGCTAAGTGATGTGCGTGTTCGCCAAGCCTTGAATTTAGCTATCAACCGCCAAAATATCCTCGATTCGGTTTATTACGGAACCGGTACGCAAGCCTATACTCTCTTACCTCCGAACTCTTGGGCTTACCAAAAAGACAGTGTAAAAATTCGCTATGACAGGAACTATGCGATCGCCTTGTTGCGAGAAGCTGGATTTGAAAAAGGATTGAACCTAACGATGTGGGTTCCTCTAGAGCCGCGCGCCTTTGACCCAAGCCCGCGCAAAACCGCTGAATTGATTCAAGCAAGCTTCGCTGATATTGGGGTGAAGCTTGAGATTTTAACTAATGACCGTTTTGACCGAACTCAACTCGACTCTATCAACAGTATCGACTTATTACTGACGGGGTGGATTGGCGATACCGGCGATCCCGACAATTTCTTCAGACCGCTTCTTTCTTGTGAATCTGAACGTGTTGGTTTGAATGTATCCATGTGGTGTAACGAAGATTTCGATTTCTTGCTTGATCTTGCTTTAGAGACTCAAGAGCCTCGCTATCGCTTAAATTTGTATCGCCAAGCTCAAAACATTCTTAATGAGGAATTTCCTGTTATTCCATTAGCCCATGGCGTTCAATTTCGTGTGCATAATAAGTCACTGACCGGTTTTAAATCTAGCCCGTTCAACGCGCAACCATTTGATAACGTTGAGAGAATTCACTGATGTTTTGGTACACTATTCGACGCTTTAATTTATTTTTCATCACCTTGATGATTCTCACTTTAGTGGGCTTCTCACTACTGCGTTTAGATCCTACGTCTCACTGGGCCAACGTGGAATTTTGGTCTGGCTGGCAAAGCTATTTGGTTGAACTATCCACGTTAAACTTTGGCTTAACCAAAAGTGGCATTCCTATTTACGATGAACTGGCCGTTGTCTTTCCGGCTACGCTCGAGTTGTGCTTTTTTGCATTTTTAGTGTCGCTACTTATTGGTATCCCCCTTGGGACAATTGCAGGCATGAAGCAAGGGAAATGGTTAGATACCAGCATTTCTTTTATTTCAATGTCTGGCTACTCTGCGCCGATCTTCTGGGTAGCATTAATGCTGATCATGGTATTTTCACTGCAATATCATGTATTTCCCGTTGCTGGCCGCTATGACTTGCTTTATGAAATCGATCACGTGACAGGCTTTGCCATCATCGATGCTTTTTTGTCTAAAGGTGAATATCGCGCACATGCCTTACAAAGTGTTATCGAGCACATGATTTTACCGTGTTTGGTATTGGCTCTCACACCAACGACACAAGTCATTGGCCTTATGCGCGCATCGGTTGCTGAAGTCATGAGCCAAAACTACATTCGTGCGGCACGCATCAAAGGTTTATCTAATCGAGAAATCGTGACTCAACATGTACTTCGTAACGCGATACCTCCAATCATTCCAAAGGTAGGGGTGCAACTCTCGAGCATGATTACGCTTGCGATCATCACTGAATCAATTTTCAACTGGCCAGGCATAGGTCGTTGGCTATTAGATGCACTTGGAAATCAAGATTATGCATCTATTCAAGCGGGTGTCATGGTATTGGCAACCCTTGTTCTAACCGCCAATATCTTCTCAGATTTGATTGGTGCCATGATTAACCCTCTGGTGAGAAAGGAATGGTATGCTAACAGATAACATTTACCAGGAAGAGCGCATTCCAACGCAGTTTGAGCGGTTTTGGCGCAGTTTTCGTGCCAATAGCTTAGCGATGTTTGGGCTATGGTGCCTTGGTCTGATCATTATCGTCACGCTGTTAGCGCCGGTTTTAACACCCTATGACCCACAAGCACAGTCAGGTGAACTACTTGTGCCGCCATCATGGGCGCCTGCAGGCAGTGTTGACTATTTCTTAGGGACAGATGATCTTGGGCGAGATATTCTCTCTCGTTTAATCTCAGGGTCTCAACTTACGTTTGGTGCCGCCGTTATCATTACAGCAATCTCTGCTCTAATAGGTTGCTTCATTGGTGTCCTCGCAGGAATGACGAAAGGGCTGCTTTCAAGTACCCTAAACCACCTACTCGACACCGTTATGGCTATTCCGTCTTTGTTACTGGCCATCATTTTTGTTGCCTTTCTTGGCTTTGGCGAATTCAACATTTTGCTTGCTATCTGTCTTGCGCTTATCCCACGCTTTATTCGTTCTGTTTACATTGCGGTGCATACAGAAGTCGAAAAAGACTACATCATGGCTGCCCGCCTCGATGGGGCGAATGACTTCTACTTGCTGTGGAATTCTATTCTGCCAAATGTGCTAACCGTTGTGGCGGCTGAGATTACTCTCGCTCTGTCTGTAGCGATTTTAGATATTACTGCCCTTGGTTTCTTAGGTTTAGGAGCTCAAGCACCAAGTACCGAATGGGGCGCGATTCTCGGTGATTCCGTAGAGTTGATATACATTGCACCTTGGACCGTGACTTTGCCCGGCCTTACCATTATGTTCACTGTTGTTGTTCTAAACTTAGTGGGTGAAGGTGTACGCCAAGCACTCAATGCGGGGATCGAATAATGCCGTTATTAGATATTCGACATTTGACCATTGAAATTGAAACACCATCAGGATTGGTTAAAGCAGTAGACCGGATGAGTATTACTCTAAACGAGGGGGAGATCCGTGGCCTCGTGGGTGAATCTGGATCAGGTAAGAGCTTAGTTGCAAAAGCCATTGTGGGCGTATGTAAGGACAACTGGAAAGTAACCGCAGACCGAATGCGCCTTGGTAACATTGACTTACTGCAGCTAACGCCAAAAGAACGCCGCCGCGTGATAGCTCGTGATATCGCGATGATATTCCAAGAACCCTCTACCTGTTTAGATCCATCAGAAGAAGTTGGTAGACAGCTGATCGAGTCGATTCCATCACGCTCTTTTGAAGGGAAATGGTGGGAGCGCTTTAAATGGCGTAAGAAGCAGGCAATCGCCCTGCTCCACAAAGTCGGGATTAAAGATCACAAACGCTTAATGGGGAGTTACCCATACGAGCTGACTGATGGTGAATGTCAAAAAGTCATGATCGCGATGGCGATTGCAACCAAGCCAAAAATCTTGATTGCCGATGAACCGACTAACGATCTTGACCCGATTACACAGTCACAAATACTGCGTTTATTAAGTCGTATGAACCAGATCAATAACACCACCATCGTGTTGATTGGACACGACTTGACCACCATTACCCAATGGGCAAATCGAATCACGGTAATGTATTGTGGACAGTCAGTAGAATCCGCTGATACTGCGAAAATTGTCGCAGCGCCAAAGCACCCATATACTGCTGCGCTACTTCAAGCGATGCCTGACTTCAATGATTGGATTCCGCACAAGCAAAAATTACATTCGCTTCCAGGGTCAATTCCCCCGTTGCAACACTTACCTATTGGATGTCGATTAGGGCCTCGCTGTCCCTACGCTCAAAGGCAGTGTGTCGAAATACCGCATACAAGACGAATTAAAAACCATAAATTCAGCTGCCACTTCCCATTGAACACGGAGAAACATTCATGAGTGCGCTACTAGAAGTCGATAACCTATCGAAGCAGTTTGTTACGCGCTCAGGCTTGTTTAAACGAAAAGTAAAAGAAGCGGTCAAGCCGGTTAGCTTTACACTCGAGCCCGGCCAAACTATCGGTTTTATTGGCCAAAATGGCTCAGGTAAGTCTACCTTAGCCCGCATGTTAGCTGGTGTGGTTGAACCAAGTTCCGGTGAAATTCGTGTAAATGGCGAGCGACTTGAACACAAAGATTATTCAACTCGTTGTAAGTTGATTCGTATGATCTTTCAAGATCCGAATACTTCGCTGAACCCTCGTATTCAAATTGGCCGTATTTTAGAGGGACCTCTAAAGCGAAATACAAACATGCCACCCGATGCACGAATGAAACGCGTAAAAGATACATTACTACGTGTCGGTTTATTGCCAGAGCATGCCTACTTCTATCCACAGATGCTTGCTGCCGGTCAAAAACAGCGTGTGTGCCTTGCTCGTGCGTTAATTCTACAGCCTTCTATCATCGTGGCCGATGAGGCTTTAAACGGTCTAGACATGGCAATGCGCTCGCAGATCATCAACTTGTTCTTAGAACTCCAAGAAGAGATGGGCTTGTCTTTTGTTTACGTGTCTCAGCATATCGGAATTGTAAAGCACATAACGGATAAGGTAATGGTGATGCATGAGGGCGAGGTCGTAGAATCTGGAGATACGAACCAAGTGCTGACCAATCCACAGCATGCTATTACGCAGCGATTAGTAGAGAGTCATTTTTATAAGGCACCAAACCACTAATGTTCGAAGCGTTAGGTTCATAAGCGACTAAACTCTTAGCTCTTAGCTCTTAGCTCTTAGCTGATAAAATCATAAGTCTGAACAAATACGACGAATTTTCGAAATGAAAAAGCCTGCTATCTGAAGCAGGCTTTAATTTTTTCGATTGAGCATAGTGAGCTGTAATTAACGACGGCTTACTTGTTTACGCAGTTCGAAATCAAACTCATCTGGAAACAAAACCACACCCTCTTCATTCTGGTTTGGGAAAACCACAACAGACAACTCATCGTCCTCTAGGCCTGACGTCCAGCGACTGTGCCATTTGTTCAAAGAGATTGCTTCCGGCTCACACTCTTCCCAGTCACCCGTCGCCCATTGCTGTGCGAATTCCTCATTTGGCCATACTGGAACACAGTCGTCATCTTCGGTGTTTAGCATAACACAGCCGTGTTCATCTTTTAGAATCCACACTTTGTTATTCGCTACGATCTCTTTTACACAGTATTTCAAACGCTGTTCTTCATTGTAGCGGTTGATCGTGTCCATTTGCTCTTGGGTTAATGTTTCAGACATGTTTGTCTCCTGTTTCCCATAGAAAAATGCCCACCTGATGGCGGGCATTTACAGTATATGCTCGTAATGCAGAAATTACGCAAGCTCAGTTTGAAGCCAAGGCCAGCCTTGCTTCTTACGGCTTAGTGTATTTTCCATCATTAGCATGCCATCTTGCTCATGCTTAACAAGTTTCTCAGCCCACTCACCTTTGTAAAGAAGACGAGTTTGCGCTGTAGTGATGTCGGTTAGCATAACTGCAGCAAATGCTAGGTTGTCGTTCGCACAACGAGCTTCTAGATCCGCTTCTAGTGCTTCGATCATACCGTCAACTTGCTCTAGAGTTGCAAGTTCAACCTGACCTACTACTACATCACGACCGTTGAATGGGTAACCTTTAAGGTCTTTTTCAACAAGTTCAGCTGCAGATAGACCTTCGATGTTTGTCTTAGCGATTAGAAGATCTTTAGTAAATGCGTCAACATCTTGTACATCTGCGATTGTTGCTAGCTCAGCTACTGCATCTTTGTCCTTTTGAGTACAAGTTGGAGAAGCGAAACCTACTGTGTCAGAAAGAATCGCTGACATCATTAGCTTAGCGATTTGAGGCTTGATCTCGTGACCTTCAATCTTGAACATGTTGAACAGCACTGTGTTAGTACAACCAACAGGCCAGATCCATGCTTCCATTGGGTTTACTGTCATCACGTCACCTAGACGGTGGTGGTCAACAATTCCAGCAACTTCTGCTTCAGCAATGTCGTCAGGTGCTTGCGCTAGATCTGAGTAGTCTACTAGCCAAACAGTTTCACCCGCTACTGAAGTGCGAAGTTCAGGAACTTCTGCGCCAGCAACATCAAGGATGTGCTTGGTTTCGCGGTTGATTTCGCCTTGGCGGATTGGCATTGCTTCAACGCCACGCGCCTTTAGAAGTTCAGTTGCAACTAGTGCACTACAAATGCTGTCACTGTCTGGGTTCTTATGACCTACAACTAGAATCATGTTTCTTCCTATTCAAGTCAATTTGATACGCTTCCGAATGAGGTGAATTTCGTATTGAATGACACCTTGGAAACGAGTTTGCTCACAAAGGCCGATACTTTACCTGATTTGAGATAAATTGACACGCAGAAAAGTGGTTATCGAGTATTGCGAATAATTCTCAATTACATACAATGAGAATTATTCCCATTTGCATTTGAGCCATCTATGAACATGACCACGATTCTTAACTCAGCGCATCAGTTTCTGCAGCCCACTCAGTTTCGTCTGGCTTATAGACGGTTATTATTGCCTATCGCACTGCTCGCACTCTTAGTAAATGAAACGACGAGAACGATCACCGTCGCTACCCTATCTGATTCTTTCTGGGCGGTTTCTTGTTATGTTGCTGCAACACTGGCTATCTACCATTACCTTGCGAACTTCATGTCGAAGAGCAATCGATTGACCACGCTCTATCACCGTTCACGTAATCATCAGGTTTTGTTTGCTGCACTCCTTGGCGCACTACCCGGTTGCGGCGGGGCGATCGTTGTCTCTACTCAATTTATCAGTAGCCGTGTCGGTTTTGGGGCGATTGTCGCAGTGTTGACCTCCACAATGGGTGATGCGGCTTTCCTTTTACTTGCCGCTAAACCGGCAACAGGGTTGGGTGTGATTGGATTAGGCGTTGTCGTTGGTGCAATATCTGGATGGGTCGTTAATGCATTGCATGCCGATGATTTTTTGCGTCCAAAACAAAAAGAAGAACCAACTCAGGCTCCATGTTGCAATAGCCACGGGGATACACATACCCCAATGGAACAAAGCGCTATCAACCTCCAAGGTACATTCTGGAAATGGCTACTCATACCTGCGAGCATCATTGCCGTACTAGGTTCGTTCCAAGTAGATTTGAACCCACTGTTGGGACTGAAAGAAAACAACATAGAATGGCTAGGGGCAATATTTGCTGTCGTCGCAATGTTTTTATGGGCGATGACTAAAGATTTGGGTGATTACCAATCAACAGTATCAGAAGACGATAAAATCATAAGCTCTCATCCCATTCAAAAAGCAGCGCAAGACACCAACTTTGTGAGCGCTTGGGTTATTTTGGCATTTTTAGGCTTTGAGTTAACAACTTATTTCTCTGGCTTAAATTTTGAGCTCGCGTTCTCTGGCTGGGGAATTTGGATGCCACTTATTGGTTTGGCTGTCGGTCTGCTACCCGGCTGTGGTCCACAAATTTTAGTCACCAGTTTGTACCTTTCGGGTGCAGTGCCGATGTCTGCTCAATTATCCAATGCAATTTCTAATGATGGTGACGCCCTCTTCCCTGTCATCGCAATGGCTCCAAAAGCAGCAGTCATTGCAACTATCTATTCAGCAGTACCAGCACTGATTGTCGGCTATGGTTACTTCTTCCTATTTGAACACTGATATTTAAATTGAATCGCGTTCGGATACAAAAAGAGCCTCGATAGAGGCTCTTCAATTTTCCATTACACAAATTATGCGGTGACAATCGCTTTCGCATTGAGCCCTTTATCTAAGCTAACAAGCAACAGCTGGCACGGGTCTTGGTTGAGTTTTTCTCCGGTCCAGTAGTCATACCAATCTGTTGGTTGATCAGCTGTCAGCGTGAACTCTGTCGCATCATCATTGGCAAAATTAAACAAACAGTGCAGATCATTTTTGTTCGTCAAAGACAGAAATGCATGGTTGAGACTAAGCGCTGTAAATTTTGCTGCCGCTTGATTTCTGTGCTGACGAAGCATTAACTTCGACAACGTTTTACTCGCAAATGGTGTTATTTCAGGCAAAGGGTCGCCAGAGAGAAGCAAACCACCACAAGCAAGCAACACATTGCGATGGAACTGATAATCTTCACGCGACGCTGCTTGGTTCGGTAACGAAGTAAACGTCGCGCAGTCTGGGTCGATCTGCCATAAATTGCGATGCTGCCAACTGCGGAAGAATGTTTCTTTCGCGATCTGTTCAAAGCGATGGCTATGACGTTCCACATCATCCGAAACACGCATGGCATCGACTAAACCCAACGATGGCCACATTGGAGCATTACAGCCTAGCAGCCACGCATCTCCTGCGCCTTTAGCTATCGCTTCCATACCCATTCTATAGGCTTCAACACCGGTAATACCCGATTGGCTGCGCTTGCCTTTTAGCGTGCCCCAGTAGTTGGCATCTAGTTTGAATAGCTCGACACCCCAATCTTGACGCATGACACTAACAACATGGGCTAAATGATCTTGTACTTCAGGGTTGGAAGTATCGAGAATGTACCAAGGTGTGCATCGCCATCCTCCATAAGTCACATCTTCGGCTTTCAACAAACTTCCGTCTTCATGACGTACGAACCACTCTGGGTGTTTTTTGAAGATCTCAGATTCTGGTTGTGCAATAAAAGGTGCCATCCAAATAGCAGGTTTTTTCCCTTTAGCACGAATGTTATGAATCAGCTCTTTCACGCCACCAGAGAATTTGTCTGACGGAGTAAGCCAATCCCCCATGAACGCTTGGTAACCGTCATCAAGAAGTACCCATTCTAAATCTGATAGCTTATCTTGCATGCACTCAACATTCTCGAGAATGTTATCTTCGGTGACTTCCGCATAGTATGCGTACCATGAACACCAACCAATAGGAGCATCTTTAAGAACACCACTACGCGCAGGATGATGCTCTGCAATCATCTCGCTGTATTGCTTATAAAGATCAGACAAAGAGTCACCGCGCAGGACCGTTACCGATTCAAGTGTATTGTGCACCCAATCCGAAACTTGAGTTTCTTCGCCATCAATAGAAGCAGATAGAAGCCAATGCTCCCCATGCTGAACGACGTCAAAATAGCCAGCAAAACGACGACAAGAAGTAAATCCAAATAAGGTATAACCTGAGGAATCTTCGATCACCAAATAGTTGTAGTAACGCTTCGGGCTGTTTTCAGGATAGATTCGATACGATGGGTTATTGTCCGGACAGCGGCCAATATCGACCGGTTGAGAAATAGTCCCGGAGGTTTGAGCAAGCATTTGAAAACCATCACCAATTACGGTCGCCCCTTGCTCATATAAAAAAGGCATTTCAAAAAGGACTTCACGATCAGTAAATGTTTTGTTATGTACCCCTGCAAACGAAAAATGCACTTGATTGCTAACGATCTCAAATTGAAGATCGTTATCACGCACTGAGAGTTCAGTGTGATTGGCCAGTTGAATGATTTGAGCCATTGAGAACCTACTCACTTGATTATTTTTGTATTGTCTCTCCTATTATCGTTTGCTTCTCTCTCCCAATTCGTTATCAGCGTCACGAAACCACATCCAGCTCAACTAAATAAAATGAGCATTGAGAGAATGCTCACTGAAATTTTGGTCAAAAAAAATACCAGCCTGAGGGCTGGTATTTGATTTAAAGCTTAGTATGCCTAATTAAGCAACTTCGATTGGACCACCGAATGAAGTCACTGGTGGAACTTTACCAGTGAATTTCTCAAAGTCTACGATACATGTGTTCGCAGAAGTCGCCTGTGCTAGCTCAGAAGAACCGATATCTTGAGTTAGTGTGTTAGGATCACCGAAAGTACAGATTGCACCTACTTTCTCGTTTAGAGGACCATACCACGCACCTTCTTCGATACGCACAACACCACGTGGGTAGCTGTCAGTAAGCACAGCACCAGCAAGAAGTTGACCACGGTCGTTAAATACGCGAACTAAGTCACCATCTTTGATGCCTTTTTCTTTAGCATCTAGCGGGTTGATGTAAACAGGCTCACGACCTTGAACCGTGTAAGTTGCACGGAAGTCATCAGATTCACACATCTGTGAGTGCAGACGCTTGTCTGGGTGGCAAGACTGTAGCCAGTACGGGTGTTTATCTGAGCCAGGACCACCGTGTGAACGTTCTGATTTTTCGAACCACATTGGGTGTTCTTGACAGTGTTCGTAACCGTAACGGCCGATCTTACGAGAAGTAATCTCGATAAAACCAGAAGGTGTACCCAGTGGGTTGATTTCTGGATCTTGACGGAAGTCAGCGTGACGAACCCAAGGTTTACCTTCACCGAAGTCTAGTACGCTCTGTTCCCAGAACTCTGCGAATTCTGGCATTTCGAACTTACCTTCGTTCGCTTTCTTACAATCGTTGTAAAGGCTTTGGATCCATTCCATCTCGCTCATGCCACGAGTGTACTCGTCGCGACGACCAAAGCGTTGAGTCAGTTCACTCATGATTTGGAAGTCTGGCTTAGATTGGAACAATGGGTCCACTAGGCGATGCATAGCAATCAGACCTTTGTTCGAGTAAGAACCGTATACGTCGATATCGTTACGTTCCCACTGAGTACATGCTGGAAGCACGATATCAGAGAAACGACACGTTGCCGTCCAAGCGAACTCAATCGTTACTACTGTTTGTAGCTTCTGGAATGCTCGCTTCATACGGTTACGATCTTGGTGGTGGTGCCATGGGTTACAACCCGAGATCACCATCATCTTGAAGTCTGGAAGCTTAACTTTACCACCGTTGTAGTTGATCTCTTTGCCTGGTTCTAGCAGACAGTCGATCCAACGAGCAACAGGGATAGTACGGCTGTAGCCGTTAAAGTCATTGTTGTCCCACTTCGGCTTCATACCTGTATCTAGGTTACGAGGGAAACCACCAGGGCCCGCGAAACCAGTTGAAGGTACACCGATACTTGAGTAGTGGTGACCGTAAGAGATACCACCGCCAGGTAGACCGATTTGACCAACCATTGCTGCAACTACTGCTGCTGCCCAGTATGGCTGCTCACCGTGCTCTTGACGTTGGATACACCAACCCATAAGGATCTGTGTACGACCGTTCACTAGCATGCGTGCGAATTCACGAATCTTGTCCGCTTTCACGCCACAGATAGGTGCAGCCCACTCAGGTGTCTTAACAACTTTATCTTTCGTTTCACCTTGAACGTACTTGATGAAATCTTCGAAACCTAGACAGTAAGTTTCAATGAACTTCTTGTCGTACAGGTCTTCGTTGTACAGCACGTGCGCGACAGCAAGCATGAATGCTACGTCTGTTAGCGGGTTAATATATAGGTGATCGTTCTCTAGGTAACGTTGAGTCTTGTTCTTAACTGGGTCTACAGAAAGAACATTGATCTCGCCTTTCGCTACTTTTTCCTTCAACTGCGCTAGGTAGTTGAAAGATTCGTGCGTTTCACAGTTCCAACCTACTTGTAGGTTTTTCACTGGGTCGTTTGCCCAAAGAATGATGTTGTCTGAGTTCTCTAGAATTTCTGACCAAGACGTACCTTGTGCATAAACTTCTGTTGAACCAAGTACGTAAGGCATGATGGTTTGACCTGCACCCGTCGAGTAGTCACCTACTTTAGTGATGAAGTTACCGTGCATACCTACAGCACGTTGCATGTGTGCCGTACAGTTGTTGAACGCACCAGTTTGGTTCCAACCAGTTTGACCCGCGTGCAGAGCCCATGGACCGTATTCTTTCTGAACACGCTCTAGCTCACGGTAGAACAGGTCTAGAGCTTCATCCCAAGTTACACGGATGAAACGGTTGTTACCGCGCGTCTCAGCGCTGTATTTGTGCTTCTTCAACCAATCTAGACGAACCATTGGGTAACGAACACGTGATGGGCTGTAGATGATGCCCTTGATGCCGTTCAACATGTCTGTTGGGTTCTTGTCAAGTTCTAGCGGTTTGATCTCTTGAACTTTACCCGCGTAGATGTGGGCGCGAAACGCGCCCCAGTGTGAACCTGTTACTTTCCAAGTACCAGTAGACTCAGCTGCGCTTGCAGATGCTGAAGCCAATAAGCTTGGACCGATAACTGACGCTGCACTTGTGGTTGCTACACCTTTAAGAAAACTTCTTCGTGTAATAGCCATTTATAATTACTCCAATCCGACGCTTATTAGTGGTGACCTTCAGCGAAATCTGAAGAGTGCATTTGTAGATACTTCAGAATCAATGCTTCGCTGTCTGTGTCTAGGTTAACGAATGCAAGCATACCGTCAAACATACCTGGCCAAGTGTTCGCATCAAAGTGCGCTTCAGCAGGTTGCGTGTGACATACTGAACAGTTAGTTTTGTATGCTTCAGCTGATTTTTCCCATACAGGCGTGATGTCGTTTAGCATAGACTCTTTCTTGATCCATACTTTCGCTGCCACTTTTTCCCATGGAAGACCAGTTAGTTCGTCAACTTTCTTCTCACCAGCAGTCACAACATTGCTGTCTGTTGATGCTTCCTTAAGAAGAGATGCCACTGCGATGTTCTTACCAAAATCAGCCTGGATTACACGACCAAAGCCTTTCGCTTTACGCCAGCCGTCAATTTCGATTTCTGCGTAGTCGCCTTTGTCTGCAATCACTTTTACGCTAGACGCTGGGTTAAGAAGACCCGCTTCTTTCTCGCCTTTATCGTCGAAGTAGATTGGTAGGTGACGAACACTCACAAGTGTTTGACCAACATCATAATTGGTGTTTGAAGCAAGCGCTTCTAGGTCGCCAACAATACCGCCGATGCTATCCATACCAGCTGGTAGGTTGTGCGCGATACCTTTGTGACAGTCAACACAGCTCTGATCTTTTTCCGCTGCTTGTTTCATTTGGATACGAGCTGTTGGAGACATTTGCTCGAAATCCATAGAGTCGTAGTTGTGACAGTTTTTACACTCTAGAGATTTGTTTGCAGAGAAACGATCCCATTCGTGTTTAGCAAGCTCGATACGGCGCTCTTCGAAAACACCAGGTTCATCGTAGTTACCAAATACTTGTGCAAATACTTCTTTAGATGCTTGCATTTTACGAGCGATCTTATCTGTCCAGTTATGTGGAACGTGACAGTCAGGACAAGTAGCACGAACACCAGAGTGGTTTTTCCAGTGAACTGTATCTTGTAATTCGACGTAAACATTGTCGCGCATTGTATGACAGCTGATACAGAATTCTTCTGTGTTTGTTGCTTCTAGTGCAGTGTTAAAACCGCCCCAGAAAATAACGCCAGCGATGAAACCGCCCATAGTCAGCACACCAAGGCTGATATGAACTGCCGGGCGCGTCATTGTGCGCCACAGTTTAATAATCAATGATTTCATTATTTGCTCTCTTAAAATCTTTTCAAAAGTGTGGTTGTGAGCTCACTGGCTTACATGCCATGCGCACCAGGAGGACCAAAGAAGAACACTTGAAGTGCCCAAACAATAAATCCGTAGCCACCTACGAAAGCCACACTCAGAATTGGGAAGAGAACAACTGCAATGAAGAGGAAAGATTTCCACTCCAGTGAGCGTTTTTCACCACTCTCAATTTTGTTAACATCACTCATACATTTGCCTATTTTGTATCTAGTGTTATTGAATAGCCTGTATTACCAAGCTTAAGTTTTTACAATCTCTATTAGAAAATGTTAGACCATACTAACGGTAAGGTTCAATTAATTCCGCCGCTTCAGACGTTGTTATTCCACACTTTTTTGAGCTCATCCAAACTTGTGTTTGATTGCTAGTTTTTATTAACAAATATTAATAGATGTATAAAAATAAGTCTTTTGCGAAGTTGTAAATCATACAACAAAACATCAACACATTTCACATTTTATTGGGTTTTTTCGTGCCACTAAATTGTTTATTTTTCGACTAAATACAGCGTATTGTGAACTAATTGTTAAGCAAATGCACAAAAATGTCAGTTCTTTACCCGACTTAAGATTGGCGGAAAGTTAGACTCTATCGTTCATAAAATGAACGCAATTCGTTAGAATCATCCTGACAATTTCAGGAGTAAATACATGAATCAAGTTGTAGATATTAATTGGTTAGATTTGGCGATATTTAGCTTGATTCTCTGCATACCATTATTCATCAACATGCATTACAAACTTGGACTTGCCAAAGATTCCGTTGTCAGTGTTATTCGGATGACAATCCAACTGTTTTTGGTGGGTCTCTATCTTGAATATTTGTTCCAACTAAACAGTTTTATGATCAACGTAGCGTGGCTTGTCATCATGATTGTTGTTGGTGCGAGCGCTATCGTCAACAAAGCGAACTTACCCCAAAATGCGCTCATACTCCCCCTTATCGCAGGGCTCACATGCAGCCTATTTCCACTACTTGCTGCTATTTCATTTGGTCTAGTCAAGCCGCAACCATTTTATAACGCGCAGTACATGATCCCATTGGCCGGCATGCTACTTGGTAATAGTCTGAGCAGTAATATCGTCGCACTACAAAACCTGTTTACCGCATTCGAACAAAGAAAACCCGAATACGAAGCTGCGATCTCTCTTGGTGCTTCTCCTAAATACGCCTCATTTCCGTTTGTTCAAGAAGCACTGCGTAAATCCTTAGCTCCTATCCTTGCATCCATGGCTACAACCGGATTAGTCACCTTACCCGGCATGATGACAGGGCAAATTCTCGGTGGCGCGAGTCCAATGATCGCAATCAAATATCAGCTCGTCATTATGCTGGCGATTTTTGTTATGCTTAGTGTGTCTGTTGCGTTGACTTTAGAATTGACTTTACGCTGTGTACAAACAAAAGAAGGGCGTATTACCGT
This sequence comes from Vibrio sp. B1REV9, assembly GCF_905175395.2. Lineage (NCBI taxonomy): Bacteria > Pseudomonadati > Pseudomonadota > Gammaproteobacteria > Vibrionales > Vibrionaceae > Vibrio > Vibrio sp. B1REV9. The sequence goes on along the minus strand of NZ_HG992745.1, from coordinate 1,677,005 downwards.
CAAATTTACCCCGGAAAAACGTTCAAAAAACACCCAATAAAAGAACTCGTAAGCACTTAATTTTGTGTAATTTTTTTTGCCCTAAAAGATACTCACGATCTTTGAGCTAGGTTATCCACAGAAAATGTGGATAACCTCCAAAAGCGATAAGCAACAAGCACCATAAGCTCGTCACCTTAAGACTCACCAACACTTAAAATGGTCATATCTTATTCATCCTTTTGACACAACCTTGCCCTAGAGTGTTTTCAAGAATTAATTGTGCTTGGTATGGATATGTTAACTATGCAAGAGAAATGTGACGACGTTGTCGTAGAGAACCCGTTAAATTGGTTAATGGAAGAGCCCAAAGAAGTGACGTCACTTTGGCAACCAAGTGAGTTAAAGGCTAACGAAGAGTTACTGTGACCCACCAAAACTCATTCACAGTAGGTGAAAAGTACAACGTGATAGCAAGTTAGTGCGGTCGTCTCTTTCCCACGAACACCTCTTTCCCACAAGCAACAATGAACTCACTGATTTTTCGATATAAAAAAGGCAAGCCCTTAAGCTTGCCTCTACCGCATTATTTCAAATGCTTGTCTTCATCACGAAGGTAAATCATCCAGTACCACATACCAACAAACACACCGCCACCGATGATGTTGCCAATAGTTACAGGGATTAGGTTATTCACAATAAAGCCAATCATATTCAGGTCTGCATAATCTGCAATATTAGCCCCAGTCATTTGCCAAAATGATTCCGGTGCGAAGTATTTAATACCGATAGCCATAGGCACTTGGAACATGTTCGCAATACAGTGCTCAAAACCTGCAGATACAAACATCGCCACAGGAAGAATCATTACTGCGATTTTGTCTGTTAACGTGCGGCCGCTAAATGTCATCCAGACCGCAATACACACGAGTACGTTACACATAATGCCAAGTGCGACCGCTTGGAAAAAACCGTGATGCAATTTATGTTGTGAAATCGCCATGGCATTTAAGCCCACCTGGCCGCCATCAAACATATATTGTTTGGTCACCAACATACACCCTACTAGCAGAACTGCACCAACTAGGTTACCAAAGTAAACAACAAACCAGTTTTTAACTAACGCTTTCCATGAAATCTTACCACTTGCTCTCGCAACAAGCGTCAAGACCGAGCTTGTAAACAGCTCACCGCCAGTAACCACAACAAGAATAAGACCCAAGCTAAATGCCAAGCCACCAATCAAACGAGTAATACCCCAAGGGATGTCACCGGCGCCTGTTGTCACCGTGGTATAAAAGATGAAAGCGATACCAATATGAATACCTGCTGAGATAGCCAGCAAGAAAGACTTCATTGGCGCTTTAGTCGCCTTGCCAACACCAACTTCAGCCGCACGTTCAGCAGCCTGAGGTGGTAAGAGTGAATCAAACTGATTGAAGTTCATAAAAGTGTAACAATTGGAAACAATTAAGGAGGCGCGGATAATCGCTCCATTTCCTGACTTTTTCAAGGGCTAATTTTAATGTTTACAAAAAATGTTGGTGGTGAGAACTCAATCAATAAAAAATAACTATAATTTCGGCCTCCTCTCATCACCAAATAGTGCTAGTTAGTAAATTTCGATCTGAACCGTTCTGTAGACAATTCGCACTCATCCTGCCTCATGTTGACAACCCTGTCGTGCGCTAAGCCTATTATTCCTTTTTTCAGCATTGGTTCTCCGCCCCTATTATTGCGTTTCAAACGTTTACTATCGAACAAAGTTTCTGCGGAACAGCACTGTGATAGCGCGGTAGTTAACACTTCTCGCGATTTTGTATTGCCCTACCTCTGTTTTCCGACTAGCTTGGATAAAAAAGTGCAAAGGAATTATCTATGAAATTTTCAGCTGACCATATCGCAGAACTGAACCTACTTCTTCAATTTGATTTAAGCAGTGCAGCTACTGGTATTAAGGTTCATACAGACGCATCACAAGAGATGCAAGCAGCGGTCACTCGCCTTTATGCAAAAAGTCTATGCACACAACCCGATGGCGGATATTTAACCGATGAAGGCATTGAGATCGCAGAACATGCCGACAAGATTCTTCGTGTTCTTTCTGCTTGATAGTATCCCAGCATAACAATCATTGTCGGAATACTGCATCGTTCTCGTAATGATAAAGCCCCCAAAGAAATTTTTCTTTGGGGGCTTTTTAAAATCCACTTGGTCAATGTGCCAATATCAATCACTTATATTAAGCCATTAAGTTTCTCATTTTCCCAAATGGTTGCAGTTTGTCATATGCCCAGTTAAACCCTGTAGCATAGAACAAGAAAAAGACTAAGAACCCAGCTTCCAGTGCAAGTGCTTGCAACAACGTGATTTGCAGGAACCATGCAATCACTGGAATCGTAATGAAGATTAAGCCACCTTCAAAACCAATGGTATGTCCAATTCGCATTCCTAAACTTCGTTCTTCACGATTAGACCCAAACCATCTATCAAAGTACAAGTTGTAGATGTAATTCCACACGACGGTGTACAAGCTCAACCCAATACCAACGACAGCTAAATCACTCGAACCTTTCCCTGTAATTAGAGATGTAACAGGTATGATGATTGCCAAAGCGATCAGTTCAAATAGGATTGCGTGAAAGATACGTTCGTTACGAGTCATGATTTTTACCTAAATAGCTCTACTCAATAGCCACCATTTTATCTATCATTAAGATAAGTAAAAGTTAGATACCATCGGTTTAAACGATATGTTTACGATTGAACAATTACAAGCGTTTGTGGCCACGTCCGAGGCAGGTTCATTTTCTGCTGCGGCTCGACAATTGGGCAAAGCACAATCAGTGATTAGCCAGCACATCATGAATATGGAACTCGATTGCGGCGTTGATCTATTTGACCGATCTGGCCGCTATCCAAAATTAACGACACAAGGCCAAGAGCTCGTTCCCTATGCGCTCGCAACACTCAGTCAGCTTGATCGGTTAAACAACAAAGCCGCTCAGCTATTTTCACCATCAGAGACTAAACTTGTCCTCGCAGTTGACGAGGGGATCCCCTTAACGGGTTTGCCTCAAGTTCTTAAAAATTTAGAGCTTAAATTCCCTGACCTTCAAGTGGAGTGCCTCACAGCCTCAAGCCCAGACATCATTGACTTAGTCAACACAGAACGCGCGACAACAGGTATCATTCTCAGCGACTTACAAACACCAAGGAACATTGATTTTTCAAATTTGGGTCATATTGGGTTTGATGTCTATGTCTCTGTAGATCATCCACTTGCTAACCAAAAAGTCAGTCATATTGATGAACTGAAACAACATCGTCAGCTTGTTATTCGTTCAAAAAATAAATACGTCAGCGGCCTGAATCAGGCCGTGAGCCCCGACATCTGGTACGCTGACAACTACTTTATTTTATCAGAACTAGCGAATAATGGGTTTGGGTGGACGTTCCTTCCCGAACACTTGGTCTCGCATGCACCTAACACACTTGTAAAAATTAACGACGAATTTACAAAACTAGCATGGCAGGTCAATATAGATTTAATACAACATCAAAAATGGCATACCGACCCTTTGCACCAACAAGTCAGAGTAGAATTACAAACTCTATTTAAATAACACGTAGAAACTTACGGTAGGAAAACAGATGGCAAATACATTGATCGTAGGCGCAGGTTGGCTTGGAATGCCGCTAGCGCAAGCTCTCGTTAAGCAAGGTCACCAAGTCACGATTACACGCCGCTCACAAGCGAGACTGGATGAATGTTCTCTTGCATCGGTCAACACTGCGCTACTTGATCTTGATACAGCTGATTCCGTTCAACAATTGGCAGAACTGATCAAACAACACCATATCGAACGTGTTGTGGGCGCTTTCCCTCCTGGCTTTCGTAAAGGTAATGGCCAGGAATATGCGCAACAATGGTGTCAATTAGTTGAAGCGGCAAAACAAACTGACATCCAAAAACTCTTGATGGTAAGTTCAACGACCGTTTACCCAAATCGAGCGGTCGAAATGATAGAAGCAGATGCAACATTGGAATTAGCACAGAATGATACCAATTTTTCTGAGAATGCCCGCATCATGCTTCAAGCAGAACAACACGTAATTGATTCTGGCATTAACTATGTCATCGTACGATGCAGTGGTCTTATCGGCTCTGACCGCCATCCATCTCGCTTTGCCATGCGCCTTAAACAAGTCAGCAGCAATGCGCCAGCGAATATGTTGCATCAAGACGACGCAGTGGCAGCGACGGCTTTCGCTCTCAATAACATCGACAATGACGTCGTGAATGCCACGACACCCACTACCGTCAGCAAAGCCGAATTTTACCAAGCGGCAATTTCAAAAAATAATTTAGATATTTCCCTACCGCCAATCACAGATACGCCAGATAAGCGTATTCTCGCAGACAAGCTCATCAAGCTTGGTTACCAATTTCAGTTTAAATCAACATTGGATGCACTATGAAGCTTTATCAACATATCGAAACGTTGTGGGACTACATGCAACTCAAGCATGTTTTAAAGCCCGCCGAATGCTTATTTGTCATGTGCAGTAATGACCTACGCGTTGCCGAGTATGCCGCTAAACTTTACCATCAAAATCTGGCGAAATTGATTGTATTCTCCGGTGGAGAGGGGCGCTTTACAGACGGGTTATTTGAGAAAAGCGAAACTGAAACGTTTGCAGAAATAGCAAGGATCGCGGGGGTACCAAATGAAGCAATTTTGGTCGAAACACGTTCGAGCAACAGTGGTGAAAACGTTCGTTTTACCGAGCAATTGTTGAAAGAGAAAAGGATTCATTGTGAATCTCTGATTTTAGTTCAGAAGCCATTTATGGAGCGACGTGCCATTGCAACGTTTGAAAAACAATGGCAATCCCCTTATTCACAACTTCAGGTCACATCCACTGCCCATCCTTTCTTTGAGTACATCAATGAAGAAATGCCACTGATGATGGTGCTAGAAGCTTTGATGGAAGATTTTTCTCGTGTAAAAACCTACCCTGAAAAAGGTTTTCAAACCGAGCAAGAAATTCCTGCTCATGTTGAATCCTCTTACCAAGCGCTGCAAGAAAAATTTGGATTTGGTCAAGTGTGATGCCAATCTTCGTAATTAACTTTAATCGTAGTAAATAACTGTAATCGTGGTAAATAACTGTAATCGTAGTAAATACCTGGCCGTTCTAGCTTGTTAGAATTCCACGCATAGTACTCAACTATCACGCAATAAAAAGCCACCTAATTCGGTGGCTCTTTCATCTCTAAATCCGTTTATTTGCCAAGTGCTTCTTTGTAATGCTGGCGACAAACGGATACATAACGATCGTTGCCACCGATTGCAACTTGGTCACCCTCTCGGATTGCCACACCGTGTTCGTCAGTACGAATTACCATGTTTGCCTTACGACCACAGTGACAAATAGTCTTCAGCTCAACCAGTTTATCTGCCCAAGATAGCAAGTACTTGCTGCCCTCAAAAAGTTCGCCTAGAAAATCAGTACGAAGGCCATAGCAAAGTACAGGAATATGGAGTTTATCGACCACTTCTGTTAATTGATACACTTGCTCTTTTGATAAGAACTGGCACTCATCAACCAAAATACAGTGGCGCTTTTCTATTTCATTCAGTGCTGCAATTTCTTGATACAGGTTAGTATCTTGACGGAACAGCTGCGCGTCTGATTGCAAACCGATACGAGAGCTCACTTTTCCTATACCGTAGCGATCGTCTAGCGCAGCAGTAAAAATCACTGGCGTCATACCGCGTTCTTGATAGTTAAATGAAGATTGAAGAAGAGTTGTCGATTTACCCGCGTTCATTGCCGAGTAATAGAAATACATCTGAGCCACAGAGCACTACCTTCGTTAGAGTTTAGAATTTATACAAGCCTGTAAAGAAAAGGGCTGAATCATCAGCCCCTTTTTAAGATTCAATCGTTATTTACGACGCCACGTTGTGCCTTCAGGACCATCTTCAAGGACGATCCCCATTTCAGTCAACTTATCACGTGCCATGTCTGCGTTTGCCCAGTCTTTTGATGCACGTGAGTCGTTACGCAGTTTAATGAGCGCTTCGATCTCAGCAACTTCATCATCGTTACCTGCATCGCCTTTTAGAAACGCTTCTGGATCTTGATGTAAAATACCAATCACGTCCGCTAACTCACGCATTAATGCACCTAGTTCACTCGCTTTTTCTACGTTTTCTGTTTTCAGACGGTTTACTTCTCGCGCCATATCAAACAGCACAGAGTATGCTTCTGGAGTGTTGAAGTCATCGTTCATCGCCGCAGTGAAGCGAGTTACGTACTCTTCACCACCAGCAGGTGCCGCGTTTAGATCTAGACCACGTAGAGACGTATACAAACGCTCAAGGGACGCACGAGCTTGGTTTAGGTTATCTTCACTGTAGTTTAACTGGCTACGGTAGTGACCAGACATTAGGAAGTAGCGAACCGTCTCAGCATCGTAGTGACCAAGAACATCACGGATAGTAAAGAAGTTGCCTAGTGATTTAGACATTTTCTCACGGTCTACCATCACCATTCCACTGTGCATCCATGTGTTCACGTATTGTGTGTCGTGTGCACAGCATGATTGCGCGATTTCATTCTCGTGGTGTGGGAACTGAAGATCAGAGCCACCGCCGTGAATATCAAAGTGGTTACCTAAAATTGAAGAGTTCATCGCAGAACACTCAATGTGCCAACCTGGACGACCAGCACCCCATGGTGATTCCCACGTTGGCTCACCAGGCTTAGACATCTTCCAAAGTACGAAATCTAGAGGGCTGCGTTTTGCGGTTTCGATATCAACACGCGCACCCGCTTGAAGCTGATCAAGGTCTTGCTTAGAAAGCTTGCCGTACTCATCAAATTTACCCACTTCAAACATAACGTCGCCGTTATCTGCAACGTAAGCGAAACCACGTTCAATTAGTTTTTCAACTAATTCGATGATTTCCGCAATGAACTGCGTTGCACGAGGTTCAACATCTGGGCGTTTCATATTCAGAGCATCAAAGTCTGCATGCATTTCGCCAATCAAACGTTCAGTCAGAGAATCACATGATTCACCGTTTTCTGCTGCACGTTTGATGATTTTGTCATCGATATCCGTGATATTACGTACGAATGTTAGATCGTAACCAAGGTAACGTAAGTAGCGAGAAACGACATCGAAAGAAACAAATGTACGACCGTGACCGATATGACAGAGATCGTAGATGGTAACTCCACAGACATACATGCCAACTTTGCCGGCTGTAATTGGTTTGAATTCCTCTTTCTGTCTTGTGAGTGTGTTATATATCTTTAACATGATCTCTATCTATGATTGTGAATGAATAACAAGTAAGCCGAGTATATCAACTCCAACCATATTACGTAATAGCAATTAACGGATAAAACGATAATCGGCTAAACTTCAAGCATAAAACGTTTATTTTCATGATCCTGAGTTTTGCATGCGTTATAACTTAGGCTAGAATCCCAACTTCAATACAACACAGTAAAGGAAAATAGCATGATCACCCTTCACACTAATTTTGGTGACATCAAGATTCAACTAAACGAAGAGAAAGCGCCAGAGACAAGCGCAAACTTCCTTCAGTACTGCCGCGACGGTTTCTACGACAACACTCTTTTCCACCGTGTTATTGATGGCTTCATGATCCAAGGTGGTGGTATGGAGTCTGGTCTACGTGAAAAAACATCACGTGCACCAATCAAGAACGAAGCAAACAACGGCCTAAGCAACAAAGTGGGTACACTTGCTATGGCACGTACAATGGAACCGCACTCAGCAAGCTCTCAGTTCTTCATCAACGTAAACAACAACACTTTCCTAGATTTCCGCAGCGAAAGCCTAGATGGTTGGGGTTACTGTGTATTTGGTGAAGTAGTAGAAGGTATGGACATCGTAAACAAGATCAAAGGCGTGAGCACTGGTTCTTACGGTATGCACCAAGACGTACCGCTAGAAGACGTAATGATCACTGGTACTACAATCGAAGAGTAATTCGTTAGAGTTGCTACACAATAGATAAGTTTGTGGGGAGGCGAAGCCTCCCCTTATTTCTATGACAACATTATTTATATCTGATCTTCACCTCACCCCTACTCGCTCTGATATCACAGAGTGTTTCGTCACGTTTATGCGAACAGAAGCCATTAAAGCTGAAGCGCTTTATGTACTCGGTGATTTGTTCGAATTCTGGGTTGGCGACGATGATAAAACGCCATTTGCCGACCAAATCCGCTCTGAATTCAAAGCCTTAACGGATACAGGTGTTTCCGTATTTTTCATTCAAGGAAATCGAGATTTTCTACTTGGTAAGCGTTTTTGCAAAGAGACAGGCGTCACACTGCTCGATGATGTATGTAAAATCGAACTTTATGGCCAAAATGCCGTTATCTTACATGGTGATACGTTGTGTATTGACGATGTAAAATATCAAGAGTTTCGTAAAACGGTTCATAAACCTTGGCTTCAGTGGTTATTTAATCGCATTCCTTGGTTTATTAAGAAAAGAATTGTTTCCAAAGTTCAGTCGGACATCCGAGATGACAAGCAAATGAAGTCACTCGATATCATGGACGTAAACCAAAAAGAAGTTGAACACGTTTTATCTACAAACAATGTCAACCTAATGATTCACGGCCATACGCATCGTCCTGACATCCATAACTTTGTTATCGATGGGGAACAGAAAACACGTATCGTACTCGGTGACTGGTACACTCAAGGCTCCGTTTTGACGGTCAATCCTAGTGGATTTGATTTACAAATCCGACCTTTTGGAAAAAGTTTGCACTAGAGCAACTTTTACAATTAACAGAATACTGTATATCCCATAGATCTTTTGACAGAAATCGTTATTATCATATTACTAAGTTAATCAGAACCAGTATTACCCATTGAAGTATTCATACGTCGCTCGTCAGCCAATTTTGGATAAACAGAAACTAACCATTGGTTACGAGCTTCTCTTTAGAGACGGCCCCAAAAACACATTTCCAGAAGTTGAACCAGAGCTAGCAACAAGCCGGTTGCTGTCTGACCACTTCTTGTCTATGCATTACAGTACATTGGGCAACAAACTGGGTTTTGTAAACTTCCCATACACGAGTTTAGTCAATTTGGTTCCTACGCTCTTTCCAAAAGACTCATTAGTGGTTGAAGTATTGGAAGATTGCGAACCAACTGACGAACTCCTCGAAGCAATACAGCATCTTAGTGAATCAGGCTACACCATTGCCCTTGATGATTTTATTCCCACTAAAGCATGGAAACGCTTTCTCCCTTACGTTTCAATTATCAAATTCGATATCCGTTCTGTTCCAATTGAAAAAGCCGCGATTTACATTCAGTCACTGTCCCACTTTGATATTCGTTTCTTAGCCGAAAAAGTTGAGACCTATGAGGAATTTGAGAAAGCTATGGATGCGGGCTTTCACCTCTTTCAAGGCTATTTCTTTAGTAAACCTGAAATGATTCAAAAAAAACGACTTACCCCAGGTTTTCTTACTCTAGTTCAGCTGTGTAAAGAAATCGCTGATAAGCCCATTGATTTTAATGAAATTGAACGTTTAATTTCGACTGATGTTACCCTGTCATACAAATTGCTCACTTTCGTCAATTCTGGATATACACTGACAACTAAAATCACGTCATTTAGACAGGCGCTTATCTATCTTGGAGAGGAGCGACTTCGACGCTTCATTTCTTTGGTTGCCATCGCATCTGTCCACGAAGATAAACCGGACTCTCTCTATTCACTGGCCGTACAACGCGCGCGTATGTGTGAGTTACTCTACAGTGAAATGAATATCAATAGCGATCCTGGGCAGGCATTCTTAACAGGTATGTTTTCTCTGTTGGACTCATTGCTTGATCAACCTCTCGCTAATGTGATTGATGATATTCCAGTTAAAGAAGAGATAAAGCTCGCATTGACTAAGCGACAAGGTGTTTTAGGCTGTTTGCTTTCAATGATCATTGCCTACGAGAAAGCCGACTGGGAAACCACAGAAACCTATTGCCGCAAACTGAAACTGACGGAAGCACAGCTAGCAAAGGCCTTTGGTCAATCCACGGCTTGGACTCAAGAACTGCTGTCTCAAACCGCCTAACTCGTTATAATGCGGACTGTCTATATTTCCTAATTTAACGAGATTTCGTTTATGGCTACTTCTTGTCCTTGTGGTTCTAACCACCCCTACCCGCAATGTTGTGAAATTGCACATAAAAATCATGGCGATGTCACCACGCCAGAACAGTTGATGCGCTCCCGCTATAGTGCTCACGTCCTTGGTTTGGTGGATTACGTGGTGAACACGTACCACCCAAGCTGCAACGCAGAAGACCAACGCGAAGACATTGCTCAATCTATCGACAGTGGTTGGGCCAAACTTGAAGTAATAAAAACAGAAGCTGGCACTAACGAAACAGAAGGCTTTGTCGAGTTTAGCGCTTATTTTGATGAAGACGGCAAACGCTACTGCATGACTGAACGCTCTCGCTTTGTGAAAGAAAATGGCCTTTGGTATTACATTGACGGCACATTTCCTGAAGAAGAGCCAGAAGAAGAGCCAGAACAAGACCCGCGTCTTAGCCAGCCAGTGAGCAGCCTAAAGGTTGGTCGTAACGATCCGTGTATCTGCGGAAGCGGTAAGAAATTTAAGAAGTGTTGTGGGTAAGAGAAAGGTTCTAGGTAAAACAAAGGTCCTAGGATCCTAGGGTTTAGGCCTAAAATTACGGATTACGGATTACGGATTACGGATTACGGATTACGGATTACGGATTACGGATTACGGATTACGGATTACGGATTACGGATTACGGATTACGGATTACGGATTACGGATTACGGATTACGGATTACGGATTACGGATTACGGATTACGGATTACGGATTACGGATTACGGATTATTTTTCGTACACTTAGCGGGTATGTCAACCATTTCCGTATTCTGTAAGCAAAGCGCTCTGTATTCCATAACACTTTCTAAAATAAATGAAGTGCACAAGGCTCCCCGCGCACTCCATCTAGGATCTAGGTCCTATAACCTAGGACCTTTAACTTCCCTTACTTATGACGCTCTTTCAGTTTGTTCACTACATCATTCATCGATAAGCCTTGGTCTTGAAGCAATACCATTAAGTGGTAAATCAAATCTGCTGATTCACACACTAACTCCGCCTTATCGCCCGACGTCGCCGCAAGCGCGACTTCAACGCCTTCTTCGCCCACTTTTTGCGAAATACGCTTGGTGCCACGGGCATAAAGACTGGCGGTATAAGAAGAATCTGGGTCGGCACTCTTGCGGGCAGCCAGTAGCTGCTCAAGTTGATGAAGCCACACCATTTGTGACTCCTCTTGAGGGTCACTATCCCAACAGGTCGTCGTGCCTGTGTGGCAAGTGGGACCAATGGGATTCACTTTCACCAGTAGCGTATCGTTATCGCAATCAAGCTGCATGTTCACCAATTGCAATACGTTGCCGGAGGTCTCACCTTTCGTCCAAAGACGCTGCTTGGTACGAGAGAAAAACGTCACTTGACCCGTTTCACCCGTTTTTGCCAACGCATCTTGGTTCATGTAACCCATCATCAGCACTTGGCTTGATTGAAAATCTTGTACGATGGCAGGTACCAGACCATCCACCTTTTCCCAGTTGATTCGCTCAGCTAGCGAACTTACTTCGGCGGCTTTTACACTCATAGTCGTACCTCAATGCCTTGTTGTTTCAAATACTGCTTTAGTTCACCAATATTGATGACTTGCTTGTGGAATACCGATGCAGCAAGCGCGCCATCCACATTGGCTTTTTGGTAGGCTTCTGCGAAGTGCTCCATGGCACCAGCACCACCCGATGCAATCAATGGTACGTTACATACTTCACGCACCATATTCAGTTGTTCGATGTCGTAGCCGTTACGCACACCATCTTGGTTCATCATGTTCAGTACGATTTCACCAGCGCCGCGTTTTTGTACTTCTTGCACCCAATCACGCGTTTCCCATTGGGTCGCTTTGGTGCGTTCTTCATCACCCGTAAACTGGTAAACCTGATACTTGCCTGTCTCTTTGTCGTAGTATGAATCGATACCAACGACGATACATTGCACACCAAATTTATCAGCAAGGTCAGTAATCAACTGAGGGTTCGCCAGTGCAGGTGAGTTAATCGACACCTTGTCTGCACCAAACTCAAGAATGCGTGCTGCGTCTTCTGCTGATTTAATACCACCAGCGACACAGAAAGGAATATCAATCACTTCTGCAACGCGAGCGACCCAACTTTTATCGACGACACGACCATCACTTGAAGCGGTAATATCGTAGAACACAAGCTCATCAGCGCCTTCTTCTGCATAACGCTGCGCCAGAGGAACGATGTCGCCAATGATTTCGTGGTTGCGGAACTGCACGCCCTTCACTACTTGTCCATCACGAACATCAAGACATGGAATTATTCGCTTTGCCAACATGCAAATGCCTCCTCTGCTGTGAACTTACCATCTAACAGCGCACGACCAACAATTACACCAGCCACACCGCTGCCTTTTAGCGCTTCGATATCTGCTAATGAGCCAATGCCACCTGAAGATTGAAACTGCACTTGTGGATACTGTTTACATAGGTCGACGTAAAGCTCAACGTTTGAGCCCTCTAGCGTACCGTCACGAGAAATGTCCGTACAAAGCACGTGCTGTAGACCGACCGTTAGGTAATCGTTGATTAGAGCTTCGATGGTCACGCCTGAGTCTTCTTGCCAACCAGATATTGCCACTTTACGCGTGCCGTTTTGGTCGATGTTAATGTCTAGCGCGAGAACGATTTTCTCTGCGCCGTATTTTTCCATCCAACCTTTCACAAGCTCTGGTTGTTTTACTGCTGTAGAACCAACGACAACTCGTTGAGCACCGGCTTCTAGCAGATCCATCACGTCTTGCTCTGTACGTACACCACCACCGATTTGGATGTTCGCTGGCGTGCTTGCTAGTAGCTTTGCAATCAAGTCAAGTTGACGTGCTGTCGTGTCTTTCGCGCCAGTTAAATCCACTAAGTGCAGCCAGTTGGCACCTGCTTGGTGGTACAAGTTGAACTGCTCTGCCGGGTCGACTTTGTACTCGGTTACTTGGCCGTAATCACCTTGATAAAGGCGAACCACCTGTCCTTCAATTAAATCAAGAGCTGGAATAATCACACTAAATCCCTTTTATAATTCTAAGAAGTTTTGAATAAGCTTCGCGCCCGCTTTTGAAGAACGCTCAGGGTGGAACTGCACACCGTAGTAGTTGCCACTTTGTACTGCGGCTGTGAACGGGTTGCCGTATTCACATTCAGCAATCGTGTAATCCCCAACTGGCATCGCAAAGCTGTGCACGAAGTAGAAGTACTCACCTTCTTCAATACCTTTGAACAGTGGGTTACCTGCTTTTGCAGACACCGTGTTCCAGCCCATATGCGGCAGCGGTAAGTCGCCGGTCTGTAGCAACTTCACTTCGCCGTCACAAAGTCCAAGACACTCAACTAACTCGTCGGCTTTCTGCCCTTTTTCTTGAGACACTTTGCCCAACAATTGCATGCCTAAACAGATACCTAGTAGCGGCTTCTCTACCTGTTTTACCAAGCTGATAAGATCACGCTCTTCTAGGTTCTTCATCGCTTCACTGGCGGTTCCCACTCCCGGTAGGAATAGTTTGTCTGCGGACAGCACCACTTTTGGGTCTTTTGAAATGGTTACGTCATAGCCCAAACGTTCAATAGCAAACTTCACCGAAGAGACGTTGGCACAGCCAGTATCGATAATGACCACTTTCTGTTCTGTCACTGTTTTTCTCCTTGATAACGTTAGCTTTAAAGAACGCCTTTACTGCTTGGTAGCTCAGTGCCTTCTACTTTGATTGCTTGGCGCAGAGTGCGACCAAACGCTTTAAATAGACTTTCAATGATGTGGTGGTCATTGTTGCCCGCAGAAGACAGGTGCAAAGTACATGCTAATGTGTCAGTCAGAGAGCGGAAGAAGTGAACTACCATCTCTGTTGAAAGGTCACCCACTTGCTCACGGCTAAACTGCGCGTCAAACTTAAGGTAAGGACGACCAGACAGGTCTAGTGCACATTGTGCCAAACACTCATCCATTGGCAGACTAAAGCCAAAGCGGCCAATACCACGTTTGTCACCCAGTGCTTCTTTCAATGCTTGACCCAAAGCAAGAGCGGTATCTTCCACTGTGTGGTGATCATCGATGTGTAGGTCACCTTCCACTTTGCACACCATTTGGAATCCACCGTGCGTCGCGATTTGATCCAGCATGTGGTCAAAGAAACCAAGACCTGTAGAGATGTCATTGCCGCCTTGTTCATCAAGATTAACGAGTACTTTGATGTCCGTTTCTTTTGTGGTGCGAACCACTTCAGCAACGCGTGCCTTCACTGTTAGATCTTTTAGGATCTGTTTCCAACCCATGGTTTCTGGGTTGTATTGAATACCACGAATTGCCATGTTTTCTGCGAGTTGAAGATCGGTTTGACGATCGCCAATCACAACGGAGTTTTGAAAATCAACTTTGCCCCCTTGAAGGTACTCTTTTACCATGCCCAATTTAGGTTTACGGCAAGAGCAGTTATCTTCATTGAAGTGAGGACAAATCAGAACATCATCGAACTTCACACCCTGAGATTCAAAGATCTCCATCATCATATTATGTGGTGCATCAAAGTCTGCTTGTGGGTAACTGTCTGTGCCCAAACCATCTTGGTTCGTTACCATCACTAAGCGGTATCCAGCATCCTGCAACGACAGCAAGCTTGGGATTACAAATGGCTCTAGTTTTAGCTTATCTAAGCGATCTACTTGAAAATCAATCGGCGGCTCAACAATTAAAGTGCCATCGCGGTCGATAAAAAGGATTTTTTGTTGTTTGCCCACTCGAACTTCCTTATTGCTATTCTTTTTGGCGCTCCCGCTATTGAGCGAGAGCGATTCATTCTTTCTTGAACTACGCGTAGTAATTTCTAATAAAACCGAGTGTTTTTTCACACTCGTCACGGTTACCTACGCTAATACGTACGCAATTCTCAATTGGCGAATTACGCAAAATAATGCCAGTATCCCAAGCGGCTTTGAAAAGAGCATTACCATCCGGGAATTTAACCAACAAGTAGTTACCCCACCCCTCGAAAATTTCCAAACCCGGAATCATCGATAGACCAACTTGCAGATAAGCACGGTTTGCATTCAAATCGAGCACTTGATATTTCGCTCGGGCTAACCCCGCTTCAGACAGCGCTTGGATGGCAATTTCTGCGACAGGAACAGGTACTGGATATGGAGCGATAACCTTAAGAAGTACATTAATCAACTCTTCGTTCGCAAGCGTAAATCCGCAGCGTAAACCCGCCAACGCAAAACCTTTCGACAGAGTACGTAGAATGGCTAAGTTTGGGTATTGCGCGAGTAAATCCACCGTGGATGCTTCTGGGCAAAAATCAATATACGCTTCATCCATCACCACAATGGCACGGTCTTTTGTCATCTCAAGCAGAGAGACAATATCTTCACGTTTAACCAAGTTCCCGGTTGGGTTGTTTGGCGAACAGACGAAAACCAATTTAACGTCGTCCAAATTGGCTTCAATACCAGCAAGATCAAGTTGCCAATCTGACGTTAACGGAACGGTTTTGCGCTCCACACCAAAAGTTTCCGCACTGATCGCGTACATACCGTAAGTCGGTGGGCAAAATAAAATTGCATCTTCGCCCGATTCACAGAAAGCGCGAATTAATAGCTCAATCCCTTCATCTGCCCCGCGAGAAGTGAGCGTCTGCTCAGGTTTCACGCCTGCATACGCAGCATAAGCGGAAATCAGTTCTTTCGGCTGACATTCGCTGTAACGATTAAGACGAGCAAAGTCTGTTTTGTATTCGTTGTTGAATGGTGATTCATTCGCATTCAGCCATACATCCCCCGTACCACCGATTCGGCGAGCCGACAAATAAGGGGTAAGTTGTTGGATTTGTTTGCGCGCTAGCTTTTCCATCTCGTTGTCCTCTTACTTTGCTGCCTGGTTTTCGGTACAGGTTAAGGTTTCTGCACGGGTTAACTTTTCAGTACGAATCGTCACGGCACGTTTGTGTGCGTCCAGACCTTCCGCTTCTGCCATGGTAACGACTGTTGGCGCAAGGTTCTTTAGGCCGTCGGCCGACAGCTCTTGTACTGTCATACGCTTAGAAAAATCCGCTAAGCCCAAGCTTGAGTAAGTACGTGTGTAGCCGTAAGTAGGAAGAACGTGGTTAGTGCCTGATGCGTAATCCCCGGCGGATTCTGGCGACCAATCACCAAGGAAGATGGAACCTGCATTATCTAATAGGGGCAGCAGTTCACGAGGGTTCTTGGTTTGTACAATTAAGTGTTCGGGGCCGTAGTAATTTGAGATTGAAACCGCTTGAGTAAGCGATTCAGCAATAATGATCAGACTCGATGCTAATGCTTTTTCAGCAATATCAGCACGAGATAACCCTTTAAGTTGGCGTTGGACAGCATCTGTCACTTGGTCTGCAATAATTGGTGATGGTGTCACCAATACCACTTGTGAATCTGGGCCATGCTCGGCTTGGCTTAAAAGGTCCGCAGCAATGAAGTCTGCATCTGCGGTTTCGTCTGCGAGTACCAATACTTCTGATGGACCCGCAGGCATATCAATCGCTGAGCCGCGAAAGTCATTACTTACCTGACGTTTTGCTTCTGTTACGTACGCATTACCTGGACCAAAGATCTTATCGACTTTCGATACGGTCTCAGTACCGTATGCCATCGCTGCAACGGCTTGACCTCCACCGACGTTATACACTTCATCGATGCCACACAGTTTCGCTACATAAAGGATCTCGTCAGCGATAGGAGGTGGAGAACAAAGCACTACTTTGCGACAACCTGCAATTTTTGCAGGGACACCAAGCATCAAAACCGTTGATGGTAATGGCGCACTGCCACCAGGGATGTACAAACCCACTTTTTGAATTGGGCGTGTCACTTGTTCACAAAGCACTCCCGGTTGAGTTTCTACTTTTATTGGCTGTGGCTTTTGCGCTTTGTGAAACTTTGAAATATTCTCATAAGCTTGCTCCAATGCGCTTTTCATCTTGTCAGAAAGACGCGCTGAAGCTTCATCAATTTCTTGAGCCGATACGCGTATCGATTCCGGCTTCACGCGGTCAAACTTCTCGGTCAACTCAACTAATGCGGCATCACCTTCTTTACGAACTTTCGCAATAATTTCTGAAACTGCAGCGGTAATACTCACACCTTCCGTTATCGCAGGACGTTCTAGAATCGAATCTTGTTGCGTTTCACTCAGCGATTGCCATACAACTGTTCTCATCGCTATTACTCCATCATTTTTTCAATTGGCAATACTAGAATTGAGCTTGCACCTAATTCTTTTAGCTGTTCCATCGTTTCCCAGAATAGGTTTTCAGTACTCACCAAGTGAACAGCAACTTTTTGCTTATCTGCAGACAAAGGTAAAACCGTTGGGTCTTCTGCACCAGGTAACAGGGCTTTAATTTGATCCAATTTATCCGCAGGTGCGTGCAACATGATGTACTTCGACTCTTTTGCTTGCTGTACGCCTTGCATGCGTGTCAGAAGTTTTTCAATAAGAGCAACTTTATCCGCATCAAATTCACCAGTGCGTTGAATCAACGTCGCTTTTGATTTGAAGATAACCTCTGCTTCTTTTAGCCCGTTCGCTTCTAATGTCGCCCCCGTAGATACCAAGTCAGCGATTGCATCGGCAAGGCCCGCACGGGGAGCCACTTCAACAGAACCAGTCAGCATACACGTTGAAAACGAGACGCCTGATTTGTCCATATATGCTTTTAATAGCTGCGGATAAGTCGTTGCAATACGTTTACCAGCAAGATCTTGAGGCCCGTTATATTCTTCGTCTTTATCGATAGCAATAGACAAACGACAACCACCAAAATCAAGACGACGAAGTTGAACAAACTCGCTAGGCTCGCCTAATGCTTTGCGATCCAGACGAACTTCTTCAAGTTCATTTTCACCAATAAAGCCTAGGTCGACCACACCATCCATAATTAGGCCTGGAATATCGTCATCACGAACTAAAAGTAAGTCAATTGGCATATTTTCTGAATGAACGACCAATCGCTCACCCATGATATTGAATTTCACGCCACATTTTTTCAGTAGAGCTTGGCTCTCTTTACTAAGGCGACCTTTTTTCTGAATGGCAATTCTTAAGCGTTGTGTTTGCATTACTTTATCCCTGTGCAAATTCGATATTTGAAATATTTTATAAATCAGTAAAACTAAAAAACCCTCGGGAGAAGTTAGTCTCCCGAGGGTTTAAAATCTGTGTTTAATTTGATTTTACCTCCGGGAGTTTCCTATCTCCCGGGTATGCGTGCATCTCCCGAAAGACTAGGCTGGGTGATGATGGTGATGAATGTTCATTCCTAAATTACGCATACTTATTTCAAGGCTCTTCTCTATTGCTTTGTTAGTATCCACACTAACCAAGCTGATTACTTTTTTCAACCATTAATTTAAAAAAATTCTAATTTGTATAATACAAATAAAAAAGGGAGGCCTAAGCCTCCTATTGTTTTAATCTTTAAATCAATTAATTACGCATTCTGACACGATGTCATTTTAGACTTAGAAAGCCATGACAATACTGTACAAACGACAGCAAAAGTGATCGATGCTGCAATGAAAGAGAATGCGATAGATGCTGTCATGCCTAGAACAATGAAGCCTACACATGAAACCAACGCAACAGATAATGCATAAGGCAACTGAGTCGATACGTGATCAATGTGGTTACAACGCGCACCTGTCGATGAAAGAATGGTCGTGTCCGATATTGGCGAACAGTGATCACCAAATACGGCACCAGCAAGCACAGAACTTAGCATAGGTAGCATTAATGCAATGTCTGTTGCCCCCGCCATATCGCCCGCGATAGGAAGCATAATGCCAAACGTACCCCATGAAGTCCCCGTTGAGAACGCCATTAGGCCAGACAACAAGAATAGAATAACAGGCAGCCAATGAGGGTTGATGTTGCCTTGCGCCATTGTCGATAGGTACGAACCCGTCTTCATGTCACCGATAACAGAACCGATGGTCCAAGCAAATACAAGAATGAGAATAGCACCAAACATCGACTTTGCACCAATCCAAAGCGTGCGAGCGATCTCTGCCATTGGAATGCCTTGCTTAAAGACCGTAAATAGTGCAACAGCAAGCCCAAGTAAACTACCGTAGACGAGCGACGTACCAACGTCGGTATTCTCAAATGCACCTAAAAGTACAAATTCTTTGCCATCAGCTGCTAATGCTTGACCACCCGTGTAAAGCATAGCGGTAATAGTTGCGACGATCAGCGTGATGATAGGCAGCACGAGGTCTGAAACCTTACCTTTCTCGCTTTCACGGATATCCAACTCTTCGTTTAGCTCGTGTGCTTCTTGAGTGTCGTTTTCTTTGTCTTTGTCGAAACCGCGACCTTGAGACGCTGCGATTTCGTGATCGCGCATTTTACCGATGTCTAAACCAAACCATGCAACTGCAAACACCATTAATAGTGCGAATACAGCATAAAAGTTCATTGGAATTAGACGAACGTAAGCACCTAGCGCCGAGTACTCAGTCACGCCGTGAGAAACTAAAATACCGCCGATAATCGTGATGATGTAAGCACCCCAGCTAGAAGCAGGCATAATCACACACATTGGCGCTGCCGTTGAGTCTAGAATGTAGGCAAGTTTAGCGCGAGATACATAGAAGCGGTCTGTTACCGGACGAGAGATCGCACCAACAGCAAGGCTATTAAAGTAATCGTCGACAAAAATGAATACGCCTAAGAAAGCTGCAAGAAGTTTAGAGCCACGTTTACTTTTTACTCGAGTTTGTGCCCACTCAGCGAAAGCGCGTGTGCCGCCAGAAAGTGTGAGCAAAGCCGTTGTCATACCTAGCAGGATTAGGAAAGCGACGATACTCATGTTCCAAGTGTTAATACCGCCATCTTCAATAAAGACAGAAGAAACTTGTGAACTCACATAACCTATCGTGTTACCGACAGACCAATCGTTAAGTAGGATCGCTCCGAGAACGATACCCACACCAAGAGAAACTAATACGCGTCGAGTTAAAATCGCCAGTGTCAGTGCGACAATAGGCGGCAATAACGAAACAGGAGAATGTGCAAAATCTAATAAATTCATGATCTTCAAAAACCAAAGTTTGGCTAGAGATCTACTGCAGACAAGACACGTGGCATACGGCACGTGCTCATGTTGAACTTAGCGACAGGGAAGCGAACACTCCACCCAACCCTACAGTAGCGCTCCATAGTTTAATGTTAATATACTATGGCAGTGTTGTTCCTTTCGGAGTCAACCCCAGCAAGTGGGTTCGATAAACCACTTACTTCGGCAATCTTCGCCTTCCACTATTATTCATTGGCATCACCCCAATAATAGCTACTCTTCGAGACTGCACCTCTACGGCAACAACAAACAATCAACCATTAATTATACAAATTAACAACATTTTGTCTGCAACATTGCATCAGGTAACAGCCATTGTACTCATGAAGACCTACAATGCAACACATCAATCTAAATTTAGTGAATAGTTAATTGCCCTTATGATTTACCAATGAAATATAAGAAGCTGATATACCCAACACATGCTTACAACCGCTCACATGTTTATAGCTATTGGTATAGGTTATATAGCTAACGGTATTCGGCTATATGGCAAAGTACTCATAAGATTGAGCTGATTTTTTGACATTTGTGTATCTCTTGCTGATAAGCAACATTAATACCTACTCTATGAAGCCAAAATTAGCCCTCTTAGTTCCAAGCTCGATGTATTTCTTATTCGACCTGCTAATTTGAGATCGCAACACTATTTTTTATGAAACAAAGTAACTATCTTTCACACGTTAGTTTCTAACCTTGAATTAAATGGGTAGACAGTACAAAGATAATTCGCTGCTATTTCTTGTAACTAAGTGTGATTTTTTCTTATTACTAAGCTTAATTTTACCACTCAACCGCGACACACATGATATACAAAATGAGTACTACCCCTATCTATATAGAGCATTTAGGCCTATAAACCGTAAAGATTTTCTACTATTCCAATTTAATATTGATTTATTGCTAAAAAAAACAATCTAAATCTCAAATTAGTATTTGCACATATTCTAAAGATAACGTTAAATATAAAGACTGTTTTTATTTATCGTTCGGCATTTGTGAATCATAAAGATTCCCAATGCTTGGCAATCTCACCTATTAATAGGAATCGTTATGTCTGAGCTGACTAAAACACTTCTAAATATCCGTAGCCTTCGTGCATTTTCTCGTGAGCTGACTCTAGAACAATTGGAAGAAGCTCTAGATAAACTGACTATCGTTGTTCAAGAGCGTCAAGAATCTGAAGAAGCTGATCGCGCAGCACAAGCTGAGCAAGAAGCGAAAATGGCTGCAATTGCAGAACAAATCGCAAAAGATGGCATCGACGTTGAAGCTCTAATCAGCGCACTAGCTGGTGAAACTAAGACTAAAGCAAAAGGTAAACGTGCTCCACGCCCAGCTAAATACAAATACGTAGATAGCAACGGTGACGAAAAAACTTGGACAGGTCAAGGCCGTACTCCATCAGCAATCCAAGAACAACTTGATGCTGGTAAATCACTAGATGAATTCTTACTTTAAATGTGATTAAAGATTTAAAAGGCTTCCGATGGAAGCCTTTTTTTATACCCATTCAAATAATAGTATTCTCGCTGTGAGAGCTAATGCTACTGATAGTTTCATTATATAGATTGAAACTAGATGCATTGGTGTGAATTTTCATTCAACCTCTATAAGAAGTTGTCTTACCAAGAGATTGAATAACTATTTATCTGAATCCATGATGGGTTTTATAAAACAATAAAAATGGCGCATTAAAAAATGCGCCATTTTCATCTCTGATACTTTTTACAATCAAAAGCCATCGAACACTCTAAGAGTATTAACGCTCCCAGTATGCTTCTTCCAAGCTATCTTCACGCTCAGGAAGACCACGAGAAAGACGTGGAGAATGCTGCACTAACACTTCGTAACTCGCGCGGTTTGCGTATTTACAAACTTGAGAGAACGAAGAGTAAGTTAAATACTCATTGCTGTGCTTGCTTGAGTTAGGCACATTTTCTTTGTGGTATTTATTTGCGGCCATATCGTGAAGTACTGCTGATAGTGCTGCATCGCCTGCACCATTGGTGTTCTTGATTTTCTCAGGACCACCCATGTATGGAGAGATATGTGAATAAACTTTAATTGCATTTTCACAAGCTTCTTTCTTAGCAGGACGGCTGAATTCGTAACGGTTAAACTCTGCAACAGAACCAGGAAGCAGTGGCAATGAGGTTTCGCGTTTCGCACTATCTTCAGTGTAACCCGCCATAAATAAACCAACAGGGCCCGCGGTACATAAAACCAAATCTGCCCACTCTAGTGTCTTATCTGACGCAGCTAGTGGATCTGACTCACCTGTTAGTGCTTCTGCTTCATCTTCGTTCATCGCAACCACAGAAACATGGTCACGAATAAATTCTTGCCAGAATGTAGGATCATCTTGAATGACAAATTTGGTGCCCAACGTTAATACGACAGGAACATCATGCTTTTTCGCGAAGTCGATCGCACGCATGGTTGCTTCAGGCATTGGATCACCTTCTTTGCAACGAACAAGGTATGCCGTCAAAACAAGTGCAGAGGCACTTTTGAAAATTTTCTCAGGAATATTGTCTGGGTGAAGTTGGTTCATTTGACCTTCGCTGATCGCAAAAGTACGCTCACCATCTTCGGTAATTAGCGCAAAGCAGCGACCGATTGCACCCTCGACGCCCTGTAGGTAATTCAAATCCATACGGCTTGAGGTGTTACATAGGTAACGGTAACCGTAGCTGCCAATTTTGATATCCTGACTCATTACCCCTAAAAGTGTCGAGCGGTCATCCGCTAGCACAGAGTAGTTGTGTAACGTGTTACCGATCGTTCCGCCTGCATACTCATTAGTAATTAGGTTTTCTTCTTTTAATTGTTGATAAAGCGCTTCAGCAGTCGCATCATCAATAACCAACGAGTGTCCTTTACTCAAACCGTACTTTTCAATCACATCCGTTGTAACTTTCGCTTCAATATCTACCAAGGTCTGATCAATACCGATGATGTGAGTGCGCGTCATCTTCTTGCTTTCTTGTGCTTGGCTCACCAAAGGGTCACGAGCATGAACAGGAAAGTAGTGCTTCGATTTGCGTTGTCCAGGAAATTTCATATTGTTAGTCTGAGTCAGGGATGAAAAGGAGAACGGATTCTATACCGCAGACAATAAAGCAGCAATAAAAGCAATTATAGCAAACGTTTGCCGCTTATATTTTTGTTCTCTGGCCCGTTATTCGCCCTCCATAAAGCCCAAATCAGGCAATTGATTTAGATGTTCTGTATAACGTTTTAAATTAAACTCACCGTCATTTTTCATGACATCAAATACCTCAATTGACATTGCACAGGCCATCATCGCCACTGCATCTTCACGTGGTGTACCTTTCATCATTAAGCGCATTAAGGTTTCTTTTACTTTTAGTGGGTTGCCGTCTTCCAGTTGATTCTCAACAATTTCGATCAACTCAGCTTCTTGCATAAATTGGTTTTCTTCCGTCATTTGAATTTTCCTCTTGGATTTTGGCCAACTATGCCATATATACCCACTCTATACTTATGAAATTACCGACTCGTGATGCTATTAGCTTAAAATGTAGCAAATCGAAGTGTGATTTCGATCTCGGATCTGTCACCGGCCTGTGGATTCTGGTAGAATCTGCGTCCCGTTTATTTAAGTGGTGTTTAGTAATGTCTGATAACAGCCAAAAGAAAGTCATCGTCGGTATGTCCGGCGGCGTTGATTCATCTGTTTCTGCGTATCTTCTAAAGCAGCAAGGCTACCAAGTGGAAGGCCTGTTCATGAAGAACTGGGAAGAGGATGACAACGAAGAATATTGTACAGCAGCAGAAGATCTTGCTGATGCTCAGGCAGTATGTGACAAGCTGGGCATTCACCTACACACCATCAACTTTGCTGCTGAATACTGGGACAACGTATTTGAGTATTTCCTTGCAGAATACAAAGCAGGTCGTACACCAAACCCAGATATTCTTTGTAACAAAGAAATCAAGTTCAAGGCATTCCTAGAGTTCGCTGATGAAGTGCTTGATGCGGATTACATTGCAATGGGTCACTATGTGCGTCGTTCTTTCCCTGAAAACGGTGAAAAACCACAAATGCTACGTGGTCTCGATGGCAATAAAGATCAAAGCTACTTCCTCTATACACTGAGCCATGAGCAAATTGCTCGCAGCCTATTCCCTGTTGGCGATTTAGAGAAACCTGAAGTACGTCGAATCGCAGAAGAGCAAGGCCTGATTACAGCGAAGAAAAAAGACTCAACGGGTATCTGTTTTATCGGCGAGCGTAAATTCACTGAGTTCCTTGGTAAATACCTGCCAGCTCAACCTGGCAACATTGAAACACCAGAGGGTGAAGTTATTGGTCAACACCAAGGTTTGATGTACCACACGCTAGGTCAGCGTAAAGGTCTGCATATTGGTGGCCGTAAAGGCGGTGGCGGTAACGAAGATCCATGGTTCGTTGGTGAGAAAGACCTAAAACGTAACGTTTTGATCGCAGTACAAGGTAAAGATCATCCGATGTTGAAATCAGAAGGTCTACTTGCATCACAACTTCACTGGGTCGACCGTGAGCCAATTCGCGATGTTATGAAGTGTACAGTGAAAACACGTTACCGTCAGGAAGATATTCCTTGTACAATCATCCCTATCGATGATGAAAACATTAAAGTGATCTTTGATGAACCGCAAATTGCTGTTACACCTGGTCAATCAGCGGTGTTCTATAAAGATGACGTATGCCTAGGTGGCGGCATTATCGAGCAACGTATTAAATATTCTCAAGCTTAGGAGTCGTTACGTGGCGAATACACTTTATGACCGTACTATCGCTTTTGCAGGTATCTGCCAAGCTGTTGCATTGGTTCAACAAGCAGCGAAAAACGGACATTGTGATCAAGATGCCTTTGAAACGTCAATTAAAGCCATTATCAATACAAACCCAGCGAACACCATCGGTGTTTTCGGTCGCGAGGCCGATTTAAAGCTGGGGCTTGAATGCTTAGTGAAAGGGATTGATAGCACTCCAGCTGGAAGTGAAGTTACTCGCTACATCATTAGCTTAATGGCATTAGAACGCAAGCTAACGAGCCGCAATGATGCGATGTCACAACTTGGTGATCGCATCAAAATGGCCCAGCGTCAAACGGAACATTTTGAATTGCTAGATGATCAAATGATCAGCAACTTAGCAAGCATTTACTTGGATGTTGTCAGCCCTATCGGACCGCGTATTCAAGTAACCGGAACACCATCTGTACTGCAACAGACCTCTAACCAACACAAAGTTCGTGCGTTGTTGTTATCAGGTATTCGCTGCGCAGTACTTTGGCGTCAAGTTGGTGGCAAGCGCCGCCATTTGATCTTCGGCCGCAAAAAGATGGTCGAGCAAGCTCAAATACTCCTTGCTCGCATGTAAGATGGTTCGGAACAAGCAGCTCGCGTTTACCGCGAGCTCATTTTTTTGACCAAAACAAATCTCGCGCAAACGATTGCGCAATATTCGTGACAATTGCCACAGTTATTGGTATAAAGCTCACGAAATTTAGAAACCCAATTCAGGAGAACATCATGGAACTGTCAGCATTGACTGCTGTTTCACCAGTAGACGGCCGTTACGGAAGCAAGACAATTGCGTTACGCGAAATTTTCAGTGAATACGGTTTATTGAAGTACCGTACTATCGTTGAGATCCGCTGGCTTCAAAAGCTTGCTGCTACTGCTGAAATTGCAGAAGTGCCAGCATTTAGCGCGGAAGCAAATCAATTCCTAGACGACCTTGCTGCAAACTTCTCTGAAGAAGACGCGCTACGCATCAAAGAGATCGAGCGTACAACAAACCACGACGTTAAAGCGGTTGAATACTTCTTAAAAGAAAAAGTAGCTGACGTTCCTGAACTGCACGCTGTAAACGAGTTCTTCCACTTTGCATGTACTTCTGAAGACATCAACAACACTTCACACGCTCTAATGCTTAAAGAAGCGCGTGAGACAGTGATTCTTCCAGAAATTCGCAATCTAATTGATGCAATCAAAGCACTTGCTGTTGAATACCGCGATATTCCTCTTCTATCTCGTACACACGGTCAGCCAGCATCTCCATCTACGATGGGTAAAGAAATGGCAAACGTGGCGTACCGTATGGAGCGTCAATTTAAGCAAATCGAAAACGTTGAAATTCTAGCTAAAATCAATGGCGCGGTAGGTAACTACAATGCGCACCTTTCAGCTTACCCTGAACTAGATTGGCATAAGTTTTCTGAAGAGTTCATCACAGAGTCTCTTGGTGTAACTTGGAACCCTTACACAACTCAAATCGAACCACACGATTACATCGCTGAACTGTTCGACGCGGTTGCTCGCTTCAACACAATCCTGATTGACTTCGACCGTGACGTTTGGGGTTACATTGCACTAGGCCACTTCAAGCAAAAAACCATTGCTGGTGAGATCGGTTCTTCAACAATGCCTCACAAAGTTAACCCAATCGACTTTGAAAACTCAGAGGGTAACTTAGGTCTTGCGAATGCAGTATTCGGCCACCTAGCACAGAAACTGCCTATCTCTCGTTGGCAACGTGACCTAACGGATTCAACGGTTCTACGTAACCTTGGTGTGGGTGTTGGCTACGCAATCATCGCTTATACTTCTACGCTTAAAGGCATTAGCAAACTAGAAGTAAACCGTGAAGCGCTTCTTGCTGAACTAGACAGAAACTGGGAAGTACTAGCAGAGCCTGTACAAACCGTAATGCGTCGTTACGGCATCGAGAAGCCATACGAGAAGCTAAAAGAGCTAACTCGTGGTAAGCGTGTAGACGGCGAAGCAATGCGTAATTTCATCGACGGTCTTGAGCTTCCTGAACACGAGAAAGCTCGTCTTAAAGAGATGACGCCTGCGAACTACATCGGTCAAGCAATCGAGCTTACCGACAAGCTATAATCTCCGGATGCTAGCTTAAATAACAAAGGTTGACGTTTTCTCGTCAACCTTTTTTGTTTCGTACATCACATATTGAGACCGTTAGTGGCATTAACGCTGTTTTTGGAAAAACAACGTGATTGTCCCTACCTCGACGCCAAACTTTTTGATTTTGGTAAGGTTAAATACATGGTGCTCGTCTTGACGATAGAGCCAATCATCAAACGACACGGTAATGGTCGAATCATCCAACTTTAGCTCGAAATCGTACTGCCACTGTAGCGCGTTACCCACCTCTTTACCGGTGGCGACACCGATAATGTCATCGGCTTTGCCTTGATAGCGTCCGTTTTCTAGTTTGGTTATCACCCAAATGCGTTGGTCTAGCTCGCCATCATCGAAAACAAAATCTTCCACAAGCGTCAATTCTCTGCCATCGACCGTGCCTACTATTTCAACTTCGAAGCGACGAGTTTGCTTCTCGGTATAGTCTTGTACCATACCCCATGCTTTTACATTCCCCTCAAAATAGCCAAACAAGTCGAACGTTGGCGCAGCTGCCTGGTAATTATCAATGTCGGCTGAACAAGCACCCAATAATATTGCAGTGGCGACAACCGATGTTTTGATCATTCGTTTAAATAGTTTCACTGCCTAACCTGCCCGATGAGTTGTTTGCGAAGTCTAGGAAATTCTGTTTGTGGAGATAACCAAATGGAAAGAAATGCATCATTAAGACGCTCATCATTAATATAACCCACCGTTTGGTATGGCTTGGCACCCGCTTGACGGTATATAAGTTGCCCTGTTTTACCGTCTGTCAAATAGGTTAGTTCGTCACCTTTATTGATATTTGGAAACATAGTAGTGAGTTCCAAAAGCCACTGCTGGCGAAAGGATTGCGTGAAACCTAATTTCTGCCACTGCTCGTCTGTCACATCCAAAAGTTGTTGTTTACTTATGTCACGCTGATAATTGATTTCTAAAGCAAAGGCATGTGGCGAGACATCGCTCGATACCAGATACTGACCATCTGGCGCTTTCAATGTTGATTTATATACATCAAAAATGAACCACGTTAATTGTGCTTCTCCAACGGTTTGCCATTGTTGCCAATCAGGTTGAACGCTCTGCTGGCGATTGTCCGAGATAGTCTGGGCTTGTAAAGACGTCACACCAAGTAATAACGTTAACAACACTCCATCAGTCAGTTTCTGTTTCCAATTTCTTTTCAAGCTCTTCATTTCCGTACACCTTGAGTATCACAAGTATCATCACACACCATTGTGCAAACAAAATGGCGAGAGTAACGCTCGTGCTGAATCCAAATTCAACGGCTTGGAGTTTAAAACCAGCAAAATAACTGATCGTTCCTCCGATACCACCTACTAGTGATACGTAGGGTTTGGGGAAACGGTACAAAATGGACTTGAGTTGGTACGAATACCAAGAAAACATGACCCATAGGCATAACAGCCAAATCGGTAGCCATTGTGTTGAAAAAACAAGAATTGAGAATTGTTGGTTTATGGTATCAAGCACCAAACCAGCCACCGTGATGATACTGATACTTTTCAGTGAATGTGCATCCGCTCTAATGCAGTAAATGAGGGTCACCAAAGTAAGTATCAACGTTAGCCACTGCCATTGATAGGTTCCAAGCACGGCAGCGAACCAGCAGAGTTGGAACCATGTCGAAGCAAGCAACAATTTCATGACGACTAAGGGCGCTGAAATGTCATGTGTACTGCACTGATGGTACGAGCCAAAAAGCCGCCCTCGCAATAGCTTAAGTAATAGCGCCACATTCGCACAAAGCGATCATCATAACCAAATGAGCGTACTTCGACTTCCGCCTGGTTAAAGCGGTAATGCCATGCATTGAGTGTTTTGGCATAATCTAAACCTATATCGAACAAATCCCGTACCACTAAATCACTGTATTTAGTTGAAGCTTGTGTCAATGAAGTAACGGATGGTAAGAACCCGCCAGGAAATATATATTTTTGAATAAAATCGACATTATTACTGTAATAATCGTATCGTTGATCGGCAATGGTAATTGCTTGTATTGCCATCAGACCGCCCGATTTAAGTAAAGATTCACACTTCTTAATATAAGAGGGGAGAAACTGTTTCCCAACCGCTTCGATCATCTCTATCGATACCAATTTATCGTAGGTTCCAGTGAGATCTCGATAATCTTCTTTCAACAAAATAATCTTATCGGATAACCCTCGCTCAATAATTTGCTGCCCCGCATAAGCATGTTGCTCTTCTGAAATCGTCGTTGTCGTCACGCGGCAGCCATATTGTTCTGCCATATAAATAGCCATCGCGCCCCAACCTGTACCAATTTCTATCACATGATCATTTGCGTTTAATTCGAGTTGTTGACACAAACGGTCCATCTTGTTGATTTGCGCCTGCTCTAAAGAGTCTGAGGACTGATTATAAAGAGCGGAAGAATAAAGCATGTTGGGATCAAGAAACGATTTATACAGATCGTTACCCAGATCGTAATGCGCATGAATATTTTTGCGTGAGTTCTCTTGTGAGTTGCGATTGGTCCAATGGCTAAATTTATAGAGTATTCGAGTAAGCCAGTTCCCCTGTTCCTCTAAACGATCCAGTGCCCGCATATTCAGCGCCATCAGTTTCATCAAAGCTGTCAAATCTGGGCTGTCCCACCAGCCATCCATGTATGCTTCTCCTGCTGCGATGCTTCCGCCTTGAAGTATTCTTGAGTAAAACCCAGGGTGTTTTACTTCAATCGTCGCAGCTATCGGGTCTCCTTTGTATTCCCCATTTGGTGTAGAAAAGCGTTCACTGCGCTCCGTCGTTTCTGTTTTAAAGCTTTCAATTACCGTCAGGCAGCCTATTTCCATTTTGTGTAAACATTGAAATAGAACTCCGCGAGCCGCTTTTTGTGTCGTTGTTAGTTCACGCGGCATTGCCATAGAAGTTGTATTTAACATGCAGAGTTCTCCTTATGCTTTTTCTTTTTATCATCAACTACCGTTTCATTACTTTCTGCTTCATCCGAATTTTCAAATTTGGGGTGAGAGTAAAACGGTACGCCTTTAATCCATAATTTAAGAGCGTGCCAATAAATGCCAACCATTACTTTTACCGTCTGGATTGGCGTAACGATCAAGCATTTCAATAAGGTTTTGCTAGAAAGTGGCTTGGCTTTCATAGCCATCGTCGCATCGAAGTGTTTTTTCCCCTTGTGACATTCAAGATGCACATTCAGCTTGTCTGTCAAAGGTCTAATCTTCCAGCGGTAAAGTTGGTCAATCGGATTGAATGGCGATACATGGAACGCTTTATCTTGTTCCCAGCCAAACTCTTCATCGTCTTTATCTGCCGCTATCGCGTAATAATGTCGTTCATTCCAAGGGGTATTACTCACCTCAGCAAGAAGATATTTCCATTCGTCTTCCTTGCTATAAACGTAGTAGAAATTCACCGGGCTGAAATAGAGCCCTAAATAACGCAGGTGACATACTGCGATAACTTTGCCGGTACAGCGAACTCCTGTCAGTTGCTCCACTTTGTTTTGCACTGCCGACTTAACGCAACCCTCGCCAATATAATCACTTCGCTTAAAGCGTGCCCAGTGCCACCAGTGTGAACCAAAACCCCAGACTTTCTTCTCTAGGGCATCAAGCTCGTCCAAATCAATGGCAGGCATAAACAGTGAGTAGTTCAACTCATGATTCACAGGAGTAAATCGGCGATGGCGAACATTGCCTATAAACAATCGGCTGTTCATTCGACTCTCCATATCACGCAGCACCTTTCTCAAAAGGAACGATATTTTGCTCGCGGTACTTGTCTTCTAGCCCTTTCACGACGTCAACGGCGCTTCGTACACCATCTTCATGAAAACCGTTGAACCAATATGCACCACAAAACCATGTGTTTCGTACACCTTGTATTTCTTCTTTCCGCTGTTGGGCTGCTATAGATTCCGTGGTGAAGACGGGATGATGATACGTAAAAGCGCGGAGGATCTTGCCTGATTCGATGGATTCAGAACTGTTTAACGTGACACAGAAAGTGTGCTCGGATCGTATATGCTGAAGAATGTTCATGTTGTAAGTCAAAGCCGGTAATCTTTGCTGCTCATCATTGCTCCCGTCCAGTCGGTAGTTCCAAGAAGCCCAAGCAGCCTTGCGTTGAGGGAGCACGCTTGTATCAGTATGCAGGATGACCTCATTAGCTTGATAAGCCATGTCGCCTAAAATGCCTTGCTCCACCGGGCTAATGTCACCGAGCATTCGCATCGCTTGATCACTGTGGCAAGCTAAGATCACATCGTCAAACCACTGCATCTGACCGTGAACCTGAACACCAACCCCTTTCTCGTTGCGAACGACTTTTTCAACCGGGCTGTTCAGACGAATGTTATCAGCAAAACCTTGAGTCAACGGCGGAATGTAAGATCGGGAGCCTCCTTTAATGACATACCATTGAGGACGATTGGTGATATCCAACAACCCGTGATTGAGGAAAAAGCGCAGGAAGAACATTAATGGGAACGCACGCATGTCTGCCAATGTCGAAGACCAAATCGCAGCCCCCATCGGCAAAATATAGTTATCAGTAAAAAATTCGCTGAAATGATGCTCATCTAAGAACTCCCCCAACGTTTGGGAATTCGAAGCCCCCTCACTTGCAAAAGCTTTAGCTAGCTTATTGAATCTCAAAATCTCGAAAATAAACCGATAGAACTTAGGGTTCGCCCAATTGCGTTTTTGTGCAAATAAGGTCGACACCGTATGACCGTTATATTCCAATCCGTTGCTGTCGTTTCTCACGCTGAAGCTCATTTGAGTCGGCAGCCCATCTACGCCAATCTCGTTCATCAAGCGAATAAAGTTGGGGTAAGTACGGTCGTTGTACACAATAAAGCCCGTATCAATGGCGTAATCCCGACCGTCGACGTTGACATCCACTGTTGCGGTATGGCCCCCAATATAATCATTGGCTTCGAATAACGTTACGTCATGGGCTTTATGCAAGTAATAACCACATGCTAGACCCGATATTCCCGTTCCGACGATCGCAATTTTCTTTCTTTCTACTGTATTCATGCTTTTTCCTCTTAGGATACGAGTTTTGCGGTTAACCGGGCTTGCCAGCTATAGGGAAGCAACGAGATCAAGCGTAAAATACCGGTAAATCTCGCGGGGAAATAAATGTGACTCTTGTTGGCGTTGAGTTGATTTCGAATTGCTTCTGACGCCTGAACAACTGAAACGATCATTGGCATGTCAAACGTGTTTCTATCGGTAAGAGGGGTTTCAACGAATCCAGGAAAAACCGTCACAACGTTGATACCTTTAGGCTTCAAATCGACAGCCAAGGTTCGGGCAAAGTAACTTACTGCTGCTTTCGATGCGCCATATGCCTCTGCTCTAGGTAAAGCCACTTCCGACGCAATAGAGCCGACAATGACAACGCGATGCCCTCGTTGAAACTGGGATTGACATGCTTCAACACAGTTTGCGATGCCAATGACGTTCACGTTCATTACTCGCGCCATAAGTTTCGCATCTACGACTCCGTTATCCATATACTCGCAGTCACCTGCGTTAAAAAACCAAGTATCTGGTGTGAATGGTAAGGTGGATAACGTTCTTATCGTCTCGTCATAGTCGGTCACATCGAAACGCAAGGAGACGATGTTATGTGATGTCTCTTCTAACTCAGACAGCACTTGTTGATTGCGCCCACAAGCAAGCACTTTCCATCCCTGTTTAGCGTAGTCCACAGCAAGCTGCTTCCCGATCCCAGAGGTCGCGCCTGTAATGAGGATCGCACGACTCATTGCCCCAACCTCTGCTTAATGGTTTTCACTACCGATCCAAGCAAAGGGAGGTTTTCATACAGCATTTCTCCCAAATCAAAGTAGTCTCGATGGTAAATCACCTGACCCTCATCAAATTTGAGATGCGATACCCCATTCACTGAAATCGGGGCGCCCTTTTGAAGTTTGGGATGCTGAAGATCCATCGTCCACGTTAAAAATCCAGTATCACCAACCTGTTGGTGGTCATGAATAGTAAAGTCACAACGAATCACATTGGTGTACAAAGATTGAAAATAATCAGACAGCGCAGGCCATCCCTCGAGGCGATGAGCGGCGTCTTCAAACACGACATCTTGATGATAAACCTCTTCAAGCAAGTGCAAATTCGCCTTACTTAAATTCTGGTAAATATTGCCAACTGATCGAATATCCATTTCAATGCTCCTACTTTTTGCCAGTAGTTGTACAAATTTATTATATGTACAAGATAGTTTAGCTAATAAAGTTGTACAAAATTATTTTTGTATAACTTTGTTTCTGTAACTTGATACGCAGTGGCGTCGCTCAGAGATCAACAGATACAAAAAAGGCTTGGTTAAAAAACCAAGCCTTTTCAGAATATTATTAGTTAGTATAGGCGATTACTTTGCAAAAAGTATCTTAGTACTGCTGGCTACGTAATGCCGCAATACGCTTGTCTAATGGAGGGTGGCTCATTAAAAGCTCTGTCATAGAGCGTTTACCGTTGATACCAAATGCCATCATAGTACCGTCGAGTTGAGATTCATGACTCATTTTCAAACGTTCTAATGCAGCAATCATTTTCTCTTTACCTACCAATTTCGCCGCACCCGCATCTGCGTAAAATTCACGATGACGGCTGTACCACATGGTTAGGAAGCTCGCTAGGAAACCGAATACCAGTTCAAGCACCATAGAGACACCAAAGTAAACCATCATGTTTGTACCTTGACCTTCTTCATCATCATTCGAAGCAACGATGTTTGCGATGAAACGAGACAAGAAGATAACAAATGTGTTTACCACACCTTGCATCAGCGTCATGGTTACCATATCGCCATTAGCAATGTGGCTGACTTCGTGTGCCAATACCGCCTCTGCTTCATCGCGCGTCATGTTATGCAAAAGACCGGTTGAAACCGCCACTAATGAATCATCACGTTTTGCTCCCGTGGCAAATGCGTTGATGTCAGCTGCATCATAAATAGCGACCGTAGGCATACCGATGCCCGCTTGTTGAGCTTGACGACCGACTGTTTCTAGCAGCCAATGTTCTGTTTCGTTACGCGGGGTTTCGATAACCATACCGCCAACAGAGCGTAGTGCCATACCTTTTGACATCATCAAAGAGATGAATGCACCACCAAAACCAAATACCGCAGCCATCACTAACAAGCCAGAAAGGCTGCCAGGTTGCATTCCAGTTACAGCGTAAACAATATTCAGAACAACACTAAGCACAAGCACTACGGCTAGGTTAGTTGCTAGGAATAACATAATTCGCTTCATTACTTTTCTCCGAGGAAGCTTATAGTTTTATGAAGCTCAAAATGGATTCGAGCTTCGTTGCGTTATAGATATAGTCTAGCGCGGTTAAAAACAAGGTTAAGCAATAAATTGCAACATTTGTTTTCGAGAATGAAATAAAACTTAAAATTAACTCGCTCTAAAAACAGTATGTTAGTGCCAGTATAGACTTTGGTCTTATTGTGCGACTATCTGTACGTGCTAGATTCAGCTTAGATGAACGATACGGGACGAGCTTTAAGGACAATAAAGCCGTTCCAAACTTCCATGTCTTGAGGGAAAAATCATGGTAGAAACTAACGACTATCAAATGGCTATCGACCTACTTTGTTGTCATCTAGGTATCTCAGAGGATGAGGCAAAACAACAACTTGGTATTTCAACTGACGCTCACATGTCAAAGCGCGTTGCTGAAACACAGCAAGCTTTGATGGGGCTTAGCCAAGAAAAATAAACTGAGCGTCGGATCTTACGATTAGACACAAAAGTTTACATGAGAAAAGGGCTGCATTGCGCAGCCCTTTTTGTATTTATTGAATCGCGAAGCCTTTAAGCGTTTAGCAACGGCTCAACGTTAATGTATTTGCCTAGATCTTTACGCTTCGCGCTTGGAATATAAGGGATTTCGCCAAGTTTAGGTGCATCAAGGCGATCTTCTAGCATATCGATAATCTCAGCATAATGCTCGGTACCAGGGTTTACTCGGTTTGCCACCCAGCCAACGAGATTCAAACCATCCGCTTTGATGATCTCTGCGGTTAACAGTGCGTGGCTCAAACAACCCAGCT
The DNA here is from genome assembly GCF_905175395.2 of Vibrio sp. B1REV9. Taxonomy (NCBI): domain Bacteria; kingdom Pseudomonadati; phylum Pseudomonadota; class Gammaproteobacteria; order Vibrionales; family Vibrionaceae; genus Vibrio; species Vibrio sp. B1REV9. The sequence goes on along the minus strand of NZ_HG992745.1, from coordinate 1,641,639 downwards.
TGATACCTACAACCAGAACGACCGGAAGCTGTTCTTGCTGTACCCAAGTCGAAAGGCTATCTGTATCTGATACAGGTACACGCCAACCACCAGCACCTTCAACAAGAACGATGTCTGATTGTTCTTTGTGTTGAGCGAGCTTTTCACTCAGCACTTCATATTTGATTTCTACATGTTCGTGCTTTGCTGCGATGTGAGGAGAAGCAGGTAATTCCAAAGCGTATGGATTCACATCGTCATAAGCCACCTCTAACGTAGCTGCATTTTGTAAATGCAACGCGTCAGAGTTTCGTAAACCTTCGGCAGTTTTATCACTGCCTGATGCTACTGGTTTGTAACCAATAGTATTTAATCCTTTTTCTGCTAATGCTTGCAGAATAGCTTTCGACGCTACCGTTTTACCAACATCAGTATCCGTACCAGCAATAAAAAAAGCATCAATCATAGATGTATTACTCCAAAACAAACCTGATAACTTGCAGGTAAAAGACCTTGATCGTTTCTAAATGCTTGGTACGCATGCTCAACTTGTAATAATGTGCGACGACTTGTCAAACCATGTGAGCGTCCACTTACGTGATTTGCACCAATGCCTTTGAGATCACGCATTACAGAAAACGCTGAATCATACCAAACTGTGATGGTGGTCAAGTCTAGATGATGGTTGTGGCACCAAGATTGCGCTAACGCAATTTTTACCTGATTGATGCTAACAAAGTTATTCACGTGTTGATATGTATCAATTTTTGACCACGCCTCACGCAACTCATACAGGGAACCATCCACTAATGTCGTAAAACATCCCTGCCCTCCCTCCTTTAAGACTCGGCGAATTTCTCTTAAAGGGGAACTCAAATCCACACACCATTGAAGCGCAAGACTCGAAAATACATAATCGAAACTATCATCATCAAACGGCAAATTCTCTGCATCAGCCAGCTCATAGTGCATTCGTTCCTCACCACAACGCTGCTTTGCCTTATCGAGCATAGCTTGAGAGATATCCGCACAAACAACTTCTGCTCCGCGTTCTCTCAGAAGATGAGAAAAATATCCAGTGCCACAGCCTAAATCCAAAATCCGCTTATTGGACAAATCGCTCGGGAGTTTATCGAGCAGGCGACATCCCACATCGCGTTGAAATGCAGCATGCTTATCATACGTTTCGGCAGCTTTACCAAAAGATGTGGCAATGGCTTCTTTATTCATATGATAATTTTCAAATGCTATACGTTGTGCATTTTCCATTATCGCTCTCCTAATGCTTGTTTTAAGGCGATTGAAAGCGTTTTTATTTGTTCTTTACTGTGATTTGAAGTGAGCGTGATACGAAGTCTTGATGTGCCTTTTGGCACTGTGGGAGGACGAATAGCCGTGACCCATATTCCGTTATTTCGACATAATTTTGCTACATTCAATGTTAATTCCGGCTCACCAATAACAAACGGTTTGATGGGAGTCTGCGTGTCGACAAAGCCGGATAATTCCCCCAGATACTCTTGGTAATACTGGCTAAGCTCTGTCAACTTTTCTCGACGCCACGACTGCTGCTGAACCATACTCACGGCATGTGTTAGTGCGTAGGCTTGGGCCGGTGGCATCGCGGTAGAATACACATGGTGTTTTGCAAACTGCGTTAAATAATCCCCAGTGCTTGCACCACACAAAATTGCCGCACCCGACATACCAAAGGCTTTACCGAAAGTAACGACTAAGATCTCGGGTTTGATATTCGATAACTCACAGGAGCCTCCTCCCGATTCTCCTAACACTCCGATACCATGCGCATCATCTACCGCTAACCACGTATTGGGCGCTTGAGTGACAGTAGCGATGTCTTTGAGTGGCGCGCAATCCCCATCCATACTGAATACACCCTCCGTCACAACCAAATGATTACTTTCACAATCAAGCATCGACTCAAGGTGTTTTATATCGTTGTGTTTAAAGCGCTTCATCTTCGCTGGAGATAACGCACCAGCCTCCATCAGAGAGGCGTGGTTCAATCGGTCTTGTATCAGTACGTCAGATTTATCTAATAACGTAAATAGTAGAGCTTGATTGGCACTGAACCCTGAGCCAAATAGGATTGCCCTCTCATAACCAAGCCATTCGGTAAGTGCCGCTTCAAGATTACTATGAGCTGCGCTAAATCCTGTCACCATGGGTGATGCACCACTGCCACTGCCGTAAACACTGAGCCCTTGTTGCCATGCATGGACGAGCGCCTGATCATTCGCTAATCCTAAATAGTCATTACTGGAAAAATTGATGTAGCGTTTTCCATCATTTTCCAAAATCGATTGGTTACCAGAAAACACCACATTCATGGTTCGGTTAAGCCCCGATTTTTTTCGCTCAGCAAGTGCAGACTCAATACGATTCTTAAACGCTGGCATCGTAGAACAAATCGTCTTTTGCTGGTCTTGCTGCGACACGCTCTACCACGCGATCGAGCAATTCGTTTTCTTCAATTTCATCCGGTTTTTGGGAGACCTCTTGACGGTTGATACCCAGTTTACTGAATAACATCATGTCTTTATCTTCTGATGGATTTGGTGTTGTCAGCAGCTTACAACCGTAGAAAACCGAGTTCGCTCCCGCCATAAAGCACAGTGTTTGCATTTGCTCGTTCATATTTTCACGACCTGCCGATAAACGAACAGCCGATTGAGGCATCATAATTCGGGCGACAGCAATTAACCGAATGAAATCAAACGGCTCAACATCTTCGACTTTCTCTAAAGGCGTGCCTTTGACTTTTACTAACATGTTGATTGGGACACTTTCAGGGTGCACTGGCAAGTTCGCCAACTCGACAAACAAACCTGCACGGTCATTCACACTTTCTCCCATACCAATGATACCACCGGAACAGATCTTCATACCCGCATCACGAACATGAGACAGGGTATTCAAACGATCTTGATAGGTGCGTGTGGTAATGATGTTGCCGTAAAACTCCGGCGAGGTGTCCAGGTTGTGGTTGTAGTAATCAAGGCCTGCCGCCGCAAGTTGATTCGCCTGATCTGGCGTTAACATACCAAGGGTCATACATGTTTCTAAACCCATCTCTTTCACGCCTTTGATCATGTCTGTCAAATGTGGCATGTCACGCTCTTTAGGGTTCTTCCACGCAGCCCCCATACAGAAGCGCGTCGACCCAGCATTCTTGGCTTTTAGCGCGGCATCCAACACGCGCTCAACCTCCATTAGACGTTCTTTTTCTATGTCGGTGGTGTATCGAGCACTTTGCGGACAGTACTTACAGTCTTCCGGACAGGCACCAGTTTTAATTGATAGGAGCGTACTTACTTGAACATGGTTGGCTTGTTGATATTGGCGATGAACAAGCTGAGCTTCAAATAGAAGATCCATGAAAGGTTTTTCCATCAGTTCTCGTACTTCAGCATGCGTCCAGTTATGACGAACTTCCACGTGTATTCCTTTAGTCACTTTTGTTGTTGTGTTGACAGTCTACTGAGTCTCGATAAACTGTCAACACAACAACAAATTGTAAAGTTTACACTTGCTTGTTTTTTAATCTACACATTATTGGAATAGCACATGGATCTCGCGTTCGATCGCCAGCACATCTGGCATCCCTATACTTCAACACTAACACCTCTGACCTGCTACCCTGTTGCTTCCGCACACGGTGTGTACCTAAAACTAGAGGATGGAACAGAGTTGATAGATGGCATGTCGTCATGGTGGTCAACCATTCACGGCTACAACCATCCACATTTAAACCAAGCCGCGCATCAACAAATTGATCAGGTTTCTCACGTGATGTTTGGCGGCATTACCCACCAACCCGCCATTAACTTGTGCAAAAAACTTCTTTCTCTGACACCAAGTAACCTTGAGCATGTGTTTCTTGCGGACTCTGGCTCTGTTGCCGTGGAAGTAAGCTTGAAAATGGCACTGCAATATTGGCATGCGAAACGCGAACGCAGACCAAAATTTCTAACTTTGCGACACGGCTATCATGGTGATACGTTTGCGGCCATGTCGGTCACCGACCCGGACAACTCCATGCATTCGCTCTACAAAGGCTTTCTACCTGAGCATATTTTTGCCGAGTCACCTGCATGCGGGTATTGGGATGAGTGGCAACCAGAAGACTTACAAGATTTCGAACAGGAGATCACACAGCACAGCCATGAACTTGCTGCCGTAATCCTAGAACCTATCGTGCAAGGTGCCGGTGGAATGCGTATTTACCACCCAGAATTCTTGAAAGGTGTCCGTCGGCTTTGTGATAAACACGGGCTATTACTGATCGCGGATGAAATCGCCACCGGGTTTGGTCGTACAGGAAAACTGTTTGCTTGTGAGCACGCCAATATTCAGCCTGATATTCTGTGCATAGGTAAAGCGCTGACAGGCGGCTATATGACACTCTCCGCCACACTTACTAGTAAGCATGTGGCAGACACAGTATGCGGGGGCGAGGCTGGTTGCTTCATGCATGGCCCAACCTTTATGGGTAACCCACTTGCTTGCGCCGTAGCGACAGCAAGTTTAGAGCTCATAGAACAAGGGGAATGGACACACCAAACAAAACAAATTGAAATGTTGTTTTCTGAGTTATTACCGAAGTTAGAGCAATACGATTTAGTTAAGAATACGCGCTGGCTTGGTGCTATTGGTGTAGTGGAAACCCATCGTCCCGTGAATATGGAAACCATCCAAGCTCTCTTTGTTGAGCATGGTGTTTGGATTCGTCCATTTGGCAAACTGATTTACATGATGCCGCCATTCATCAGTCATCCGAACCACATTGAGAAGTTGGTGAATGCCATTGATGCTGCACTTCAACGTAAAGATTGCTTTGCCTAATTCGTTCTCATTAAATTCAAAAAATATGTAGAAAAGATTAAAACAAGAACGGTTTGAGCATGTCACTCAAACCGTTTTTTGTCAGGCCACTTGTCTAATTATTAAATAGGTAATTACAACTATCGAAGTTGACTGTCTTTACTCGCTCGTCGATTGAATAATGCATGACGCTCAGACACCAGTTCTAGTGTGGATTGGCACTCGATACATAAACGAACGCCTTTCATTGCAGTTCGACGCGCATCAGGAATCTTATCGCCGCATTCATCACAGTAATGGGCACTTTCGCCCTGGTGGATACTGCACCGAACACGTGATATCTCATCGTCTATGGTATTTTGAATTTGTTGGCTGACGCTATCGTCATTTGCCCACCCTACGGCCATAAGCCCTCCTCGTTACTTGAATGAGAAAATCTACTTACCGTGGTAAGGTGGATGATTATATCGATTACAAATAGCAAAATAATTAGAGCAAATTCAAAAACACTATTACCTATTTGTAATAGTTAACCTTAACTCGACACTGATAACAAAAAACCCAGCACGGAGGCTGGGTTTTGGTGTTCTAACGATTAATAAATTAACCGATGTGCGTTGCGCCGCCCATGTATTTCTGGAGTACTGTTGGGATTGCAATGCGGCCGTCTGCTTCTTGGTTGTTTTCTAGGATTGCAACATGGTACGACCTACCGCTAGACCAGAACCGTTTAGCGTGTGCACAAGTTCAGGTTTCTTCTCGCCTTTACGACGGAAACGCGCTTGCATACGACGAGCTTGGAAATCACCCATATTAGAACATGATGAGATCTCACGGTATGTACCTTGAGCAGGAACCCACACTTCTAGATCGTAAGTTTTGTGAGAACCAAAGCCCATATCACCCGTACATAAAACCACTTTACGGTAAGGAAGTTCTAGAAGTTGTAGAACTTTCTCAGCGTGACCTGTTAGCTCTTCTAGCGCGTTCATTGAATCTTCTGGCTTAGTGATTTGTACTAGCTCAACTTTATCGAACTGGTGCATACGAATCAGACCACGAGTATCACGGCCGTAAGAACCCGCTTCAGAACGGAAGCATGGCGTGTGCGCTGTCATCTTAAGCGGTAGATCCGCTTCGTCAGAAATCGTATCACGTACTAGGTTGGTTACAGGCACTTCTGCTGTTGGGATCAAAGACAGCTTACGAGGCTCTTCATCGTTCACTTTTTCAACTAGTGGCTCAGTGTGGAAAAGATCTTTACCAAACTTAGGTAGCTGACCAGTACCAAATAGGCTGTCAGAGTTAACTAGGTAAGGTACGTACATTTCTGTGTAGCCGTGCTCTTCTGTGTGAAGATCAAGCATGAACTGAGCAATTGCACGGTGTAGACGAGCAAATTGACCTTTCATCACAATGAAACGCGCGCCAGTGATTTTAACTGCGCTTGCAAAGTCTAGACCGCCACCCATTTCACCTAGGTCAACGTGGTCTTTCAATTCGAAATCGTAAGTTTTTGGCTCACCCCAACGAGAAATCTCTACGTTGTCATTTTCATCTTTACCATCTGGCACTTCATCTGCAGGGATGTTTGGTACAGAAAGAGTGAACTCATCAAGTTGAGCCATAACTTGGTCAAGCTCAACTTTCTTCGCATCAAGATCGCTACCTAGCGTACCGATTTGTTTCTTGATTTCTTCTGCGCCTTCTTTATCGCCAGCCGCCATTTTCTGGCCGATTTGCTTGGAGATGGAGTTACGCGTGGATTGTAAATTTTCAACTTCTACTTGAATGGACTTACGTTGTTCTTCAAGTTTACGAATAGTCTCTACGTCTAGCTTAAAGCCACGACGCGCCAGTTTAGCAGCTGTTTCATCCAGCTCTGTACGAAGTAATTTAGAATCCAGCATTGTTAATCCTATGCTTTTTGTTGTGAAATCACGCGCCTTATCCGAACAGGCACGCTTTAAAATTTATCGAATAAATGTATCCAAAAACGCCTACTTTTCATAGCGCTTTTGTGGGCTATTTGCATCTAAAGTAGCCAAGTAATCTAACTTTTCGCCAATTTTGGTCTCTAGACCACGATTTGTTGGCTGATAATACTTACGTTCGCCCATTTCTGGTGGTAAATATTGCTCACCAGCCGCGTACGCCCCCGGTTCATCATGTGCGTAACGATACTCAGCACCATACCCCATGTCTTTCATTAAGTTCGTTGGGGCATTTCGTAAGTGATGCGGCACTTCATATTCAGGGAGGTTATGAGCGTCTGTGAGCGCTTGTTTCCACGCAACGTATACCGCATTGCTCTTTGGTGCACATGCGAGGTAGACAATCGCCTGAGCAATGGCACGCTCACCCTCAGCCGGACCAACTCTCGTAAAACAATCCCATGCAGAGAGTGCCACTTGCATTGCACGAGGATCCGCATTGCCGACATCCTCAGATGCAATCGCGAGTAATCGACGTGCAATATACAATGGGTCACAACCTGCCGCTATCATACGCGCCGCCCAATAAAGCGCCGCATCTGGGTTAGAGCCACGAATCGACTTATGCACGGCAGAAATCAGATCATACCAAATGTCACCTTTTTTATCGAAACGTGACACCTTTTCACCTGCCACTTCCGCAAGCAACTTTAATGTGATCTCTTTTTCGCCTTGCGCATTGTCTTCAGCCATATCATAGAGTAGCTCAAGATAATTAAGTGACATGCGAGCGTCACCGTTTACCAATTCAGCTAAGCGCTCAAGTACATTGTCAGCAAAGTGGGCTGGCGTATCACCTAAGCCACGCTGCTTATCATTGATAGCTTGATTGAGAGCTAATAAGATTTCATCTTTGTCTAACGAAGTGAGTTTATAAACACGGGCGCGAGACAATAACGCGTTATTCAATTCGAAAGATGGGTTCTCTGTTGTCGCACCAATAAATGTCACCGTGCCATCTTCAATGTGCGGCAAAAACGCATCTTGCTGTGATTTATTGAAGCGATGCACCTCATCCACAAATAGGATTGTACGACGGCCTGCCATTTTATTTTCACGTGCTTTCTCGATAGCAACACGAATTTCTTTCACACCAGAGGTTACCGCAGAAACACGCTCCACTTCGGCATTGGCATAATTTGCCGCGACTTCCGCAAGAGTGGTTTTCCCAGTACCGGGAGGCCCCCAAAGAATCATAGAATGAATATGCCCTGCCTCTAACGCACGACGCAGTGGTTTACCCGGCCCAAGAATATGCTGCTGGCCAATGTATTGTTCAATGGTTTCCGGTCTCATACGAGCAGCAAGGGGACGAAAATCATCGTCCCCAGAGAAATCTAACGTGTAATTACTCACTAGCAATTAGTTCCTTTGGTCATCCACTTCCACACCATCTGGGATTGTGAATGTAAATCTGTCTGCTTTAGGCTTACCGAGTTTTACGTTGCTGAACTCAAACAGGCCTTTTTGGCCATCTTGCTCAATCACATTGAACCCGTTAACCACACCCTTTGTATCAATATTAATCTGAAATTGACCTTGCGTGGAGTCAATTGCCGTTGGAACAAGGGTAAATTGATCGCCTTTTTGTGAAATCGTGTAATTATCCCAGTCGCTAGCGCGATTGCGGGTAAGCAAAACAAAAGGTGTTTGTTCGGTCGCTTGCGCTTGATCGTAGATACTCACTTGCTCAATAAACGGGCTGTAATACCACAACGACTTACCATCGGATACCAACAAGTTTTCATCTGGGAAAGTTGTGCTCCAACGAAACAGACTCGGACGAGCGATTTCAACTGAGCCCTCCCCTTCCATAATGGTTTCACCCTCTGGGCTGATCACCTGTTGCGAGAAGTCTGCACTGAACCCCTCATTCATCGCTAGACGCTTATTGAGTTCATCTTTTGCTGAAGCTGCATGTGCTGTAGAGAAGAGAGACAAGCTCAATACGAATACGGAGAAAAATGTCGCTGAAAATCGTTTTTTCATTCAAATACCTATCATTGGGCCAAAGACCTAAATAACTCACCTCATTTTGACTGAAGTGAGTTAGACAAGTTCATTAATCTTTTGGTGGCGCTGGCGCTAGAACTTCACGGTTACCGTTATGACCAGGAGCACTAACAATACCTTGTGCCTCGAGTTGCTCTACAATGCGAGCGGCGCGGTTGTAACCGATTTTGAAGCGACGTTGCACACCCGATACAGAACCTCTTCGAGACTGAACAACATGCTCAACAACTTGGTCGAACAATGGATCCATCTCTTCATCAGATTCCATTTGCTCTCCTGGGAGTAAACTCTCAGGGCCTTGATCACCACTGATAATCTCATCGATGTAGTTTGGTTTACCACGCGCTTTCCAGTTATTCACTACGGCATGAACATCATCATCTGAAGCAAACGCACCGTGCACACGCGTTGTGTGGCTAGAGCCAGGTGGTAAGTAAAGCATATCACCCATACCCAACAATGATTCTGCACCACCTTGGTCTAGGATGGTGCGCGAGTCGGTCTTGGTTGATACCGTAAACGCAACACGTGTTGGAATGTTTGCTTTGATCAAACCAGTAATAACGTCAACTGATGGGCGCTGAGTCGCAAGGATTAAGTGAATACCTGCCGCACGAGCTTTCTGTGCCAAACGCGCGATCAGTTCTTCAACTTTCTTGCCCACAACCATCATTAGATCGGCAAATTCGTCAACCACTACTACGATGTAAGGCAATTTTTCCAACAACGGCGGCTCAGTATCCATGCTGTCGCCTTCTTGCCAGAATGGGTCGTGAATTGGGTGACCAGCTTCCGCTGCCATTTTCAGCTTCTCGTTGAAGCCTTTCACGTTACGCACGCCCAGTGCTGACATCAGTTTATAACGACGTTCCATTTCTCCCACACACCAACGAAGTGCATTGGAAGCATCTTTCATGTCGGTTACAACTTCAGCAAGAAGATGAGGAATACCCTCGTAAATTGAGAGTTCCAGCATTTTCGGGTCGATCATGATAAAGCGCAGATCTTCTGGTGATGCCTTATAAAGCATACTCAAGATCATAACGTTCACACCTACCGACTTACCTGAACCGGTTGTACCCGCGACGAGTACGTGAGGCATTTTCGCGATATCGGCGATAACGGCTTCACCCGCGATATCTTGACCAAGCACTACCGTTGTAGGCGATGTCGCTTCTTCAAATTGTGGGCTGCTGATTACGTCAGAAAGATAAACCGTTTGACGACTCATATTTGGCAATTCTAAACCAACATAAGGTTTACCCGGAATCACTTCAACGACACGAACTGCCATTGCAGATAGTGCACGAGCTAAGTCCATAGACAGGCCTGAGATTCGACTTACTTTCACGCCTGGAGCCAAGTCCAATTCGAAGCGGGTGATCACTGGCCCTGGGTAAATACCCACCACATCCGCTTTGATCTTGTAGTCGGCCAGCTTTGTTTCCACCAAACGTGCAACTTGTTCAAGCGCTTCTCGATCAATGAAATTCTCGCGTTTTTCTGGATGATACAAGAGCTCTAGCGTCGGTAAAGGCTCTTCAGGCACCGGCAAGTTATGTTCTTTCTGTACTAAGAATGGGTTTTGCTGAGCGACCACTTTCGCTTGAGCATTCGAAACTAAGTTCTGGAATGCCGCCACATCCTGGTCACACTCTTGAACCTCTTCAATTTCTACCGCATTTTGAACAGGTTCAAACACGGCAGTCGGCGCTACAGGCGAAGAAGATGATGCCGTGTTCGACGCAGGCATAACGGGTGCAGTCATGGCTGATTGCGCAGACTCCTCAGAAGACGGCAATGACGAATGTAAATGTGATTCTGAAAATTGCTCAGTGTCAGCGACAGAAGGTTGAGAAGTGACTTCTGCTGGATGCAGTCGTTGTTCAGTGACATAGTCGTCTTCATCATCCAATACATCTAAATTTGATATCGTAGGTTCAATATGATGACTAGGTTCTGTTTGCTCACTGATCTGAGTTAACGCCTCTGGATCAATGGCAGGTTCATGCTGTGGCGCTGGCTGTTGTTGCACCGATTGCTGTTGTGCAGATTGAGGCGGCACAGATTGAAGCGGTGCATTCTGCCCATGATAAGCTTGTTCCGCTTCATACTGATCATAATCAGAGTAGTCTGGCTCATTCATGGACAACGGGTCGAGGTGTTGTTGATCGGATACAGACGCCACATACGGTGAGGAATGAGCCGGCGTCGATTGGATCGAGTGCTCGTGTGAAATACTCGGTGCAGCAAATTCGTTTACAGCTTGAGGCTCATTTAAAGGTTGCGACTCATCTGCCCAGTCGTCCGCTTGTTGCGCTGCGGCTTCAAGCTCTTCAATCGTGACGTTAAGTTGCTTAGTACGCTCAATGCTTGGGTCTACATTCCCCGCAATAGCGTGATATGCAGGAGCAACCGTAGGTTCTTGCTGAGGGACGTGTGCAGTCGCTTTCTGCGCAGAATTAACGCTCGCAGGCTGCTCTACTGCAGACTGAGGCACATAAATTGGGTATTCATGCGTCGTAGAAGCCTCTTTTGGCTCCTCTACCTCATAAGCCGTCATATGTGGCAATGGTTCATCATCAAGCTCATCGTTGACTCGCTTGGTAACAACTCTATCTTCTGCAAATGCATTGAGTTGAGGCTCTAACGTTTCTTGTTCTGTTCCACGCGCTTTATTCGTCACTGCTGCAATCACACTTAACGCACGATCACCTAACCACTCCACAATCGTCAACCATGAGATACCGGTAAAGAGTGTAAAGCCCGCGCCCCACAAAAAGAGCAGAACAAGCGTGGTGCCTAAGACATTCAACGTTGGAAGCGCAAGATTCGTCAGCACGTCACCAACAATGCCACCTGATGAGAAATACCAGATATCATCAAAGTTAACGTCTGCAAGGCCACAACTTGTCAGAATAAGGATGGTTAAACCAAGTAAACGCGTTCCCCAAAGCATGAAGTCAATAGGATCGTCTTCTGAACGCTTACGGCAAATCACCCAAGCAGCGATAGTGAGCAACACTGGTAATGGGTATGCGAGAGAGCCAAAAGTAAAAAACAAGGTATCGGCTAACCAAGCACCAAATAGACCGCCAGCGTTATTGATCTCTCCTCCCCAAGCGGTTTGGGACCATGATGGATCGGCTGGACTGAAAGTAAATAGCGCAACGGCAAGCAATATTGAGCTAAGAACGCCAACGATAAAGCAGCACTCTTTTAAGCGTTGGAAGCCATTTAGACGTGAAGACTGAGGCTCTTCACTCGTTTTAATGATCGTTTCGACTTTCTTTGCGTTCTCTTTGAACATAAATCAACTTGAATATGGGAATGAAATAGGGATAAACAAAACATTCCGAGCGGCATAAGCCGCTCGGTAAATTGATTTAACCATATCAAAGAGAAAAACCCAATGAATCTATCGCGAAAGCGGTAGGTTATTCCGCTTTCTTTGCAATAAATTAACGCGTTTTAATCACAAGCTGGTTAGTTTGCTTAACTTCTTCCATAACGACGTAGGTTCGAGTGTCATTTACGCCTGGTAGACGTAACAGTGTGTCACCCAATAGTCGACGGTAAGCCCCCATATCAGATACGCGGGTTTTTAGAAGATAGTCAAAGTCACCAGAAACAAGGTGACATTCTTGAATATCGTCAAGTTTTTGAACGGCTGCATTGAACTGTTCAAATACATCTGGCGCACCACGGTTAAGTGTTATCTCTACAAACACCAACAACGATGCATCAAGAAACTGCGGATTTAGTAACGCAGTATACCCAGTAATGTAGCCTTGACGCTCAAGTCTACGTACACGCTCCAAACATGGCGTTGGAGAAAGTCCTACACGTTTTGAAAGTTCAACGTTTGAAATACGACCGTCTTTCTGCAGTTCATTAAGAATGTTGCGGTCGATACGGTCTAGTTCCTTGGACGGCTTTTTATAGTTGTCTGCCATTTTTTATTCCACCTTATTACTTCCTTGCAAAAAAATATACTACAACTTTTTAATATTTAGTGCCAAATTTTACAATTCAACAACTATACTAGTTGTTAATTCGACAATAACACCCTACAAACAGTTAATACAACCATTTTAGAAAGAGGATACAGGATGATCATTGGCGTACCAAAGGAAATCAAAAACCACGAATACCGAGTGGGCATGATCCCAGCTAGCGTGAGAGAGCTTATCTCACATGGTCACCAAGTTTATGTTGAAACCAATGCGGGTGCCGGCATCGGTTTTTCAGACGATGATTACATCGCTGTAGGCGCATCCATTCTTCCTACTGCTGCTGACGTTTTTGCCAAAGCAGACATGATTGTAAAAGTAAAAGAACCTCAATCAGTCGAGAGAGCAATGCTCCGCGAAGGGCAGATTTTATTTACTTATTTACACCTAGCACCAGATTTTCCACAAACTGATGAGCTAATCAAGAGCAAAGCTGTCTGTATAGCCTATGAGACTGTAACAGATAATATGGGTCGTTTGCCACTGTTAGCACCAATGTCAGAAGTGGCAGGTCGGATGTCTATCCAAGCAGGTGCTCAAACGTTAGAAAAATCCCATGGTGGCCGAGGTTTATTACTCGGTGGCGTACCTGGTGTGGAACCTGCAAAAGTCGTCGTCGTTGGCGGTGGTGTCGTTGGTGCGAACGCAGCTCGTATGGCGGTCGGTCTTCGTGCTGACGTGACTATCCTAGACCGCAACGTCGATACACTGCGCAGACTAGATGAAGAATTCCAAGGTCGTGCTAAAGTGGTTTATTCTACTGAAGACGCTATCGAGAAGCATGTTCTAGAAGCAGACCTCGTTATTGGCGCGGTTCTTATCCCAGGCGCTGCGGCACCTAAACTAGTAACCAAAGAACACATCGCTAAAATGAAACCCGGCGCCGCCATTGTTGACGTTGCAATCGACCAAGGTGGTTGTTTTGAGACCTCTCATGCAACAACCCACGCCGATCCAACTTACATCGTTGACGAAGTCGTACACTACTGTGTTGCCAACATGCCGGGTGCGGTTGCTCGTACCTCTACATTTGCGCTCAACAACGCGACACTTCCTTACATTGTTAGGCTTGCAAACAAAGGCTACCGTGAAGCACTTCTTGAGGATAAAGGCTTCCTTGAAGGCCTAAATGTTATCCATGGGAAAGTGACTTGCAAAGAAGTTGCAGAGAGCTTTGACCTTGAGTATGTAGAGCCAGCACAAGCCATCGCAATGTTCAATTGATGACAAAGTAACACATAAATTGTCACGTTTTATTTACAAAAACCCACTTTTTAGTGGGTTTTTCATTTATATCCATTAAATATAAATAATAACTATTTCTTATATGAGTTAATTAAAATATTGCGAGGCGTAACACTTTTAGCGCAAAACTCTGTTAATCTAACACGATAACCACGTTCTTCAAGATAAAGTGCTTTATCCAATGCAAGCCAAATTTCCAGTGGACGCTGAAACACAAGTTGCACCAAACTTATGCGCTCCATGTGCCAAAATCGTTGCTCGGCCTCTCTCTCAAATTGTGCAAAATCTACATTTGCGGGTAACACCCAATCTTTCTGTTCTGCCGCCCAATGGCACAATGATTCAAACCCATCACTTAGTTGAGACTTACGAATGCTTGGAACCGCTTGGTATTCCTTAAATCCCAAAACTCGACGAGTCATTAGGTCAAATCCCAATCTAAAGATCATCTCTTGCTGACGATGACGGCGAACGCGTTCTCCCCCTGTGACGGTTTGCTGCAATGGAATGCGAAGCTCTGCCTTGGAAAGCAACAAAGATGATGCTCTACCCTGTTGCGACAAAGCTTGGTAGTGATTGCCTTGAATCAAATGATAACAACACGGCGAAATGGTCATCGCTGCGACGCCGCATTCACTGCCATACTGCATTAAGCGAACATGCAGGTCACCACACGCATGCAGCGCGACCGCGTGATGACTTGGTTTAAATACCGCCTTGGCTTGCAAATCAAATGCATCGCCTTGAATAAACGTCATCTTCCAATCATGTTCATCTGCCGCCTGTTGGCCTGCTTCACACAACGCCTGTTGAAATTCGAAACTCGTGACAGGTTCACCCGTTTGAGTGGTCAGAATTCGCCCTAAATACCCTTTTCCAGAACACCACTCAAGCCACTCTTCACCTTGATGCTGCTGAATGGCCGCCTCTCCCATCGCACTAATTTGTTCGAGTTTACGACCTGGAATACCACTGTCTAACCCGCGTTCTAAATGCAGACCGTTTAAAGGAAGACGCTCAAGAAGTGTCATCTCTGTAAGCAATTTGATTTCAGGCATCAAAGTGCTTACTTTTTCCAATACCTGCTCAGGATTTGCTTTAAGCGTTTCTATTTGAGAGGGGATCAATGATTCTAGCCAGTGACAAAGTTGCGGGTATTTTGCTTGCCATGGTAATGATGATTCAATGCTGCTTTTGAATGGCTCAAATCGCCACAATGATTGATGCTCAATTAAGCAATCATTAATGAATTGAAATCGCGTTTTCATAACTCCCCCTACAACTTGTGGTGGATTGTAGGAGGAATTGCAAATTGAATGAAGTGTTATCTGACTGGAAGCTCAATATCCTTAAACATCTCTTCTATCTCTGCATTAGATTTTAGAGAGGTCGCTTGCTCAACTACTGGGCGCGTTAAGTGAGGTGCAAAACGCTCCATAAAGTCATACATATAAGAGCGTAAGAATGTGCCACGACGGAACCCAATACTGGTGGTACTCGCACCAAACAGATGGCTTGCATCTATAGCAACCAGATCGCTGTCTTGGTCTTCATCAACCGCCATGCTTGCGATCACACCAACACCAATACCCATACGAACATAAGTCTTAATAACGTCAGCATCTGTTGCTGTGAATACAACACGAGGAGTTAAACCTTCACGGTTGAATGCGGTATCCAATTCCGAGCGACCCGTAAAGCCAAACACATAAGTAACTAATGGATAAGCAGCCAAGTCATGAATCGTAATGGTATGTTTCTTCGCAAGTGGGTGGTCTTTAGGCACAACGATCGAGCGATTCCAGTGGTAACAAGGCAACATGATTGCATCTTGGTACAGATGAAGGGCTTCTGTCGCAATCGCAAAATTCGCCGTTCCCTTAGCGATAGCTTCCGACATCTGTGACGGTGTGCCTTGATGCATGTGAAGCGAGACTTTTGGATAGCGCGCAGTAAAACCTTTAATCACATCCGGCAGCGCATAACGCGCTTGAGTGTGAGTGGTTGAAATATTAAGCGTCCCCATCTCTGGATGAGTGTGTTCACCTGCCACTGCTTTGATGCTTTCTACTCGTGCCAATATCTCTTGAGAAATCCGAACGATCTCTTCACCCGCAGGCGTTACTTGAGTGAGGTGTTTTCCACTTCGCTCAAAGACTTGGATACCGAGCTCATCTTCAAGTAAACGAACTTGCTTACTAATACCCGGCTGTGAGGTATATAAACTCTCTGCCGTAGCAGATACATTTAAGTTATGGTTCACAACTTCAACAATGTACTTCAGTTGTTGCAGCTTCATCGTAATCCCTTACTCATAATCAAAACAAAGACGACTGCTATCGTAAGGACTAACTTGCACAAAATACACGTAGCCACTTTCGATATAATGATAAGTTATAACGCTTTAGCAACGATATGAACAGTATTTTCTAACTTATAGCTTAAACACATACCAGAGCTTCCTAACTTATGCATTTCGCTGCACTTGTTAATTCAGATGAACACATCATGGTTCTATGGCAATTTAACCATTGATGTAACAAAACGTGTTTAGAGCAAAATAATCAAATAAATTTACTGCCGACTATGTCAAGTTTCATGTATTCTTGACCGCTAGCCGTAAAGTAACAAGCAGACGCAAAGACATGAATATTGGTTTAATAATTGCTTTGGTAGCCATACTACTGGTCCTGATCCTTGGCTATAACATTATGTTGCAGTACAAGTTGAAGATCGAAACCGCGAAACGACAGGAGTCGGCGCGCTATGTGGCCCTCATTGATGGTACAGAAGAGTTGATTGGCCATGCACACCATATTCCTTTCAGCAAGGAGTTACTGCTGTGTCTAAACAATCGCATTCTCGATGCTCTGGAGAGCATGCTTGATCTTGATCCAAAGAATAAGCAATTGTCCCAGCGCATCACGAACTTAAAACAGCAAATTGAACAGCTCAATGAAAACGGTCAAGATGGCGAAAGCACCAAGTTCAAACTGCCGAGCAGCGATAAGCAAGCCATCATGATGCTTAAACTGGTTAAGCGTCTGCGTGATACCATTCGCAATGAGCACAATAAAGGCCGTATTGATACGCAAACTTACGTCATCGAAAATGGACGCCTTGAAACTATTCAAATTCGCATCAACATTGAAAACGTCATTAAGCGCGCTAACGATTCGATTGCACGAGGCCAACCAGGCACCGCACTACAGTTGCTACGCAAAGGCATTGATGCGTTAAGCACAAAAAATGACCCTTACTCAATCAGAGCAAAACAAAAACTTGAAGAAATGCTTGGCGACTTAGATAAACGACGCCAAGACAAAAGTGATGCTGAAATGCAACAAATTGTCGATAAAGAGCGAGACAGTGATATGGAAGCACTCTTCGGTGAAAAGAAAAAGTGGTAAACTCCACACAAGCTTTCTGTCCTATCCCATTAAAGGCTGCATTTGCAGCCTTTTTTATATCTTAGTTTTGTGTCTTCGTGGATAGAACACAAGTAGGACAATCCAAATTCGAATGTAAAGTACTAATAATTAAATGATTAATCTCGACGCCTATCAGGACCTTTTGGCTCCAATTAACCAATTCTTACAGTGCAGCACCCCAGATGAATGGGTTGAACAAGCCAAAAAACCAGAAAATCTGCCAACCATTTTACTCGATCATCTGCTTTGCGAATTAAAAGCGGGTCAATCTGCTATGTTCCTCATTCGTAAATACGCAGTCGACAAAGCAAGCTCACATACCCTGCTCGATTGGTTCAAACCTTATGAAGATTTCGCTTACCGCAAAACAGGCTCATTAACGACGTTAAAAGGCAAAAGCAATATATCAAAATCGATCATGGCAAAGTCAGACTCGCCCTACAGCCAAGATCTAATCGACAAAATGGTATTGCTGATCAAAGAAGAGTTGCATCACTTCTACCAAGTACTGGAAATCATGGATAGCCGAGGAGTGGAATACAAAAACATTCCGGCTAGTCGCTATGCAAAGACGCTCATTTCCCACATGAAAACACATGAGCCAGACACTCTCATTGATAAACTCATTATCGGTGCTTATATTGAAGCGCGTTCTTGTGAACGTTTTGCGAAACTGGCGCCACACATGGAAGAAGACATCGCTAAATTCTATGTCTCTCTGCTTCGTTCAGAGGCTCGTCATTACCAAGATTATTTAGTACTAGCGGAGCAAATTGCAGGTAAAGACATCAGTGAAAGAATAGCTTACTTTGGACAAATAGAAGCAGAGCTGATCTCAACACCGGATTCTGACTTTAAGTTTCATAGTGGTATTCCAGCCTAGTCACAGTCTATTTGATCGCTACGTAATCAAGACCCACTCTTCAGAAATACAACGCCGAGCATTCCAAGCTCGGCTTTAATAATATAAAACAGACTACAGTGGTTGAACTCATTTTCTCAGTGAGTTACTACTCTTTTATACCACCACTCAAAAAATAAGATCCCCTATCGAACAGAATTTCTGGAAAGTCAGTACGTATTCCACGAATCGCTTATAAAACGCCATAAAAAAGAAACTATCCGTTCAATTTCGATAGCTCTGAAAGCGTAAATTCAACTATTCAAAGGCCTTAGCGGTATACAATGATAATTTGAGTACTGCGTCAAATTTATGGATATTCTCGACAGGCTCAATTAGTAATACAATACCATTATTGTATGCCATCGGACTCGTAATGCTTCCAAGTAGTGAATTGTCTGTCACTCGTTTAGCTGCGACATAAACTGAATAGAAAACTCATCACTGAACAATGAATCAGTGATTAATTAGATGAAGATTGAGGATCATTGTGATTAAAGGAAATTTGTCTAACGTAAGCAACTGCCCTGAGCTACCACACAAATTGTTAGAGGTCATTAATGTGGTTAAAGCACAGCTCAATAACACTATTGAGAATGGCCGATACAGTATAAAGGGAGAGGATGTATTCTTTTTCGTTGTAGATGATCATACTCAATCATTGCAAGAACGAAAATCAGAGTGCCACCGAAAATACGTAGATGTACAAATACTCCTATCAGGAGAAGAACGGTTTGGCTACAGTTTAGAATCTTTTGGCAGCATTGCTGAAGATAACTTCGAATCTAATGACGTGGCATTTAGCGAGGATATCATTGACGAAAAATTTGTCGATCTACAGCCATTAGACTTTGTTGTTTTTACTGTACAGCAACCTCATCGTCCTCTTGTTGCTATAAACCAAGCAATGGCAGTGCGAAAAGCCATTATCAAGGTATCTAACGATTGGTTGGCGGCATAGTTCACTACTTCCAACAAACAAAAAACCAACAAGACTTCTACCAATCACAGTGCATAAGTGACCAGAGTGCTCACCAAAAACGCACTAGCTAAGACGACTAGCTATTTTCTACGATTGGCGCCACTAATATTAATCTTCAAATCCCCAAGTCAACTTACATTCCAAGTGACTTGGGAACAAATCAAAACCCACTACATTGGGACCTATTTGCTTTGGAAACCAACAAAATGTTGTTCTAGATGCACTGATATAAGACACCTGCATCCACTTGGTACGAGAATATTCAAGTGTTATAGTAGTGATTAAATAATACATTTTTAACAATTAAGTGAAGATTTATGGCTAACGAATTTCGCTCTATCTCTGGCTCGAAGCGCAGCCTTCATGTGCAAGTAGCACGTGAAATCGCACGTGGAATTTTATCAGGAAAACTGCCTCAGGGTTCAATTCTTCCAGGCGAAATGGCTCTATGTGAGCAATTCGGTATTAGCCGCACAGCCTTGCGTGAAGCAGTAAAGTTGCTAACCTCAAAAGGACTACTTGAGTCTCGCCCGAAAGTGGGCACTCGCATTATCAATCGTGAATACTGGAATTTTTTGGACCCCCAACTAATAGAATGGATGGATGGTCTCATCGATACAGATAAGTTTTGTGGGCAATTTCTTGGCTTGCGACGTGCTATCGAGCCCGAAGCCTGTGCACTTGCAGCAATTCATGCGACAGCGGATCAACGCATAGAACTCTCTGAAACTTTTCAACAAATGGTCGAAGTAGCAGAGGCAGATGAATTCGATCAAGCACGTTGGATGGAAATAGATACACGTTTTCATAGCCTGATCTTCAAAGCTACAGGAAATGATTTTTACCTCCCCTTTGGTAATATATTGAACACCATGTTCGTTAACTTTATTGCGTATTCATCTGAGGATGGTAATACATGCATAAAAGAACACCGTCAAATTTACGATGCGATAATGGCGGGCAATGCAGACAAAGCGCGTCTAGCATCCACAAACCATTTGTTAGATTCAAATCATCGATTAGCTGCAATTAGCTAATATTTCCTGCCCTCAACTTTCAAAGCACGTTTTCGACACGTGCTTTTTTGTTTTCTATCTATTCCATATAGAAAACCTTTTGCTTTCAATAAAGATACACACCAACACATCATTGATATATAATAATACATATTAATTTTTTGTTATGTTATGACCAAGTATGACTTCAGCCATAATTTTTTGTAATTTAATTACACTCGACAAGAAGTTAACAGCGACATTTCGTCAGCTTGCACAGCAAACATGACTTTTCCCAAAGGAGAGTCACCACCTAAATGCTATATCGTCCTAATTTCATTTACGAATAAATCCAACATATGAAAAAAACTGATGTTTCTAGCGCCATTTTCCTCTTAGTGGTGGCGAATTTGGTTGCGTCTCTTTCTGATGTATCGCTCAAAATGCTAAATGGCGAAGTTCCGACTTTTCAATATGTTTTCATTCGTCAATTTATTAGTTTGCTTCTTCTACTCCCGCTGTGGTTTCGTTTAGAAAAATCAGAACGCCTAATGGGATGTGATTGGATAACATTTTGGCGAGCTCAGCTGATCTTATTGGGGAGTGCATGTGCCATGGTTGCAATTACGCACTTACCGCTTGCTACTGCCAATGCGATCTTTTACGTGGGCCCTTTGCTCGTTCTACCACTCTCTATAATGTTCCTAAAAGAGCAACCATCGAAAGGAAAAATTCTCGGTACATTAGTTGGCTTTGGCGGTGTATTAATTGTTCTTCGCCCGGAACACTTTCATTGGGCAGCAGTGATTGCATTAGGGAGTGCGCTGGCTATTGGAGGTGGGAATGTTCTAATCCGACGTATGCCGCAAAACCAACCGTTGGTCTGTACTCTATTTTGGACAACGCTGATGACATTGCCGATCGCCTTATTACTTGCTTACCCTCAATGGACTGACATTACATTGGAACATTTGATGTGGATTATCGCGATTAATCTTTTTGTATTGGCTTACCATGCTTTAGTCGTTAAAGCGTTTAAACGTGCTCCAGCAAGCCAAATTGCACTTGCGGAATATTCTGGCCTTGCCTTTGTTACGCTATTTGGAGTGATGTGGTTTGATGAAATTCCTGATATTCTCACCGCCCTTGGCATTATGTTGATCGTGTTACCTATGATGCCTATTAACTGGCGTAAATTCTTCAGAATTAAACGAACAAAAACGCGCATTGTGGCTTAATAAATTGTCGCTTAATAAATAGACCGTTTTTAATTTAATAGCGTCATTGTTACGTTAATTAGTGATGATTCGCCAACGTCATCTTTCTTACTAAACGGAAGAACTCTGTCGATTCTTTATCGGATAAGCATGAAAAAAAGTCTTTTTGTAATTGGTTCATAATCCGATGCACTTTTCTAACTTCTTCCGTCCCCTCTTGAGTTAAAGTCAGAATTTTGAGCCGTTGGTTCGCTTCACTTTTTGATACTTGAACAAACCCTCGCTTTTCTAAGTTATCAACCATACGTTTCGCAACGCTGCGTTCAGTGAGAACCGCATCCGCTAGTTCTTGTTGGCTCATTGGCTGAAATTCTTCCAGCGCTGCCAATGCACTTGCCATTTCTAAGGTAATCAAGTTTTGGCGTGACAATTCTGATTGAGCACGATTTCGGTACATCCGCTGCATCACACCGCAGACGAACATTGGGCTTTGATCCAAAATAGAGATCGGAGAAATCTTCTTTTCTTTCATGTTTGCCTATTCTGTTTTCGGCTTAATGTTTATTTGGGTGCTCCTGCGTTGGCAAGAGGTTCCTGACTGCGTTCATTCGTCGCTTTCGGGAATGATGAGAAACATAACCTTAGGAGCATCAAACCAAACGGTTCACTTGAATGCAAAAATAAAGGACGCCGAAACGTCCTTTTCTTGTACTTATTCGTAATAGTATAACTTAGTCTATTGAGCTAAGCCTTACTCTTGGCTCACAGCAGGCTGTGAATGAGATGCCATTTGTTCTTTTTGTGCTTCTTTCTGTGCGCGGCGATCAAACAAGCGCTCTACCACAACAAAGAGCACAGGAACGAAGAAGATACCCAGCATCGTGGCACTGATCATGCCACCTAGTACACCTGTACCTACGGCATTCTGACCTGCTGAGCCAACCCCTGAACTGATTGCAAGTGGCACAACACCTAGACCAAACGCAAGCGAAGTCATGATAATTGGACGCAGGCGAACACGTACTGCATGTAACGTCGCGTCAATAAGACCTGCACCTTTTTCATAGTATTCTTTCGCAAATTCTACGATAAGGATCGCGTTCTTCGTCGCTAGACCAACGGTAGTCAACAAACTCACTTGGAAGAATACGTCGTTGTCCATGCCACGTCCCATCACCGCAAGTACGGCACCAAGAACGCCCAGAGGAACAACCAACACAACCGCCAGTGGCACTGACCAACTTTCATACAAAGCAGCAAGTACAAGGAAGACAACCAAAATTGATAGACCGTATAGCATTGGCGCTTGGTTACCAGACAAACGTTCTTCATAAGAAATGCCGTTCCAGTTAACCGTAAAGCCTACAGGCAGTTGCTGCACCATTGCTTCGATTTCTTCCATCGCTTCACCAGTACTCACGCCCGGAGCTGCCCCACCTTGAATGTTCATTGCTGGCAAGCCATTGAAACGTTGTAGCTGTGGTGAGCCATACGTCCATTCACCCGTAGCAAACGCAGAGAACGGTACCATTTCACCTTGTGCGTTACGAACGTACCATGAGTTGAAATCTTCAGGCTGCATGCGATGCTCAGCATCACTTTGTACCATTACTTTCTTTACTCGGCCGCGGTCGATGTAATCGTTAATGTAAGCACCACCCCATGCAGATGATAGGATTTGGTTTACGTCATTAATGCTTACATCCAATGCACTGAGCTTGACGTGATCAATATGAACTTGATACATCGGCGCATCAGCCTGACCATTTGGACGAACACCCACAAGCTTCGGATTTTGCGCGGCCATACCAAGTAATTGGTATTGAGCAGCAACAAGCGCATCATGGCCTAAGCCACGTGAATCTTGTAGGTAGAAGTCAAAGCCCGTTGAGTTACCCAACTCCTGAATCGCTGGTGGCGAGAATGCAAACACCATTGCTTCTTTGATGGTTGAGAAGTACCCCATTGCACGGCCAGTCAGCGATGCAGCATCAGAACCTGGAGCTTCACGTTCAGACCAGTCTTTTAGACCGATAAACGCCATACCCATGTTTTGACCTTGGCCCGCAAAACTAAAGCCTGCAACTGAGAACACCGACTGAACGTTGTCTTTCTCTTGCTCCAAGAAGTAAGTACGAACTTTATCTAGGGTCTTTTCTGTCTGCTCTTGTGTTGAGTTCGGTGGCAAAATCGCCATCGAGAACACCGTACCTTGGTCTTCATCTGGCAAGAATGATGTCGGTAGGTTTGAGAACAACCAACCTGCACCCACACTCATTGCTAGGAAAACCATCAGCATACGACCAGTACGCTTAAGCATCTTCGCGACGCCAGCTTCATAGCCTGCGGTCATCGAATCAAACTTACGGTTGAACCAACCAAAGAAACCTTTTTTCTCAGAAAACTCTGCATCGCCTTTTTTCAATAAGCTTGCACATAGAGCCGGAGTTAGAATGATCGCCACCAATACCGACAACGTCATTGCGGCTACGATAGTGATCGAGAACTGACGGTAAATAACCCCTGTAGAGCCAGACATAAATGCCATCGGTACAAACACCGCAGAAAGCGTTAAACCAACACCAACCAATGCGCCCGTAATTTGGCCCATTGATTTCTTGGTTGCTTCTTTCGGTTCTAGACCGTCTTCATGCATAACACGCTCAACGTTTTCAACCACAACGATCGCGTCATCCACCAGCAGGCCGATCGCAAGTACCATCGCAAACATGGTTAACGTGTTAACACTAAAGCCCGTTGCATAAAGAACCGCAAATGTGCCGAGCAATACCACCGGAACCGCAATGGTAGGAATCAACGTTGCACGGAAGTTCTGCAAGAACAGGTACATGATCAAAAATACCAGTACCACCGCCTCTAACAACGTTTTCACTACTTCTTGGATAGACGCTTCCACAAACGGAGTCGTTTGGAATGGATACGCAATCTTTAGGCCCTCAGGGAACGTTTCACTGATCTGGCCCAAACGCTCTTTCACCGCTTCTGCGGTTTCTAACGCGTTGGCACCAGTACCTAGAGAGATACCTAAACCAGCTGCAGGAAAGCCGTTGTATTGACCATTGATGTCATAGCTTTCTGCACCACGTTCTACGCGAGCAACGTCTTTTAGATATACGTTCGAACCATTCGCTTCTGACTTAAGAATAATGTTCTTAAATTCAGCTTCACTGGTTAAACGGCTTGCCGATGAGATCGTCGCATTAAGCAATTGACCAGTTTGCGCCGGAGCTGCGCCAAGCTGGCCAGAAGACACTTGAGCGTTTTGCGCACGGATCGCGTTCGCAACATCAATTGCAGTTAGATTAAATTGCGTCAATTTGAACGGGTCTAACCATATGCGCATCGCATATTGAGAACCAAACGCCTGAACCTGACCCACACCGCTTACACGACTGATTGGGTCTTGAATATTAGTAACAACAAAATCACCGATGTCATTACCGGTAAACTCTGGGTCTTCAGAGTAAACGGCCACAACCATCAAGAATGAGGTGTTAGATTTGTTCACCACAATACCTTGACTTTGTACTTCCATTGGAAGTGAAGTCATGGCCAATTGCAGTTTGTTTTGCACCTGAACCTGCGCGATGTCTGGATCAGCTTCGCTATCAAACGTCAGCGTGATCGTTGCGTTACCAAACGCATCACTGCTTGAGTTCAAGTAACGTAGGTAATCAAGACCCGTCATATTCTGCTCGATAACCTGAGTTACCGAGTCTTCAACTGTTTTTGCAGACGCACCTGGGTAACGAGCATTAATTGAGATCGTCGTAGGTGACACCGTCGGGTATTGCGACACTGGCAAGTTGAACAGTGACATCACACCGGCCAACATAGTCAAGATCGCAAGTACCCATGCAAATACAGGGCGATCAATAAAGAAACGAGCCATGATTATACCTGCTGACCTGCTTGAATCGTTACAGGGCTACCTGGACGCACTTTTTGGATTCCCGTAGTAATCACTTTATCGCCAGGTTTCAGGCCATCTGTAATACGCCATTGGTTATTGATTGACTCCGCCGTCGTAACTGGGGTAACAGAAACTTTATTGTCGACACCGACAGTCAATACAGACGCTTTACCCGTAGAGTCACGCGTCACGGTATTTTGAGGAATTAGGATGGCATCAGGATCGACACCTAACGTTACTGTTGCACGTACAAACATACCAGGTAGTAACAAACCGTCTGGGTTCGCAAACTCAGCGCGTAGCGTTACACTACCGGTGCTTTCATCTACGTTAACTTCGGTAAACTTCATGATGCCTTTGTGGGCATACGTTGAACCATCTTCCAGTTTCAGCGTGACTTGCGCAGACTGATCTTCTTGAAGTTGGCCTTGTGACAGTGCCGACTTCAAACGAAGTAACTGAGAAGACGACTGAACGATGTCCACATTGATCGGATCTAACTGTTGGATTGTCGTCAGCGTTGCCGCTTGGTTAGCCGTTACAAGTGCACCCGCAGTCACATTCGATTTGCTGATCACACCACCGATTGGCGCTTTAACTTGCGCATAAGACAAGTTGATTTTCGCTGTGTTAATTCTTGCTTTCGCTACTAGCACTTGAGCTTTCGCTTCTTTGTAAGCTGCTTCTGCTTCATCTAAGTCTTGTTGACTGATCGATTTCTTCGTGATCAAGGCGCGGTAACGCTTCACTGTGGAATACGTAGATTCTGCTGCCGCTTGCGCGCGGATGAGCTCAGCCTCAGCACTCAGTAAATCCGCTTGGAATGTCGAATCATCAATCTGGTATAGAGATTGGCCCTTCTTAACTACACCGCCCTCTACAAAATTACGCTCAGAGATAATGCCTGTTACCTGTGGGCGAACTTCTGCTTCCATATAAGCACGGCTGCGGCCTGGTAGTTCAACCGTAAGTGCTTGACGAACAGGTTCTACTGTCATTACCGTCACTTCTGGTGTCGGCGCCGGTCCCATCTGGGCTTGGCCCTCTTGACTCTGCTCACATCCAACCAACAGTAGGCTGGAAGCGATGAGCAGAGATAGCGTAGTTCTACGTGTCATGAAACTTCTCTCTTGTGTATATACGCGAGCCCGATATAAGGGCCTGCAAAATTAGTCGGGATAATAGTGACTAGATGTTGTACATACAACAAAATTTACCGCTCTTTACGATAGATAA
Organism: Vibrio sp. B1REV9; assembly: GCF_905175395.2. Lineage (NCBI taxonomy): Bacteria > Pseudomonadati > Pseudomonadota > Gammaproteobacteria > Vibrionales > Vibrionaceae > Vibrio > Vibrio sp. B1REV9. The sequence goes on along the minus strand of NZ_HG992745.1, from coordinate 1,614,854 downwards.
AACTGTTTGTATCAAAGCTGCTATTGATGTCTCAAAGACCACTTATTTTAATTGGTAATTTTTCCATTCTGTGAACACAGAAAAGGTGATTTTTCGTAATAAAAACGGCATAAACTCCTAGACAAATTCAAGCAATTAGTAACAACCAAAAGGAACGATAACTGCCAGTAATGCTATGCATTCAGAGCACAAGGCTACTCAATACAATAAAGTCAATGTGATAGGCGAAAGCGATATTGAAACAAAGATATTTTGTAACAATTTGCATTGATTTATCACTTCAATTGCTTATAATCTGCCCCCCCCTTAACCCCCAAAATACAAAATCAATTTGTTATGAGTATCGACAATATTCTAGTGCTAGGGAATTTTACTTGGGACAGGACGACTCATTACTTAAAACCACTGGATCCAAATGATCATAGCGAAGACCCAAAAACGCTAACCAACAAGCAGAGAGCGCTACTCTCGTGCCTGGCTGACGCGCATCCAAACACAATAAGCAACACTGAGATTATCAAGAAAGTTTGGGGCAACGAGCATATCTCTCAAGAGAGTTTACCTCAGCTCATTAACCGTACTCGGCGAGTACTAGAAGATAGCCAAAAAAACATTCTTGTTAACAAACCAGGTATTGGCTACTCACTTAACTTTGAGTTTGCGCCAAAAACTCTGGCTGACAATAACGTAGAAAGTCTACCGCCACAGCAACAAAGCCAAGGCGCAAAAAAGAGTCACAGTAATCAGTGGCGCGCTGTGGCTTTAGTACTCACACTCGTCACCGTGTTTAATGTTTGGCATACCGCTCAAGCGCTCTACTATAAAATGGATTTCGAGCGTGTTCTCCATGCAGATCCGTACTCAGAGATTAAAAAGGATGAGAACGGCAACGTAATCGTGACCATTGATAACCATGAATGCATTTACCACAAAGATCAGCTCCTTCTGCAATGCCCATAAATTTTTGCTCATAGTGTTAGTTCTGATACTTAATATCGTTTTGCTGCTTATTGAACAGGCCTCATTCGTCAGGCTCTTTGGCAAAGTAGAAGCGCTCAATCATCGCTGGACAACCTATACAGAGCTGCATCAAAATCATATCCAATCGAGAATCCATTACTCACGACTCGATGCAACAGAGTCTGAATATAAAACTCTCGAGTACGACTACGAATACTCAAAATCCAAAGGGCGAGAATACATTGTTCTAGGAACAGATAAACCCGTATCAGTCCGACACAACCGAGTGTATTACCTTGATGAACAATGCAGTCTGGTTTTCAGTGGCATCTCTAAAATGACATTGCAAAATTTCTCATTTCGCTGTTTGTACTAATGCCATAGCTTTTTTGCATTGCGATTGTTTTACGCAATGTAAAAAAGCCCGCATCACTGTGCGGGCTCAAAAACTAAAATTCAGATCGTGTTACTACACTCGAAATTGACTCACTTGTTCGTCTAGCTGCTGAGTTTGCTCTGATAACATCACCAATGACTGTTGCGCTTGATTAACCACACCGACAATTGACGTGCTGCTATCCGCAATACCTTGAACATTATTGCTAATTTCATCACTGACCGAGCTTTGCTGACTAGCAGCAGTTGCAATGTGGGTATTCATTTCATTCATACGTGAGATAGCATTTAAAATTTCAGCAAGGGATTCTGTCGCTAAGCCCGCAGACTGAATAGTTTCTTCACTTCCAACTTTACTACCATGCATCACTTCCACCGCTTTTTCTGCGCCAGCTTGAAGTTTTTCGATCATCGATTGGATTTCACCTGTACTCTGTTGAGTCCGACTTGCCAATGAACGCACTTCATCCGCAACTACTGCAAAACCTCTGCCCTGCTCGCCAGCTCGAGCTGCCTCTATAGCCGCATTCAATGCCAGCAAGTTCGTCTGCTCTGCGATGCCACGAATCACATCAAGTACAGAGGCGATATTACTCACATCGTTATCTAAGGTATTGATGACAGTACTTGCGCTTTCGATTTCTCCGGCGAGATCTCGGATAGCCCCAACCGTTTGCTCTAAGATTTCATTGGTATTGACGAGCTCTTGGTTTGCGGTCTGACTCGCTAAAGCTGCTTGTGTTGCACTATCGCTTACGTTACGACTGGTCACTTGCATCTCATTAACCGCTGCCGCCACGGCCTCACTATCACGTTGTTGAAGAGTAGTAGAGTCGACAATCGTCGCTGTCAGCGAGTTCAACTGGTCCATCTCACGACGAAGCGTATTTGAGCTTTCCACCACTTGTGAAACGGTCGTTTGAATTTTAGACACAAATTGATTGAACCCGGCAGCAAGTTGCCCTATTTCATCTTGTGTTTTGATATCAATACGCTGACTTAAGTCACCGTCACCTGATGCAATTTGAGTCATAGCCTGTTTGATATCATTAATAGGCTTCACGACAGTTTTGAGCAATAAAATTACCATACCCAAAGCAAATAAAACAACGATCGCGATGCCGGACTCCAAAATCAATTCCGCACGAATGGTTGCCGCTGCAATCTCCGTCTTCAACGAGTTTTGCTTCACCTCAATGGCATCTTTGACTACATTTAATTGTTCACGTACTGCACCAAATTGATTTTCAAACAGGGCTTTATTTAATTCATAATAACTTAGCCACTCAGATTGTGGTTTATTGATCATCGTTTCATAACTTTGTAACCACTGCTCGCCTAACGAAACCAACTTTTGAACATCATGACCATGATTTATTGGTAATATGCCAGCCTCTGACAGGTTCATCACTTTTTTCATACGCGGCAATGCTTTATAGGCATTATCTTTATATTCAAACAAGTGGTGTTCAGTTTCTGCTTTTGAGGTTGCGAGAGCAACACCTTGAATCGCAGCCGTCGCTTGATATAAGTCTCGGTAAGCGTCTTCTAGGGTGAACATACTCGGGATAATTTGTTCATTGAGCGTCTCACTAAGTTCTGTTTGCTTCCACATAGTGAGCACATTTAGGACGGAGCTGATCGTCAATAAAACAATCATAGAAATTAGAGGAAGAACGATCTTTTGCTTGATAGACAAACTGTTGAACATGTATAGAATCCTTTATTTTTTTGTTCAAATCCTTGCATATTATATCAAATAACATCACCTTACCGTTTTGTATACAGTAAACTTTTATTGAAATATTTTTATTGGGACGATAAGAAGAATTTTATCTACACTTTTAAAATATAAAAAAGACCAATCTTTCGACTGGCCTTCAATATAATTACGCTTTAATTAGTTCAATACAGTACGAATGTAATCAACGATGTTTTGATCTTGTGCGTTTTCAAATAGACATTGTTGGAAACGTTCACCGCCACACGCTGTTTTTACTAGTTCAACATCGATAGACTTCAACGCTTCTAAGTAATCTTTGCCAACGGCTGCTTTCACATCATTCAAAATGGCTGCGTTTTGCTGTTGAGGTACAGCACGCTCTACTGGGTAACCTTGACCACGTTCACAGCCAGACATCATCACTTTTTCAAAGATGCCGCGCACATTTAGTTCCGCTGCCCAACCAAAGTTTTTAGCAAACGCAAGAGATAGCGCGTTACCGTTGTTGATTTGTGTAAATAGGAACGCATCCGACGGCTCAAGTGCATAACCACACACAACGTTTGAGTGCGCGTTACAAGACATCAAAGCACCTTGGCCTGTACCACAACCTGTGAAAACAAAATCCACTGCTTTTGCAGCAAGCAAAACAGACGCTTGGATACCTAGGTGAATATAGGTTAGGTGGTGATCTTCTGCGTCACACATACCTACGTTAAATACTTCGTCACCACTTTGAGCAGCAACATGACGTAGTTCGTTTAAAATGATTTCATTTTTAGCCGCTTGGCTATTTTCCATTGTTAAAGCAATTTTCATATTTTTCTCTATCGATTTTCGAGCCTTTTCAGGTAGCTCGTCAACAAATGCCGACAATCAAAAGCAACCAGATCTTTCGTTCGACCTTCACTTAGTTTACATCAGGCGCGTTACGCGAATGATCATCGGCTAAAACCTTTCACATTGCAACCTGCCCGGGTCACAAAAACAAGATATCGAAAGATAAGGAAATTAAATGAAAACTAAAGAACATGATCATCATTTGCATGATCAGTCAATGTACAGTTCAAACGTGATACTACAAACGAACTTTCATAAATGGAGTTCCGTTTTTTATCACTAATGCTTGCACCATAATGCTTACGTTGATTACCACACATCCAACATGAACAGACACACGGAGTAGATATACAAAACCCTAGCAAACGCTTAGAGCTATTTGCAGCTTTGCCCCAGTACATTTTTCTATTACTCTTCAATCTTTCCGTATGATGTCGACGTATGGATCGTTTTACATTTTTCATGATTTACTCCCGAATAAAGTTTTTATTCGAGTGGTCACTCTTTCGAATGACCACCTCAACCTGAATCGAGAGAGCTTAAATAAATTCATATTGCTCCTGCGTACCAACACCAGTTTTTATAGCGTCGTAAACAAATACATTTTAGTGTTAAGTAATCTGATTTAATGAAAGTGCTTCTAACTGAAAAAATTTGCATATTTACTTTATCAATAAACACCATAGATATACTTAGTACTATGAAATTTTTACCTAATGTTCCTCCAGGGAACTCAAATCAGGTTAAGTGAGACTCAGACTTATTAGGGTGATACTCACAACCAACGCATTATACCTGAGAAAAATATACCGATTAAACCAATCGCACTTACGACAAACGATACGCTACGCATCAATTGAAAATTAGCGTAATAAAAGATCATGTGCCCAATGCGACCAAACAAATACATTAGCGATAAGCTATTTACCCATACTGGATTAGCTGAAGAGAAAATCGCGAACAGTATAAATAAAACGAAAATACCAACAGTTTCATTGCTATTTGCAAATGCTCGGTTAGAACGAAATAAAAAGCTCCCATGCCCAGCCGTGACTGTCATACCCGGCGTGTGTCCCTGTTTTATACCCGTGATATCCGCAACTAACAACTGAATAAAAAACAACATCCCTGATAAACCAAGCACCAAAATACTTGTACCATATTGTGTAACCAACTCCATTCAATAAACTCCAATATCCATGATTGCCTGTAGGCCTTAACACCCGGTTCTTACTAATCTATCTTATGCATTTTGTTATCTAAAATTTTCATCTGCTATCACCATCAGTATGCTAGCCATCAATTTTAGATTTGATAGGGGCAATAAGCATATAGATAACCCAAGCAAACCAAGAAACAAATAGTATCGTGAGTACCCAAGCTAGCTTTTCCCTCCCTGTCGTTTTATTGGACTTTAAAACTAATACAAATGGAGTTAGCCAGACGATAAAAATTGCCCATATCATCACCGAGCCGTATAAAGAATTCATAACTCATCCCTGTAGTTAACTATCATCATGCACTTAGATAAGTATTTTTAGAGTTAAAAAATATCTTAACTCGAATGTAATATTAGTTCCATAACCTCAGAGCAACACGTCAGCCTAAAGGCAGTGTCACTGACGGGTCAGCTGCAATCCCATACTGATATGATACGATAACTTATCATATCAGCTATTTTCCAGCTTAGATTTTAATCGTATCGCAAGAAATTATAGTACCCGCTCAATGAACATCGACGGTGTATCGTTAAATTATTTTGGAGTGAAACGCTATTATCTCCTGTATTGTAAGTTCACCATGCGATTTGGTGAACTTACAATCAACCCTTGATAAAATGCATACTTCTTATTATGACTGAAATGTATTTTTATGTTGGTTATATTTTTCCTTTAGATCATCAATCGATAGTAAATCGGAGCTCTTAATTGCCATTACAGGCGTTGGATATTTGTGTTTTTTAGCAACAAACGGTTTATCTTCAATAATAGGGTATTTCAAAGCGTTTTTTACTGTGACATAACCAAGGGGAAGCCAACCGCTTAAGCCTATTAAAAAAGTACCATCTTCATGTTCAATCATGCTATCTCTGTTAACAGCACCAAATAACACTACATGCTTCTTCTCTAATTCTTGTCTTTGCCCTGCATTGATCAACCGTCTTCCATAGGGCTTGTCATCAAAAATGGACCCATGTTGCAAGAAAGGCCTTTTTCTAAATTGAGTTTGCAGCATTTGAAATATATTATCAGGTACCGATTCTGTTTTTACATCCACTTTAGCGTTACCAAGAGTCAAGTCGTGTGTATCTATAGTTTTGTAGTCAGATCGAATGTTATCTAACCAATCTAGCCCGAAGTATACACAAGCTGCAAATTCCCCTAAAAAGCCAATTTGATGACCTTGTTCTTTAGTCATATTCAAGTTTTCAAAGTGCGGTTTTAAATCTGGATTGCGCTTCTTGGTTTGAATAATTGATTGCTCAATCATTTCATTAGTAAAGTTTATGGTTATTTGTTTTTGCATAGTAGCCTTACCTTGTTGTATTGACGTTAACGTTTTCTCAACAGACACTGCAGGAATCTTACTCCAGCTTCTTTCAGTTCATACCTCATCGATGAAAAATCCAAATCAAGGTCAATTTTGAGTATCTTGATGAACTCTCAAAAATAATAAATTGATCTATCGCATTTCTGCCTCAGTTCGCGATATTAGCCTTAGAAAAGTAACATCAAATAATTGATAACTGTAGTGATCAACAAACGTTCACTATCTGGTGTTACCAGTTAGGTGCACCATGGTCATGACTTTCTCTATGAAAAATAATTAAAGAAGCTCTAACACAAGTTAGTTGAGTCATTTCCCTTGTTCTTTTAGTTACTATTAAAAAAGCACAATCATTACAGCTAACCAAATTAGCTGCGTGCACATCCGCTTTGTCATTATCAAAGAGAGGGAGGCTGAGAATTCGAATAGCTTTTAGAAGAATAAACGCCTCCTATTGAAACCAAGGCACTCACCGATGCTCTTCAAAGTATGCACCGATCAAATCCACTTCAATCTCATGCCTCAGGTGAGATTCCGATAAATCAATACCTTGTGCGAACGAAAAGAGAGATTTCTCACCATTCAACGGTAGCCATTCCGACCAGGCCAAATTTTTCAAACTCTCATTTTCCTTACTTTCAACAAAAACGCTCTGATTTGAGAAGCTTTACTCTCTAAGAAATCAAAGGAATCATTTTATGCAATATGCTGATTCACGTAGAACAAAAATGACAGATAATGCAAAATAACGTCTTTCAATGCACTGAAAAGTCACACTATGAGCATTACTAACCAATATTATAACGAAAACGCACAGAGCTTCTTTGATACTACCGTCAACGTCGATGTTCAGAAACTTTACGATCGTTTTCTGCCTCGAATCGAAAGCCATGGAAAAATATTGGATGCTGGGTGTGGCTCCGGCCGCGATAGTAAAAACTTCCTAAGTTTGGGCTATCGTGTCGAGGCATTTGATGCCAACGAATCATTAGTAAAGTTGGCAAGCAAGCATTTAGGTCAAGCCGTTACACTCGCGACCTTTGAGTCGTTTGATGCCAAGGCAAAAAGCTTCGATGCTATTTGGGCATGCGCTTCTTTACTCCATGTTCCTAGTGAGGATCTTCCACGCACGCTCTTGCGTCTCGGCGAATTACTTAAACCTGACGGTGTTTTCTACTGCTCATTCAAATACGGCAATACAGAACAAATCCGTAACGGCAGGTTCTTTGCTGACATGACCGAGCAAACCCTTGCGGACACACTTTCCTCAACTCAACTCAAGATTGAAGAAACTTGGATAAGTGCAGACGCAAGACCAGGACGAGAAGCCGAGCAATGGTTAAATGCCATCTTGGTAAAGGCTTAAAGGAAGAATACGGATGCCAACTCAATCGCTGACTATTAGGGACAACCTGCTGACAACCGGCGGTGATGACCCACTGCTGCCGCAACTCATCCATGCGATCAATCACGCGACTGAAATCGAGATTGCGGTTTCGTTTATTCAGCCGTCAGGGCTTGATTTGTTGTTGCCCAGTATTCACGAAGCCATTGAACGAAAGCAATCCCATCAACGCCCGCTAAAACTTCGAATTTTAACCTCGGACTATCTTCATATTACCCATCCTATTGCGCTACGCTCGCTTGTCGAGCTTGATGGGGATGATATTGATGTCAAGATTTTTGAAGCGAACAATCGCAGTTTTCACCTTAAGTCCTACATTTTTGTTCGCAGCGATGAGCCTCAGACTTTTTTTAATGGCACGGCTTTTGTTGGCTCAAATAACATCAGTAAGTCAGCACTGACCGATGCACATGAGTGGTGCCTTCGCTTGGATTACCACCAGCCTGACAACTCTCCATCAGCGATTCAATTTCGCAATATTCGTGAGCAGTTTAATAAGTTATTTCAGCATCCACGAGCCATACCACTCACTGACGAATGGATCGATGCGTATATCAAACGCAGAACGCCACCAAAACTTTCTTCGATTGGCGATTCTACTCTGCTCGACGATGATGCTTACTCACCAAACCCTGCGCAGCTAGAAGCGCTTGAAGCCCTTAATCAGACTCGTGATAAAGGCAATGTGCGTGGATTGGTGGTGATGGGAACAGGTATGGGCAAAACGTGGCTGTCTGCTTTTGATGCCAAGCAGATGAATGCCAAGCGCGTGCTGTTTGTCGCCCATCGTGAAGAGATCTTGACCCAAGCATTAAACACGTTTGCTAAACTGTGGCCAGAGAAGTCAGCCGGTTATTACAACGGAAAGACTAAAGAACAATGCAAAGATATGGTGTTCGCCTCAGTGCAAAGCCTTGGCCGTATTGAACACTTGAGCAAGTTTGAACCAGACTACTTCGATTACATTGTGGTGGATGAGTTTCATCATGCGAGCGCAAAGACTTACCTCAATATTCTCAATCACTTTGAACCGAGATTTTTACTGGGATTAACGGCCACACCTGAACGAACCGACCAAGCCAATATTCTCTCCCTTTGCCATGACAATTTGGTGTTTGAGCGTAACTTGGTGCACGGCATTGATGGTGAGATCCTCGTGCCATTCCATTACTTTGGCATCTGGGATGATTCGGTTGATTACCAAGAAATCCCTTGGCGCAATGGCAAGTTTGATCCAGCAGCACTGGATGCACAATTTGCGACCACGCGAAGAGCCAAGCATATTTTTAAGCACTGGCAAAATAAGCAACAATCTCGCACGCTAGCATTCTGCATTTCCAAAAAGCATGCGGATTTTATGGCTGAGCAATTTAATGCTTCTTATGCAGCCCAAGGATTTAAAGCGCTATCAGTACACAGTGACTCATCAGTTCGTCGCAATGAAGCGTTAACTATGCTAGACAACGGTGACATTCAGATTCTTTTCTCGGTTGACCTGTTTAACGAGGGTACGGATTTACCCTCTATCGATACGGTGTTGATGCTTCGTCCAACAGAATCGAATATCATTTTTCTTCAACAACTTGGTCGTGGATTACGCCGTCACAGCAATAAAACGCACTTGGTTGTATTAGATTTCATTGGTAATCATCGCTCATTTTTAAATAAACGAGAAATCCTCGGTATCACTGATGCAAAGTTACCCTCATTTCATGACGGATCTGATACCGACAGCCCCCAGCTTGGCAAAGGCTGTTTCGTCAATATTGATCCTCAAATCGTCGAGTTTTGGCAAGAGTTAACCAAGCAATTACGTTACTCTGCTAAAGAAGAATTTGAAAACCTGACGAGCCACCTAGGGCACAGACCCAGAGCCGTTGAGTTTTATCGTGCAGGTTATGACTTCAATAAGGTCAATAAACAACATGGTGGTTGGCTAGAACTTGTAGCCACCATGAACACTACTTCTGAATTACAACAGCTTGTCGACGAGCACAAATCGTTCTTTTTAAATGCCATTCAGAAAATGAGCATGACTAAATGCTTCAAAGCGATCCTATTGGAAGCCTATCTCGAGCTTGATGGTTTTAATACACCGCCGTCGATTGAAGCACTATCAGCTAAGAGTTGGCATGTCCTATCGAGATATCCTCAGCTAAAAGCATCCGACCTATCGGATAAAATTCAACAACTTGAATCGGATTCTCCAACTTGGCAAAAGTATTGGCGAGATAACCCCATTAACGCTTTTGTTGGTGGGAACACGAAGAAAGAAAATGCTTGGTTTACCAATGTGGATGGGAAATTGGTTGCCAACTTTACGGTTAAAGTCGAGTTGGTTCCGCACTTTCACGATTTTGTAAAAGAGTTGGTTGATTTACAGCTAGCAAAATATGCCGATAGAGAACAAAAGAAAGTCGAGCCATTGCCAACACCAAAAGCAGTGAATGATGGCACTATGCTGCCCTATTATCCCAACCTAAAAATCGCCTGCGGTCATTTTAAGACAGGCACAAGTGATGACGTTGAATTCATGCCTATCGACATCAGCAAAGTCACCCCTGATAAACACTTTTTGGCAAGAGCATCTGGTAATTCAATGAATGGCGGAAAATCACCAATCGTTGACGGTGATTTACTGCTGCTAGAATTTGTCACGCCAACATCAGCAGGCTCAATTACTGGTAATACTATGGCCGTTGAGATACAAGGTGACGCGGGTGACAATCAGTACCTACTGCGTGTGGTTCAAAAAGATGCTCAAGGCCAATACTGGTTAAAAGCCAACAACCCTGATTATGCGGTGATCCCAGCAAATGACTCCATGAAAACCTTTGCGAGATTGAAGCAAATCATACGTGAGTACACCTAACAATAACCTAAGCATTCGGCCCCTTAATATATTCAATTGCAGTATGTAAAGGGCTGATGGTCACCCCATATATTCACTACATCTGAATTGCACGCTCCCAATGCTCAATGGTATCTGGAGTGATCGTACCAATTCGTAGCCCCTCCCGGATACATACTTGCTGGAAATTTGCTGCAATTTCCTTATTGCCTAACAGATACAAACTGCGAATCATTCGAGTGATACGAAGCTGATTGTGATTTTTTGGTTTTAGCCAATCGTGTGAATGAGGCGCGAGTTCGTCTCGCACTTCGATACTCAACCCGGCTCGCTGTAGTCCATAGTAATCAAGCATGAGATCCAAAGAACGAAGATGCGCTTCTCGTAACGCATGACTATTGATAAAAGCCTGCCTTGATTCAAGGTTCACCAACGGAGCATGCCGATTGAACTTATGCCCATCATCTATCGGAAACAACACTTGGATGAATTTATGATCGTGTTCGAGCCAAAAGTGGGTGAACTGATGGATCTCTGAAATATATCGCCCTAAGCTGTCTGGTGTTTTCCCCGACATAAACGAAGCAATCGGGTCAAATTGGGTAGATTCAGTCATTACCATTTCTCTTTTAATATCGTGTTCTGCACACAAAGCCATTATTTAAAAATGTGAAAGATCAAATGTGACCGTTTCTAATTTTTCTGAGCACTGTTCCGCCCTTGATACTGCAGGATCCCAAATGTGTTTTTCCACTTGTAACTGGTTACCTTGAACTGTTGCAGATTCAAAACAAGGCACCCACGATTGGCTTAACTTAGTTAACACACTGACCATTTGCTCGTTTGAGTTGTTAAAATCAAAATCTACGGGCTGAGTCTCCAACCGATACAAACCAATGTTTCCCGAATGGGCTAAAGCGAAAACACCTCGCTCCGTTTTACCCAACACTTTATATTTAAAGTAAGAATGTCCGTCATCCGGATCCTCATAATAAGAGACCGAACCGTCTGATGATACGTGGTAATCGCGCCCCTTAAACGCAAGGTTACTCTCTTGGCAACTATCAATAATGACTGAACGGAGAATAATGCCGTACTGGGGAGATTCACTATTCCAGGCTTGGAGTAAATTGACGCATTTAGGGTTGATGATATTGCCATTATGGTGAAAACCATAAACGATGGAACTAAGGGGCTCTTCATCCTGAGCAAATGCGGTGAAGCTAATACTAATCGCCGCTAATGTGATGAGTTTATTCATTTCAATCTCTGTAATACGCTGCCTCAAGATCAGGTCTGAAGCTAGACGTCAACTATGATGGAAGAAGAATATGACGACAAGGCGACAAAAGAAGTCGCCTATCAGAACCTCATTGGCCTCGAGATTGAAAATTTCATCAAGGATATTCCAGCTAGACTTACATTCTTGGTTCACAGCAAAGAGGGTTGATATGATTTTGGAGTAAAGTTATGCAGTTGGTAAAGCTTTTCAACCGTCTTGTTACCGATACCTTTTTCTTCAGTAGGTTACTAATTTGTTTTATCGAAGGCTCAGTTGAGTGAATTTGTAATTTTTCTAGCTCAACCAGCCAAACATCACAATATGGCTGCATTCACTTGGTGGACAGCTAAGGACGAGATAAATATTGTGAAGATTGATGTGCCATTGTGCGCTCCATTGTGCCCTCTGGCAGCTCACTAGGCTTTAGAAATGAAAAAAAGGCCTGATAAATCAGACCTTTAGAATGTGGCGGTGAGTGAGAGATTCGAACTCTCGATACGTTGCCGTATACACACTTTCCAGGCGTGCTCCTTCAGCCACTCGGACAACTCACCGAATCAAATTGTGGTTAGCATCATTGGCTAACGAGGCGCTAATTTAATGATTATGTGCCTGATGGTCAAGGCTAAACATAAAAAAAAGCGCCCTTTTGTGTTCGTTTGCTCACTATCTAGCTAAATTGAACAAAACAGGGACAATTATGCGCCCTGGTAGTAGCCCGGCACACGGAACCAACGACGACATTGGTCGAGAAAATAACCATAAAGAACACCCATACCGCAAGACACCACCGCATTACTTGCTACTGCGGTAATGATTTGATCGCTAGATGCACCAACAGCTAACAAAATGCCCGCATAAACCGGAGACTGAAATAGTACATACGCAGTTAAGTCAGACACATTTTTCATAAATGATGAAGAAGAGACTTTGTTACCTTGGCATAACACCCAATCGCGGAACATACCATATGGCCAAGCAATGGCGATATTTACTGGTATCGATAAGGTACGAGAGGCTAGAGATTGCTCAAACGTCATACCAGAAACCAATATTTCAATAATCATCCCAGTAATGAAACAAAAAACCACCATAGCAAAAGTATCCGCTGCTGCATTACGAATACAAAATGGCCCGCGAGACTTCATTTTTAACCTCTAACATCAAAAACTTTAAAAATACAAATGTATAAAATCATCAGCTACAAAAGTAAAACCAATGCAGTACATCTCGCAATTAAACCACAATATTTTTAGTTTATGATCTCGTATTAATATAGAGAATGTAAATTTACAACCAAACTTTAAATTAAAAGCAGTACTTTTCACCTAAAACAGCCAAATCGACCTAAAACTCAGCCAATAAGTAGCTTAATTACGTAAAATCATTACTTTAAGGTCAGTTAAATATCGAGTCACAGAGAGATTTTAGGTGAATATGTGGCAATATAAGGTGAAAAAGATCGCGTTATTCTGAAGTTGAAGCCCAATACCACATAAACATAAGAATGTGTGTAGCTATAGAAAGTTAGGGCTCTCTGCGACATAAGCGAACTGAGATCACGGCATGAAAAAGAGGCAGCACAATAGGTTTATGCTGCCTCTAGAAATGATTGGTTTTTACTGCTCCGCAAGCAATGTAGTGAGTTTATCTACATCATCTTGCTGTGGAAACGTCGCTTCACTTAAGTAAGACTCTATCCTTGCGATCACTAACATCAGATCTTCTTGCGAGCTCTTTTTTACATATGCAGGCATTTGATTTAATGTTTCTCGTGCGCTGTCTAGATTTCTGTCATCCAGCGCAACATAAAAATCAAGCAATAGTGATTCCGGTGTATGAGTCGCGAGTAAAAGCTCATTGGTATGGGTTTGATATTGGAACAGCTTCGGCGCATGATGATACAACGCATCATCAAGTTCTGACTCTACAATAGGCTTCGCAATGATGTGGTCTGCGCCAACATCTAGCAATCGTTCTTGTGTCTCTTTAAATACATCAGCGGTACAACCAAATATTAAAACAGAACCCTCAGGTCCTGCCATTGCTCGAATGGCTAAAATCGCCCCGACCCCGTCCAATACAGGCATATGGTTATCCATTAGTACAAGGTCAAACACTTGTTCTGAAACGGCATCGACCGCTTGCTGACCATTTTCAACGCTAAAACAATGAAAGCCTTTTGAGCGCAAGAAATGCTCCATGATAATGGTGTTCGTTCGATTATCTTCAACAATGAGTGCTCTTAAACCTTGGCAATTGAGCTTATGGGTACGAGCGGATGGATGCACGTCTGCCTCACATGGTGATAATGCCAACCTAACCATGAACGTAGTGCCAACATCCTGCTGGCTTTCTACCTGCACCTGCCCCCCCATGTGTTCTGCGATTTGCTTAACAATCGCAAGCCCAAGGCCAGTACCACCAAACCGTCTCGTGGTCGTTGATTCTGCCTGTTCAAATGGAAGGAATATGCGCTTTTGAGCATCACGGCTAATACCAATCCCAGAATCTTTAACCAAAATGATCAACGTGGCTATTCCGTTGTCATTTTCCTCATTGAGTACCACCTCAACACCACCACGTTCGGTAAACTTAACGGCATTGTTTAGCAAGTTAAACAGCACTTGGCGTAAACGTGCTTTATCACTGTTGTACCACCGATTTTTAGGCACATGAGAAGTGACTGTAAAGGTTAAGCCTTTCTCTGCACACAACGTGTGATACACGCTATCGATACTGCCTAAGATGGCTTCCATTGGGAATGGCGAATTATCAAGTTCAATATGCCCCTGTTCAATCTTAGAATAATCAAGAATTTCATTAAGCAAGGTCATCATATGATCACCAGAATCGTACAGAGTGTTGAGGTGCTTTCGCTGATCAGCACTTAACGATGTTTTGAGCAGTATTTGCGCCGCACCCAACACTCCATTCATCGGTGTACGGATTTCGTGAGAGAGCGTGGCTAGAAAAGCAGTTTTAGCATTCGTTGATGCCTGAGCTTTTACTCGCTCTTGCTCTAGGTAAAGGGTTTTTTCATTGAATTTATTGATCAAATGGCCGATCTCATCATCACTATCATAAGTGATGTCGATAATGCCACCGGTCTTAGAATCATCCACTTTCTGAGCAATACGCACAATCGGCTCAACGATATAGCGATTCAAAAGGTAATAGCCGACTAGCACACAAAGCAACAAGAATGGGATGATCCCGCGCTCGACATTCATTACTTGATCAAAAACTTGTTCGGCAACTTGCACTTTGGCATTCACTACATCCATATGCCAATGAAACTCACCAAAATCTAGGGTACTAATGTAGATGCTTTCTGTAAGGTTAAAGTTATGCTCAACCACAACTTGCGCCTCGGCATCGCGAATTACCACGCCGAGTGAATATTGGTTTGCGTGTTCTCGAATAAATTGGAACAACGCTTCTAACGATAGATCTACCGTGGCAACCCCTGCGAACTGTCCATCAAGATAATAGGGTGCAGATGCGGTGATCATTTGAACTTGCGTAAAAGTATCAATGTAGACGCCGGACCAACTCACCGTCCCCGATGGTGCATTAGCCACCGACTGATACCAAGGTTCATTGTCATAACCACCAGACTCGGGATTGTTGTAGGCGTGGATCTGATCTAAACCACCGATGTCGTTTTTATTAAAAAACAAGCTGCCATATCGCCAACTGCCATCGATAAGTACAGGTTTGGGCCAAAATCCACCACTGACGATGATGTCATCACTCACACTAAGTAGCTGGGGAATCACTGCTTTTAATGAAACGTCGTTTGCCGGGGTTTGACCTAACCCAACCAAACTGTTCACCAATCCGACGGAACTGGTCAAAGGTGCTTCGATTTGAGAAGCAAGCAACTGCGTTCGCAAATCGAGGTTTCGTTCCAGGTTATTTCGCACTGGTGGCTCCAAAACAAGGTGCACCACCGACCCAATAGTCGCGATGAAGAAACACAAATACAGTGTTAGGGCGAATATGCTTTTTTTTCTGAGTGATGAACGAATTTGCATAGATTTAGATGAATCAATCCCTAATATCGATTTATCGCTGATTGATTGGTAAGATATCCTCAATCAACCAGCCCATTAACAAATGGTATTCTATTTTGAAACTACAAGACATCCTTTCTCTTCCAGAACTTGATGGAAAATTGCTTAACCTTGCAAAAACCCAAGGCTTTGTAACCGCAATGGCATCTGCGCCAAATGTATTGATGCCTCAAGAGTGGCTACCATTCTTGTGGGGAGGAGAAGAGACCGCACCATTTTCGGATGGTGAGCAACTTGAGCTGTATATTGATGAAATTGTCCAACTATGGAATCAAACTCGCCCTGCGCTTCTAGATGGTAGCTGGTTGTGGCCTGAGGGCTGTGCATTGGATGATCACGACATCGTTTCTGCAAACACTCGTGACTTCTGTGAAGGGGTACTTCAAGGTTGGCAACTTGCTCGTGATGATTGGGAAACCCTAATGCCAGAAGACAGCGAAGATAGTGCTTTGCTTGGTGGCGTACTTCTTTCTTTAACCATGCTTTACGATCCGGAAACGACGATTGCCACTCTGGCGGAGCAAGGTATGGAAGGCTTAGATCAATTCGAAGAAATCTTTAATGCGATGCCAATGATGCTTTGCGGCCTGACTCAGCGCGGTGTGATGCTTGCTGAAGATCAATAAGAAAAGCAATAAGAAAAGCAATAAAAAGCACGACAAGAAACGCAATCAACGTGCAGTAATATGCTCATACGACAGCAAGTCGTAATCGCAAAACGTAAGAAGCTCTCGCGGTCATCAATTCCGGAGAGCTTTTTTGATCATGTCAAAATCACATGCGAATAATCACATAATCTTTCAAACGCTTCGCCCTGGGATCATTAGCAAGATATGCATCATTGACCCTTGTTCATTTCTGTCCAAGCGAAGTCTTCAATACGCTCGTCGGCAATATAAAACAATTTGGTGTTTGGGGGAACTTGCGCATTTAAATCTGGGTTTAGTTCAATCCCCTCCCCCCGGTCAAACGCGATCAATGTTGCCTCATGATACTTTTTAATAAAGCTAAAGATCGTTTCGACATTAGTCGTCGTTTGATCTTCTGGGTAAATCACAGAGTATTGCGTCATGCCTCGTGTCGACGCCAATAGCTCTTGGTGAAGGGCACTTGATCCCGGGTCAACCGCAGCTTTCGCGAGCATCTCAGCACCAACCGCAGGAATACACTCCGCTTTAGGGCAGTGTTGACTCAGCAAACGCCCTAACGCTTCATCTTTAAAGTAGGCCAATAAATGAGCAGATGGATTAACTGATGCACAATACAAGGCTGCCGATAGCGTTATATCGTCACTCAAATTATCAACAATAATACAGTCAGCAGTGGTGATATTCGCATTCTTCATTTCTTGTGTGTCAGTGTAGCTATTCACCTTGATAAAACCGATTTCACCCGGCAACGGGTTTTCGATGTCTGAGCGACTGCACAACACAATCGGTCGCTTTCCGTCTTCTTCATGTTGCAGCATACGAATCAGGTGCATGGTCCGAGCGCCATTCCACCCTAACAATACAATGTGATTTTCCACTCTCACTCTCCGTTTCCCTAGAATACCTGCTCGCCAATACTCAATTGCACCTCCTGCGACTCGCCCTAAAATGGCCGCGAATAGGCTCAAACCACCAGGAATGACAAACAACACCACTACCCACTTGCCTAAGTCGGTGGTGGGCGAATGATCACCGTAGCCAACCGTTGAAGCTGTGACCATCAGGTAATAAACAAAATTGGAAAAATTATCGGTCAATGCACGCTCACCTGCGAGTGACAGCAGTAACCAAGAAATGCCGATGTAGCTTGCACTTATGATGAGAAGATTTCGGTTGCTCAATTTAAAAAGATGCGAACTTAGCCACCTTTTCAACACTAGCCATACAGCCATAAGTTTCCAATCCCTTTCTTGTGCTCAATAGCTAAATACTAACCCATTGATTGTAAGAAATAAAAAAACCAGCCATATTCGGCTGGTTTTTGAGATTTGTATTGGCAAACTCTTGCATTAACAAAGCGGTCTATTATCAAAACAATTTCTTAATGAACTGGGCTAGTAATAGACAGCCGATATACAACTCTAGCAACTTAGAAAGGAAACCATTAAGCGTTACCTTTCACCTGCACATTGAGCTGCTCAGCAAAATCGAGCATACGGTTCAATGGAATAAGAGATTTAACACGTAGCGCTTCATCAACGAAGATTTCATGCTCCTCTCCACCTTCACTGAGCGCTTTTTCAATCGCTTTTAGACCATTCATCGCCATCCAAGGGCAATGTGCACAACTACGACAAGTGGCTCCCGCGCCTGCGGTTGGTGCTTCAATCAGCTCTTTTTCTGGCACTAACTGCTGCATCTTAAAAAAGATGCCTTTGTCAGTCGCAACGATCATCTTTTGATGAGGGAGTTCTTTCGCAGCTTTGATTAATTGGCTCGTCGAACCGACCGCATCGGCCAACTCAACCACACTTGCAGGCGATTCTGGGTGCACAAGTATCGCAGCGTCTGGATACACGCTCTTCATCTTGCGCAAGGCATCTGCTGAAAACTCATCATGAACCACACACTCGCCTTGCCATAGCAGCATGTCAGCGCCAGTTTTGTTCGCGATGTAAGAACCTAAATGACGATCTGGCCCCCAGATAATTGGCTTATCTTCTGAGTCTAAATGCTCAACAATCTCTAGAGCAATACTTGATGTCACCACCCAATCCGCACGCGCTTTTACCGCTGCAGATGTGTTGGCATACACAACAACGGTATGGTCTGGGTGAGCGTCACAGAATTCGCTAAACTTGT
Source organism: Vibrio sp. B1REV9 (assembly GCF_905175395.2). Classification (NCBI taxonomy): domain Bacteria; kingdom Pseudomonadati; phylum Pseudomonadota; class Gammaproteobacteria; order Vibrionales; family Vibrionaceae; genus Vibrio; species Vibrio sp. B1REV9. Next base: position 1,595,979 of record NZ_HG992745.1, on the reverse strand, counting down.
CGGCAGGACAACCAAGATCCAATGAACATTCTGCTTCCAACGTAGGCATCAGGATACGTTTTTCAGGTGTTAGAATCTTTGCAGATTCACCCATAAAGCGTACGCCACCAATGATAAGTGTACTTGCAGGGTGACGGTTACCAAACTTTGCCATTTCTAGCGAGTCACCAACAAAACCACCCGTCTCTTCAGCCAAAGCTTGAATTTCAGGATCGGTGTAATAATGCGCGATTAGTACCGCATCTTTTTCTTTAAGCAACGTTTTGATTCGCTCGATGTAATCGGCTTTTTCTTCTTGGCTTAAAGGGATCGGTTTTGGTGGGAATGGGTAAACAGTATCAATTTTATCTAATATGTGGCTCATTGCTCTTGCTCTACGCAACTTCCTTAATTGCAGATATTGTAACCTCGTTAATTTTTAAAAACCAACCCGCAAAGTCAAATTCTCGCGCTGCACCCTAAGTCGACTTGAACGATATACGAAAATATTCGTTCAATATAACGAAGAAACCTATATTAGATTCGCGCTATCCAATAAGGTACTTCATATAAAGCACGCCCAATAAAAAAGGGAACTGACGTTCCCTTTTTAACATAGATTATTGATAAAGATTACTTCAGCTTAGAGCTGGCCACTTTCGCAGACGCGCTGTCTGGGTACTCGCTCACCACTTGCTGATAGTACTTTTTAGCTTGTTCTGCATTATTGTTGCGTGAAGCAATGTCGCCCAACTTAACTAACGCATCGGCTCGCTTGTTGGAATCTTTATAAGCAACAACAGCAGCAAAGCTCTTCACCGCCTCTTTATCCTGCTTCTTAGCAAAATACAGTTGGCCTAACCAATAGTGAGCATTTGCTGAATAAGTAGAGTCCGGATAATCCTTTTGGAACTGCTCAAACGCGGCAATGGCGCCTGCGTAATCACGCTTTTTAAGGATCAAATCTACCGCATTTTGATAAGCCGTTTGCTCATCCGTATTTGAGGTATATTTGCCAACTTTTTCTGCAGGTTTCACATCGGCAACAGGAGCGGCTTTCATTTCACCGCGTACACGGTCAAGTTCAACAAATAGCTCACGTTGGCGTTGTAGCATCTGCTGCATTTCGTAACTATTGCGTTCTAATTGACCACGTAAATCACTGATCTCTTGTGACATTTGGTCAATCTGCTCCTGCATTTGGAGCTGAACACGATTTCGATTTTGCAGTAAACGTTCTAGACGCTCGATATCTGTCTCTGAAGAAGATCGAGTTGAAACTGATGATGTGCTGTTGAGATCTGATACTGGAGCTGGTGCGGCGAACGCTAAATTCGCCACACCTGCCAGCAACGTAAGCGTAACAGCGCGCTTAGTGTTACTGAACATGAGGAATACCTCGAATTAGTATACTAGGACCGCACGGCGGTTTTTCGCGTAAACATCTTCCGATTGACCAAGAAGAAGTGGCTTCTCTTCACCGTAGCTTACGATTGAAATTTGATCCGCTTGTACACCTAGTGCTTGTAGGTAATTAGAAACGGCTTCTGCACGACGCTCACCAAGAGCAATGTTGTACTCAGGCGTACCGCGCTCATCGGCGTGGCCTTCAATCGTGACATTTAGTGCTGGATTCTTGCTTAGGTAAGCAGCATGAGCCGCTAGCATTTCTTCGTAATCACCAGCAATAGTAGAATTATCGAATGCAAAGTAGATGGTTTGAGTTTCGCGCAGCGCTTGCTCTTTTAGCTCTTGCTCCGTTAGTTGACCGCTTGGATCAATCGGAGTGACTACTGTCGTCTCTGCTGATGTATTTGTCTCAGCACCTGTACTTGTGCTTGAAGCCGCATCATCACTAGAGCTACATGCCGTCATCGCCATTACTGGAATCGCGATAAGTAGTCCCTTTAGAACCTTATTAAGTTGCATCTTATTTTCCTTTATTTATAAAACTTATAACTACAAAAATGGTGACCACGCTGGCGCTCTAACACGTCCATTCGTTGCCGGTAATCTAGCTTTAAATCGACCATCAATAGAGACCATTGATAGGACGTTTTTCTGGTTGTAAATCGAACTGTAGATAACCATGCCACCATTTGGAGCGATACTTGGAGACTCATCGAGCAAGGTTTTCGTTAACACTTGTAGAGCACCTGTTTCCAAATCTTGCTTCGCTAGGTTGAAGCCTGCATCACTACGATTCACCATTACAAGGAATCGACCATCTGGTGTAATTTGACCACCCAAGTTTTGGCTACCTTGCCAAGTCAAACGTTTAGTCGCTCCGCCGGCCAAATCTACTTGATAAATCTGAGGTTTACCACCCCTGTCTGATGTGAAAATCAACGATTTACCATCTGGATGCCAGAACGGTTCTGTATTATTTGATCTACCGCTTGTAATTTGCGTTAGCTTACGAGTTTTTAGATCGAGCGTATAAACCTGAAGTGATCCCGTTTTAGACAGCACTAACGCAAGTTGGCTACCATCCGGAGAGAATCTTGGCGCACCGTTATGACGAGGGTATGACGTTACTTTCTCACGTTCACCGGTATAGATGTTCATGATAAAGATTTCTGCCTGACCATTCTGGAAGCTTACGTAAGCCAGCTTCTGACCATCCGGAGACCACGCTGGTGACATAAGCGGTTGTTTTGAACGTAATACTAAACGTTCATTGTAACCATCATAATCCGCAACGCGCAGTTGGTATGGGAAGCGGTCCTTATCGTTTACCACCACGTAAGCGATACGAGTCATAAATGCGCCACGTTCACCAGTTAACTGCTCATAAACTAAGTCAGAGATACGGTGCGCATACTCACGCATACGAGGCCCATTGACTGTAGCAACTTTATTGAACAACACATGATCTTTTGAAAGAACAAGTTCACCATCTCCGCCTAACGCTTTGCTCTGACCGCCAGTCAGTTGACCGCGAATGATGTCAATTAGCTGGTAGTTCACCACATAATTGCCCTGTGCATTCTTCTCGATAGAGCCAGTTAACAGTGCATCGACACCCAAATTTGTCCACGCATCAAAATTGACTTCCGATTCATTGAACGGCGTTTGAGGCATATTGTTAGTAGGTACGGGGCTGAATTTTCCGCTGCGCTGTAAATCAGAGGCGATCACAGCAGAAATATCCGTAGGCAGCGGCTCGCTGCCTTCCCATTTAAATGGCACGACAGCAATAGGTCTCGCAGAATCGATACCATCAGTGATGACCAGTTCTAATGCAGCATGCGCTACGCTCGTTAGACTGCTAAGCAGTACAAACATTCCTAGTAAAAGGCGTTTAATCACGTCTCAGTTCCTTTTAGTCCAAAGCAACGGTTAAGTTAATGTCTTTTAATCTTTCGTTGACGGCGTCTTCTGACGATTTAGGGAAAGTCCCTACCTGTGCGATTGCGCTTTTTGCTGCAGCACATACTCGTGCGTCACCACCTAGCACCGTTACACCGGCAACCATCATGTCGGTCCCTGTTGGGATCAATTTGATGTTTACCCTACACTCCTTTCCCAGCAAATAGTCATCCTTAATCAGCCTTTGCTGAATATTCTGAGTATAGATGGATGACATGCGAGAAAGCTCATCGTCAATAAATTGATTGCGAGCCACATTGTTTTGACTTGCTTCATCTTCAAGACCTGCGAAGATATTATTCAGTGCAGCCTCTTGTTCCTTGCGTTCCCGCTCTAGACGGTCAAGGCGTTCTTTTTCTTTTCGCGCTTTCTCAGCGGCTTCTTTTGCCGCTTTTTCTTTCGCAATGCGTTCTTGCTCTGCTTTAGCAGCGGCTTCACGTTCACGTTTCGCTTTTTCTTCGGCTTCTTTCGCCGCTTTCTCTCGCGCTACGCGTTCTTGCTCAGCTTTAGCAACGGCAGCTTCTTTCGCTATGCGTTCCTGCTCCGCTTTGCGTACCGCCTCTTCTTTTATTTTGCGCTCTTTTTCAGCTTGCGCTGCTCGTTCTTTTTCTTTACGAGCTCGCTCCTCTTCAACTTTGCGCTCTTTTTCTTTCTGCTTGCGAGCAATTTCGGCCTCTCGAGCGGCTTTTGCATCTTTTGCTTGCTGCTCTTTTAGCTTACGAATTTGCTCTTCTTCTGCTTTGCGATTCTTCTCAAGCTGCTCTGCTTCACGTCTCAGTTTATCTAGACGGTCTTGCTCTTTTTTTGCGGCTTTCTCACGCTGCTGGCGAATCTCTTTCGCTTGCTGCTGAACTAACTTTGGATCAATCACGACCGCCTGCACCATTTGCCCAGTAGGCTCAGGCTTAGACATAGTAAAATCTGTCCCCCAAAGAAGTGCAACGACAAGAATCGCATGCAAACCAACCGATATCGCTATCGGCTTGGTGTACTCTCTGGCTTTCTTCTTGTTATCTTTCATAGATATTCGATGTCTATTCCCTGATATCGGTCATCAGGCCCACCTTTGGGATGCCTGCACGGCTTAACTCGTCAAGCAGAAGTACAACGTCCGCGTAGGGTGTCGCTGCGTCACCACCAACGGCAACCGGTGAATCAGGCTTTATTTCACGCTCAGCTTTTACACGCACAATCACATCTTGGAGTGATAAACCACGTTGCACCTCTTCATCATTCACACTAAGACCTAAATTACCATCGCGGTCGATTTCAATGATGATAAAGCTGCTGTCAGTATCTCCAGCCAGATCTTGCATGGACTCTGCCGTTGAGGTTTGAGGCAAATCCACATCGACACCTTGAGTAACGAACGGCGCGGTCGCCATAAAGATGATCAGCAGTACAAGCATCACGTCGATATAAGGTACAACGTTGATTTCTGCAGTCATCTTCCGTTTTTTAGGTTGATACCCCGCCATGTCTTATTCCTTATCAGAACCGTCACGGCCTGCCATTGCTTGACGGTGCAGAATGCTGTGAAACTCTTCCGAGAACGTTGCATAATTGTGTTCAAGCTTACTCACTTTGTTGCTTAGGCGGTTGTAGGCCATTACAGCTGGAATTGCAGCAAACAGACCCATCGCGGTTGCAATCAGGGCTTCTGCGATACCAGGAGCAACCATAGAAAGCGTTGCTTGCTTCACCTCACCGAGGGCAATAAACGCATGCATGATGCCCCAAACGGTACCAAATAAACCGATGTATGGGCTGATCGAACCAACGGTAGCAAGAAATGGTAGACTCGTTTCAAGTTCATCAACTTCACGAGCAACAGCAACTCGCATTGCACGTCCCGTCCCTTCCATGATGTATGCAGGAGAATTCGCATTACTTTTACGTAGGCGTGCAAACTCTGTGAAGCCAGCATAGAAAATTTCTTCTGTACCCGCGATATCGTCTTTACGACTTTTTACTTTTTGATAAAGCACTGAAAGATCAGTGCCCGACCAAAATTTGTCTTCAAATTCATCCGCACTTTTTGATGCGTGAGACAGCACCTTGCTGCGCTTAATGATCATTGCCCATGAAGCGATTGACATGCCTAACAGTGTCAACATCACAAGCTTTACCAACAGACTGGCCTGAAGAAAGAGATCTAAAATGGAAATATCAGCAGTCACTATTTGTTAGCTCCGAATTGATAAATGATGGAATAGCTATTGGTTTCATTTTCTTATTATCGATACATGCTACCTTAACAATTGTCTTGCACAATGTTTTGCCTTCATCATTGACTAACTCTTGACAGAATTGCAAAGACGCACGTTTTATTTCTGACACTTGGGTTAGAACGGTCAGGTGATCGTCTAATTTTGCCCCTTGCTTGAAATCGATATCCATGTGTCGGACAACAAACCCTACGTTTTGTTCCAACAACACATGTTGAGAAATGCCTTTTGCGCGCAACATTTCTGTACGTGCGCGTTCAAAAAATTTTAGATAATTTGAGTGATATACAACGCCGCCCGCATCAGTGTCTTCATAATACACGGTGATCGGCCAACGAAAGAGATTTGATGTGGCTTGCAAAGGAGTACCAGTACATTCAATTATTTAAAGCAATTACTATAACTGAAGCGGCAATAATTAGTACTGAGCTGAGATAATATTTTTGAATTTTGTAGAAAAAATAAAAGCCAGACACTGTGCCTGGCTTTTGTTTGATGATTTAGTAACCGACTTTATTTCGAGTTGTAACTGATTACATAAAATACAGTACGGTTAAATAAGTTAAGATAGCAAGTGAAAAGTACGGGCTAAACAACACTTGCCAGTACCATTTTATCGGTTTAAAACCAACACCATACACCATACTCGAGCACATTGCCCAAATCAGTGCAGGGGCGATCACGGCATTGAACCCGCCAATGGCTCCATGATAAGCCTCTGGATCCCACATCACCAATCCTACATGCATAAAGCCAAGGACAAGAGACAAGACTCTAAGCAGAGTCTTATCCATTGGTTCGTGAAGTTTTGCTACCTTATCAGCGAGATTACTCACTGTCTTCATCCATCATTTCAGTGTGCTCTAACCAAAGAGCGTTGATGATACCGAATGCACAAGCAAGTAGTACACCTAGAATCCATGCGAAATACCACATAGTAATTGCTCCTTAGTAAAGTGAGTTTTTATTTTCTTCAATGAACTTGTCATCCAATCGGCCAAACATCTTGTAGTAAGTCCAAGATGTGTAAGCAAGGATGATTGGAACCATCACAAAGGCAACACCTGTCATTAGGTTTAGCGTCAGTTCAGATGAAGTCGCATCCCACATTGTTAAGCTGTGGCTTGGCATCAAATCTGATGGCATTACAAATGGGAACATTGCAAAACCAGCAGTAAAGATAACGCCTGCGTTACCAAGGCTAGAAGTCAAGAACGCGATACCACACTTCTCTAGACGAGATGCCAATACAGCAAGAAGCGGCATTGCAACACCTAGTACAGGCGCAGCCCATAGTAGTGGGTAGTTTTCAAAGTTCTTCATCCACGCACCAGCCTCACGAATAACTTCTTTATTCAGAGGGTTTGACGGCGCATTTGCATCAATGCTACCAACAATTACGTAGCCATCGATATTTTGAATCCAGAAACCAGCCGCAACAAATGCTACCACGGTTAGCAAACCTGTTAACTGAGCAACATTACGTGCACGAGTGTGAACGTCGCCAGTGGTTTTCATTTGAAGCCACGTTGCACCTTGCATCAGGATCATGAACAAGCTAACTAGACCACATAGCAGAGCAAACGGATTTAGTAGACCAAAGAATGAACCATGGTACGTTGGCATCAAAAAGTCGTTCAACTGGAATGGCACACCTTGAAGAAGGTTACCAAATGCCACACCGAAGATAATTGGTGGAACGAAGCCACTGATTGAGATACAGATGTCCCAAGTGTTACGCCATTTCTTATCTTCGATCTTTGAACGGTAATCCAGACCAATAGGACGTAGCCAAAGTGCTGCCAAAGTTAGGATCATCGCTAGGTAGAAACCTGAGAACGATGTCGCGTAAACCAAAGGCCAAGCGGCGAACAATGCACCACCAGCGGTGATAAGCCAAACTTGGTTACCATCCCAGTGAGGAGCGATTGAGTTAATCATGACACGGCGTTGCGTGTCGTTTTTACCGATAATAGGTACAAGCGCGCCCACACCCATATCGAAACCATCTGTGATTGCAAAACCAACTAGTAGAACACCGATCAGTACCCACCAGATGAGTCGCAAGATTTCGTAATCAAACATCTTGTTATCTCCTTGTCTTACGCTTCTACTTGGCGACTAACTTTGTCTTCAACAGAGTCAGCGTTTTGCTCGAAGTGGTAACGGCCTGTTTTTAGGCTGCTTGGACCTTTACGAGCGAATTTCACCATTAGGTATACTTCTGCAATTAGGAATGCAGTGTACAGCGCTAGAATTGCAAATAGTGACGTCCAGATTTCAGCAGCGGTTAGTGCTGAAGCCGCAACGTGTACTGGTAGGATTTCACCTACAGCCCATGGTTGACGACCGTATTCTGCAACGAACCAACCCGCTTCAATAGCTATCCAAGGCAGTGGAATACTGAATAGCGCGGCCTTAAGAACCCATTGCTTCTGTTCGATCTTCTGACGACATGTTTGGATGAATGCCGCACCAAATACGAATAGCATGATGAAACCACACGCCACCATGATACGGAACGACCAGAATAGAGGCCAAACTGTTGGGATTGAATCATCCGCAGCCGCTTGGATTTGGTCTTCTGTTGCATCAACAACGTTGTCTGTGTAGCGTTTCAGGAGCAGGCCGTAACCTAGATCACCTTTCACTTCGTCAAACGCAGTCATGTTTTCTTCAGACTTATCGCCCGCACGCAGTTTTTCTAGCAACTCGTATGCGTACATACCAGTGCGAATACGGTCAACGTGCTCTTCACGTAAATCGTGTAGACCTGTTACTTGCTCGTCAAATGAACGTGTCGCAATGATACCCATTACGTATGGGATCTTAATTGCGTAATCCGTTTCCATTGTTTCTTGATTTGGAAGACCAAATAACGTGAATGCTGCAGGCGCTGGCTCTGTATGCCATTCCGCTTCTACTGCGGCTAGTTTCACTTTTTGAACTTCACCAAGCTCGTAACCAGATTCATCACCTAGAACGATAGTCGACAGGATTGCCGCCATACCGAAAGAAGCAGCAATAGCAAATGAACGACGAGCGAACGCGATATCACGACCTTTAATTAGGTAGTAAGAACTGATGCCAAGAATAAACATCGCGCCACAGGTGTAACCCGATGCCACAGTATGAACAAATTTCACCTGCGCTACAGGGTTAAGCACTACGTCAGCAAAGCTCACCATTTCCATACGCATGGTTTCAAAGTTAAATTCTGCGCCAACTGGGTTTTGCATCCAGCCGTTCGCGATAAGAATCCAAAGTGCGGAGAAGTTAGAACCAAGCGCAACCAGCCAGGTTACCGCTAAGTGTTGACGTTTAGATAGACGATCCCACCCGAAGAAGAATAGACCAACAAAAGTTGACTCCAGGAAGAAAGCAACCAGAGCTTCGATCGCTAGTGGTGCACCGAAAATATCACCTACATAGTGAGAATAGTAAGACCAGTTCGTACCAAACTGGAATTCCATGGTAAGGCCGGTAGCCACACCAAGTGCAAAGTTAATACCGAATAGCTTACCCCAGAACTTGGTCATGTCCTTATAGATTTGCTTGTTCGTCATTACGTACATCGATTCCATAATGGCCAGAAGGAAGGCCATACCAAGGGTCAATGGTACGAATAGGAAGTGATACATCGCTGTCAGTGCAAACTGCAACCGCGACAGATCAACTACGTCAATCATGGTAACTCCTATGTGTCGGCTGAATGACACTCTCTACATATTGCAATCCATGTACAAGCGTTATTAACACTTGAATAATGTTGAATTATCACAACATATTGTTGCAAAAATGTACTTTGTTGGTTAGTTAATTGTTAAGCATCAGCTAATATAGCTAGGTCTAATATTACTTGTAAAAACAGATTGTTTCAAAAGGTTTATAGGGAGAAAGCGCTTTGATGTACATCAATCTTTATGTGCTGAATTTGAACAAAAATCCATCACTTTGATTCAGATCAATAGCCACCAAAGGAACTTGTTATACCGCAGTAAATAGACAAGGAATCATTAGCTTAAAAGCAAACATCACATTAACAATTACGCACGAATGATTACCTCTTTGTGGTTAGAGGAATTTTTATAAATGAGAAGTTAGTCAAACTTAATCAAAAGCTGAGCGACAAACACTCAGCTATGAAATCTTATTTTTCAATACCGAAATGAAGGTACGCACGATCGGTTGCGATTCTACCACGTGGTGTTCGTTGCAAGTAACCTTGTTGAATAAGATACGGCTCAAGTACGTCTTCAATCGTGTCTTTTTCTTCACCGATCGCCGCTGCCATGTTATCAAGCCCAACCGGACCACCACCAAATTTTTCCATAATTGCGAGTAGTAGCTTGCGATCCATATAGTCAAACCCCTCAGCATCAACATCCAACATGTTTAGAGCTTTATCAGCCACGTCGGCACTGATATGACCATCGCCTTTTACTTCAGCGTAATCTCGAACTCGGCGTAGCAAGCGGTTGGCGATTCGTGGCGTACCACGAGCACGACGCGCGACTTCCAGAGCCCCTTCAGATTCCATAGAAAGCCCAAGACAATCTGCACTGCGCTGTACAATGTGTTGGAGATCTTTCACTTTATAGTATTCAAGACGTTGTGTGATACCAAAGCGATCACGTAATGGTGACGTCAATGAACCAGCTCGTGTTGTCGCACCGATCAAGGTAAACGGCGGTAAATCAATCTTAATTGAACGCGCCGCTGGCCCCTCACCGATCATGATATCCAATTGGTAGTCTTCCATTGCGGGATACAGCACTTCCTCAACCATTGGGCTTAGACGGTGTATCTCATCAATGAACAAAACATCGTTTTCTTCTAGATTGGTCAGTAACGCTGCCAAATCCCCTGCTTTCTCAAGCACAGGACCAGACGTAGTGCGAATATTCACTTCCATCTCATTAGCAACGATATTGGCGAGCGTAGTTTTACCTAGGCCAGGAGGTCCAAAAATCAGCAAGTGGTCAAGGGCTTCCTTACGTAATTGAGCCGCCTTGATAAAGATTTCCATTTGGTCACGAACGTGATCCTGCCCTTGGTAATCCGCCAGTTTCTTTGGACGTATTGCACGGTCTATAACATCTTCTTCGCGGAATGCTGGATTTTGAGGTGCGATTAAACGATCGGCTTCAATCATATTATTCTCTTGAAATTCCCATTACACCATTGATTTTAGTGCTTCGCGGATCAATTGTTCGCTAGTCATCTCAGGTTTAGCCACTTGTGATACCACTTTTGATGCTTGTGTTGGCTTGTAACCTAAAGCCAATAGCGCGCTGACTGCTTCTTCTTCGGCATTGTTAGAAACCGCAGAGCCAGAATCTGTAGGTGCTGCATCCGTAAACGGAGTAAACAGATCGCCAGCGCCCCAACCTTTCAAGCGGTCTTTCATTTCAACCACTAGGCGTTCAGCGGTTTTCTTACCAACACCAGGCAACTTCACAAGCGTCGAGATATCTTCACGTTCAACACAAGCAACAAATTGGCTTGCCGTCATACCAGAAAGGATCCCCAAGCCAAGCTTAGGCCCCACACCATTGGCTTTGATAACTTCACGGAACAATGCGCGTTCTTTTACTGTGTTAAAGCCATAAAGTAACTGCGCATCCTCACGAACGACAAAATGAGTATAAATAATGGCCTCTTCGCCGACATTTGGCAGTTCGTAGAAACAGCTCATTGGCATCTGAACTTCATAACCAATGCCATTAACTTCAATTAAAACTTCAGGTGGTTGCTTTTCTAGCAGAATGCCGCGAAGACGTCCGATCACGATAAATACTCTTTGGAAATGAATTTGCGACAGGATAATAAAGAACTGGATAGACATCCAGTCCTTTGTCTATTTAGATGATAGTTTTTGGGAGGATGACGGAACAAAAAAGCAAATATTGAGAGTATAAGAGCCTAGCTCAGGTCGCTTTATCGGTAACGTCCTTTACGCGCACTTGTGGCTTTGCCAGCCAATGCAATAAGCGTCTTATTGGTATTTGCGTGACAAATTGCCACGCCAAGCGCATCCGCCGCATCGGCTTGAGGTTTCGCTGGCAGTTTAAGCATGTGCTGCACCATATGCTGCACTTGTACTTTATCTGCCCCGCCCGTACCAACAACCGCTTGCTTAATAAGACGAGCCGCATACTCATAAACAGGAAGGTCCGCGTTAACTGCCGCTACAATCGCGCTGCCACGAGCTTGACCAAGTTTTAAAGCGGAATCGGCATTCTTCGCCATAAATACCTGTTCAATAGCAAAAACGTCTGGTTGAAACTGAGTGATGATTTCGGTCACGCCCGCATAAATTTGCTTAAGACGGCCTGGCAATTCTTTCTCAGACGTTCGAATACAACCACTACCGAGATATTGCAAATGACGACCTTGTTGACGAATTACGCCATAGCCCGTAATACGTGAGCCTGGGTCAATTCCAAGAATAATTGACATGTCAATTCCTGTTCTACATCTTTTATTAAAACAAAAACTCCCGCAGGTGCGGGAGTTTTGTTATTTATTTCGATCGCATGACCAAATGAGTGCTTATTCTGCGTCTTTCGCTTTTGCCGCTGTCACTGCAATAGCAAGCTCTTCAAGTGCTGCTGGGTTAGCAACGCTTGGTGCGTCTGTTAGAAGACACGCTGCAGCCGTTGTTTTAGGGAATGCGATAACGTCACGGATGTTATCAGTACCACAAAGTAGCATCACTAGACGGTCTAGACCGAATGCAAGACCTGCGTGTGGAGGTGTACCGAATTTCAGTGCGTCTAGTAGGAAGCCAAACTTCAGTTTTTGCTCATCGGCATCAATACCTAGGATATCAAATACTGCCGCTTGCATTTCTGCATTATGGATACGTACAGAACCACCGCCCACTTCGTAGCCGTTGATAACCATATCGTACGCATTTGAATTTGCTGATGCAGGGTTCGCTTTCAACTCTTCAGCCGTTAGGCCTAAAGGAGAAGTAAACGGGTGGTGCATCGCGTGTAGGTTACCTTCGTCGTCTTCTTCAAACATTGGGAAGTCAACAACCCATAGCGGTTTCCAAGCTGACTTGTCCGTTAGCTCAAGGTCAGTACCTAGCTTAAGACGTAGTGCACCCATCGCTTCAGTTACAACACGTTTGCTGTCTGCACCAAATAGGATGATATCGCCAGTTTCAGCCTGAGTACGATCAAGCAGTTGTGCTACAACTTCTTCGTTTAGGAACTTAGCCACTGGAGACTGCACACCTTCAAAGCCTGCTGCACGGTCGTTTACTTTCATCCATGCTAGCCCCTTCGCACCGTAAATACCTACGAAGTTAGTGTATTCGTCGATTTGCTTACGAGATAGCGCAGCGCCACCTGGTACACGAATCACTGCTACACGACCTTTTTCGTCATTAGCAGGACCAGAGAATACTTTGAAGTCGACATCTTTTAGGATGTCTGCAACGTCAACGAGCTCTAGTGGGTTACGTAGATCTGGTTTATCAGAACCAAAACGACGTGCCGCTTCTTCAAATGACATTACTGGGAACTGGCCTAGATCAACGTTCAGTAGCTCTTGCCACATTTGACGAATCATCTCTTCCGTTTTTTCACGTACTTGATCAGCCGTCATAAATGACGTTTCGATATCGATCTGAGTGAATTCTGGTTGACGGTCAGCACGTAGGTCTTCGTCACGGAAACACTTAACGATTTGGTAGTAACGGTCAAAACCAGACATCATTAGAAGCTGTTTGAATAGCTGTGGAGACTGAGGAAGCGCGTAGAAGCTGCCTTTGTGAACACGGCTAGGTACTAGGTAGTCACGAGCACCCTCTGGGGTCGCTTTAGTCAGTACTGGCGTTTCGATGTCTAGGAAACCGTTGTCATCTAGGAAACGACGTACGAAACTTGATGCTTTAGCACGCAGCTTGATGCGGTCGCTCATCTCTGGACGACGTAGGTCCAGGTAACGGTACTTTAGACGTTGCTCTTCAGAGTTCTTTTGGTTGAAGTCTAATGGTAAAACGTCAGAACGGTTGATGATTTCAAGACCTGTCGCCAGAATCTCTACTTCACCGGTTGCCATGCCAGCATTTACTTGGCTTTCTGGACGTGCGCGAACTTCACCCGTTAGTTTGATACAGAATTCATTACGTAGTTGCTCTGCTACTTTGTAAGCATCCGCCATATCTGGATCGACAACTACCTGAACAACGCCTTCACGATCTCGCATATCGATAAAAATCAGACCGCCTAAATCACGACGACGGTTAACCCAGCCGCATAGTTCTACAGTTTGTCCTGCAAGGGACTTGTTCAGGTGACCACAGTAATGGGTACGCATAATGAAATTCCCAATCTCTCAAAAATTATTAACGAGTCTCTCTCAGCGTCATTGCCGAGCAGAGTAAAGATTTATTTATACGCTGAAAGCCTATAAAAATCGACTACTCAACATACAATTAAGTGTGTTTTATCATTCCCTGGTGCTTTTTAGTACAACAAATGCTCAAAAGCGCACCAAAGCAGAAAAGTTGAGGATGATTATACCTTGAAATTATCCGTTTCAGCAAAACTCTCGTAAAGTATCGACCATCAACATAACAGTGGAGTCGTCATGGTTGGTTTACCTCTAAGACTTGGATTAACAATGTGGTCACACAATCAGTGGCAACAAAGCTTTTATGGCAGTGGCACAAAACCTGCGGAGCGACTAGAGAAGTACGCTCGGGTTTTCCACACTGTCGAGGGCAACACCACTTTTTACGCCACTCCTACGACAAATACCGTTCAGAATTGGAAAGCCGCAACACACGATGATTTCAAATTTACGTTCAAACTCCCCAAAGCAATCACTCACGATCAGATGCTAAGAGGCGTAGATGAACAACTGATTGATTTCATGAAAATAATGGAACCTTTGCATGAACGCGTTGGACAATGGACCATTCAATTGCCTGCAGCTTTTGGACCTGAGAACCTTGATAGGCTCAAAACCTTTTGTGCCCGATTCCCGCCGAACTTTCCATTGGGCGTAGAAGTACGCAATATGGCGTTTTTCTCCAAAGGAGACGATGAACGCGCTTTAAACCAATGGCTATTAGAAAGTGGTATTAATCGAATCATTATGGACAGTCGCCCAGTGTTTGCCGCCAAACCAACCTCTCAAGCCGTGATCGATGCCCACCAGCACAAGCCTCGCGTACCGGTGCATGCTATCGCGACGGCCACGCATCCAATGATTCGCTTTATTGGTCATCCTAACATGGAGGAGAACTTACGCTTTTTCGAACCTTGGCTGCAAAAGCTACCGTTGTGGGTTGAACAAGGTATTCAGCCGTATTTAATGATTCACACGCCAGATAACGTACAGGCTCCAGAGCTAGCCGAAAAGCTGTATAAACAACAGCAGCTTAAACTTTCATTGCCTAATTTAGCGGTATTTCCAGCCAACGATGGTAACTCGCAAATACAGATGTTTTAAATGCACTTATAATTAAGAAAATGACAGAGGCGCGAATTTCCCATAAAATACGCGCCTTTTTTGATGCCTGACGTTTCAGGCCGCTGCATGCAGAGATTTGGTTATGAACCCTAATAGCAATCCAGATACTATTTTTTCGGCTCCAATCGATAAAATTGGGGATTTCACGTTCGATGAACGCGTAGCGGAAGTTTTTCCAGATATGATTCAGCGCTCCGTACCGGGTTACAGCAACATCATTTCTGCAATCGGTATGCTAGCTGAACGTTTTGTTAAACCACATTCGACCATCTATGACTTAGGTTGTTCTTTGGGCGCTGCAACACTGTCAATGCGCCGTCATATCAAACAAGAGGGTTGTCAGATCATTGCCGTCGACAACTCACCTGCGATGGTTGAACGCTGTAAGTTGCACGTCAATGCGTACCGCAGTGACACACCTGTGACAGTCGTAGAAGCCGATATTCGCAATATCGAAATTGAAAATGCATCGGTTGTCGTACTTAACTTCACACTACAATTTCTATCACCAGAAGATCGCTATGCGCTATTAGAAAAGATCTACGCAGGTCTGCGTCCTGGTGGTATTTTGATTTTGTCAGAAAAATACGTGTTTGAAGATGAAGTATCAAATGAACTACTGATCGACCTGCATCATGACTTTAAACGTGCCAATGGCTACAGTGAGCTAGAGATCAGTCAAAAACGCAGCGCAATCGAAAACGTCATGCGTCCTGATTCAAAGAAAGACCATAAAGAGCGTTTTGCTAAAATTGGTTTCTCAAGCTACGACGTTTGGTTCCAGTGCTTTAACTTTGGCTCGATGTTCGCCATCAAGTAAACGGCTTAGTGCTTAAACCGATACGAGCGAAAGTCACTAACTGACTATTTTTATAGCGATTTATTTTTATAGCAACTTATGGTTATAGCGACTTATTTTTATAGCTACTATTTATTTTTATAACATCAACTCAGCGATGAACTAACTATGTTTAACTTTGCAAATTTCTACCAATTAATTGCCCAAGACACCCGTCTTCAACCTTGGCTGAACGTGTTACCACAACAGCTAACGGACTGGCAAAATGCAGAGCACGGTGACTTTGGTCGCTGGTTGAAAGCCCTGAACAAGATCCCTGCTGGTCAGCCTGATAATGTTGATATCATAAATTCAGTCACTATTTCGAATAACGAACCGATGCACATTGGTGAGTTAAAGAAACTTGAAAGCTTGCTGCGTACATTCCATCCATGGCGCAAAGGGCCATATCATGTTCATGGCATCCATATCGATACTGAATGGCGCAGTGACTGGAAATGGGACCGAGTTCTTCCTCATATTTCTCCGCTCGAAAACCGCAGCGTTCTCGATGTTGGCTGTGGCAATGGTTACCACATGTGGCGCATGCTCGGTGCAGGTGCTCGCCTTTGTGTTGGTATCGATCCATCTCACCTGTTCCTAATTCAATTTGAAGCCATGCGCAAGCTCATGGGTGATGACCAACGTGCGCATTTACTACCATTAGGTATTGAACAGCTGCCTAAGTTAGAAGCATTCGATACCGTATTTAGTATGGGTGTACTTTACCACCGTCGTTCGCCGCTTGATCACTTAGTGCAACTTAAAGATCAATTGGTATCCGGTGGTGAACTGGTGCTAGAAACATTGGTGATTGAGGGAGATGAGAACGCAGTCTTGGTGCCAACCTCTCGCTACGCACAGATGCGTAATGTGTACTTCTTCCCATCAGCGAAAGCGCTTAAAGTTTGGTTAGAACTTGTCGGCTTTGAAGACGTTCGCATCGTAGATGAAAATGTGACCTCTGTAGATGAACAACGTACTACGGATTGGATGACGCACAACTCATTACCGGATTATTTAGACCCGAGCGATCCAAGCAAAACCATTGAGGGCTACCCTGCACCTCGTCGAGCAGTACTTGTGGCACGTAAACCATAATTCGCTGAGATTTCTGACATTGTCTTAACTCATTCCCGCCGTTAAGACATTAATCTCTCCATGAATCTTATAAAGGATGCCAATTGCATCCTTTATTTTTTAGCGTAACGTCACTAATCCTCACTCTATAAGAGTCTGCAATAGATTCTTTCTTGTGACCATTCGGCGTTCTGAGCTAAACTACTAAAAATAAACGACTTCATCCAATCCAAGGTTATCAATGTTTACACGATTGACTCCGGTTGTTGCGATCGCCCTACTTTCAGGATGCACTCTTACGAAAGGCGAGCAGTACCACCAAGAAACGCTAGCTGCTATCCAAGCCTCTGAGACAAACTTTAATACCCGAGTCTCTAATTTAGAACTCCAACTTAGTAATCAATCCGATTATATAGAAAGCCTTGAAGATCACGTCGATAAGCTGGAAAGCGAACTTATCGCTTTCCGTGATGAGGCGATGGCTGAAGTAAGAAAACCCAAAGACCCTATCATCGTTCAAGCTCCTGCTCCAATTCAAGCAACCCCAACTCATGAGATTGTTCTTGGCTCGATTGAGCGCGTAACTATTGATTCGATCAAGCAAACCTTTGATGCTCGCGTGGATACGGGGGCGGCAACTTCGTCTCTGAATGCGGTTGATATTGAAGAGTTTGAGAGAAACGGCAAAAACTGGGTTCGCTTTCACTTAGCAGACAATACCAAGTCAGATGCAGAGAAAGATATTTGGATCGAAGCACCAATTATTCGCTACGTAAAAATTCGCCAAGCAACGACAGATGAACTCGAACGCCGAGCAGTTGTAGAGCTTTGGGTCCGTGTCGGAAAAATTCATGAAAAAGCGCAATTTACGTTGGCAGATCGTTCTCAAATGAACCATCCTGTTCTACTAGGAAGAGAGTTTTTACGCGACATTGCCATGGTAGATGTGAGTCGTAAATATATTCAAACGGAAGAAGACCAAAAATAAAAAGGTAAATTATGACCTCAAGAATACCGTTCTACTTGTCAATCATTCTATTGGTGGTTGCAGGCATTGCTTTGAGTGTTTTTAGACACGAAAACTACGGCGTTCCATGGACGCCAGGTGAAACTCGTCAAGTTTGGGATGTTGAAGCTCGCATCGAATTCAACGCAAATGGCGGTGAAGTAAAAGCGTCACTTGCTGCACCACATACTCAAAAAGGCTACACGCTCATTGGTGAGTCAGCATCATCACCAGGTTACGGTGTTTCTTATGTGGACTCTGATTCAGGTCGCCGAGCAGAATGGTCTATTCGTCAGGCTAAAGGGCCACAAACTATTTATTACAAGGCTCAGTTCCTTGTTGACCCTCAAGCGAAAGTTAATCCACAACCTCCAACAGAAGATATTGTCCAACCAACGCTTTCTGCACCTCAGCAAGCAGCAGCAAACGCGTTAATTGAACGTGCGATGAGCCGCTCGGCTGATAATGTCACCTTTGCTCGTGAACTGATCAAAACTCTCAATGATCCTGACAGCCAAAACGCAGCTCTGATTCTGAACGATTTTGACCGCACGGATGCGTTAAGCAAAATCCTATTAACCGCCGGTGTCCAAAGCAAGATTGTTGGTGTCATCGAACTTGAAGATGGTCGTCGACGTCAAACGATTCAACCAATGGTTCAAGTCTGGTCTGGTGATGAATGGGTATTGTTCTCTCCAAATTCAGAACAAGCCGCAGCGCAGCCTAACTTGCTCGTTTGGGATGAATCAAACGTATCACTGCTTGATTTAGTTGGCGGTAAAAACAGCCAAGTTCACTTCTCAATGATCAAACAAGAAGTGACGCCTCAACAAGCAACGGATAACAAAGTGGAAGCGGATGGCTTACTTAACCTCTCTATTCATAGTTTGCCTTTAGAAGAGCAAGCCATGTTTAAGACCATCATGTTGATTCCAATCGGTGCACTTATTGTTGTATTCCTGCGTGTCATCATCGGTCTAAAAACGTCTGGTACATTCATGCCTGTTCTGATTGCCGTTGCGTTTGTACAAACTCAGCTAGTGACCGGTATTGTCGGTTTCCTATTAATCGTCGGCACTGGTTTGATCATTCGAAGCTATCTATCAAGGCTAAACCTCCTTCTTGTCGCGAGGATCTCCGCCGTCATTATTACGGTTATCATGATCATCTCGGTCTTCACGGTCGTGGCATTCAAGATTGGTCTCACTGAAGGTCTCACGATTACATTCTTCCCTATGATCATCTTGTCTTGGACGATCGAACGTATGTCTATTCTGTGGGAAGAAGAAGGGGCGAAAGAAGTAGCAATGCAAGGTGGTGGTTCGCTGTTAACTGCTGTTTTGGTTTACCTAGCGATGACCAACCCTTACATTCAACACCTAACGTTTAACTTTATTGGCCTACAACTTATTGTATTGGCAGGAATCTTATTACTCGGTACTTACACGGGTTACCGTCTAACAGAGCTGCGTCGCTTTAAGCCACTAGCGGAGGACTAAACGATGTTTGAACGTTTTACTTCGCCAGGAAAACTTCGCCATAAGGGTATTATGGGAATGAACAAGCGCAACCATAGTTATATTGGGCGCTATAATGACCGTTCTAAATACCCTTTGGTGGACGATAAGCTCAAGACCAAGATCATTGCCGAAGCAGCAGGTGCCACAGTTCCTAAATTGATTGGCGTGATCAATAGCCAAGCGGAAGTCAAAACCATTCATAAGATGGTTGAAGATTGGCCTGGATTTGTCATCAAGCCAGCACAAGGCAGTGGCGGTAAAGGGATCTTGGTGATTACTTCTCACAAGGATGGCGTTTACACAAAACCATCCGGTTCGACCTGTAACAAAGAAGAGGTAGAACGCCATATTAGTAATGCATTAGCTGGCCTATTCTCGCTTGGCGGAAAAAACGATGTAGCTGTGGTTGAGAACCTTATCAAGTTTGATGATTGCTTTGATGGCTTCAGTTATGAGGGCGTTCCGGATGTACGAATCATCGTATTTAAAGGCTACCCTGTCATGGCGATGATGCGTTGTTCAACCTCCGCCTCTGATGGTAAAGCAAACTTACACCAAGGTGCGGTTGGCGTAGGTATTGATATCGCAACAGGAAAAGCAATTCGAGCCGTCCAGTTTGACCAACCCGTCACACACCACCCAGATACGGGTAAAGACTTATCAACGCTACAAGTCCCCCACTGGGAACGCTTGTTAGAGCTTGCATCAAGTGCATGGGAAATGACTGGCCTTGGCTATATGGGTACAGACATGGTGTTGGATAAAGAAGAAGGCCCTATGGTACTGGAGCTTAACGCACGTCCAGGTCTCGCAATTCAAATTGCAAACGGCGCTGGCTTATTACCACGTTTAAAGCATATTGAAGCGCTTGGGATGCCTGCTGAGTACCCTAAACCACTAGAACGCGTCGCCTACGCAATCGAGAAATTCGGCGTCAAATCTCAATTCTAAACCCTTTCGCTAGCATCCCATTCGGTGGTGCTAGCGTTATTTCATTTCTTCACGTTATTGCTCGCTTTCTAAAAAAACACACCACCTTTCCATAAACAATGATCAACCTAACAATTTAAACATCGATTGTTTCTTTTTTGTTCGACTCTTTGACTATCATGATTACTCCCCCTTACTCAACTCGAGAGGTTGGGCGATGCAACAAAACAAAAATACAATAATTAACCCCCAGCTTGTAGAACAGGAAACTTTAGACCAACACTTACAACGTTTGTCAGAGCTCTCTGTCCAAGCACTTAATGAGCTTGCTGAAATGATCGAACAAGGAAACGACTTTTCAGAGGAGTAGCGCCTCCTAACTAGCGCATAATAAAAAACCGAGACTGTTGTTCTGCATTCTCGGTTTTATTACGCCTAAGTTTCTTCACTAATCGTAATCAATAAAGAGCCATCCTAACTTGCTATAACGTCTCATCAGATACAAAAACGCCCGCGAATATGGCGGGCGTTTTGTTTAACTCAGAGTCTATGCTTCAAGCTCTTCAATCAGTTCTTGAGCTTCGCTCTTTGGTTTATCGGTTTGACCAAATCCACGCAGACCAACAACGTGTACGTGCTCGTGGTCTTTAAACACCTTACGAACCAGTTTGTAGGTCGTGCCTTTCTCTGGGCTGATATTTTCTGGCGCCGCGATAAGAAGCTGCATATCCAGGCGATCACAAAGCTCGAATAGTGTCGAAATAGACTTCGCATCCAGACGTGCTGCCTCATCGAGGAACAACAGACGACATGGCACAATGTCTTTACTACGTAAACGACGTGACTCTTCTTCCCAGCTCTGAACAACCATCAATAGAATTGACTGACCAGTACCGATCGCCTCACCCGTTGATAGCGCGCCAGATTCTGCTTGTAGCCAGCCGTCAGAACCACGGTTCACTTCCACACTTAGCTCTAGGTAGTTACGGTAATCCAGTAGTTCTTCACCCAGAACCTGAGGAGAACGTTGGCCCATATCAATATGCGGGTTCACTCGTTGGAACAGTTTCGCCATCGCTTCAGAGAAAGTAAAGCGAGTCGACTCAAACAGATCTTTATGCTGCTCTTGCTGCGTTGCTAGACCATGCAACAGCACTTCGTGGCTTTCGCGGATCTTCACGTTTAGGCGCACGCCTTTCACCTGACCAAACGAAATATTCGACAGGCCTTGGTTAAGCATACGAATACGGTTTTGCTCACGCTGAATCGTTTTCTTGATGATGCTTGCTACTGACTCAGAGCTGATCGCTAGGCGGTTTTCACGTTGCGTTAGCTCTTCCGTTAGACGCGCCAGTTCTACTTCCATCTCTTCGATTGCTTCAACCGGATCATCAGTACGGATGATGTCCTGACGAATACGTTCACGAAGGTGTTGATAAACTGCGATATAGAACAGAACTTTACGCTCTGGGCGAGCATTATCTTCGGATAGACGCAACGCATCACGCAGATCATCGTTGTTTGCAACCGCAAGACGCAGCGCACCCAATGATTTATCCGACATTGAACGCAGTTCATCCGCCGACATATAAGCTAACTCGCGCTTGTGAAGACGACGTTCAACATCGTTCTCACGCGCTAGGCGAAGTACCGAACACCATCCCGCTTTTGCTGCAACCACGAATGTACGTAGCTCAACGTAGTCTTTTTGCACTTTCTTTAGGCGTTTAACAAGCGCTTTCATCTCTAGTTCTGTAGAGGTGATGGTTCGTTCGTATTCACTCTTACGGCAACGAGAAGTGTGTAGGCGTTCATGCAGTTCGTCACGACGACGTATAGCGCGTTCTTCCGCACCTTCGTCGGCGTTAACTCCAAACTCTTGCAGCTCTTGTTTGAACTCTTGAACCGTTTCCAGTTTCGCTTGGTGTGAACTCTTCAGCGACGCCAATACTTGGTTGTATTGGTTCATTTGACCTTGCGACTGTTTCAACTCTTCACGAGAGCGAGTACGCATTTGTTCAGCTTGAACCAGTTTCGCTTTTAGCTGTTCGCTCAGTTCGCTGCTCTTGTTCAGCAGGTCTACTGAATCTGAGTAAGCGAAGTAGTGGCGGCGCTCAACGAGATCTGAGAGTGCAAAGATTTGCTTCTTGAGATCTTGTAGCTGCTCATCTGCTGCTTTGTATTCGGCTGCTAGTGCATCGAATTGCTCTGGGTCAGCGTCTAGCGCAACAGACACTTTTTCCAACTCTGCCACCGCTTTTGCGTGGTTGGTTAGAAATGCTTTTGCTTCTGATAGTTGTGCAATTTTCTCTTCCAACTCATCAAAGCGCGCTTGTAGCGTATCGTCTTCAATCAATGCCATGTGATGTGCAAGCTTATCCAAAGAGGACAATGCTTGCTTGCTGATTTGAAGCTGAGAACGTTGTTGTTGCTCTTTGGCATCGAGATCCGCCAATACTCGAACAATTTGGTTACGCTTGTCGCGAATGCTCGCCAGCGCTTGTTCTGGATCTGCTTCGAACGCTACTTGAATGTGGCTTGCCACAAACTGGTTGAACGCTTGGTACAGACGCTGCATTTTCTGCGAGTCAAATGCCGCTTTTGCGTGCTTTTCTACCACTTCTTCACGTTCGTTACGCAGTAGCTCTAAACGCTGCTCACGTGCCGCACGACCAAACAGTGGGATCTCAGGTAAGCGAGAGTAACGCATTTGGCGATCGTTCATACGAACGCAAACCGCGCCTTCTAACTCTTCTGCATCGAATGAGCTGTCATCAAAGGCATCGATGTCACCTTCAATGATGTACAAGTCTTCTGGACAGTCGTCTAGCTCTACCAGTTTCTCTTCGATACCAGACAGATCAGATACAACGATAGCGTGACGAGCCGGGCCGTACATCGCACTGAAGTAAGGCGCGTCATCAATCGTGATGTCATCGTAGATCTCAGACAGCAATACGCCGCCTAGTGTATCTGCCAAACCTTTCAGGCGAGGGTCGTTTGAACCACCAGGAGAAGCAAGACGCTCAATCTCAGTGTCAAGTTGGCTGCGTCGCTCTGCCAGTTTGTCTTTCGCCAGAGAAAGGGTCTTCTCTTGCTCAAGCACCACTTGCATTTGGCTCATGACTGACTGGCTATCTTCTAGCTCAGCGCCACTTTGCTCACGCAGTTTTTCTAGCGCATCGTTCGCCGCAATCCAAGTTGGAGCAATGGCTTCTAGCTTGTTGATTTCCGCTGCTGCATCTTGCTCTAGACGACGCTGTTCGCTGCGTTGCTCACGCACGTCTTCCTGCGTCATTTCTAGCGAGTCGATTTGCATCGCGTGACGCTCACGTTCTTGTTCAAACGTGATTTCGTCCGTCAGTTCAACATGGAACTGCTTTTGGTATTCATTGACTAGCTCGCGCGCTTGACGCTGCTGGTTAAGGCTACGCTCAAGGTCACGGTGCTGTGCACGCCATTGCTGTTCGTTTTGCGCAATCTGCTGAGATTCACGCGCTTTCGCAATTGCGGTTTCGCATGTTCAGACGCGTCTTTACGCTCAACTTGACCAACGATGCTTTGTACCAGTTTAAGCGCGGTTTCAAACTGCTCTGCTGCTGCAGAAGACATATCCAGTTTGTGCTTAACCGATAGCAACGCATTGGTGCTTTCTGATTCTTTGCTCTTAAGCTCAGAGACAAGCGCTTGTGCCGATTCTGCCGTTAGGCTGTCATCGCCAAGTAGCTGTTTCGCTTTCTCCAGCGCTTGAACCGCTTGTTGGTATTGAAGTGCACGAGTTTGTTGAACGTCGAGTGCTTGTTGGTAGTCCGCCAGCTGCGTCTTAAGGCTATCCACCTCTTCTTCCGCAACGGTCGCTTGCTCTTCTACCATCATCACGCGTTCTTGCGCTTCTTCCACTACCATCATCTGTTCTTCAAGACGCTCACTCAGCTCTTCAAGATCTTCTTGGTAGCGTTCGATCTTCTCTTGCTGACGCAGTGCATTTTGCACCAGTTGCAAGTGGTCAGAAGCCGCTTGGTAATCTTGCTCTAGCGCCGATTCCGACTCGATCAACAGTTCTAGCTCTTCTTGAACACGGTTAAGCAGGTTGTTTTGCTCAACGAGAGTTTCACGAGAACCAAATAGCTCTGAACGTAGCGACAGCGTTTTATCTAACTTGTTACGACGATCGTTGGCGTGGCGCATGTAATCCGCGGCCACATAATTGGTCGACTCTGTGATCAAGTGTTTAAACAAATCACGGTCAGTTTGTGTGGTTTTAATCGCTTCTAGCGTCATGCGGTTTTCACGCAGCGCCGATTCCATATCTTGGAATGCTTTCTTCACACCGCCATTTTGTGGCAGAAGGTAGTCACGTAGCGAGCGCGTAATCGCACTTGAGATACCACCGTAAAGCGATGCTTCAATCAGACGGTAGAACTTAGAACGATCGCTTGAGTTGCGTAGTTTCTTCGGAATGACACCGAATTCAAACATTTGCGCGTGATAGTCCACAATTGATGGGAACGCTTTGAACTGCACTCCCTCAAACTCCGCAACGGCATCTTTAACTTCATTAATTTGACGTACGCGAGCTTGAGTCGCAGATACGCTTTCAACCAAGATATCCGTCGGTTTAACATGGCTTGGCAAGCCTTGAATAACAAACGGTTTGATGTCTACTTTCTTATCACGACCCGCAACTTGCTGCAGTTTTACTGCAAACAATAGGCGTTGGTTACGTGAGTTCACCACATCTAGCGCCGCATAACAGGCGCCAGGCTGCAACTTACCGTACAGACCTTTGTCGCGAGACGATTGGCTGCTGCCTGCTTCTGTGGTGTTACGGAAGTGCAGTAGCGTTTGGTCAGGAATCAATGCGGTGATGAACGCCGCCATTGTGGTTGATTTACCTGCACCGTTACCACCTGATAGCGTGGTTACCAGACCATCGATGTCAAACGTACGGGCAAAGAAGCCGTTCCAGTTGACCATGGTTAGCGATTGGTATTTACCGCGTTCAATCATGCTCATGCTTCACTCTCTTGTGTTGCTTCTTCTAGGTTTTCTTGCTCATCTTGGCTTTCTTGATCTTCTTCAGACAACAAGCTGCCTTGGCTTGGCTCTTTGGTATGAACCACGGCTTCACCGTCACGGATCAAGCGAAGTTGTGCTTCACGCATATCATCACCAATGCGCACATCCGCACCAAAACGAAATACTGCTTCACTGATACTGAACTTACCGGTTTCACCAATATTGATGATCATGCCTAAACGACGAAGGCGACGTAGAGACGTACGTACTTTTTCAAACAGTTTTTCTTTATCAAGGTCAGAGCCTGTTGCACGGTTGGTCACAAGCTTCATCAACTTGTTTTCATCAGCCAATGCAAGCAACTCATCGTATAGCTCTTGGTTAGTAAAGATACCCTCATGGGCAAGACGCTCTGGGCTTAGATAAAGGAAACAAAGTACTTTACCCACCAGCATATCTAGCTCAGAAAGCACACTTCGGCCAATCAAAGATGTTGAACGTGGACGAAGATAAAAAAATCCCTCTGGCGCTTTCACCAATTCAGTGTTGTAGCGCTGATAGAAAGAAGAAAGCTCAAGTTCGAAATCCGACAACAATGCGTGGTTATCTAGATCTTCACTTGAGATATGACGCCCTGCTCGTAGCATACTATCCAGCGCTGGGAACAGAGGGTTTGAAATTGCTTTTGCCAGATTCTCTGACATGTATTCATTAGTATCGGTCGATGACATTTGCTTGTACCTTTGCCCCAAATTCGTTGATTGCTTTCCAGTCTGGTTGAACCGCTTGATAGTCAGATTCTGAGTACCCTAGACGCACAGCCTGATCAACAACAATTCGGGCTAAATCAAAGTGATGAGTTCTAGGGTGTTGTGCGAGGTAATCGCGCAGCACCACACTTAAATCGATTGGCGTGCCTTGCTCTTTATGTGCTTTAAGCATGTCACCAATACGCTCAGACAACTCATCATTGACTTGTTGAAACTCTTCGTATTCCACTTCCATTGGAACTTGCCCTGTTACCTCATCGTCACGCAGAACCAAAGCCTCATCACGAAGATCGGAGAGTCTTTCTGCATCGGCATAGGTCAGATACCATGGCATATCAAAATAGTCTTTTACGGATTGACGTAAACGCGAACTGAACGCACGGTTCTTATCCATATCAATCGCTGTACGGATGAACTTATGGACGTGACGGTCGTAACCAATCCAAAGGTCAATCGCTTGCTGGCCCCAGCTCGTAATACGGTCTAACTTCATTTGTAAACCGAATAACGCTTCTTCAATAAACTCTAACTCTGCATCACCATAAACAATCTCTTGAATGTCCAGGATCTGAGTTTGTAGTTCATCACTGGCCGCTTGCAGCGTGTCTTGTAGCTCGCGCAGTGTGCTTGAGGTTTCGGACAGCAAAGATTCACAGTTGTTAATTGCTTCGCGCCAATCTTTGTTAAGCAGATCTGCAATCTGTTGCTTCACAGATTGCTGCTGCTCATCCATCACACGTTGGTTGAGATCAATTTGGTCGAAGATTTCACCCACAGAGTATTTCAATACTCCATAGACGTTTTTCTGCCAATGGCCCGGGGTTCCCCCTTTTTGCGCCGCTTCAATCGCTTTTGCCATTTCATCAGCGACCATTGATAGCTGAATGGAGAGGCGAAGTTTTGAAAACTCGCGGTGACGTACGTAGTAGTCGGTAATGCCGATAGCAAGCGGAGACAAGCGATAAATACTCGCCCCATCCGTAATCTCACTAACAAAACGACTAATTAGACGCTGCTTTACCATTTCGTTGATGGCATTGTTTGCGCGAAAAGCCGATGCTTCACCCGTTTCATCAAAAAGTCGAGTGACGATGGCAAATGCGTCGTGCAACTCACCTTCACCCAATTCTTCGTCAAACCTTTCGTTGCTTAATACGGCGACGGCAATCAGAAATGCCAATCGCTCAGTGGTCAGGTTCAACGAGAAATCGTGCTGCTTAACCCAGCCAACCAATTCATCTATCGGTTGTTCTGCAGCATTGAGAGTCATCTCACTCATTGTTATTCCTGTTTCTCGTTCTTTTTAGCCCACACATGAATATAGCGGCCTAATGAGAGGTATGGCTCTTGTCGACAGAGTTGTTTTTCTAGTGCCAACACATCTTCAAATTGGTAATCGCCCATGTACTGCATATTACCGATGTAATCACTGAATGAACGAATACCAGACTTACCACAAATGCTAAATCCAGAATCTTCTATCCACTGATAGACTTCTTCTGGTTTCAGACCTTTTTGTGGCTGTAGTTTAAATCTTTTTCGGTGAGGCATACCGTCCAAAATATGAGGAATGTTGCCACAAACCACATTTTTGTAGACCAAGCCATGGTGGTTATAAAACATAACCGAAGCCATGCCTCCCGGTTTGACCTGCTCCAATACCGTTTCCAGAGCGGGCTTTGGATCCACCAGCCACTCCATCACTGCGTGGAACATGACAAAATCCACCTGACTGTCCATATGTTCACCAATAGACTGGACAGGCGAATGAATCAGGCGATACTGCTCAAGCAAACCGTTTTTTTCAATATCCTGTTTTGCTAGCTGTAGCATTTCCGAAGATAGATCACATAACGCGACACGATGTCCGAGCTTAGCAAGCTTTTGCGACATTTGCGCTAAACCGCCCCCTGCATCTAAAACGTCTAGGGGTTGCTGGTCGGCGCCTAATTCACTTAGAATCTGTAGAAAATCTTCCCACACAATGATTTGCCGGATCTCCCCTTTATCGGAGCCGTAAATATTTTTTGCAAATTTGTGGGCGATATCGTCGAAATTGCGGTCTTCTGTCACTTCTGCTTGAGTTATCATAACGGATTGTGCCGCTATTCTGGCACAAGGAAAGCAGGAATAAAGAGGGTCACCCTCATTTTTATTATCAATTGATGTTTTTTCGGACTATTTATGTATGTTTGAGCTGAAAAAAGTTGTGACCGCACTGGTCATGCCCTTGCCCGCACTGCTACTCATTGGATTATTAGGTCTTGCTCTTATTAGTTTTACCGCCAAACGCAAAACAGGTTGCTTCATTGTTCTTCTCTCGTTTGTTGGTATCTTTATGGTTGCTTTCCAACCGATTTCGTCAAAATTATTGATGCCTCTAGAACGTGAATACAAAGCATTCTTACCCTCTTCTCAGAGTGTGGATTACGTGATGGTGCTTGGAAATGGTCATGTGGTCGATGATGAGATCCCACCAACATCTCAACTAAGCCGCACTGCACTCATGCGTTTAACCGAGGGAATTCGAATTTTGCGCATGTATCCGGGCGCGAAGCTCATCTTATCAGGCTATGACGGTGGGTCGGAAATTAGCCATGCACGTATGATGGCAAACGTCGCCTTAGCACTCGGCGTTGCGAAATCCGATATTATTCTACTGGAAGATGCTAAAGACACTTGGGAAGAGGCAAGACAAGCGGCAGCGTTTGTGAAGCAAAAAGAAGTCGTTTTGGTGACGTCTGCGAGTCATATGAAACGTGCACTCTATGAATTTCATGCAGCCGGAATTAAGCCTATCCCTGCACCAACGAACTACCTTGCTATCGATGAAATTCATCAACCTTGGGTCAAATACTCACCTAGAGCACGGTACTTAGAACAAACGGAAATTTATTGGCATGAGTATTTAGGCGGCCTTTGGCAAGAACTGAGAGATACCGTTGTACAAACGCCAATGGTGGAAGTAGAGCAGCCATAGCTGAATTCCGTTGAAAAACAATAGCTTTCAGTTATTGAGCAACAACTGAAAGTGATTAAACAATTACTAAAAATCAGCAGTTACAAAAAAGGAGAGCATGCGCTCTCCTTTTTTATTTCGCAATAACTTTTTAATTTAATAGTAACTAGTCACCTGCGAACATGTAGCCTTCACCATGAACGGTCACAAAGATTTGTGGGTTCTTAGGATCAAACTCCATCTTAGCGCGCATACGTCGAATCAATACATCAATTGTACGGTCATTTGGCGCATCCACTCTGTGGCTGATCATGTTCAAAATACGTTCGCGGCTTAACACCTGGTTTGGATACGAAGACAGTGCAACCAGCAGTTCATATTCTGCTTTGGTTAGCTTCACTGGCTCACCATTACGGCTTAGCGCACGACGCTGAATATCAAACGTCCACTCACCGAAGCGCACAATGTGCTCTTCATTGCTTTCATTCGCGTTCTTTTGTGAACCGTTGCGTGCCGCTGAGATACGCCACAATAAGTTCTTAACGCGAACCAATAATTCCCTTAACTCAAAAGGCTTTGTCACATAATCGTCTGCGCCCATTTCTAGGCCAACGATTTTGTCAATGCTATCCGTGCGTCCTGTCACTAATATGATGCCGATATCTGATTGGCTGCGTAATTCACGCGTAAGCATAAGACCGTCTTCACCGGGCAGGTTAATATCCAACATAATCAAGTCAACACCGCCACCTTGAAGCACTTCACGCATCTCTGCGCCACTTTCTGCTTCACTGACTTTGTAACCTTCATTTTGGAAGTAGCCCGCTAACTTACTACGAGTTACAACATCATCTTCTACGACTAATACGTGATAGCTCATTTACACCACTTTCTGTCTTTTTTATTCCAAGACGTATTCTATTCATAACTAGTAACATTTCTAGTCATAGATACATTAAAAAGCAAGATTTTGCGATTTTATTGATTCAAAGCAAGCTTATTTGTTGCCATTAATAACTAGGCATAATTACCCATAAACAATAACAATTATAGTTACTGCTATTCATTTTAATTGTTTACACTTAAGAGATTGTACTCAAGTGACTTCAAGATGCCGCCTTAAGTGCATCATTTCAGGAGCAAAAAATGCAAGAAGTGAAAGCTTTTAACGAAAAACGCGCCGAAATTTACTGGTGGTTTTCTAGCCTATTCGCTAAAGAACTTACCGAAAAAGACCTAGAGAGCTACCACAGTGTTGAAATCCGAAGTTTTTTAGCTGGCCTAGGTGAAAACGAATCCCTAAAGACATCAGTCGATGCATTGGTCGATGCACTCAACCGACTTCAAGATCGTGAAGACGCTCAACTCGAACTTGCCGCAGACTTTTGTGAGCTATTTCTGAAAACAGAAAAACACGGAGCACTTCCATACGCTTCCATGTACATCGGTGAGTCGGGTCTTCTAAACGATAAGCCAGCAGAAGAAATGGAAAAACTCATGGCGGACTTTGGTGTTCAGGTCGATGAAAACCTGAAAGAACCAGCCGATCACCTTGCTGTAGAGCTCGACTTCTTAGGCAACATGATCATTCGCTCTAACGAACTCGAGCAAGAAAAACATATGGAAGAAGCATTCGTTGCACAAAACGACTTCATCCAAAAGCAACTGCTTACTTGGTTACCTATGTTTGCAGCAAAATGTAAGCAATTCGATGAGTTTGGCTTCTACGTTAGTGTTGCTCAAATGCTGATCGCTTTCTGTAAACTGGACAGCGACTACCTTCTTGGTGAATAATTGCGGGCTATTTTAGGGGGACTCGTCATACAGCCCCCTTATTTTATTCGTTTGTTTCTCACTGGTTCAGAGAAGTACAGTGAATTTAGCCGTTAAAATGTGACATAAAAAGCACAAAACCATCGCTGAATATGTTGCCAGCCTGCTCACATAGGTCTAAAATGTGAGCGCAAACGATTAAATATGACTTATATGTAAACCGCTGAAATATAGCGGTTTTTGTGTTTTATTACTCTGCTTGCTGAGCCATTCCTTGTATCACTAATCAAGGAATATATTTCTCAGCAACCAATGTCGCTACAAATCTTTTTATACCGATTTCGGAACAACCACTGCCGAACCTATCAGCGTTGCTTTTTCGTAACTGCTCAGTTTGCGCAAGACACTAAGCGCATGGTTGTCTTCACTACGGTATTCAGTAGCTCGATACAGGACATCATTTATGGCCACAATTAAAGACGTTGCTCGCTTAGCCGGCGTTTCAACCACCACAGTGTCGCACGTAATTAACAAAACTCGTTTTGTTGCTGAGACCACTCAAGAAAAAGTAATGAAAGCGGTTGATGAGCTCAATTACGCGCCTAGTGCTGTTGCTCGCAGCTTAAAGTGTAACTCAACGCGCACTATCGGTATGTTGGTTACTCAGTCAACGAACCTTTTCTTCTCTGAAGTGATCGATGGCGTAGAAAGCTACTGTTACCGTCAAGGCTATACATTGATCCTGTGTAATACTGGTGGTATTTACGAGAAACAACGTGACTATATTCGCATGCTTGCAGAAAAGCGTGTCGATGGCATTTTAGTGATGTGTTCTGACCTAACAGAAGAACTGCAAGAAATGCTAGACCGCCACGCAGACATTCCTAAAGTCGTGATGGACTGGGGCCCTGAAAGCTCGAAAGCAGATAAAATCATTGATAACTCTGAAGAAGGCGGCTATCTAGCAACTAAGTATCTGATTGACAATGGTCATAGCGAAATTGCCTGTTTAAGCGGCCACTTCGATAAAGCAGCATGTAAAGAGCGAATTGCTGGCTTTAGACGTGCAATGGCAGAAGCAAACCTTACCGTTAAAGAAGACTGGATTCTTGAGGGTAACTTTGAATGTGATACTGCCGTTCTTGCTGCAGATAACATTACTGCAATGGAAAAACGCCCGACTGCAGTATTCTGTTTTAATGACACCATGGCACTAGGCCTAATGAGCCGTCTGCAACAAAATGGCGTTAAGATCCCAGAAGATATTTCTGTGATCGGTTACGACAACATTGAACTTGCTGAATACTTCTCTCCGCCGCTAACGACAATTCACCAACCGAAACGTCGTGTAGGTAAGAATGCATTCGAAATCTTGCTTGAACGCATTAAAGATAAAGAACACGATAAACGTATTTTCGAAATGCAGCCAGAGATTGTCGTACGTAACACGGTAAGCAAGCTTAACTAATCAATAAGTACACTATGCGATAGTGATTCTTTTCAGCGCTCCTTGTTAGGGGCGCTTTTTGTTTTCTGAATCTTTCCATTTTTGCTCTATTTTCGCATCATACTGGGTTGAATTTAGGCAAGTAAATTTACTATCGCTGAACCTATGACCACTTGACCGATTTGAGAGTAGACAGCCTAACGCGCTTCGCTATAACATGCTGTTTTAATTCAATGTATTCGAATTTGTATTTATCGAGTTTACTGTCATATCTAGCTAAGAGATATGAAACAACACTCATTAAATACCCCTTTTTAATTGAACTAATATCACACTTCCATATTCAGGATGTGATGTTAATTCAATGAAAGCAGTATTCTGATACCGTCACGCACAGGGCAAACCATTCGAAAGAGTGGGACGCAAAGCTTCCGGCCTTAACTATTTGTTTTTGAAGACCGTTATTTTTAAAAACGGCTGTTTTTTTGAAGACTGCTATTTTTGAAGACTATCGTTTTTAAAGACTGTTTTCGATGATGGTTATTTTCAATCATCGTCGTATCAGTAGAAGGTAGCGGGGTTACCGATGGCAAATATGCATTTAACGAGTTTACCCTTTAATGACATTATAACTGCATGCATTTGCTATTCTCTCGGACCTGATTTTTGGTGGCGTAATACTAATTACACCGAGATAACTCATCATGGATAAACCGATACTCAAAGACTCTATGAAGCTATTTGAGGCACTTGGTACGATCAAGTCGCGCTCAATGTTTGGTGGCTTCGGACTGTTTGCAGATGACACTATGTTTGCACTAGTAGTAAATCATCAATTGCACATCCGAGCGGATCAGAAAACTTCATCTACTTTCGAGACTCAAGGACTTAGACCTTACGTCTATAAAAAACGTGGCTTCCCAGTGGTAACGAAATACTATGCTATTTCTGACGAGCTATGGGATTCAACCGACAAAATCCTTGATGTTGCAAGGAAGTCTCTAGAAAGCGCCAAGCTTGAAAAAGAACAACAGGCAACAACAAAGCCTAACCGACTAAAAGATTTGCCAAACCTACGTTTAGCGACTGAACGCATGCTTAAAAAAGCAGGCATCGATTCGGTAGAGCAACTAGAGGACAAAGGCGCATTAAATGCGTACAAGGCAATTCAACAAACTCATGCATCTAGTGTAAGTTTGGAATTGCTTTGGGCCCTTGAGGGAGCGATCAATGGTACGCATTGGAGTGTAGTACCACAAGAACGCCGACAAGAACTCATGAATGGCCTTTCCTAATCCGCTTCATAAGATTTAAAACATAGCCGCAGTTTTACACTGCGGTTTTTTTTGAAATTTTTTTTCGCCCAGTTCTGTCTTATTCTTTAACAAGCTAAACGAGATGAATGATATGAATAAGAAACTGA
Source organism: Vibrio sp. B1REV9 (assembly GCF_905175395.2). Classification (NCBI taxonomy): domain Bacteria; kingdom Pseudomonadati; phylum Pseudomonadota; class Gammaproteobacteria; order Vibrionales; family Vibrionaceae; genus Vibrio; species Vibrio sp. B1REV9. The sequence goes on along the minus strand of NZ_HG992745.1, from coordinate 1,562,140 downwards.
TTTTGGGGCTTATCCTACTCGCGGTAATCCTCCTTTTAGGTATCAACTTCGGCCAATACTTAACATTAGAAAATGCGAAAGCGCAGCAGGAAGCGTTGAATACTCTCATTGAGGAAAACTTCTTGCTTGCGGCAACAACCTATTTCTTCACCTATATTGCGATAACGGCGTTTTCAATCCCAGGAGCGGCCGTAGTCACCTTGCTTGGCGCTGCACTGTTTGGCTTTTGGACAAGTTTACTGCTCGTTTCGTTTGCCAGCACCATTGGTGCGACTATCGCTTTTCTCAGCAGCCGATACCTACTGCGTGAGTGGGTTCAAGATAAATTTGGCAATAAACTCAGCGCAATCAATCAAGGTGTTGAGAAAGATGGTGCGTTTTATCTATTTTCTTTGCGCTTGATTCCGGTATTCCCGTTTTTCCTCATCAACCTGCTTATGGGGTTAACGCCAATGGCCGTTACTCGATTCTATCTAACCAGCCAAATCGGTATGTTGCCAGGAACAGCAGTATACTTAAATGCGGGAACGCAATTGGCGACCATTGATAGCCTCTCTGGTATTGTATCGCCTACAGTATTAGCGTCGTTTGCCCTACTCGGCCTATTCCCCATCATCGCAAAATGGATTATGAATAAAATTCGTCCCGCTCAAGTACCCAATGGAAGCGCTTAATGAAAATATACATCGCGAAAAATCCAGCGGAAGCCCATATCGTTTGTGAGCTGCTTAAAACCGAACAGATAGCGTGTGAGGTCAGAGGTGAGGGTATGTTCGGATTAAAAGGCGAACTCCCTTTTAGCGATGATACAGACCCATATGTATGGCTCTTACATTCGCAGCAGAAGTTAAAAGCTGAAGCAGTGATTAAAGATTATCATAAACAAGCCGAACACGTTTACCAAGACTGGCAATGCCCAAATTGCTCTGAGCAAAATGAGGGGCAATTTGGAGCGTGCTGGCAATGTGGATATCAAATAGGGGAGCCATAATTGCTCCCCTATTTATTTTCATTCTCTGAACGATTTTTCTTTCTTTAAATCACAAGTCTTAAGCACCGAGACTTTGCTGCTTAATAAACTCAATAGAATGCTGGTTGAAATCATCCGGACGCTCAACATTGCATACGTGGCCGCAATTAGGGATTTCACGCAATACACTCAGTTTATGTACCGCCACCATCTCTTTAACCGGTTTAATAAACATGTAGTCCCTATCTCCCATCAAGTATAACGTTGGAATGGGCAATTCACGGTCTTTAAAGTACTTCATCAATGGGTTGACATCTGCAGCCAAAATAAACCAACGTTTGAATTCTTTTTGACACAATTTTTTTGCTTCTCGGATGAAGAGATGACGCGACTCACGCTGATTTTTTTGTGGCATAACAACATAAGCAAAGAGCTTATAAAGCCACATGTAAGGCAAAATATGCTTACCAAGATTCCCTAATCTGACCAAGATCTGTGAGCGGGTATTTAAACGAGTCACCGCACCACCTAAAACCATTGAACGCACTCGTTCAGAAGCCAACTCGGCAAGGTTGCGGACAATGATCGTCCCAAGAGACATTCCCACAAAGTGGGCAGATTGAATCTTCAGGTGATCAAGTACTTTCAGGATATCTTGTGTCACCGCCGTAAAGGTATAACGACTCGTGATCAGTTCTTTTAATAGTTGATTGGATTTCCCATGCCCACGCAGATCAATCAGTAACAAGTTAAAGTGTTGCTTATACGCTTTAATTTGTTTAAACCATATGGATGAACTGCCACCAGCGCCATGAACAAACACAACCCACTCTTGGCTCGTTGGGTGCAAATAGGATTTGTGGAATAAAAGTGGCTCAGTCATGCGTGCGTGTTATCAACATACTTTGTAAACAAGAAAACGCATCGTACCACACTCCATTAAAGCAAAGTAATAAAGGCACCTAATTCGGTGCCTTTCGTTACAAATTTTATAGATTTTGCGTCAATTTAACGCATCTCTATACAACGCTAGATATTCTTGTGCTGCTTTGTGCCAGCAAAAATCTTTTTGCATGGCATAGAGCTGAACTCGCCTTACTTCCGTCATATTCTGAGAATAAAGCAATAGCGCCCTTAACATCACCAATAATAGTGCTTGCGGTGTCGGATCGTTAAATACGAAACCCGTCGCCGAAGATGGGTCTATATCATAATCGCTGACACTGTCTTTTAGTCCACCAACGCCACGAACAATCGGCAAAGTGCCATATGCCATGCTGTAGATTTGATTCAAACCACATGGTTCAAACTCAGACGGCATCAAGAAGAAATCCGATCCCGCTTCAACAAGGTGGGCTAACTCATTATCGTAAGCTTCGACGAACACGAATTTATCTGAAAATTGTGCTGATACTTCTTTTAACTGCGCGGCGAGAACGGGATCTCCCGTACCGACAATGACAAGTTGTACGTTGTGCTTCAGAAAATCCGTTAACGCTGGCAGTAAGTAGTGCACGCCTTTTTGTTGTGTAAGACGACATACCATGCCGAACATAGCACAATCAGAAAGTGTTAGACCTAGCTTCTCTTGCAGTGCTTTTTTACAAGCATTTTTACCACGAACCATACTCTGTCGATTTGCTCGATAGTTCAATGGTAAATAACGATCGGTTTCAGGGCTCCACGCGCTGTAATCACAACCGTTCAAAATGCCTACCAAATCATCTGAGCGCTGTTGGAACTCCCAAGCCATACCATGGCTGCCGAGTTCCGTTTTTAACTCTTCCGCATAAGTCGGGCTAACGGCGTTGATCTTATCCGCATTCATAACACCTGCTTTAAGCATCGTAATGTGAGTCGCACTCACTGCTGCATCTGGCACATTTCGGCTATGGAACTCAGGCAAACACTGCACATCGTCATAACTAAAGACACCCTTGAATACGGCATTATGAATGGAAATAACACTACGAGTATCAGCAAAAAATGGATCGTCGCCATATCGATGTTTGAGCAGAAATGGCACTAAACCTGTATGCCAGTCATTCGCATGGACAATATCTGGTTTAAAACCTAACTTCGGCAGCATATCAAGACACGCAGCACTAAAAAACGCAAAGCGCTCACCATTATCTGAGTACTCTTGGTTGTTCTCTGCGTACATAGACGGACGATCAAAATATGGTGGGCAATCAATCAAATAAACAGGGTTATCGCCCAAGTTCAATTTTAGGACCCGATAAGCAGTATGAGGCCAACTCATGAGCTCAGTATCAAGCACTAAATCGGCATCCGCTAGTTGCTCAATGCCCGTATACGCTGGGATAGTAATTCGTACATCTTGCTGAAAGTTTTGCAGAGCTTGCGGCAGTGCCTTGGCTACATCAGCCAAGCCACCACTTTTGATAAGTCCTTCGACTTCCGATGCTACAAACAGTACAGACAAATTGTTAGTAGCCAATTCGTGCTCCTTTAGGAATCACAACAATGCCATCATCTGACACATGGAAGTGCTTTTTGTCTTCTTGCAGGTTCACGCCAATTTGTGTCCCTGGTGCAATGTCAGCATCTTTATCGATAATGACTCGACGCAATACACAACCCTCGCCAACTTTAACGTCGCCAAGCATAATACACTCGCTGATGTCACACGCTGACGCAATGTTACTGCGGAAACCAAGAACAGATTTTTCAATACGAGAGCCACGTACAAAACTACCGTTACAAACTAAGCTATCAATGATCTGGACACGTCCGTTATCGGAATCACTGAACGTTGCTGGTGGCAGCGGTGGATAGTAGGTGTGCAATGGCCATTTACGATTGTAAAGCGAGAATGGTGCATCTTTTTCTAGAAGATCCATATGAGCTTGCCAGTACGCATCAATCGTACCTACATCACGCCAATATACTTCTTCTCTTTCACCAGTAATACGGTTTGTACTGAAGTCGTAAACAAACACATCACCACGAGGAAACATCTTAGGAATGATGTCTTTACCAAAATCGTGTGAAGAGTCTTCATTGTCTGCGTCTTCAATCAGTTCAGAAAACAGTGCTTGAGCTTCAAAGATGTAGTTACCCATAGAAACCAAAGCATGACCAGGATCGCCAGGAATTGACTTAGGCGTTGCTGGTTTCTCTTCAAAGCCGATCATACGGCCATCCGCATCTACCTCGATCACACCAAATTGAGACGCTTCTGACAACGGCATACGCAGCGCTGATACTGTCAACGAAGCTTCTTTCTCTTTATGGAAGTCCAACATCTGTTTGATGTCCATTTTATAGATGTGGTCAGAACCAAAAATACACACCTGATCGGGTTCTGATAACTCCATAAAACGTAAATTTTGATAAATCGCATCCGCTGTACCTTCGTACCAGCGTTTACCTGTGCGCATTTGAGCAGGAATAGGGTCAATAAAGCGATCTGTTATACCGTTGATATTCCAACCTTTTTTTAAATGATGGAATAGAGATTGTGATTTAAATTGAGTCAGTACATAGATTCGCATCAAGTCCGCATTCACAAAGTTATTCAATGCGAAGTCGATCAATCGGTAACTCCCGCCAAAAGGAACCGAAGGTTTACTACGGGATTCAGTCAAAGGTCTCAAACGCGAACCTTCACCGCCAGCAAGAATCATTCCCAAAACACCAGCCATTCGTTGTTCTCCATATAGTTATAGCTTGGAAGTAGTGTTGTTTGATATGAGCAGGACTCGGGGAGTCAAACAAACACGTTAACATATTCACGCTGATGAGCTTCTTTGAACTCTTGCAGCACGAACAAAATAAAGCTATTGCACATCCTAGTACGCACACGCCATCGTTATTCATTATTTTTGACGCAACCTAACAGCATACCGTTGCATTATCTGCCTCATAAGTTATCGAACTGGAATAAAATTACAATTTTAAATACGCCATTCTGTGTCACGTACATTATTTACTTACCCAAGACGATACTTGGATCACAATAACACCTGCAACAAGTTACATCATGTAAACAACTTACAAACTAAACGACCACATAAGTGCAGTTTTGCGACAGAATACGTTGAAAGAATGACCATTAGATGAACGTGGAAAGAGATTTAGAAAAGAAACGTATTGATAATATTAACAAAAACACAAAACAAAAAGGCAGCGAATTCATTCGCTGCCTTTGTTCGAGTCCTTTTAATTACGCTTTTGCTTTTTTACGCTTGTCCGTAACTTCCCACTTGCCGTCGACAAATAAGGCAGTCCAACCACTTGGCTTACCGTCATCTTCAGTACGAACATAGTTTTCTTTCGTTTTACGACTAAAACGAACCACCGCTGGACGACCATCAGGATCAGCCTCTGGCGCTGTAGTCAGGTACTTAAACTTCTCTGGTAGACGTTCTTCAAAACGAGCCAGCTCCGAAACCAATGGTGCACGAGTTTCACGTGATTTAGGGAAGTTGCTTGCCGCCATAAATAGGCCAGAAGCACCATCACGTAAAACAAAGTACGCATCCGAATTTTCACACGGCAGTTCTGGGAAGTGAACAGGATCTTCTTTCGGCGGTGCAACTTCGCCGTTCTTTAAGATCTTACGCGTGTTCTTACACGTTTCACTCGTACAATCCATGTATTTACCGAAACGGCCGTTTTTCAGAACCATGTCCGAACCACACTTATCACACTCAACAAGCGGGCCGTCATAGCCTTTTACTTTAAACTCACCATACTCAACGATATAGCCTTCACAGTTCGGGTTATTACCACAAACATGCATCTTACGCTTATCGTCTATCAGGTATGCGTCCATTGCTGTTTCACAGATAGGACAACGTTTTTTAGCACGAAGCGCAGCGGTTTCAACATCTTCTTCAAGAACGTTGATGATGCCCTCTTCATCACCTAAGTTGATGGTTGTCTTACAACGCTCTTTCGGTGGCAACGCATACCCAGAACAGCCCAAGAATACACCCGTAGATGCAGTACGAATTCCCATTGGACGGCTACAAGTCGGACACTCAATATCTGTCATCACAATGTGATTCAGCTTCATGCCGCCTTCGTCTTCATCTTGTTCGGCTTTTTCCAGATCACCCGTGAAATCTGAGAAGAAGTTATCGAGCACATCTTTCCATTTAACTTCTCCTTCAGCGATTTGGTCAAGCTTCTGCTCCATACGAGCCGTGAAGTCGTAGTTCATTAGATCGTTAAAGCTGTCATCAAGACGGTCAGTAACGATCTCGCCCATCTTCTCTGCGTAGAAGCGGCGCTGTTCTACTTTCACATAACCACGATCTTGGATCGTAGAGATGATTGAAGCGTAAGTAGAAGGGCGACCAATGCCACGCTTCTCAAGCTCTTTAACCAAAGCAGCTTCTGTAAAGCGTGCAGGTGGCTTGGTAAAGTGCTGTTTAGGATCTAATGACTCAAGGTCTAACTTATCACCCAATTGAACTGCAGGAAGAATTGTGTCTTCGTTTTTCCCCATAGGGCGCTGCACGCGAGTCCAACCATCGAACTTAAGAATACGGCCTTTCGCTTTCAGCGTGTATTCTGCTGCTTTTACGCTAATCGTGGTTGAATCGTATTCTGCTGGCGTCATTTGACACGCAACGAATTGATTCCAAATCAACGAGTAAAGTTTATGTGCATCGGCGTCAACACCTTGTAAATCTTCCGATTTTACTGAGACATCAGATGGACGAATCGCTTCGTGTGCCTCTTGCGCACCCTCTTTGCTACCGTAAGTTAACGGTTTAGCAGGTAAGTATTTGTCGCCAAATTCTGAACCGATGAATCCACGAACCGCATCGACTGCTTCTGCACTCAGGTTAGTCGAGTCAGTACGCATATATGTGATGTAACCCGCCTCATACAAACGCTGAGCCAGCATCATTGTCTTTTTAACGCCGTAGCCTAAACGAGTACTCGCCGCCTGCTGAAGCGTAGAGGTAATGTATGGTGCCGATGGCTTACTCTTTGTTGGACGGTCTTCACGCTTACATACTTCGTAGCTTGCTTTTTCAAGCACAGAAAGCGCAGCTTTGGTTTCGCTTTCATTAACCGGTTTAAACGCCACTCCGTCTTTTTGAGCGACAAGCAATTTGAATGCTGTTTTGTCTTTCGTATGTGTGTTCGCGTTTATATCCCAAAACTCTTCTGGGATAAACGCATTGATTTCACGTTCACGTTCAACCAGTAGCTTTACCGCTACCGACTGTACACGACCCGCAGATAAACCACGTGCAACTTTCTTCCATAGTAATGGAGAAACCATGAAACCCACTACGCGGTCCATGAAACGACGTGCTTGCTGCGCGTTAACGCCATCCAAATTCAGCTCACCAGGTGTCTGGAACGCTTGTTGAATCGCGTTTTTTGTAATCTCGTTAAATACAACGCGTTTGTATCGCTCTTCATCGCCCCCGATGATCTCACGAAGGTGCCATGCGATTGCCTCCCCCTCGCGGTCCAAATCGGTTGCGAGATAAACGTAATCAGCATCTTTCGCTAATTTTTGCAGTTCGCTGACGACTTTTTCTTTACCTGGAAGAATTTGGTAATTGGCTTCCCAGTCATGATATGGGTTAATCCCCATTTTTTTGATCAGAGCCTTGCGGTCTTTTTCTTTTTTAACACGCGCTTTCTCTTCTGGGCTCATCCCCTTTGTAGAAATAGCAGCGGCTTTTTTCTCTCCAGTGCTTTGACCGGCCGTAGGCAGATCACGCACGTGACCAACACTAGACTTAACAATAAAGTCTTTTCCAAGGTACTTGTTTATTGTCTTAGCCTTGGCTGGTGACTCCACTATAACGAGCGATTTACCCATAACTGACTCTAACGTCCTTCATAATAATGCGGGTAAACACTCCCTTAGGAAGTCCTCCCGCATAATGTTCTATTCATTGCTTCTTTTTTTACTATTGTGCGAGATGAAAAGAAGATCAACTGCTTTTTTAAAATTCAGATCCAATTGGTTGACAATTCATCGTCTTTATACTCGGACAAGCCCAGATTCCACAAAAGGTCTTCTGCGGCATATACTAAGCAGGCCAAGAATCTTCTAGCCAATCGAATTCAATAAATTTAGTCTCTCATCACAAATATTCCCTTTTCCACAAACAAATCTGATCGCATACTCACACGAAATAAAGTAGACCATTTCTTATTGCTTGCAACGGAATCAGAGATTTTGCTATGCCATCAAATGGGAATTCTAGGTATACTCTTGCGAACTTAAGTTTCATAGAATGACGAGAACGTTATGTCTGACAAAAAATACATCGAAGAATTTGACCTGCTGATGATCGCGAACCAAATTATCCAAGAGCATGACGACTACATTGATGGCATGCGAGCGACTAGCGTAGAAGAAAAAGAAGGCGTACTGGTTTTTAAAGGCGAATACTTTTTAGATGAAAAAGGCATGCCAACAATGAATACCACCGCGGTATTCAACATGTTTAAATACTTAGCGCACCATCTATCTAAAGAGTTCACTCTTAACAAGTAAATATTTAGAATTTCAACAAAAAGCCAGAGTGTCAACTCTGGCTTTTCTCTTTAGATTTCTGCGAACTAACAGCTTAGTGCTTTTAATTTATCGAAATAATCAGGGAAAGTTTTCGATGTACATTTCGGGTCATTGATTGTCACTGGTGTATTGCTTAATGCAACCAACGAGAAACACATCGCCATTCGATGATCATCGTAAGTGTCGATTTCCGCATGTTTGAGTTGGGTGACAGGATGGACAATAAGATAATCATTCCCCTCTTCTACCTCAGCGCCAACTTTGCGAAGTTCCGTTGCCATTGCAGACAAACGATCGGTTTCTTTTACACGCCAGTTGTACACATTGCGAATCGCTGTCGAGCCTTGCGCAAACAGTGCTGTTGTCGCAATCGTCATGGCCGCATCCGGAATATGGTTGTAATCCATATCGATGCCTTTTAGCTGACCAACACGAGAGATGACGTAATCATCGCCCCATTCAATCTCCGCACCCATTTTTTCAAGTGCATCAGCAAATTGGATATCACCCTGTATGCTGTTTTTACCAATACCAGTAACTTTGACTTCACCACCTTTGATTGCCGCAGCCGCCAAGAAATAAGAGGCCGACGACGCATCACCTTCCACCAAAAAATCACCTGGGGCGATATATTGCTGCCCGGCAGGTATGACAAATTCTTGGTAATTGTGGTTGATCACTTCCACACCGAATTGCTTCATGATGTGCAGTGTGATGTCGATATACGGTTTAGAAACCAGTTCGCCTTCAATATTGATGCGAATTTCACCCTCAGCCAATGGCGCGGACATTAAAAACGCAGTTAAAAATTGGCTAGAGATAGAACCATCGATCGATACTGAACCGGATTTCAAACCACTTCCAACAATTTTTAATGGCGGATAGTTTTCATTCTCTAAGTACTCAACATGAGCGCCAGCTTGCCGGAGTGCAGTAACAAGATGCCCTATAGGACGCTCTTTCATACGAGGCTCGCCTGTCAGTACGTATTCACCTTGCCCCAAGCAAAGTGCTGCTGCCAACGGGCGCATTGCCGTTCCGGCATTCCCTAAAAACAGCTCAACCGGCGCTGACACTGAAAAGGCATGTCCCAATCCCTCTACAACACACTCTGTTTTATCTTCAGAAAGTTGATAGTGAACACCAAGCGTCGTTAAAGCGTTTAACATATGACGAATGTCGTCACTATCAAGAAGATTAGTAAGACGCGTCGTGCCCTTGGCCAAGGCCGCGAGCAGCAAAGCTCGATTAGAAACACTTTTTGAACCAGGAAGGTTTACTTCCCCATGAATTTTTTTGATTGGTTGTAACGTTAGGCTTTCCATTAAGCGTTGATAATCCTTTGTACTCTCACTTTACAATTCGGGCAGTTCACAAATTCGGAGAGCTAAACAATTCTTCGTGAATTCAGACTAACGAAAAAACCGCCACAAAACTAGAGCAAATCCATGCTATTTTTTGAATAAATAGTCAGCTTGATTGAGGCGTCATTTCGCTTCATTAGTATGCGATATCGACTCGAACCCCATCGTCAAAGTACAAAATACGAACATCATCACCCCGATTAAATAGCATGCTATTATCAACATCTTGAATCACGTTGATCAACTTATCACCATCCACTTTGATCAGCAGTTCGACAAGTTTATATTCCACCGTGTATTGATAATTACTGCGCTCTCGTGCAACTGCCGCTCCTGCTAGCGCTCCCACAGCTGTGGCGACCTCTTTACCTGTTCCGCCACCAAACTGGTTCCCGACTAAACCACCAATCGTCGCACCCAATAATGTTTGCCAACCGTTACTTTGGGATTGTTTGACTTCTTGCTGAGTAATGTAACGAACGGAGTCTACTTTGCCATATACCACTTGATTAACGGGTTTTGCGACATTTCTTTCGTATGATGCATTGGCGAAAAAAGGCAAAAACAGTATGATCCATGCCCAGCGTTGTACGTTAAATCTTGTTCTTCTCATACTAAGCTCCTATAAGCTCTGATGTTGGTAAACTCTTTTTATGCCTATCTACTTAACTGAATTGGATGACTCATTCTTGTTTCCATCCCCCTACGAAGCATTAAGCGATCCAAATGGTTTGCTGGCTATCGGGGGCGATCTCAATCCTGAGCGCATTCTAAACGGCTACCACCAAGGTATTTTTCCTTGGTATGGTCCCGGAGAGCCTATACTCTGGTGGAGCCCATCGCCGAGAGCGGTCTTTGATCCAAACACATTCCGGCCATCAAAGAGCCTAAAAAAGTTTCAACGCAAACAACAGTATAAAGTAACCTTGAACAATGCAACCGCCCGCGTAATTCAATTGTGTTCATCCACACGCCCGGCAGAAGAGACCTGGTTAAACGAGGATATGCAACGCTCATATATTGAGCTCGCAAACCAAGGCTACTGCCATTCCATTGAAGTATGGCATGATGACCAACTGGTTGGAGGGCTGTATGGGATAAGTGTGGGTCAGCTTTTTTGTGGTGAATCGATGTTTAGCCTTAAAGATAACGCATCCAAAATTGCATTGTGGTATCTATGTGAGCATTTAGCGTCAAATGATGGTCAATTGATCGACTGCCAAGTCATGAATTCACACCTCGCTTCTCTTGGCGCATTTGAACTTGAGCGTGATGCTTTCTTAAAAAAACTACTATCTTTAAGAGATAAGCCGACAAAAATAGGAACTTTTGAACCTCGAACCCTGCAGGACATGCCACGATGAGCACAGAGCTTCAACAAATACGCATTGGACTAACGAATAACCATCCATGCAGCTACCTGCCTAATCGTCAAGAGCGTGTCGCTGTAGCCCTTGACGAAGAACTGCATACCGAACACAGCTACCAGGTTCTTTTAGCCAATGGATTTAGACGCAGTGGAAATACCATTTATAAGCCCCACTGTGAACTTTGCAGCGCATGCGATCCAATACGAGTATCCATCGCAGATTTTGTGGCGTCGAAAAGCCAAAAACGCTTATTAAACAAGGCTACCCAATTACGCTGGGAAGCAAAGCCTGAAATGGATAAAGATTGGTTTGATTTGTACAGTCGTTATATTTGCAAACGCCACAAAGATGGTACGATGTACCCTCCACAAGAAGAGGAGTTTGCTCGTTTTGCACAAACCACATGGCTCAAGACACGCTTCCTCCACATCTATGATGGCTCACAGCAATTAGTTGCAATTGCCGTCACCGACGAAATGTCGCAATGTGCGAGCGCGTTTTACACCTTTTTCGATCCTGACTTTCCCCTTTCCCTCGGTACATTGGCGGTTCTTTACCAAATCGAGTTTTGCCAAAAGAACGATAAACACTGGCTTTATCTGGGGTATCAGATTGATGAATGTCCGGCAATGAACTACAAAACACGATTTCAGCGCCACCAAAGGCTAGTAAATCAGCGTTGGCAAGGGTAGAATACGCTCCAACTTTACATAATTACTAATTAGCGGCAGAATACGCACGCTAATATTGCCTAATTTCTAAAGAGGATTAAATGGCTAAAGAAGACGTAATTGAGATGCAAGGCACTGTGCTTGACACTCTACCAAACACTATGTTTCGCGTTGAACTTGAAAACGGTCACGTTGTGACTGCACACATCTCTGGTAAGATGCGTAAGAACTACATCCGTATTCTTACTGGCGATAAAGTAACAGTAGAGATGACTCCATACGACCTTTCTAAAGGCCGCATCGTCTTCCGCGCTCGTTAATCTTAGATTTTCGGATGCAATAAAAAACGGAGCTTTTGCCTCCGTTTTTTATTGTCTGAAATTTGCTCTGAATACCAATACTCAGTCACCACGTCGTGAACAAAAAAAAGCGCACGATGAATCGCACGCTTTTATACAGGCTCGGCACTATTAACTTATAACTTAGTGAAGCGCTGCTTCTTTCTCGCTCAAGTACTCGAACTTAAGCTCATCTTTCACTAACGTCACTTTAACCGTTCCACCATCAACTAATGAACCAAACAGAAGTTCATTTGCCAACGGTTTCTTGAGCTGTTCTTGGATAACACGGCTCATTGGGCGAGCCCCCATCGCTTTGTCGTACCCTTTGTGAGCCAACCAATGACGAGCATCTTGCGACACTTCCATCGATACGCCACGAGCATCCAGTTGAACTTGTAGCTCAACAATGAACTTATCTACAACTTGATGGATGATGCTTTCATCTAGGCTATTAAACCAAATGATGTTATCAAGACGGTTACGGAACTCTGGCGTAAATACTTTCTTAATTTCCGCCATCGCATCGTGAGTGTTGTCTTGCTGAATCAGACCAATGGATTTCTTCTCGGTTTCCGCCACACCAGCGTTAGTGGTCATGACGAGAATCACGTTACGGAAATCTGCCTTACGGCCGTTGTTATCCGTTAACGTACCATTGTCCATCACTTGCAGTAGCAAGTTAAAGATGTCTGGATGCGCTTTTTCAATCTCATCAAGTAAAACCACTGAGTGAGGATGCTTAATAGCGGCATCCGTCAGCAAGCCACCTTGGTCATAACCAACATAACCTGGAGGCGCACCGATCAAGCGGCTAACGGAGTGACGCTCACCGTATTCAGACATATCAAAACGAAGCAGTTCAATACCAAGCAGTTTCGAAAGCTGAACAGTCACTTCTGTTTTACCAACACCGGTAGGGCCTGCAAATAAGAATGAGCCTACTGGTTTGTTGTCTACACCTAAACCCGCACGAGACAGTTTGATCGCCTCTGACAGCGCATCAATTGCATCATCTTGACCGAAGACCAACATCTTCATCTTATCATCAAGATTTCTGAGTATATCTTTATCTGACGACGATACCGACTTCTCTGGAATTCGAGCCATTTTCGCAACCATGGCTTCGATATCGGCAACACCGACGGTTTTCTTACGACGACTAGCAGGAGCAAGACGACTGCGCGCACCCGCTTCATCAATCACATCAATGGCCTTGTCTGGTAAGTGACGCTCATTAATGTACTTCGCTGACAATTCAACCGCCGCACGCAATGCTTTGTTGGTGTAACGCACTTCATGGTGAGCTTCGTACTTCGGCTTAAGGCCGATTAGAATTTTAGTCGTATCATCGAGCGACGGTTCTACTACATCGATCTTTTGGAAACGGCGAGATAATGCTCGCTCTTTCTCAAAGATGTTGCTGTACTCTTGGTAGGTTGTAGAACCAATACAGCGCAACTTACCGCTACTTAAGAGTGGCTTGATGAGATTGGCAGCATCGACTTGTCCACCAGATGCGGCACCCGCACCAATGATGGTATGAATCTCATCGATAAATAGAATCGCATCTTCTTCTTTTTCTAGCTGCTTTAAGATGGTCTTAAAGCGCTTTTCAAAGTCACCACGGTATTTTGTGCCAGCTAAAAGGGAGCCAATATCAAGAGAGTAGATGACACTATCTTGAATCACTTCTGGCACTTGACCCTCAACGATTCTCCAAGCAAGACCCTCTGCGATAGCCGTTTTACCAACGCCCGCTTCACCAACTAGTAACGGGTTGTTTTTACGACGGCGGCAAAGGACCTGAATCGTACGCTCTAGCTCTTTATCGCGTCCAATAAGTGGATCAATATTACCCGCCTTTGCAACTTGATTAAGATTGGTTGCAAAACTCTCTAAACGCTCATCAGGATTCACCTCTTCCGGCGTCTCTGCACCGAAAGAATCTGACGATGGTGAATCCTCATTCGATCCGGATGCTTTTGTAATACCGTGAGAAATAAAGTTCACAATATCTAAGCGTGAAATGTCATTCTTCTTCAACAAGTAGGCCGCGTGAGACTCTTGTTCGCTAAAAATAGCGACAAGAACATTAGCACCGGTAACTTCGTTACGACCCGACGACTGAACGTGAAAAACCGCACGCTGCAATACACGTTGAAAACTCAACGTTGGCTGCGTTTCTCTTGTCTCGTCACTTTCTGGAATGAGAGGCGTCGTTTGATCAATGAAAATATCGAGCTCGTTGCGCAAAGCATCAAGATCGGCTTTACAGGCTAATAGGGCTTCCTTAGCTGCATCATTTTCTAACAATGCAAGTAGGAGGTGTTCGACAGTCATGAACTCGTGACGTTTATCGCGTGCGCGAGCGAATGCACCGTTAAGGCTTGACTCTAGTTCTTTATTTAGCATAAGTACCTCCCGAAAGAACAACTTGGTTGCTCGAGCAAGTCTTCTTGTTACGCTTGCTCCATAGTACATAGTAGCGGATGTTCATTTTCCCTTGAGTACATCGTTACTTGCGCTACTTTAGTTTCAGCAATTTCTGCGCTGTATGTGCCACAAATTGCCTTTCCTTCATAGTGGATCTTGAGCATGATTTGTGTTGCTTTATCAATATCATGAGAGAAAAATCGCTCAAGTATCTCTATGACGAAATCCATAGGTGTGTAGTCATCGTTATTTAGTACAACATTGTAAAGCTTCGGTGGTTGTACTTTTGTACTTTCTCTCTCCAGAAGATCAGAGTCCGGAGTCACCCATTCAAAATTTTTACTCATGGCAATTTAAAGATATCTTATCAAAGGGTTGATGTTTTCGACCTATAAAACCAATCTACCATAAGCATGCCGCATGGTGTAGTGAGATATGGCACCTTAATGGACTTTGATAGATAAAAAATTTCGTCCTATATAGAGACTAATCCACCTCTGATGGGCACGCAAATAAAAGATTTTTCCCATTCGAGTTACATTCAAATTTGCTTGACTCATTGACCTCTTTATCAAAAGTCGCACTCCGTACCGCGCCTTTTTCTCACATTAAACCAAGCCAAATAACAAGGTCGTATCCGTGGCAGGAGATCACACTTATCGCGTTAGGTTTCGCTATTTATTACCAAAATGACACTTTTTATTCATTTAGTGATTAACTCTAGTCGTTAGGTAAAATTCCGGATGTAAGACCAAAATAAAAAACGTTTAACAGGACATAAAACTATACAGAAACGCTGAGCAGACAAACTACACTCATAATTGTTAATTTATCTGGTGCTTTGTTTTTAATAATTACTTTATTTGTTTCAATTCACGGTTGACTGATGAAATTCATTGACTAAAGTGGAAAGTGTTGATGCATAAATCGTCATTAGCCGTCATTCAGGCTATGGCGATTTTAGTGGCTCAACTCGACGTGTGTTGGCGAAGTCTGGCTGTTATTTAAAATGAATAACGTCGGTGATAACTAACAATGAGACCAAGCTAAAGGTATGGCTTGGGGCAGTAATAATATCAGTTACAAATGCATGAGGGATGTAAACGCATGGC
Source organism: Vibrio sp. B1REV9 (assembly GCF_905175395.2). Lineage (NCBI taxonomy): Bacteria > Pseudomonadati > Pseudomonadota > Gammaproteobacteria > Vibrionales > Vibrionaceae > Vibrio > Vibrio sp. B1REV9. The sequence goes on along the minus strand of NZ_HG992745.1, from coordinate 1,546,354 downwards.
TACAGGTACAGTAAAGTGGTTTAACAATGCCAAAGGATTTGGGTTTATCTGTTCAGACGAAGAGGATGGAGATATCTTTGCCCACTACTCAACTATCCAAATGGACGGTTATCGTACACTGAAAGCAGGCCAACAAGTCTCATACGAGATTGAAAAAGGCCCTAAAGGTTCACACGCAAGCAGCGTTGTTCCAATAGAAGCCCAAGCTAAATAGGCTCGTCTCTAGGATTACCGTTAAAGGCTTTTGTGGCGAATACGGTAAACAAGCTAAGAAGACAAATAAACCCGCATGAAAGCGGGTTTATTGTTTTCTGAAAGCCTGTTTGTTGCAGAATCCATAGCTTGGTATAGCGAGCATATTGAAGAGCTGCAATAAAAAATAAAGCACACTGCAATGCAGCGTGCTTATGGTTACTAAATAATATAGTTACTAAATAATATAGCTACTTATTAATATCGTTACTTAATAATGGCATTAAATGTTGAGCTCGGGCGCATCAACGCTGAAACCAGCGTATCATCCAAAGAATAGTACCCGCCCAATTCACCTTTCACGCCCTGTGCATTATTCAGCTCCGCAACAATTGCTTCTTCCTGTTCGGACAGCGTTTTAGCGATTGGAGCAAACTCTGCGGCTAGATCGGCATCTGTTGCTTGTTCTGCTAGTGCTTTTGCCCAATAAGTCGCGAGGTAATAGTGACTGCCACGGTTATCCAACTCACCAACTTTACGCGATGGAGATTTGTTGTTATCCAAAAACTCACCCGTTGCTTTATCTAAGGCATCAGCCAGTACTTGCGCTTTCGCATTTCCAGTCACCGTACTTAAATGCTCAAGCGATGCCGCTAGTGCTAAAAACTCACCAAGTGAATCCCAACGAAGATGGTTTTCTTTTTCTACTTGTTGTACGTGCTTAGGAGCAGAGCCACCAGCACCCGTTTCAAATAGACCACCGCCATTCATTAGCGGAACAATAGACAGCATTTTAGCGGATGTACCCAGCTCTAAAATTGGGAACAAATCCGTTAGGTAATCACGCAATACGTTACCAGTGACTGAAATCGTATCAAGGCCATCTTTAATACGTTCAAGAGAGAACTTACACGCATCAATTGGCGCGAGAATCTTGATCTCTAGGCCTGACGTGTCATGTTCTGGCAAGTACGCATTCACCTTTTTAATCAGCTCTGCATCATGAGCACGGCTTTCATCCAACCAGAATACCGCTGGAACACCCGTAGCACGAGCACGAGTCACAGCCAACTTAACCCAATCTTGAATTGGAGCATCTTTAACCTGACACATACGGAAGATATCACCCGCTTCTACTGCTTGTTCTAGCAGAACTGTGCCTGAAGCGTCTACTACGCGAACAGTACCTGCTGCGTCGAGAATGAATGTCTTATCGTGAGAGCCATACTCTTCTGCTTTTTGAGCCATTAGTCCCACGTTTGGCACGCTACCCATCGTGGTTGGATCAAACGCACCATGTTCTTTACAGAAATCAATGACCGCTTGGTAAATGCCCGCATAACAACGATCTGGGATCATTGCTTTCGTGTCTTTCTGCTTACCATCTGGCCCCCACATTTGACCAGAAGAACGCAGCATTGCTGGCATAGATGCGTCTACGATGATGTCACTCGGTACGTGCAAGTTTGTAATGCCGCGATCCGAATCCACCATTGCCAATTCAGGTTGGTTTTCATAAACCGCTAGAATTGCTGCTTCAATTTCTGCTTTTTGTTCAGTTGGCAGAGACTCAATCTTCGCGTATACATCACCAATACCGTTATTCACGTCAACGCCTAGCTCATTAAATAGCGCGCCATATTTCGCGAATACATCTTTGTAGTACACTTTGACTGCATGACCGAAGATGACCGGATCCGATACTTTCATCATCGTTGCTTTCATGTGAAGAGAAAGCAATACATCTTGCTCTTTCGCCTCTGCAATTTCTTTTTCAAAGAAAGAGACAAGTGCATTTTTGTTCATGACAGAACTATCGATCACTTCTTTATCTTGCAGCGAAAGAGAGGCTTTTAGCTCTTTAACGGAACCATCTGCCCCAACGAATTCAATTTTTGCCTTTGTCGCTCCAGATATCGTCACAGATTTCTCACTACCGAAGAAATCACTACCCGACATGCTAGCAACATGTGATTTAGAGTCCGCAGACCATGCGCCCATTGAATGTGGGTTCTTTTTCGCATAGTTCTTCACAGATAAAGGGGCACGGCGGTCAGAGTTACCCTCACGAAGCACTGGGTTTACCGCACTACCTTTGATTTTGTCATACGTCGCTTTGATCGCTTCTTCTTCGTAGGTGCTTGGCTCTTCAGGGTAATTAGGTAGCGCATACCCTTTTGCCTGTAGCTCTTTAATCGCCGCTTTTAATTGAGGGATGGATGCCGAAATATTAGGAAGTTTGATGATGTTTGCTTGCGGCGTTTTCGCTAGCTCACCGAGTTCAGCAAGTGCATCACCAATACGTTGTTCTTGTTTTAAATGCTCTGGGAAGTTCGCAATAATACGACCCGCTAATGAAATATCACGAGTATCTACATTAATGCCAGATGATGCGGTAAACGATTGAATAATTGGTAATAATGAATACGTTGCAAGCGCTGGTGCTTCATCAGTGATCGTGTAGATAATGGTAGGTTTTTCTGTAGGCATGAAATTTCCCTATTTTTTACTCAACAGAGCAGAATCTTTAGCTCTAGAGTTTGTTGAATTGACGCAGTGCTTAACGTTAGTAGTGCATTCCTCCTCACCAACGTCACATGCGGTTTGCACTCTTTTTTGTAGTTTGGAGCTCTATGGCTCTCTATCCATGAGTACACTTTGTACCAAGCTTACTTTTAGGCGGCTTTGTGTTGTCAGCCCTACCTAAAAGCGACTTAGCTATATCATTAAACAATTAACACGAAATAGTCTATTATTCTGTGCGCTTTTGTTAGTTTTAGGCGCGCAAATGATAGCCGAAAACAGAAGAACATAAAACTTTCAAACACAAGTCATTTACAAAATTGCAAGGTAGTTAACATGTCATCTCGCACGAGCCAAGAAAAAGGTCGCCGTAGCCAACAACCTAAATCGGGGCATTTTAAACGCTCGGGAAAGTCAAACAACACCGCTGGGCAAGGTCAAAAAAGACACGCTCGTCCTAACCGATCTTCATCAACGACGAAGCCAAGAATCGCTCCAGAAGATCGTAAAGTGATCATTTTCAATAAACCTTATGACACATTAAGCCAGTTTACTGATGGAGACGGTCGCAAAACACTTGCAGATTACATTCCTGTAAAAGATGTTTATGCCGCTGGTCGACTCGATCGCGACAGTGAGGGGTTAATGGTGTTAACAAATGATGGGATCTTGCAAGCCAAGCTGACCCAACCGACATCAAAATCACCTAAAACCTATTGGGTTCAAGTGGATGGTGCACCTAGTGAGGAAGATTTAGAAAAGCTACGCCAAGGCGTTGAGCTAAAAGATGGAATGACACTGCCAGCAAAAGTAGAACTTATGCCCGCGCCGCACATTTGGGACAGAATCCCTCCCGTTCGTTTTCGAGCCAATATTCCTACGACTTGGCTAGCGATCACCATCATAGAGGGAAGAAACCGCCAAGTAAGACGTATGACAGCGCACATTGGCTTCCCTACTCTGCGTTTAGTCCGCTACTCGATGGGAGACATTGTGTTGAATGATCTACAACCTGGTGAGTGGCGAGAAATCACCATCTAATTTGGTTCGTTAAGCTCACGCTAAATAAAAGGGCTTTCGCTTCACCGACTGATGTCTGTATATCGAAAGCCCTAACAACCTGACAATCAAATCCAATCCAATCCAATCCAATCAAAAGATTGATGGTAATTACTGCTGAGAAACCCATTTAAGAAAGGCTTCACGCTCACTCTTAGACATTTCTAAATAGGCAATTTTAGCCCTTGTCATCGATGAATGCGTTTTAGTCGCGACTTGAGTCTGAGTCGGTGTATTGATCATCTCTTCTTTCGTTAACTGGACTTCTTTGCCATTTACAAAGTGAACACCTTGCGCTTGATTGTATTCTGCAAGCTGAAGGTCTAGATCTGAATATGGGAACATGCCTTTTTTGCCCGGCATTTTGTATTGAGCGAACTCTGCCTCTTCACCATCAACACGCACTTTCCAATCTGCTTTATCAGATTCAAACATTTGCTGCGCTTGGCGAACGTCTCTAAAGCGTGGCACATCAATCTCTAATTCGTTACCCATGACGTTTGTGGTAATGATGTACGGTACCGATTTAAACTGAGTGCGTTTATCGCCGTGACCAATCGATAAGTTTGCTTTTACAACGAGTTGGTTGCTGCCTTGCTTTAATGCAAACGGCTTCTGTAAATCGTCAGCATCTTGCCCATTGACGAACAGGACTTCGACGACTTTGTTTGACTTTATTGTCGGCGTTACATCACCTGTGTTCGCATTGACTGCACCAGACATTAGTAAAACCACTAATGCCGACATCCAGATTTTTAAATTCATTGTTCAATACCTTTCCATAAATCCACGTCATCTATGAGGACGCTAAGTACTCTCGCTGCCCACATTATACTATTCAAAACAAACAACGACGATCTATTGGCTATGAGAGCAGCCGCTTACGACAAGTTTTTCTATATAGTTTTCTAAATACTTTTCTAAATAAATGTAAAAAGGCCGCACAATGGCGACCTTTTAAGTATCGTTCTAAGCGAAGCGATTAGAATGTGTAGTAAGCACCTGCTACTACTAGATCGCCTTCAACTTTCTCTAGACGATCTTCTGTCTCAACGACAGAGTACTCGATGAAAGTTTTTAGATTAGCTGATAGTTTGTAATCAGTACCTAATGTGTAGTAGTGACCTTCAACATCTTTTTCGCCATCAGAGAAACCGAATGTTGTGTACAGACGTGCATCGTTGATTTGGTATGCTGCTGCTGCTGCGATTGTGTCTAGCTCTTCGTTGTTGATGTCTTCAACAATGTAAGCCACAGCTGCTTCGAAGTTGTTCATGTTGAAACGCGCAGAAGCACCTGTGATGCTGTATTCTAGCTTCTCAACTTTACCTTCTTCTTTGTAGAAGCGAGTACCTTGATCTTGGTACATTGCACCTACAGTGAACATATCGTTCAGTGCGTACTCAGCAGAGAAGCCGTATGCTACGTCATTGTTTTCAGCTTGATCTAGGTAAACGTCAGCGATAACTGTTAGTTTCTCGAAGCTACCTTTAACTGCTGCTGCGTGACCGCCACTTTCTAGGCCATTTACGAAGTCATCAGCACGATCGTAACCTTCGTTAGTGATGTCTAGTGTGATTGCGTCTAGTGTGTCACCGAAATCACCGATTTCACCAACTGCAACACCCCAGTTTTGACCGATGTATGCACCGAAGTATAGGTCATCTGTTGATACTGATTTGTTGTCTGCATCGCCTGCAAAACCTTCACCGTTTTCGATTTCGAAAGAACCGAATAGAGTCACGTCTTGGTTTAGTTTGTGTTGTGCGTCGATTTGGATTTTAGCCCAAAGATCGATGTCAGCATCTTTCTTGTTAGTTGATACGCCGTTTGTTTTCTTTTCAGACGTGCTTAGGTACGTATCGATTTCACCAGAAATGTTGAAAGATGATTCGCCGTTGTCGTAGATGTTGCCAGCTGCAAGTGCAGACGTAGAGATGCCCGCTACAGCAAGCGCTAATAGAGTCTTTTTCATAGTTAATCCACTGCCTTTTCTTAGTTCGGGATATCTCTTGGGGATTCCCTTTTTTTATTTTTTGTGGCTAAGCTGTTAACAAAAAGCAACTTATGCTTGCCTACAAAATCTGGGCGCTAGATTGCAAAAGATTATTCTGCCTGTCAAATTTTCTAAACCAACTTATCAAAAAACAAAAAACTTCTTATTTTTCATTATCTTGATATTTTTACACCTTATAGTGTGATTAAGTTCTAAACAATTAGTGCAACGAAATGCAAGTAATAACAATGTCAATAGATAGCAATTATCACCAACTTAAGTCGAATCTATAGATTAAATTGGAATTTAATTTCAACAAAATACAAATACGCAGAGTTAAATTTTTTACTTTATAAAACAAGCAAACGCATTTATTTGACTAATATTTTTTTGTGATGGAGATCGATGTTTTTCACAAAAGCATTCTATTTTGCTAACTACATTACGTGCAGTGATGTGTGCTACTATTCGCTTCCACCGCATTTGAGGCCAGTATGCTAACCAGTAACATTCAAAAATCGATTCGAACTAGCTATCAAAATCTACAAGCTCAGCTCGATAACTTTGTTCCACGACGCGCGCAAAACTACCTCGTTGCTGAGATCGCTAAAACGCTATGCGGGCAATACCATAAGTCCAATCGCATGCTGATTGCTGAAGCTGGCACAGGGATTGGAAAATCGCTGTCTTATTTAATGGCAGCGATTCCTGTTGCGGTTTACAACAACCGTAAAGTTGTCATCTCAACAGCAACTGTGGCGTTGCAAGAACAGTTAGTGAACAAAGATCTGCCTCTATTTCGTAGAATTACCGATCGCGAGTTTTCTTTTATTCTGGCCAAAGGACGCCAGCGTTACTGCTGCGCAGAAAAACTGGCAACAGCGTGCGGCGCAGACGGTGGTCAACTGGCGATGTTCGAAACAAAGCCAAAGAAAAAAGACATCGAACTACTGGAAACCATGTACCGCTCACTAGCTCAAGGTAAGTGGGATGGCGATCGTGACGCTTGGCCGAAACCAATCGATGATAGATTGTGGCAACTTATCGTCAGTGATAAGCACAGCTGTAACAACAGTCTACCTGGACACCGAGGTTGTCCATTCCAAAAAGCACGAGCAGAGCTAGACAAAAACGATGTGATCATAGCCAACCATTCGCTTGTCATGGCAGATGCGGATCTCGGTGGTGGCGTAATATTACCTGAGCCAGAAAACACCATTTACGTCTTTGATGAAGCGCACCACTTGCCTCATGTGGCTCGCGATCACGCCTCTGCATCGGCAAGCCTAAAAGGGGCGGCCGCATGGCTTGAAAAGCTCAATCAAGCAACAAGCAAATTTTCTTCTTTAGCTGATGAGAAACGCGTTGGGCGATTTCGTAATGATCTGCAAGAATCCATTCAAGAGCTGATTCCTGCATTAAGCCAATTGCCAAAACAATTCGATCCCGCTCAATTTGAAGATGGCATCTATCGTTTTGAGCATGGTGAACTCCCGACTTGGTTAGAGAACCAATCGAAAGAACTTAAACAGTTAAGTAAAAAAGCGAATCAGAGTGTCGCTAAAATTGCCGATCTGATTGCTGAAAGAGTCAAAGATGGTGAGCTATCCTCTCGATTAGCAGAGCCGGCACTAGCTGAATTAGGGTTTTACATCCAACGATTAGAAAACTTGGCTCAAGTATGGCGTCTGATGGCAGAGCCCACTCGCGAAAAAGGTGCGCCTCTTGCTCGTTGGTTAGAAACGCATCCAGATCGTGAAGGTGATTTCATCGTTAGTGTTTCACCGCTAGAAATTGGATGGCAGTTGGATCAGCAAATTTGGAGTCGTTGTGTCGGCGCGGTTTTGGTTTCTGCAACCATGCGTGCTCTCAATTCGTTCCAATACTTTTGCCACCAAGTTGGCGTTGATGCAAAACCAGAAGCCGGCACTCAGTTTTTAGCATTGGCTTCGCCATTTGATTATCAGAACCAAGCTGAATTGCTCATACCAACGATGAAGTATGAACCACAAGCACCTCAGTTTACTGAATATCTTATTGAAATTTTGCCTAAGTATTTAGAAGACAACAAAGCAAACTTAGTATTATTCTCCTCTTATTGGCAGATGAACCAAGTTGCCGAAGCGCTAAGTGCTGGCTTCATTAAACGAGGCTGGGCATTGCAAGTTCAAGGAGAAAGTTCTCGTTCTGAAATCCTAAAAAAACATAAAAAACTCGTCGATACACAGAAAACGAGTATTTTATTTGGTACGGGAAGCTTTTCTGAGGGGCTCGACCTACCGGGGGAGCTACTAGAAAACCTTGTCATTACCAAGATACCTTTCGGTGTTCCAACGTCGCCGGTAGAACAAGCGCACTCTGAATACATAGAAAAGAAAGGTGGCAATCCGTTTATGCAAATTACGGTGCCCGATGCGAGCAAAAAGCTGATTCAAAGCGTAGGGCGATTACTGCGTAAAGAACGCGACTCTGGTAGAGTAGTCATTCTTGACCGCCGCCTAGTGACAAAGCGCTACGGACAAGCGCTTATTGACTCGCTACCGCCATTTAAACGAAATATTCCCAGGTGACATCATTGACTCGTGGGCATAGCAAATATTAGAAGAATAACAATTTATGGAAATGATTGAGCCAACCATGTTGTTGGTGTTGGCGCTCGTCGCTTTTGTTGCTGGGTTTATCGATGCTGTGGCTGGCGGCGGAGGCATGTTAACCGTGCCTGCCCTCCTATCTTTAGGACTGCCGCCGCACGTCGCATTAGGCACTAACAAACTGGCCGCATCATTCGCCTCTTCTACTGCTGCTTTTACGTACTACAAAAAACGTTTATTTAAACCTCCAATGCTGGGGAAGAGGCCTTTGTCGCTACACTTGTTGGGGCGACATTAGGCACGTTATTTGTCGATGCGATCAGTACCGAATGGCTTGAAAAGCATTGCCTCTTATTATTCTTGCCGCGGCGATGTATACCGTGTTTCACAAAACACCACACACGGCACACCAAAGCCCAACACCTGAACCTTGCCCCCTACTCAATAAAAAACAGTATATCCAAGGGTTAAGCATTGGGTTCTATGATGGTCTTGCAGGGCCAGGAACTGGGGCATTTTGGACAGTCAGCTCAATGGCATTGTATCGACTTAATATTTTGCTCGCGTCAGGTTTAGCAAAAGCCATGAACTTTACGAGTAATTTCACCTCTCTTGTTACATTCGCATTTTTAGGTCACATCAACTGGGTGCTAGGCTTAACCATGGGCCTTTGCTTAATGGCAGGCGCATTTGTTGGTGCGCATTCTGCCATTCGATTTGGCGCAAAATTCATCCGTCCCGTATTTGTCACAGTGGTGAGTATTCTCGCGATTAAACTTGCCTATGACGCTTGGTTTGTAGGACTCACATGAACATTAAGCAACTTTCAGACAACTTAGAACACATGTCTAAACAAGCAGCGATGCTTGATCGTCAAAGAGGGGAACACCACGTTTCACTGTTTGATGAGCGCTTATTTCACTGTCGTTCTCGCTTACTGGTTCCTTGCGTAAAAGAAGCCAGCGCCACGCTCGACGCCATTATTCGTGAACAAAAAAGAAAATAAGCTCACTGCACTTCGAGCGGAGTACCTCACCGAGCGACTCGTCGCACAGATTTCTGCGATTCAGCGTGAAATCTCAACGACAAAAATACGTAAAGGTGAAATAAAACACAGTAGCCACTTCAGAAAGCCTATCAATGTGCTTTATCAAGAACTGGCTCAGCACCAGGAATGGGCTCGCCGACTAAGAGAAATGGTGTTAGACAAACAAAGAGCACTGGATTCATCTCCGAGTTTTGCCAGAGCAGAAGCCCAAAAAGTCCTGCTCGCAACCGAGCAACGATTAGCACGGTGTGAAGCCGCATTGTTAAAGCTTGAAAACCAGATCACTTACAGGGAAAAACATCAGTAATGTCCGATAAAACCCCATCCCCACTTGATGATGCACCAGCAGAGATTAAACTTGCTGTCGATCTGATCTATTTACTAGAAACCAACGAGATAGACTCAGATACAGCACTAAAAGCGATTAAGATTGTGCAAAACGATCTGGAGAACAAACTCGCCCTTGAGAAGGATAAAAAATGAAAGTCATCAGCTTTAACATCAACGGACTTCGCGCACGTCTGCACCAACTCCAAGCACTTATTAACAAGCATCAACCTGATGTGATCGGCCTTCAAGAAATTAAAGTTCACGATGAAGCTTTCCCAATCGAAGATGTCGAAGCGATGGGTTACAAAGTTTACTTTCATGGTCAAAAAGCGCATTACGGTGTAGCAATGCTATGTAAGCAAGAGCCGATCAGCGTTCAAAAAGGGTTCCCAACAGATAATGAGGAACATCAAAAGCGCATGCTCATGGCAACGTTCGAAGATGAAAATGGCGAAAAAGTAACGGTATTAAACGGCTATTTCCCTCAAGGGGATAACATCTCTCACGAAACCAAGTACCCATACAAGCGTCAGTTCTACAAAGACTTGATGACTTACCTAAACGAACATCATACCAATGACGAACAACTTATCGTTATGGGTGACATCAATATCAGCCCTATTGATGCAGACATCGGCATCGGTGAACCAAACCGTAAACGCTGGTTAAAAACCGGTAAATGTTCTTTCCAACCAGAAGAACGCGAGTGGTTGCAAACACTTTTGGATTGGGGCTTTGAAGACACTTTCCGTCACTTACACCCAGAGGTTAATGACCGTTTCTCATGGTTTGATTACCGTTCTCGTGGTTTCGATGATAACCGCGGCCTACGCATCGACGTCATTTTGGCAACCCCAGCGCTTTCTAAGAAGTGCGTTGAGTCAGACATTGATTATGAGTTGCGTGGCATCGAAAAACCATCGGATCACGCTCCTATCTGGTCTACATTCAAATAAATTGTGACTTTCCAAAATATGAAGAGCGCCAATTGGCGCTCTTTCTTTTGGGTATCTGAAGAACATTCATCGATTAACTCAATGGTCTCAAATAGGCTAAGAATCGCTTCTCTGCTACTTTGAAGCACCACAAGATAATAAACGTCAACGCCATATAGAATAGGCCTGCGGTCAAGAATGACTCAAATGGTGCGTAGTAACGCGAGTTAACCAAGCGAGCAGCCCCAGTTAAATCCATAATAGTAATGATACCAGCAACCGCGCTGCCATGAAGCATAAAGATGACTTCATTCGAGTAGGCCGGCAATGCTCTGCGCAAGGCACTTGGCAAAATAATACGGCGATAAGTCATAAACGTGCTCATGCCATACGCTTTTGCTGCCTCAACCTCCCCTTTCGGTAACCCATTAATCGCACCACGGATAATTTCTGCTGTATAAGCGGAAGTATTGAGTACAAAAGCGACCAATGCACAAAACCATGCGTGTTCCCATAACGTGTCTTTTACTGGGAAAAATTGGTCCATACCGTAATAAATCAAATAGAGCTGCACCAGCAACGGTGTACCACGGAAGAAGTAAATAAAAGCCCAAGATGGCAAACTTATCGCATAGTTATCACTGTTACGTGCAACCGCTAGCGGGATCGAAACACATAAACCAATAACAAGTGCCACAGCAACAAGCCAAACCGTCGTCCAAAGCCCCTCTAGGTAAACCGGAAAGCTTTCAATAATCAATGAAAAGTCCATCATTTACCTCGCATGAATACTGAACTTGCGTTCCACCAGCTTAAGTAAGCCTGTGGAAACACTGGTAAAAAATAGGAAAATGATCGCGACAGCCAGATAAAAGGTAAACGGCATTTTTGTTGTTCCTGCCGCCAATGAACTCATACGGACCATGTCGTCGAGACCAATGATCGAGACAAGTGCCGTCGTTTTCAGTAGCACTAACCAGTTGTTACCGAAACCAGGTAAGGCATGGCGAATCATTTGCGGTAAGAGAATTCGTCTAAAAGACATCACTGAGCTCATGCCGTAGGCTTTTGCCGCTTCCAGTTCGCCTTTATCAACCGCCATGATCGCACCGCGAAACGTTTCAGCCATGTAAGCGCCGAAGATAAAGCCAATGGTTAATACACCAGCAATAAATGGGCTGACATCAATGTAATCCGGTAGGTAAGACGTCCATTCATGATCAGGGTTGCTGGCAGTAAACCATTCGTTTAACGTTTCATTAATGGAGTAGAGGCTATTGTTCAACAGAATTTGGCCACCAAAGAAAATCAGCATCATCAACACTAAGTCAGGGATACCGCGAATAATGGTGGTATAGAGTGTTGCAATAGCTCGAGCCCATTTGTACGGTGCAAGTTTCGCTAATGCACCAAGCATTCCGAGCACAACGGCTAACAGCAGTGAAAGTACAGCAACCTCAATGGTCACTAACGCCCCTTTTAAAATTGAGGCTTCATATCCTTGTAGATCCAGCATAGGTGAGTTCCTAATCCCTAAACTCAATAAATCGACCGTTGGCGACTTCTAGGAACAAGCCAACGGCCTTTCTTTACTAGCGCATATTACGTATTACTCACCGTAAACATCGTAGTTAAAGTACTTACCTGCAATATCTTGGTAAATGCCTTTTTCACGCAGTGATAAGATCGCCGCGTCAAGCTTCTTCGTCAGTTCTTTATCTTGTTTACGAACCGCAATACCAAAGCCGTCACCAAACCATTTTGGATCCGTTAATGATGGGCCTACGAACTCGTAATCTTCACCACCCGCTTTATTTAACACACCCTCTTCTAGAGCAGAGGCATCACCAAGAACGGCAACCACACGGCCATTAGCAAGATCGAGGTAGGCTTCATCGAAAGAGCCGTAACGAACAATCTCTACTTTGTCGCCATAGTTATCAGTCAGATATTTGTCGTGCGTAGTTGCGCGCTGAACCGCAATTTTTTGTCCATCAAGATTGTCAAAGTTTAAATTCGCGCCTTTCTTTGCAATGAACTTATTTGGAATAAGCGCGTATTTCCCTGTGAAATCAACTTTCTTTTTACGCTCTTCTGTGATCGACATTGCTGCAATGATTGCATCGTACTTACGCGCTAACAGCGATGGAATGATACCATCCCAGTCTTGTGCAACGATTTTACACTTCACTTGCATCTCTTCACAAAGTGCATTCGCCATGTCGACATCAAAACCTTTCAGTGAACCATCCGTTTCTGTCCAGCTAAATGGAGGGTAAGCGCCCTCAATACCAAAGCGAACGGTCTTCCATTCTTTCGCTTGAGCGACACCAGACACTGCAGTTGCAGCAAGCGTTGCAGCCAATAACCACTTTTTCATTTCCATACTCCTGTGATTGGTCTTTTATTTCGTTGTGTTTTTTATGTTGATTTAAGGGCAGGCACGACATCGCCACCCTATAAAATATTGATAGCCATTAATCTTAATAGATAGAAGAGATAAACTGTTGTAATCGTTCTGAATCTGGACTAGTAAAAAGCTTAGCTGGATCTCCCTGTTCTTCAACTAAACCTTGGTGCAAAAACATCACATGGTTAGAAACATCACGTGCAAAGGCCATTTCATGAGTGACCACAAGCATGGTTCGCCCCTCATCTGCCAAGTCTCTCATTACCCCAAGTACCTCCCCAACTAGTTCTGGGTCAAGGGCTGAGGTTGGCTCATCAAACAGCATGACTTCGGGATCAACAGCTAAAGCTCTGGCAATGGCCGCGCGCTGTTGCTGGCCACCGGACAAGTGACCTGGGTAATAATCTTTACGCTCGTATAGCCCCACTTTCTTTAACAGCACTTCGGCATTCTCAATAGCTTGCGCTTTTGGCACACCGAGCACATGGACTGGTGCTTCAATGACGTTTTCTAAAACGGTTAAGTGGGACCAAAGGTTAAACCCTTGGAATACCATGGCTAAACGAGAACGAATACGCTGTACTTGTTTCTCATTAGCGGGAACGGATTCCCCTGCGCGGTTGTTCTTCATTTGGATAAGCTCGCCGTTTACCCAAATTTCACCTGCGGTAGGCGTTTCTAGAAGGTTGATGCATCTTAGAAAGGTACTCTTACCGGAACCGGAAGAGCCAATGATGGAGATAACGTCTCCTTTGTGGGCCGACAGTGAGATCCCTTTGAGAACTTCATTCTGTCCAAATGTTTTGTGCAGGTCTTTTATATCTAGCGCGGGTACATCATTCATGCGCTTTACTCCCTGTGTTATCACTGCATTAAGGGGCTCCGCCCTTTTGATTGGAACAAATTATCACCACTAAACTAAAGTTGCAACAAATTATTAACCTAAATATTTTACATAGTTAAATACACACATCGAATTATTATGCATTTTTTAGCGAATTATGCTTTTACGTGTGCATAGCCGATATAAAAAAGCCCCTCGTTGGAGGGGCTATTAAATATATAAAAATGTTAGTTTGTGCGTTCTAAAAATAACATCTTAGTTTTGGCTATTCGGTTACTAATTTCACGAACCTGTTGTTCATTCATTACCACACCAAGAACGTCTTTTGTTGTTTGGTTACCGTCGCCGTTAGAAAACGCAGTTAAAAAGTCTGCTGCTTTTACATCACTATTTTCTTCAGTAAAAACATAACTCTGTGTCATAAGAGAGTCACTAGAAACAACTAGTTCGTCTTTTAAGTCCGATGGCATACTTGAGTAATCTAGCTCAGGCACTACAACTCGGCCATCGATTCGTGAGTAAACTGAATGTCGCAAGACATATGGTGTTGTCCCTATTGTCGCGCCTTGCTGATAACTAACTCGTTGAACACCATTTTCGTCTCCAAGCCCAATACTATCGGTCAAGTCAATAACACTCATGGAGACGCTAGGTTTCATATTATGAGTATTATTTACCGCAAATAAAGACACATCATCGACGACAATATCCCAAGTATCAGTGACCTTATCTGTGTATGTAGCATCCCACCCTGGTGTTGCTATTGTTCCATCAACACTAAACGTCCAAACATCTCCTTTTAAGCTCTCTGGATGATAGAAAGGACTATTTTTTGGAACCTCTGCCAAACGATAAGCAAAATTATTGTAAATAACATCAATGTTAACGTTCGCAAAAGTAATTCCTGATGTATTTACTAGCGGTGACGATGGTATGCCCGCAAACACCATTCGATTGTCATTCCAACCTTCAAAACCATATTGGTAGAGAGCAGAACGTGAACTTGTACGATATTGAGACACCATCGTTCTTTCGGTATTAATAGCAGGTAAGACCTCGCCTTTCGTAAAGCGTGACTCATTTGCTTGGACTGTTTCCAATTGGGAGTCAAAATAGAAAGTTACATCAGGATTTCCATCAGCGCTATCATCCCATTTGTAATCAAGATTTTTTCGTTCGCCAGTAGAATCATTATTTCCAGTTAAACATTTTGTTCCGCGGACCTTAGTACCAACAGACAAGTAAACATTTCGAAGAGATGAATCAGACTCTAAAAGTTCTCGAGAAAAAGTGAGTGCATTGATTACCGTGCCGTTTACCTCTTGAAGAGTAACACTCCCACCTAGAGGGATTGACTCTAAGGAGATAGTAAGTTTGTCATTTGATGCATTAATAACTGAATTTGGATCAACTCTGTTTCCTTGCGCATCGGAATAGTAAGCAGAAAGATCATTGTCTAACTCGCCACCTAACGAATGATAATTCAAGACTTCTTCTTCAGTACCAGCATTAAATCGTTCATAAATTGTACACAAACCATTTGTCGAGAGTGCTTGTATTTCGGGTTCAACAAACGTAAATGTAAACGTAGTTTTCGCCGGCGCACTACTACCACCGCCGCCACCGCCGCCACAACCGACCATTAGTCCTGAAATAATTGCCACTAGCGGCAGTACTGTAAGCTGTTTCATGTCTTGTTCCTAAACTGAGCGGCAATGATTAGCCAAAAATTCGTTTCTTGTAGGCAATAAGCAAGAATGAAGCCAGTTTTTTATCCATAAATATCAAACAAACCATTCGACGGTTTAGATTGTTATTTAAGCCAAATAGCGCCTAATTTTATGCAACTTGTGTAATCGAATTACACACTAAATCACCAACTTGTTCGCAAGTTGGACACTTTCTGTAGTTTTCTTTCACATCCATTCTTAAAGTGATCTAAATCAATCACCCCAAAGGGCTATCTTGCTAGACTCCGCCCCTATGATGAGGAATTTTTTGTGCCTCAACAGAAGACAAAGTTTTTAGCTATGCTTAGGCACGATATATTCGTGCAACAAAATCTAATAATAGCTAGCATAGGAAGTGCCGCAGGAAGCGGAAAAACACAATTCAATTCAGAATTTATAACTTTTAAATATATGAGGAATCTATGTCAGACGCAGTAAATAAAGCGCACTCTGATTCGGATATCGAGAATAAAAGCTACAGCGAGCTTCATCGACCGTCATCTGAGTTCGCAAGCCGTTCAGACTACCTAGACCACGAACTGCAAATCATGAAGCCACGTCGCTACGCATTGAACTTGCCAGGTCGTGATTTCCGTTTTGAGCTTGAAGATCTTGTTCCTGCACTTGCTGGTACCATCGGTATTATCGCAATGTACTCTGCGGTAATGATGTCTTGGGCTGAAGGTCTTACTGCAGCATGGGACCACGTTAACTTAGGCAAAGAGTTTGCTATCGAAGTTGCACGTGTAGAAATGCTTATCCCTGCACTTCTTTTCTGTGTACTTGCATCTGGTTTTATTAACCCTAAAGCCAACCTTGCAGGTAACCACGGACCAATGATCCCTCTTATTGGTACCATCGCTCTCGCTGGTGCTCACCCTCTTGCATTGGCAATCTTGATCGGTGTATTCGGTCTTATTCTTAGTTTCCTAAAAGGTGGTTCCAAACTGGTGAACCTGACCTCAGAAGGTACAGCCGGTGGCTTGCTTATCTTCTTAGGTTTAACGGGTACGATAAGCCAAATCACCTCAATTCAGGAGTGGGCGGTTGGTCTTCAATCTGACACGGTAGCTGCGGGTAGCATGGGTTATGTAGGCCTTATCGTTCTTGCTGTGACTATCGTTCTTTACGCTTACCTTGCAAAAGTGAATAAGCGTTGGCTAGCAATCCCTGTGTGTGCTTTCACTGGCCTTTCAATTGCGCTAGTACTAGGTGCGGGTTTTGATATCAAATTCGTAACAGAGACTGGTCTTCCTAACCTAAACCCAGTTTACTGGTGGGGCAGCACAGAAGAAGGTTGGATGCTTGGTCTTCCAAACATGGAGCACTTTATTGCATCACTACCATTTGCAATCCTTGCAGTAGCAATGTGGTCACCAGACTTCCTTGGTCACCGTATCTTCCAAGAATTGAACTACCCTAAAAAGACTGAAAAAGTACTGATGGACGTCGATGACACAATGACTATGTGTTCTATCCGTCAAATGGTTGGTACTGCAGTAGGTGGTGGTAACATCACTTCATCTTGGGGTACTTACATGATCCCAGCAGCGATTGCTAAACGTCCAATTCCAGCGGGTTCTATCCTACTAGGCTCAATCGTAATGATTGTTGCGATTCTTGGCTTCCCAATGGACGTTGCGGTATGGCCACCAGTAATGCGCGTTGCGCTTCTAGTTGGTGTATCTCTACCGCTTCTTGAAGCAGGTATGCAGATGGTAAGAGATTCGAAAGATTCACAAGCAGCGGGTATCTGTATCTTCGGTAGTGCCGTAGTTAACCCAGTGTTGGCTTGGGCTCTAACGATGCTTCTTGATAATAACGGTCTAATTGGTGACAAAGAGCGTGCTTCACGTCTATCATTTGTCGACAAGATTGTTATCCCTGTCGGCGTGCTAGTTATCTGTTTGGTCGCTATGCTTGCTGTAGGTATGCTAGAAGCTCAGTTTGGTATCCCAGCTCTGCTTTAAGCTACTTACTCAAAATTTTTATGGGTAGCGCTTGTCGCTACCCTATTTTTATTAAATATTTTTAGCGTTTATTGATTTAGTTTAAGGTTTGCAAAAAAAGTTTAGTGTAGCCTTGAGATGTAGTAAGATAGAACCCACATTAATAGCAGTGACAATATTTATAGTTTTATAACCCAAAACTGTTCATTTAAGACTATAAATATTGTTATTCATTAAGAGTGTACTGTTCTCCATGTCAAAGTGGAGATAGCTGGCTCAACGGCGAAGCAGTACGTATTTTTTTCTACTAAAAAGGTAGGTATGTCATGGCAGAGCAATTTGCTAAAGCTTGGGAAGGTTTTGCTGCAGGCGACTGGCAAAACGAAGTAAACGTTCGTGATTTCATTCAGAAGAACTACGCTCCATATGAAGGCGACGAATCTTTCCTAGTTTCTGAAGGTACTGAAGCAACTAACACGCTTTGGGCTAAAGTAATGGAAGGCATCAAAATTGAGAACGCAACTAAAGCGCCTCTTGATTTCGATACTGACGTTATTTCTACCATCACTGCTCACGATGCAGGCTACATCGAAAAAGATCTAGAGACTATCGTTGGTCTACAAACTGAGAAACCTCTTAAACGTGCAATCATCCCTAACGGTGGTGTACGTATGGTTGAAGGTTCTTGTAAAGCATACGGTGAAACTCTTGACCCTATGATTTCAAAAATCTACTCAGAGTACCGTAAAACGCACAACGCTGGCGTATTCGATATCTACACTCCAGATATCCTAGCTTGTCGTAAGTCTGGTGTTCTGACTGGTCTTCCAGATGCTTACGGCCGTGGTCGTATCATCGGTGACTACCGTCGTGTTGCACTATACGGTATCGACTTCCTAATGAAGGACAAGCTAGCTCAATTCAAATCTCTTCAAGAGCGTTTTGAGAACGGCGAAGACCTAACTGCAACTATGCAACTTCGTGAAGAAATTGCAGAGCAACACCGCGCTCTAGGTCAAATCAAGCAAATGGCTGCTAAGTACGGTTACGATATCTCTGAGCCTGCAACAACTGCTCAAGAAGCTATCCAATGGACTTACTTTGGCTACCTAGCTGCTGTTAAATCACAAAACGGTGCTGCAATGTCTCTAGGTCGTACTTCGACTTTCCTAGACATCTTCATCGAGCGTGATATCGCTGCTGGCAAAATCACTGAAGTTCAAGCTCAAGAAATGATCGACCACTTCGTAATGAAGCTACGTATGGTTCGTTTCCTACGTACTCCTGAATACGATGAGTTGTTCTCTGGTGACCCAATCTGGGCTACTGAGTCAATGGGTGGTATGGGTATCGACGGTCGTACACTAGTTACACGTACTAACTTCCGTTTCCTAAACTCTCTATACACAATGGGTCCTTCTCCAGAGCCAAACATCACTGTACTTTGGTCTGAGCAGCTACCTGACGGCTTCAAACGTTTCTGTGCTAAAGTATCTATCGATACTTCTTCTATCCAGTACGAAAACGACGATCTAATGCGTCCTGACCTACAATCTGACGACTACGCAATCGCATGTTGTGTATCTCCAATGGTTGTTGGTAAGCAAATGCAGTTCTTCGGTGCTCGTGCTAACCTTGCTAAAACTATGCTTTACGCAATCAACGGCGGCGTTGATGAGAAGCTAAAAATGCAAGTTGGTCCTAAAGAAGCGCCAATGACTGATGAAGTTCTTGATTACGCTAAAGTAATGGATCGTCTAGATCACTTCATGGATTGGCTAGCTAAGCAATACGTAAGTGCACTAAACTGCATCCACTACATGCACGACAAATACAGCTACGAAGCGTCTCTAATGGCTCTTCATGACCGTGACGTTCGCCGTACAATGGCATGTGGTATCGCAGGTCTATCTGTTGCAGCTGACTCACTATCTGCAATCAAATACGCAACTGTTAAACCAGTTCGTGACGAAGATGGTATTGCAATCGACTTCGAAATCGAAGGCGACTACCCTAAATTCGGTAACAACGATGCACGCGTTGATGACATCGCATGTGAACTTGTTTCTAAGTTTATGGGCAAAATCCGTAAACTTAAGATGTACCGTGATGCAATCCCAACTCAGTCTATCCTTACTATCACTTCAAACGTTGTGTACGGTAAGAAAACTGGTAACACTCCAGACGGTCGTCGTGCTGGCGCTCCTTTCGCTCCTGGTGCAAACCCAATGCACGGTCGTGACGAGAAAGGTGCTGTAGCATCACTAACATCTGTAGGTAAACTACCGTTTGCTGACGCTCAAGATGGTATCTCTTACACTTTCTCTATCGTACCAAACGCGCTAGGTAAAGAAGAAGAGAGCCAACGTGCTAACCTTGCAGGCCTAATGGATGGTTACTTCCACCACGAAGCTGGCATCGAAGGTGGTCAACACCTAAACGTGAACGTTCTTAACCGCTCTACTCTAGAAGACGCAGTTAAGCACCCTGAGAAATACCCTCAGCTAACAATCCGCGTTTCTGGTTACGCTGTACGCTTTAACTCTCTAACTGCAGAGCAACAAGCTGACGTAATCGCACGTACATTCACTGAGTCTCTATAAGACCCATTGAATTAGCACAATAAGTGATACAACAAAGGCTGGTGCAGTAATGCGCCAGCCTTTTTTTGTACCTTGAACTAAAGTTGTGACATGACATCTGATTTTGTTTTTGATCTTCCGTATGATGCGGAAAAAGCTAACAAATGACCGATATGAAACCCAGTAAACTTTTCGCCCTTGCCTTACTCTCGCCCGTTGCGATTGCCTCTACAAAATCAACCATTTCATTTACCTTAGATAACGATGGTATATTCGGCGTCGACCAAGACTATACCAATGGTATTTTCCTTTCGTATGCGACCGAGCAACTGCGCCGTGATGCTGAATGGCGTTGGTTGAGCTTGAATGAAAGCAGTAACCAAACCAACGTAGACAAAATTGAGTTGGTGCTTGGCCACAAAATGTGGACACCAAGCGATATTGAAGCCGACTACCCTTTGGTCAACGACCGTCCTTACGCTGGCTACTTACACACTGAGATCAATTACCTGACTCTCACTGCCGACCGTGCGGTACGATACAACTTCACCATTGGTGCTACCGGTGAAAGCTCACTGTCTGATAAGGCGCAAGATATTGTTCACGGCATCACTGGCTCGACCGATCCACAAGGTTGGGAATATCAAATCGATGATGAAATTGCCTTTAGTGTCGGTTACCGCGCATTCAATAAGCTAATGCGCAGTGAAGCTTCAACTCAGCAATGGGAGATCACCAATGTCACGGATATCAACGCTGGTAACTTCCGCAGTGACATTTCTCAAGGTGTGATGTTCCGTTGGGGTACGAACCTCGCCAATAGCATTGGGGCCGCAAACATTAGTGTTGAAAGCCCTTTTCATGCCAGCATGATCGCAAAAAGTACATCCAGTTGGTTTCTATTCACTGGCTTTGAGGGACGCTACCGCTTCAATGACATCACGATTGAAGGCGATCGCTCTGGTATCCCTGAGCCCTCAGAACCTTATGACGTGACCTTGCAAAACTGGCAAGCCAGTGCGGTCGCGGGGGCGACTTGGCACAATCAAAATTATGGTGCAAGCTTAACATTCACCGTTAAGACACCAGACTATAAAGAAGCGCAAACGGATGTGTATGGCACGGGTTCGCTGTCTTTATTCGCATTCTTTTAAATAAACGCCATTCTGCGGCGAGTGAGCTTTCATTCGCCGCTTTCTTTGCTCACTATCTCGGCAACGAAAACCCTCCAAGACTGTTTTAACCCTGCGATTTGTAATAAAATAGCAAGCATAATTTATTACAAATGAGAGCAAAAGATGTCAACAACTGGTCGTATTCACTCGTTTGAGTCATGTGGTACCGTAGACGGACCTGGTATCCGTTTTATCGTCTTCTTGCAAGGTTGCTTAATGCGTTGTAAGTACTGTCATAACCGTGATACTTGGGACACACATGATGGTAAAGAAGTCACTGTAGAAGAGATCATTGCAGAGGCAAAAACTTACCGCCACTTTATGAATGCATCCGGCGGCGGCATCACATGTTCAGGTGGTGAAGCAATGCTTCAACCTGAGTTTGTTCGTGATTTCTTCCGAGCAGCACAAGCAGAGGGTATCCATACCTGTCTTGATACCAATGGCTACATTCGCAAACATACAGATGTTATCGACGAAGTTCTAGACGCAACCGATCTTGTGATGTTGGATCTTAAACACATGAAAGATGAGATTCACCAAGACTTTATCGGTGTGTCTAACCGTCGTGTATTAGACTTTGCTCGCTATCTGCATAAAATCGGTCAAAAGACTTGGATTCGTTATGTTGTGGTTCCTGGTTACACTGATGAACCAGAGGCGGCCCATATGCTTGGCGAGTTCATCAAAGATATGGACAATATCGAAAAAGTTGAGTTACTGCCTTATCACAAGCTAGGTGCTCATAAATGGGAAGCTCTTGGCTTGGAATACCCTCTAGAGGGTGTGAATCCGCCGCCAAAAGAGACAATGGATGAGATCCAAGCTATCCTTTCTCAGTACCACTCAAATGTGAAATACTAAGTATTCAGATATAAAGAATCTTCTAAAAATACCAGCGTTTTGCTGGTATTTTTGTCTTTAACTTAGGGGAAAGACTTAAGGCGTTCAAACATGGATTGGTTTAATTTAGCGTCCGCTATTATCATTTTTCTGGTAGTGATTACTTACTGCTTACCTGACTGGCGCAACACCGTTTGGCCAAAGCTACTCCAGGAAAAATCATTTCAACACCTCGTTTGTGCAACGTTGTTTATCCTTAGTATTCTCTGGTCAGCCCAAGCGGGCGTGAAAGATGGCTTACAGATCCATTTCCTTGCCGTTACCACACTCACCATGATGTACGGTTGGCGTATGGCCTTTTTGCTCTGTATCCCTGCTATGTTGATCCATCACGTCATTCACAACATTTCACTGCTCGCACTTCCTAGCGCACTCATGTTATCGGCTTTGCTGCCCATTCTGATCAGTTATTTAGTCTTTTTTGTTAGCTATCAGTATCTGCCAAGAAATATTTTCGTTTTCATTTTTATTGCTGGCTTCTTTAACGGCGCTCTGACTGGCAGCCTCCATTTATTGCTTAACGCGATATATCATTTGTATAGCGGTCATTATGATTGGCAAACCATTCTCGACAACTACTTTGTGTTTGCACCATTGCTTGCCTTCCCTGAGGGGCTACTCAATGGTATGTCGCTTGCTGTCCTCTCTGTTTTCAAGCCCGAGTGGTTACGCGTTTTCTCCGATCGTGACTACATTTACAATCATCATAAATAACCTCAAGGTATTGACTTAATCTCTTTCACTCTGCGCGATGAGGAAACCGAGGCTTGAACAAACGAATGATGATTCAACTGGCTAAATCGACGAATTCTTGCCATTTTTCATATTAAATATGTGTTGAGATCATGTTTCAACCTAGTCCAAAACGTTAACCTAAGCACATTAAAAATGTATTAGATTATTTAGTGAGGTCATCATGGAAATGTCAAACGCTCAACGTTTGATTCTATCAAACCAATACAACTTAATGTCTCAACTTGATCCAAGTAATTCTGCAAAATACAAGCGTTTACAAACCATTGTTGAACGTGGTTATGAGCTGCAGATGCGAGAGCTAAACAAAGATTTTGGTTGTATTACTGAAGTAGAATGTCGTGAGATCATTGATATTTTGGAAATGTATCACGCGATGCAAGAATCAAACAAAATGTTAGAAGAAGATGAGCGCCAAAACGTAGACCAGCGTCGCCTTCAATTCTTAGGTTTTGATATCGCGACCGAGGCACAGCAAGTCCACTATGTGCGCTTCTTAGTCGATTCAGAAGGGCTTTACCCTCAATTTGACAAAGCTGACCACCATTTCAATAGCCAAATGCCAATGCTTGAGAAGTACCGTCGAATGCTAAGAACATGGCGTAACTGCCCTCGCCAATACCACTTGTGTGCAAATGAACTTGCACAAATTTTTAGCGCTTAAACGATATTTTTAGCGAATAAATGGGATTAACCCATTGCTCGATTAAAAAGAGGACCTCGGTTCTCTTTTTTGTTTATGCGCTTGTTTGCAACCCTCTCTAACATCTCCTCTCCTAACACTCGTTTAGCTCTTAGGTTGCCACTCTTTAAGGGGCTTAAGATTTCATCGTATGAAAATTAAAGCGTACCCTCTCCCTTTTATATGAACTTCATTTAGTACTTGGCCTCATTTAGTTAAATAGTGATTCAATTGTCAATTCTGCAATAAATTCATAATTGTTAAGCAAAATTGAAAATCCCCGACTAGGCTTAAAAGGAGAAAGGGAGTGATTGAAAGGTCCCTATTCACCGACTTTTGTCATAGAAAGAAAACGCCTATAAAGCAACACCTTTGGTGAAGTCCGACTCAAAATTGAGCGAACCAAACAAGATTACTGGGCGTAGAACTTTACTTAGAGATAGACAATTAAAGTGATAGGTAAACCTGCTTCAACGTTCGTCGGTAGACTGACTATTAAAGGGGAAAGCGACATGAGTATTTTCGACCACTATCAATCCAGATATGAAGCTGCAAAAGATGAAGAGATGTCGTTACAGGAATTTTTATCCCTGTGTAAGGACGACAAGAGCGCTTATGCAAACGCAGCAGAGCGACTGCTTATGGCTATTGGTGAGCCCGAGGTTATTGATACGGCTCAAGACCCTCGATTAAGTCGCATATTCTCGAATCGAGTTATATCGCGTTACCCAACATTCAAAGATTTTTTTGGTATGGAAGACGCTATAGAACAGATTGTTTCTTATCTCAAACATGCTGCTCAAGGCCTCGAAGAGCGCAAACAAATCCTCTACCTACTCGGCCCTGTTGGTGGTGGTAAATCATCACTCGCCGAGAAACTAAAGGCATTAATGGAAAAAATGCCCGTTTATATCTTGAGTGCTAACGGCGAGCGCAGTCCTGTTAACGATCACCCGTTCTGTCTATTCAATGCGACAGAAGACGGCGAAATTCTCAAAAAAGACTACGGCATTGAGCAGCGCTACTTACGTTCGATTATGTCTCCATGGGCGGCAAAACGTTTGCATGAATTTGGCGGAGATATTACAAAATTCAAAGTTCTTAAAGTTCGCCCTTCTATTTTGGACCAGGTTGCCATTGCGAAGACTGAACCAGGTGATGAGAATAACCAAGACATATCATCCTTGGTCGGTAAAGTTGATATTCGCCAACTTGAGCACTTTTCACAAGATGACCCCGATGCTTACAGCTATTCAGGTGCACTTTGTAAAGCAAATCAAGGTGTGATGGAATTCGTGGAAATGTTTAAAGCACCGATTAAAGTGCTGCACCCTCTATTAACTGCAACTCAAGAGGGTAACTTTAACGGTACGGAAGGGCTTTCTGCCATTCCATTTGACGGCATGATCCTCGCCCATTCAAACGAATCCGAGTGGCAGACATTCCGAAACAACAAAAATAACGAAGCATTTCTTGACCGTGTTTACATTGTTAAAGTGCCTTACTGTTTACGTGTTTCAGAAGAAGTGAAAATCTACCAAAAACTGCTTGAGAACAGTGAACTTTCCGCGGCCCCTTGCTCGCCAAGCACGCTGGAAACATTGGCGCAATTTAGTATTCTCTCTCGATTAAAAGAGCCGGAAAATTCGTCTATTTTCTCCAAAATGCGTGTCTACGATGGTGAAACGCTTAAAGACACCGATCCAAAAGCTAAGAGCTACCAAGAGTATCGCGACTATGCAGGTGTGGATGAGGGCATGAATGGTCTATCGACACGATTTGCGTTCAAAATTCTTTCGCGTGTGTTTAATTTTGATCAAACTGAAGTCGCCGCCAACCCTGTACACCTGTTCTACGTGATCGAACAACAAGTTGAACGTGAGCAATTCCCGTCAGAAATGGCTGAAAAGTACCTTGAATTCTTGAAAGGTTATTTGGTGCCGCGCTATGTCGAGTTCATCGGTAAAGAAATTCAAACGGCCTACCTCGAGTCCTATTCTGAATACGGCCAAAATATATTCGACCGCTACGTGAGTTATGCTGACTTCTGGATTCAAGATCAAGAGTACCGCGATCCAGAAACTGGTCAGTTGTTTGACCGAGCTTCACTCAACTCAGAGCTAGAGAAAATTGAGAAAACCGCCGGTATTTCAAACCCTAAAGATTTCCGTAATGAAATCGTTAACTTCGTACTTAGAGCAAAAGCAAACAACAACGGCCTAAATCCGGTTTGGACCAGTTACGAAAAACTGCGCACAGTCATCGAGAAGAAAATGTTCTCTAACACTGAAGAACTTCTTCCGGTTATTTCATTCAACGCGAAAACGTCTTCTGAAGATCAGAAGAAGCACGACGATTTTGTCGCGCGCATGATGGAAAAAGGCTACACCGAGAAACAGGTTCGCCTACTTTCTGAATGGTATCTACGAGTACGTAAGTCTTCCTAACCAGTATGAGTTAGGTCGTTTGTGAAACATGAAGAGGGCTATTTCATGGCGCAATTTATAGACCGAAGGCTCAATGGCAAAAATAAGAGCGCTGTTAATCGACAGCGCTTCTTGAAACGCCATAAAGAGCAGATCAAAGAGTCGGTAGCAGACGCAGTGAATCGACGCTCGATCACCAATACGGAAACGGGCGAAGACGTATCTATACCGCACAAAGACATTAACGAACCTATGTTTCATCAGGGTAAAGGGGGCGTACGCGAACGAGTACACCCTGGTAACGACCAATTTATTACTGGTGATAAAATCGAACGCCCTAAAGGCGGAGGACAAGGCGGCGGCGCTGGAGAGGGGAATGCCAGTCCAGATGGCGAGGGGCAAGATGAGTTTGTATTTCAAATATCAAAAGATGAGTATCTCGATATCTTATTTGAAGATCTTGAACTGCCAAACTTAGAAAAGAACCAAGTCGCCAAGATCACCGAGTGGAAAACACACCGTGCGGGTTTCCAAACCGCAGGGATTCCATCAAACATCGCGATTGTTCGTTCATTGCAGCAGTCGCTCGCGAGAAGAACCGCGATGACCGCGGGTAAAAAACGCCTTTTAAATGAGCTCGAACTTGAATTACAAAGAATCGAGCAAACTGAACCCGTTCAAAAACTGGAAGAGAACCGATTAAAAAAAGAGATCGAGGAACTTCGCAAGAAAATCGAGGGCGTACCTTTTATTGACACGTTCGACTTACGATTTAAAAACTATGAAAAACGTCCCGTACCATCGAGTCAGGCGGTGATGTTCTGCTTGATGGATGTATCTGGCTCAATGGACCAAGCAACAAAAGACATCGCGAAACGTTTTTATGTCTTGTTATACCTATTTTTAACTCGCACTTATGAAAACGTGGAAGTCGTTTATATCCGCCATCATACCCAAGCTAAAGAAGTCGATGAACATGAGTTTTTCTACTCACAAGAAACGGGCGGTACTATTGTTTCAAGTGCATTGAAACTGATGGATGAAATCGTAAAAGATCGCTACCCCGTCGGTCAGTGGAACATATATGCGGCACAGGCTTCAGATGGTGACAACTGGGCCGATGACTCTCCACGATGCCGCGATCTGTTAGTGAATAGGTTGCTACCTAACTGTCAGTATTATTCGTACATCGAAATCACACGACGTTCGCACCAAACCTTGTGGCACGAATATGAAAAGCTAACTCAAGCCTTTCCGAACTTTGCCATGAAAAACATCCGCTCAGTGGAAGATATCTTCCCGGTATTCCGTGAACTATTCCAAAAAGAAACGGCGTAAGGAGGCTAGCGATGAATACAGCGACAAATAATCTCACAGGGGGCGCATCGCAGCGACGCAAGTCTATGTTACCTGATGGACCAGACTGGACGTTTCAGCTACTCGAACGCTATCACAAAGAAATAAAACGGGTCGCGGAACACTACCGTCTTGATACCTATCCAAATCAAATTGAAGTCATCACCTCAGAGCAAATGATGGATGCGTACTCAAGCATAGGGATGCCCATTAATTACAACCATTGGTCGTTTGGTAAAAAATTCATTCAAACAGAGCAAAACTACAAACATGGCCAAATGGGTTTAGCGTATGAAATCGTTATCAACTCCAATCCTTGTATCGCTTATTTAATGGAAGAGAACACCATCACAATGCAGGCACTCGTCATTGCCCATGCTTGTTATGGTCACAATTCGTTTTTTAAAGGCAATTACTTGTTCCAAACATGGACAGATGCCAGCTCCATCATCGACTATTTGCTCTTCGCCAAAAAATACATCGCTGAGTGCGAAGAACGTTACGGTGCCCATGAGGTCGAGCAGTTACTCGACTCTTGTCATGCTTTAATGAATTTCGGCGTAGATCGCTACAAACGTCCGGAAAAAATTTCGATCAATGAAGAAAAAGCTCGCCAAGAAGAACGTGAAGCCTACTTGCAATCACAAGTGAATGACTTATGGCGAACCGTACCTCAAGCGAAAACCAAAGAGGAAGATATTAAAGAGCGCTTCCCATCGGAGCCACAAGAGAATCTACTCTATTTTATTGAAAAACACGCCCCACTTCTTGAACCTTGGCAACGTGAGGTCGTTAGAATTGTCAGAAAGATCAGCCAATATTTCTACCCTCAAAAACAAACTCAGGTGATGAACGAAGGTTGGGCCACGTTCTGGCACTATACGATTCTCAACCACCTCTATGATGAGGGCAGTGTGTCTGAGAAATTCATTTTAGAATTTTTACACAGTCACACGAGTGTTGTTGCACAACCGCCTTATAACAGCCCTTACTTTAGTGGTATTAATCCTTATGCACTTGGCTTTGCGATGTTCCGTGATATCAAACGCATCTGTGAGGAACCGACTGATGAAGATAAAGAATGGTTCCCAGAGTTAGCGGGAACAGATTGGTTAGATGCAGTGCATTTCGCGATGCACAACTTCAAAGATGAAAGCTTTATCAGCCAATATTTATCACCTAAGTTGATGCGAGATTTTAAACTATTTGCCATTGATGACGATGACCGAAAAAACTTTATTGAAGTGTCGGCGATCCACGATGAGATGGGTTATAAACGCATACGGGAAACGTTAGCTGCGCAATATAATCTGGCGAACCTTGAACCGAACATTCAAGTATTTAATGTTGATGTCCGAGGCGATCGTTCACTCACGCTTCAATACGTACCTCACAACCGTATTCCTCTCGATAACAGCTACGAAGAAGTTTTAAAACACGTCTATCGTTTGTGGGGATTTGATGTCATTTTAGAAGAAGTGAAAGATACTGGACACAGAGAGATTTTATCAACCTGTCCAAAACGCAATCAATATGACACACATATTTAGCCAACGATGACGTGTCGTTTCACCCTGTCTCAGGTATTTATCTATCTTAGGTATTTATCTATTTCAGATACTAATCTTTATCAGAAAACAATCTATCTCTGAAAGCAATCTATCTTTGAAAGCAATCTACCTCAAAAAATAATAAGGCTCCTAAACTAGGAGCCTTATTATAATTTACACTGCGTAATGAAGTGTACGAAATACATTGTGAGTTACGCTAAACGTAAAAGAGTCTTAATGCGCTTATTGCTTTCGTTGTCCAACAATTACTCTCACAGCATCGAGATCTTCCTGAGTATCCACCCCTGCAGCTGGTGCTTCGCTCGCTACCGCTACATGGATTTTTTCACCATACCAAAGCACTCGAAGTTGCTCCAAGCACTCGATTTGTTCAAGAACACTTGGCTGCCAATTCACATAGGTATTAATGAATCCTGCGCGGTAAGCATATATACCAATGTGACGCATCAGTGGGTTCACAATCGTTTTATCTTGCTTAGCAAAGTTATCGCGATCCCAGGGAATCGTTGCTCGGCTAAAGTACATTGCATAACCACACTCGTCAGTGACGACTTTCACCGCGTTAGGATTGAAAACTTCCTCTTCTGATTCGATTTCAACCGCAAGCGTCGCCATCGGTGCATCACAACCTGCTAGGTTATCAGCAACTTGTCGGATAATTGAGGGCGGTATTAGAGGCTCATCGCCTTGAACATTCACGATAATGTGATCCGCAGGAATGGCCATCTTTTCTACGACTTCAGCTAAGCGCTCTGTGCCCGATTCATGGTTCGGAGATGTCATGCACACTTTACCGCCAAACTGTTTTGCGGCCTCAGAAACACGTTCATCGTCAGTAGCTATAATGACATCTTCCGCTCCCGCTTGAATCGCTTGTTCGTAAACCCATTGAATCATCGGCTTACCACCAATATCCGCTAATGGTTTACCAGGTAAACGGCTCGATGCATAACGCGCGGGAATGACAACCGTAAAAGACATTAGCGTCCCTCATCCATGCTCATGGTTCTTGCTTCAGGCTCAATCAGAACAGGGATCCCCTCTTTGATTGGGTAAGCAAGGCGATCCAGTTTGCAGATCAACTCTTGATTATCTTTATCGTACGTCAACTTACCTTTGCACACAGGGCAAGCTACAATCTCAAGCAGACGGTGATCCATAAGTCGCTTTAACCTCTTTTATTCGATTTAAAATTCGCTCTGCATCGTTTGATTGAAACTGAGCAGAAACAGGGAGATACCACCAATTATCTTGCGCATAACGATCGCATTTGACGGCATCTTTTTCTGTCATAATCACATTGGCCCCTTGTTGAGCCAATGATTCTAATTCTTGTCGGTCAAAGTCTTGATGATCGGCAAAGCCTTTCGTCACTTTGACATCCGCATTCATCGCAGTAAGTGTATTAAAAAATCGTGGTGGATGTCCGATTCCAGCAAACGCGACGAGTTCGTTCAGTTCGTTCACATCAACTTGCTGCTTTGTCTTTAGATTAATCGCCTTTGACGGTGCTAGAGACATTGGCATTTCGCCTGATTGTGCATGACCACCATTGGTAATAATAAAGTCGACCTCTTTGAGACGCTCCATGCTTTCACGAAGCGGTCCCAGTGGAATTAAGCTTTCATTCCCAAAGCGACGATTACCATCAACAATGACAAATTCAATATCACGTTCTAACGCGTAATGCTGCAGACCATCATCAGTGATAATGATATCAACACCCATTGGCAACAATGCTTGCACAGCATTAGCACGAACAGGATCCACGGCGACGGGCACCCCCGTTCGACGATAAATAAGCTTAGGCTCATCACCACAGTGTTTTGCTAATGTATTGGCATCAAGCACCAAAGGATATTGTGGCGCTTTCGCTCCATAACCACGAGACACAACGCCTGGTTTAAAACCAAGTTGCTGCAGTTGTTCTACCAGCCATACCACCACAGGCGTCTTACCATTACCACCCGCGGTAATATTACCGACCACGACAACAGGTACAGGCGCTTTATAAGCTTGCTTTTTACCTGATTGATATTGACGACGCTTAGATTTGCTAATTGCGCCAAATAACAAACTCAGTGGCCACAACAGTAGCCAAAGTAAATATTTAAGCGGATGGTTTTCAAACCAGATCTTTTCAACCACAGCAACTACGCACCAAATTGAATGCGATGAAGCTGAGCATAAGCGCCATCTTTAGCAATCAAATCAGCGTGACTGCCACGTTCCACGATTGCACCTTCATCCACAACTAAGATTTCATCTGCATTTTCAATCGTCGACAGGCGGTGAGCAATCACAAGCACGGTCTTATCTTTTTGCAGTTCATCCAGAGCAGATTGAATGGCACGCTCAGATTCCGTATCCAAGGCAGACGTCGCCTCGTCCAGAATCAAAACAGGTGCATCACGCAACAATGCTCGTGCTATCGCCACACGCTGACGTTGACCGCCAGACAAGCTCGCTCCGTTTTCACCGATCATTGCATCTAAGCCACCATCCATCTTGCGAATAAATTCCATTGCATGAGCTAGGGTCGCCGCTCTTTCAATATCTTCCCGCGTGTATTTGTCTTCTGTTGCGTACGCGATGTTATTTGCAATAGTGTCATTAAACAAATGAACGTTCTGCGAAACTAACGCAAATTGCTCACGTAAATTCTTCAACTCATAATCGCGAATATCATGACCGTCAAGCTTAATAGAGCCGGCGTTGACATCGTAGAAGCGGTTGAATAAGTTCGCTATCGTACTCTTACCAGAACCAGAACGTCCAACCAAGGCAACCGTTTTGCCTCGTGGGATATCAAAACTGACATTTTCAAGGGCTGGTTTTTCCGCACCTAGGTAAGTAAACGTCACGTCCTTAACCGATACATCACCTTTCGCACGTACAACGGTATATTTACCCTCATTTTTCTCAGGTTCAAGATCCACAAGGGCAAATAAAGTTTGGCTCGCCGCCATACCACGTTGGAACTGGGAGGTCACGTTAGTCAGAGCTTTAAGTGGGCGCATCAAACCAAACATCGCAGAAAAGACGACGGTAAACGTACCTGGCGTCAACTGTTCTTTAATCGAGTCGATACTTGCTAAATAAAGGACAACCACAATGGCAATTGAAGCAATCATTTGAATGATTGGGTTAGCAGCCGCTTGAGCCGTCACTAGCTTCATGCTTTGTT
This sequence comes from Vibrio sp. B1REV9, assembly GCF_905175395.2. Taxonomy (NCBI): domain Bacteria; kingdom Pseudomonadati; phylum Pseudomonadota; class Gammaproteobacteria; order Vibrionales; family Vibrionaceae; genus Vibrio; species Vibrio sp. B1REV9. Next base: position 1,514,112 of record NZ_HG992745.1, on the reverse strand, counting down.
GACGCATCTGGTTACTGACTTTCTCGAAACGTTTACTTTCGATGTCTTGGCCGCCGTAACTCAATACGACTTTGTGACCTTTCAGCATTTGCTCCGCCGATGCCGTCACATTACCCATCATGGTTTGCATGTTTCTAGAGATTTTTCTAAATCGCTTAGAAACGACCCCAATACCCCATGCCACCAACGGTGCAACAGCGAATAGCACTAATGACAGTTGCCAGCTGTTATAAAACATCAGTACGAGTAAACCAATGATGCTTGCACCCTCACGTACAATGCTCACTAAGGCTTGGCTAGTCGCCGCTGATACTTGCTCCGAATCGTAGGTAATACGTGAAAGCAAATTACCGGTTTTCTCTTTATCAAAATAAGACACGGGCATGTGCATAAAGTGATTAAACACCATACGTCGCACTTGCATTACTACATTACCAGATACCCAACTTAAACAGTATGTCGAGACGAAGCCACTGGTTCCCCGAACGAACATCATACCAAATACGATCAAAGGAAGAGTGCGCAAAAAATCAGATTCCGCATTGCCAAAGCCCTCATCAAGTAATGGCTTTAGTAACGAAATCATATAAGTATCGGAAATAGCATTGATCACGAGTGCGACAATGGCGACGATCAGGCCGGATTTATACAGGCGGATAAATTGCCAAAGACGCTTAAACGTCTGCCAGGTCGTTTCATCAGTATTTATTGACATAGAAGTGCTTTATTTTCTTACATTAAGACTCTTATTCTACTCCCTTACGCAGCATCTGCCTATACCAGGGCTCAAATGACTCTCTACGTTTAGTATCAAAATACCAATTATCTTGATTAATAAACACGCTGATTTGTCCATCATGTCCTGTATCCAGCCATTCAATGCCTGCAGATTGATATGCCGCTTTTACACTTTCTGCTGGCATACCCCACTGATTGTTTTTTGCTAGTGACGCAATCGCTAATGTCGGATTCACAGCATGGATAAATTTGGGATTAGATGAGCTTTTACTGCCATGATGAGGGACGAGCATCACATCACTGTTTATCTTCTCAGCCTGCCGAGTTAACAACCACTCACTGATCGCTTCAATATCTCCTGTGAGTAGGACTCGAAAATGAGTTTGAGGATCCGTAATACGCAGAACGCACGAATGAGGGTTATATGCACGATTGACAAGCTTAGGTGGCCACACCACTTCTACCATTAAGCCCTGCCAAGTCCAATTATTATTCGCTACACAGGGCTGATAATTAAGCAATTTTTGGCTACTCAATTTCCTGCTCGGTTCAAATTGAGACTCAAGATAAACTCGGCCACCAGCATGGTCGGCATCAGTGTGGCTTAAAACTAAAGTGTCGATTGAGTTATAGCCTCGGCGATGCAATACAGGCCGAATCACCTGTTCAGCAATACTGCCACCTGCCCACGCTTTACCTGTGTCATACAACATAACGTGGCTGTCTTTTTCTATGAGTACTGCTAACCCATGCCCGACATCGAGTACGTCTAATCGCCACCCTTGCCTCTCTTTTGAAAACGGCAACGTGAGTATGACCGCAACACCACTTAATAGCATCCACGCAGGCCGGTCAAAGAAGCGCCTCAAGCTAAAAAGTACACAAACAAGAAACACTAATGATGACTGCTCAACGCTAAGCGGCTGCCAACTGCCTTGTGCAAACTCCAACGCCCACGTCATAGGCCAAAGCAGCCAATCCAATAATTGCCATAGCACGCCGGGAAACCAATATGTGATTGACGAGGTCATAAGTGACGATGACACAGCGAGAGCGAGGAACATCACTGGCACAACCACAAAACCAAACCAAGGGATAAAAACAAGATTGTAGAAAATAGAGGCTAGACTTGTTCCTACAAAAAAGTAGCCGCTAATAGGCATGATCAAAAGTGTCAGCAAAAACTGAACTTTAAGTAACGCTAGAAGCGGTTGTTTTCTACCCTTGCTGCCCTGCTGCATCACATTCACCGCGAGCAAAACAGCGGCAACAGAAAGGTATGAAAGCCAAAAGCTCATACTAAGAAAAGCAAATGGACTCATACTCAATTGAATAGCGACAGCGAGCAATAAAACACGCCAAGCGCTCCATTGAACAAGGAAGTACTTGAGCACCACGTATATCGCACACACAGAAAAAGCACGCGTTGTTGGTAACGAGAAATCGGCTAGCCATGCATAAGACAAAGCCGCTATCAAACCTATAACCGCAGGTAAATACAACAAATTTGATGCAATATAACGGGCACATACACCGATGGATGCGCCAAAAGCGTACGCCATCCCAATATGCAAACCGGATATAGAGATCAAATGGAGCAAACCACTGTCACGTAACTGCTGCCAATGCTGCTGAGTCAACCTAGTACGATCACTGAATGCCAAAGCACTTATTAGCGGAAAATGATGCAGATGCCTAATCTCGCGATTAACTGATTGAATAATACTTTGCCGAACAGAAGTATGAGTCCGAATAATCCATCGAGCTTGTGAAGAAACCACCGCTCTAGCAAGAACACCATTTCCAAATGATTGTTGTTCTATATCGAATCCAGCTTCGTTCCTTAACCCCGTGATGGCCTTCATCGACACTTGTGTCGTAAAATGACTGTTAACAGATAACGGAAATGGCGTTATCAACTTGATCTTAGGTTTAGCAAAAGGTAATAAACTCTTTGAATCAGCATGACTAACAGAGACAATTCCTTCATATCCGTGACTTATTTGCGTAAAAGGGCTGTCAACTGTGCCAATTATGGTAAGATCTTCACCTGCTTGAAAAAGGGCTTGTTTATGATGCTCCATGACATTGCCATGGACGACGACAACCATAGCGCCCAAAATTGCTCCTATGCAGATTAAGCCCTGACGCCATTTTATGATTGAACCGATAGCAATCATTCCCAATAGCGTCCATCGCCAATCTGGCATTGTCGGCCACCATGCTGACGATATAACGGTTACTACAAATAACACCAAGGTCCAACTTTTATCTGAGAGAGTCATGTCGTCCTATGCCTAGAAAGCTGATAAAACGCTTCATGCCAGATCATGAAATGATCAAACGCCAAAAAGCACTGAAAGTCTTCGGCAACGTGTTATACAACCCTAATTTGTGGTGTTTAAATCGTCGCTCTGCGTCTGGGGCGTTTGCCGTGGGCTTGTTTATGGCATTTGTTCCACTTCCTAGCCAAATGATCATGGCGGCAGGTCTTGCTATCTTATTAGGTGTAAACTTACCCCTGTCTGTTGCCCTAGTGTGGATCAGTAATCCAATCACCATGCCAGTGCTGTTTTATTTTGCTTATAAACTCGGCGCATTAGTCATGCATGTTCCACCACAACCTTTTCATTTTGAACTGTCATGGGAATTTATCATGCAGCAAATGAACACCATTGGACCTCCATTCCTATTGGGTTGTGCTATTTGTGGCATCGTATCTGCAATGCTTGGCTATTTTGGCATTCGTGGACTGTGGCGCTATTCTGTGGTGCGAAGCTGGCAAAAACGCAAAATACGATAATACCTTGTGAGACAAAAAGCAGTTCACAAGGCATTGAATGGAAAAGAGTTAACGTTAGTTGTGATAGGTAATGTAACTCAAGTATGAAAAGCGCTGAGCTATCGCAGACATCGCCAAGCAAAAGATAAAAGCAAAAAGGACCGACTTTCGGTCCTTTTTGTTACTTATGAGTTGGTACTCTAAAATAATGATATTTCTCGGTTACTTAGAACTCAAAACGGAAGCTGGATTCAACTTTGCTGCGCGAGATGCCGGATACCACGTCGCCAGCAAACTCAACACAATTGCAGTGATAGATACAAGTGCCACATCAGGCCAATGCAACTGAGAAGGCAAAAAGTCAACAAAGTAAATATCGCCCGACAAAAACTGATGACCGATCAGGCTTTCTACTCCTTTGATTATTGGGGTCAAATTCAGAGCCACCAGCACCCCAGCAACACTGCCTGCAATACTGCCGAAGACACCAGAAAAAACACCTTGCCAAACGAAGATACGTTTAATAAGGCTGTCTTTTGCCCCCATTGTGCGCAGAATAGCAATTTCTGCCGCTCGGTCTTTTACGGCCATCATAAGCGTTGAAACAATATTAAAACACGCGACGCCAATCACCAGAACCATAACTAAATACATGATGGTGCGGACCAATTGAATGTCTCGATACAAAAAACCAAATTGTTGCTGCCAACTCTTTAAGTAAACATAAACATCAATCTTATTCCCGACTTCACGGACAATCGATGGTGCGTCAAGAACATCATTGGTTTTCAAAGAAATACCTGTAACACCATCGCCTAGATGAGCGTATTGCTGAGCATCTTGTAACGGAACCAATGCTAGGGAATGATCAATTTGTCCATTAAGTGTCAAGAAACCTGAAACTTTTACCCGAACACGTTTTGGTGCCTGAACTTTATTTGAAACCCCCGTTTGCGGGATCATCAGCGTAATATAATCACCAACACCTACGTTTAATTCATTCGCAACGCCACGTCCTAAAATAACTTGCTGTTGTCCCGGATAGAAGCTCTGCCACGCTTTTGAATCGATAAACTCTGACATACTGGACACCGCTTGTTCAAAAGCAGGATCCACACCGCGCACTTCAATTGCTTTTAACTTACTGCCTTTTTCAGCCAAACCTGTAAATCGAACATAAGGCGCAGCAGCGATAACATTCTTGTGGCTGACTGCTTGGCTCATGGTTTTGCTGTAATTATGCAAAGGACCATTTACCCCCTCTAACTCAGCATGTGGAATTACCGACAACACGCGGGATTGCAGTTCACGTTCAAAACCGTTCATGGCAGAAAGGCCAATGATAATAACGGCCACACCAACAGCGATACCAATTGTTGACGAAAGAGAAATGAACGACACCATTTTATTACGCTTTTTGGCGCGACTGAATCGACCACCGATCATCAATGCTAAAGATGAAAACAAAATTAGCCCTCCGTGACCGTTGGTTCAATAGTAAAACGATCGACCAGCAAACCGTCTTGCATGTGCATCTGACGATCCATTTTTGCTGCTAGTGCATTGTCATGCGTCACGACTAAAAACGCGATATTCGACTCTTGGTTTAACTCACGCATCAAATCATAGATAGCTAGAGCCGTTTTATGATCAAGGTTGCCCGTAGGCTCATCCGCTAATACCAGATCAGGCTTGTTCACTAAAGCTCGTGCAATCGCAACACGTTGTCGTTCACCACCAGAAAGCTCAGATGGGCGATGCTCCATACGATGGCCTAATCCCACTTTCTCAAGTAATGCTTTTGCCGCGGCTTTGGCTTCTGACACTTTCATCCCACCAATCAACAGTGGCATTGCGACGTTTTCAATGGCAGTAAAGTCAGCTAACAAATGATGAAACTGGTAAACAAAACCAAGGTGCTTATTACGAAGTGCCGCTTGTTTATTTGAGTTCAACGCCGATAAGTTCTGCCCAAGAAAATCCACCTCCCCTTGAGTCGCATCATCTAACGCGCCAAGAATATGAAGTAACGTACTCTTACCAGAACCCGATGAACCGACAATAGAAACCAGTTCACCTTTATCGATATCAAAACTGACGCCTTTCAACACTTCCGTATCTAACGAGCCCTCTCGGTAGACTTTACGAATATCACGACATTCTAATAGCTTATTCATAGCGAAGTGCCTCAGCAGGTTTAACAGAAGATGCTCGGTAAGACGGGTAAACAGTTGCAGCTAGACTCAGAGCAATCGCCAGCACTACCACTAATAAAATTTGGAATGAGTCGATCACGATTGGTAAATGACCACCAAAGCTAAACAAAGCGACGCCGGCCGCTTCCAGAATCGCGTTTAAGTTGAGCGACAAAGCAACACCGACTGCACCACCGACAATCGCACCAATCACACCACTGCTTGCACCTTGCACCATGAAAATGGCCATCACTTGAGATTGCTTCATCCCTTGGGTTTTAAGGATCGCGACTTCAGATTGCTTCTCCATCACCACCATGATCAACGCAGAAATGATGTTAAACGCAGCGACACCAACAATTAAACCGAGCATCAACCCCATCATGTTCTTCTCCATTTTAACCGCTTGAAAAAGTTCACCACGTTGTGCACGCCAGTCACTCCACTCCCAGCCATTTGGCATTGGTGCATCAGCAAAGTCTGTCACCATAAACGGATCCGAGAAGAAAACACGCCAACCTGAAATCGTATCTTTAGGTAAGCGCATCAGTCTCGCTGCATCAGTCATATTGACGATCATCAGTTGGCCATCAACATCCGAACCCGTATTAAAAATACCCGCAACCGTAAAATTACGTTGGCTAGGGATACGTCCAAATGGCGTAAATTGAGTGGCATTGGTCACCATCAAACGGACTTTATCACCCATCGACACTTTAAGAGAGCGCGCCAAGCTGTGGCCCAGAAAAACTCTATACTCACCAGCTTGCAGCGAAGATAAACGGCCTGCGATCAAGTGATTAGAAATAGGATCGCCTAGTTTAGGCTCGATACCAATCAAGTAACCTGCGGTTAGCTGGACAGAACTTTGAATAACGGCTTCACCACGCACAATAGGCTCTGGCTTCGCCATTACCGACATGTCTTGTATAAACTGAGGAGCGGTTTCGGAAAGTGGTGTTTTACCATCATGTTGGGAAATAACAGCATGAGGTAACACACCCAAAATGCGATCTTTTAACTGTGCTTCGAAGCCGTTCATTACAGAAAGCACCGTCACCAACGCCATCACACCAATAGTGATACCCGCTGTCGACATATAAGACACAAACCGACTGAATCTATCTCCGGAGCGTCCCCGAAGATATCTCAAACCAATGAATAAAGAGATAGGATGATACATATAGAACAAACCAACTTGGTTATCTAATTATGAAGCTACAACTTAGCTAATTAATAAGCATTATCTTACCTTACTCTTTACATGAAGAAGACAAGATAATCGCTAAATTTGTCAACGACATGCAATAAGTCCGCATTTACCGTAAAAAGTTCAGCAAGAAAAACAGGGAAACTTGATAACTTACCCTGATTAGCGATAATCAGTGCTCTATCTGGCTCATTCTAAAATAAAATGAGAGCGCTCTTGGCAGAAAGGACCGAATAATGACAGAGCAAGAGTATTTCACTGTACATCACAGCCTAACCATTAACGTGGAGACGTTAGCAACAGGCTTTATTCTGCCAAATGAAGAGACATTTGAATCAGAAATCCCAGCACCATTTATCGTTGCAAGCGAATTCAGCCATTTAGATATGTTGGCCGACAAAGCACGCTTAGAGCTACAAACGAAAGAGCTCAAGCATGTCATCAATTTACTCGACACCCAAAACTCAAAGCTCAATCTGCTTTTAAGTTTCATGCTTTCCCAACAAGATGATGCCGACGTTCGTTTTCAGACCACACAGTTTGGAGCCAGTCAATTAAGTTATCGTACTCACCTCGAAGCCAATCCCGAACAATTGGTGCGAGTCAAACTGTTCTTAGACCATCCTGCTGCGGCCATTTACTGCTACGCTCAAGTAATGGATTGTCAGCCAGAAGAGCAAGGATATGTGGTGACTTTAAAATACAAATTGCTCCGAGAAGCCGACCAAGATTTACTGATCAAAGCCGCGTTATATCAACAACAAAAACTACTACGCCAGCGTTCATTAGAGCGAAATATCAAATAACCATCATGACAAAAAAATAACTATCATGACAAAAGCAACGATTCTATCGGTCACAAACCCATCAGGTTCTGGTGACAAAAAGCAACTTGGCAACCTCCCAGGGGCGGCATTAGCGATGGCCATTGCTGAGCTTGCTAAACAGCATAAAAGCCACGCTTTACTTGTCGTGCCCGACCCTCAAATCGCGCTAAAACTGCAAGCCGAAATCGAACAGTTTACTGATAAGCCTGTTAGTCTGTTTCCAGATTGGGAAACATTACCTTACGACAACTTTTCACCACATCAAGAAATCATCTCCGACCGTATCGCTCGTTTATATCAATTGCCTCATCAACGCGACGGTGTCACGATTGTTCCAGTCAGTACGGTGTTACAACGTCAATCACCACGCGACTTCTTGCTGCAACACACTTTGATGGTCAAAACAGGTGATCAATTTTCATTAGATAAGTTGCGTGTCCAGTTAGAAAATTCCGGCTATCGCCATGTTGATCAGGTATTTGGTCCCGGTGAATACGCAAGCCGCGGTTCAATTCTTGACTTATTCCCAATGGGCAGCTCCGATCCGTACCGCATTGATTTCTTCGATGATGAAATTGATACCATTCGTACGTTTGATCCCGAAAATCAACGCTCCGTTGAAGACATTGAACAAATTCAATTGCTACCTGCTCATGAATTCCCAACCACGAAATCCGCAATAGAAGATTTTCGCACCCGTTGGCGCTCTCAATTTGAAGCAAGACGTGAGCCTGAATCTGTTTACATGCAAGTGACGAAAGGAACTTGGCCTGCCGGTATCGAGTATTGGCAACCCCTTTTCTTCGATCATACTGAAACCCTATTCGATTACTTGCCAGATGATTCCCTACTCATCACCTTTGGTGATATTGAAACGGCAATCGATACGTTCTTAAATGACGTTGAATACCGTTACGATCAAAAGAAAATCGACCCATTACGTCCACTGCTTGCTCCCCATGAATTGTGGTTAAAGAAAGATGAACTGTTTACGTACTTCAAACAGTTACCTCAAGCTCAATTGAGTTCAGAGAAAATCGTTAAACGTGCGGGTCGAGAAAACCTAGCCGCGCAATCTCTCACTGAACTTGGTGTTCAGCAGCAAAACAAAGAGCCACTTGCTCGATTACGACAATTTAGCGAGCAATTCACCGGTAAAATTGTTTTTTCTGTAGAGTCAGAGGGTCGCCGTGAAGCGCTCACAGAGCTATTGCAAGGAATTAAAGTTCGCCCCGTAGTGCATGACTCGCTCTACAAAGCACTCGATTCTGATGACCGTTTTAGCTTGATCCTCGGTGCGGCAGAACATGGTTTTGTTCATGATGAGCTAGGCTTCGCTCTGATCTGTGAAAGCGACTTATTGGGTGATCGCGTCATCCAACGTCGTCGCAAAGATAAGAAAGCGGTCAACAGCGACACCGTGATTCGCCATCTTGCCGAACTCAAACCTGGTCAACCCGTCGTACATATCGATCATGGTATCGGTCGATACCTTGGCCTCCAAACCCTCGAAGCTGGCGGCATGAAAACCGAATACGTGACGTTGGAGTATCAAAATGATGCCAAGCTCTATGTTCCCGTATCCTCTTTAAACCTAATCAGTCGCTACTCAGGTGGAGCAGAAGAAAGTGCACCTCTACATAAGTTAGGCGGGGAAGCATGGGCCAAAGCTCGGCGTAAAGCGGCGGAAAAAGTCCGCGATGTGGCAGCAGAACTTCTGGATGTGTACGCTAAACGTGAGTTAAAACCAGGTTATAAATTCGCACTCGATCGCGGCCAGTACGCTACCTTTAAAGCGACGTTCCCGTTTGAAGAAACCGATGATCAATCTATGGCAATCAACGCTGTCTTGTCTGACATGTGTCAAGCTAAAGCCATGGACCGCCTCGTGTGTGGTGATGTCGGTTTTGGTAAAACTGAAGTGGCCATGCGCGCGGCTTTTGTTGCCACAGACAACAGCAAGCAAGTTGCGGTGTTGGTGCCCACGACCCTGCTTGCTCAGCAGCACTTTGAAAACTTCCGTGACCGATTTGCCAATCTGCCAATCCGAGTAGAAGTCCTATCGCGCTTTAAATCTGCTAAAGAACAGAAAGTGATTCTTCAAGACGTTGCTGACGGCAAAGTCGATATCGTGGTGGGCACTCACAAATTACTTTCTAGCGATATCAAGTTCAAAGACCTTGGTTTATTGATCGTCGATGAAGAACATCGCTTTGGTGTGCGCCAAAAGGAAAAAGTGAAAGCGATGCGTGCGGATGTCGACATTCTAACGCTTACCGCGACACCAATTCCGCGAACGTTGAACATGGCGATGAGTGGCATGCGCGACTTGTCGATCATCGCGACACCGCCAGCACGCCGTTTGGCAATCAAAACGTTTGTACGCCAACGTGAAGACGCCGTGATTCGTGAAGCGGTACTACGTGAGATCATGCGTGGTGGTCAGGTGTACTTCCTACATAACCAAGTCGAGACCATCGAAAAAGCGGCGGAAGACCTGCAAAAACTGGTTCCAGAAGCACGCGTAACGGTTGCCCACGGTCAAATGCGTGAACGCGAGCTAGAGCGCATCATGAACGACTTCTACCACCAACGTTTCAATTTGTTGGTTTGTACGACCATCATCGAAACCGGCATTGACGTTCCAACCGCGAACACCATCATTATGGATCGCGCCGACAATCTTGGTCTTGCTCAACTTCACCAATTACGTGGCCGAGTTGGGCGTTCGCATCACCAAGCTTATGCATATTTATTGACCCCTCATCCAAAAGCCATTACGAAAGACGCCATCAAACGCCTCGATGCTATCGCTTCACTCGAAGATCTGGGGGCGGGCTTTACGCTGGCTACGCACGATCTTGAGATCCGTGGCGCTGGTGAGCTACTAGGTGATGAACAAAGTGGTCAAATTCAATCTGTTGGTTTTACACTATATATGGAAATGCTTGAACAAGCCGTTGAAGCGCTGAAAGAGGGGAAAGAGCCATCACTGGATGATTTACTGCGTGAGCAGACAGAGATTGAAATGCGAATTCCTGCACTGCTGCCAGATGATTATATACCAGACGTTAATACTCGCCTGTCTATGTACAAACGCATCGCCAGTGTGACGGACTTCGATGGGTTATCTGAACTCAAAGTGGAGTTGATTGATCGCTTTGGTTTGTTACCTGATGCAGCGAAAAACCTGCTTGCCATTTCTGAACTAAAAATTGGTGCCGCGTGCCTTAAAGCGAAGAAAATCGAGGCACATGATAAAGGCGGATTCATCGAGTTTTACCCAGATGCTGACATAAACCCAGCGTATTTGGTTAAACTCCTGCAGTCACAGCCGCAAAAATTTGCAATGGAAGGTCCAACTAAGTTCAAGTTTAGCGTACCATTGACGGACCGACGTAAACGCATTCAATTTGTCCAAGACTTACTGAATGATTTTAAACAGAATTTATTACCAACGAGCTAATAGTCGAATGAGAATACTGATCCCATTATTGCTTCTTTGTGTCTCAATGCCATCTTGGGCTGCGCGTCAATTTGATATTGAAGTAATTATTTTCAAACGAGCAGTCGACCCTGAAAGCACTACTGAATCATGGCCAAATACCCTGCCAACGATCGAGATGAGCAATGTCGGCAGTCTAGAGAGTGAGTCTTACCGAAGTTCAAAAGGCGTAACACTACTGCCCCGCTCTTCTTTCCGCTTAAATGCACAAGAAGCGGCATTGAGTAAGCATGCGGGTTTCAAGGTTTTAAAACACGTAGCATGGCGACAAGGCGATCGCGGTAAAGCAAGCGCACCCATTTTCCGCTTTGTCGGAGGCCGTGATTATTCAGGCAGTTACTACTCTGATGGCCGCGCTAAAGACGGAAGTGCACAACCACTAGATACAGATGGCTATAGCGAAGAAACGGCCACTGGTCCGCTTTACGAACTGGACGGAAAACTCCAAATCTATGTTCAGCACTATCTGTTCGCGGAAACCACACTGGATATTCGCGAGCCGAGTGTGCGTGAGGTTCGTATAGAAGCTCAACCTGTTGACCAACAAACAGAAACACTTGGTGAAGTCGATGGTAATGTCCAAGTAGGTAACTTAGCGGAAATTTCCCCAACGGTGACTGAAGAAACATTCTTGAAAAGTTACCGACTCGATCAGAAACGTCGTATGCGTAGCGGTGAAACTCACTACCTAGACAACCCATTAATGGGAATGATCATTCAAGTTCGTCGCGTGCAATAATCATTCGCACTAACATGAAGCGCAGCAAATGCTGCGCTTTGTTATATCTAACGTCCGAGCCCTTTTAACCTAAAGTTATTAGGGTGAGAAATGATCATTTAGGTATCTCAATTTATGAGTCCGGATTTTGAAATCATTACTCCTCGCTTAGCCTTAAAGCTCATTCCCGCAGAAGATGCACATGCTTTACAAGCACTGATCGTCCAATCGCCCTCTTTACATCAATGGCTTGATTGGTGTGACCCAAGCGTGACACTGAAAGAAGCGCAAGATTTCTTACTCGCTACACGTTTAAACTGGGTCAAAACCGAGGCTTTTGGGTTTGGTATCTATGAAAGAGAAAACCATCATCTCGTGGGTATGGTTGCTGTCAATGAGCTATACCATACATTCAACATGGCAAGTATTGGTTATTGGGTTGCAGATAAGCACCAAAGAAAGGGATTTGCACAAGAATCAATCGCAGCTTTGGCTGAGTTTTGCTTTGCACAATTGAGTTTAACGCGAATTGAGATCGTTTGTGATCCAGACAATACCGCAAGCCAAGCTTTAATTGAGTCTGTCGGAGCGAAGAGAGAGACGATTGCTAGAAATCGTTTTATCTTTCACGGAAAACCCAAAGATGGCGTGGTGTATTCACTGCTGCCGATTGATTTAGAATAAAAAAACCACCGACATGCGGTGGCTTCTCTTTATATCTCTTTGGGTTTCATCACCGACTCTGCGTTATATTACGAGACCAGCGATAGAGGAACCCCATTTTAAATTAGTGTAGCTTTAGATTTGGGCGAAGTACGCGGTTGATTCGGCCAACCAGCATCATTAGACTCGTCTTAATCACACCATGCAGCGCCATTTGATGCATGCGATATAATGAGATATAAACCACACGAGCAATGCGACCTTCAACCATCATAGAGCCTTTGGTTAGGTTACCCATCAAGCTACCTACCGTAGAGAAGCGGCTAAGTGAAACCAAAGAACCGTGATCTTTGTAGACGTACTCTTTTAACTCACGCCCATTCAACTTCGCTACGATATTGCTGAATGCTTGGCTTGCCATTTGGTGTGCTGCTTGAGCGCGAGGTGGTACAAATGAACCATCCGGCTGAGTACATTGAGCCAAATCACCGATAACGAAAATATCGTCATCACGTGTCGTTTGCAGCGTGCCTTTCACCACGAGCTGATTAATACGGTTAGTTTCTAGACCAGCAATGTCTTTGATAAAATCAGGCGCTTTAATACCGGCAGCCCAAACCATAATTTGAGCCGGGATCTTCTCGCCATCTTTTGTCGTCAAACCGTCTTTCTCTGCTTGTGTTACCATTGTCGCAGTGCGGACATTTACGCCCAACTTCACGAGCTCTTGGTGTGCTGCAGACGAAATACGCGGAGGCAAAGCAGGAAGAATGCGCTCACCCGCTTCAATCAAGCTGACATTCAACTTGCTTGAATCAAGATCGCCAAAGCCATACGTTCTTAGCTCTTTGACCGCATTGTGTAACTCTGCAGAAAGCTCAACGCCAGTCGCTCCGGCACCAACAATCGCAATGTCTACCGTTCCGTTACCGTTTTTTGCGTGCAGCTTTAAGAACTCATTGTTCATTTCACTGCGGAAACGGTGCGCCTGCTCTGGGCTATCGAGGAAGATACAATTATCACGCACACCTGGTGTGTTGAAATCGTTAGATGTAGAACCAATCGCCATGACCAGAATATCGTATTCCAATTCACGTCTTGGCATTAGAAGCTCACCATGATCGTCTGTAAGCTCACTTAAAACGATCACTTTACGTTCACGGTCGATATCTTGCAGACTGCCCATTTGGAAGTCAAAGCAGTGGTTCTTAGCATGCGCACGATAGCTTAATGCGTCCACACCCTCATCGAGTGAACCCGTGGCAACTTCATGCAATAACGGTTTCCACAAATGGCTTGCTTTGCGGTCTACTAAAGTAATTTGTGCTCGGTCCTTACGACCAAGAGTGCGGCCTAGTTTGGTTGCCAACTCAAGGCCACCTGCACCACCACCAACAACGATAATACGTGTCACAATGATTATCCTCTACAAAATGAATATATGGGGTCAGCCCGATGCACACTTTCGCCTTGCGAAGTCTTACACCCAACCGATGAATTCTTGGGGCTCTAGAGGTAGTTCACTTTTGGATAAATGCCGATGCTATTGTTTTGCGCTTTTCTCTACGCTTTGCTATTTAGTTCAGCGAAACGCTGTACTTGAAGACGCTCATCAGCTGGTAGTCTGAAAACACGATCTCAGACAATAAATGGGCAAGTTATTTCCTTGCTCTCAATTTTTTTTGATATTTATCAAATTATTTTTACTGAGTTCATTATATAGGGCATTCCTTTATTGGCAACAAAAATCCTTACCAAGGATACGGATTGGTTACTTTTTGCCTGCTCTACAATACCATTTTCGTGCTACAAAAGACTAAATGACCTCCACTCGGGATAGTCCACTAAGCCTTCAATCATTTCAGAATGCAAGGATGTAAGGATGCAAAACGTTCTTTCAACGATCTAGTGGCGTGCAGAAACAAAAACAGCACTTCGAAAAGTGCTGTTAAGGAAGGCATTGCTTAAATGAAAATTATGCGTTCTTGAACGCTTTCATCGCTTGCAAATGATGGGATATTTTTTTGAACTTGTGCGTTTGAGTATCATCCCAAATAATTTGGTAATACGCTTCTAACTCCGCCGCTGTTTTTGAATTGTCGTGAATTTCATCTTCTTTCGACAAAATCACTAAGCATCGTTCTTGGTTCTTAGTACGGAACTTCTCGACGCACTTGGTTGCGATGTCTTCATACTCTTCTGGACGATCAATACGTCCTGCCATGGTATTCTCTGGGTGCAAATTGGGATTAAACATGACTTGCTTAATACCACATAGGAATCCAATTCTTTCTGACCAATAAGCGCCTAAACCCACGCCACAAATCAACGGGCTTGGATCATCCGATTGGTCAATCACCTTAGACACTTCTTTTAGTAAGTGTTGCATATCATGCTTAGGATGAAGTGTGCTGTAATTGATGAAACGAACGTCATCATCGATGAATTGCAGTTGAAGCACTTTTTCGTGATTGCCTGGGCTTGTGCTATCAAAACCATGCAAATAAATAATCATGTGTACCTCTCCCTATATCCTATATTTGGTACTTCACTTTAAACTACCACTATTTCTTTATGGTTAAAGGAGAAAACGTCATCGATTCTCAAAACAGTGATCTTCCATACATAATAGGTCTTTAAACTCGTCTGCACTGTGTAAGTATTGCTCATCACCCCACAATTTGTAGGCAAGCAAATACCATAACATTGCCATCATCCTTGTCCTTGGTATCCACGCTAAGACACCATCCAACCATAGAGTCACTTCTTCTATTTGGCGAGCTTGGCAATATTGAATGACACCTTGTTCAATAGAGACATCAGCCAGTTGCAAAACAAGGGCAAGATCAAGTCTCGGATCCGCTATAGCTGCGTATTCCCAATCAATCACTTTTATCTCATTATCGCCGCAAACTAAGTTGTAGCTGCCTAAATCGAAATGGCACAGCGCCAGCGGAATAGAGTCAATATGCGGATCAGAACGCCACTTTCGATACAAGGCTTCAAATTCTGTTCCTGAAAATTCGCCATTCAAACCGTACCAATAGTGGTCAACCTTCGCTGAGTATGAAAAGGTGCTAAGCGTTAATGACGTCAACGGATAACCATGAATTGATGCCGCAACCGCCAGAATTTGCTCAATATTGATATCAGAATGCGTTGGCGTATACCCTGTTAGCCATTCCACCAATAACCCTTGCTCATCAACAAATACCGCTTTGGGGCCTAGGTTGAGTGGTGAGATAGCCGTAAGAACTTGATACTCCTCATGACGAGAAATAGCAAACGCCTCACATATTTGACTGGTTGGACGCCAGACATACTCCAATCCGTCGGAACAAACCAATCGCCAGCATCGATTGGTTAATCCACCAGTGAGTGCGTGAGCTCTCACTGGTGGTGACGCGAAAAAGCCATCCAGCGCGCTTAAACTCGGCTCTAAGAGTTTAGCTTGCTGCCAAGAAACACTGGTCATAAATGACTTATCCACATTAGGTTAATAACGTTCAAGAGATCAATAGCGTGAAAGTCTCATTAAAGACCAAATAGGCTCTTAGATTGCTCTTTGCGAATTTCTGTCTCGTCCGCCCATTCAATCAAGCCCGTTTCCAAATCCATTAAACGCATGGTCATTTTGTAGTATACATCTTTGTCACTGCCTGCATTTTTCACGATGCTTGAAAGGTTACCATAAAGCATGTATTGCGCACCGACCATTTTACCGAATTGAATCGCCGTGCTTTGGTTCACCAGTTGATCTGAATTTTGGAAGTTCAACTGCTCACGAACGGACTCTACACGGTCCATGTCAACAAAGCGGAACTTACCTGAGTTCAGCATCTTAGTAGAGATTGAATCCGTGATCGATTCTGTATCAATGTGTTCACTTGTCTTATTCTTGATGCGCTCAACAAACACAATAGGACGTTGGTCTCGAGTGATCGCAGCCACAGAGCCTGACATCATCATGCTGTCGACCATTTCACCGGCAATTTTTTGCAGATCAGTTGAACCAAAATCAATCGTCGTCGTTTCAACCGCTTGCGCATCACCATAAGAGACTTTGTTTGAACAACCACCCAAAATGACGGCAAGACCTAACAGAGCAATAACACTTTTCTTCATGAGAGTTCCTTAGTTTGTGTTTCGTTCCAAGGCGTTTCCACCTTGGTAAAGCAGCATAACCGCTAAAAATTGTATCCACCAATGAGTGGGTTAATCATCTTGTGCTTCACGGATTTGAACGCGAAATTGAGTGCCATTTGGATTTACGGTTACCTCAGATAACGTAACTTGGTCAAATCCTCGCACGGTCATTTGTCGCCACGGGCCAGGTTTTGTGTTCACTTCCAAGCCCGAATTATCGTACCAATAAAAACGGTAAAGAATATGCTGGTCGCCTTTGTAATTGCTCGTAAGTTGCACCACGCCTCGCGGCCGATCATCAACATACGTCGTGGTAATTTTGTCAATCAGTAAACGACTACCTAGTACATTATCACCAAAAAATACGTTCTGGGTTTGACCATCGATTCGAATACCTGCGGTGTTGTCAGCACACCCCACTAAACCAATCATCACAACCAAACCAATAAGCCATGCTTTCATTACAACCTCCCAAGTTGTTTATGCCACACTGTTGAATGTGCCCCCTGACGAGATACCCAAACCAACGTTGTTTGTTGTGCTGGCACGTCAAATTGATACACCTGATCACCAACATTAAGGCTCTGCTCTCCCGGTTTAACAACTTTTGAAGCGGTTTTCACCGTTCCCGGTAGCGTTTGCCAACTTCTGGTATCAGGTTGCTCAGTTAATGTATTCCATACGTTGAAAATAAGATTACCAACGTCATCTCCTTGTGCCGCTTCTTTACGAATACGGTCTTTTGCCCAAACACGAATGGCTTGACGTAGAATGATGGTTGTTAAACGCTCATTTAAATCATTCTGTGCCATGTCGTTCACATTCACTAACGTGCTTGATGGTAATTTCTTACCGTTCAAAGCGACATCACCAAAGCGTTGTGTGCCACGCTTGGGATAATAAGGTAACGCTAATGAGTAGATGGCCCCATTCCCTCGACTGTCATAAATAGGTAAGTCAACACGCCAACCTTGCAACGCTTCCACCACTCCTTGCTCATCTATCACAATCACACGACCTTGTGATTTGCTTAGA
Organism: Vibrio sp. B1REV9; assembly: GCF_905175395.2. NCBI lineage: Bacteria > Pseudomonadati > Pseudomonadota > Gammaproteobacteria > Vibrionales > Vibrionaceae > Vibrio > Vibrio sp. B1REV9. The sequence continues at coordinate 1,496,293 of NZ_HG992745.1, read as the reverse complement.
GCTGATGGGGCCTTACCATAGCGTTTTTCCAACATACGCAAATCTTGGTTCATACCCAATTTTTTCGCGGCGTACATGGTACTTTCAATCACTTGCTTGTTTTCTGGCATAACCGCCAATGCACGACGGTAGTCCACATACGCACTGTTCAAATCTCGTGATGCTTCATAAAGCAAGCCAGAGAGATAAAACAAGTAACCATTCTGCACGGAACTTAACTTTTTCCCTGCGTCTGGATAGTTCGCTAATACACTACCCAAGTTAGCCGACATCCCTTGTTTGTTAAGATCTTTCTCCGCTTGCTTTAGTTCCCTTTCCCGAGCTTTTTTTGCAGCTTCTTGTACTTGGTTAGCACGACGCACCTCAACTAACGCTCCCTCAAGATCATTTTTCTGCAGGTAGTTCAGGCCAAGATACAAATGCAAAAAGCCGAGTTCATAATCGGCAGGCTGGTAATCATTTAAGTTATCGTTAATGGCGAGGGAACCAACACTTGTTGCGGTTTCTGATACGGAGATAGTCGCTCGATCTTGCTGTTTACGTACAGCTCGATCACTGTTTTCCAATGCACTCAAACTTTTGGGATAATCTTGAGCAAGAAAAGAAATACGGCCTAATTCGAAATTGCCAAGAATTTCACCGCCGACATCACTCGATTGCAATTGCTCAGCTTGTGCATATTTGCCCGCCAAGACGGCTTGATACACTTCTTGGTTTTGATCGCTGTAATGACTAAACAGATTGCCAGCAGATAAGTTTGCACACCCTGTCGTCAACAAGGCCCAGCTAATCAAACCGAGTAGCTTCAAAGCATATTTCACATTTATCTCCACAAATGTGTTATTCGACCAAACTGAAAAGTGGATGGCAAATTCGGCCATCCACGGTTCACATTCAAAATCATATCCTGCCTAATGGGGACTACTCAAGATAGCGACTACTGCTGAATTTTCGCTGACAGCGTCGCGCAGCAGAACATCATTTTAATTCGAGTTAGCTTAACACCATTGGCCCAAGAGGACGACCGCCCAACAAGTGCATATGAATATGGTAAACCTCTTGTCCACCATGGGCATTACAATTCATGATGAGACGATACCCATCTTCGGCAATGCCCTCTTCCTTAGCAAGTTTCTTCGCTACCGTGAATAAGCGTCCCATCATCGCTTCATCTTCCGCCTCTACATCGTTTGATGTTGGGATTAGCTTATTTGGAATGATAAGAATGTGGCTTGGCGCACGAGGGTTGATATCGCGAAATGCCGTAACTAAATCGTCTTGATATAGAACATCAGCAGGAATCTCTTTACGAATAATTTTGCTGAAAATTGTTTCTTCCGCCATGGGAACTCCATTTTATATAAGTGTGTTACCTATTTAGTATGCGCTATGCCAAGATTGAGCTCAATAAAAAACAGTGTTCACTTAACACTATCAACAGAACGCGAATCAGAGAATCTTTTTTTGTCGTGTGCGTCATAAAACGTGTGGAAGGAACTCAATACAATCCAGAGAATTTTGTAAATTTTTAAGTCATTACTTACTTATTTGGCTATTTTTTGGGAGAGGGCGCTCACTTATGCAGGGTTCAGTTATTAAAAGGATGTATGCAGGCTTTGCTCTGATCATCATCTTATTTGCTGTCACAATTGCCATTATGATGGGAGGTATGAATGACATTCATGGAAAATTCGAGAATGTTTCCAAGTCATCCTTACCACTCGTATCACTATCTAACCAAACCAGTGTAGAGCTTCTTTCTGCCGATAAGTCATTTAAAGACTTTCTAACTACTGAGAATAAACAACGTATGGAGGAGATGCGTCAAGAATTTGCCAAATCTCAGCAACAATTTGGCGCAACGCTAAATCAACTTGAAGAGGCAAGCCAGATTTATCCATCCCTTGCTGAACCTTTCTCTCAATTGAAAGAACTAGAGCAGAGCTACTTCAACGAAGCGCTGGAAGCCATGAACAATTACGAAGCGATGTTCGTTGCCCAAGAAGAAGTACAAAAATCTTCTCGTCGATTCCAGCAATTAAATACCGAGCTGTCCGTTGGCTTAAAAGAATACATTGCCGATCAATCAAGTATCTCGGTCAAAGTCATGGCTAAGAGTTATTTCATAAAACTCAATGACGCAGAGCTCATCACGTCTGATGCACTTGCTAGCACAAATCCTGAGCAAGTGATGCAAGCGCTCGCTAAAAACCGTAAGGCTGTGACTCATTTAAATTACGCATTTAACGGTCTTGTTACTCAACTTCCGGAGTTAAAAAAGGCGTTTGGAGAAACCGTTACGCAGTTTACTCGTGACGTTGGTCAACGTGGTGGTGTATTGGACCAACACAACAGCTACTTAGCCGCTCGCGCAGCACTTTATGACAACATTGCCAACTTAGCGGCAAAAGTCGATTCGACAATGACTATTCTTGAGCAGTTCAACACGACGGCGACTGACAAATTGAACGAATCATTGACAGAAGCCGGGACGATTTATTCTCAAGGGGTGACAAAAGCGATTGTTATCGGTGTCATCGTTGTTGTTTTTGCCACTGCGATTGGCTATCACATCGCAAACAGCGTTCGTGAACCTCTGACACGCATTTTAAAAGCGCTAGAAAGTTTAGCCAATGGAGACATGACACAGCGCATCGATATTCGTTACAACAATGAATTCAGCCGTGTGAGTGGCCATATCAACACTCTCGCCGACAGTCTTCACGACATTTTGGTGAAAATTAACGATGCATCAGAAAACTTAACCACCACTGCATCCAACAACGAGAGTACCTCTTCCTTTGCACAAATTAAGCTAAATTCACAACGTGCCCAAACCGCCAGTGTTGCCACTGCAATGACGGAGATGTCTAACTCGGTGCAAGAAGTCGCGCAAAGTGCACAAAGCTCGTTAGAGATGGTACAACGCGTTGAGTCGGCTTCGGATCAAGGCCGCAATGTGATGAACAGTAATATCTCGACCATCAATCAATTGGAGAGTCGTTTAAATGAATCCGTCTCTGCGGTATCTGAATTACAAAAAATGAGTGGTCAAATCGGTTCTATTCTTGACGTGATTCGTAATATTGCAGAACAAACCAATCTACTTGCGCTCAACGCGGCAATAGAAGCTGCCCGCGCAGGTGAACAGGGACGCGGTTTTGCGGTGGTCGCGGATGAAGTTCGTGTTCTGGCCTCTAAAACGACCCAATCAACCACCGAGATTGAGTCTATGATCAGTAACTTACAATCAAGTTCACAATCAGCAAACCAAGTGATTCAAAGCTGCATGAATGATATGGATATGTCCGTAGAACAAGCCTCTAAAGCCAACTGCTCGATGGAAGAAATCCAAGCTCTCATTCTGGAAATTAGTCAAATGAGTACGCATATTTCTCATGCGGCGGCAGAGCAAAGTGCAACATCTGCAGATATTGCCCGCAACATAGAAGAAATCAACAGTATTGCTGACGAGAGCTATCACGCAATGTCGAGCATCGCACAAACCAGCGAGTCATTGACACAGTTAGCACATCAGCAAAACGAATTGGTTCATCGATTTAAGTTATAGTTATTGAAATAGATAACGCTAAGAATCCATACAACCAACTGTACAAGGGCGACTTTTTACCAAGTCGCCCTTGTTTTTTTATGGCCCTGTCTACATATGGTTATTATGGCTTGCTCATCTTTTTCATTTATATTTTCGAGCAAGCCAAATATGAAGGATAACTTATGGCTGTTCATGTTGGTATAATCGACCAAGATCCCGTGAGATTGGTCACTCCGCTTTTAGATAATCGTACAATCAGTACTCATATCGTATTCATCGGTGACAAGAACCAAGAAGACGCCTACCATCGACTGAGTGCCGTATTAGAACAGCGAAAAATCACCTCTGAATTTTTTGAGATTCCTTCTGTCGTCAATACGTCTTTGATCAAACAATCAATTCAGACACTGGCTCAAGACTTACACAACCGCGGCGAAGAAGTTAAGCTCAATGCAAGCTGTGGGCTTCGTCATCGCTTACTCTCAGTTTATGAAGTTTTTCGTACTTACCATTGGCCTATCTTTGTTGTGGAACCAAACAGCGATAAGTTATGTTGGCTATACCCAGATGGCAAAGAAGACACGCAAGTGGAAGACCACATTACGATTTCTGATTACCTCACTATTTTCGGTGCGCGCGGTGAATTCCACCACGTAGATCTTCCACCTCAACTCGATCAAAAGCTTTATGAACTGGGTGAACGTTGGGCATCTAACGCGTTGGAGCTTGGCCCTGGCCTTGCAACGCTGAACTATCTTGCGACCACTTGTCGTAAAGAACAAAAGTTGGATGTAGAGCTTTCTGAGAAGCAACAAGGCTACCGTGAGCTCAATATGCTTCTGAGTGATTTGGTTGAGGCACAAATTGCAACTTACGAAAATGGTATTTTAACGTTCACGAATGAGGACGCTCGTCGTTTCTCTAACGGTGAATGGCTTGAAACACTGGTGCATAGCACGGTGAAACAAATTCAAGACAGTATGCCGACCATTCAAGATCGCTCATTAAACGTTCAGGTTTATCGCAAACTCGGTGAAAGCGAAGTTCGCAATGAGCTTGATGTTGCGACGGTGGTGAACAACAAGCTTCACATCATCGAATGTAAAACCAAAGGCATGCGTGATGATGGCGATGATACGCTCTACAAGCTGGAATCATTACGTGACTTACTAGGCGGTCTACAAGCTCGAGCCATGCTCGTCAGCTTCCGTCCACTGCGCCACAATGACATCACTCGTGCAGAGGATTTAGGGTTAGCCTTAATCGGTCCGGATGAGTTAAAAGACCTGAAAACACACCTAAGTGCTTGGTTTAAAGCCGCTGGCGGTTCTGACGAAATCTAATCTCTGAACACTATCAAAAGCAGCTCTCGTGGCTGCTTTTTCGTGTATGGGCCCAACAAACGAATACTAACGGTAATGCTAATTGTAGAAAATAACGGCTCACTCTCGCTTGTTATAACGCCCCTCCGAATAAAGCGCAGATAGAAAAAGCCAGAGGCGAACCTCTGGCTTTTCCCGTTTGTTTTACTGTCAGCCAAACCCTTTGGCAAAGAAGACTTAAAGCATCTTACGAGCGGCTTCAACTACAACCTTAATTGAGCGAGCTTCCGTTTCTTTTAGAGTTGAATGATCTGGAATCTCTTTTTGTGTACGGTTGATGATTACACCCGCCACACAACCTGCTTTAAGGCCAGAACTTGCACACATGGTTAGCAATGTTGCTGACTCCATTTCAAAGTTCAGGACACCCATATCTTGCCACTCTTGCATAGAGCCTTGGAAACGCTTAACCACACGGCCGGAGAACGTGTCGTAACGCTCTTGACCTGGGTAGAAAGTATCACTTGAAGCAGTCACCCCCATATGAACAGTTGCACCAGATTCTTCAACTGCCGCTTTCATTGCGGTTGCAATTTCGAAGTCTGCTACTGCTGGGAACTCCATAGGAGCAAAGTGCAAGCTCGCACCGTCTAGGCGAACAGAACCTGTCGTCACGATCATGTCACCCACATTAACATGCGGCTGGATTGCGCCCGTTGTTCCGACACGTAGGAAAGTGCGAACACCTAGTTGCGCGAGTTCTTCCACTGCGATAGACGTTGATGGGCCACCGATACCTGTAGAACAAACCACAACAGGTTTACCATCTAGCTCTGCACGGTAAAGCGTATATTCGCGGTGACTTGCTAGAAAGACTGGATTTTCCATTTCTTCTGCGATTTTTTGTACGCGTGCTGGATCGCCTGGAATGATGGCCAGTGTCGCACCATTAAGATCCGCTTCAGTAACACCTAAATGGAATACAGCTTGAGACATAAGTCGCTCCTTGTTGTGGCCTATTTTGTAAACAATAAGCTCATTAATAAGTTGTTGGGTACAGAAGCACTGTAGCGAACCTTTCCCCAACATTGAGTGATCACAATCACAATGAAACAATGTAATAAATCCACACTTTCAAATAAAAACGGTTTACATCACACTTTATGAGAAAGGATGTCACTTCGTTGCATAAGAATAAGTGATTTACCAAACGAAACATTCAACAAAGATATTTTTTGCTTAGCAGTTACAGCAAAGCCTGACGCATCTAAACCTCAGGCTAATTATTAAAGGGCTTATCTTGCTATTTTACTTGCTTAGATTCAAAACGAAGCAATCTTAAAGCATTCAACGTAACCAGTGCGGTTGCGCCACTGTCGGCGAGTACTGCTACCCAAAGGCCCGTAATACCAAGTAAACTCGTCACTAAGAACACACCTTTCAAGCCGAGCGCTAATGCAACGTTTTGACGAATGTTGTTTAAAGTCGCGCGCGATAGCTCAATCATTGCTGCAAGCTCAATCAAACGGTTATGAGTAAGCGCGGCATCTGCTGTTTCCAGCGCAACATCAGTACCACCACCCATCGCAATACCAATGCTGGATGCTTTCATTGCTGGCGCGTCGTTAATGCCATCTCCGACCATTGCAACGGTATGCTGTGCAGAGATTTCTTCAACGTAATGTACTTTGTCTGCTGGCAACAAGCTTGCTTTATAATCCAACCCAATTTGGCTTGCGATCGCTTCTGCGCTTCTTGGATTATCTCCGGTTAACATCACTGATGAGATTCCCAGTTTTTTCAGTGCTGCTACCGCTTGCTGAGCATCTTGACGGAGAGTATCTTGCCACGCAATCAAACCAATCACTTGTTCGTCATAACGGGCGATAACCACCGTTTTTCCTTGATCTTCCAACTCCACGACTTGCTTCTCAATCACAGATGACAGAGGGAAATCGGCTTTTGACGGTGCAATAACTTGAACCAACTTACCATCGACCACACCTGTTACACCCGCGCCAACCTGAGCGGTTTTATCATCGGCCTCCGGAATCATGATTCCCTGCCCTTGCGCTTTATTCACTAAAGAAATTGCCAAAGGGTGGCTTGAGCCAATCTCTATCGAAGCAGTCAAGCTCAGTAGTTGTTCTTCCGTCACATCAAATGGCACCACGTCAGTCACTTGTGGTTTGCCTTGTGTCAGTGTACCTGTTTTATCAAAAGCGACGGATTCCACACGACCAAGCAACTCTAGTGCAGCTCCACCTTTAATCAGTGCACCACGTTTTGCCGCTGCCGCTAAACCAGACGTAATGGCGGCTGGTGTAGAGATAACCAAAGCACACGGACATGCGATCAATAACAATGCCAATCCACGATATACCCAGGTTTCCCAAGGCTGAGCAAACAGCAATGGCGGTGTGATGATGACTAATAGTGACACAAGCATCATCAATGGTGTGTACCAACGGCTAAATTTGTCGAGGAAGCGTTCAAGCGGTGCTTTGCGTGATTCTGCTTCTTCAATCAAATGCAAAATACGGTCAATCGCATTTTCACCTTGACGAGATGTCACCTTAACTTGCACAACTTTATCGATAACCACAGCGCCGGCCATGATTCTTCCGCCTTCACTATGTTCAACCGGAACCGACTCTCCTGTCAGCGCACTTTCATCAAAACTCGCCGCAAGGGTCATCAATAAGCCATCTGCTGGCATTCGACCACCAGGCGAAACTTCAATAACATCACCCGGTTGAAGCTGTGACGCTGGTACCTCTTGACGCTCACCGTCTACGATCAGCGTTGTATTCTCTGGAACGAGATCCATCAGAGCTTGGACACCACTTCGAGCGCGAGATGAGGCATATGCTTCCAACTTTTCACCAATAAGGAAAAGCAATAGCACCATCGCCGCTTCTGCAGTTTCACCAAGATAAAGTGCGCCTAACGCTGCAACGCTCATTAATGTTTCTATTGCAAACGGGGTTCCGCTGCGAGCGAGCCTAGCTGCTTTCATGGCAACCGGATACAAACCAAGCAAACAGGTTAAAGTAAATAGCCAAGTACTCAGCGTTGGATTGAAGTCAGAAATGACACCAGCAAACGCCATTGCACCGGCAATTGACAAAATTTGGACATTGTCTTTAACAATGCCTAGCCAACCTTTCTTTTCCACTTTTGGACGAGGTGCATCTGTAGAAGTGAGTGGGAAACCCGTTTGTTGCGCGATTTGTTCAATTACAGAAGCCAGTGCGCGGTTATCAAAATCCACCACAAGCTTTTCTGTCGCGAAGAGCACTTTAGCGTTGATGACACCATCAACAGAACCGATTGCTTTTTCTAGCTTCTGCGCACAGGCAGGACAATCCATGCCAGAAACTAACCAGCTATTACGAACGGTAGATTCGAGGGGTTCGGCAGGGCCTTCTTCTTCAGCAGGATCCGTACTACAACCTCCACTGCTACAGCAAGAATCCTCTGACGGAATCACGCTTGCTTGAGTAATGTTAAGTGCTGGTTTCGCCGGTACGCAGCAAGCGTCATTTGCACCTACTGCCACCGCTGATTTGATTTTGCCAGATTGGCAGCCCTGATGTTTTGTACACATAATTCACTTTCCTTATTGGTGATAAGTCTCTATCTACCACTAAGCATAAACCTTAGAGCTAACTCTAAGGTCAAGCGTATTTATGTGCAATTCGTGTAATTTATGTTTTTTCTTCTTCGAGCACAGTCACCACATCTTCAATCAACACAGCATCATGGGAACAAAATGGTTGAGAGTTAACACATGTGATTGCAGGATCATCATCGATCGCTTCCTCGCCAAAGTTCTGCATTAGGTCCTTGATGTGTTTGTTTAAAACAACCAAAGAGAGCAAACCAAATATAATAGTGCCGACTGCTTGCCCGTATAGAACCCCCAATGCCCCAAACCATTGCGAACCAAAATAAACGAAAGGTAATGTACCTAGGGTTGCTTTTCCAAGATTGAGTGCCGTTGAATACAGTGGCTTACCTAAGTTATTGAAAGAAGTATTCGCCACAAACAGAGTGCCATTAAACACAAAGGAAATGGCCACGTATGTGCAAAACGCTGAAACGATGATCGCCGCATCACCGGTTAAACTAAACATTGCCACGATGTAATCTTGAAGACGGTATAACAAGACGCAAACGCCTAGCGTATACACCGTCGTAACAAGTAAAGAATCGCCTAATGTTCGTTTCACACGATCCATCCGCTCTGCACCAAAGTTCTGTCCGATAATGGGCCCTACGGCGCCAGATAACGCAAAGATGACCGCGAAACAGACAGGTGTCAAACGGCCAATGACAGCAAAGCCTGCCACAAAGTTCTCACCAAATTGTGCGATATGAGTGGTGACAATGGCATTACCTATTGGGGTCGCGGTATTGGTAATGATCGCCGGAACAGCAATCGCCAAAATGGTTTTTAAGTTACTTCTAATGATAGTGAAGTTCGGGAAAGAGACGAGGTTGTGCACTTTAACCAGTGGGTACAGTGAAAAAGCTAAAACCGTAAATCGTGCAATGACGGATGCCGCTGCTGCCCCTTCCACATTCCATTTGAAGACAAAAATAAACAAAGGATCGAGAATGGCATTAACTATCCCACCCGCCAATGTTGCCCACATGGAACGCTTCGCATCCCCCGCAGCACGCAAACCAGCACCAGCCGACATTCCCAAAGCAAGGATCGGCGCACTCGGAAGAAGAATATTCAGGTAAGCTTCCGCATGCTCTGCCGCGCCCCCTTCTGCACCAATCGCAGCCAGTAGTTCTGGGATATGGATATACATACTGATGGTGATGACTAAACTGATCATAAAGGCCACCAGCATGATGCTGCCACTCATCAACCTTGCCCGCTCAAAATCCTTTGCACCAATGGCTTTAGAAACCAAAGCACCCATGGCTATTGACGTACCGATTGATGCGGAAGTTGAAAAGAAAATCAACGTGCCTGCAAACCCGACCGCAGCAGCAAGTTCTACTTGCCCTAGCATACTGATGAACAGCATATCGAGCAGATCAACAATAAACAGAGCCATCAAGCCGACAGAGCCTGCTCCAGACATCACTAAGATGTGGCGCATCGTAGAACCTTGAACAAACTTAGCGTCTTGCGTGGACATATTTTTCCTCAACAACAAAAAGACGCCGAAGCGCCTTTCATCAAATATCTTAATTTTGGGGGATTAAACAGGGTGCTTAAAGCACTCGTTGAGCGTTTTACCAATAGCACGCAACACATCACGACGCGTGATTACGCCAACAAGTTTCTCTTTATCGTCCACAACTGGATACATCTTCGGCTTACCTATCTGCATCATATCAGCCAATTCAATGATCGACATTTCAGGAGAGACAGACAATACATCATCGTGCATACACTCTTGCACGGTATGCGTATCCTGACAATGGTAACTGGCTTTGACAAGTTTATCTAAAAGATCTTGTTCTGAAAGGAATCCAATCACTTTCTCATTTTCATCAATAACTGGACCACCGAGCGTTACACTTTGCATCACCTTGTCGAGTGCAGCAGTCAATGACTGATTTGGTGTAAAGGTCACAGCTTGTAATGTCATGTAATCTTTTACTTTTAGTGAGTGCATGCTTATCTCCTTATCGGCACGTTTTAGCTGCCTTTAGGATAAGTGTCGTCTAATTTCTTGATTTTACTAAATTGAAATTGGCAATTTTATTTATAGATTGTGCCTATTAATCGCCATCACAACGAATCCATAAGGTAAAACAATAAATATATAATTGCATAATTATTTAGTAAAAAAGCGAGGTTTTTCTTAGGAGACAAAGGGGAAGAAAAGATTTGAACATATATCTGATAACGGTTGCCCCAATTTATTCACAGCGACAAATGATCAACTAGCTATGCAGCCGAAATAAAAAAGCCAGCCTCAAAATTGGCTGGCTTTCGGCGCATCATTACGCAAAGAAATTATGCATTTTCCATCGCTTCAACGATGTCACGAGCAACGGCTTCCGCCACTTTAATGCCATCAATACCTGCAGATAGGATACCACCAGCGTAACCTGCACCTTCACCCGCAGGGAAGAAACCTTTTAGGTTAACACTTTGGAAATCTTTACCACGCTTGATACAAACTGGCGAAGATGTACGCGTCTCAACACCAGTTAAAAGACCATCTTCCGATGCGAAACCTTTGATCTTGCGATCGAACGCAGGAATTGCTTCACGAATCGCTTCGATAGCAAATGCTGGCAGTGCTTTTGACAGGTCAGTCAGTTTGATGCCTGGAGTAAATGATGGCTCCACATCACCAAGTGCACTTGGATCGCGACCTTTCAGGAAGTCACCAATTTTCTGTGCTGGTGCGTCGTAGTTCTCGCCGCCTAGCATGTAAGCGCCTGATTCCAATTCACGCTGGAAACGGATACCTGCTAGTGGATCGCCTGGGTAGTCCACTTCCGGAGAAATACCCACAACGATTGCACTGTTCGCGTTGCGCTCTGCACGTGAGTATTGACTCATACCGTTAGTTACTACGCGCCCCTCTTCAGACGTTGCCGCTACTACAGTACCACCAGGGCACATACAGAAGCTGTAAACCGTACGGCCATTCTTACAGTGGTGAACCAGCTTGTAGTCCGCCGCGCCAAGAATTGGGTGGCCTGCGTTTTTACCAAAACGTGCTTCATCGATCATCGCTTGCTTATGCTCGATACGGAAACCAACAGAGAACGGTTTCGCTTCCATGTAAACACCGCGGTCATGCAGCATTTCAAACGTATCACGAGCACTGTGACCTACCGCTAGCACTACGTGACGAGATTTAATTTCTTCACCGTTTGATAGCGTTACACCTGTAATTTGACCATCTTCCATATGAAGATCATCTACGCGCGTACTAAAGCGGATTTCCCCACCTAGCTCGATGATTTTTGCGCGCATCTTCTCAATCATAGTAACCAGTTTAAAGGTACCGATGTGCGGCTTACTTACATATAAAATTTCTTCTGGTGCACCAGCCGCGACAAACTCAGTGATCACTTTGCGACCGTAGAAGTTTGGATCTTTCACTTGGCTGTATAGCTTACCGTCAGAGAACGTACCTGCACCCCCCTCACCAAACTGTACGTTTGATTCTGGGTTGAGTGTGCGCTTACGCCAAAAGCCAAACGTGTCTTTAGTACGCTCTCGCACTTCTTTACCACGCTCAACGATGATTGGGTTAAAGCCCATTTGAGCCAAAACCAAGCCAGCAAACAGACCACAAGGACCAAAACCGATCACCACTGGGCGCTCAGTTAGATTCTCTGGTGCTTTCGCCACAAACTTGTATTCCATATCTGGCGTTTGGCGAACGTGCGGATCTTTTTCAAATTTTGCTAGCAACGCTTCTTCATCACCTTCAACAATGATGTCTAGCGTATAAATCAGGTGAATATTGGTTTTCTTACGAGCATCATAGCCGCGTCTAAAGACGTTAAAAGAGATAACTTTCTCGGCAGCAATACCAAGTTTGTTAGTAATCGCGTCAAGTAGCGCGCCTTCCTCATGATCAAGAGGAAGCTTAATTTCATTAATACGAATCATGTGATGTCTCGATGTAGTAGGTGTCTTAGCCAAACCACACGCTCTCTCATCATATTTGAGAAATAATAGGGTTCAGCTCACAATGGCGCGCATTTTACGAGAATTTGGTTTGTCTGTCATACTAAATCCAAGTTGCTGGCCGATTTCACACCTCGAATGTTGAATTTTACTTTGGGACGAGTATTATCCCCATTCTTCAATTTTGACTAACTTAAGAGCGGATTATCATGGCATTTGTCGTAACCGATAACTGTATCCAATGTAAGTACACCGACTGTGTCGCGGTATGCCCTGCAGATGCCTTCCATGAAGGCCCAAACTTTATGGTAATCAACCCGATTGAATGCATCGATTGTGGCTTGTGTGTGGATGAATGTGCTGCAGCTGCCATCTTCCAAGAAGACGAGCTACCAGAAGATCAAGCGATCTACAAAGAGCTCAACGCGGAGCTTGCGGAAATCTGGCCAGTACAGACCGAAGTGAAGCCAGCGATGGATGAAGCGGAAAAGTGGAATGGCGTGCCAAACAAGTTGAACATGTTAGAAAAATAAGCGCATTAAAACGAAAAAAGCGTAATGACCCTCAATTTGACATAATCTGAGTCATTACGCTTTTTTTGTATTTGAAATTCGCGGATTCACTTAGCTGTGTTGACGACGCATGTTATCCAGAATGATACCTGTAGCCATTGCTACGTTCAGTGACTCTGCACCGCCAAATGCTGGAATAGTAATCTTATCGGTCACAAACTTTGATGCCGCTTCACGCACGCCGTGAGACTCACTGCCCATTAACAAAACACCCTCTGCAGAGAATGCTGTTTTATGCACACTCTCACCCTCAAGGAATGCGCCATATACTGGCAAATTCACGCTTTCTAAATAACTTGGTAAATCCACAAGGCTAACTTGCACACGACCAAAGCTGCCCATGGTGGCACTGATGGTTTTTGGGTTATAAGGATCGGCACAATCTGTGCTCGCAATGATGTGCTTAATGCCGTACCAATCCGCAACGCGGATGATTGTGCCCAAGTTACCCGGGTCAGACACGCCATCCAGTGCAATCATCAAACCTTGAGCTTGTGGCACTTTTACATTTGGAATCTCCACCACGGCGATGGCTGCATTGTTACTCACAAGTGTACTTGCTTTGGTCAAATCATCGAGTGACGCTTCAATGCATTCGAATCCATTTAGCTCTTGGCGGTGCTGCTCTAAAAATTCAGCTGTCGCAAAGATCTGTTTGACCGTTAGCGAACTGTTTGCCAATTCCAGTACGTTCTTTTCACCTTGAACCAGAAATAAGCCGTGCGCTTTACGCTGCTTCTTTTGACCCAAAGCACGAAGCAGTTTTAATTGGTTTTTTGAAATCATGAAAATATCCCAGGTGAAAATGGTGAAGTACCGGATGAAAACGGGGGGGATTATATACCTAAGTGGCTTCAGGGTGCTAGATTCAGGAAAAGAAAAAAGTAACGCTAACAAGAGGCATTGGTAGGCTAAGACCAGCTCATTATCCTACCACTTACAGTGAGTTATTTTGCAAAAATTAAATACAAGAGCCTAAGATGAATAAAAATGACAGTAATGACCATAACACAAAAATACGCACTTTTATTTTTAGTTATTTTTGTCCATAAATATCAATCTCTCATCTCTCATCTCTCATCTCTCATCTCTCATCTCTCATACATTCTAGATGTCACCAATTAAGATACAAATATAGAGTAATTAGCCTCAACTCCCTCCAATAAGCAACGCCAGATAATTCCTACAAGCATTGAACTTCCAATCATACAAAATAAGTGTAATGATAGTAATCTTTAGAACTTAAATATATCCTGTAACATTTATTATCATCTGTAAAAACAACTTATTCATTTCCTTTGTTAAAGTGGATACATGATTATGGTGCTTTCATCACAAACTGAATCAATACACGAAATCGGTCATGCAAACTTTAAATTTTAACTATTCAAGCGATGCATACTACATCAGTAACGGAAAATCTTATATAAAAACTGAATTCCATTTTCAAAAAATTATTGATATTCGCTCTCATTCTACTATTTATTATGAAGTGCTATCCCTACTAACACACCAATCAGGGGAAACTTTTGAAAATTCCGACTTTTTTGATAGCGTGGATGGACAATTCATTAAAAAGTTATCTTTAATCCAACTCAAATATGCTCGAAGAAAGAAATTACCACACCCTCCCACTATTAATTTGACATTATCCTGTTTAGAAGATAGTGACTTTATTACAGAAATACTAAGTTTTTCTGATTTAAAATACGCATTAGAAATTAATGACATAGATGTAAACATAGATAATCCGCTGCTACGAAAAAATCTATATATGTTAAAATCGGCAGGAATTAAGCTTTGGTTAGACAACTATAGCCTCGATAATGTAAAAGCAAATACAACACTTGGAGAGATAGAATGGGATCGAATAAAAATCGAAATTTCTACCATTAAAGAATTTGGAAACACACCAAATATGCTTTCATCACTTCTCTTTGTGCTCGCTCCATTTGTTGTCGAAGGAATTGTCGTTGAAGGGATAGAAACTGAACAAGAATCGGAGTCGATCTCCAATTTTAGTGCATTTGGGCAAGGGTATTATTATCATTTCCCAACAAAGTTGTCACTTATTTAGCAAGAGAAAAAAGTGAGCAAAGTAAATAATTTCGTCGCACGCCAGTTCAAATTAACGAAAACCTCCTGCCTAGCGATCCAAAAAGAGTGGTGTAATAAACGTAACCATGTCATATCTACAAATGGAACGGGATTTATATCGTACAGGCACAATATTATATCGTTTAAATCACACGATTTTATTTTCATACCCAAAGGAACTACAGTACGTATAGCTGTGTATCATACTGATGAAAATATTTTTTCAATTACTTTTTATAGATTTACTAATAAAAATATAGCATCCATCGATAATTTGATAAAGCACTTACTAGAAACTCGTAGATTAAAGAACTCAATAAAGTCAGAAGTTAGACACCAATCTATCAAAAAAATCATGTGTAATATAATCCAAAAAAACATCATTGCAATAATTCGTTCAGACTTAAAGTATCGGTGGGCCGTTAAAGACATATGTAATCAGCTATTTATTTCAAAATCGACGCTTTATCGAATTCTAAAAAAAAATAACGTAACATTCTCTGAAATATTGATATTTGAGCGTCTTAATTCCGCCAAAAATCTGTTAATTCAAACAAATCTGTCAATTAAGTCAATTGCATATGAATGTGGATTTCAAAGTCCGTCATACTTTGGAAAGCGATTCCGAAGCACTTTTGGTGTAACTCCATCTTACTACCGAAAGTCTATCTCAAACTAACATTTACAGCAATTGATACCAACAATTGATGTGATTTTTATATTTTAAAATACTACTCCCCTATTTGTGTATTATGTTTTATTTCCCTAAAATAATTATTCTAGTTTGTTTATTTTATTCTTCCTTTTCTTTTAGCAATGAGTTAGGAATTAAAAGAATTTCGAGCATAGGCCTTACGCCAAATATAACATCTCATTTAATAATACTACTTTATGGAGAACGGGATTATTTAAACCGTGAACAAAACATAGTTCACTCTCTCTATGATTTGAATAATCAGAAAAAACAAATTGAGTTCGCATTCAAACTAGCCACAAGAACTCTGTTTGAAATGAGGTTATCACATCTACTCATCAATAAATTAGGCCTAAGCATTCAGAATGACCACATCCATGCACAGAACCTCACATCACAAAAACATCAAAACATTCAATATTCTTACGAGAACAACAAACAGTTTCTCAAATGCATATCGATTGTATTTGTGCTGTCAATTATAATTTCTGGAATATTATTTCGAAAGAAAATTCATCTAATTTCTTTGGAAGTAAATAAAAAAGATCTGCAACTAAAACGTTCTTCTGAGCAGTTAATGTTATTAAATACTGTGATTGAAAAATTTCCTGGCATGATCGCTATTGTTGACCAAAATAATGAAACCATTATTGCCAATACCGAATTTAATCAATGTATGCGAGGGTGTAAACAAAGCAAGTGCACGAGTAAACTAACGTTATGTCAATTCTTAGATTCTCTCAACTCGAATCAATCTAATCAATCTAATCAAGACTTCACTGTTTGGAAAAATAACTGTTCAATCAATGGCAAGTATTACCAAGTATATCGCGAACGGATCATCAGCCCGTTCACTCATATCGAATATCGAATATCGAATATCGAGTTTTAATGTACACGGACTGTACGAGTCATCAAATCCATCGAAAAGAACTAGCCGAGTCGAGGGCGGAAGCCATCAACGCGCTGCATGTTCGAGAAGCATTTCTCGCGACGATCAGTCATGAACTTAGAACACCATTAGCCGCAATCATGGGGCTTCTTGAGTTACTCAACCCTGAAATCAAAACACTCGAAAACCAAGAGTTGCTATCAAGTGCACAGCAATCAGCGAAACGCTTAAGTCTACTTGTTAACGATATATTAGACTTTTCTAAAATTGAAGCTGAGCAATTTATACTGGACTCCGAGGACGGAAATATTTTCGATGAGCTAGGCCCAGTATTGAGAACTTTTGAAGCCATGGCTAAAAACAACAATATCGACTTTATTGTAAACTGGTCTTCTACACCATTGGCCATCGCGAGCCTTGATTGGTCAAGAGTTATTCAGATACTGAGCAACGTCATCAATAATGCTATCAAATTTACTCATGTAGGAGCTGTCGTCATCCGCATCCAACATACCTCAACTATACTTCAAATCACAGTGCAGGACTCCGGTTGTGGTATGACGCAGAAGCAATTATCACTTGTCTATCAACCATTTGTGCAAGCCGATCGTTCTATATCACGAAAATTTGGCGGATCTGGACTTGGTATGGCAATAGTGAAAAAGTTAGTAGATCTCATGTCCGGAACAATTACCATCACTAGCCAACTTGGCTTAGGTACAAGCATAGAAATATTATTGCCTGCCAAATTCAAAGCACTATCACTTTGTAAAACAAAAAGTATTTATACTGAGAATGAGCAACTTATGAATTGGTTATTAAGTTGGCAAGTACCTGTCGCAGTAATTCCTAAAAGCAATATCCCTAAGCTAAAACATTGCTTTGACAATATTTATCCAGATCTACTTCTCAAGCAGATCTGTGAAAATGAAAACAATCATAGTGTCAATCAAGCCATGCCCTCCTACTGCGGCTTTATTCTAGTTGTCGACGATGATCCTATCAACCGATTGATCTTTACAAAACAACTCAAATATTTGAGGATTGCATTTTATTGCGTGTCTGACGGTCAACAAGCGTATGAGTATTTATTGAACAATGTTGGAAAAGTCGATATGGTCATAACGGATTGCCACATGCCGATAATGAATGGTTATGAACTCACACAAAAAATACGACAGAATCCAAACACGAAACACATACCTGTGATTGGTTGTACCGCAGAAGACTCCCGAATCAATGCCGACAAAGCCATCAAGACAGGTATGAATATTGTTATTTACAAGCCCTATACTTTGGAGACCCTCATTAAAACGATCACAGAGTTTTATATCTCACCTTAGGTCATCGTGAATATTCCTGCTTCAAAATTAATGGTCGAAAAATATAACTACGAGTTAACACAAACTAAAGCATCCTCAGTAATGCCACTCAAGTAAAAAATACTAATTAGGGAAAGTGTGTTCGAATTAAGGCTACAAAAACTAACAGTACAAGCTGAGGATGAATAGCCTTAATAATACCGACTTCAGAAAACTCACCATAACCAAACCTATTAGAACAAGTTTGGAGTTATTTAAGGCGACACTACTTCGCCAATCAAACGGTCACTGATTATAACGACATTATTTCCAAGGCTTATTACTCTTGAAATGGCTTTCTTGAGTGCAAAGATCGCATCACAAAAATATGCAAAAGAAACTGGATAAACCTGAGCAGTTAATTTTTCGGATTGGAAGTGCTCTTGGTAAAGAAAGAAACACATTGAAACGAAAAAGCCTCGCTGTTATAGCGAGGCTTTCAAAGGGTGGGACCCCAGCCACATCCCGGCACACAAGTCACCCGCTGCGGCTGCTTCCTTCCGGACCTGACCGAGTTCACGAGCTATTGTTGCGAGAGGACCAGAGCCCCATAATTCTGTTTTGAGAGCTTGTCTCAAATGATGGGTGGATTATTCAGTATCCCCCCATAGATTGCAAGTGCTAAAACGATGTATTTGTTGTTTTTACTTCTGTTTGAACAAAAGTCATTCAATTACTTCCCTACCACCTCGCATGCTGTTGCCTGATTGGTGTCCACTGGCTTTGATCTCATTTTGCTGTTGTACATATCAGCGTCTGCTAAGTGCAAACCTTTCTCCAAACTAACAAAGCGTTCCCGCTGTCTAGACACGCCAACCGAGATAGTTACCTTACTGATATCACCAACGAGGCCATCTTTAGCACCCAACTTGCGTAACTCTTTCAATGCCAGCGCTAACTGCTCGTCTGATGGGTACCCGAGGAGAATAAACTCATCACCACCAATCCGATAACCTGTTCCATCCCATACCCGACGTATTTTTGCAGCGATAAGTTTTAGCACTTCATCCCCTGATTGATGACCATAAGTATCATTGATTTTCTTAAACTTATTAATATCTAAATAAAGTATGGTCAGGTCTTTAGAAAAGCCATTACGATACTTAACTTGCAATGCACGTCGGTTCCTTAACCCCGTCAGATTGTCTGTATTTGACTGTCTATAGAGATACAAGGAGATTCCAACTGCCACAACCAGCACGGAAAAAAACAACACTTGTGTCTGATTAGCTAACCGTATTTCATATTCCAACGCGGTTCGCCAATCTGGCCGTAAATCATACGTAGCAATGATTTTTTCTAAATCCAACATTGAAATCGCACGGCTAAAGTACGGTGCCAATAATCCGCCTCGTTCATTGTCCACCAAACCAATGGACAATTGAGAATGATAAAACTCACCTATCGCGTTGTCCTGCTCTATTGGGATCAGCTCACTTTGGCGCAATAAATGATTCAGCATCGCCGTATCCATCGGAATATAGTCCACCTCTTTTGCGAGCATGGCATCAAGGAGCTCAGGCTGGGATGGGTAACGATGAATGTCTTTAAGCGGTAACATTCTGGTTAGCATCTGATCAAAAAAGTCGTCTTTAACGACACCAATACGCTCAGAAATCAATTGTGACACATGGGAATACACGTTGGTTTTATACCCCAGTCTTTTCACCATGACGGCTGCGGGAGAATAATGAGGTTGTGGGAAGTGGCTAAAATGTTGGCGTTTTTGACTAATCGTAAATGGAGCAAGAACGTCAAAATCACCTTTGATAAACTCTTGGTACATTGACTCCCAACTTTCATCAGGGTTACTGATAACCTGACAATTCAGCGCCAATATATCGCAGCTTCTCAACACAACATCTGCGGTCAGTCCGTTAACTGAGCCATCTGGTTGATAAACAACATAAGGGTAAAGTGGCTCAAACTTAATTGTGATCGGCTTATCCAAATCAAAAGGTAGTGTTTTGATCGATTCTCGTAATGCCGTTTGACGCAATTCAAATTGATATTGCGTAATTTCATGTCGCAACAGCTTTTGAACTTTTTCACTATGAATAAATGAGGAAAACTTCTCTAGCTCATCAATGTGAATCCCTTTTCGACTGACAATCGACACCGGTTTAATGGAGATATGATCATTAAGTAGTGTCGCATCAAACCCCTCAAGCAACATTGGTTTTAGCTGATTGATTGCATCGACAACACCATCAACCCGCCTAGTGCGCATTAGTGATACTGCTTCTTCATGACCTTGATAAGCGATTAACGTGATGTATGGATAATTCTCTGTAATAAGATCCGCATAGATAGTGCCGTGCGGAACGCCAATAACGGAAGTATCACGCAACGAGAGGTCACTGATAGCATAAAGGTAGGTATATTCAATATTGGTTGGCCTAGAGTAACTAAAGCGCTTTGCCCTTGCCTCCGTATAGGTGATATTGCCAGCAAAATCGGCTTCACCCTTTGCGACCGCTTCAAGAATCGCGTCAAAATTTGAATAAGTAACATATTCGATGTGAATGCTAAATTCTTTGGCAATCGCATCAAACAATACTCGTGTAACAACATCGTCTGCTTCTGTCGCTACTTTATAAGTACTTAGCGTTGTTACTTCTGCCTTAACGCATAAACTGAACAACAAGCAAGCCAAAAACAACAAACTTCGCACAACTTTAACCATGATAGACATTTCTAATACTTATCTACCTACATAACAGCTTGGAAACGTGTCTAAACAAAGATAGATACAGCGTCCGGATAACGCTATGCCCTCCTGACTCATTGATCTGACTAATTATATAGGTGGCGACGTATATTTATTATTGTAAGTGATTTTTTCATTATGAATGACTAACCATATAGCATTACTATCTCTAATGCATAACTAAATCAATAGAGTGTCGCTTCTGTCACTATTCAATGATATATCACAACTCATTGTCAAAGTTCCGCTTGCTCATCGTTACTGCGAAGAATGTAGTCTGTCATCCAAGCCGTGCCAAGCAAGCACAACCAAACAACAAAAACCGGGTTCGGCACTTCAATATTAGGACTGACGACTAGCACGGCAAAGCCCACCGTTGGTAGAGTCCAACACAATAGTTTCCCCCAACGCATTGGATTTTTTATCCTGGTCAGTACTTCCACTGAGGCCAATATTCCAGTGATACTAAGCGCGATAAGTACCGCATAAGGCAAATCGGCCAGCCAGAGAGGTAACAGTAACAACAATGACCACCAACCATGTTTCGAAGATGGCTTCCATTGAGTTGCAGCCCACCACATGAGAATTACAGAGACCGTTTGTACTATGGTCAACCATGCCGATCCTCCCAACTTACCCGCTTGCTGTGTCACCATAATACCGATTTGAAGCGTGACAACAATTAAGCCAGCGGTGAGCAATACACCGAAAGAGCTGCGTCGAGAAAACACGACCATGAGAAGTGGAAAAAGAATCAATATTCCAATAGAAAGCGCGATAGGTTGTGTCGACAGCGTGAGCCCATAAACTGTCATTGCACCAAGCAATAATAATCCTGCTAACCCACCTTGAGGCAGGATCCATAGCGCAGGAATCATTAATGTGAGAACGGGAATATCCCCATCACTTAGACTGATCGCGCGAGCACAAACGACCGCTAGTAATGTGGTAACCAAAAATTGAAGTGTCGAAAAAATCATAATGCCTCCTGGCTTCCCCAACCGACTTGGTAACCCAACCGCATATGAAACGAAATAGAAACGGCGATTGAGTGGGTTTTGCTTTGAGCTAAGCTCAAACTCCTATTTGTACTTTACAATTATTTAGATAATCAACAACCTACTCAAAAAAGGCGACAGTGCCAAATAAAATGATGAGTAGCAGGTGACGTTAAGGAACAATATCAATAGAAAAGTACAAGCCATGTATATTACCATTCCTTGGTAAATCACAGTGGATACTTTGAGTATGGACCAATTTTTAATGCAAATCTTTGCTGTAATTCACCAAATTCCAAAAGGAAAAGTGACCACTTATGGGGAAATTGCAAAGTTAGCTAACTACCCAGGCTATGCACGACATGTAGGGAAAGCCCTCGGTAACTTACCTGAGGGTAGCCAGTTACCTTGGTTTCGTGTCATTAATAGTCAGGGTAAAATTTCTCTAAAAGGTGAGGAGCTTCAACGGCAGAAGCGCAAACTCGAAGCTGAGGGCGTTGAAGTGTCTGAAATTGGGAAAGTATCTCTCAGAAAGTACAAATGGCAGCCTTAAGCTGCCATTTTTAGTCCTGCATTGGTAACAATTATCGCGTACCCACTAGACGAATATTCGCTTCATGTGTTTGATCAGGATCAGTAATCACTGGAATGCTAGTATCATTAATAAAACGCAGTTTACCATCAACTTCAATACGAGCGCGTAAGCTGTAACGATGATTTGGTTTGATATCATTACTGTTGTAGCTTAATTCAAATGCAAAAGGCACTTGCTTACCTGCGGTTTCGAATGTCTGTTTTGCTAGCACTTTTGCTGGAGCATCAGCTAAAGACACGTCTTCAAGTGCAACGGTTACAACGGCATGGGGAGGTAATGCAATGCGCTCTCGGTATGCCACTGTACCTGTAATTGTATTCATTGATGCCTCCGCGGATTCAACTTCAGTCACTTGAGATGATTGACAACCCACAAGCGCTGCACCAAACAATAAAGAAGTAACAAGTAGTAGCGTTTTTTTCATATTAGCCTCATAGCATGTATCAATTCGAGCTAAGTATAGAGATTGTTTATTAAACTGTCTGCATGAAATGGTTTTATTTGACAATAGTTTAACTAAGTTAGAAATTATCAAACAATTGAATTTGTTTCATAATTGAAGCAACTAAAGTCACAACGGTGAGGAAACATCATGAGTAAACCACTACGAGAATTACTGAGCCTATTACAACTCGAAAAATTAGAAGAAGGCTTGTTCCGTGGACAAAGCGAGAACCTAGGTTTACCTCAAGTTTATGGCGGTCAGGTGATTGGGCAAGCATTATCAGCAGCACGATATACCGTCGAGGAAACACGTACTGTCCATTCTTTTCACAGCTACTTTCTTTACCCTGGTGATCCTGAAAAGCCTATCATTTATGATGTTGAGAATTTAAGAGATGGCCGCAGTTTTAGTACTCGACGCGTTAAAGCCATCCAAAATGGCCGTCCGATCTTCTATCTTACGGCATCATATCATGGAGAAGCGCCGGGCTTTGATCACCAAAATACAATGCCTGACATTCCCGGACCAGAAAACTTCCCCTCAGAAACCGAACTCGCAAGCCACATTGCCGAGTATTTGCCTGAGAAGCTTCGCAAAACTATATGTGGTGAAAAGCCGATAGAGACACGACCAGTCAATATCATTAATCCACTCAATCCAAAAAAAGCAGAAGCAAAACAGTACCTTTGGATACGTGCTAATGGTGATATGCCAGAGAACCAATTGATTCACCAATATTTGCTTGGTTATGCTTCAGACTGGGGTTTTTTAGTGACGGCGCTATTCCCCCATGAAGTGTCACTAATGACACCAAACTTCCAAGTCGCAACGATCGATCACTCCATTTGGTTCCATCGCCCATTTAGAATGGATGAATGGCTTCTCTACGTAATAGAAAGCCCAACAGCGAGTAATACCAGAGGCTTAGTGCGTGGCGAAATTTACAACCAACAAGGTCACCTTGTCGCCACAGCCGTGCAAGAAGGTGTTATGCGTTTTACCAAATAAACGGCATACCATGATAATAGCAAGTAATGTAACAATCCACGTGATGCGATAGTTTACGCGATGCAATCGTCCGTGTGACGAGGGATAGCAAGGGAGCAGCTTCACTCCCTTGCTATCCCTCTTTACACCGTTGATATCGCTCTACTATCCCGTCCTATTAAAAACTAATAGGCAGTTCTGTTGTGTACTTAATCGGCTCCATCGCAAAGGTAGAGGTCACATTAGATAAGCCTTTCACGCTATTCACTAAGCGTTTATAAAACTCATCAAAACGCTTCATATCCCGAACCAACACTTTCATCATATAGTCGTATTCTCCCGCCATACGATAAAACTCCATCACCTCTGGAAAATCACTCACCGTCGTAACAAAGTGATGATACCAATCCTCTGAGTGATCGCTGGTTTTCAATTGCACAAAAGCGATAAAGGACAGATCGAGTTTTTCTGCGTTGAGCAATGCCACTCGCTTTTCAATATATCCCTCATCTTCTAGCTTTTTAAGGCGTTTCCAGCATGGTGTGGTGGTCAGATTGATGCGTTCAGCTAAGTCATTCAAAGACAAAGTAGCATCGGTTTGGAGTAAAGAAAGTAACTGCCTATCTAATTTATCTAAGCTCATTCCTAGAACTTCCGTATTTAGGAGAAAAATTTTCTACCATTGATGAATAACAAAGCAATATTAGCAAAGTTTTTCTCTAAGTTTATAGGTAGATTAGCCTTATAGACAAAAAAAATACCCTACAAATTTCCAAGGAGCCATGTTATGTGCACAGACCACAACTGGATCAATAACGCAGTCCGTAAAATTGAAGCTGACTTCCAACGTTCTGCCGATACTCACCTATTCAAACTCGATCTTCCATCTTTAGAAGGTATTGATATCTATCTGAAAGATGAAAGTACGCACCCAACAGGTTCATTGAAGCACCGACTAGCACGCTCACTATTCCTTTACGCAATTTGTAATGGTTGGGTTGGTCCTGAGACAACGGTTATCGAAGCTTCATCAGGCAGCACTGCCGTTTCTGAGGCTTACTTCGCACGCCTTCTTGGTTTACCTTTTATTGCGGTGATGCCAAAGAGCACTGCTCGTAAAAAAATTGAGCAGATCGAGTTCTATGGCGGTAAAGCACACCTTGTTGATCGTTCAGACCAAATCTATGATGAGTCTCGCCGTCTGGCAGAAGAGCTTAACGGTCACTACATGGATCAATTTACCTACGCAGAGCGCGCGACAGACTGGCGTGGTAACAACAACATCGCTAACTCCATCTTCAGCCAAATGAAGCTAGAAGATCACCCTATCCCAAGTTGGGTGGTAATGAGCCCAGGTACTGGTGGCACATCTGCAACCATCGGACGTTTTATCCGTTACCAAAAATACGACACAAAACTGTGTGTCGTTGACCCTGATAACTCCGTATTCTTTGACTACTTCCAGTCAGGCAATGCAAACATTCGAGGTGAGAATGGAAGTAAAATCGAAGGCATTGGCCGCCCACGCGTTGAGCCTAGCTTCATTGCTGGCGTCGTTGACGAAATGCGCAAAATCCCGGATGCAGCAAGTGTTGCAACAGCACATTGGGTATCAGGCCTAATTGGTCGCAAAGTTGGCGCATCTACGGGAACTAACCTTTACGGCGTTCTTCAACTTGCTTGCGAAATGAAACAACGCGGCGAAAATGGCTCTATCGTGACTCTACTTTGTGACTCAGGTGAGCGTTACCTAGATACGTATTACGACGCAGAATGGGTAAAAACAAACATTGGTGATATCCAGCCATACTTGACTCAACTTGAAATCATTCAAGCAAAAGGCTGTGTCGAACCAACATGCTGCGGCCCAGTTACTAAGTAAAACGAACACGCTAGAGAAACAACAGCCCGCAAGTTAGCGGGCTATTTTGTATTTGATGCAGAATGATACTAACCGGCGTTCAAACGACATTGTCGAGCATGATAACAAACTAGGATGCCCCTTTATTTACCACTAGTGATTTACTACTAACTATTCACTACTATTGGTATTACTTCTTTTGACGCGCTTCAAATGCGGCAAGCTGCTCCGGTGTAGCTTCAGGCTGATGGTTCTGCTTCCATTCATCATAAGTCATACCGTATACGCGCTCACGAGCGTCATCAATACTAATATCCATACCACGATCTTCCGCCTCAGCTTTATACCACTTGCTAAAGCAATTTCGACAGAATCCCGCAAGAATCATCAGATCGATATTTTGCACATCTTTGTTCGCATCCAAGTGCGCCAATAAACGACGAAATGTTGCTGCATCCAGCTTATCTTGCTCTTCTTGCGTTAGATTTTTGTATTTAAATTCAGCCACTTTACTTTCCTTTATTGAGCTAACCACACATCTCAGAGTTTAGAGCAGCAAACTACGCGCAACAGAATGAAGCAGAAAATTTGTGCAAACAGAGCAAATTCTCACCTTAAATCACGCACTCACCCAAAAGACTGATATGATATGGCCAGTTATCTTATTGATTAATTTAATACTAATTAAAAATAGTCTTTTCCAAAGGTTACCGCTAAGTTATGAAAAACGCTATCCTATTATTGTCCGCATTGACAGTAGCCATGCCAGTATTCGCAGCACAAGAGCAAGCTCATCAATCTTACCTCTATTTGGGTACAGGTCATGTTGGGTTTGATACGCCAGACTTTGGTACG
Organism: Vibrio sp. B1REV9; assembly: GCF_905175395.2. Lineage (NCBI taxonomy): Bacteria > Pseudomonadati > Pseudomonadota > Gammaproteobacteria > Vibrionales > Vibrionaceae > Vibrio > Vibrio sp. B1REV9. The sequence continues at coordinate 1,469,724 of NZ_HG992745.1, read as the reverse complement.
GATCGAGATAGCGAATGGTCAACACCTCATCTTACCGTTGGCTGGGGTTATCACGTAAATCAATACCTCGCTTTTGAAGGGGTATTACGCTATTCACAAAGTGAGCTGAAAAATAGCTCAGCAAACCTTGATCTGGACTTGCATTATTATCAAGCGGGTATGTCGGTAGTGATGACCAGCGACAATCTAGGTGATACACCTCTGTCCCTATTTGGTCGAGTCACTGCATTAGGTACTCAAGCTGAAATGTACGTACCTGAAGTTCAAAAGGTGACGGATGACTCAGGTGCGTTGTTCAACCTTGGTGCGGGCATACAGTGGGATATGAACAAAGACATTTGGCTACGAGCCGAATACATCTACAACGTTGCAGAGATGGGGTTTGATGACTTCTACGACCGTTATGATGGTTTACAAGTGAGCTTAGGTAAACGTTTCTAAACACTTTCCCAAGCCCCCATGTAAAAAAGCCCGCTTTGGTATTTCAAAGCGGGCTGACTCATTGAATAAATTTAACCGACGGAAGTCCCATCAGTTAAAGCAGCACTATGCATCTTGTTTATCGTTGCTCACCATATGCAAGTGAACATCTTGTTGGGGGAAAGGAATAGAGATCCCCTCACGATCAAAGCGCAACTTCACTTCTTTGGTTACGTCCCAGTATACATCCCAATAATCATCCGTTTTTACCCAAGGGCGGACAATAAAATCAACAGAAGATGTATTCAAAGTGTGTACTTTAATCATCGGCTCTGGGGAGCGAAGAACCGCAGGATGGGAAGTGATGATGTCATTCAACACAGACTCGGCTTTCAACAGATCGTCAGCGTAGCCAATACCAAAAACCATATCGACTCGACGAATACGCTCATGCGTAACGTTCTTAATCACATCGCCCCAAATCTTACTGTTTGGCACCATAATGATCTGGTTGTCGAAAGTACGAATTGTGGTGTTCACCAAACTCATGTGGCTTACTTTACCATCTACGCCACCCGCGTAAACGAAATCGCCAACATCAAACGGGCGATAAATCAACAACATCATGCCTGCCGCAAAGTTTGATAGCGTATCTTGCAATGCAAAACCAATGATCACACCAGCAATACCGAAACCGGTCAGGATAGGCGCGAGGTTCAAGCCTATCTGAGACAAACCGACCATGATACCAATCACCCATACTGCCTTGCCAGACATCGAAATAAAGAAATCTTGCATTAGATGGGACAATTTTAAATTCTTAGACGCGACGGCTTTGCTCACCACTTTTCGTGTCAGTTTCGAGAGCGCTCGTGCGATCAAAAGAATTAAGGCAAAAACAAAAAGCTGAAATATATGTTGTGCAGCATTTTCTGCAAACCAATCCCCAGCAGAGCTAGACCAATGGCTTAGAATAGACAGCACTACTTTGGCATTGAGCAAATCATGCGTGATGCTGCCCGTTACTTCAAAGATCTGACGTTGGTATTCTGAAGTTTCTAGCCCTAGTCCATCTCCTATCGAAATCAATGAACGTAAGCTATTCGTCGCAATATCCAACCTTTGCTTGAGGATAAGTTCATTCAACTGCAACGCCGTTTTTTCTGACTCAGGGCTTGACGATATTTGTGCGCCAATAAACTTTTTTTGCTGATTTAGGTACTCAATAGAAGCCGACAGCAGACGCATGCGCTTATCAACGCTATCTTTAAATACTTCCTCTGCTTCATTATCTTGAACACCCAGCTCTTTCAGCCAAATTAAGTTCTGCGAACCTGCTTCGAAGCTGACATCTAAGTACTGCTGAAGCTCGCGGTAAACATTAACAAGAGAGAGCTTATCTTGATCTTTCGCCGTGTTAATTTGTTCATTGAGCACTTTGACACGATCATCTAAATAAGCAAATGAACCATCTGAATATTTTTGTTGCGTTCTAACGAGTGCAATGAGCTTTTCTTTGGGAATGGATTTGTTATTTATTGCCGCTGAAAGACGATTTCTCAGCTCTTCATTTTTCTGAAAAAGTTGCAGTTGCAAAGCATCTCGCTCATCTCCAGTGGCTTGTTTAAGCGTGGCAGACAAATCCAAAATATCTTGATTAATATTATCAATCGTTCGCTCAGCGAGAGAGGTTTGTTGTTCACTATTCGCCTCTGTTGCATGAATCGTAATAGGCCCCAAACTCAGAATACAAGCAAGCAAAAAACTGAAAAGTGCGGCCGCACGAGAACGCGGTGTAAAAGAATATCGGCAGGTCATATTTACCTCACAAGAGACGGTCACCGAGTTAAAACTCGCCTATTAGGCAGTGAAAACATATGCCTAGAGTCTACTACATCAATAAGCACGTTGGGCGGTAATTCATAATTAAAATGTCAAACTTGCGCCAACGCCTTTATTTACTAACGCCTTTGTACTGTTCTTCAAATTCTGCATTTTTAGTATATGAACCGACACAGCAACAATTAAAAATCTTTACTACAGTAAAGATACCCTTATGACTTCAAAATATAAGGTTCAACCAATTTGAAATTATTTGGGAATATTGAGCAGTTTACCCCTTGCTAGGCACTCAATCAAAAAATCACTAAACGCGAAGGAAATGCATATACCTCTGCACAAAAAGTCAGCCGTACGCGGCTCAATTCTCGATGATGTTTACTCTTCAAAATATTTATCTGTCGTCATGCCAAAATATCGCATTCCCGAAAATGAACACTCCCCAAATCACGCTTATCAGGTGGTCCATGATGAGTTAATGCTTGATGGAAACTCACGACAAAACCTGGCTACATTTTGCCAAACATGGATGGAAGGGGTCGCTGCAGCACTTGTGCCACCTCTTCTTGCTTGGCTCTATGGCTTGTATTTTAGGAAATTAAACCCAGCAATTCTTGCCGGCGCTTGTGCTGGAGGAAGAAATAGCACACCAGCAATGAAAGGTGCCCAAGATGCAAGCCATAGTGATATGCCTGCCATTGGCTACTCTGTGCCCTATGCATTGACATCGGTACTGGTTCTTATCCTTGGCTATATTGCTATGGTTATCAGTTAATTATTATTTCAAATAAACAGTTAAATATGAACTATCATTGTTAACGTAAGAATCATTAAAAAGGAGTATTTATGGGGTTTTTATCTTGGATTATTTTGGGGTTGATTGCCGGTGCATTAGCAAAATGGCTCATGCCTGGTAACGATGGTGGCGGATGGATAGCTACGATGGTGCTCGGAATTTTAGGGGCGTTTGTAGGTGGATTCTTGGGCAGTTTTATTGGTCTAGGCGGTGCTGATGGCGTGAATATCGGCAGTATCGTCACTGCGACATTAGGTGCTTTCGTTCTTCTGTTTGTTTATAACCGATTTATTCGGGGTTAGCCGACGACGCTAAAAAAATCAATACAAAGAAGCCTTTCACATCGCGACCTGTAAATGACCTTAGGTACCGTTGAAAGGCTTATTGTTTGAATCACTGTTTTAACATTTCAGTTTTAACGTTCTCGTTTTTAGCTACTGACGATTTGGGTGATTCAAAATGTGGTCTTCCCAGTTCACCACATCAATTTCATACACCACTTTGTTTCGCACACTTTCACCTGCTGCATGCATTGCCGACTTCGATCCGGTGATCAAAGGATGCCATTCTGGCAAAGACTGTTTTTCTGCCAGTAAACGATACGCACAGGTATGAGGTAGCCACGTAAAGTCTTCAATATCTTCTCGAGTTAACTTTGTGCACTCTTCACCCGATGTGAAACGGTTCGGGTAATCTTTGCATGAACACGTTTTACTATTTAGCCAACTGCAAGCCACATTGGTGTAATAAATCTCATCCGTATCTTCATCCATCAGTTTATGCAGACAACATTTACCGCAACCATCGCAGAGAGATTCCCATTCCTCTTCTGTCATGTGTTCCAACGATTTACTTTGCCAAAATGGAGTACTCATTACGTTTACTACTTATTACGATGTGGGATTGGGTGCGTTTTATACCCCTCTAACAGAAAAAGTTCAAGTTTTGCTGAATATCTGCATAGGTCTAAGCTTGACCCAGTTGACAAGACTTAAATAGATAACGCTTCCAATCTAGTCAGAAATCGCCATAATGCCCCCTTATTTTTTGCGAGGGTTTTATGATGGATTGTCGATTGGGTTGTGGGGCGTGCTGTATCGCACCGAGTATTTCCTCTCCTATTCCTGGGATGCCAAACGGCAAACCTGCAGGTGAACGTTGTATTCAATTGAATGACGATAATCTATGCAAACTCTTTGGTAATCCCGAGCGCCCAAAAGTGTGTCATGACTTTAAGCCATGCCCTGTCGTATGTGGCAAAAGCAATCAAGAAGCACTGACGAATATTACCGAACTAGAGCAAATTACCTAATCCTTCAGTTATGTTGATGAGATAGTAGACCGCTTATCTGCGTTCTATTGCCTTTAAATCCGTCTCAATTATGAAACAGCCAATTCAATATCACTGTTTTCATCCAACTTTTCTATCTCCACTCACACGCAGCTGACAATTCTCAACTATGTTCAGCGGGTAATCTCATCCCGAATATAGGAAATAATATGAATAAGTATATGGCAGAGTTATTTGGCACGTTTTGGTTGGTGCTTGGTGGCTGTGGTAGTGCGGTTTTGGCAGCAGGTTTTCCAGATTTAGGTATCGGTCTACTAGGTGTGTCTCTTGCTTTTGGTTTAACCGTCTTAACGATGGCGTTCGCAATCGGTCATATTTCTGGATGCCACTTGAACCCTGCTGTTACTGTCGGCTTATGGGCCGGTGGTCGTTTTGATACCAAAGATGTCGTGCCTTACATCATCGCACAAGTGATCGGAGGCATCATCGCAGGCGGTATTCTTTACGTCATCGCGACAGGGCAAGCTGGTTTTGATGTGGTTGGCTCAGGTTTCGCTGCGAATGGTTATGGTGAGCACTCTCCTGGTCAATACTCTTTAACAGCAGCACTCGTAGCAGAAATTGTCATGACGATGATGTTTCTAATCGTCATTATGGGGGCGACAGATAAACGCGCACCTCAAGGGTTCGCTCCTATCGCAATTGGCTTATGTTTAACTCTGATCCACTTAATCAGCATCCCTGTAACCAATACATCAGTTAACCCTGCACGTAGTACGGGTGTCGCTGTATTTGTTGGTGATTGGGCTGTATCCCAACTTTGGTTATTCTGGGTTGCACCAATCGTGGGTGGCATTCTCGGTGCGCTGATTTACAAGAATCTTCTCGCTGGTGAATCAAACGACTAGCACTCTCGAATAAACCTAGCTACCTCGAATAGAGACTTGCTTTCTTGTATAAAACAGACGCTCTCACACAAAAAAGCCGCTTTCGTAAAGCGGCTTTTATTAAATCTTATGTCGACCCAGTAGTGAATGAGACAACGTTGTCCCATCAACAAGCTCCAACTCACCACCAACAGGAACACCATGAGCGATGCGACTCGCCTCAACTTGATGTTCTCTGCACAGTTCAGCGATATAGTGTGCCGTTGCTTCACCCTCAACCGTTGGGTTGGTGGCAAGAATCACTTCCGTAACATCACCACGACGAAGACGATAATCCAATACATCAAGCCCAATATCACTTGGACCGATGCCATCTAGCGGCGACAAATGCCCCATAAGCACAAAGTATCGACCAGAATATTGTCCAGTAGCTTCTACTGCCGCAATGTCCGCCGGGCTTTCTACCACACAAATCTGGCCGTTTTCTTGGCGTTTTGGGTTGGCACAAATATGGCAGACGTCTTCCTCAGTGAAAGTTCGGCATTCATTACAATGACCGATTTCCGTCATGGCTTGGCTCAGCACATCTGCAAGTTGCAGACCGCCTTTTCTATCACGCTGTAACAAATGAAAGGCCATACGCTGTGCCGACTTGGGGCCAACCCCAGGTAGACAACGTAAGGCCTCCATCAATTGTTCCAGCATATGGCTGGTACGCATTTAAAATCCGCTTAATTAGAGTTCAGCAGATTAGAATGGCATTTTCATGCCTGGTGGTAATTGCATACCGCCAGTAACAGAAGCCATTTTCTCTTTTTGTGTCTCTTCAACGCGACGAGCAGCATCATTGAACGCAGCAGCGATCAGATCTTCTAACATCTCTTTGTCGTCTTCCATCAGACTTTCATCGATGTCAACACGACGCACGCTGTGGCTACCAGTGATCGTTACTTTAACTAGACCAGCACCAGACTCGCCGGTTACTTCCATATTCGCGATTTCTTCTTGAAGCTTTTGCATGCGTTCTTGCATTTGCTGGGCTTGCTTCATTAGGTTGCCCATACCGCCTTTACCAAACATGTTTATCTCTCTGGTTTCATTAGGTGTTGCATCTGTAAATGGGGCTATCAATAGACATTTTCAACCCCACTCCGTTCAATTTTTAGATAGGCCGAACACTATCTTTATCAAGCTCTGCGGCGAATCGACGTTCAATAAATTGAACATGTGGATCGTTTTCTAAACTGTTGAGAGCTTTTTGTAATTTCTCTTGATAGAGCCTATCTCTAAGCTCTAAAGGCGTTTCACCATTTTCACTTATATCGATACTTAGGTGGCAATCTTCACCTAACACTGTATTCAGCGCACTCAGCAATTCACTTTGTGCTCTGTCAGTATTTAAATGTGCTTGGCTACTTCTTAATTGTAGTGAAACACTCGAGTCTGTTTTGTCAAAGTGCGAGTTAAGAGCCAATTGTTCCACCAATTTTGGTGTCTCCATTTGGCTAATTAACTTCGCCCATTCGCTCTTCTCGAGTGATTCATCAACCAATTTTTGCGCCATCTCTGGCGTTTTTTCATGCTCTAAAGCTTGCTTGAGCTGTGTCGGTGTCAGTTCCGTTTTGGCTTTTTTTTCTACTGGCTTACTAGGGCGCCAACGGTATGCTTCATCCTCAATTTTTTGCTTTTCAGCTTGAGGGATGGCTTTAGACGACACCTGCGCAGAATTGCCATGAAGTTGCGCTACACGGTTGATAACCGAGTCTTTACTTGCAGATGTCGTTCTAGACTTTTTTGGGCCACCACTTTGGTTTGTCGCTTGTTGCTGTCCCTGCCGTTGGGAGCGAAGCTGATGACGAAGTCCGCCTAAGCCAGTGCGTACAGGTGCTTCAGACGCTGCCTGACGCTGCTGATGCGCATGTTCTACGGACGTAGAGCTTCCACCCACTGGAGGCGCAATATCATACTGTGCCGGTGCCACATCATGTCCAGGCTGGTATTCCGGCGAATAGTGCGAGGCATCAGGCATCGGGGGAACTTGTGGGTTCGCCGCGGGAGGAAGTGATGATGCTGCCATGCTAGAAGCATCGCCCCTCGCTCGTTGCGAATCCTGTAAAAGCTGCGTTTGGGCATGCGAAGATGACGCTTGAGAGGTTGGCTGCGACACTTCTCTTACTTGACTTGCCCCATGAGTCGGAACAGATTGAGACGGTGAAGCCGTCGAAATAATATTCGCATGAGTGTTCGTCGCGGGACGGAATGCCATCATACGCAATACGATCATTTCCATGCCGACACGGCCATTTGGCGACAAGGTTAAGTCTTCACGGCCTTTTAACGCAATTTGATAGTAAAGTTGCACATCTTGAGGTGTCAGCGCTTTACTCAATAATTCAATTTTTTCAGCGTCAGGTTGAGCTTGATCCAACGTCGATGGCAGTGCCTGATACATTGCCACGCGATGTAATTGGGTAGCGATTTGCTGAAGCAAACCATCCCACTCAACACCATTCGAAGCAAGTTGTTGGATCTTATCCATTGCTTGTTGAGGTTGCTTACTGCTGATCGACTCAAGCAAATGAATAGCTTGGTCTGTATCAATCGTACCGAGCATATGACTAACAATGTCGGTTTGAATCGACCCGTTACCCAAAGCAATCGCTTGATCGGTTAAGCTCAAAGCATCACGCATACTGCCATCGGCTGCATGAGAAATCATGCCGAGCGCTCTCGCATCCGCAGAGACTTGCTCTTTTTCCAAAATATGATCAAGTTGCTGATGAATATCATCAACACTGATTGGTTTTAGATGGAATTGCAGACAACGAGACAAAATTGTTACTGGCAGCTTTTGTGGATCCGTTGTTGCCAACAAGAACTTCACGTATTCCGGCGGCTCTTCCAAAGTTTTTAACAACGCATTGAAAGAATGACGCGACAGCATGTGCACCTCATCAATGAGGTACACTTTAAAGCGCCCGCGAGCAGGTTTGTACTGAACGTTATCTAATAGTTCACGAGTATCTTCAACTTTAGTACGAGATGCAGCATCGATCTCTAACAAGTCGACAAAGCGACCCTCATCAATCTCACGGCAAGTATCACACTCACCACATGGGTTAGCTGTTATCCCCGTTTCACAGTTCAGACCTTTTGCAAATAAGCGGCCAATCGACGTTTTACCAACGCCTCGAGTACCGCTAAATAGGTACGCATGGTGTAAGCGATTTTGCGCTAACGCATTTTCTAAAGCAGTAAGGACGTGACGCTGACCTACGACTTGTTCAAATTTGTTAGGACGCCATTTTCGCGCTAAAGCTAAATAACTCATCGAATGTATTAGTGTCCTTCAAACTCGCAAATGCTGTATACGTTCAGGCCTAGCGCTTCTAGACGCTTATCACCACCAATTTCTGGTAGGTTAATCACGAACGCCGCATGCTCTACTTCACCGCCAAGTTGACGGATCAGTTTTGTTGTCGCTTCGATAGTGCCACCTGTCGCTAGCAAATCATCAACAACAAGTACTTTATCACCGTCAACGATAGCATCAGTATGAATTTCTAGTGTATCAACACCATACTCAAGCTCGTAAGACTGCGCGATAGTAGGACGTGGTAGCTTGCCTGGTTTACGCACAGGAACAAAGCCTACACCGAGTTCAAGCGCTAAAGGAGCACCGAATAGAAAACCACGAGCTTCTGTACCCACTACTTTTGTAAAGCCCATGTCTTTATAACGTTCAACCAATAGATTAATCGTTGCTTGATAAGCTTGTGCGTCTTCTAAAAGGCTCGTTACATCACGAAATAGAATGCCCGGTTTTGGGTAATCTTGAATGCTTTGGATGCTAGATTTGATCAGTGAGATTGTTTCTGTAGTCATAATACCGATTTACTTAGATTGGTCTATCACCCTCTATTCTTATCGCAACATCACGAGGGCAACAAACAATAGGTTTTCACCACTATGGATTTACTTTCATAAATGTCACAAGCGCTGAAAATACAAACGCCCACTCGAAGAGTGGGCACACTATTCTCTACAATCTTAGTGATTTTCTTCTCGGTCAGCAACCAACTCAATCACAGGTAAGCGTATAAACCAACTTAGTAAAACGATTAGCATCACTAAAAGTGCAATTTTCACCCACAGAAGAGGTACAACAAAAATAGAAAGGAAGAAGCTAAGCACGATAAATACGGCACCACGCTGTTTTACTTTACGGGTGACGGCACGATTGTTATGCCAATTTTTTAGTATTGGACCAAATGTTTTGTGCTCATGAAGCCAACTGTGAAATGCAGGGCTCCCTCGCATAAAGCATGCGCTAGCTAAAAGAATAAAAGGAGTGGTTGGTAGGAGTGGAAGGGCGATACCCAAAATGCCTAGAATTAAACAAAGTCCACCAGCAACATTGAAGAAATAACGCTTGATACGAATGGTGGACTCCAAAAACAAACACGCGATTAAAAACCTGCGTAACCGTTCATTACGCGAAACCAGGTTAACGTTGCAGGTAAAGTTGGGATTAAAAGGACTGCAATGAAACCCAAGAAGTAAAAAATATTATAAGGCTCTTTAAAATTTTTGTCTGCCATGTTGCTTATTCTCACTCGTTAACTGTACTTCCCTCATTGCCTCAACGCCAACCCGTTCAGAGTTAATGCATCGTTACACAAATGAGCATTTATTGTTGAAACACAAATATACCGCAAACAAAGTCTTCTAAACACCGATCAAAAGCAAGGTTATTATTCTAAAGCGATCCCAGTAGCATTATTTTTATACAAAAAAGCAGCGCAAATACGCTGCTTTGTTAATTTGTGAGTAAATATTACGCTAGCCGACTTTTACGAACGATATTCAAGCTAAAACTCGATGACCCTAAGCACCCTATTGTCAGCTGTCCGGTAACATCAATCGGCAAGTCTCTGGTAATAAAGTTCTTCATACTACCGTGTCCTAACTGATTACCCGCAGCGATGTGTTGGTTATCATGGCCATCTGACCACTGGCTATCTAACCCTGCTGGTAAAATAGAAACCGATGAAGAAGCCAAATCAGCCATACCAAATAGCGCGTTGACGGCACCAGTCCCGTTCGAACACTGAATGCCTTTCTCTACAATTCCTGCCAGATCTTTAAGGTCCGCGCTAAAGCTATTGAGATTTCTTAAGTAATCATCAAACAATGCTCGAACTAATAATGTCGATGCGACGCCGGCATGCTCTAGCGAGGCTGAATCTACTAAATAAAAAACAAATTGCCCGTTCATTAACCAACGGTAATCAAAAACAAGTGGCATCACATCAGTCGATTGCAACAAGCGGTAAGAGCACTTCCAATCGCCTTGAGATGTGTCTTTCTCTGGCAACAACGCATGCAATAAATCTCGAGCTGCATTAGGGTTTTGCTGCAAATACTCTAAATGCCAGTAGAGTTCTTGCTCATCAGGCATTTCCCCACCGTCATCAACCCGAAACCACTGACTGGCAAAATCACGCTGTTCTGAAAAATGGCAATCACTGTCCTCTAGCGTATTGTCTATCGCTTTTGATAAGTGCTCGTAGTTTATAATTGGTTTTGCCAAAAAGTCTTTAATGCCAAATCGTAGTGCTTTAGCAACGTCAGACATTTCATCCGTTCCGGATACAACAATTAATGGCATAGATGGATATTCAAGGCTCACTTCCTCAACAAACTCTATTCCGTCTAAGACAGGCATGGACAAGTCACATATCACTAAGTCTGGTTGGTATTCTCTTAACAACTTAAGAGCCTCCAAGCCATTCTCAGCTTCTACCAGGCTATATCCTTGGCTGCCTAGATAGGCACCAGTCACTCCACGAAATACTGGATCATCGTCAACTAACATTATCAGTTTGTGATGAACCACTTCCTGCGCCGAGACCATTGCCGTTTGACTGTGAGTTTTAAGCATATCTTTTACCTCACAAAGCTCAGTCAAAAAACAAATTTGAAGTTCTTATTCTTATTTTATTCACATCTTACAGATCGCTATGCAGCAAGACATCAGGCCCTTTCACCTTGCCTTAAAAAGTAGCTTGTTATTAGCATATATACAAATATTCGATTATTAAACAGTGTTTACTCACTAAGGGGTAGTGTGTTCAAATAATGCAACATGTTGACTTAACGCAACCTTTGATTGCAAAGTTAGTTATAAATTAGTCCAAATGGTAACTGAGTGTGTCTGGAAATATGAAATTAGATGATTTAAACCTGTTTCGATTAGTTGTCGAAAATGGGAGCTATACTGCAACTTCGCGTAAGACCATGATTCCTGTGGCGACGATCACTCGACGCATTCAAGCGCTTGAAGACTCAGTAAACCTAAGGCTGCTGAACCGCCATGCGCGTAAACTTTCTCTTACAGAAGCAGGCGAACGTTTTTATCATGAGTGTTCCCCACTTTTACAAAGACTGACTTCTGCTGCCGAAGAAATTACCGATGATTGCCGTGGCGCATCAGGAAAAATCAAAATTTCTGCACCATACAATCTCACCAAACGCATGATGATGCCGATGTTTAATCGCTTTATGCAGCAATACCCGGACATCAACATCGAGCTAACGACAGAAAGTAATGCAGATCAGTTAGACCCAACTGAATGGGATGTTATTTTCCGAGTTGGTCCACAACGCGATTCAAGTCTAATTGCTCGTAAGATTGGTGAAGTGAAAGATATTTTGGTCGCGAGCCCAGATTACTTAGCCACTAACCCTGCGCCAAATCATGCAGAAGAGTTGTCCAATCACTCTTTACTTAAAGGATACCCTCTCATTAAGTGGACACTCATCAATAGCAAGGGGGAATCTGTCGTGAATGTAGAACGAGGCCGCTTCCAAGCAAACGCTCTGAATGTAGTTCGCAGTTCATGTTCTGAGGGTTTAGGCATCACGTTAATGCCGGATGTAATGATCAAGGAGTTCATTGAAAGTGGTGATTTAGTGCGTATTCTTCCAGATTGGAGTGCAAACCCGCGCGACATCTACATGCTTTACAACCACAAAGATCACTTACCAGAGAAAGTGCGCTTGTTCATCGACTTCGTGATTGCTTACAACATTCACTAAGCTGAAAAACATAAACGAATAGAAACAAAAAACCAGAGCCTTTGAAGCTCTGGTTTTTCATATTATATTGAGAAGTGCTATTTAAGCGCCTTCGTTGTGCAGCTCTAAATTAGCAAGATCTTGCTGAATTTCAGCTTGCGTCTTCGCATCATCATTCCGCAGACCATCAAGGAAATCGAGGTATTGCTGGTCAATATCTCCCGTAACATATTCGCCATTAAATACTGAGGTATCGAATTGACTGATGTTTTGGTTACCAAGGCCAACAGCTTCCACAAGATCATCAAGACGTTGATAAATCAGTGCATCTGCGCCAATTTGTTTACAAATGCTGTCGTTATCACGGCCATGAGCAATAAGTTCAGTGGCGCTTGGCATATCAATACCATAAACGTTCGGGAAGCGAACTTCTGGTGCCGCAGAAACCATGAACACTTTGTTTGCACCTGAATCGCGAGCCATCTCGATGATCTGTTCAGATGTTGTTCCGCGCACAATTGAATCATCAACAAGCAGTACATTCTTGCCTTTAAATTCAGAGCGAATGGCATTCAGTTTACGACGAACTGATTTCTTACGCTGTTGCTGACCCGGCATGATAAAGGTACGGCCTACATAACGGTTTTTCACGAAACCTTGGCGGTATGGTTTATCAATAGCTTGAGCAATTTGCAACGCAATATCGCACGATGTTTCAGGAATCGGGATAACCACATCAATATCAAGTTCAGCGTAATCTTCACGAATACGTTCACCAAGCTTTTTACCCATCTCTACACGTGCGCTGTAAACGGAAATCTTATCGATAAACGAATCTGGGCGGGCAAAATAAACGAATTCGAAAATACATGGGTTCAGTTTTGGATTGTCACCACACTGTTTCGTAAATAGCTCGCCATCGAACGTTGCATAAATCGCTTCACCTGGCGCAACATCGCGAACAAAGTCGAAACCAACCGCATCCAATGCGACTGATTCTGACGCGACCATGTATTCTGTTTTGCCATTGACTTCACGCTTACCTAAGCACAAAGGGCGAATACCGTGTGGGTCACGGAAAGCAATCATGCCATGGCCAATGATCATTGCCGCTACTGCATAAGCGCCGCGGATTGTACGGTGTACGTTTGTAACCGCGCGGAAAACATCATCAGCCGTCACATTGCCCTTTACCGTATCGATCTCATGTGCAAGTACGTTTAAAAGCACTTCAGAGTCTGAGGTGGTGTTGATATGACGACGATCTTTTTCAAACAGTTTCTGACGGACTTCATTCGCGTTAGTCAGGTTGCCGTTGTGAGCTAAGGTAATACCAAAAGGAGAGTTTACGTAGAAAGGTTGAGCTTCAGAGGCACTTGAACTACCTGCAGTTGGGTAACGAACATGACCAATACCAACCTCACCCTGTAAGCGTTGCATGTGTCTTGCTTCGAACACTTCTTTCACCAAACCGTTCGCCTTACGCAGACGAAAACGATTGCTTTCTATGGTACAAATACCAGCGGCATCTTGGCCACGATGCTGTAACACCGTTAACGCGTCATAAATAGACTGGTTTACAGGCGTTGTGCCCACGATTCCAACAATACCACACATGTCCTGATCCTCGATTTGCGACAGTAGCTGGCACTACTTAATAGTGCCAGACAAAAAACTTGATGTTGCTTGTAAGTGCTCGAAGAATGGGGCAATGATACGGCTGAACTCAGGGACCAACTGTGATTCTTTCCACCAATCCGAGCTTGGGAATGCAGTAAACGCATCCATAAAAAACAGCAACGCAGAAACAATCAGTACTCCGCGTAAACCACCAAACACAACACCGAGAATTCGGTCAGTACCTGATAGCCCTGTTTTTTGTACCAGTTGACCAATGACGTAATTCACCACTGCACCAACCACTAAGGTTGCGACGAATAACGCCGCAATTGCGGCTCCGTTTCGAAACATGTCATCTTCGATGTTGGTAAAATACACCGCCAATTTGGCGTAGTAATTACTGGAGATAAAAAATGCTCCGAACCAAATCACCAAAGACAAAGCTTCTTTAGCAAAACCGCGAACTAAACTGATCAGAGCTGAAAATCCGATCACACCTAAAATGACAAAATCTAACCAATTCATGTTTTCTTCATCTTAAGTTGGCGCGCATTTTAACAGAAAAAATGCTGACGCAAACGTTTTCTTATGGATTTAATGGCTTAAATTTAAGCAATTGACCTTTTGAGCCTGTAATTTTTTGTAATTCCTTGACCTGTCGTTCAAGTTTACTTTTTGACACATCAGGACCAACAATGACTCGAGTAAAGGTATTTTCTTTTTTCACATGAGCTTGATAACCACGCTTCTGTAAATCCTCTACTAATGCAACAGCATTCTCATGGTTTTTCAATGCCATCAACTGAATGATCCAGGCCGAATCTTCATATTGATTTTTTTCTTCAACCGGACGAACAGCCACTTCCACTTGTTCGGGTTGGCTTGCTTCTTTTGGCTGAGTAGATACTTCCGGCTTTGAGTCAGAATCAGCAATAGTCGAATCTTCTGATTCATCCACTGTCGCAGAGACCGGAGACTCTGGCAGAGTGATATCGTCCTCCACCGGTTCTAGTATTTCAAAATTTTCCACATCACTATCAAGCTCAGGTTTGATAGGAATGCTGGCAAATTCTTCTTTATAGTGCAGTTTCTTACCATCTAGAACATCAGGGAGCACAATGACCCCCACTGCGACCAAGATGATGGTGCCGACTAAACGACTTTGGAATTTACTTGCCATCAAATTACCTTTGATTACTCATTATTTGATTGCCAATGCTCCAATACCTCACCGACAGTATGGAAAGAACCAACCACCAAAATGACATCATCTTTCGCTGCATTGTTTGTCGCCGCCTCAAATGCGTCTACTGGCGTTTTGAACTGAATTTGTCCCTGAGGTAAATGCTGGCACAACTCATCGGCTGTTGCGGCGCGCGGGCCTGTAAGCGATGCAGGGTACCATTGCGTTGCGATTGGGGTTAGCGCTTCAATCGTCGCCTTAATGTCTTTATCGTGCAACATCGCCACCACGACATGGATATTCTTATCCTTGTATTGGAGTTTCACTTTCTCAACAAGATACTCTGCTGAGTGTGGGTTATGCGCGACATCAAGCACGATTTCTGGGCCCGTTTGCAGAACCTGCATTCGGCCAGCTAGGCGAGCATTATTCAAGCCATTAACAATGTTAATGTCAGTGATTTGCAATTCTGATGCACCTAATGCCATCAATGCGGTTGCAGCGTTAGGTAATGGAAGCGCCGGAACAGGCAAATCGTCTAAATCAAATGCACCACTGCTCCACTTCCAGCCTTTCTCTGTCAATTGGTAATCGAACTGAATGCCGACTTGGAAGAATTCCGCTTTGATGTCATCTGCATGCGCAGCTACGGTTGCTGGCGGCATTGGCTGGCCACATATAGCAGGTTTGCCTGCACGGTAAATACCGGCTTTTTCAAAACCAATGACATTGATGTCATCACCTAACCAGTCAACATGGTCGATAGCCAAGCTCGTAATCACTGAGACATCGTGATCCACCACGTTAGTCGCATCTAAACGCCCCCCAAGGCCAACTTCTAACAGGACTACATCGACGTTCTCAACTTGGAAAATACGAAGTGCGGCAAGTGTGCCGAATTCAAACAAGCTTAGGCTGATTTCGCCGCGTTGCTGCTCAACATAATCAAATGCTTCACAGTGTTTGCTGTCTTCAGCGTCTACACCGTTAATACGAACGCGCTCGTTGTATCGAATTAGGTGTGGTGAGCTGTAAACACCCACTGAGTAGCCTGCATCGAGTAAAATCGCTTCCATCAACGCACATGTTGAGCCCTTACCATTGGTGCCGGCAACAGTAATCACAGTAGGAGCTGGTTTGGTGAGGTTCGCCTTTTGTGCTACCGCTTGAACGCGGTCTAAGCCAAGGTCGATTGCTGAAGTGTGAAGATTTGTTAAATAATCAAGCCACATCGTTAGAGAGGATGTGGCTTGAGGAATAGAGTTTTGGGTCATCTAACTTTAACCATTAATTTCTTTGGTTTTTATGTTAGTTGCTACTTTACCCTTTTTCGTCCACTTCTGGTACAGAATATGGTTCTTCATTTGGAGATTCGTTAACCGAAACCACCATTGGAGACTTGTGATTAGTTAGCTTAGCCACTAAACCGCCCACACGTTGACGCATTTCACGACGGTCAACAATCATATCAATCGCACCGTGCTCTAGCAGAAACTCACTGCGTTGGAAGCCTTCCGGAAGATCTTCACGAACTGTCTGCTCGATAACACGGCGACCAGCAAAGCCGATCAGCGCTTTAGGTTCACCAATATTGATGTCACCCAACATCGCCAAACTCGCTGATACACCACCCATAGTTGGGTCAGTCAGTACAGAAATAAATGGCAGGCCTTTTTCTGATAATCGTTCAAGTGCCGCACTGGTTTTCGCCATTTGCATTAGAGACATCAGAGCCTCTTGCATACGAGCGCCACCACTTGCTGAGAAACAAACAAGCGCACAGTTGTTTTCAATTGCCGCTTCAACCGCTTTAACAAAGCGAGCACCGACAACAGACCCCATTGAACCGCCCATAAATGAGAATTCAAACGCACACGCGACTAGCGGCATACCAAGCAATTCACCTTGCATAACCACTAAGGCATCTTTCTCTCCACTGCTCTTTTGTGCAACAGAAATACGCTCTTTGTAACGCTTTGAATCTTTGAATTTAAGTTTATCTTGCGGTTCAAACTCTGTACCAAGCTCAACACGATCACCCTCGTCTAAGAATGTTTCCAGACGACGACGCGCTTTCATGCGCATGTGATGATTACACTTCGGACAAACTTCTAGGTTACGCTCTAGTTCTGCATGGTATAGAACCTGCTCACAAGAGGTACATTTCGTCCACACACCTTCAGGAATAGAAGCTTTGCGTGAACTAACAAGGTTGCTTTTTTCTAAAATCTTTTCAAGCCAACTCATGGAAGACCTTTTCTTTCAATTCTTCCGCGTCATTGCGAAAGAGATAAATTCGGAATATTGCAGATGGATTAAAACATATCTTGCTGCGACTGTAGATAAAAAACTGGTTGTACCTATTTTTGCTACCACTCACAACGCATTGTTTTTCTATTAATTACGTCTAACGTACCGATATTTTGAAACAAAGTCGCAAACTTAGTTCAAATTATCTGGCAAAAATAGCGGACCGATCGGCACTTGTGGTAATCCAAATTCTTCTGGGTAGTCGACATCAACCAAATACAAGCCCTCTGCTTTTGCGGTTGCGCCTGCTAATGTACGATCCTTTGCATCGAGCAGTTGCTTAATCCACTCAGGTTTTTCTTCACCACGCCCCACTTTAATCAAGCTACCCGTAATGTTACGTACCATATGGTGAACAAAAGCATTCGCCTTGATATCAATCACCACATAATCACCATGTCGAGTCACGTTTAAATGCATCATATTGCGGAATGGACTCAATGATTGGCAATGTGCCGCACGGAACGAGCTGAAGTCATTTTCACCGAGCAGGTACTGCCCTGCTTCATGCATTTTTTTCTCATCCAACTCACCATGATAGTGGCTGACACCTGAATTTAAGATGCCAGGACGTAAGGCATGATTGAAAATGATGTAGCGGTAACGACGCGCGGTCGCTGAGAATCGAGCATGGAAATCATCCGAAACCTCTGCGGCCCAACGCACTGCAATGTCACTCGGCATATTGGCATTAGCGCCCATGGTCCAAGCCACCATTTTTCGACTCACGTTTGTGTCAAAGTGGACAACCTGACCTGTGCCATGCACTCCAGCATCTGTACGACCTGCACACTGAACTTCTACAGGATGATTCGCTACGATAGAGAGCGCTTTCTCGAGCTCTTCTTGAACACTTTTCACGTCTCGTTGGCGTTGCCAGCCAAAGTAGTTTGTACCGTTATACTCGATACCTAATGCGATTCTCATTTTAACCTTCGGACTCTAAAATGGGGCGGGAAGTATATACCTAAGTTACCTCTCGTTGCTAGTTTCAGCCCATGTGACTTACATTACAGGTACAAAAATGGGCAACATTTGCTGCCCATTTTTTATTTATCGACCGTGAATGGAATCAATGAGGCTCTTAGCTTCTCGTCGAATATCATCATCACCGTAGACAATGGCTTCCTCTAGCAACTTAATCGCGCCTTGCGGATCATTCATTTCAAGGTAGATTTTTGCTAAGTCAAGCTTACCTGCGGCTTCTGCATTATTATCAACATCAAAGTCACTGATATCCCCAATCACATCAGGAAACTCATTTAGACCAACATCAAGTTTAAGATCTTGCTCCTCAAAATCGCCACCATCTTGATCCACTTGAGCCATTAGCTCATCAATGGTCATGAACTGATTTTTCTTTGGATCAAAGTCCGTAAGATCATCTTGCTCTGCCCAGTTTTCTTGCGCGATCTGTGGTTGTGCTAACGCTTCGGCGGAGCCCCACACATCTCGCTGATCTTCCGGAAACTCTTCGGCTGATGCTGCATTATTGGACGGTAATTTGAAGCCATCCCAATCATCACCTACATCGAGCATAGCTTCAAAATCCATGCCCGCGCTGGCGATCGTATCGCTATCAAGCTTTCCTTCGAAAACTTCCGACTCAGCATCCTCTGATAAAAGATTTGCCATTGCCGACTCTTCGAAGTCACTCAATGTTGTGTCTGCTTCGTCATTCGCTAGTTTAGAATCAACCTCTGCACTAAACGCTTCAGGTTGGGCAAACATGTCAAACAATGCGTCATGATCGTTATCAGCTTGAATAACAGGTTGAGAGTTCTTGAGTGGCTCTGCCGCAGCAGTCAAAGGTTCTTCTGCTTCTGCCTTTACATCTTGGTCAGTGAGGGAGGCTAAAGCATCTTCTTCGTTGAACTCTGGTAGATCCCAGTCTTCAAGATCGAACTCATCTTCGTCTGCTGCGCTTTCAACTGACGCTTGAGGCTCAACCATTTCTGAAGCGGCTAGCGTAGGCTCTTCCGCCATTGAAGCAAGCGCATCTTCTTCGTTGAATTCTGGTAAATCCAAGTCTTCAAAATCGAACTCGTCTTCGTCTGCTGCGCTTTCAACTGACGCTTGAGGCTCAGTCATCTCTGAAGCGGCTAGCGTAGGCTCTTCCGCCATTGAAGCAAGCGCATCTTCTTCATTGAATTCTGGTAAATCCAAGTCTTCAAGATCGAACTCGTCTTCGACTGTTGCGCTTTCAACGGGTGCTTGAGGCTCTGCCATTTCTGAAGCGGCTAGCGCAGGTTCTTCAGACATTGATGCGTGCGCATCGTCTTCGGTGAACTCTGGTAAATCCAAGTCTTCAAGATCGAACTCGTCTTCGTCTGCTGCGCTTTCAACGGGTGCTTGAGGCTCTGCCATTTCAGATGCCGTGAGCGCAGGTTCTTCAGACATTGATGCAAGCGCATCTTCTTCACTGAATTCTGGTAAATCCCAATCTTCAAGATCGAAATCGTCTTCGTCTGCTGTGCTTTCAACTGAAACTTGAGGCTCTGCTATTTCTGAAGCGGCTAGCGCAGGCTCATCCGCCATTGATGCGCGAGCATCGTCTTCGGTGAACTCTGGTAAATTCAGCTCATCGAAATCAAACGCTTCATCCTCAGTCGGCTTCGATTCGTTCGAGCTTGCCGCAGTTGGCTCTTGTTCGATTTTACTCTCAGGCTCAATCTCATCGATTAACCAATCTTCTTCTTGAGGGATACCAAACTCATTTTCAACCGTATTTGGCGTTGGAGTAAATACAGGCTCTTGTGCAAGCTCAGATTTTGTCTCCGCTTCATCTTCAACTTGAGGTGATTCAGTAACCTCTTCTGGCTGAGCATCCGATACATCAACGTTTTCACCAAGGTCGTCTTCGCTTGGCGCTAAAGACGCATCAAGCTCTGGTGCAAACTCTGGTTCAAAATCAGATTCAAGTTCTCGCTCAGAATCACTAGCGTCCGGATCTGGTTGCTCAGTGCCTGCACTTGGCAGCTCTTCCTGCGCTTGCTCATCAATCTCAGATTGCTCATCTATCACCGATTGGTTGTCGCTTAACAGCGCATCAATATCCAAACCTGAATCTAGACCAAGCGCCGCTTTTTCATCTTCAAAATCCGTCGAAGTTTCAGCCACTTCTGGAGATTGAGGTGGTGATTTTTGCGCTTCTTCTACTTCCGTTGTTGACTCTGGGTTGTCAAAACCGAGTGATGCTAGAAGTTCGTCATCGCTTAGTGAATTTTCTGTGTGCTCAGGTTGTTCTGACTGTTCTAATTGTTCTGATTGCTTAGGCTCATCATCTTCACGAATCAAGTCATCAAAAGGATCAACGTTTCCGTCGGTTTCGCTTTGCGTTTCTTCGGAAGAATCGTCGCTCAGAAGTTCGTCTAATAAGTCAATACTGTCTTCGTCGATGTCTTCCAGTCCATCGTCACTTTCAAAACCAGACAGCTTCTCTAATTCATCCAGTGGATCAAAATCGTCGTCTGATGAATCTTCATCATCAAAGCCGATCAACTCATCCAGTAACTCTGTACTGTCTTCATCAATGGAGGGTTCTTCATTCAAGCCTGAGATATCTTCTAGCTCTTCTAGCGGATCCAATCCATCTAGAGACGCGCCGTCGTCTTCACCGAGCAACTCATCCAGCAGAGCAGACTCATCTTCTTCGCTTGACTCCGTATCCGAT
This sequence comes from Vibrio sp. B1REV9, assembly GCF_905175395.2. NCBI lineage: Bacteria > Pseudomonadati > Pseudomonadota > Gammaproteobacteria > Vibrionales > Vibrionaceae > Vibrio > Vibrio sp. B1REV9. The sequence continues at coordinate 1,448,625 of NZ_HG992745.1, read as the reverse complement.
AGGCCTGATAGCGATGCCAACTCTTCAAACACATCATCATCAGATTCTGAGCTTTCTGATGGTTGGTATTCAGCCAGCAATTTATCGATGTCGTCATCTGAAGCGTCATCCAAAGAAGCGGTTTGCTCAAATGATTCTGTTGAGGAGGATTGACCCTCAACATCAAGATCGAGGTCTTCCGTCGCATACTCAGCAAACAAATCATCAAGCATGGCTTGATCGACCGTATCGTTTTCAAGTGATTCTTTCGCATCATCACCCGATAACAAATCGGCAAATGGATCGTCGTCTTCGTCTTCATCAGACAAATCAAAGTCTGAATCTTCGCCGCCAAGTTCAATGTCTAGTTCTGGTGAAACTTCATCCAGCGCACGTTCCATCTCTTCGAGACCGAGTGCTTTTTCATCACCATTAACTTTTATACCATTGCTTGATGAATCAAACTCATCAAAACCAACATCTAAATCGCCGTCGTCATCAATACTTGCGAATGGATCATCACCATCATCCCCTTCAAGGTTGAAATCAAGATCTTCATCATCAAGATTGCCAAAGACATCGTCTTGTTTTTGTTCCTCTTCCTGGTCGAACAGGTTCTCTGTCGCATCATCACCGAATAAGTCGTCATCTAGGCTAAGCTCTTCTTCTAGCTCTTCCGCAGCCGCTAAACCTATTGGCGCCGCCATAGGATCTAGGCTTTGCGGTGCTTGTTCAGCTTGCGCTTGTGCCTCTTCTTCTTTCGCGTTATTACGACGGCCCATTAACATGACAATGAGCAAGGCGATCAACGCACCTGGAATTAGGGCAGCAAGACCAACAAGCCATCCATTTGACAAGATTTTGTCCATGGTGCTTGGCTGCAAGCGCTGTTGCTCTGCGATGCGCTGTCTTTCTTCCTCAAGCAGTTTCTCGACTTCGGTACGAATGCGCTCTTCATCATGCAGTTCGTTCTTTAGACTCTCAACTTCACTCTGAACTTCAGACAGCATCAAACGCAAACGGTGATTCTTTTCTTCTAAGGACTCCATTTCACTTTGTGATACTTCGAGCTTGTCTTTAAGAGCCGAGACCTGTTTCTGCCCCTCTGGAGAGGTATTGGCCACCGGAATCGGCTTAACTGCCTCAGCAGGCGCACTTAAGCTATCTAGAGATTTCGCTTCAGGTTTCGCTTGCGCTTTAACGACAGTCTGTGTTGGTGTTTCTGGCTTAGGATCTGAAACAACAGGCTTAGGAGGCGAAACAACCGGCTTCGGTTGTTCCGCTTTTGGTTTAGGTTGTACTGGCTTCGCTTTGGCTTGAGCCAACTTAGCTTCATGCGCTTTCATGATCGCGACCGCTTGTGCGGTGGTTGCGCTCTGCACTTGATCTAAGGATGGGACACGTAAGCGACTTCCAGGAATAAGCTCGTGGATATTTTGATTTTCAAACGCTTGAGGGTTAATTCGATAAATGGCAAGTAGCGTTTGCTGTACAGAAACCTGACGAGACGGTCGCAATTGAGAAGCGATAGACCATAACGTTTCATTTCCATCTGTTGGACCGAAAAAGCGTGATGGCTGGTCATTTTCAGGAGGCGTTGGTAGCGCTCTTTCAATCTCCTCAGCATAACTAGGAGATGTTTGCACTTCACCAGAGGGCCCTACAAGTCGAATTCCTTCGGCTTGAACCACTGACGATGTCTGAGTAGCGCTGATTAGAACGAGAGTTGCTAATAAACGCTTATAATTTTGACGCATAGAAGGCTCAGTTTGGTGCTAGTAACAATTTGAAATGGTGATCGGTTAAATATATCGGATATAGCACGCAAAACTATAGCTTTGAGGGTAAAAAATGTGTGGCTCTCACCATATTCGTACTAATCTCACACAAATTTACCCCGTTCGTACAAAAAAGCCTCGCTTAATGCGAGGCCTTGAATGATAAATCAGACACAGCTTAGTAATAATCGCGAATCAACAATTCTGCAATTTGTACCGCATTCGTTGCTGCACCTTTACGTACGTTATCCGCAACCACCCATAAGTTTACACCACTGTGGTGACTAATATCGTTGCGGATACGGCCAACCATAACATGATCTTTGCCGCCAGCATCACGCACTTGTGTCGGGAAGTCTTCACCGTGGAACACTTCTACACCCTCAGTTTGCTCAAGTAGGTTAATCACTTCTTGCGCATCAATTGGAGCTCGCGTTTCTACATGAACGGCTTCTGCATGACCGTAGAATACTGGCACTCGAACACAAGTCGGGTTCACTGTGATTGATGGGTCGTTAAGAATTTTTTGCGTCTCCCACACCATTTTCATTTCTTCTTTGGTGTAGCCGTTTTCCATCATCTGATCGATCTGAGGAATACAGTTAAACGCAATTTGTTGTGAGAATTGCTTCTTATCTGCAGGCAGACCGTTTAGCAGTTTCGCCGTTTGACCTGCAAGTTCATCGATACCGCCTTTGCCAGCACCAGATACCGACTGGTAAGTTGATACGTTAATACGTTCAATGCCTACCGCATCGTGAATTGGTTTTAGCGCCACCAGCATTTGGATAGTTGAGCAGTTCGGGTTTGCAATGATATTGCGGTTACGAAACTCAGCAATGGCTTCTGGGTTCACTTCTGGCACAACCAGAGGAATGTCGTATTCGTAACGGAAGTGAGAGGTATTGTCGATAACAATCACGCCTTCATCTGCTGCAATTGGAGCCCATTTAGCAGACAGTTCACCGCCCGCAGAGAACAGCGCAATGTGCGCTTGAGACCAATCAAACTCTTCCACATTCTGGATACGGATGGTTTTACCGTTGAAACGGTAAGTCTTACCCTCGCTGCGCTCACTCGCCAACAGGAAGATTTCACCTACAGGAAATTTGCGCTCTTGAAGCACTTCCAAAATTGTTTCACCGACCGCGCCGGTCGCACCTAATACGGCAACATTGTATTGTTGGCTCATTGACTTACCTCAACCTGAAAACCTAATTCTGCTAATGGAGAAAGATTGCATGTTTCTGTACCCACTAGCGTGACAGCACTGTATTCACGACGATCCCAGTAATTTTTACGCATCAGGTCAAAAGAGCCTGGCTTACTGATTTCACGACGGAAAAGCGCGTCATCTTTACGCACATCATAGATCAACTGTGTGATGTTGTGCAGCGTTGCTTCATCCCATGCTCTGTCCAAAACCAGTGTAGGGACAGGCGCGGTTGGCAGTAAATCGCTGGCATGCGCATGTAATTCGTTATTTAGAAACTCGCAGTAACTGTTGAATACCATTGCCGTACCACGAGCTTTCCCTTCCAGACCATAGCCTGCAACGTGAGGGGTTGCGAATGCTAGCAGAGGCAGAAGCTCCATATCAACCTCTGGTTCAAATTCAAATACATCAAGTGCTGCGGTAAAGCCGTCGTTTTTCAGTAAACGTTGCTTCAGCGCTTGGTTATCAACAACCGGGCCACGTGCAGCATTGATAAGAATTTGATCGCCACGAAGACCATTTAATACCACCTCATCGATCAAATGGTGCGTAGGGTAAGGGCCATCTTTGGTGATAGGCGTGTGCAGCGTGATGATGTCAGAACGTTCGATCAGCTCTGCTAACGGAGTGAAAGTACGAGAGTCACCCTCTTCTAGTTTGAATGGATCGTTGATAAGCACGTTAATGCCCATGCCTTTCAAACATTTCTCAAGGTAACTGCCCACTTGACCAGCGCCAACAATGCCTACTGTCTTCTCAAAAACAGAGAAACCTTGCTGCTGTGCTAGGACCATCATCACACTGAATACGTATTCCGCGACCCCTACTTTGTTACAACCTGGCGCTGCGGTGAAGAAAATGTCTTTCTCGTTCAAGAGAGCCTGATCAACATGATCCATACCTGCCGTTGCCGTACCGACAAACTTAAGCTTGTTGGCTTTGCTGATCAGGTCTGCATTTACTTTGGTGACAGAGCGAATCATCAGGGCATCAGCATCCACTAAGTCATCAGAAGTAAGGGTACGGCCCGGTTTTAAGATCACTTCCCCGAGTTGGCTGAAAAGTTCTTCAGCGTACGGCATGTTTTCATCAACAATAATTTTCATAACGCCAGCGTTTTAAGGTCCATTTTTGTGAGTTTGTTTGTTCGCAAGAAGCGAAATTAGAATGATTGTGCCCTTTTCCCACAAAATCTCAAGAAATATACCTAGGATGAATCTCGTTAACTCTTACTCAGGGTACTGAGATCAGAGAGAATGGCGTCACTTGCTAATGTAGAGCAACTTCTGGGTCTGGTTGCTCTAAACCAATAGTCGGTCAAAGTATGCTTGCTGCAAAACAGCATTGTCACTTTTAAGCAAAATGATGGATAGAAGAAAATATGCGGGACTCAATAATGCCGATTCCCGCAGATTCATGTTGAGGCGCAATATCCCAAGAAGTGAAGTGTCTGCTCACTGCCCCGTTGTTATTAGCCTCGAAGTACATCATGTAACAAAAGAAATTCACTCACGTAAAACGTTATTTCAATGATTCAAACAAGCCAGTAATACCTTTCAAAGGGAAAAGCCTTGCTTGATCCAACCCTCTCAACGTTACCGTATTGAGATCATCAATAAAGAAACGACTGGTCATCGTGTGTTTTCCACCATTAATGAAAATCTCGATGACAGAATTGTCGATATACATCTCAATCGTCTGCTTAGCGTCCAATCTTGGTGCTTTTCGAATGCCACCAAATTCTTCGGCGTACAAGTGAGACATGTGACGACGGTCCAGCATAAACTCGTGCTCTGTCGCACTAAACACGATGTTGTCACCTTTGTGGTTGCTCAGCTCAAGTTCAAAGCCATCGCCCTCAAGGTCTAGTTGGATCAAACAGCTGGTGCTTTCCAATGTATGGGATTGTGCAAAAACCACCTCTTCTTTTCTTAAACTTTTCAGCTCAGGGAGTGGAGTTTGAACAAGGAAACCCTCTCTCAACGTTAACTCACGAGGAAGAGACAACATTCCTGCCCACTGGTGTGTGACCGATGGAGTATCGATTTCTGGCAACCCTATCCATGCAATAAGAATGCGGCGCCCATTATCATCTAAATAGGTTTGTGGGGCGTAGAAATCAAACCCATAATCTGGCTGCAAAATATCTTGGTGGTTTTCTAAAGTCATCGACTCTAGGTTCAACTGATCACCCACGATATACGCAACAGAATAGATATTTTTGAAATCATAAGGATTACTACTGCTCACGCCCTGTGGAGAAAATAGCATCACCGATTGACCATCAATCTCAAAGAAGTCTGGGCACTCCCACATGTACCCAAGGTCGGAGAACTTGGTCTTAATTGGACCTTTATGCTGCCATGTTTTCAAATCTTTGCTTTGATAGAGCACCATTGAGCCATGCTCAGTTTTGGTTTGAGCTCCCACCACCATCAAATAGTCGTCGTCTTTCTTCCAAACTTTTGGATCACGAAAGTGCTCCGTGTAATGTTCGTTTTCGATGACCACTCCATTTTTTTCAATGTTGCCTTCTGAATCCATAGTGGCAAAACATTGTGTTGGGATTCGAGTCCAGTTTTTGTCACGCTTATTGCCAGTAAAAAACAGCAAAACGTTGTCATTTTCAACCAAAGCACCACCAGAATAAACACCATGTGAATCGTAGTCTTGGTCAGGATGAAGACCGACGCCATGATCCGTGAAATGAACAAAATCTTTGGTAGAAAGGTGGTACCAATACTTCATGCCATGGACAGGCCCCACAGGAGTCCACTGGTAAAAAATATGGTGCTCTCCATGGTAATAACACAACCCATTTGGATCGTTTAATAGGCCAAATTGAGGTGCTATATGGTAGCTAGGAAAGCCTTTATCTTGCTGAGCTAAAGATATCATTTTATCGATATCCTGCTTAGGCATTTGCTCTAGTCGACGATACCTTTGCTCTACAGTCCAACTGTTGTTTAAGCTCATAATTTTTCTCAACTGAAATTGGGTCTGAAGATCATTGCTGAATGAATTGCAGCAGTTCCATTTGAGTCGGAAGTGCGGTCATAGCGCCTTTTTGTGTCGTCGCCAATGCACCACAACCGTTTGCCCATCGGATTGCCGCACTGACAGCATGATGTTTTTTCCAATCAGAATGTTGAGACAAACTCGCTAGAAGGCCGCCGACAAATGCATCACCCGCGCCAGTGGTATCGATAGGGCTAACGACTTGACCTGTGATCAACTCACCTTGGTTTTCAAATACACGCCAAACCCCTTTCGCACCTTGTGTTACTAGAACTAAAGGAATGTTCAATGCGGCAATTTGTTGTAAACCCAGCTCCATTGACGTTGAATCAGTTAAAAATAGCAGCTCTTCTTCTGAGAATTTAACCACATCAGCCATGGCAACTGCTTTCATCACTACAGTTTGGATTTCTGACTGGTCTTGCCAAACTTCATCACGCAAGTTAGGGTCAAAACTAATGAAACCACCCGCGGCTTTTGCTCTTTTGATAGCCTCAAATGTGCTACTTCGGCTTGGCTCATTTGCCAGTGAAATCGAGCAGATATGCAGCCAATCCCCTTGCTGAAAGTTTGGGATATCTTCAATCGACATAAACTGATCTGCGCTTGGCTTCACCATAAAAGTGAAACTGCGTTCACCTTGGTCATCTAAATCAACCACAACCGTTGATGTTCTTTGTTCAGGGTCCTTAACAAGACGCTCCGTGCACACGCCCTCTTGATCGAGCGTTGATTGCATAAATTTACCAAACGGGTCATCACCCACTCGGCCAAAAAACGCACTCTTACCAGATAGACGAGCAATTGCTACGGCGACATTTGCTGGCGCGCCTCCGGGACACTTAAGTAAAGTCGTCTCAGATTCCGGAATTAGGTCTACGACAGCATCTCCAGTTACCCAAACTTGATTCATCTTGCTTACCTTAACATTAATATCTTGATAGCTAACCGTGCTTAACACCATCACCACCAAGTAAAATTTTTAAAAAGGCTAGCCAAGCTATTTTTGCTTGGCTAGCACCCCAAACATTTAGGAAAAGAAGTGGATTTTGGGGGACTCCACCCTTAAGGAGTTCAGATTAAGCCGTCGCTTTTTTGCCCACTTTAGCGCGGTCACGCATACCAAGCACGATGGTGAGAACAAATGCAGTCACGAACGCAATCATCATACCTGCAACGTAGTATCCAATCTTATCAGGCGTGATAGAAATAATACCCGGAAGTCCTGCCGCACCCAATGCCTGAGCTTTCACATTAAACATTGTAATGAACGCGCTCGATAACGCCGCCGCGCAAACTGCCGCAATAAATGGGTAGCGTAGTTTTAAGTTAACACCGAACATGGCTGGCTCTGTAATACCTAACAAACCAGTGACACCTGATGGTATCGCAATACCTTTCATCTTCTTATCTTTGCTCATCACGCCCACGGCTAAAGCGGCTGCACCTTGAGAAACGTTTGACATCGCCGCAATTGGGAAGATAAAAGTTCCGCCCGTCGTTGCGATATCCGCTAGAAGTTGCGTTTCGATCGCGATGAAGCTGTGATGCATACCAGTAATTACAAACGGTGCATAGATAAGACCGAATACCGCGCCGCCAACAAAGCCAGCGGTGTTGTATAGCCAGTTCAGACCATCGCCCAATAGGAAACCGATATCACGCGTGAATGGACCAACAACAGTAAAGGTCAACAATCCCGTGATGAAAATAGCGAGCATCGGCGTTAAAAGGTTGTCTAGAACGGATGGAATAACTTTGCGTAGCCCCAGTTCAATCTTCGCTAGAATGAATGCCGAAACCAAAACCGGCAGTACCGAACCTTGATAGCCGACTTTTTGGATTTCAAAACCTAAAATATTCCATACTGGAATGGTGCCAGATACCGATGCACCACCAAATCCCCACCCATTTAGTAACTCTGGGTGAACCATTAACATACCTAACGCTGCACCTAAATATGGATTACCGCCAAACTTCTTGGTAGCTGAAAACGCCAATAAAATTGGTAGATAAACAAACGGCGCATTCGCGAACGTGTTGATCATGTTCGCTAGATCAGTCAATCCCGGATTGGCGTCAATCAAAGATTTGCCATCAATAAACAGACCTTGAGCTGTCAGCAGGTTGTAAATTCCCATCAGCAAACCACCAGCAACAATTGCCGGAATGATCGGGACAAAGATATCCGAAAGACCTTTAACCGCGCGCTGAATGATGTTTTGCTTTTCTGCACCCGCAGATGCCACATCATTGGTCGACATCTCACTCATGCCCGTTAACTTTGCCATTTCTGCATAAACTTGGTTTACGATGCCTGAGCCAAAAATAATTTGGTACTGGCCAGCAACTTTAAACTGCCCCTTTACCCCATCAAGGTTATCAATTGCTTGTTCATTTATCTTTTGCTCATCTGCAACGGCTAGACGCAAGCGTGTCGCACAATGTGCAAGAGCGGTGATATTGCTTTTACCACCTAACAGAGTTATCAACTCTTTAGCTACTGCCGGATAATTCATTTCATACCCCATTGGATTCTAATCTGAGCTTGCGAAATTTTCGGGAACGTTTGCAAAAAGCATTTTTACTCAATAAAGCCAAATGATCAAAGGAAAGTCGAAAGGAATGTGAGAATGATCATTAAATACTCTCCCTAAGAACACAATAGGAGGTTAGAATCACTACTTATCAAAGAGATTTTCCCCTCTCTTTGCAAACAATCCCAAAAACGAAAAATACAATGGATAAGAACAATGGCGAGTCTGCATGATGTCGCCCGTCTGGCTGGCGTATCAAAATCAACAGTGTCACGGGTTATAAACGATGAATATGGTGTAAAAGAAGCGACTAAGCTAAGAGTACGCCAAGCGGTAACGGAATGTGGTTATGTCCCCAACCAAGTCGCCAAAGATCTAAAATCTCAAAAAACTAACCTTGTCGGTGTGATTGTTCCTCGAGTGTCATCTCATGCAACTGCTCAAGGCGTGGATGGATTAACTGATGTTCTTGAAAAAGCAGGTAAACACGTCCTACTTGCTAGCACGCATCAAGTTCATGAAAAAGAGCTGGAGTATATTCAGATCTTTAACCAAAAACGTGTTGAAGGCATCATTCTTTACGCGACTCACCTCGACACCAAGCTGGTCACTGCCATTCAAAGTTCAGCGGTACCAGTGGTACTTGTCGGCCAAGATGGCTCTATGTTTAATATTCCAAGCATCATTCATGATGACGGAAGAGTCGGATTTGAAGCCGGAAATAGACTCGTCGCAAAAGGTTGTAAAACCATGGGCTTCATTGGTGTTCAGGGTGACGATATTGCTGTTGATAAACTACGCTCAGACGGCTTTATACAAGCGCTTCAGCACCATGGCTTAGACCTTGCCTTTCATGCTCGCGGCGACTTTACGATAGATTCTGGCTACTTACTTGCTAAACAACACTTGACGGAAAACCCTAAACTGGACGGTTTGTTCTGCGCGACCGACCGTATCGCTATAGGCGCGATGAGAGCGATTCAAGAACGCGGGCTTACACCAGGAAAAGACGTTTTCGTGCTGGGCGTGGGTGATGACGAACTCGCATCAGTGTGTACACCAACTTTATCGACCTTTAACTATGCATTTGATAAAGCTGGTGAAAACGGCGCAAAGTTGTTGCTCGATAGAATAGAAAATAGAAGTTTTGAAATGAGTAAAATGGTCTTAACGTTTAGAACGATTGATCGTCAATCTTGTTACTAAAAAGACGCCAGCTGAAATCAGTTGGCGTCTTTTTTGTATTACTCTTTTGCGTTTAGAGATCGATTATAGGCCTTTAGAACCACGTTTCCATCTGTAATGCGAACAGAACTTCACCGCCATCACCCATCGTTGAAGCATCCGCATCTTGGCTGATAGAATAACCATTTAACTCTTCACTCCAATCAACGTAGCTGACAGCAAAACGTAGTTCTGGACGGTCAAAAAAACCTGCGGTTGTAGACATCTTAAGCGTTGGCGCAATCGTTGCTTTATAGAAACTACCGCTTGCTTTATCAATCGCATTGTCTAGGTCCATGTATTGGTATGAGCCTTCATAAACCATCTCAAAGTTTTGCGTAAACTCTTGCGCTAAGCGGATGTTGAACGATACCCACGTAAATTCATCATTTTTAGCAAAGCGGTCTTGGCTATGCTCAGCTAACAATGCTGGAGCCAAACGCCAGTTATCTCCAATACGTGTTGCGCCATAACTGAATAAACGTACTGCTTTTGCACCGTCTAATAAGTCACCGTTTGAACCAATACCTTTAAGCTCAGCACCCAGTCCATCGCCCATCAAAATACCGGTTTTGGAGAAACCATCGCTCATGCCAAAAAAGTTATCACCATGGTAAGCAAACATTGCATGCAGACCATTTTCAGCTGCACCTTCTACACGATCATTATTATCAGCAGACGCCATGCCGCTCAACATCAATTGCCAATTGCCAAAACGGTTATTCATTGTCGCGATATAGTTTTCAACATCGGTTGACGAACTATCAATTTCACCGAAATCACGACCATAGATCGAGAAGTTTGCTTTCCATGAATCACTCATTTGGACGTCATAAACACCCGCACCAGTACCAGATAAGAAAACGATATCCGAGTCAAAGAAGTGAATGTCAAAGTTATCACGGTCAAATCGTTTACCGGCCCAAAACGTTGCGTCGGCAAAAGCATTTGATTCAGAGAACATGTCCAACTTATTTAGCTCAGCGTATACCTGACGAACGTTTAATTGACTTTCACTCGCCGTCCATTCGTTATTGGTTTCCGTACTATCTGCCAGCATGATTCGGAACAAAGCGCTGGAACCATCATCTGCAAAACGTTTGTGGATAAGGTTTGCTTCCACATAATGATCATCCTCAACCCCCAAACGTCCAATTGGGGCGCCAATAGCACCAGCAGCTGTCATGTAAGGACCAGTACCAACAGCACCATTGAGATCATCATTAATGAGCAGCCCGGAACGAGCGTAGCCATGAAACTCAAAGCTTGAGGCTTTCTCATTTGCTTCTATGGATACTTTTTCTGTTTGTTCCAATCTCTGTTCTAATTCATTAATTCGCTTTTCTAGTGCATCAACATTTGTTGTTGCGAATGTTGGTGCAGTAACAAGTCCAAGCGCTACTGCCATTGTCAAAGTGTGTCGTTTCATTTCCATAATCTCACGTAAATTTATGCTTAGGGATTTGCAAACGTTCCCAATATAAATCGCAAAATTATGGTGACTTAAACCGATATTTAAAGTCAGAATTTCAGAGAGCTCGACTCCGAGCATCTCCAGTACTTTTATCAATGAGGAGATAATATATGAGTTTTTAGGGAACGTTACCGAATGCGGACTATTTTGTTATCTGCATCACGTCAGAAAATATGAGTCATATAAAAATCATTAAGTAGCGCACATTTGAATAGAGAGATTTAACGCAAACTAAAGCGGTCAGGATCTAAACATGATCTTTAATACTTATTGGGGGGATTCAACCGAGCTAAATGACTTTAACTCGGTTTTTGCTTTTATTTAGGGCTCACGGGAAAGTGTTTATCAAGAAACGCCATTACATGCGGAACGTATTTTTTGGAATCAAATATCGGCGCACTATGACCAACCCCTTCTTCAATCCACAATTGGTTTTCAATACCATAATCATCCAATTTGGCTTTAAGCTGCTCACTTTGTGATAAAGGGACGCGTTTATCTACCGTCCCGTGTAACTGAATAAACGGTGGCGTGTTCTGGTTAACATAAGTTGTTGAGGATGCTTGTTTCGCAATATCAGGAATGCTGCTCGGTGTGTCACCTAAAAAGCGAGAAACCGATGATTTCTTACTCGCATTCTTTCCGCCTTTGCTTCCTAGGGCTAACAAGTCTGTCGGACCAAAAAAGCTCACAACGGCTTTCACCTGATATTTGGGCTTCTCATAAAAAGAGATGTCGCCGTGCGCATTCGTCGTGCTAATCAAGCCCGCTAAGTGCCCACCCGCAGAGCGCCCCATCATCACCAAGTTATCTGCTTCAATATGGTATTGCTTCGCATGATCATGAAGAAAGTTAAGAGCATCGTTGATGTCTTGTACTGGCGCCGGAAATGTGGCTTCGCCGCTCAAACGGTAATCGACTGAAGCAAGCGCATAACCTTTTTCGATGACCGATTGCAATAACAGTGGGTTCTTAGTAGGTATCGCATCCTTACTCCCGCGCTTCCAAGCACCACCATGAACCCAAACCAAAAGTGGATAAGGTTGCTCACTGTGCACTTTCGGCTTGTAGATATCGAGTTTAATCTCGCGACCTTCCACCGTTTTAAACACAATATCCTTGTCAACGACAGCACTTTCTAAGGTGTTCGCCTTTACATTTACAGCCAACATACTCAGTGAAATTGCACTAAGCAAAGTCATGATTTTCTTCATTGATTTTAAGTCCACCATTAGAACGATGCTTCTGCAGCGACCCAGTATCGACGACCATCTTCAACATAGCCATATTCATCGTATGTTGTTTCCGCATCGAATAGGTTGTAGATACCTGCCATCAGTTTAAATTGGCGATTGATTTGCCAGTTACCACCAAAGTCAACATAAGTAATTGACGGAGCAGAGGCATTGCTTGAATCCACAGTTATTGGGTCGGATTCTTCGCTGCGATAAGACACACGAACCCACGAGTTAACATTGTCACGAATCGCCCAATCTGCGTTCAGCGCAACCAAATGCTCTGGAGCTTGTGCTAACGGCTGACCTTTATCTTCACCTGATTTTTTCTCACTATAGGTATAAGTGTAAGTGGCACCGACATTGATCGTTTCAGTAATGCCTTTGTTAATCGAGCCTTCCGCACCATACGTGATAGCATCTTCGATGTTCACATACGTAGCATCACATGCACGTCCAGTACAGCTTGGATCTAGTTTAATTGTGTCGATCTTGTCTTTAAAATCGTTATAGAACACAGTCAAACTGGAGTTCAGATCGTTCACACCGGAGTAATACATGCCTAATTCAGTGTTAACGGAAGATTCAGGTTTCAAGTCTGCATTGCCATAAACCTCACACTTTCCGTTACAGCTTTCTTGCACCCAATCTTCCTCCATTTCCGTCAAACTTGGTGCGCGATACCCCGTTGAAACACCACCTTTCATGGTCCATTCCGGATTAAGAGTCCAAACACCGTACACGCGCGGACTAAAGTGTGAGTTAAACTGCTCGTTGTTGTCGTATCGCAGACCCAATGTGAGCGCAAAGTTATCCGTCAGGTACCATTCATCTTCGGCAAATACCGACCATTGCGAGTTCTTAAAAACAAAATCACCGTTATCCAGTTCTTCACTTTCAAATGCAGCACCGATTGAAATGTAATGCATGCCAAATGCCTTGGACCATTGAGTATTGGCGTTGATGTTTTGTACTTCTAAACCGCGCCCTACATTTTCAACCGTTTCAGTGCTGATGTATGAAGAACCAGTTACAGATTCATAGTTAGCATCATGTGCAATACCAACCGATTGACGGTTATTGTTGGTCGCAGAGCTCCTAGTCCTCGACTTCCCTTCCGTGTTCACTCGCTCTTGATCGTGATGAGTGTAATCAAGGGTGAATGTATCTTCTTCCGTTGGAGTGAAATACACAGATGCACGGTAGTTCTCAAGCGTTTTACCGCCGTTTGCATAAAGTATTTCGTCTTCAATACGCTCTTGATACATCCCTGAAATCGCAGTGCTCACCAAGCCATCAATCAAAGGACCTGCGAGGTACGTTTCGCCTTGATAGAAATTGCCTGACTTACTGTTTTCTTGTAGCGTTGCTTCCGCGCGGAGACTACCTGTCCATTCTGGAAAATCTTTGCGTGTAATAATGTTGATCACACCACCGATGGCATCTGAGCCATACAAAGTCGACATTGGACCACGCACTACCTCAATACGCTCAATCGCATTGAGCGGTGGTAACCAATCCTGCTCAAAGCCTCCCCCGCTACTAACCTGCGTTTCACGACCAGATTGCTTACGTCCGTCAACGAGAATTGCGGTGTAATCTGAAGGCATGCCACGCAAGGAGATCTCTTGGCGAGAACCGCCACCAGTGATAACAACACCCGGTATGTCTTTCAGAGCATCGGTTAGATCTTTATAAGAACGGTTTTCGATTTGCGCGCGGTCAATCACACTAATCGACGCAGGAGCTTCCAACGTAGATTGCTCATACCCAGAAGCCGTCACCACCATGGTTTCCATGATGGTGTGGTCTTCAGTTATTTGAGAATCAGCAAAAGAAACAAGAGGGAGTGCCGCTGAAATACCTGCGGTAAAGTTTACCGCAGTGCGACAATTAAAAGGGATATTCTTGAGCATGTTTGATAACTAATTTTATTTACAAGTGATAATTGTTATCAATTAAACTCTCATTACCCTATGCTTTCAATCAATACAGTATGCACGACATCGAATTCAACTATGCAGGATTTGCAACGTTGATTCACAATACTCAATAAGGCATTTATGCATGCATTTCGTTATCTTCGAACAACTCGTTGAATAACTCACGGATCCAAATACACATTGGGTCATCATGAAAACGCTTATGCCAATACAAATACACTTGTGAGAAATCCAAACGTAGTGGTTCTGGCACTTCGCGTGTAATTAGGCGTTCATCCTGACAAGCCGCTTCGGCGAAAGGCGTCGGTAAATGAAAGATGATGTCCGTCTCCGCAGCAATACTCGGTGCTGATGTGAAGTTAGTAAGTTGTACTGGCGCCGACAAACGCTGCTTTTTATCTGCTAAGCCTAACTCAATGAACTTGTGCTCAAATGACAACGTTTTCTCTCCTTGTAGAGAGATTTGACCAAAATGGTAATCACGCAATTTCTCTGCCGTTAAGGCTTCATTGGCAAGTGGATGGTTTCTGCTCATTAATAAACGGAAGTCTCGTTTAGCCACGACCTTACGGTAGATGTTTTGCTCTGACGTCGGCGGCTCATGGGAAGAAAGTGAGAAATGCACGTCACCTGACACCAATTCTTCGAAATGGCGCTTTGGTGTTGTGTCGATGCTCACAACCAGATTCGGAGCTCGCTCTCGAATAGCAGCAACGAGCTTGGGCATCATAGTGTTGATCTGTGGCTGTAAACCATAGAATCGAACCGTGCCTTCCACTTTCTCGGGTTCGAATGAGTTCTTATGTGATAGCTTCTCAAGACTGATAATCAAAGAAGAAATGTCTAACTTGATCGCTTCTGCTTTTGGGGTAAGTTCATAGCCAAAACTCGTGCGCACAAGCAACTCGTCATTAAAAAACACTCGCATCTTTTGCAACGCTCGACTCACTGAAGATTGGCTCGTATTAAGCAACAAGGCGGTATTTGAAACATGCTTTTCTTCTAAGAGGTATTTAAGGATGTAGAGCGACGTTACATCGATTTGAGGAATTTGCATAAGTGAACTCTGGCAGAGGAAATGAGAAGTCGAGAATAAGATTTTATAATTGATGTCACCATAAATGGCAACTGATGGTTCTGACCACAGCAGCTAATACATTGTTAGAAAAGAAAAAGCCCGGCTAAATTAGCCGGGCAACGTTCCAGAACAAAAGGATCCTATCCCGCTCTCCTTGGGATAGAGTCTGCGTCTGTTCGATCAGTCAACCTGATCAAGCTCTGGAAACTGGTTTGTTGGTCCGTTTACGCTGCATAGGAAATCACAGTCAAAATCCGACCAACAAATTCAGTGAGCTTTGGGTCGCTTACGCTTGGTACTTTTTGATGACCAATGTTGCGTTTGTACCACCAAAACCAAAGCTATTTGACATGACGGTAGTCAACTCTGCTTCGCGAGCTTCTGTAACGATATCTAGACCTTTTGCTGCATCATCTAGGTTTGCGATGTTTATGCTTGGTGCAATGAAGTTGTTGTCTAACATTAGCGTTGAGTAGATTGCTTCATGAACACCAGCTGCACCAAGTGCGTGACCAGTCATCGCTTTTGTCGCAGAGATCGCTGGGCTGTTGTCACCAAATAGCTCTTGGATAGCGCCTAGCTCTTTCACGTCACCGACTGGAGTCGACGTACCGTGTGTGTTGATGTAATCCACGCCATCTACGTCTTGCATTGCCATCTTCATGCAGCGGATCGCGCCTTCACCTGATGGTGCTACCATGTCGTAGCCATCAGAAGTCGCACCGTAACCTACGATTTCGCCGTAGATCTTCGCGCCACGTGCTAGTGCGTGTTCTAGTTCTTCGATAACGAGCATGCCGCCGCCACCAGAGATAACAAAACCGTCACGATCTGCATCATAAGTACGAGATGCTTTTTCTGGTGTTTCGTTGTATTTAGTTGACAGTGCGCCCATCGCATCAAACATCATTGTTTGAGACCAATCTAGCTCTTCACCGCCACCTGCAAATACGATGTCTTGTTTGCCAAGTTGGATAAGTTCCATTGCGTGGCCGATACAGTGTGCAGACGTTGCACAAGCGGAACTCATTGAGTAGTTCACACCGCGAATCTTAAATGGCGTTGCCAGACACGCTGATACCGTTGAAGACATCGTACGTGGAACCATGTAAGGACCTACGCGTTTTACGCCTTTCGCTCGCATCGTGTCTGTTGCGACCGTTTGGTTTAATGCAGAAGCACCACCAGAACCAGCAACGATACCTGTGCGGTCATTCGATACTTGTTCTTCTGTTAGACCTGCGTCTTCAATTGCCTGCTGCATTGATAGGTATGCATAAGCGGCCGCATCACCCATAAAGCGCATCTGCTTACGGTCAATCAACTCTGCTGGGTTGATTTTAAGATCACCCCAAACCTGCGAACGCAGACCGTGTTCTTTAAACTGCTCAGATGCTGTGATGCCAGATTTACCCGCTTTTAGAGACGCAAGAACTTCTTCAACGTTGTTACCGATACTTGAAACAATACCCATACCGGTGATTACGACTCGTTTCATTATGACATTCCTATAATTTCAAAATCCGCTAGATGATAACTAAGATATTCAACAAAAGTGGTCAGCTTTCCCATAAATTCGTACAATCGGGGAATTCTAACCGCGCCAAATCACATATTTGCACCATTATGACTTCGATTAAAAACGCTGAGCTTGCATGGAATGAAGCTGGTACGCCAGTCTCTGACCAATTTGATGATGTTTATTTTTCCAATGTAAACGGTCTTGAAGAGACTCGCTACGTATTCCTCAAACAAAATCATCTCCCAGAAAGATGGCAGGAATTTGACCAACGGCGTTTTGTTATTGGTGAAACCGGATTTGGTACAGGGTTGAACTTCTTAGCTGTATGGCAATGGTTTACCGAATTTCGTCGTGAATATCCAGAAGCAACACTAAAAGAACTGCATTTTGTTAGCTTTGAGAAATACCCATTAAGCAAAGCTGACTTAGAAAAAGCACACCAATCTTGGCCTGAGTTGGCAGAATTTGCCGAAAAGTTGCAACAACACTACCCGGCCGCTGTACCTGAGTGTCATCGCATTGTGTTAGAAGACGGCGCAATTACGCTCGACCTTTGGTTTGGTGATATCAAAGACTGCATGCCGCTTGTCCCTTATGGAGAACAAGGTTTGATTGATGCTTGGTTCCTTGACGGATTCGCGCCAAGTAAAAACCCAGAAATGTGGAATCAAAACCTCTTCAACGGCATGGCAAAATTGGCGAAACAGGATTGTACAGTCGCAACCTTTACCGCCGCAGGATTTGTGCGCCGCGGACTTAATGATGCCGGCTTTGCGATGAAAAAAGTCAAAGGCTTCGGCACCAAACGTGAAATGATCGCCGGTTCAATGGAACAGCGTGAAGCACATTCAAACCATTTGCCTTGGTTCAACCGCACCGCGTCGAGCAACCATGAATCCATTGCAATAATTGGTGGCGGCATCGCCAGTGCTACTCTAGCTAAAACGCTGGTTCGTCGTGGTCAGAATGTGACGCTTTATTGCAAAGATGCTCAACCTGCTGAGGGTGCATCGGGCAATCGTCAAGGTGCCGTGTACCCATTATTAAATGGCCCTCACAAAGGCGTTTCCCGCGTGTTTGCTCCAGGCTTTTTGTTTGCCCGTCAGTTTATTGACCAAGCTGCACAAGACATCCAATTTGATCACGATTGGTGTGGCATCACTCAACTGATGTGGGATGACAAATCCGCAGAAAAACTGGAGAAGATGCTCGGGGGTAACTTTACTCCTGAGTTGATTCATAAGCTATCGGCTGAAGAGACGGCCGAGAAGATTGGCCTACCGATTGATATGGCGTCGGTTCACTACCCTCTTGGAGGCTGGTTATGTCCTGCTGAACTCACCCGCGGTTTGATTTCTCAGCTAGAACAGACTGACCTTTTTGAAGCAAAATTCGAGCATCAGATCGAGTCGCTAGATTGGGATGAAGCGCGTCAGCTTTGGACATTAAAAACGAATGGTCAACGCTTTGAGCACTCAACCGTGGTGGTTGCTAACGGCAGTGAATTCCAAACACTAAGCCAAACGGCGGACCTACCAATGGGCCAGGTAAAAGGCCAAGTTAGCCACGCACCAGCAACGGAAACACTGTCTAAGCTGAAAACCGTGCTGTGTTACGACGGTTATATGACGCCTGTTAACCCAAATAATCAACATTTGTGCATCGGTGCAAGTTACGACCGCAGTCACCTAGACTACGAGTTTGACGAAGAAGCACAAAAAGACAATGCAGAGAAATTGGTGAAGTGTCTACCGAATCAAACTTGGCCGAAAGAGGTGGATACCTCAGGCAACTTGTCACGCCAAGGCATTCGCTGTGTTAGCCGAGATCATCTGCCGTTTGTTGGTAACATAGGTGACTTTGAAACCATCAAAACGCAATATGTGGATCTGCAAAATCAACAAGAACAAGACGTTGAAGCGATTCACCAGTTCCCTAACCTATTCTGTTTCTTGGGTTTAGGCTCACGCGGGTTAAGCTCAGCACCTCTAATGGCAGAAGTGTTGGCATCGCAAATCTGTGGCGACCCATTGCCATTGCCTGTAGATGTGCTAACTGAGCTGCATCCAAGTCGTATGTGGGTAAGGAAGCTGCGCAAAGGTAAGGCGATTACTGAGCTATAAGCGACTAACCTATAAAACACCGCTCTACAATACGGTCTCATACCCGAACATAAAAACGCCTTAGTCATTATTGACCATGACTAAGGCGTTAAACTTTGCATTGCTCTCGAAACGAAAAGAGCTTTATCTATCACTTATTTCAACGCAGCAACGACTGCTTTTAACTGCTCAGCAATTTCGGCATTGCGGAACTCACCAGTCTCTAAATCAAAATTGTCATAGAAGCTTGGTACAGAAAGAGAAGCTTTAACCTCTGCACCAAAATACGGTGCTGAACCCGTTGCGGCTGCTAACACCGTCTGTGCGCCACCAGGACCCGGTGACGTAGCAAGATAGATTGCAGGTTTGTTTTGGAAAACATTGCGCTCGATACGAGTCGACCAATCAAATAGATTTTTGTATGCCGCAGAGTAAGAGCCATTGTGCTCTGCAAATGAAACGACTATCGCATCCGCCGATGCAATATCATTCAAAAATGCTTTTGCACCATCGGCTTGGCCAATTTCTTTCTCTTTGTCTTCACTAAATAGAGGGACATCGTAGCTATTGAGGTCCAATACCTGAACCTCTGCACCGTCGACAAGATTTGCCGCAAAAGTGGCCAGTGTTTTATTGATAGATGTAGAGCTGGTTGAAGCACCGAATGCGATAATTTTCATGGTTGTTGTCCTGTGTTTGCTTTCTCTAACAATTAGAATAAGAGGCAAACCAACATGCTACAACCACAAAAATTTTAAGGAGAGATTCAAATAATTCGAATGAGTTTATTTCACGCGCACTGCAGCATTATGCTTGCGCTTGAAGCTCTTGCCACAAATCATTGACAATAACACGATCTGCTGGCGTCAATTCTGAACGAGCATGATCTAAGCTATTTTCAATACGAGACTTCAGCTCAGCAATGTCGTTAATCCCCTCTTCCTCGCAAGAAGCCGCAGAAAGAGAGATGTGACCACGTAAATAACCACCAGCAAACAATTCATCATCTGATGCCGTTTCAATGCGAGCATCAATCAGTTCTAGCAGCTTTTCTTCAAATTCAATAATCATTGTGTTTCTCTGAGGTTATTTAACGATAAAATCTGACTCTGCCAAAGGTTGAATGCCATAGAAAGCACGCAACGCATCAGACAGCATTTGAACACGCGGCGGAAGACCCGCAGCTAGAATACCTAGCACTTCATAATGAACTTTATGCATAAAGCCCAGTCTATCGGGTTCAAAATCGCCGTGTAGGTTGTCACAACTGACATTAAAAGGGAAGTCAGCACTTTTGGCCAAAATCCACTCATAAGCTTGAGGACGAATCTCTACTTTTTCGAACTCTGCTTGCACTTCTGCGGTGCGACCATCCGGTTCATACCAGTAGCCGAAATCTTCAAGCAAACGGCGCTCAGGGCCTGCAACACACCAATGTGCAATTTCATGTAATGCCGATGCATAGAAGCCACGAGCAAAAATAATCCGATGATGCGGATGTAACTCATCAGCTGGCAGGTAAATTGGCTCATCCCCCCCGAGCTCTAATTGGGTATTAAAAGACTCAAGAAAGGTATCGTTAAAAATGGTGATAAGGTCTTGGTATTCGTGGGAGATCATCGATTCTGTACTTCAAATTGATAGGCAAGGTGCATTGTCGCTGTTTTTCTAGGTTAGGTAAAGATGCACAACAGTTTTGGTTATTAGCTCAGTTAATCTGAAAACCGCTTTCTCCATATAATTTCTCATTCGTCACAGATCACATTTCCCACTAAACTCACGCCTTATTTTAAGTGGAACAACGGCGAATTTTTCGTCATTTAAATGCCATTTTTTGGGGTTGGGGCATCAAATTGCTCAAATCTTGTTTGTAAGTTTTGCCACTGCTCGCTAAATCATCAAGCGAAATCGCAGTGCATTTTGATTTTTGGGTGTCTCCTATGCTGCTAAGTGTCTTGTATATCATCGGTATCACAGCTGAAGCCATGACTGGTGCATTAAGTGCTGGTCGAAGAAAAATGGACTGGTTTGGTGTTATGTTGGTTGCAAGTGCGACAGCAATCGGTGGTGGCACCGTACGTGACATTTTGCTTGGCCACTACCCGTTAGGCTGGGTGAAAAATCCTGAGTTTCTTGCGATCACTTGTATCGCTGGCGTATTGACTACCGGCCTTGCGAAGTGGGTAATTAAGTTCAAAGGCCTGTTCATTCGTTTGGATGCGCTAGGCTTAATCGTATTTAGCATTATCGGTACCAAAGTCGCGATTGGGATGGGCTTGCATCCTGGTATCTGCATGGTTTCTGCTTTGGTAACGGGAGTATTCGGTGGTTTGCTACGTGATTTAATTTGTCGTCAAACACCACTCGTATTGCACGAAGAGCTGTATGCTTCTGTCGCCCTGATTGCATCAGGTCTTTACTTAACACTATTAGAGTTCAATGTTCCAGATGTGACGGCAACGATTGTTACCTTAATTACAGGTTACATGTTGCGCATGGCCGCAGTTCGATTTAAATGGCGTCTCCCATCTTTCAATTTGGAAACCGAAGGGTCGATTCACTAATTCGAATCCCAGTATTTCAAGAAACGCACTAAAATTAAAAAGGCTGCTCGTTGAGCAGCCTTTTGTTTTTATATCGAGTTAAGATACAAACTTAGATCTTTGGCGTTTCGGTTTGTACGCCATGGTTCTGACCACGATGGCGTAGCAAGTGGTCCATAACGACAATTGCCAGCATCGCTTCAGCAATAGGCACGGCACGAATGCCCACACATGGGTCGTGACGCCCTTTTGTAATCAATTGCGTTGGCTCACCATCTTTAGTAATGGTCTCACCCGGTACTGTGATGCTTGATGTAGGTTTAAGCGCGATGTTCGCAACAATATCCTGACCTGTAGAAATTCCGCCAAGGATCCCCCCGGCATGATTACTACCAAAACCATCAGGAGAGAGCGGATCGCGGTGCTCACTGCCTTTTTGTTTGACCACATCAAAACCGTCACCAATCTCAACCCCTTTCACCGCATTGATACTCATTAGAGCGTGCGCAATATCAGCATCTAGGCGATCAAAAACGGGTTCACCGAGTCCAACAGGAACATTGGTTGCGACCACTCGAATTTTCGCACCAATAGAGTCACCTTCTTTTTTCAAGTCACGAATCAGTTGGTCAAAAGCATCGACTTTGTCGGCATCAGGGCAGAAAAACGCGTTGTTTTCTATTTCATTCCAATCGACTTTATCAATGGAAACATCACCCATTTGTGACAGGTAAGCACGAACTTCAACACCAAATTCGTCTTTCAGGTATTTCTTCGCAATGGCACCAGCAGCAACACGCATTGCCGTTTCACGAGCTGACGAACGGCCGCCGCCTCGATAATCTCGAATGCCATATTTTTGATGGTAAGTGTAATCAGCGTGTCCCGGACGGAACTTATCTTTAATGTCTGAGTAATCTTTAGAGCGTTGATCGGTGTTTTCAATCAGTAAACCAATTGATGTACCTGTCGTTTTACCCTCAAACACACCCGATAAGATTTTGACTTCATCTGGCTCTCGACGCTGGGTCGTGTAACGAGATGTGCCAGGACGGCGACGATCAAGATCCGTTTGTAGATCCGCTTCTGTAATTTCCAACCCTGGAGGGCATCCGTCTACGATACATCCTAGTGCGATACCGTGACTTTCCCCGAACGTGGTTACGCGGAAATGTTGTCCGATACTGTTTCCTGCCATTACTTCCTCAAATTATTGTCGCCGCACTCTTTAGCAAAAGTGCAACTGCTTATCAATTCTTCGTAGAATCATAGTGGCGTCATTACGTTTTGATGTAAAGCCTGTTTTTACTGAAAAAACAAAAGTCCTTAAATTGACGTAATTCGTGACAAGCAGATAAAAAAACACCGAGCGCATGGCTCGGTGTCTTTATTATTTGTTTCGATTGGTCGGTTTTACAGACTTGTTTGTGCAGACTTAGTCTTTGTACAGTTTGAACTCTTCTGCACAATCAACCAACTGGTCACGAGTGATCATGAATACGCCATGGCCGCCATTTTCAAACTCGATCCAAGTAAATGGAATTTCTGGGTATTGATCCATCATGTGAACCATTGAGTTACCCACTTCACAGATCAAGATACCGTCATCCGTTAGATAATCTGGTGCATTAGCAAGAATACGACGAACCAGTTTCAAACCATCCGTACCAGCAGCAAGGCCAAGTTCAGGCTCGTGCGTAAATTCTTCTGGTAGGCTATTCATGTCTTCTTCGTCCACGTATGGCGGGTTCGACACGATCAGGTTGTACTTCTCTTTTGGTAAATCACGGAACAAATCTGAACGAATTGGGAACACTTGCTGCTCCATGCCGTGATCTTGAACATTCTGCTCAGCCACTTGCAGTGCGTCAGTTGAAATATCAATCGCATCCACTTCTGCATCTGGGAAAGCATGTGCACACGCGATCGCGATACAACCGCTACCTGTACATAGATCCATAATGCGAGTAGGTTCTTCAATCAACCAAGGCTGGAATTCTGCTTGAATCAACTCACCGATTGGTGAACGTGGCACAAGTACGCGCTCATCAACAAAGAACTCAAGGCCACAGAACCACGCTTTGTTCGTCAAGTACGCCGTTGGTGTACGTTCGTTAATGCGTTTTACTACACGTTCAACAATACGTAAACGCTCGCTCGTGGTTAAACGAGAACTTAATACATGCGGAGGCACATCGATCGGCAAGTATAGCGTTGGTAGGATTAGCTGAACGGCCTCATCCCACGCGTTGTCAGTACCATGACCGAAGAACAAGTTCGCTGCATTAAAGCGACTTACTGTCCAACGAATCATATCTTGAAGGGTATGTAGCTCAGATACCGCTTCTTCTACAAAAATCTTATCCAAAATTGCCTCCGAAAAGCGCTACAATACTGCCATAAATTGTAAAAATGAAATTGTTTACCTAATGAGCAAAAAAGACACCGAACACGATGACGATTTCGCCTTATTTCAGGATGCAGTACAGGGCGTAAAAAAGTTGCGACAGGATACCATAATCCAGCAACCAAAAAAAAATTCTAAGCAAAAAGAAATCAAGCGTTCTAGCCGAGAAGCGAGTGACTCCGAATTTTACTTTTCCGACGAATTCGTCCCACTTTTAAATGAAGAGGGGCCAACTCGCTATGCCCGTGATGACGTATCCACTTATGAAGTGAAACGTCTACGTCGTGGGGTGTACGTTCCTGACGTATTCCTTGATATGCACGGCATGACACAGCAAGAAGCAAAACGTGAACTAGGCGCCATGATCGCCTATTGCATAAAAAATGAAGTGCACTGTGCGTGTGTTCAACACGGTATTGGTAAGCACATATTGAAGCAGAAAGCCCCACTCTGGCTAGCTCAACACCCAGATGTCATGGCATTTCACCAAGCACCACTTGAATTTGGCGGTGATGGCGCACTCTTAGTCTTACTCTCTATTCCAGAAAAATAATACTAAGCAAAAAAAACGACCGACATATAAGAATGACAAAGGCAGGATTTTCCTGCCTTTTAATTTTCAAGTACCGGTTTAATTTTCAACTACCTGATTGCTTAGTGCACCCAGCGCGATTTAAGGCGTGATGTGCCACAACACTGCGCCATTTTGTGTTTTAGGATCGTACTCAATGCAAACCAAACCAGAGGTTGGGAACATCGGGGGCGTCATATCTTTCACAAATTCAGACGTGAGATAGCCAACCAATGGTAAGTGAGAAACGAAAAGAAGCGAATCTAGCTTTTCCACTTCAATCAATGCATTGGCAAAATCAAAGACTTGGTCAGACTGGCCATAAGGCGTGATATCGTCACACGTAACAATGCTTGCCGACGAAAAATGGACACTAATCTCTTGCCATGTTTGCTGTGCACGAATGTAAGGACTGACCAGCACTTTATCGAAAGAGGAGAAACCTTGCTCTTTGCAAGCTCTAGCGACGGCTTCGGATTCTGTTCGACCTCTTGAAGTCAGCGCTCTCTCTGCATCGGTATCAGCAAAATGCTCGGCTTCACCGTGACGCAAAATAAATATTTTCATGTTATTTCCTATGGATAGCTAACGCTACCAAAAGGTTGACTGCTATCTTTTATAAAAAGTTGGGCTAAAATACTGATATATTTATTGGTTAATTATATCAATTCGCTTGCCAAAGATAGCGACTTTCTTAACAATCTATTAAAAAGAATATACTCAGTTCATCACATTCTACGAAGATGACATGAACTCAGTGCATTCCTTCAAATAGCCCACCCAAACACAACCATCGGGCTGTTTTGTACACTTACCGTGGTTTAGTCGGCATACCACGGTTTAGTACACATACAAATAGCAAAAATTCAGCAAAGCGTATTTGCGTAAGCGTATTTGCGTAAGCGCAAACTTTGCACCGTCCCTATATGGGACTCATAATGACTGTAATGCGAAACTTGGAGACGCATCGTGCACTTAAGTCCAAACGATTCAAATCAATACCGCTACATTACGTTAAGTAACGCTCTGCGAGTATTGCTGATTCATTCCGACACGGCTCAACAGTCGGCAGCAGCATTAGCAGTGAATGTAGGACACTTTGATGATCCCGAAGATCGTCAAGGTCTTGCCCACTATTTAGAGCACATGCTTTTTTTGGGTACGGAAAAATACCCTAAAGTAGGCGAATTTCAAAGCTATATTAGCCAACATGGTGGAACAAACAATGCGTGGACGGGGACAGAGCACACCTGTTTTTTCTTCGATGTGAATCCAAACGCATTTGAAATCGCACTCGACAGATTCAGTCAATTTTTTACCGCACCGTTATTCAACGAAGAAGCGCTCGATAAAGAACGCCAAGCCGTAGAATCTGAGTACAAATTGAAACTCAATGATGATTCTCGCCGCCTCTACCAAGTTAATAAAGAGATCGTCAACCCTGATCATCCATTTGCTAAGTTCTCCGTGGGTAACTTAGAAACATTGGGCGATCGCGATGGACAATCAATTCGTGATGAAATTGTTCACTTTCATAGCAATGAATATTCCGCAGACTTAATGACTCTAACGTTATTCGGCCCACAATCGCTTGATGAATTACAAGCTTGGGTCGAGAGCATGTTTGCTGGTATTACCAACCATCAGTTGCGTGGAAAAACCATTGATGTACCTATTTGTATCCAAAAAGATTCAGCTTGTGACCAAAGAGGTTCAGCGAGTACCCAAGGAAAGACAGATAGTATCCCAGGCAATTCAGATGAAACTCTTGGCAGCACAGGCATCTTGGTTCAAGTCGAACCGGTCAAAGAGTTTCGGAAACTCATTTTAACATTCCCTATGCCGGGGATGGATCAATACTACAGCATAAAACCCCTTTCCTATTTTGCTCACTTACTTGGTTATGAAGGCGATGGCAGTTTAATGCTGCAACTAAAAAACAAAGGTTGGATTACTTCTCTGTCTGCCGGAGGGGGAGCAAGTGGCAGCAATTATCGCGATTTCACAGTCAGTTGTACACTTACTCCAGTAGGATTGGAACATGTCGATGACATCATTCAGGCTGTGTTCCAATACCTTTCAATGATCAAACAAGATGGCATGAATGAATGGCGTTATCTTGAAAAGCAAGCGGTGCTTGAATCGGCATTCCGCTTTCAAGAAGCCTCTCGACCGCTCGATTTAGTCAGTCATCTCGTGATCAACATGCAGCATTATTTGCCAGAAGACACCATGTATGGTGACTACAAAATGGCAGGGTATGATGAAGAACTACAACAGTCACTATTACAATACCTAAGCGTTGAAAACGTGCGTGCCACATTGATTGCGAAAAATCTTAAATATAACCGCACTGCGCAATGGTACTTCACCCCTTACTCAGTCACTGCATTTAGTGACGAACAACGACGCTTCTATCAACAGATTGATCCAAGTTGGCAATTCCTCTTGCCAGAAAAAAACCCGTACATTTGTTACGAACTCGACCCTCGCCCATTTGAAAATGGCGGAACCTTACCCGAGTTAGTGGAAGATTTGGAGGGGTTCCGACTTTGGCACTTACAGGATGACGAGTTCCGAGTGCCAAAAGGCGTATTGTACGTCGCCATTGATAGCTCACATGCTGTCGCCTCACCCAAGAACATCGTGAAAACCCGACTTTGTGTTGAGATGTTCTTGGACTCCCTCGCTCAAGAAACTTATCAAGCAGAAATCGCGGGGATGGGCTATAACATGTACGCTCACCAAGGGGGCGTAACGCTCACACTATCCGGTTTTAGTCAGAAGCTACCTCAACTGTTGGAAGTGATTTTACAGCGTTTTGCCGCGAGAGAGTTCAACCCAACTCGCTTCGAAACGATTAAGCAGCAGTTATTGCGAAATTGGCGAAATTCATCCCAAGATCGCCCAATTTCACAGCTTTTTAACGCATTAACGGGGTTGCTGCAACCGAACAACCCACCCTATGCGACTCTCATTGAAGCGCTAGAAGATATCGAAGTGGATGAACTTTCCGTATTTGTTGAATCCATTTTGGCAGAATTACATGTGGAAATGTTCGTGTATGGTGATTGGCAACGTCAACAAGCTCATGACATGGCGACCACACTCAAAAACGCGTTACGAGTGAAAGAGCAACGCTATGAAGAAGCCCTACGTCCATTGGTGATGCTTGGTGATAGCGGCAGTTTTCAGCGTGAAGTAAATTGCAATCAGCAAGATTCAGCCGTGGTTCTTTATTACCAATGTACCAATACAGAACCCCGAAATATTGCATTGTACTCGCTCGCAAACCATCTAATGTCGGCAACGTTTTTCCACGAAATTAGAACCAAGCAACAGCTAGGCTATATGGTCGGAACGGGCAATATGCCATTAAATCGACATCCAGGTATTGTGCTCTATGTGCAGTCACCAAATGCCGCTCCCGCAGAACTGGTAACATCCATTGATGAATTTTTAAACGCATTTTATATGGTATTGCTAGAGCTCAATGATTACCAATGGCACAGCAGTAAACGAGGCCTTTGGAACCAAATTGCCACACCGGACACCACGCTAAGAGGCAGAGCACAGCGTTTATGGGTCGCTATTGGTAACAAAGACACAGAATTTAACCAGCGTGAGAAAGTATTAGAAGAGCTAAAAACCTTATCTCGCAGCGATATGATTCGATTTGTCGTCAATGAACTCAAACCTCGCACTGCCAACCGCTTAGTAATGCACACCCAAGGTATCGCTCACGAAGATGCACCGCGCATCAATCTTGGGCAAGAAATAGGCTCAATAGACGAGTTTCAGTTGCGACCAAAAGATACCGGACTAGGGTAAATGGGGATATCTGATATTAATGGCGTAAAATGGTAAACGTCAAAGATACGCTTCTGCTTTAATTACATTGTTCAATTTATACGCAAGCACGAGGATATGATGAAAAAACTACTTTTACTGACTGCGATGTTAATGCCACTTGCACCAGCTTATGCTGACATTACGATTAAAGGAGATGGTTTTGAACTGAGCGAAGACTGTTTACGTTTAGATGGTGACAACGTATCCGTAAAATCTGACGACTGCTCATCTAAAAAGCACGACAAAGACCACAAAGGCAACGCTAGCGTGCATGGTAATGACAATCCTGGCAAAGGCCATGATAAAGATAAAAAAGACAAGAAAAAGTAATATTGCTGCCAATAACAGCGAGTAAGTGCTCAAAGTTAGTATAGAAAAACACTTGAAAACGAGACTGAAACTTTCGATACATAGCGGTTCTACCATCATAAGTTTAAACGAAGTCCTCGTGCGTTATAACAGGCGAGAATAACCAGTTATTAACTAAGATTGATGTGGCATATTGCGTTACCAAAAGGAAGGCTAGCAACCCGCTAGCCTTTTGTATCATGCTTTAAAGAAAACTCACTTATTCGTAAAAATTACGTTCTTCACCTGCGCGGGTCAGAAGACCGTCACATGGTGCGTAACGATCGCCATATTTCGATGCAAACTCATTCATTTTCTCAACCAGTTCTTTCAAACCGAATTGATCCATGTAACGGAATGGGCCGCCAAGAAACGGTGGAAAGCCAATACCAAAAATTGCACCAATGTCGCCATCACGCGGAGAGCGGATGATTCCCTCATCCAAGCAGCGTACCGCCTCATTTAGCATTGGCAGTACACAACGCAGTGCGATATCGGTATCACTTAATTTCGATTCTGGCGTTAAGTTAAGTAGTTTATACACGGATTTATCCACTTCTTTTTTCTTACCTTTGTAGGTATAGAAGCCTTTACCGGTTTTACGCCCTTTACGACCATCATTGAGTAACGTATCAAATACATCTGGGCCTTGGAAACGCTCACCTAGCTCATTGACCAAAATTGGCATGATCTTCGCCCCAATATCCACCCCTACTTCATCAAGCAGTGTGATTGGCCCAACAGGGAAACCAAAATCCAGAAGTGCACCATCTAGCTGCTCAATTGGCTCATTTGCCAACAAGATATGCGCCGCTTCATTCATGTAAGGCGCAAGAATGCGGTTCACATAAAAGCCTGCTTTATCTTTAACCACGATTGGCGTTTTACCTTGTTTTTTCGCCAACGCCACCACAGTAGAAATGGTTTCATCCGAGGTGGTTTCATGCGGGATAACTTCAACCAACGGCATTTTTTCTACCGGACTAAAGTAATGCAAACCCACAATGTTTTCTGGTCGCTCCGCTTTCTCGGCAATTTTATGTATTGGCAATGAGGATGTATTCGTTGCAAAGATGGTTTCAGGTTTAGCATTGGCTTCTATGTCCGCCAC
The DNA here is from genome assembly GCF_905175395.2 of Vibrio sp. B1REV9. Taxonomy (NCBI): domain Bacteria; kingdom Pseudomonadati; phylum Pseudomonadota; class Gammaproteobacteria; order Vibrionales; family Vibrionaceae; genus Vibrio; species Vibrio sp. B1REV9. The sequence goes on along the minus strand of NZ_HG992745.1, from coordinate 1,418,687 downwards.
CATTTGTTGCTTAAGGTCAAGATCTTCAAAAACGGCTTCGATAACCACATCAATATGATTAAAACTCGTAAAATCTACGCCCCCAGAAAGTTGTAGCATTTTCGCTTGTAACTCCGCTTTTGAAAGAATGCGGCGCTTACGCTGCTTTTCAAACAACTTGTAGTTGTAACTTAACGCGTTGAGTACACCATCATTGCTCACATCTTTGATTCGTACAGGCACTTTTGCTTTAGCTACAGAGACATGACTGATGCCTGCCCCCATTAGGCCACCACCCAATACTCCAACTTTGCTGATAGATGCTGGTTCAGCATCCGTACCGTTTTCTTTCTTCATTTCTGTGGTTGCGAAAAAGATCGAGCGCAGTGCTTTTGACTCTGAACTCATCACTAGCTCACCAAAGCGTTTTGCCTCTAACTCTTGGCCTTGAGCAAAGCCTTTTTCTAGACCATGCTGAATAACTTCCAGTATGGCTGGCATTGCTGGGTAGTTTCCACGTGTTTTCTCATTCGCTTTTTTCGCCGCTTGTTCAAAAACAAACTTACGTCCTAACCCACTTCCTGATACCAATTTTTCTTTGGTTGATTGTTTTTTACTGCCTTTGTTCTTTCCTTTTTCAATAAACTGCGTCGCGACATCAAGCAAAATCGTCTCAGGAACACAGGCATCAACCACACCAAGTTTTTTTGCTTTTTTAGCACGAAGTTGCTTACCTGTGAGGATGAGATCCAGCGATGGAAGTAAACCAATTAAACGAGGAAGACGCTGTGTGCCGCCCGAGCCTGGTAACAAACCTAACTGCACTTCTGGCAAGCCTAATCGGGTTTTATCCGAATCCGTACACACACGGTAATCACACGCAAGCGCTAATTCTAAGCCACCACCAAGACAAGGGCCATGGATCGCAGCTACGACCGGATAAGGCAAATCGGAAAGCTGCTGGAATAAATCTTGACCTTGTTTAGCTAATGCTTCCGCTTCACTTGCTGTTGTACACGCATCAAGCATACGAACGTCAGCTCCGGCCACAAAGTTATCCGGTTTTAATGAGTAAACAATCATGCCTTTCACGTTAGAGCTGTCTTTGAGTTCAGCGAAGATCTCTTTCATCTCATCAGCGAACGCCGCTTGCAAGGTGTTCATCTTTTCATTCGGAACATCGATGGCAAGCCAAGCAATGTTTTGTTCATCAATTTTTAGACTAAATGCATTTTGCTCGCTCATTACTCAACCTCCAGAATCATTGCTGCACCAAGACCACCTGCGGCACAGGCGGTATTCAATGCTAGGCCGCCGCCACGGCGTTTTAATTCACGTAGGGTTTGCGTCATCATACGCGCCCCCGTTGCGGCAAACGGGTGACCATAAGCAATTGAGCCCCCGAGAACATTGAACTTGTCCATGTCGATTTCACCAATCGCTTTTGAACGCCCTAAATGTTCTTGTGCAAATTCATCTGACGCGAACATTTTCACATTCGCCAGAGCTTGAGCAGCAAACGCTTCGTGCATATCGATGAGTGTCAGATCTGAAAGCTCCAAGCCGGTATTCTCCAGCACTTTTGCCGTCGCGTATGTCGGGCCCATCAGCATGTCCATTTCCACGCCAATCGCTGAGAATGCATAGCCACGGATGTAGCCGAGAATCTCCATGCCGAGCTCTTTCGCTTTGCCCTCGCGCATGAGCATAACAGCCGCACCACCATCAGTTAACGGCGTACTGTTTGCAGCCGTCACACTGCCGTATTGACGGTCAAACGCCGGGCGAAGTTTTGCGTACCCCTCGAGTGTGGAGTCATGACGAATGTTGTTGTCTTCTGAGATCCACTTTTTGTATGGTTCAGGGAATGCTGTCATGACTTCATCTTGGATCTTGCCATCTTTCCACGCTTGAGAAGCCAGAGAATGAGAGCGATGCGCTAATGCATCTTGTTCAGCACGGGTAATGCCATGGGACTTGGCCATTTGCTCTGCGGTTTGCCCCATTGAAAGTCCAGTGGAATACTCAGCAACAGCAGGAGGGACTGGCATCAAGTCTTTGAAGCTCAGATTTTTAAGAATGTTAAGCTTTTGACCGAATGTTTTGGTTTTACTTAAAGCGAGTAAGTTCGCAGCAAGTTTTTTCGACACGCCAATTGGCAATACAGAAGAAGAGTCCGCACCACCCGCGATACCAACATCAATGGTGCCAGCCATGATACTTTCCGTCACATTCACGGCCGCTTGAAAACTGGTCGCACACGCGCGCGTCACACTGTAAGCATCTGTATGGATATTCATTCCTGTGCCTAGCACTATTTCGCGTGCAATGTTTGGCGCTTCTGGCATTTGAACAACCTGTCCAAACACAACCTGTTCAATTAACTTAGGATCGATATCGGTGCGAGCAAGCATTTCACTCACTACCATTTTGCCTAAATCGACCGCTGGAACCTGGCTAAATTCCGTGCTTTGACGAGCAAAGGGGGTTCGAAGCCCTGCGACAATAGCAACACGTTCACCATGGCGTGTTTTCACTTCCTGCTTGCCCATTGTTTCTCCTTAAATACAAGAGGTCTGACCTCATGCATTGTAATCAACTTGTTAAAATTATCAAACGTGCGTTTAAATAAACGTGAAGCAAGTAGTTGTATTGTTCTTGTTCTCGGTTTGCCAAAAGGTACAAGTGAGCGACTGGACTGGCGGTTGGGTTAGAGATTATGTGAAATTCGATTAGGGTGAGCTTGTGGACAGCTAAAATGAAAGCAAAAAAAAACCACACAAAATTGTGTGGTCGGAATATCTATAAAAACAATTAACCTACGCCAATTGTAAAGTAATCAGTTTCCTGATTAGGAGAAAGTAAAGTCAGCCTTCAAAAGGAAGTGTCATCTTGCTCAACATGTCAGTCGTAATGACTAACTAGATGACAAGATGTACTATAACTCGTTCACTGTGACAAAATTTGAAATAGATCAATTTTATGGTGATTATGCCCTTTTCGGTGGCATCATTTATAAATGTGCTCAACCAAAGCAACCCAGACGACCAAATTTAATAAAAATGGTTTGGTATATCACGAGCACACAAAATTGATGGTATGGATGTCGGTCAGTATTTTAGACCTCACAGAGCAAGACGGAGGCTCCTGTGGCAATTTTTAAAATATTCGGAAAGAAAAATTCCGACAGTCCGGTCAACTCTGATATGGACAGACAAAGAAAATACGAAGCGCTCGTTAGAGGCTATCACCGAGATTTATATCGCTATGCCTACTGGCTATGTCGAGATAAAGCGATTGCAGAAGATTTAGTGCAAGAAACCTGTTTGCGCGCTTGGAAATCACTCGACAGTCTTCAAGATGAAAAAGCAGCGAAATCTTGGCTTATCACCATATTAAGACGAGAAAATGCTCGCCGATTTGAACGAAAACAATTTGATTTGGTGGATATCGATGATTATGGCAATGATGCCAAAGTCAACGATGATCCTCATCATCAACAGGAATGGCTGCAAGCTCAGATCATGAAGCTGGATGTGGATTATCGTGAACCGCTATTCTTGCAAGTTGTTGGAGGGTTCAGCGGTGAAGAGATCGGAGAGATCTTAGAGCTCAACAAAAACACGGTCATGACTCGCCTTTTCCGAGCACGTAATCAATTAAAAGAGATGTTGGATTCTCAAAATACTCAAAGAGGGCAAAAGAATGGATGATTTAGAATTTCGTCGTCGTATTTTGTCGGATCCAAAACAAAAAGACGAAGCGCTATCACAAGTGATGGCTGAAAACGAAACGAACAGTAAGTTTGTTGACGACGTTTTGGATCTCGACCTAAAAATAAAGCAAGCGATGAACATCGATGTGCCAGAAGACTTAGCAGATAAGATCTTGTTCAGCCAAACATCGAGCGCGCTAGATGATGAGAAAATCCTTAAACCAAACTTTGCTCGCAAAGCCATGGCATTGGCAGCATCAGTTGCGTTTACCGCAGGACTGCTGATTGGCCAAATAAACTGGGGAAGCCTCATTATTCCACCGGCACACGCGAGCTTAGCGGATACCGCTATTAAACATGTCGTTCACGAAGAAGCATTTATTCGCCACCTCGATGAAAACGTTCCGAGCGCACAAATCAACGCTAAAATGTCACCGTTTGATTATCAGTTTACCAATGGATTTCCTTACCACGTGTATTACCTCAATCATTGCGGATTCGGTGATTCCAATGCATTACACATGGTTTTCCAGGGGCAATATGGCAAAGTCACTCTGTTCTTAACGGGGATCGAAAGTGACAATGCAAAAGCATTTAATAAGGATGGAATGACAGGTGTTGTTGAGCCAATAGGAAACACAAGTATGATTCTCGTTGGTGAAAAAGGTGAAGATGTAGAAGCTATTGCAGCTAAGATCCTCCCTCTCATCAAACCAATGTCCTAAAATGCCTTAATATCCGCGAACAGTCATTAAACGCCGTCAAAGTTAGAAACTTGATGGCGTTTTCTTATTATTCACCGCCAAAACATTCATCACACCTCTTACACTTAGAGCTATAACTCTAATTTATGCACTTTAGATGCAATATCCCCGCTGTTAGACATCATTTCCGCAATTTTTATTCAATTTTATCCAATGGTCGGATTTGTCTTTATTAATCTTAATACTACTATCTGCGCCACTGAGCAAAAGCTCAACTTATCGTCCAAAGAGACGAAATTAATAAGGAATAAGAAATGACTCAGAATACGCGTCTGTTCAAAAAGACTCTCCTAGCAGTGACGGTTGCAATGGCATCTGGTCAAGCAATGGCAGCTGGTTTCCAGCTAAACGCACAATCAGCGACTGGTATCGGTCGTGCATTCGCAGGTGATGCGGTAATTGCAGATAACGCTTCTGTAATGGCACGTAACCCTGCAGCAATGGCTCTATTTGATAAAATGGAGCTATCTCTTGGTTTTGAAAGCATTACTTCAATGATCGAAGTGAAAGATGCAACATATCGTAATAATTTACCTATGTTAGGTGGAAAGCCACCTATCGTAGCAGATGTTCCCGATACAGATGACGTAGGCGGTACATCAATCGCACCAAACATCCACCTCATTGTTCCTGTTAATGAAAAATTTGCTTGGGGTGTGAATGCTTACTCAAACTTTGGTACTAAAACTGAATTTTCAGATGACTACATTGCATCTGAGTACGGCGGTCTAACAGATGTTAAGAGCTTCAACTTTGGCCTTGCTGGTTCATATCGTCTAAACGATCAATGGAGCTTTGGCGCAGGCTTAGATCTAATCTACGGCCAAGGTACAATGAAGCGCGGTAACCCTGGTATTTTTGGTGCTGCTCCTTACGCACTAAACGTTGACAAAGCTGATGGTTTTGCAGTTGGCTTTAACGTAGGTACAGTCTACGAATTAGATGAAAATAACCGTTTTGGTTTTGCTTACCGCTACAGTCCAGAGTTTGAAGCGAAAGACGATAAAGGCCAAAAAATCACGCTCCCATTGCCAGACATTGCAGAATTCTCTGGTTACCACAAAATTGAAGATACTAAATTTGCGGTTCACTACTCTATCCAGTACATCGGCTGGAGTGCGTTTGAGAAAATCGAATTCCGTAATTTAGACGCTTCATCTTCACCTATCGGTGGTTCTAGTGGTGCATATGATAAAGATTACCAATGGCAAGATGGCTGGCACTACGCGATCGGCGGTACTTACTACCTAAACAACGATTGGACGCTACGTACGGGTTACATGTACGACACAAGTGCACAAGATAGTTTGACTTCAATTTCTGTACCAGATTCCGATCGTCAATGGCTATCTGCAGGCTTCACCTACCATATTGATACCAAATCTAACGTTGACTTTGGCTTTACTTACCTAATGGGTGATAAAGTTGATGTAGAAGAATCAATTAAAGTAGGTAACCTCACGGCTACGTCAGTAAATGCTACAACTCAAGCTGATGCAATCCTAGTCGGCTTACAATACAGCCGCAGCTTCTAAGCTCTGCGCTGATAGCTAATATAAGCACTCTCTATATAAAAGGCTGGTATTCCAGCCTTTTTTCTTATCTATTCAATTCCATTCACTGTATTTAAGCGTACAAGTGTAATCAAAAACCACCTTTATACCTCACAGCTGTTCGCTGAAATTTCTTTACACTCCCGTTACGATTAGTTTTATATGCCAAAAAATTTAGATTTTATGGTTATATATTTCAAAAAACAACCAAGGGCGGAATCTCATTTTTAAAGTAATAACTCTAAGCGTAAACTTTCGCTCCACGTTATAAATTACTCAGCGAACATTACAATGAAAACCAACAAGACTCTCCTATCTACAGCAGTGGCATTCAGCCTACTTAGCGCTTCTGGTATCGCCAATGCGGCAGGCTTCCAACTTGCAGAATATTCTGCGACTGGTCTAGGCCGTGCATACGCAGGTGAAGCAGCAATGGCAGATAACGCAAGCTCACAGTGGCGCAACCCTGCAATGCTGACTTACCTAGAAGGTACACAGGTGTCTGTTGGTGCGATTTATGTAAACCCTAATATTGATGTGGATGGTACATCGACTTATATCGATGGCCTGCATCCAGCAAGCTCACACGACTTTGCCCATGATGCCATCATTCCAAACTTTTACCTTTCTCATCAATACAATGACAAGCTAGCGGTTGGTTTTGCACTTGGCACCAACTACGGCATGGAAACCGACCTAGGTAAAGATTTTGCCGCGGCAAACTTTGGTAACCAAGCGAGTGTGTTCTCGATGGAAGCAAACCTAAATGCGGCCTACAAACTGAACGAACAACTAAGCATTGGTGGTGGTGTTCGTTACATCATGGCGGATGGTAGTATTGGCGCTGTCATGCCTCCTCAAATGAAACCACTAGCTGGCAAAACACTTAAGTATATGGAAGGTGACGACAAAGCATGGGGTTGGCAAATCGGTGCTGCGTGGCAAATCAATGACAACAATCGCATTGGTTTTGCTTACAAATCTGAAGTTGAATTAAATCTTCAAGGACGTGCGGAAGGTCTAGGCTTCAATCTTGTAGCGCCAGTTGTTAAACCACGCTACAACGGCTCAATGGAACTAACACTCCCTGCTACCGCAGAACTAGCAAGCTTCCACCAACTAAATGATCAACTTGCGATTCACACAAGCATCAACTGGACAGATTGGAGCAGCTTTAAAGAGCTAGTGGCTAATATTCCGGAGTTTGGCGATAAATCAGACCAATTAGTAAAAACTGAAAATTGGAAAGACAACTACCGCTTTGCTGTAGGTACAACCTATCAACTTGACCAAAAATGGACGCTGCGATCAGGCGTTGCTTACGATATGTCAGCCGTTGATGACAAATACCGTACTACAACAATTCCAGAGACGGACCGCGTATGGCTAAGTGTTGGCGCAGGTTACGAGTGGTCTAAGAACCTAACTCTAGACGCTGGTTTTACTTACATCTTTGCTAAAGATGCACCAATCAGCGAGCCTCGTGATTCTTCTGACAACGCTGCCGCAGCATTCGGTGGTAAATTCGAAGGTGAAGTGACGGGCAACGTTTGGCTAATTGGTGTTCAAGCGAACTACACGTTCTAATTTTTGAATAGAACCGATTGATAAAACAAAGGCTTAGCGAATGCTAAGCCTTTTTGTTTGATACGAATTCTTGTTACTTATTGTGTATTAGAAATCTTCTTCTAGATACTCATCTAAGTACGCTTCTTCATCTTCATCGACGTCATCCGTATTGTTGATTTCCGCCTTAAAGTCTTGTCTCTGAATATACACATCACGCGTCAATACGTATGGATCTGGTGATGTTTCCAGTTGAGCTTCTTGTGGCACCAATAAAGCACGTTTCTCCATCCCCTCTAGCGCCCACTTACCAAGACCAGCCCAAAAGTTGAGGTAAGATAGCGGAACATACATACCATCGACGGTATCTGTCACTTCACGTAGTGTATATGGACCATAACCAGGGATCATAAAGTAAGGACCGTTACCAACGCCATAGTGCCCCACTACGCTGCTAAACTCTTTGTTATCATATTTCGTGATACCGGCGGCGGTTGCAATGTCGAAGACCCCCAAAATACCAAACGTCGAGTTGATCCAAAAACGGTTGAAATGATCGACCGCTTTGCCGCCGTTACCCATGATAAGGTTGTTCACCACGCTCGCTGGTTCATCTAAGTTTGCGAGAAAATTAGCGATACCAGAACGAATTGGAACGGGCGTATACCCAACATACGCCAGTGAAACAGGGCGAACCAAGTACGGGTCTAGATAATCGTAGTTGATATCCCACATCGCACGGTTAAAGCTCTCTAACGGATCATAAACATCCGCAGTCGCCTGATTTGTTTCATTGTCTTCTGTTACTGCTTTGTCTGGTGCGGTTGAGCACCCTGCCAGCCCAACTGCAAACAGCAACAACAAGATGGATTTACCCTTGTTATACATTCTGTGTTCCATACGACTATTAAAATAAAGGCCAGCTAATGCTGGCCTTAATCATTCTACTCGATCGGTCTTAGTCATACCACAAATCCGACCTGATAATCACAAAGTGTCATATATCAGAGTCGAACGTGAATTATTGATACTGTTTATCAATTGTCACATCAACTGGCTGACCAAACTCAACCGCTTCGCTCTCACCGTGCCAATCTTTATCACGCGTTGCAACGTTACCATCAGAATCGACACGCACACGTACTAAAAGCTTGTCTAACGACGAAAGTTTTTGGCCTTCTATCATCGAATTGCCATCGTCAAGTACCACAGTACGAGGGAATGTGCCTAACGGGTAACGAGCTGCCGCCACTGGCATTGGCGAACCATCAGCACGATGAACAGACACAATCAGCACTGCATTGGGATCCAATTGCGCTTCCGGTGCCACATTAATCGTAACTGCAACACTCTTATCTGGAGAAACGGCTTCGCCCATCTGCTTACGCGCACTTTCAATGCTGCGACCTAACATCTCATAGCGGCTGTCTTCTGGACCAATCATTTGCTGCATGATACCCCAGTACTTAATCGCCGCAGGGAAATCTTGACGTTCAAATGCGTCAAACGCAAGCAGTGAGAAGACACGTAAATCAACGTAATCTTGCTGCATCAGTTTGCCAAGTAATGAACGTGCCGTCGCTTGATCCATATCGTCTTGTGACAACATAAGGGCTTGTGCGTAACCAAGCTGAACATCAGGATCTTTCGGATCCAACTTGTACGATTTCTCCATCGCATCTATAGCTGTGGTTACATCACGATTTGCTAGCGCAATACGCCCCAATAATAACCAACCGGTAGAGTCTTCTGGCTGGTAATGCAGACGGGTACGCAATGCCAAAGACAAATCAGCCATTTCATCTTCGCTTAATGGCTGAGAAGAAGCAGACATCAACTTCTTAGACAACTCCGGAAGATTGGAAGTGACTTCCTGCCATTGAATCACATCTTGTGATGCGCCAAATTTGAAGTACAAGCCATAGCTTAATGCCACCGTCAGCACTACAGATGGAATCAAAACCGCCATTGGCGAGACTTTAGTTTCACCCTGCACTTTTTCACTTGGGATATCATCTAGCAAAGACTGCTTCAAATCAGAAATCAATTCATCTTGGCTCTCAACCAAACCTTCATCGGTTTCTTCTTCAAGTTCTGAAAGACGGTCTTTATAAAACGCTTTGTTTAGCTCATCACGCAACACTTCATCGTTGTTGGCTTTTTGCTTGAGTATCGGTAATGCAATCAGTGCACATGCGACAAGCGTAAGAACAACGGTAGCAATCCAAAATAGAGTCATTACTTCTTATCTCCGTTATTCTCTTCTTCAAGTAGTGATTTAAGGCGCGCTTCTTTCTCTGCGTCCCAGTCTTCTTCACTATCTTGTGCAGCCAGCGCTTTTGACTTGCGGCTACGTAGTACGATCAAGCCAAAACCACCTAAAACAACCGCAAATGGACCAAGCCACAAAATGGCCGTCGCCATAGTGAACGGAGGATTGTAAGTCACGAAGTTGCCGTAGCGAGCAATCATATAGTCAACAATCTCGTCTTTAGACTTACCCTCTTTGGTCATTTCATAAACCTTATGACGTAAGTCTTGCGCGAGTTCAGCATTAGAGTCTGAAATCGTATTGTTCTGACATTTAGGGCAGCGCAAGGTGTGCCCAAGCTCTTTGAACTGCTGCTCTTGCTGCAAATTATCAAACTCATACACCTCGATCGCTGCATGAGCAGCAATCGAAAATGTCATCGCGGCGAAAGCGGCTAAGATAAACTTTTTCATTGCTTCGCCTCCTCAACCAATTGGGTATAAAGCGGTTCTAGCGTTTCCGCCCAATTGCGTGGATTCACATCACCAACATGGCGGTAACGAATGACTCCATTTGCATCAATAACAAATGTTTCCGGCGCGCCGTATACGCCAAGATCCAGACCAAGCATACCGCTGCCATCAAACAGACTAATCAGGTATGGGTTGCCAAGATCGTTCAACCAGCCAATCGCTTTATTACGATCATCTTTATAATTCATACCGATGATCTTCACGCCGTTGCCCGCCAATTCATTTAGGTACTTGTGTTCTGCGTAACAGGTTGGGCACCACGTTGCCCAAACATTGAGTAGCAAAGGTTCGCCCTTAAAAATCGACTGGTCATATTGCTTACCAGGTTCCGCTAAGTCTTCTAAGTGAAACTTCGGTACGGGTTTACCAACAAGTACAGACTCTAGTTTCGTTGGGTCATCGCCCTCTTGGTTGCGAACCAACTGAGTTGCGAAGATGCCCGCCAAAACCATAAAAGCCACCAACGGGATAAATAAGACTTTTTTATTCATATTATACTTCCTTCTCCGCTAGCTTTGATTGTCCGTCTTTCTTCGTTGTTTTACGAAAGCGGTAACGTCTGTCTGAGATAGCTAAAGCACCACCTAGAGACATAATCAAAGAACCAGCCCAGATCCAACGAACAAATGGTTTGTAGTAAATACGTACAGCCCAAGAACGGTTGTCATCCAAACGCTCACCCATCGCAATATACAAGTCGCGAGTGATGCCTCGATCGATTGCCGCTTCGGTCATCATTGACTTCGCTGTTCGGTAAAAACGCTTCTCCGCATGGAGGGTATTCACATATTTACCATCGTTAGTGATTTCAAAATCCGCGATGTAACCATCGTAGTTCGGACCGTCTTTATCGCGTAGGCCAGAGAAGTAAAAATCGTAACCGTAAATCTTAAAATGCTCACCAGGAGCCAGGCGAACATCACGCTCGATGCTATAGTTTTGCACCATCGCAATACCAATAACGGTAACAGCAAGACCAATGTGGCCTAGCATCATCGCCCAGTGGCTACGTTGTAGTTTACGTACGCCCTCGACAAAGCGATGACGGTGCGTTGCGCGTTCGTATAGCTCAAAACCGTGCATCGAGATGATCCAGATTGCCATTACCCAGCCAATGTAAGCCATGACTGAGAAGAAATCTGCGAACAAGTAAACACACACTGCGGCTAAGCCGAAAGACAAGATGCCAGATACAATCATCGGCTTAACAAGCTTAGATAAGTTGTCTCGTTTCCAGCGAATCAGTGGACCAATACCTAGTAAGAACGAGAATGGCATCATCAACCAAGCAAATAGCATGTCAAAGAATGGCGCACCAATAGAAACCGAACCAAGACCAATTTGCTTATGAACCAATGGCAGTAGCGTGCCGACAAGGACAACCACAAGCGCTGCGATAATCAGAACGTTATTCGCTAGTAATGCGTTTTCACGTGATACCAAATCGAAGTTGCCACGTACACGAACCGCTGCTCCTTTCACAGCAAACAACAATAAAGAACCGCCGATAACGAACACTAGGAAACCAAGAATGAACATACCGCGCGATGGATCAGAGGCAAACGCGTGTACGGAGACCAAAATACCAGAGCGAACCAAGAACGTACCTAGCAAACTTAACGAGAATGCAGAGATCGCCAGTAGTACAGTCCAAGCTTTAAATGTACCGCGTTTTTCTGTTACTGCTAGAGAGTGCATCAATGCTGTACCCGCTAGCCAAGGCATGAATGATGCGTTTTCCACTGGATCCCAGAACCACCAGCCACCCCAACCAAGTTCGTAGTATGCCCACCAAGAGCCTAGTGCGATACCGAGTGTTAGAAATACCCATGCAGCGGTTGTCCAAGGACGAGACCAGCGTGCCCAAGCCGTATCAAGACGACCTGTCATTAAAGAAGCAATGGCAAACGAGAAAGCAACCGAGAAGCCAACATAACCCATATATAGCATTGGAGGGTGAACGATCAAACCAGGGTCTTGAAGCAGAGGGTTCAAGTCTCGACCGTCTACCGGGAAGAATGGCAACGTGCGTAAGAATGGGTTAGAAGTCAAAATAATGAACAGTAAGAAACCGACTGAGATCATACCCATTACGGCAAGCACTCGCGCAACCGATTCTTGTGGCATACCACGGCTGAAAGTCGCAACGGCTACCGTCCATGCTGCTTGGATAAGAACCCAAAGCAATAATGAACCCTCGTGCGCGCCCCAAACCGCCGTTAAACGGTAATACCACGGAAGTTGGCTGTTTGAGTTGCTCGCAACATATTGCAGCGTGAAGTCGTTAGTATAAAAACCCCAACACAAGATGACGAAAGAGAAAAACAGCATAATGAACATCGACCATGATAGTGGTCGTGCTGTGTTCATCAGCATTGTATTGTTGTTTGATGCTCCCCATAACGGCAGAATGCTTAACAGCACCGCCATCGCAAGCGATAAAATGAGGGCAAAGTGACCGATTTCAGCAATCATTGGCCGCTTCCTTGTTTCTGTTCGGTTGTGTATTGCAAAGGTTCATGCGTTTTCTTCATCGCTTCTGCGATCTCTGGTGGCATGTACTCTTCGTCGTGTTTCGCAAGAACTTCGAACGCTTTGACTGTGGTTGCATTCTCTAAAACACCTTGAGCAACAATGCCCTGCCCCTCACGGAACAAGTCAGGAAGAATCCCCTCGTAAACGATCGTCACTTTCGGACCAACATCGTGCAAATCAAAAAGAACTTTTAGAGACTCAGGATCACGGCGAACAGAACCCTCTACAACCATACCGCCAATACGCAGACGTTGACCAACCTCTGGCTTGCTGCCATCAGGCTTACCATTAACAAGCTCTGTCGGCGTATAGAAGAGATCCATGTTTTGGTTAAGTGCATAAAGCATCAAACCAACCGTGGCACTGATACCGATAAAAATGGCTAAAATAATACCTAGCCTCTTTTTACGTCTCGGGTTCATAAGGTGTTCTCCATATTTTTCGCCGCGTCAATGCGCGTTTGACGATCAATTTTTGCTTGAACTTCTTTCAATAACGCATCTCCTCGACGAAGACTAGAAACCAACAAAATGATCATAGATAAAAAGGTAATACCAAATGCGCTCCACACGTATGACGCGTAGCCACCCATGGCAAATAAATCGCTTAGAGTTTCAAAATGCATAATTCAATTCCCTCACTGCGCTTTTTCGGTGGCCAGTTTGCGCACCCAAGGTCGGTGGCTCTCTTTGCTGATAATTTCGTTTCTAAAACGCACCATCGTTACAGCACCGAAGAAAAACGCAAAGCCAAAAATATTCAATAGCAACGGCCAAAGCATATTTGCTGAGATAGATGGTTTTTCAAATTTTGTAATCGTTGCTCCTTGGTGAAGCGTGTTCCACCACTCCACAGAGAAGTGAATAATCGGAAGGTTAACCACACCAACAATCGCTAAAATACCCGCCGCTTTTGCCGCTGTTTTTTGATCATCAAATGCATGGTAAAGCGCGATCACACCAAGGTATAAAAATAGAAGAATCAGTTCGGATGTTAAACGTGCATCCCATACCCACCATGTGCCCCACATCGGCTTACCCCAGATTGCTCCCGTTAACAAAGCAATAAAGGTAAACACCGCACCAATCGGCGCCATTGCTAATGCAGCCATGTTAGAAAGTCGAACTTGCCACACTAGGCCAATAAATGCAGCAATCGCCATCGACATGTAAACACCCATCGACCAAATGGCGGAAGGGACGTGAATATAAATAATTCGGAAACTGTCACCTTGCTGGTAATCCGATGGAGCAAACGCAAGCCCCCATACCGTACCTACCGATAAGCAGACTAAGGCCAATACAGAAAACCAAGGGAGAAACTTACCACTTAAATCATAAGCTGCTTCTGGCTTGGCATAAGGATGGAGCCATTTCCACATGTTTAATTCTCGCTCTTACTTCAGGGACACTATCCAGAGGGCCGGGACCGTAGCAGTGCTTTAATAATAATTCTTTGATCAAACGCCAACTAAGACGCTCTTTATTGAGTTAATTAACACTAACCCTTAATGCCGCACTGATCGCAAATGGAGTCAATGTCATTGCCCCCATCAACATCGCGCCTAAAATTGCCAATTGACCGTTATACGCCATACCCAATGCTGCAGCATCAATTGCAGATGTCGCAAAAATCAAAATTGGAATGTAGAGCGGAAGAATCAGCAAACTCAAAAGTACGCCGCCCTTTTGCAATCCAACGGTCAATGCCACTCCAATTGCACCGATAAAACTCAGTGCTGGCGTGCCGATCACTAACGTCAGAACCACAGACAACCAAGTATTAAAATCAAGAGAAAGTAATACGGCCAACAGTGGGCTGATCAAGATAAGTGGTAACCCCGTTAACAACCAATGAGCTATGACCTTCGAAAGAACAACAAGTTGCAAAGGGATTGGCATTAGCATCATTTGCTCTAGCGAACCATCTTGGAAATCATCGCGAAATAGACGCTCCAATGATAATAACGCAGAGAGCAATGCAGCAACCCAAACAATGCCCGCAGCAATACGTGCTAACAAATTTGGCTCAGGACCAATACTCAATGGGAACAAAGTGATAACAATAATAAAGAACCACAGCGGGTTTAGAATATCGGCCTGACGACGAAATGCGATCAGCAACTCACGGCGGATAATGGTGGTCATGGAAGATATCATCTCAATCACCTAGCTTAATTTTTCTAAGTTTTGTGCTATCTGCAAACATATCTTGGTGTGTGGTTAACACGACGATGCCACCATTATCTGCATGACGAGCAAACAGGGATTCAAGAACTTTCACACCTTGTTTGTCAATTGCGGTAAGAGGTTCATCCAAAATCCATAAAATTTGGTTACTCAACCAAAGTCTGGCTAGCGCAACTCGTCGCTGTTGCCCTGCAGAAAGTTGTGCTACAGGCACGTCTTCTCTTCCAGCTAGCCCCACTTGAGCGAGGGCAGCAAAGATTTCTTCATCTGAAGAGCGATTATTATGGATAGATTGATAAAAACGCAGATTTTCTAGCGCGGTAAGCTCTCGCTTCACGCCAGTTTGATGTCCTAGAAAAAGCAAATCTTGATGGAAAACATCGCGAGCTTTCTCAATCAATTCACCTTTCCATTTGATGATGCCCTCTTCTCTATCGCCTAATCCGGTTACGATACGTAGCAATGTTGTTTTCCCTGTGCCATTACGTCCCTCTATTTGGACGAGTTCTCCAGGTTTAATTTCAAACTGCAGCTTTTCGAACAAGATCCTTTCATCGCGGATCGCAGTAAGGTTAGAGACTTCTAACATAGGGCATCAACTAAAAAATGAACGAGGCGCTATATTAGCACAGCTTAGTTGTGACAAAACAGAATAAGAAAGCGATGAACTATGTAACTTCGTGAGTTTTTGTTAACTTGTTGTCACATTCCAATAAAACTAACCACAAATGGTTATAAGTTTATATTTTAGAAATAAAAAAAGAAGCCGAAGCTTCTTTTTCTCTTTAACGTCCTCGCCCTCGAGAAGGGTAAGATGGGACATCAAGTGGTTGGCTGGTAAGCGGTGGGATTTTTTCTTTTCCCGCGAGTTTTTTCTGCAAAGACAACATCAGTTCCGCCTCTGCTTTTGGTAGCTCACACTCTTCAATCAACTCATTGATATCAGCACCAAGTTGGACCATTTTGCTCGCTCGGCTGTACAAACGTCCATCGGTGTCTGCATGCTCTAGCTCTCTAATACGCTCGCTAAGATGCTGCATGATATCTTGCTGTTCTGTGACTTTTTGACCTAGACCGACAACAACTGAACGCACTTCCAATAATTGCTTATTGAGTTTTTGTGCCTCTTTTTCCGCATTTCGCGCTTGTGCACGTTGCTGATCCAACTGTTTTTGAAACCCGGCACGTATCCGTAACTGAAGCAGGAGTAATGCAAAGAAAACAAAAACAAAACCACCAATTAACAATGGTAAAGAGTGGAATGTATCTTCAGCCATGATTTAATAACCTTTATAGATGAGCCATCTCATCCCATTCGTCATCTGAAAGCAGTTTATTCAAATCAACTAAGATCAGTAGCTTACCATCACGGTTGCTCACGCCTTGAATGAACTTAGCACTTTCATCGGTACCAACAGATGGTGTTGTATCTATTTCAGATGAACGTAGGTAAACCACTTCCGCCACGCTATCGACCAGAATACCGATCACTTGGCGCTCAGATTCAATCACAATAATACGCGTATTATCAGTTACTTCACCTTCCATTAAGCCAAAGCGTGAACGTGTATCAATAACCGTTACAACATTACCACGTAGGTTAATAATACCTAACACGTAATCAGGCGCACCTGGAACTGGAGCAATCTCTGTGTAGCGAAGCACTTCACGAACTTGCATCACGTTGATGCCATACGTTTCTTCTTCTAGTTGGAACGTCACCCACTGAAGAACCTCGTCGTTCGATGTATCTTTCTTCACTTCAACTTCAAAAGCTTGAGACATAGTTAATCCTCGTTAATGTCGTTCCCGACCAAATTCTAATTCATTGATTTTACATCTAAACCAGCGTTTAGCATGTTTATTAGTGCTTGGACATGAATTAAAGCACACATTTTTTCTTTCACCATGCCCGCTAGCCAAGGGCGCTTTCCTACTTGCTCACGCCAGCGAACTTTGTCGATATTGAGGGTTTCCGTTCCCATTAACTGGTTACTTGCCAGCCCCCACATGCTTTCTCCTAGCATGACGACATATTGGTAATTCTCTTTGTACTCTTCACCAACAAGTTTGTCGGCCATCACCCATTTTGCCGTATCCACAACATCGAATTGTTGTTCGCGTCCAGTTTGTAAACCGAGATACCAAGCCGGACGGCCAATTAAGTGATTGAGCTCTGTAATTCGGTGAATCCCACCCAGCTCATCAAGCGGGACAGCAAAAGTAACGCCATTCACATCAAAGTACAGCACTTGAAAATCTTGCGTACGTTGCGTGTTTTCCCATGAGAGAGGGACTGACGCCCCTGCTTGTGTCTCTAATTTTGGAGACAATTCATGTTGCGTCTCAACGTCGATATCAACAATGGATGCAACACTTTCAACGGTATCCCGCTTAGTATCTGATTCAGGTTTAGTTTCTGACTCAAGCTGAATTTCTGACCCAAGCTTAGTTTCTAGTTCTAGTTTTGATTCTAGATCAAACTTAAGTTCTAGATTTAGTAGTTCGGCCTCTGTCGAATACGCTGGTGCTTCTTCAATGTTCCAATCTTGAATTTCTTCAATTTCTGCAACGTGAACCTCGACTTTGGTGTCAGGTTCAATGGGTTGCGATTCAGCCGAAAAATCAAGCTCAATCGCTGGATTGATCGATTCAAGTTGACTCAGTAGTCGCTGTACGTCTTCCAGATTTGGCGCTTCTAATGCAGGCGCGTATATATCGCTGAATTGATAAGATTCAGGCTCTGCGTATTTTAACTGTAGTTTTAGCTCTGGCTCTGGCTCTGGCTCTGGCTCTGGCTCTGGCTCTGGCTCTGGCTCTGCAGATGATAACGCTTTTGCAAACATGTCTCGCTCTATTTCAGGCTCAACAACCTCGATATCTTCGCCAAGCAGAGCGGTGAAGTAATCATCCAACGCCTGTTCACTAGAAAGTACGTCGTGGCTACTCATCGAACGCAAGCCTCTCCAAGTAAATCAGCAATTGCTTGTATGCAAAGACGCCTCGACTTCCAGAAGCAAAATGCGATGCAGGCAAATGCTTCAAACTTGCATCGCGGAACTTGGTATCAATTGGCACAGCAGACGTCCACACCTGATTTGGATAATCCTTTTTCAGTTGCGTTAATGTCTGTAACGATGCTTTTGTTCGCTTGTCGTACATGGTTGGAACAATCGTGACTTTAAAACCATCCGGGCGTGATTTCTGCATGATGGTCAAAGTACGGATCATGCGCTCCAGACCTTTCATGGCCAAGAATTCGGTCTGCACCGGAATCAAAATCCGATCACTTGCCGCCAATGCATTGACCATCATGACGCCTAAGATCGGAGGGCAATCAATCAATACGTAATCGTAATCTTGAGAAACTGCTTGAAGTGCACGCTTTAAAATCAACCCCATCCCGCTACGATTACCCATGACACGGTCAAGCGTTGCTAAAGACATATGCGCAGGAATAATGTCCATACCATCCAACTCTGTATTCAGAATCAAAGGCTTCACTGTTTCTGGCGAAAATGTCTTTAACTGAAATAAATCAAAAAGACTGGAAGCAACGGTGTCAGAATCATACCCAAGATACGTCGTCAGTGACGCATGCGGGTCGGTATCGACCATCAGTACGCGATGTCCCTTTTGGCTCAATAATCCAGCCAGTGTGACTGTCGACGTTGTTTTGCCCACGCCACCTTTTTGGTTCGCTACACTCCAAACGATCATGTTTTTTCCTAAGCCAATCCCACTTCAACCAACATGCGCTCTGCAATGCGGTCGAGAGGTAAATCTTCAGTTGAGATCCCTGCTTTGGCGACAGCTTGAGGCATACCATATACCACACAGCTTTCTTCGTCCTGAGCCCAAATCGTCGCCCCGGCAGATTTCAGCATGCGCGCACCTTCACGACCATCGGCCCCCATACCCGTCAAAACCATCGACAGAACTTTGTCACCATAGACTTTCGCTGCAGAACCAAACGTTACATCGACACATGGTTTGTAGTTCATGCGGTCACCACCATCGATGATGCGAATACGAGCGGCTCCTGGGCGTCCATCAATCATCATTTGCTGACCGCCTGGAGCAAGGTATGCAACACCAGCACGCAAAACATCGCCGTCTTCTGCTTCTTTCACTTGGATCTTACAAAGCGTATTCAAACGACTCGCGAATGCTGCCGTAAACGTTGCTGGCATATGCTGAACAAGCACGATTGGATGCGGGTAGTTCGCAGGTAACTGAGTCAGAATTTTTTGCAAAGCCACTGGCCCACCTGTAGACGTGCCAATCGCTGTCAGTTGGTATCGCTTACCTGATGCACGAAACTTCAGCGCCATAGGACGACTTGGAGCCGACGTTGACGAATGTGCTGACGTTGGTGCCGCTCGTGATGCCAACGGTCGAGTTATCGAACTTGGTGTTGGTGCGCTTCTCAATGCAGGCCTGCGCATAAATGCACGTTTAGCGGCAATTTGAATCACGCGCTGTTGCAATAAAGAGACGGCTTCTTCTCTATTGCGAGCAATGTCTTCGAATTTTTTCGGTAGGAAATCCAAAGCCCCAGCATCAAGCGCATCAAGTGTTGCTTTCGCTCCATCGTGCGTTAGTGACGAAAACATCAATATTGGCGTTGGAGACGCCGCCATAATTTCACGGACGGCAGTAATACCATCCATGACAGGCATCTCGATATCCATCGTGATAACGTCCGGTTTAAGAGCTTTGGCTTTTTCTACCGCTTCTCTACCGTTTACCGCAACGTCAATCACTTCTAGGCGCGATTCTGAGTTGATGATTTCGCTAACGCGACGACGAAAAAAACTCGAATCATCAACGACTAATACTTTAATCGCCATTTTGTTCCTTTTCCAACTGCTCGCCGCGCTTAAATGCGCGACGCTGCAGCATATTGCTTAAGTAGATCTGGCACGTCGAGAATCAACGCAATGTGACCATCACTGGTGATCGTCGCACCCGCCATACCCGGCGTGCCTTGTAGTAGATTGTCTAGAGGTTTGATCACCACTTCTTCTTGACCAATTAAGGTATCCACTACAAATCCAACACGTTGGCTGCCAATCTGAACAATCACGACATGACCATGCCCAGCACGTTCTTGCACGCGAGGTGATTTTGCCGCTAGCCAGTTCTGCAAGTAGAACAATGGAATCGACTTATCACGAACAATGATCGTCAACTGACCATCAACAACGTTGGTACGGCTCAAATCTAAATGGAAGATCTCATTCACTGATGCAAGAGGGAGCGCAAATGGATGCCCACCGACACCGACCATCAGCGTTGGCAAAATCGCTAAGGTCAACGGAACTTTGATCGTAATCTTAGTACCTTTACCCAGCTCAGAATCAATATCAATCGAGCCATTTAGGGTATTGATCGCGGTTTTTACCACATCCATACCAACACCACGGCCAGAGATGTCAGAAATTTTCTCTTTGCTTGAGAAGCCTGGTGCAAAAATTAAGTTAAAGCACTCTTTGTCTGTCAGACGCGCAGCCGCATCTTCATCCATCATGCCGCGCTTAACCGCAATGCCACGAAGTTTGTTCGGATCCATACCGCCGCCATCATCAACGATAGCAAGTTCAATATGGTCACCTTCTTGCGATGCAGACAGAATGACTTTACCCGTACGAGGTTTCCCTACTTTTACTCGGTCATCTGGCATTTCAATACCGTGGTCTACCGAGTTACGCACCAAGTGAATCAATGGATCCGCGAGCGCTTCAACGAGGTTTTTATCTAGATCGGTCTCTTCGCCACGCATTTCAAGCACGATGTCTTTATTTAAGTTACGCGCCAAATCGCGAACCACTCGTGGGAAACGGCCAAAGACTTTCTTAATTGGCTGCATGCGCGTTTTCATTACCGCACCTTGAAGATCGGCGGTAACCACATCAAGGTTTGCGACGGCTTTCGCCATTTCTTCGTCGTTGCTATTCAAACCGAGGCTCAGTAAACGGTTACGAACCAATACCAATTCACCGACCATGTTCATGATGGTATCTAGCGTCGAAGTATCCACTCGCACTGTCGCTTCTGCCTGTGGTTTTTTCGCAGCGGGTGCCGCTTTCGCTTCTTCTTTTACGGCAACAGGCTGTGCTTCAGGCTTTGGAGTCTGGGGCGCTGCAGCAGGACTTGACGTTAGTGCACTCGAATTAGGAGAACTCGAAGCCGGAGCACTTGGTGTTGGTGCAACTTGAGGTGCTTCAGATTCAAAATTTGCCGACGCAGGTTTAGTCGCGAAATCAAGCTCCTCAATTGATGGACCTTTACCCGCCCCATGCAATTCATCGAGAAGTTTTTCAAATTCTTCGTCCGTCATCAGATCACTGTCATCTGATGTAAACGACACTGGCGCAACAGGCTCTGGCGCTTTTGGTGGCTCTACTGGCGCGATCGTTGAAGCCGATGGACTCTTACCTACACCATGCAACTCATCCAAAAGGCGTTCAAATTCGTCGTCCGTAATGTCGCCGCTTTCTGTCGTTGGAGCACTTACATGAACAGGTTCAACCGAAACGCTTGGCGCAGAAGCACCCGGAGCCGCACCTTTACCATGCAGCTCATCTAACAGTTTCTCGAATTCATCTTGTGTGATTTCATCGACTGAACCTACACTGGCATTCGTCGTTGTTGCAGGCTTATCCGCGATTGAATCAAACACCATCGATTCGATAATCTCAGGTTCTTCAATGGTAGGAGCAGAGCTAACAACCGGCGATGAAGCCACCACTGCTTCATCTTCAGACTCAGGTTTACATAAACGATGTAACTCTTCTAACAATGCAGGATTCGCCGCTTCTAAAGGCTCACGGTCTTGCACTGCTTGAAACTGCGTATTCACCGTATCAAGTGCTTTAAGCATGGTATCCATCAAACTTGCCGTCACCGAGCGCTGACCGTTTCGCAACACGTCAAACACGTTCTCAGCGCCGTGACAAGTATCCACCAGCTCGCCTAATGATAAGAAACCAGCACCGCCTTTCACGGTGTGGAAACCTCGGAAAATCGCGTTAAGGAGATCTTTATCTTCCGGATTGTTTTCCAGTTCGACTAATTGCTCAGAAAGCAGCTCGAGAATCTCTCCAGCTTCAATCAGAAAATCCTGAAGAATATCTTCATCTAAATCGTAGCTCATACGTTACCTTTAAAATCCAAGACTGGACAATAAGTCATCAACTTCGTCCTGCGATGAAACCGCATCTTCCCTAAGTTCTGGATGAAGAATCGGGCCTTCAGCTTCGCTTGATTGTTTACTCTTTTTATCTGATGGTCGTGGCGAAACTTGAGCATCTTGTTCTGTTTTATTGCCAGAAAAGACGGTCAATATCTCAACCAGGCGATCTTCCACTTCATTGGAGAGCGTAATCACGCGACGAATGATTTGGCCAGTTAAGTCCTGGAAGTCTTGTGCCATTAGAATTTCGGTCAATTGACCACGCAACTCGGTGCTGTCACCCTCGACTTGAACTAAAAGCTCATCGATACGGTAACAAAGCGTTTTAAAGTCACTTAATTCAATGCGTCCATGCATAAGTTCGTTCCACTGAGGACGAACTTGCTGAAGGCACTCGTGTAGGTTATCTGCGATAGGTAAGCAGCGTTCCACTGCATCCATGGTTCGGTTTGCAGCCAGTTCGGTTTTTTCAATCACATATTGCAGACGATCCCTTGCATCTGGGATTTCATCTCTTGCAATTTCTGTCATGCGTTGTTCAAGATTGAACTGTTTTAGTGAGTCATGAAGATCGCGGGTTAATGTTCCGATTTCTTGCAACATCGGATTTCCTTGACCTTCATATAACGAGGCAACAAGTGCGTTAGCTTGCTCTTGCTCCCCTTGTTCTAGCATCTGAACGAGCGACTTCGCCTGCTCTAGTGAGATCATCCTGAATAGACCCTTAATACGTTTATCTTTTCTTATTTGACTTTTTCAGCGTCAAACGAGCCATCCTTTTATATTAAGAATTTGGAGTGATAGCCCGAGCAACAAAGCAAAATAGATCGTTATAAACGTTCAAAAATTTTCTCTAGTTTTTCTTTTAGCGTAGCGGCTGTAAATGGCTTAACGATGTAGCCGTTAACACCTGCTTGAGCCGCTTCGATGATCTGCTCACGCTTTGCTTCTGCTGTGATCATAAGTACTGGAAGATGCTTTAGCTCTGCATCAGCACGGATGTGTCGAAGCAAATCGATACCCTGCATTCCTGGCATGTTCCAATCAGTCACAACAAAATCGAAGTCACCTTTTTTCAGCATTGGTAATGCAGTTAAACCATCATCCGCTTCCTGAGTGTTATTGAAACCCAAGTCACGAAGTAGGTTTTTAACAATACGGCGCATTGTTGAGAAGTCATCAACAATAAGGATCTTCATATTTTTATTCAAAATTGCCTCCACTGAATCGCAATATCAGTGTTTTAATCGTTTTGTGTCCACGCACTGAGCTTGGTGCGTAAACGTTGCATCGCTTGACTCAATATTTGGCTTACGCGAGATTCGCTTACACCTAACACATCGCCAATCTCTTTTAAATTGAGTTCTTCGTCATAATAAAGCGAAAGAACCAAAGCTTCACGCTCTGGAAGCTGTTTTATTGATTCAACCAGTGCTTTTCGAAACGATTCATCTGCGACCCCTTTAAATGGGTTGCTATCATCGGTTTCGTCCGCCGGTGAGATCACATCATCAGATACACCTAAATCTTCAATTCCCACTAATTTTGAACAGCTTATATCAGTAATCGCACTATGATATTGGTCTAGTGTCATACCAAGATGTGCTGCTACTTCTGCATCAGATGGGTCACGATTTAGAATGCCTTCCAGCTCTGCTATCGCTTGGTTAATTTCACGATTGTTCTTATGAACAGAACGAGGGACCCAATCGCCTTTGCGAATGTCATCTAACATCGCACCGCGAATTCGGATACCCGCATAAGTTTCAAAGCTCGCACCTTTAGACGCATCATAATTCTGCTGAGCTTCGATAAGACCGATCATGCCAGCCTGAATTAAATCTTCTACCTGAACACTCGGCGGTAAACGGCCTAACAGGTGGTGAGCAATACGCTTAACCAACACAGAGTAGCGTTCTATGAATGCCTGCTGGCTATTCAATTTGCCACGTTGGTTATAGGTCATCGCTTTATTCACCAAAAGGGTCCTCTGTGAATTCAGTACGGTTTAGTAGTCGCTCGACAAAAAACTCTAAATGGCCACTCGGTGTCTTCGGTAATGGCCAAGTCAATGCCTTACTTGCTAAAGAGCTGATCGCTAGAGCAGCCGGTGAGCGCGGGAACGCATCCACGACGATCTTTTGTCTTTTTACAGCTTGACGTACTTTATCATCTAATGGGATACATGCTACGAGTTCAAGGCTGACATTCAAGAAGCGCTCTGTGACTAATGTCAATTTTGCGAATAATTCTCGGCCTTCACGGTAGCTTCTGACCATATTTGCAACAACTTTGAAGCGCTGAACTTGATGATCTTTACTCAACAGCTTGATCAGCGCATAAGCATCAGTAATGGATGTCGGTTCATCACAAACGACTACCACCACTTCTTGTGCTGCGCGTGAAAAGCTGATCACCATGTCTGAGATGCCCGCTGCGGTATCAATGAGCAGTACGTCCATCTCGTCTTCGATGCTACCAAATGCACGAATAAGTCCAGCATGCTGAGCAGGAGAAAGCTCTGTCATGGCTTGAGTACCCGACGTTGCAGGAACGATCTTTATGCCATAAGGACCTTCTACAATTGCATCTTTGAGCTCACACTCACCCGCAAGTACATGGCCTAAATTGCGCTTTGAACGAATTCCGAGCATCACATCAACGTTGGCTAAGCCAAGGTCAGCATCGAGAACCATCACTTTTTTGCCTTGGCGAGCCATACAGATCGCCAGACCCAGTGTTACGTTTGATTTGCCCACACCACCTTTACCGCCAGTAACCGCGATTACTTTCGTTAATGATGGTTGTGTTAAGCGACGGAGGCCGCTTGCTTGATCGTGTATCATATTCTCAGTCATAGTAGTCCGCCGCCCTAGAGTCCTTCGTTGTCACTGTTCCAAAAGTGAGGTTCGTTCTCTGTCGACTTCTCTAACAGTTCATTTGCTTTCGCAATCATGTATTTTGGTTGTGCTATCACAATGTCTTCTGGTACGCGCTGACCGTTAGCGATGTACGCTACTGGCATTGCGTTCTGAATCACCACGCTGATGAATTCGCCCAAACTTAACGATTCGTCAAGCTTAGTCAAAATACAGCCCGACAGTGGTATGCGTCGGAAATGATCCAACGTTTCCTGCAGAACTCGACGTTGTGCGGTCGCGGGCAAAACAAGGTAGCTGTGAATCACTTCACCGCTTTCTTGCATTAAAGTATCAAGCTGTTCGGAGAGTCTGACGTCTCGTTGCCCCATACCTGCCGTATCAACCAAAATAAGTCTTCTGTTCCTTAGCTGATATATAACATCGGCTAACTCATTAGAATCTTTAGCAACTCTTACAGGACAGCCCATAATTCTTCCATAAATGGAGAGTTGCTCATGTGCGCCAATTCGATAGGTATCGGTTGTAACCAGTGCGACATTGTCAGCACCGTATTCCATTGCAGCACGCGCTGCGAGCTTTGCAACCGTCGTTGTTTTGCCTACCCCTGTAGGGCCAAGTAGGGCAACAACGCCGCCACGTTTTAAAATATCTTGCTTTGGCGTGCTAATTTGGTCTGCAACTAAAGACAGTAACGCTTTCCACGCACGAGCCGGCTTGGTGTCTTCCGGAATATAACACGCCATTTGATCGGCAAGCTCTGGTGAAACCCCCATTCGCTCAAGACGTTTTATCAACATCGCTCGTAACGGTTCACGACGCTCGACTTCTTGCCACATCAAACCAGACACTTGGTGCTCGAGCAAACGACGAATGGATGTCATTTCTTCGCGCATGTTTTCTAGCTCGTTGTTTGAGTCATCACGCTCATCCGATGGGCGACGACGATCGTAACGCGTTGGATCAAGCTTAGGCGTCGCGCGTTCAAAACGATTATCTTGAGCAATCAACTTCGCTAATGGGGAGTCCGATGGATACGGAGCTTGGCTTTCTTGATGTCGACTTTCTTGATGACGACTTTGTTGCTGCCTGTCGTGTTGCTGATAGCTATCTTGCTGTTGGTAGCTCTCTTGTTGATAGCTTTCACGGTGTTTGTTTTGGCGTTGTAGCAAAGCAGACAAAGAGTCCTCATTCTCTGCCACATGATCATCAGACTCGGCGCCAGATCCGCTGTATTGCTTGAGCATGTTCGCAAAACGCTGCGTCATCGAGCCCGATTTTTCATTACTGGCAGTCAGGCTTAATCTATCATTATCCAAACGGCGGTCTTGAAAACGCTCCGCCGCCGATGATGACATTTGACGATGTTCGCTGTAACGATTAGGTTGAGCGGCAGCACGATTTGGCAATGCTGCTGTTCGCATTGCTGGGGATGCGTTGGACTCACCATCAATCGCTGCAACGATCTCGACACCACCTGCCACTTTCTTATTCGACATGATCACCGCTTCTGCACCAAGTTCTTCTTTCACTTGGAGTAGCGCCGTTCTCATATCTTTGGCAAAAAATCGTTTAATTTTCAAACTATGAATCCATTTATACTACGCAGGCTAATTACCCACGGCTTGCACAATTCTGATCTGTTTTTCATCCGGTATTTCTTGATAAGACAACACTCGGAGATTGGGTATCGTGTTTTTGACAAATTTTGCTAACGTCGAACGCAATACACCAGAAGTCAGCAGAACTGCAGGCTCTCCTTTCAGTTCTTGCTCTTGTGTGGCTTGACTCAGAGATGCTTGAATTCGCTCTGCAAGTCCAGGTTCAATACCAGCAGACTCGCCACCTGACGCCTGCATTGTTTGATGCAAGATTTGTTCCAGTTCAGGAATAAGAGTAATAACAGGCAATTCTGGCTCTATACCATTGATTTCCTGAACAATTAGACGTTTCAAGCTAATACGAACCGCAGCCGTAAGAATGTCAGGTTCTTGACTCTTACTTGAGTACTCTGCCAAAGTTTGAACAATGGTGCGAATATCACGAATTGGAATCGCTTCGTTGAGTAGGTTCTGCAACACTTTAACCACAACACCCAAAGGCAATTGATCGGGAATGAAGCTTTCGACCAATTTAGGTGCACTTCGGCCTAGCATCTCCATGAGGTTTTGCACTTCTTCATGGCCAAGCAGTTGAGAGGCATTGTTCGTCAGTAGTTGGCTTAAATGGGTGGCGAGTACCGTAGAAGAATCTACGACAGTATAACCAAGCGCTTGTGCATGTTCGCGCTGCTCTTCTCGAATCCACACCGCTTCTAAGCCAAAAGCAGGATCAATCGTCGGTTCACCTTCAATCATGCCGTAGACTTGGCCAGGGTTGATCGCTAGCTCTTGATCTGGGCGAATTTCGGCTTCGCCAACCGCAACGCCCATTAGGGTAATGCGATAACTGTTTGGGGTGAGCTCTAAGTTATCTCGAATATGAACCGCAGGAATAAGAAAACCAAAATCTTGAGACAGCTTCTTACGTACCCCTTTAACACGTTCAAGCAGTTCACCACCCTGATCGCGGTCCACCAATGGGATCAGACGGTAACCCACTTCAAGGCCGATGATGTCGACAGGTTGTACATCATCCCATGAAAGCTCTCGTTGAGAAATCGGTTCGCTACCATCTTCGGCTTTAACTGGCAGAGCAGGCTCTTTTGCTTTCTGTTTCTGCCTTTTGTCTAGCCAATATGCGGCGCCACCAGCCACTGCTGCCAGCGATAGGAAAGAAAAATGTGGCATCCCCGGTACGATACCCATCACACCGATAATAATCGCCGTGATCATCAACGCTTTTGGGTTATCGAACATCTGAAATATCAGTTGCTCGCCCATGTCTTCATCGGTATTTTGACGCGTTACCATCATTGCAGCCGCAATCGAAAGCAATAACGACGGAATTTGGGCTACCAAGCCATCACCAATGGTGAGCAAGGTATAGATTTGCATTGCTTCACCGAAGCCCAAACCATATTGCGCCATACCGATAGACAAGCCACCGATGATGTTAATAAATAGGATAAGAATACCCGCTATCGCATCACCTTTTACAAACTTAGACGCACCATCCATCGAACCATAGAAGTCGGCTTCTTTGGTCACTTCAAATCGGCGAGTTCGCGCTTGTTCTTGATCGATTAAGCCTGCGTTTAAATCCGCATCGATGGCCATCTGTTTACCTGGTAACGCATCTAGGGTGAAGCGAGCACTTACCTCTGAAATACGTCCGGCACCTTTGGTCACAACCATAAAGTTAATGATCATCAAGATAAGGAATACCACTAAACCGACCGCATAGTTGCCACCAATAACAACACTACCAAAGGCTTCGATTACGTTACCTGCTGCATTGCCACCCTCATGACCATGGAGCAATACCACACGAGTCGAGGCAACGTTCAAAGCGAGGCGAAGCAAGGTTGCGATAAGCAATACCGTTGGGAATGCAGCAAAGTCGAGTGGGCGACGGGTGTAAACAGTCACTAACAGCACGACCATAGCGAGGGCGATGTTAAATGTGAAGAATAAATCCAGCAGGTATGCAGGTATCGGTAGCACCACCATCGCAAGGGTGGCCAAAACCATAACCGGCGCACCAATAGCAGGCATGGAGCGCTGTGGAATTCGTGGCAATTTATCTGCAAAAGGCAGGCTTAACTTCATACTGCGAGAGTTCTCAATCGTTCAGAGGAATGCGTATTTGATGTAATTACTTGATATTACGCGACGGTTTAGAATTAAAAGTTCATCTATTCTTATTGATTCATTGGCTCTAAGCAATCTATGTACCAGATCAAACGCCAAAATAATGACTAATTACTCAAATAAGCATCAGACACCTGAATTTTCGTTAGTTATAACCCAAATCAATGACGATGTTCAGGAGGGATCGGCAAATCGTAATCATTAAGTTTTGGTCTCTGCCCGCCCCGCTTTCTGTATTGCTTGAGCTGAAAGACAAATGCGAGCACTTGAGCCACAGCCGTAAACAAGCCATCTGGGATTTCTTGTTCCAACTCCGTCGTGTAATACAGCGCTCGAGCCAATGGTGGAGCCGGCACAATAGTGATGTCATGTTCACGGGCAACTTCTCGAATTTTCATCGCCATGTGATCAGTGCCTTTAGCAATAACAACGGGCGCGCGATCAGTTTTTTGCTTGTATCGCAACGCCACAGAGAAGTGTTCTGGGTTAGTGACGATAACATCCGCTTGCGGGACGTCTGCCATCATTCGACGTTGAGCCGCTTCACGCTGGAGCATACGAATACGACCTTTAACTTCAGGCTTACCTTCTGTTTCTTTGTACTCGTCTTTAATCTCTTGCTTGGTCATTTTAAGTTGATCAGCATGCTGCCAGATCTGAAACGGTATATCGATGGCCACCACAATCAACAATGAGCAACTTATCAGTAAGACAAAATTGAGCAAGATATCGAGCGCATGAAAGATATTCTGCGGGTACACATCCATGCTCAACTGAATCAAATCCGCTTGGGATGCTTGAATCAGGTAAATGGCCACGCCCGTCACTAGCCCAACTTTCAATATGGATTTGAGCAGTTCTACCCAACTCTGCATACCAACCATACGTTTTAAGCCACTAAGTGGATTCATTTTGGACAACTTCGGCATCGCCGCTTCAACAGAGAAGCTCACGCCACCCACCCCTGCCGCACCAAGGAGCGCAGCAACGAATAACGTCACCAAGATCAGAAACAGTGGCAGCAATAAATCCACCATCGCACCACCGGCAATATCAAACAATTTGCCAGTGTCGTAGATTTCTTCTCGTTGAAGATCGAATAAGCGGCTCATGATAGAGAATAATGAGCGTGCGAGAGATTCACCAAACCACATTAATGCCACCGCGCCAACAATCAACACGGAAGCAGAAGCTAACTCTTTAGACCGAGCAACCTGTCCCTTTTCTCTGGCTTGTTGTAACCGTCGGGGGGTGGCTTCTTCGGTGCGTTCTTGGCCGTCTGACTCTGCCAAACCAGTCTCCTAGGGTTTACTAACCTAACATTCCAAGCGAATGAGGCGGCACATCTGCTCCTCACCCACCAACCAAAAGATTTCATAATGGCTGTATAAACCCGCCAAAATGTACCAACACAGCAACAAACCCACCATGAGTGCAAAAGCAAAACCAAGCGAGAAGATATTCAACTGCGGTGCCGCACGCGTCATCACACCAAATGACAAGTTAATTGTTAGTAGAGCAATAATACCGGATAGTGACATGCTCAATGCCGTTTTAAACATGATCCCAAGCCAGCTTGCCAATTCACGGTAATCGACCGCGCTTAAGGTACCCGAGCCAATCGGCAATGTTTTGAAACTGAATACCACCAATTGCAGCATCTTTAAGTGCCCGTCTGTGGCCAAAAAGAACAGCGTGGCTAAAAACATAAATAGCTGACCAAGCAATGGCGTATTCTGCCCGTTTGCTGGGTCAACCATTGAGGCGAAACCCAAACTCGATTGCATACCAAGAATCTGACCTAACAAAACAAAAGTTTGGATGATAAATTGAGTCACCATGCCCATCGCGACACCAATAATGATCTGCTCTGCAATCGTGATAAAACCACGAAAAGAGAGCAATTCTAGATCTTGTGGTACGGCAGGAATGGCCGGCATGACAGCAAAAGTAATCGCGAGCCCAAGATAAAGTCGAATTCGAGGCGAGACAAACCGTGCCCCTGTCACCGTCATCACCATCAACATGGCTGAAATGCGGGTATAGGGCCAAAAATAGTTTGCTATCCAGTCGAGAACAATATCAGTTGGGTATTCCATACGAGACTCTAGTACAGAACCTGAGGTAGACGTTCAATCAAGCCGTAAAAGTATTCGGTCATCATTTGCGTCATCCAATGCCCGAATAACATCAAGGCCAGTAACGTGACAATCAAACGCGGCAAGAAACTCAATGTCTGTTCGTTAATGGAGGTTGCGGCTTGGAAAATAGCGACCACAAGACCAATCAATAAGCTTGGAATGATAATGGCGCACACCATGATGAGCACTAACCACAGCGCTTCACGGAATAGCTCGACAAACATTTCTGGAGTCATGTCCTACCCTCTTCTCTCTATGCCAATCTACAGGGCAAAACTGCCGGCGAGCGTCGATAGAATCAGGTTCCAACCATCCACCAACACAAACAGCATCAACTTGAACGGCAATGACACGATCATCGGTGACAACATCATCATACCCATCGCCATCAAAACCGAGGCCACAACTAAGTCAATAATCAAAAATGGCAAAAACAGCATAAAGCCAATCTGGAATGCCGTTTTTAGCTCAGAGGTGATAAAGGCAGGAATAAGCACCGCCATAGAAACATCTTCTGGGTTCGTCACTTGCGCTCCCGACATATTGACGAAGGTTTCCAGATCTTTAATCCGAGTTTGCTTGAGCATGAACGCTTTCATTGGTACTTGCGCGGCATCGAACGCTTCTCGCGCCGTCACTTGCTCATTTAGATACGGCTGCACGGCCGTGTCGTTAATCTCATTTAAAACCGGGGACATGATGAAAAAAGTCAAGAAAAGAGCAATACCAATGATCACCTGGTTTGATGGCGTTTGTTGCAAACCCATTGCCTGACGCAAAATCGACATCACCACCACAATACGTGTAAATGAGGTCATCAAAATCACCATTGCAGGCAAGAAGCCCAGCATGGTCATTAAGGCTAGGATCTGTAATGTGACCGAATAATCTTCGCCGCCATCAGCATTAGTGGTCATGGTAAAGGCGGGGATACCCGTGCCGTTTGTCACTGACATAGAGCGACTCGCCCCCGAGTCACTTTCCATTGCTTTTACGGTCACGCTGTCGCCCTGAGCCAAGTTAGATGGCAATAGGGATGCCTCAGCCTGAGCAAAAGAAAGCGAAGAAAACAGTACTCCTGTCAGCAGCACAAACATGCTGAGCAAGAGGCGAATTGAATTACCCTTTATCATGTTTTTTTATCAGTTGGCTAAATTGACTGGCAAAAGCACCTGTCGCCAACTCATCCTCTTTCAATGGCTTTTCTAGTTTGGCTAAGGTCTGAATCGATTGACTGGTAATACCGACTAAAAATTGCTCTTCACCGACCTGTATTACAGCAATGCGCTCTTTTGTACCTACAGGCAATTGATTGATGATACGCAATCCTTTTTGCTGTCCCATTGCTGGCACTTGCATACGTTTTAACAACCACGCCAAAAGCAAAATAACACCAATGACCAATACCAAAGAACCCAAGGTAGTCGCTAAGTCGAGACTGGTTGGTGCAGCAGCAAATGCATAAGGAGCACTCAGCATTAAGCTCAGTGCTCCTGTTATTTGCTTCAATCGAGTTTTGATTGAATGGCTCATGTTAACGCAGCTTTTTAATTCGTTCGGTTTGGCTAATGACGTCCGTTAAACGAATACCAAACTTGTCGTTGACGACAACCACTTCACCATGAGCGATGAGCGTCCCGTTCACCAATACATCCAGTGATTCACCCGCTAAACGATCCAGTTCCACGACCGAACCTTGGTTCAATTGCAATAAGTTACGGATGCTGATTTGCGAACGGCCTACTTCCATTGAGATAGTCACTGGAATGTCCATGATGGTATCCAGTTTGCGGCGCTCATCATCAGAGATAGGGCTTGAGGTATCTCTTAGCTCCTCTAACGGAGCCGCTAATACTTCATCCACATCAATCATCGGTGCTGATGGGTCTTCACTAAGCGCGGCAGCCCATTCGTCTGCGAGTCTTTGGTCGTCACTCGGTTGCATTTTTATATCCTGTTTTAAACCTTATCTTTGCCATGCTAAATAGGCTTTCTCAAAAGAATGTTTCTTTCAACAAAAAACTAGTGGATCAATTGGTAAGGGTATTTAATCGTCTGCATCGTCATTCTCAAGCTCAGTCATAATGTCTTTACTCAAGAACGCTAAATCGGTTTTTACCACGTGCGGTCGCTCAATTTCTTGAGAAATCTGCACTGCCATTTTATCGTCAGATCGCCCCATCTTAACGCGATAAGTCGGCAAATCTTCGATGAACATCGTTGCGTGCTCCGGCATCTCAATGGGAATAACATCGCCCGGTTGCAGCTCCATCAAATCGCGCAGAGAAATGTTTTTTTCCAATAAGTTGACTCGGAAATTCACTGGACAATCCATGATTTCTTCGCGCAGTGCAGAGCTCCAACGTACGTCGGTTTCCATCTTGTCGGACTGAACACCCGCATCAAGTAATTCTCGGATAGGCTCAACCATCGAATACGGCATAACAACATGGAAGTCACCGCCACCGCCATCCACTTCAATATGAAATGAGCTTACGACAATCACTTCCGTCGGGCTGACGATGTTCGCCATACTTGGGTTCACTTCTGAGTCTAGGTATTCGAACTCAACCCCCATCACTGGCGACCATGCTTCTTTGTAATCTTCGAAAACAATTTTTAGCAATAATTGGATGATACGACGTTCCGTTGGCGTAAATTCTCGCCCTTCGATCTTGGCATGAAAACGACCATCCCCACCGAAGAAGTTCTCCACCAAAATAAACACCAGTCGCGCTTCCATCGTGATCAACGCGGTGCCTTTTAATGGACGAAAACGTACCATGTTCAAACTGGTTGGGACATAGAGCGTATTTTGATATTCACCAAACTTCATCATCTGCACACCGTTGATCGAAACCTCAGCGGTTTTGCGCAGCATATTAAAGAGGCTAATGCGCATATGTCGTGCAAAACGCTCATTAATAAGCTCGAGCGTCGGCATGCGACCACGTACGATCCGGTCTTGAGATGAAAAATCAAAACTGATCGCACTATCATTGTCATTATCTAAGGGCTCATCAATGTCATCAACATCGTCCACCCCGTGCAGAAGCGCATCAATCTCGTCTTGGCTTAATAGATCGGTCACGTTTTACCTATTGAATTACAAAATCTGTAAATAGTACTTTTTCAATCACTGGCTTACCCACTGCTGCACTTAGCGCCGCTTTAATGTCATCCGAAGCGCGGTCACGCAACTCAATACGGCCAGTCGGAGAACGCAGTTGCTCTACCGTTGCAGAGGCGAACGTAGACAACAACGAGCTCTCAATCAGTGGGGAATGATAGCGAGCTAATTGCTCATTTTCACTGCCTCGCACCATCAATTGTGCTTTGATCTGTACTAATCTATCGCGACGGTCCCCCGTCACATTAAAAATAAATGGCTGCGGGATATTTACATAAGCAATAGGTTGAGCGGTTGCTGCCGCTTGTGCCTGCTGAGTTTGTTCAGTTTGTGCTGGTGCATCTGATCCCATCAAAAAGAAAGCGGCTGCACCACCACCAATCAGTAATACCACTACGGCAATAATGATGATCAGTAGCTTGCTTTTTCCTTTTGCGCCCTGCGCGCCTTGTAGCTGCTCTTCTGCCATTACGTTCTCTTTATCTGCTTATTTTTCGTTATGATTCATTTAATTTGCCTATTGGCGGGGTGGACAAAGTATTTCTATCATCGCATTCGAATGGCCATTTTAAGCGTAGAAACTGATTCCATCACGCTTTGTAGACACATTCAAATCAAGATTCACATCACCATCAACGTTTTCATCTCCCGCTTGGGCGAATCCTCGACCTGACGTTCCCTGCCCCTGCTGTTCTGAAGCCGCATACTGTCTTTGCTGTTGACCACCGCTTTGCTGCTGTACCGATGAATCAGCTAATTGCATACCTTGCTGGGCAAGCATTTCCCTTAAGCGAGGTAAGGTTTGTTCTATCAAATCACGCGCCTGTGAGTTGGCTACGGTGAAATGCACATTCGCGATATCGTTGTTCATTGTCATGCGAATCTGCATGCGACCAAGCTCTGGCGGATCAAGTCGAATATCGAGGTTCTTCAAATTCTTCGACATCATCATTTGGACTTTTTCCGCGACTTGGTCGTTGGCCATTTCCTTAGTTAACTGCAATGGCAATTGAGCTTGCTGTGCTGCATCCACTCGAGCTTGTTGCTGAGCCGCCACTCCTTGTTGACCTGCCGCGGCTTGAATTTGCCCAGCTAAACCATGCTGTGGTTCATTTTTATCTTGTTGATTTGCCGCAGACTTCAACGCACTCGCCGCTAGACTCGCACCCATCACCGCTTTATTTTGCTCTGGGGTGGAAGCCAGTTGCGACATCGAATTTATCGCAGCTGCGTTTTGGTTGCCGGCGGTCAACGATTCTGGCATTGCTGCTTTATCAGTATTCGAAGTCACCCCATTTTGCGTACTATTTGCTTGTGCATTTCCTTGCAAGGTGACGTTTTGCATTTGTTGTGTAGCAGTTGATGTCGAAGCCGTCATACGCGCTGCTTGGTGCTCTGCCATTGCCGATTTTACATCATTTGGCAATGCCACAAATTGAGCAAATTCTTGAGGCTTAATGTCCGCGAGCATCGTGCCCGTTTTTAAGCCCTCGATAATGTCTAACTCTTGAGCAGAAAGAGGTTCACCCTGAGCTAATTTCGTATCGATGACTTCAAGTTCATTGAGTGAAACACGCTGTAATGCCAACGCACCACCTTGAGCAAACAAATCAGCATCAGGGAGCATCGCAGCATCTGAACCTTGTGTTACCAACTGTCCGTTAATGGCGACCTGTGTCGTTGCATTTAACGTCGCTTGGGTGTGTGCAACTTGCGCACTTGAGTTATTCCAATCAATTTGCGCTGCTTTATCAGTAGCTGAACTTGATTTAACGCCATCAGATGAACTCTCTGAACGTAAAGCAGAACCACTGGTTTGAAGCTCAACAGCATCAGTTGAGGTTGCGTGGCCTGATGGCGGTGACAGCTCCTTCTGAACAGGGTTGTTTAGTACTGAAGAACCTGTCATTGAACCTGCACTCGCGATTTCAGCAGAATCACCTTGTACGTTGACTTGTTGTTCTGTGATATCAGATTTCGCCGCCATTGATTCAACGCTCACTGGCAAATCATTGCCGCTTTGAGTAGTGCCGCTTTTAGCAGTACCGGAGTCATTCAGTGTCTGGTTAGCTTGTTGAATACGCCCAAGTAACGCTTGCCCCTCACCCATCGTACTTTTGACATCATCACTGTCCGACACATTGATTTCCGAAGCGTTGTTTTCTGAGGCGTTATTTTTCGAGGCATTGTTTTCCAAATAACCGGCGTCAGAAGCGCCTGCTGGACCCTGTCCATCTTCACTTTGAGCTTTGCTCAACAAGGCGTCATCTAATGCTACATCGGTAGAACTTGCGCCAACTTTCCCCTCACTAGTGGAGGTTGTTGAGTTTGTATTATGCGTTTCTTCCGCTTGGGAGGCTTGGCTCGCAACATCATCGGCTACTGCGCTTTCAGCCTGAGGTTGAGTGTTAGATGTCGTGTTCATCTTTTCTGATTTCTGAGAACCGGTAAACACATCCACGAAAGCTTCAAAGAACCCTTTGCTCTCCGTGCTTTCTGTAGCAGCTTTATTTGAAGACTCCAAACTGGAAGTCTTATTACTCGCTGATACATTGGACAAATTCACGTTCATAAAGAAACTCTCGGTGAAAACAGCACACTTTCAGTGCAGTCATAGTTGATTCAAAGGCAAACAGACATCGCTGACTTAGCCACTGACTAAGGCCAACATTTACAACGGTGCAAACTTCATAGCGAAAAATTGTATGACGCACTTGCTTCAACAACCTATTGCAAACGTCTCTTCTGCAAAAATCACGCCAAACCTACTGATGTTTTTCTGACGATATCAACATCACGCTCCACAGGCCATCGAGAGTGACGAAAGCGCTGCTAGTTAGTATTGGGAGGACTTAAAATGGCCTTGGTTTACGGCTATAGAGCAAGGTAGAGAACTCGTCCATTTGCTTTTGTTCTCGTTTGGCTTCTAATGCCTGTTTTTCTTTGGCTCGTTTTTCGATCATCCACTCATACGACATACGTTCTTTACGCATGTTCAGCCAGTAATCTTGGCAATTTTCAACTTGGTATTTGAAGTGGTTTTCTGCTTGTTTTTGCTTAGATAAGGTTTCATCTAATTGAGTCAAGAAACGATTTAAATGACCATACTGACTGGCCGTTAAGCCTCCCTTTCCGCGATCGACTAATTGTTGGCAATAATCCAATCGGTACTTTTCAATTTGTTCAACTTGACGATAGTAATCATCCAGTTCTGTTCGCGCTTTATTGAGGGCTAATACGGCTTGGTCTTCTCGTTCTTTCGCCTGCTCGAGCAGGAAATCCATTGCATTTTCCATTTACGATTAACCGCCCAGAATGTTTCTTAGCATGTTGACGCACATATCGTATGGCACCGATTCTTTCATGCGTTGTTGCAAGTAATCATCCAATCTTGGTTTAAGCGTAAATGCGCCATCGATGGCCGGATCGGTGCCTGGCTTGTATGCACCAATCGACACCAAATCTTGATTCTTACGACAAATAGACAGGACCTGACGCACCGCTTTCGACATAAGAACATGCTCTTCGGTGGTGATTTGCGGCATTACACGGCTGACTGATTTTTCAACATCAATGGCAGGATAATGACCTGCATCCGCCATTTCTCGCGATAACACAATGTGGCCGTCAAGGATCGCACGAGACGCGTCTGCGATTGGGTCTTGAAGATCATCCCCCTCCGTAAGAACCGTAAAGAAAGCCGTGATTGACCCTTGTTCCGGACTGCCATTACCTGCTCGTTCCACCAGCGCTGGCAATTTAGCAAACACCGACGGCGGATAACCTTTGGTAGCAGGAGGCTCACCAACAGACAGCGCGATTTCACGCTGCGCCTGAGCAAAACGGGTTAACGAGTCCATCAGCAATAATACATCTAAGCCTTGATCACGGAAGTATTCCGCAATCGTCAATGAAGTTTGGCAACCTTTTAAACGCATCAAAGGAGAAGCATCCGCTGGCGCGGCAACCACGACAGAACGACGACGTCCCTCTTCACCTAAAATTTCTTCAATAAACTCTTTTACTTCGCGTCCACGCTCACCAATCAGTCCTACAACTACCACTTGTGCGGTAGTACCACGAGTCATCATGCCTAATGTCACCGACTTACCCACACCGGAACCCGCAAACAGACCGATACGCTGACCTTTACCAACCGTCAGCAAGCCATTGATGGCTTTTAAGCCGACATCAAGTGGCTCAGAGATAGGCTTACGTGCCAATGGGTTAATAGGCTCGGCATTAAAAGAAGCACGTTGCTCAGTGTAGATTGGGCCAAGACCATCGAGTGGATTCCCAACCCCATCAATCACTCGGCCAAGCAGTTCCATACCAACAGGCAGACCCGCTTCACTGGTTAGTGGCGTCACTTTTGCGCCCGGTAAGATGCCCGTGATCTGTTCACTTGGCATTAAGAAAAGGTTGTCGCCTGAGAAGCCCACTACTTCGGCTTCCATATGACCGGACATGGTTTCTACGAGACACAAACTGCCGATGGGAGCTCGACACCCGGTTGCCTCTAAGGTTAAACCAACCACACGAACTAGTTTGCCAGACGCAACGGGACGCGTCGTTAATCCCTCGACCTTATAGTTCTTTAAACGGTCCGCCAAAGCTAGCATTCGCTACTCGCCTCCTTGATGGCGGTTCGCTCCACAGAAGCTGTTCAACACGCTTTTAATCCGTTCTTCCATGCGGTAGTTGATGCTCGATTCTCCCGCTTCAATCTGCAAGTCCCCACGATTCAGAGATGGTTCGGAAACCAACGTCCAATTGCGACAATCCAGATCTTCTTCACCATAAGCAGAACGAATAATCGCGATATCATCTGGATGCAAATGCAACGTAATTGGATGCCCAGAAATTGGCAATACTTCCACAGACTGCTTGACAGTATCTAAGATAATTTGAGGATTGGTTTGTACTTCAACGTGCACGACTTCTTTCACTAAGCAAAGCACCATGTCGACCAATTGCTTTTCTACCTGAGCGTTCATTAGCTCCAAGGGTTGCGCGAATTGGTTCGCTAAGTTCATGAATGTTTCGACTTGCTGTTGGATATACTCTTGACCCGCAGTCACCCCTTCCGCTTTACCAGCTTCAAGACCTTCTGCATGTCCCGCTTGTAGACCTTCTTCTTTGCCTTTGTCATAGCCCTGTTTAAAGCCCGCTTCTTGACCTTGATACAAGCCCTCTTGATAGGCACCTTGCTTGATCAGTTCAATCTGCTCTTCGGTGAGTTCGAATGCTTGTTCTTCTTCAGGCTCATCGAAGCTAGGTACCCAACCAGGGTCGTAATTAAAGGCGGTTTCTTTGGCTTGCTTTGCTTTAGGCTCACCATAATCCGGCAAACCCCAACGTTGAGGTTCGATCATCGCATCGTCTTCATCAGGACGGATAAATCCACGTTTTCTATCACCAACCATGAGTCGTCTACCGTTTATTGTGATTACACGTTTATTACACCAATCGTAACAAGTGATTGGTGAGGAAAGGAGGGAGTCAGCGTTCTTCAATGCAATGAAGAACGCTAAAAGAGATTATAAGAACTCGTCTGCGCCGCCAGACAACATGATTTCACCTGCATCGGCCATACGACGGGCAATCGCCAAGATTTCTTTTTGAGCCGCTTCAACATCGGCAACACGAACTGGTGGCATTGCTTCGATGTCATCACGCATCATCTCAGCAGCACGCTTAGACATGTTCTTGAAGACTTTCTCACGCAGAGAATCATCAGCACCTTTAAGGGCACGTTGAAGCACATCTTGCGGAACATCACGCAGCAATTTCTGAATACCTTGGTCGTCCACTTCCACCAAGTTTTCGAACACAAACATAAGATCTTGAATTTGCGTTGCCATGTCTTCGTCTTGATCGCGGATTTGCTCCATCAAGATTCCCTCGACGTTGTTGTCTAGGTAGTTCATGATTTCTGCTGCTGCTTTCAAGCCGCCAATCTTCGCGGCTTGTGCACCCGCTTGACCTGCAAACTGCTTCTCCATGATTTCGTTCAGCTCGGCCAGTGCTGATGGCTGAACTTCTTCTAGGTTAGCAATACGCATCATCAGATCCAAACGCACGCGCTCTGGGAACTGAGAAAGAATTTCCGCTGATTGATCCGCTTCCAAGTAGGACAATACGATGGTTTGGATCTGAGGGTGTTCATTGACAATAATGCTGGCTACTTGACGTGGATCCATCCATTTCAATGAATCTAGACCTTTTGAACCCGTCCCCAATAGGATTTGGTCCACCAAGTTATTGGCTTTGTCTTCACCTAATGCTGCCACCAAGGCGTTACGCATAAAGTCTTCGCTGCCCATACCAATATTGGTGTATTTCTGAATGTCTTCTAAGAATGTTCGATGCACCGCAGAGACTTTCTCTTGGCTAAGATCTTTTGCTCGTGCCATCGCACTACCAACACGTTGAACCTGTTTGGGTTCTAAGTGACGAATAATACCTGCAGCATCTTGTTCGTTGAGACTTAACAGCAAAATCGCTGCTTTTTCTTCACCTGTAATGGTTGAAGCATCAAACTCAACCGGCAAACCTGCGCCGTTGTCATTTTGCGCTACGATGTCGTTAGCCATTGTCATTCATCCAGTTTTTCACAACTTGAGCCGCAAGCTCTGGTTCATTGGCAACCAGTGCACGAACCGCTTTCAATACGTCTTCATCTTTATGTAGATTTGGCAGATCGATGCTCGAACCAAATTCGAACAATTCACCGCCTTCGATGTCACTACCAATCAAGCTGGTTTCACCATTCGCACCAATTGGTAGGCCATCTGGTCCATACATTTCATCTTCATCACTGCCAGCAGGGTTAAGCAGTTTCTTCATTGCTGGGCGAACAAGTACAAGGACAACGACGATAATCACCAGTGCACTTGCAAACCAACGCACCCACTCACTGAAGTTCTGGTGCTCCCAAATCGGAGGCTCAACCAACTGCTCCATTTCTGGCTCAGCAAACTTTACGCTTAGTACATTCAGCAAGTCACCGCGAGACTCATCAAAGCCAACCGTACCAATGAGAACCTGACGAATCGCATTGATTTCAGCTTCCGACATTGGCGTATGAGTCACTTCTCCGGTGTCTGGATTAACGTGAGTGCGGTTTTTGATTGCAACCGATACGGTTTGACGTGCCAACGTTCCGGTCTGTTTACGTTCATGACTGATGGTAGTATCAAGTTCAAAATTTCGTGTCGATTCTTTGCGAACCGAGCCTTGCCCCATCGCCGAACCATCTTTCATTTGAGCTACATCTTGCGGAATAGAAGCATCTGCTGGGGGTTGGTTACTTAATGCCCCTGGAATACCCGCCACCATATTACCGTTATTGTAATCTTCCAATGCATACTCGCTGCGAGTGGCTGGTGTATTCGGATCAAAGCGTTTACGTGTTTGCTCAACCGCACTGAAATCCATCTGGATATCCACTTGTGCGGTGTAATTACCGAAACCAAGAATCGGCAACAGTACTGAGTCGATTTTTTCACGCAGTGCCTGCTCTTGGCTTCGCTCTAGCTCTTGTTCTTTACGGCGCGCAGCCGATGCCGGGTCTTGCGACCCAGAACTCAATAAACGGCCATGTTGGTCTGTTACCGTGATACGTGACGTCTTCATGCTTGGTACCGCACTGGCGACCATATCAACGATAGAATCCACTTCCCCTTGCTTAAGGTTAGCGCCTGTCGACAGGGTTAAAAAACGGAGGCAGACGCTTCTTGATTATGGCGAACAAAGACACTGTGCTTTGGCAATGCAAGCAACACTCGAGCTTTACGAACTTGCTTCATTTCTTCGATGGCTTGTGCAAGTTGACGCTCGCGGCTGAGCTTTAATCGTTCTTGCTCTAAACGCTGAGAGACACCAAAACCCATATCTTGCAATAAGATATCATCGCCAGCTTCTGTTGGTTTATTTACACCAGCGCGCACCATCCCAAGTTTAATCGAGTTATATTCACTCGACTCGACAGAAACATTGTTACCATCAAGCTTGTAATTGATCTGTTGCTGGTCGAGATAATCCAGTACAGGGATCAGTTCTTCTGTCTCATACACACCAAGCGGACGCATCTCTGGTTCTTTTACCCAAAAGAACAGCATCACAATCAAAGCAACACAGATAGAGATTGAAAGCACGAGTACGACTTGTCGAAGTAAATCGAGGTCACCTACGGCCATATCAAATTTGGAAGCGCTACGCTCTTCGAGATCAGGGTTTTGCCCCTCAACGTCAAGATCGGAGCTCGCAATCAGTGCGCCATCTGAGCCACCATTGCTAACGGTTAAATCTGTAGACTTGTCTGCCACACTTATTACCTAAAATTACACTGGCATGTTCATGAGGTCTTTGTAAGCCTCTACGAGTTTATTGCGGATTTGGACAGTGGCCTCGAAAGCAACACTGGATTTGTTACGAGCAATCATCACATCAGATAAAGAGACATCTGCATCGCCACGGTCAAAACGTGTTTGAAGATCGCCTGATGTTTTTTGAAGTGAGTTGACATTATTGATGGCTTTAGTGAGCAGATCACCAAAATCTGCCCCAACTTGTGCGCCTGTTCCAACTGGCGTTGCATTCGTTGCCCCAACCATCATGGCGCGCATTTCTGCTTGAATACCATCAACTTTCATTGTCACCTCTAAGCCAAAACTTTGACTATTAATAAAACTGTTTTTTTGACACAGCAATTAACGTGCCATAAGACAAGAACGTTGCAGTTTAACCACTCTTTATTCTTATGGCTACGCATGTCGCGACTAAGCCGGAATATCGATACCTGCATCACGCATTTTGGCGAGTTTATAGCGCAACGTTCGTGGGCTGATACCCAGTTTATCGGCCATTTCTTTACGGCGACCGTTACACTCAATCAAGGTTTCTAGAATGATGGCATACTCTTGATCGCGCAACTCCCCACCAAGCCCCTCACCACCAGCCGCCGCACGGTGAGTCGGTTCTGCTTGAGCAACAGGTTTAACATCTGGCACGATGACATGAGCATTTTGAACAACATGCTGAAGACTGCTCGCATCTTGCCAATCTACACCCTCTAGCAAAATATGTTCTGCATCAATGTCACCGTTTTCACTCAAAATCAGTGCACGTTGAACCACGTTGTCTAATTCACGAACGTTACCCGGCCATGGATATTGAAGTAGCTTCTCCAATGCAACATCAGAAATTTTTGGCACCGGCATGCCCATCTTGCTGCAATGGCGCTCCGCAAGATGCGTTGCAAGCGGTGCGATATCACCCTTACGCTCGCACAATGCTGGCCACGAAATTGGGAAAACATTTAAGCGGTAGTACAAGTCTTCACGGAAGTTACCCTCTGAAACATACTGTTTTAAATCACGGTTACTCGTTGCAAGCAGACGCACATCCAGCTTGATGCTCTTACGACTCCCTAAACGTTCCACTTCGCGCTCTTGTAATACGCGCAGTAATTTCGCTTGAAGGCTTAAATCCATTTCACTGATTTCATCCAGCAAAATCGTACCGCCTTGTGCTTGTTCAAACTTACCCGGACACGCTTGTACCGCACCGGTAAACGCCCCTTTCTCATATCCGAATAAGGTCGCTTCCAACATGTTGTCTGGAATAGCCGCACAGTTGATGGCGACAAAAGGGCCATCTTTACGATGAGAAGCATTATGGATGTAACGAGACATCACCTCTTTACCGGAACCACTTGGGCCCAAGATCATAACGTTTGCATCGGTGCGCGCGACTTTATCTGCCAAAGCAAGAAGACGCAGGCTTTTTTCATCTGCTACTACCGCATCACCGTTATCATCACTTTTGATAGGGGCATAACGGCTCACCATATTGAGCAGAACTTCAGGTGCAAATGGCTTCGCCATATAATCAATCGCACCCTCTTTCATTGCCGACACAGCGTCTTCTATGTTTGCGTACGCCGTCATTAGAAGAACCGGCAAATTTGGCCAATTCTGTTTGATATTGCGAAGCAGCGCTAAGCCGCCCATGCCTGCCATTTGCACATCAGAAACGACGATGTCCACTGCGTTCGACTTCAGCTTCACTAATGCGTCTTCTGCACAATCCGCTTCTAACCATTCGTACCCTGCCAGAGCCAGAGTATCGACCAAGGCTTCACGAAGACCTTCATCGTCTTCTACGATCAGCACTTTGCTTTGCGCCATTATGATTCTCCTGTTATCGCAAAAGCCGCTT
Source organism: Vibrio sp. B1REV9 (assembly GCF_905175395.2). NCBI lineage: Bacteria > Pseudomonadati > Pseudomonadota > Gammaproteobacteria > Vibrionales > Vibrionaceae > Vibrio > Vibrio sp. B1REV9. Next base: position 1,374,278 of record NZ_HG992745.1, on the reverse strand, counting down.
ACTGCGCTTCTGCTTGCACTCGCTCTAGCGGAATGCACATCGTAAAGCAGGCTCCATCACCCTGCTCTGAAATAAGTTCCAATCGACCGTCATGGGCACGGCAAACCATCTGAACTACCGCGAGCCCCAACCCCGTTCCTTGAGAACGTGTGGTGAAAAATGGCTCCATAATTTTGGCTTGTAGTTCTTTTGGTACGCCCGGGCCGCTGTCTTGCACAGAAATGCGCAATTCACCGTTCACCGGACGAAAAAAAACATCAATTTGCGATTCTTTTCCTGACATTTGAATCGCATTCATCACTAAGTTACTTAGTGCTGATGCAATGGCGTTTGCATTGCCAAGCAGCTCGGTCTGCTCTTCTTCGACTTCAAGGAAGTAGTCAATGTTATTGTTCTTCAGCGCGGTTTCGACCATTGGCTGATATTCGGCAACCAACTGAGCAATGCTAAATGGCTTAATGACTTTATTATCACCACCTTTGGCAAAAAGCAGCATATCATTTACCTGCTTTTCCAAATCGTGCAGTCGATCCATTAATTTGCTTTGAAATCGATCTTTCGTTGCTGGTGGAAGATTTGGGGCGGCAAGGTTAGAGGCGTACAACATTGCACTCGATAGTGGCGTCCTCACTTGATGCGCCAATGACGCAACCATCCGACCTAAAGAAGATAAACGCTGCAAATCACTGATTCGTGACTGCAATAACCGCGTTTCCGTTAAATCCGTGATGAGTATCAATTGCCCGGTTGTCGAAGCCGAGATCGCTAAACGCACTTTACGACCATTACGCAATGAAACTTCATGTCCGTCATCCTCACGCGGATCAAAAACCGCTTGAATAATGGTGAACCACTTTTCGTTCACTAACGGAATCTCAAGAATTCGGTGTGCTTCTGGGTTTGCTTCACGAACAACACCATGTGTATCAAGTAAGATCACCCCTGCAGGCATCACATCCAATACTTGTTTGTATCGCTCTACTTGATTTTCTACCGAATCGAGATGGGATTGGTTGGTGTTATTGTCCATGTACTGCCTGTCGAAATATCGCCATTTAACAACTAAATAGCTAGACAAGCAATTTATATACCAATCATTTTTACAATTTTATCAACCAGTTAGTTAGAGACTATAAGTTAGTCAGCGACAATAAGTTGACACATGCATAAACAACAAAACCCGCAAGGTGCGGGTTTTGAATATAGGAAAGCAAATAAGCATTACGTCTAACGATGTAGGTTGTATTTGCGCATCTTCTCGACCAATGTGGTGCGGCGCATTCCGAGCATATCCGCGGCACGAGCAACCACGCCACCTTGGGCTTCAAGCGCCTGACTGATCATGTTCACTTCTAGATCTGCAAGTAGCTCTTTGAGGTTCAATCCCTCTGGTGGTAGGCCTTGTGGGGCATTTACGTTGTGATCGAGATCACTTTGAGTATCAAAGCTGAAGTTTTCGGAGAAAATATCTTGGAAAACGTCACGCTCTTGTTCTTCAACAGACGTAAATGGATTGGTTTCTGGCTGAAACTCAGGAATATCACTGTAGCGATACTTCGTTGGTAAGTGATTGACATCCACCAGACTGTTTGGATAAAGAATGATCATGCGCTCGACGAGATTCGCAAGTTCACGAACATTTCCTGGCCAATTATGTTCCATTAATGAGTTTATTGCCCGTGGCGTAAAACAAATCGGCTGACCACCTTCTGCTTCTAATCGAGTCATCAGCTCTTGAAGAAGTAATGGAATGTCTTGTTTACGAGCCTTAAGCGCTGGCATTTCAATTGGGAATACATTAAGACGGTAGAACAGATCTTCACGGAATGTGCCGTCGTCGATCATGGTTTCTAAGTTACGATGCGTTGCTGCAACAACACGAACGTTCACTTTAATCGTCGTGTTGCCACCCACACGTTCAAAACATCGCTCTTGAAGAACACGCAGCAATTTCACTTGCATTGACATCGGCATATCGCCAATTTCATCAAGGAAGATAGTACCGCCCTCTGCCAACTCAAAACGGCCTTTGCGAGAAGTCAGCGCACCAGTAAATGCACCTTTTTCATGGCCAAAAAGTTCGCTCTCCAAAAGCTCAGGTGGGATGGCACCACAGTTAATTGGCACAAATGGTCCATTACGGAATGCAGAATGGTAATGAATATTACGCGCAACCACTTCTTTACCCGTGCCAGACTCACCAAGGATCAATACATTCGCTTCTGTGCCAGAAACTTGTTCGATCAGATGACGAACTTCTTGAATACCACGGCTTTGACCAACAAGACTACGGAAAAGGGTGTTCTTACGAGCGCTTGCTACAACGTTGACGCCTTTACGCCCAAGAAAATCTTTACAATGACGTAACGCCTCACTCAACTGTGGATAGTTAAGTGGCTGCTCTAATTCACCAACAAGGTTAGGTAGATCATCAACCGATAGAGGGAAAGGCCCCAAAACAAGTAAAGGGATATGGTGCGCTTGTCTTAGATGAGCCATCAATGTTGTCGCTGCACGCCCCGCAGATACGTTGCCTATGATACAGCCAGCCCATACTCCGGACCAGTCCACATCACCAAGCTGGTCAGTACTGACTGCTTCGCAACTCTCTCCAACAAATTCTAATATATTGCTTATATTTAGACGACTTGGAGCATCGTCATCAATTACAAGCAGCTTTGCCAAACCTTGCATAAGTAAGAATGATTGCCTTTATTTCGGGTGCGTTGCGGCCAAACCTTGATTTGCACTATTGGAAATGAGAAAGGGACACCGTCTCTCAATTAGTGATAGATAATTAGGGAAATCAGCAACAAAAAAAGCCATTAGGGCTACTAATGGCTTCTATTTTATTTGAATAAAAAAATAAGGCAACCAAGCAATGGTGCGGTGTGAGCTCGATTGTAACTTTACTCACGAATTAAACGCACAATCGCTGATAAACAAACTTAGTTTTCAAAGTTACCGATTTTTGATTTAGACCCACTAGATCTTTAAATCGCCGCCGCTTCTACAAACCAAGTCACTCTCACTGAATCAAGCATCTCGAGGTTGCTTAGGTATCGATATTAAATTCCCACTTCGGCTGCTGTTAAGTTGTGATATTCCGCAGGAATCTGGTCCCACGCTGATTTGATTTCACGAATGATATCAATCACATCATCAATTGGCTGAGGGTTGTTTTTATGGTTCGCAGCAGAGATCTGAGTGATCATAAACTCATATAAAGCATCTAGGTTAGATGCAATCTCACCACCATCTTGCATAGAAAGGCAGCTACGAAGAGAAATAATAATGTCTAATGCTTTCCCTAGGCGTTCACCTTTTGCAGGAATGTTTCCGGCAAGCATTGCCGCTTTACCTTGAATTAGGCGTTCAATCGCACCAGCCATCAGCATTTGAATCACTTTGTGCGGAGAAGCCGCGCTTAGCTGACTGTCGACTGATACCTTTTTGTATGCTTGCAAAGAACCGCGCATAGTATTCCTCTTCTAAATAAATTTTTTGTACTGCTGAAGCGAGCGCTGACCGTAACGGAACTTATAAAGTTCTTTACCGACATTCGAGGTCTCTATTTGCATCAGCTCAACAATTTTTTTGGTTCGAGTAAGCAAGTCTTGCCACTCTGCTTGCTGCTTGACCAATGGATTGCTCTCTGCACTGGATAACAGACTTTCTAATAAGCTTTCTCTGATATCGACCAAGTGAAGAATTTCTTCAGCATTAAAGTCGTCTTTTTCTAGGTGCTGCGTTATTAGTTGATCAATATCACTAATTTTTTGGAGTTCAGTTTCCATTCATTAGCCGATGGCGTTCATTAACGCCCCAAGTTGACCTTGCATTTTACCCGTCGCATCTTGCATCGCTGCAAATTTCGCGTGGGTACGTTTCTCAAGACCGTCCATTCGACGATCCAATGCGACTTGATCATCGTTAAGTCGATAATTTTGCTCTGTTAGGCTTTTTTCACGCGTACGGATACTGCCCGTAATCCCGGTAATGCCGTGAATGGCATCTTCTACACGTTTTGCGAAGCCTGTATTACCGCCGAAGAACTTTTCCAGTTCATTGAAGTTGTTATTCAACTGCCTGTCGAGCATGTCGTAGTTGATTTCGAGTGTCCCTTGACGTGTGGTCGTAATACCAAACTCCGTCAATGATTTTAAATTTTCCGGCGCTTTTTCAATATTGGTAGAGAAAACAGACTTCAATCTCGCATCGGCACTTCGCACGGTACTATCACCCGCTAATGGGCCTCGCTGACCAGTCGTTGGGTCGACACTCGCCAGTGCTTTGGATGTTTGATAAAACGCATTATAGGCAGACACAAACGTTTCTATATCGGCACGCACACTTTGACGATCATACTCGACACCGATTTCGGCTGGCGGTTTACCCGCTTCCGACTTGCCTTTGATCGTGAGGTTTACCCCCTCAATCGCATCCTCTATCACGTTGTTGTGGCTGGACAACTGTGCGACGCCATCAAGCATCACCATCGAATCCTGGCCAGCTTGAACTTGCGTCATACCTGAATAGGCTTCAAATGACTTCTGTGCTTCTGCAATTTTTGTTTCTGCGACATCGATTTTTTCTAAGCGTTCACGCTCTTCTGGTTTTAGCTTAGAACGATGCATCTCTTTGGCTTGCTCTTCGGTGAGCTCACCGCGCTCGACCTTTTCATCAAGTTGTTGTTTGTCACTAGCAATTTTCTGCTCGATGTCTGCTTTTTCTTGTTCGAGCTGCTGCTTGGCTTCTTTCGTCGTGACGTAAGAATCCACCAAGGTGCCAGATGCTGTATTATTCCAACCAGGAACGTCAGGAGCTTTTGCAATCGCCGCTTCATCCAGTTCAATTTCTGGCATACGGTACGAATCCAACAGCGTTCCAGAAGCGGTTTCCGTCCAACCGGGGATACTGTCCTGCGGGCGCATTCCTGCACGTTGATTCGCTTTGTCTATTGCCTCTTGAGCCGCCTTGGCTGCTGCTGAACCATAAGAAGAAATTGGTTCATTCGATGTATTTTCTGTGGCTTGATCTGCCGCTTTCTGGTCTTGAGGAGGTAGAGGATTGCCGTCGGCATCCAGCTGACTAGGTTGGTCTACGGTGGTTGGCTCTGCCTTGAGTGGCCCTAACACTGCTTCTGCCGCTTCACGAGCTTCTTCAAGCGCATTCACGCGGTCTTCCAGTGTCTTATATTCGAAATGTTTCAGAGGATTGCCAGCTTGGGCATCGACACTGACTTTAAGTTGGTGGTCCTTTCCCGATAAGTTCGAAGCAAGGATCAAACGTGGCCCATCAACATCGTTGATGAGTGAGGCTCGGACGCCAGGGTTATCTTTCGCGCCATTAATTCCACGCACAACGTCCACAAGCTTAGCGCGAGATGGAACGTTAACGTTAAAATCATCATCACCAAGTGAAATCTGCAGCTTACCAGGGCCAAACTTCGCATCTTCAGGTAAAACATCAGAAGCGACTTTGTGGCTCTGAGCAAGCTGCAACACATCGATAGCATACTTACCGGCTATGGCATCCGTCGTTGCAGTGGCAGATACAATGCTGTCGTTTGTTGTTTCAACAGTACGAACCGCAAAGGCTTTCTCTTGACGAAAATTCGCCATGAGGTTCTTCATCGTATCTAATGATTCTCTAAGTCGCCCGTAGGCACTGATGCTGGCATCAATTGTCGCACGCTCGTTGTTGATGCTTTGCTGCTTTGGTACCCGCTCGGCATCTACAATTTTGCTGACCATGGCATTAATATCCATGCCGCCAGACATCCCCAAAGGGCTTAAACTCATCAAATCACCTCAAAAACGACTTACACTTTTTCAACCAACAAACCACTGTTAGCTGTGTGCTCAGCTAGGCGACGCAATACCACAAGCATTTCTTCATCAGGGATTTGACGAATCACATCACCAGTCGTGGCTTCGAAAATCGTCACTACGTCTCGCCCCGATTCTTCATCGATGCGAAACGACACTCCCTTATTCATGGCATCCACAAACTCATTCATCTGTGCCACCATTTTTTCACGTTCTTCTCTGTTAAGCTCATGACGGGTATCCGCCATTTCTAATGCGGCTTTGACAGAGAAGTCGTGCTCGGCTCCTTTCACTTTTGCAGGAGAAAGTGAACCGTTTGAAATATTCGTGCTAGGCGTACCTATGCCGCTGCCATTTTGTTTTGCAACTTTTGTGCCATTCGGCTCACCGTAAGGCTGGATGTTCGATGTATATGAGGGTATTTCCATCATAATCTCCCTTCCACCTTATGGGCTAACGAACGATCTATCGCTTAGGTGAAGAAATCAGCTAAGTAAAACCGGTTAACCCAACAAGCTTAGCGCTGCAGATGGTGACTGCTTAGCTTGAGCTAAAATTGAAGTACTTGCTTGTTGAAGAATTTGCGACTTAGTCATAGACGTCGTTTCTTTCGCGTAATCGGTATCTTTAATGCGGCTGTTAGACGCGTTAACGTTTTCATTAATGTTGTCTAAGTTGCTGATTGCATGGTCGAAACGATTTTGGAATGCACCAAGAGACGCGCGTTGGCTGTCGACTGATTTCAGTGCACCATCGATGATAGCAACCGCTTCTTGAGAACCCGCGACAGTGGTAACGTCGATATCTTTAACCGTCACGTCTTTTGCTTTACCGAAACCGATTTCGCCCGCTAGGTTGCCAGAGAACTCAACGTCACCCGTTACTTTCTGAGAAGCTGCAAATACTTGTAGCTTGCCGTCTTCACCAACAGATGCTTTTACGTCTTCGCTTTGACCGTTGATGTAAGTCGCTAGCTGTTCGATATCATCGCCTTGCTTTGCGTTGATCGTCAGTTCTTTCTCTTCACCAAGCTTAGTCGTGTACTTCATGCTTAGTTCAGTTTTTTCACCAACAGCCCAAGACGCATCTTTACCCTCTTCTGCTGCGTAGCTCTTACCACCCATTGCCGAAGTATCAGAACGCAAGTTACCCATAGACAGCATGACTGCTTCACCTGAGTCCGCACCGATTTGGAAAGATTGAGTACCGTAAGTACCGTTAAGAAGTTTGTTACCACCGAAAGAGGTTGTTTCAGCGATACGGTTTAGTTCATCGTTAAGCGCTGTCACTTCTTCTTGGATCGCTACACGTTCTGATTTTGAGTTTGAACCGTTCGCTGATTGAAGCGATAGGTCACGCATACGTTGTAGGATGTTAGTGGATTCATTCATTGCACCTTCAGCAACCTGTGCAATAGAAATACCATCGTTCGCGTTTTTCACCGCCATGTCTAGGCCACGGCTTTGCGCGTTCAAACGGTTAGAAATTTGTAGACCTGCAGCATCGTCTTTCGCGCTATTGATTTTATAACCCGAAGACAAACGCTCCATTGATTTTTGTTGACCTTCAGCCGCTTGGTTTAGGTAACGCTGTGCGGTCATCGCAGAAACGTTAGTATTAACGTTAATCGCCATAGTTGATCTCCTTAAGGCTTTGATTGATGCACCATCGTGTCTCTCACCTCACTTAGGTACATCTTATTTCTCTCAATCCCTTTAACGGCGACCAATCCATATCCTTTAGGAAAAATTTTTATTTTTTTGCGATTATTTTCTGTCACTTACTGAAGTGTGATGCAACTCAAATATCCCCAACTCACAAAAGGCATACTCGCTATGAATTCAGACAGAAAAAAACCCAGCCGAAGCTGGGTTTACTCGCTCATCTCTCACCACGAGCCAATGGAGTTCTCTTACTGGGCAAATTAGCCTAGTAAACTTAGCGCTGAGTTTGGCGCTTGTTTCGCTTGCGCAAGGATAGAACTTGACGCTTGCGATAGAATTTGTGACTTGGTCATTTGAGTCGTTTCTTTCGCGAAGTCGGTATCTTTGATACGGCTCTTCGACGCATTCACGTTCTCATTGATGTTGTCTAGGTTGTTGATAGCGTGATCGAAACGGTTTTGGAAAGCACCTAGCTCTGCACGGTGGCTATCTACGTATTTTAATGCCGCATCAATGATAGCTACAGATTCCTGTGCACCACCAACGGATGTCACGTCAATCGTATCTACCGTTACGTTCTTCGCTTCACCGAAGCCTAGCTCACCAGATAGACCACCAGAGAAAGATACTTCACCGTCAACTTTGTTGTTACCTGCAAAGATTTGCAGTTTACCATCTTGGTCTACCGATGCTTTTACTAGATCCGTTTGACCGTTGATGTAAGTTGCTAACTCTTCGATGTCATCGCCCGCTTTCGCATTAATGCTGATTTCTTGCTCTTGACCAAAACTGTCTTTTAGGCTGATTTTAAGGTCGTTTTTACCCTCAGCGACATTCCAGTTTTTGTCTTTGCCATTTTCTGCTTGGTAGCTCAAGCCACCCATCATTTTGTTGTCTGAGCGCATGTCTTTTAGCTCAAGCATCACTGCTTCGCCGTTGTCTGCACCGATTTGGAAAGATTTAGAGCCGTGCGTGCCGTTCAGTAGCTTGTTGCCACCAAAAGAGGTCGTTTCAGCGATACGGTTTAGCTCGTCGTTTAGCGCGGTTACTTCTTCTTGAATCGCAACACGCTCTGCTTTTGAGTTTGAGCCGTTTGCCGACTGTAGAGAAAGATCACGCATGCGTTGTAGAATGTTGGTTGTCTCATTCATTGCACCTTCAGCCGTTTGTGCAATAGAGATACCATCGTTCGCGTTACGAACTGCCACATCAAGACCACGACTTTGCACGTTCAAGCGGTTCGAAATTTGAAGACCCGCAGCGTCATCTTTTGCGCTGTTGATTTTTGAACCTGAAGACAAACGTTCCATTGACGTTTGTTGTGCTGAGTTTGCGCTATTTAGGTAACGCTGAGCGGTCATTGCTGATACGTTTGTGTTTACATTCACTGCCATGGTGATTTCTCCAATTGATTTTCCGATGTAGCGGTTTCCGACGTCTCGGAAAACCAAGTAGTTCTCTCAAAGTTATTTTTATTAACGGCGCACTTCTTGGTTTCTTTAGGAAAAATTTAAGATTTTTTTGAAAAAAATTTGTTTGGCAGGTAAATCGTGATGAAGCGGATAAAAAAGAACAAAAAATCTTTCTTTTTTTGCTAAAGCTTCGTTTGGAATTGTCGATACAGGCTGTTTTCGCGTAAAAATTACGTCACATTATTGATTAACCCAGTAGCGTTAGTGCCAGATTTGGCGCCTGTTTTGCTTGTGCAAGAATCGTGGTGCTGACTTGTTGCAAGATCTGCTGCTTTACCATTTGTGTGGTTTCTTTGGCGTAGTCAGTATCTTGAATTCGACTGTTTGAAGCTGCGACGTTTTCGTGGATATTTTCAAGATTATTGACGGCATGGTCAAAACGATTTTGATACGCGCCTAACTCTGCGCGATGGCTGTCTACATACTTCATAGCCGTATCTAACACCGCAACCGCCTGTTGTGCTCCCCCTACAGAAGTAATATCCAGACTATCGACCGCGTCGTAACCTTTTAGTTGCAAACCCAGTTCATTTGCTAAATCACCAGAAAAAGCCATAGTACCTGACGTTTCTGTACCAGCCATAAAGAGTTGCAACTGCCCTTTTTCATTGACAGATGCCGTGACTTTGTCAGTTTGACCATTAATATAAGTAGCAAGCTCTTCAATATCATCGCCTGCTTTCGCATTGATTTGAATGGTTTCCATCTCGCCAACACGGTTGGTAAATGACATGCTCAGCTCATTCGCACCATCTTTGATTTGCCAATCTGAACTTGCACGCCCATTCGCGACGTAACTAAAGCCGCCCATCTCGATACCATCGGTACGCATTGACTTCAACTCAACTTGAACCGCCTCACCAGAAGTGGCACCAATTTGAAACGATGACTGACCGAAACTGCCATTGAGTAACTTACGCCCACCGAAAGAGGTCGTTTCTGCAATTCGGTTAAGTTCATCATTAAGTGCGCTTACTTCTTCTTGCAAAGCTAATCGTTCTGCTTTGCTATTGGAGCCATTTGAAGATTGCAAAGAGAGATCACGCATACGTTGCATGATATTGGTGACTTCATCCATCGCGCCTTCCGCAGTTTGCATGATGGAGATTCCGTCGTTTGCATTTCGCACCGCAACATCCAACCCTCGCATTTGCGATTGCAGGCGATTAGATATTTGCAAACCTGCAGCATCGTCTTTTGCGCTGTTAATACGCTTCCCTGAAGACAAGCGCTCCATGGATTGGTTCAGCATGTCTGTTGCATTGCTCAAGTTGCGCTGTGCAACCAGTGCTGAAACATTAGTATTAACGGTGATCGCCACGAGATACACACTCCAAACGAATTAAGGCTTTGTGTATTTATCGACCACGTTAGCCAAAGGTTTAGTGTTTATTTTAAATATTGCTAGAGAGTGAGATAGGGCGAGAGAGCAACATAAAGCAAGAGATAAAAATAGCCTAAATACAAAGATATAGGCGTAACACAAGGGTAACGGATACTAAAAAGCCCTCCTTGGTGGAGGGCTTAAAAGCATTTGGATTGCGATTATTTGATCGCTAGCTCTGCAAGCATTTCTTGTGATGGCGCAAAGAAGTACGCACCTGTTACCGCTTTAGTAAAACGAAGCAGTTGGTCAGTCTTACCATCCGTCACACCATACATACTTTCTAGCATCACTTTAATGTTGTGAATGGTGTTACAGTAAGAAATAAACAACAGCCCGTGCGCGCCTGTTGCTGTGCCGTATGGCAAGCTATGGCGAACAATTTTAAGACCTTTACCCTCTTCTTTAATGTCAACACGACCCACATGAGATGCTGCTGGTACGTCTTCTAACTCAATTGAATCGGGTTTAGTGCGACCAATAACTTTCTCTTGTGCGGATACATTCAAACGGCTCCATGCAGGAAGATTGTGTTCAAAACGTTGCACCATCACGTAACTACCACCAGCAAATGCGCCGTCTTTAATCAAAGCAACATCCGCACGTGCGTCACCTTTCGGGTTTTCGGTACCGTCGATGAAATCAGTCATATCACGAGCATCTAAATAACGGTAACCGTATGTTTCATCAACAACTGTCACGTCTTCTGCAGTGTCAGTTAAGAACTTACGCAGAACATAAAAGTGTAAGTCATGACGTGTTGAGTGGCAGTGAATCAACACATCAACATCGCTTGCGGGCGCGATAACTTCGCCCTCACCGAGTGGTGCAAAATCGATCAATTCGTCAGGCATTTGCATGTTTAAGTGTTGCCAGAACGACTTAGTGAATGCAATTGAAAGGGTTAAGTCCGCTCCTGACTGGGTCGTATTGATCTCTTTAACTAGCTCAGGAAGTGCTTTCAGTTTTTCCAATACCTGTTCACGGTTTTGGTTTACTTTTAGCTGAGTGTAAAGTGCAAATGGTCCGGCTTCAGGCACGATCGCCGTTTGAGCTTGTGACATTGAGATATCCTCTATACTTTGCCCCATGCGGGAGTTTTTTGTTCTTAATTTTTTGATGGCTGCGGTTCACTGTGCTCAAGATGTGGCACTTGAAAACAGTCTTTTACCCACCTTCCATTTAGAAGATAGATTATAAACCAACTTAACAAGGTAATCGTAAGCGCGTTCGCCCAATTGAATACGCCATGTTCGAGATAGACATGATACATACTCTGAGCCAATTGAATACCGCACAAGATCAAAGTCATCGCACGACCGTGCTGCATAATTTGGTTCACCCATCCACGATCTGGGTGGCGTAACCCCATAAGCCACATCAATAACAGACTCGGAATACCAATCGACAAGCCCAAATACAAGGTACTTGAGTCAGGGTACACCATTGCAAGAATTTTGCTTCCACTATCTCTGCTCACTCCAGCCATGGCAAATACCACCCAAGAGCGAGCTAAAAATATCCAACCTAACCATACAAAAATGGGCGCTTTCAAAAATCCATGAGCGTCGTATTGATCAAATGAGTAACGCACAATATTGTCTTCTTAGTTTTGTAAAACGTCACTTTAACCGATCGGTCTAGAGTTGCAACACAACGGTTGTTCATTTCATCCTGTTTGACAGGTAAACTAAGTTTAGATTTACCGCAATATAAGAAAAACGATGAAGAAGAACAGCACACCAGTACCGTCCCAAGAAACACAAACTGAGGCGATGAAAATTGCCAGAGCAACACAAAAACAAGGTCAAACTAAAGAGCAAACAAAGCTGATCGCCCAAGGCATTGAAAAAGGGATTGCTCAATACAAGAAGCAACAGAAAGAACGTAATCGCCAAGCTGACAAAGCAAAGAAAAAGCAGCAAAAAGAAAAACTGCGTCAAAACGAACCAGTCACGGCAATAAACGAAGACACAAGCGAAATCCCAACAAGCAAATCCACACTGCTCCCTTGGGGGTTATTGGTATTGAGCTGGGTTGGATTTGCCGCTTACATCATGATGGGGAAATAATATGATTCGTAATGTGATGATTGGATGCATCGCGTTAACCATCGGAGGTTGTGCTGCACCAACAACACAACCTCTCGAACAAAGTTCAATGGTAGAGATGCGAATTGATAGCCAGTTTAATCCGGCTCAATGTGAGTACATCAGTGAAATTACAGGGAGTGAGGGGCATTGGTACAGTTATCTGTTTTATACCAACGATGCGATGATGCAAGGTGCAATGAACGATATTAAAAACACTGCGATGAAAATTGGTGCCGATACGGTATTTATGATTTCACCTCAAGACTTCGTCACTTCCTTTAGCGTCATTGGTATCGCCTATCGATGCCAATAAGACCCATTTCCCTAGACTCTTATCGCTAAATTGATCAAATGAATCAAGACTAGGTAATTACAGCCATTAAAAAAGCCAGCGAATGCTGGCTTATGCACGAAATCCTAGGCTACTAACGATATCTCTCTCCCGGTCGAGCACCCATTGACTATCAAATGGCCCCCAATCAGATAGCTGATAATAGCCGTCATTATGACGTCGGCCATCTTGAACAAAAATCAGCTCAATGCCGATACCCGGTAATGCCTTAAGTACATCTTGAATCGTACGACGAGGCCACCCCGTTTTCTCAATCAATTTTGGCACATTCGGCCTTTCTAGGTTTTCCACCAATAAGGCCAAATACAAACGCCTCGCAAAAACAGGACTCAACTCCATTGACACCTCCAAAAATTGTGCTGATTTATTATTTCCTTTTTGTCCTACGAGATGTTGAGTTTGATCAATAAGTCGACTTATCTCGTCGAATTTACCGTATTTTTTACTGCTGCAGACGCGATAGCATGGGAAATTAACCAAAAGGTGCAACATTGCAGAAACACAATCGAAAGAAATAGTCGAATCCGCCTTTTGTCAGTTTGATTGCTTCTTGGTAGGATGCTCAAACAACAAGAAACAATGCTTAAATCGAATCAACCGATAAAGTAAAGCACCAAGAAAAAAGGAAAAACTATGACAGTCACTATGTTCGGTATCCCAAATTGCGACACCATCAAAAAAGCCAAAAAGTGGTTAGAAGCAGAAAATATCGCCTTTGATTTCCATGACTACCGTAAGCAAGGGATCGATGCCGCATTGGTTACAGAATTTTGTAACGAACTTGGCTGGGAACAAGTATTGAACAAACGTGGCACCACTTACCGTCAACTTTCGCAAGAACAGAAAGATTCACTCAATCCTGAAACGGCCATCACTTTATTGGTAGAAAATCCTGCCATGATTAAGCGCCCAATTCTAAAAATTGAAGACCAACTATTCATTGGCTTCAAAGCAGATCAATACGCGACCATTTTTAACTCTTAATGAAAGGAACTCTCAAGGATGACAGACAGTCCAGTACTGGCACTCGCTAAAGACCTAATAAGCCGCCAATCTGTAACGCCTGAAGATGCAGGCTGTCAGGATGTAATGATCAAGCGACTCAAGGCGCTCGGTTTTGAAATAGAAGTCATGGTATTTGAAGACACGACGAACTTTTGGGCTCGCCGTGGCACACAAGCTCCGTTATTTGCCTTTGCTGGCCACACGGACGTTGTTCCTGCCGGTAAACTAGAGCAATGGGACACGCCGCCTTTTGAACCAACTATTGTTGATGGTTACCTACATGGTCGCGGTGCTGCTGACATGAAAGGCTCATTGGCATGTATGGTTGTCGCGGTTGAACGTTTCATTGCACAAAACCCGAACCACAACGGCTCAATTGGCTTCTTAATCACTTCGGATGAAGAAGGGCCATTTATCAACGGCACCGTTCGCGTTGTAGAAACACTCATGGCGCGTGGCGAGAACATTGATATGTGTATCGTTGGTGAACCCTCAAGTACAGAAGTCGTAGGCGACGTAGTGAAGAATGGCCGCCGTGGCTCTATCACTGGCGATTTGACCGTGAAAGGCACTCAAGGTCACGTGGCATACCCTCACCTTGCGAACAACCCTGTGCATCAGTCACTGTTAGCCATTTATGAACTTACCACGACTGAATGGGATCAAGGTAACGAGTACTTCCCACCAACCAGCTTCCAGATCCCGAATGTTTCGGCTGGTACTGGCGCATCTAACGTGATCCCTGGTGAGTTTAATGTTCAGTTTAATCTGCGTTTTAGCACCGAACTCAGCAACGACATCATCGTTGAACGCATTACGCAGACGCTCGACAAACATGATTTAAACTACGACTTAAAATGGACTTTTAATGGCGACCCGTTCCTCACCGACACTGGTGCATTACTTGACGCTGTTGTAGCGGCAGTCGATGAAGTCAACTGCACTAAGCCTGCACTGCTCACGACAGGCGGTACGTCTGATGGTCGATTTATCGCACGCATGGGTGGTCAAGTCGTCGAGCTTGGTCCGGTAAACGCCACCATTCATAAAGTAAACGAATGCGTGAAAATCGATGATCTAGAAAAGTTAACCGATATGTATGAGAACACCTTGAAGCACTTGCTGGCATAACAAACCGTCGCGTTATCACAAACTAAACTGATCAATGAATGACTGCGGTTAGTACTACCCAAGCCCTACGTTGGCGCTTGGGTATAACTGAAATGACGAGAACACCATGACACCAGAACAACTCACCGGGATCACCGATTCGCATCTACAATCCACTTTAGTGGGTCAAAAAGCATTTATGCTTCACCCTGAAGTGGCTGACGACTTGTTAAAGATGATAGAAGCCGCGGCCAAGGCTGGCTTTAAGATGGAAATCGCCAGTGGGTTTCGAAACTTCAATCGTCAGAAAGCAATCTGGAACGGTAAGTTTTCTGGTGAGTTAACGATCCTCGATTCTGATTCCCAACCTTTAAACAAAACGGAACTCAATGATGAGGAAAAACTGATGGCGATTCTTCGTTGGTCTGCTCTTCCTGGAGGCAGTCGTCATCATTGGGGATGCGATTTTGATGTGTATGCGCGTAACTTACTACCCGCAGATACTCAATTAAAGTTGGAACCATGGGAGTACCTCGATGGTCACCAGTTGGCTTTCTATCAATGGTTAGAGAAACATCTCGACCACTTTGGCTTCTTTTTCCCTTACCGAAAAGATTTGGGTGGTGTCGCCATTGAACCTTGGCACATCAGTCATAAAGCGATAGGACAACAATGCCTCACTCGCCTGACACCTGAAGTACTAAAAAACCAGTTAATGATGCAAAACCGGATCGATAACATTGCAGGGATTTATGTCATACTGAATAATTTGGATAAGGTCGTCACCCAGTTCATTCACAATATCACGCCGCCGGAGGCTCTATGATTGAAATTCTAACCAACCCTTGGGTCATTATCATCATAGTGCTGAGCATCGTAGTGGGTAACATTGCTGCACTAAAATACACCGCAAAAATGAAGTTTGGTCAGATGGACAAAAGTCGCAAGAATGATTTAGATAAACTGAACAAACTGGATAAAGAGCGCTATGGAGATAAAAACGAGAAGAACGAAGACTCTCGATAACATTCCGAATCTCGTTGCCATTTCGCATCTCGCTGTTATTCAGAACCTCGGTCTTATTCAGAAACCAGTACCCCACAAAAATCCATCAAAAAAGGGACCGATTGGTCCCTTTTGTTTATAAGCAAGTGTTTATCAGTGTGGCTCGAATTATTCTTTCACAACGGCAGCCAATACTGGCTCTAGTGATTTCAAGAATTCTTCTTCTACCGGTTTACCTGACGAATCCGTGATGTTGATAGACGTACGGTTACCTAAATCACCGAGTAAGAACGTGTACTTACCTGGCCCGAGGTCAATCGGCTTCACGCCAATATCATTCCAAAACTCATCATCTGGCGAAGCATAAACCGCCGAAACCGTACCTTGAGATTGGCTACGCTCTTCAATCTTAAAGCCCATCTTAGGCAAGATATTTGGGACACGTTGCCACAAGGTATTGTATGGAGTACGAGCAATAATCACTGGAAGACCACTGCGATCTTTGCCCATCGTGATTGGGATATGCTTAACAAGCTCTTGCGCTTTACGCTCAGCTTCTTCGCGAACTTGCTGGTCATAACGAGCGGTCACTAGGTTTGTCATGAAGACATTATAACGCTCACGGTTAGTTCGCGTAACTTCTGTAACTTGGTTACCCTCACGCCAGTCAATCAAGCTCACTTTAAAACCATGACGACCATTTGCTTCGGTACGAGTAATTTCATAGCGACTGCCGATCTCAACATCTTCATCTGGAGAGTTCCACGTCACCCAGCCCGTTTCGATACGCGAATCCGTTTGGTTTTCAACGGGTATTTTGTTGTTTGCCACCATGTCTTGAACGGTTTGCCAAACTTTATCCAGTTCGTCTTTGCGAAGTAGCCAAAGCATGATTTCACCGTCACTAGTTCGATCAAGACGTGCACCCGGGATAAGCTCTAAAACTTGTTGTGGTGGACGAATATCCACTTGTTTACCGATACCACCCGCGTAGTTACCTTGCGGAATCGTATAATTTGGATAGTACTGACGTTGCGCATCGGCTGGAACATTCCACTCTTCCAGTGCCGGCGTGTTCAAATACTCGAAATCGTCCTTTGCTTGACGACGTTGGTTAGCTGCACCTGAACAGGCAGTCAACACGAATACAGCTAGTGAACTTAACACTAACTGGCTTGAAAGCTTCATTTATACTCCTAAAACACTGAGGGCAAACTTACCCTCAGCATCAACTTCAATCCTAATATCTCAATCTTAGTAAATACCGGCATCAGTCAACGCTTGTTCCACAATCGGCTCTGATTTTTCAGAAAGCGGAGTCAAAGGCAGACGCAGACTATTTTCATCAATCAAACCCAGCTTATGTGCTGCCCACTTAACTGGCATTGGGCTTGATTCAACAAATAAATTTTTATGCAATGTCATTAAACGTTGGTTAATGACTTCTGCTTCGTCGTACTTACCTTCGCTTGCCAAATGGAACATGTCTGCCATGTCTTTAGCTGCGATATTGTTCGTTACCGAGATAACGCCATTGCCGCCAAGTTTCACAAACTCAAGGCCCGTCGCATCATCGCCACTTAGTAAGATAAAATCTTCGCCACAAAGTTCACGATGAAGTGCAACTCGGTTTAAATCACCGGTTGCATCTTTAAGTGCCACAATATTATCAAGCTTTGACAAACGTGCCACAGTCTCAGGTAACAAATCTACTGCAGTACGACCCGGTACATTGTACAAAATTAGAGGTACGTCACTTGCTTCTGCGATCGCTTTGTAATGTAAGAACAAACCCTCTTGAGATGGTTTGTTGTAGTAAGGCGTCACACTCAGGTAACCTGCGATTCCAGAATCCGCCAGTAATTTACTGAATGTCACTGCTTCATGGGTTGCATTTGCTCCCGTACCAGCAATCACTGGGATACGGCCGTCGGCGAATTCGACAGTTTTATTTACGACCTTTACATGCTCTTCGATGGTTAGGGTTGCCGACTCACCTGTCGTGCCGACTGCCACAATACCGTCTGTACCAGCTTCGATATGGTATTCAACCAACTTTTGTAGACCCTCCAGGTCCACTTCACCATCAGGTTTAAATGGTGTAATCAGCGCTACGATACTTCCTGAAAACATGTTCATCTCCCTCATTTATCTCTTTCTGCATGGTACTGTAATGCGATTGAAAAACACAAGTGTGTAAAGGCGCTTACAAAGTACAAATGAATGAATAATTATCAGTTGTTAGAGGTCTAGCAACTTAATTGTTCTATTTGGCTGAATTCTAAGCCTTAACATGAACTCAACTGCCCTATCGCAAGCGATGCGAAACAAGGCGCGAAATATACTCTCTCGCTTCTGACCGGAAGTCAGTATTGAGTTAAATAGTGTATCGCCAAGTGACTTCAAATACCGGGTTTAGAACAACTCGCTTAAAAAAAGAACTCGCTCGACATTTCTATTATTGTTCTGTGCTAATATCGGCCTATTGGAAAAAGGACAAGAAGCTCATTTATGAAGCAACATCTGGTACTTACAGCAGTTGGAACGGATCGTCCGGGCATTTGTAACCAAGTGGTTAAGCTCGTCACTCACGCAGGCTGCAATATTATAGATAGCCGTATCGCTATTTTTGGTAATGAATTTACCCTCATCATGCTACTCACAGGCAACGCAAGCAACATTACACGGGTAGAAACCCAGTTGCCTTTACTCGGCCAAGAACATGATTTCATCACCATGATGAAGCGAACTTCCGATCATGAATTTCTTGATAACAGCTACACCATCGAAGTATTCATAGAGTCAGAAGATCGCATGGGATTGACTGAACAGTTTACTCAGTTTTTTGCCGATAAGCACATCGGACTCGACTCTCTGAGCGCACAAACGATCAGCAAATCAAAAATACAACTCGACGTAGACCAATTTCACATTGCGATTACGGCCTCCGTTAGTGCTGATTGCAATCTAATGCAACTTCAAGAGGATTTTGATGAACTTTGCCAGTCGCTCAACGTACAAGGTTCTCTCAATTTCATTAAAAACACATTATAAGTAAAGGAAAATAACAATGAATACGCTGACAGCAGGAACGCCAGCCCCAGCTTTCTCTTTGCTCGACCAAGATGGAAACACAGTATCACTTGGTGATTTCAAAGGTAAAAAAGTTCTGTTTTACTTTTACCCTAAAGCAATGACACCTGGATGTACGACACAAGCGAAAGGTCTTCGTGATGTAAAAGCGGAGCTTGATGCTCACAATGTTGTGGTGTTGGGGGTGAGTATCGACCCAGTTAAACGCCTTGGTAAATTCATTGAACGCGACGAACTTAACTTCACGCTACTTTCAGATGAAGATCATGCTGTTGCAGAACAGTTTGGTGTTTGGGGTGAAAAGAAGTTCATGGGTAAAGTGTACGACGGACTTCACCGCATCAGTTTCCTGATCAACGAGGACGGCGTGATCGAACACGTATTCAACAAGTTCAAAACCAAAGATCACCACGAAGTCGTGATCAACTACCTGAATGAAAACGCGTAATTGCCACCACGTTAACATCAATAAGCCCAGCAATCGCTGGGCTTATTAATAAAATAACTGTCGCGCTTATTCTTGTTGTATAGGTGGATGCTCTTCAGTACTTGGCAGCGCATTCCAGACCGCTTTCACCAATGTCGCTAATGGGATTGCAAAAAATACGCCCCAAAAGCCCCACAAACCACCAAACACCAACACGGCCACAATAATCGCTACAGGATGAAGGTTTACTGCCTCAGAAAACAGTACTGGCACCAATACATTTCCATCTAGCGCCTGAATAATGCCGTATGCCACCAGCAACCAATAGAACTGCGGTGAGAGTCCCCACTGGAACAGACCGACAATCGCAACTGGCACTGTCACAGCAGCAGCACCGATATAAGGAATCAACACAGACAAACCAACTGCTACCGCGAGCAATGCTGAATAACGTAAGTCCAGAATCGCAAACGTCACATAACTCACACTGCCCACGATCAAAATTTCTAACACTTTACCGCGAATGTAATTCGAGATTTGCTCATTCATCTCATGCCAAACTTTGTTCGCTAGCTTACGGTTTTTTGGCATGATGCCACTTGCCATACTTAGCATCTCTTCTTTGTCTTTTAGTAAGAAGAACACCAGCAAAGGAACAAGAATCAAATAAACTGCCAACGTCGCTAAACTGACGAGAGATGCAAGCGAGCCCTTAACGACACTTTCCCCCAAACCGATAGCTTGGTTCTTTGCGTTCGTCACCACCGTTTCTACGATTTCGAGATTTGCCAGTTCAGGGTAACGCTGTGGCAGCTTAACAATAAACTTTTGCAGCCCGTTGTACATATTTGGAATATCATTGATTAAGTTACCCACCTGAGTCCAAATGGTTGGCACCAAGCCAAACACGGCGATCAACATCAAGCCAATAAAAATCAAAATAACGGTAACAACGGCGAGTGTTCGAGGTACCCCTAGGCGGCACATTTGTGTGACTGGCCACTCAAGTAAGTAGGCCAAAACAATCGCAACGAGCAAAGGCGCAATTAAATGCCCGAAAAAATAGATAGTGATGAAGCCGAAAAGCAGGATCGCTACTAGGCTCACTGCATGTGGGTCTGAAAAGCGTCGCTTATACCAACGAGTTACCATCTCAAGCATTGTTAGGGGCTTCCTTATTAATAACGGTCAAGGTGAAATATTCGCCTGTGAACTCACACTCTACGGTGAATTGCTGAGAACGCAAATACTTCACGATATCTTGCTTAGAACTATTGTCCACTACTTGAATAATCAACTGGGAGCACTGCTGAGTTTCTCCTTGAAACGCATCGGCAGCGTGACGTTTAGCAAGCAACAATGCCATTGGGCAGCGCTGCTCACGCAAATCAAGTAACATGGATTCCATTGTATTGCTCTGCACTTATGATAGGGTGGTATTGTAACGGCTTTTTGAGCTGGTGCTAGCATTTCTCATGTGATTTATACGTATACATAAGTGACATTAATATTCATAATTCAATGCGTTGCCTGCAATAATTTACGAAACCAATTCGTTTATTTTGGGTCTTACTGCTAGCATATTCATCCTATAGGATGACCACAAAGTATGAGGGATTATAAAATATGAACATGACTCACCTCATATCCGGTATTTTGGAGAATCTTTACACCGTATGTTGAAACGCACTCGATCGCTAGTTTGTATTTGCCTGGCAGCCGCACTCAGTACACCGACGACCTACGCGAACAGCCTAGATCTTCCTGATATTGGTACCGCAGCCGGAGGCACTTTAACGATAGACCAAGAGCTTATCTTTGGTGATGCTTACATGCGCATGCTAAGAGCCAGTAGCCCTATCGTCAACGATCCGGTTATTAATGCATACATTGACTCCTTAGGTCATCGCCTGGTCGCCAATGCCAATGATGTAAAAACGCCATTCCACTTCTTTATGATTCGCGATCGCAATATCAACGCGTTTGCATTTTTCGGTGGTTATGTCGCCTTGCACTCTGGCCTATTTTTACACGCCCGAACAGAGAGTGAACTTGCATCGGTTGTGGCGCACGAAATCGCCCACGTCACTCAACGTCACCTTGCACGAAGCATGGAAGAACAAGCACGTCGTTCTCCTGCAACCATGGCGGCGCTTGCAGCAGGGTTACTGCTTTCCATTGCCTCACCACAAGCCGGTATGGCAGCCATCACAGCAGCAACAGCAGGCAACATGCAAAGCCAAATCAACTACACACGTTCGAACGAGAAAGAAGCCGACCGCTTTGGCATCGCGACACTCGCAAAGGCGGGGTTTGAAGTTCAAGCCATGCCTCGATTTTTTGGCCGCTTAGCTGACCAGTATCGCTACGCGAGTAAGCCACCACCAATGTTGTTAACGCACCCACTACCAGAAGATCGTATCACTGATAGCCGAGCACGAGCTCAAGCCTATCCTCCAATGCGTATCATGCCGTCGATAGATTATCATCTAACCAGAGCTCGTATTGTCGCCCGTTATGCCAATATCGACGGACAAGCGGCAATGAGTTGGTTTGAGCGGACACAGAAAAAAGCGTCCCCAGACATCGCGGCCTCTTTCGATTATGGACGAGCATTGGTGCATCTCGACAATAAACGCCTGAGTGAAGCGGAACCATTGTTAACCAAATTACTACAACAAGACCCAGGGAATCCATTTTACCTTGATGCGATGAGTGATTTGTATATCGAGAAGAAAGAGCCACAAAAAGCCGTCGATATGCTAACCAAAGCGTTAAAACGTAATCCGCAGAATACTGTGCTCACCATCAACTATGCGAATGCACTGCTAGAAGCAAACAAATTCGAAGACGCCGTACGCCTATTACAACGATACACACACGATTATCCTGAAGACATCAATGGTTGGCACTTACTGGCAAAAGGCAATCATGATCTAGGAATTAATGATGAAGAGCTTGCTGCACGAGCTGAAATTTTAGCTCTGCAAGCGAACTGGAATAAAGCCATTCAACTTTATACCGAAGCAAGTAAAATTGCGGATTTAGGCAGTTTACAACAGGCACGATACGATGCTCGTATTGACCAATTAATGATCCAAAGAGATCGATTCATGGCATTACAATAACGAAATGGAGAAAACCATGTCAGTCGTGATTTATCACAACCCACGTTGCTCAAAAAGCCGTCAAACACTCGAATTGTTAGAGCAAAAAGGTGTGACACCAGAAGTGGTTAAATACCTTGATACACCGCTTAATGTTGAACAACTGAAAGCACTTTATGCTCAGCTTGGTTTCGCTTCAGTACGCGAAATGATGCGTACCAAAGAAGACATTTACAAAGAGCTTGCGCTTGGTGAGACATCTGTTTCTGATGAGCAACTTTTTGAAGCAATGGCACAAAACCCAAAACTATTTGAACGTCCAGTTGTCGTTGCAAACGGCAAAGCAAAAATTGGTCGTCCGCCAGAGCAAGTTTTGGAAATTCTATAGATGGATTGCCAGATCCTCATTTTGTACTTCAGCCGCCACGGCTCGACAAAACAGCTGGCAAGACAGATCGCAAGGGGAGTTGAATCGACTCCCCATTGTGAAGCGATTTTACGAACAGTTGAAGATTTGTCACCTAACTCACATCCCCTTTCTGATCCAATTGTTACTCTACAAGAACTGAAACAATGTGACGGACTCGCCTTTGGCAGCCCTGTATGGTTTGGCAATATGGCGGCCCCACTTAAGCACTTTTGGGATCAAACGACACCTTTATGGGTGAGTGGTGAGCTTATCGATAAACCGGCTTGTGTCTTCACGTCTTCATCATCAATGCATGGTGGTCAGGAAAGCACACAACAAAGTATGATGCTCCCGCTTTTGCATCATGGCATGATGATATTGGGAATACCTTACTCAGAGCCAGAACTGCACACCACACAGTCCGGTGGTACGCCTTACGGGGCAAGCAGTGTAGGACACGAACCAAGCCTTACTGCAGAAGAGGTTCGTCTCGCACAACAATTAGGAAAACGACTGGCAACTGCAGCGCAAAAACTCAAAGTAAGCCAGTAATACCCGCCAGATCCCTTAGGGGTTCTCGCAAGGGTATCAGCTCAAGGATAAGTAAATCGATGTCTGACATTATCGACCAACCACCTCTCAGTACCCGCACCCAAACCTATCGCTATATGGCGTTATTCGGCAATTTGGCGTTATTGGCTTGGGTTGCGATTTGGCAACTCGCCCTTTCTCCTCACCCGCATCTAAACAGCACCACATTAGCTGTTGCATGGTGTATTCCCCTACTCTTACCGCTGCCAGGCATCCTTGCAGGAAAACCTTACACACATGCTTGGGCTAACTTTGTCCTGATGCTTTATTTTCTGCATGCGCTGACCATCTTGTATGTTGATGATGGCGAACGTTGGCTCGCTGCCGTTGAGTTGTTGCTCACTACGTTGGGCTTTGCCGGTAATATTTTGTTCGCTCGCGCTCGAGGTAAAGAGCTAGGCTTGAAACTCAAACGATTATCTCAAGTGGAAAAAGAAGAAAAAGCCAAATTCAAAAATAACGGATTAGACAAATAAAGATTCCGGCAAACTGCCAAGTGGCTAAGTCGCAATTTGCCAAATACGCCTTTGTCATATTCGCACTCGCATTAAGGACAAGATATTCACCTTAGTGTATTAGAAAACATCCGTTCATTAGAAAACAGCCGTGTATTAGCAAGATGAAACGATACAAAAAGAGTCGCATCACGCGACTCTTTTATTGTATCTCAATAAGATCGGCTAATTATCCCTCAGCCCAGGTTATCTCCAAGCTCTCGTTCTGATGCTTGCTGTGGAACTGGGGTCAGGTCTGGTTGAGGTATAGAACGAGCAAGTGCTCGCCATTCGTAAATGAGATCATACGTTTCTTTCACTGGCTCAGTGACTACTGGCTGTGACGTCACGGCTTCTACAGACTCTTGTGCAACTTTGTTTACCGAGTTTTCCAGATCCGATGGTTCTGTCACATCAGAGGCTGCGGGTTCAGTGGCGGCTACGTCAGAGACGGTTGCATCAGATGTTGATGCTTCTGTTGCAGCGCCATCGACAGATACCACTTCTGCTGGCAATGTATCTTCTGCTTTAGGCTGAGAAACAGACTCATGAACAACGTTATCTTCTGCGCCTAGTGGGTCATCAAACACCATCAATTGTGAAATTGCAGAAGCTTCTTGCTCAAATGCTTGCTGCGATGCCAACAGATGCACTTTCAGCGTCACCTCATTACCTTGTACGCGCTTGATTTCCGTCGATGCGACAGAATTCAGTTGCGTCAGCGCATTCTCTAAATTGAAGAAATCTCTTGCTGATGCCACATTCAATATTTTCACATCAATCGATTCTGAAGACTCGCTAGACACAATAACTGCACTTTTCGTCGCGTAGTAATCAGCAATACCGTTCACCATTGCGGTCATCGCATTCGCACCGGATGCAGAACCGCTACGAGGAGACATTTGTAACTCGGAAATCTTAGATGGAGACTGATCATACAACGACCAACGAATACTATCGCCTTGCACTCGAATAACGAGAACGGCATCGACAGGATAGCGTTGACTTGCTTGACTAATAGGATCAATAAAGCCGCCCCACAAGTCAGAAATACTCACGCCGGTTACATCGTCAATATCGCCCACTGGCATTGTAATCGGTAAGCCACGGTTTTCTGCTGCAGAACGTAACGTTGCAACAGTTGGAGATTCAGTATGCTCCCACGTAATTGTGCGATCGTAGCCATGCTCTTCCACTAACCAAACCAAAATATTCGCACGGTTAGCAGACCAAAATGGCAATTGTGCTTGAGTCAGAAGAGAGCGAATTTGATCGCTATTGAACAGCATCTTCAAGCTATTTTGACCATCAACCTGACCATAACTAAGTTGAGAAATATAACGTGAACTTGTCCCAACGGCTTTTTCAATCACTGGGTTGCTAAGGGAAGATTGGCTGCCGGTTGCACGCACAATCACATCTTTCATACCCTGTTGACGGGCCAAAGACTCCCCATCTTTTTGCTCACCGTCGATCGCTACCTCTGCACGATAGATATCTACCTGAGTCAGTGCATAAACAGGAAGAGACAACCAACCTACCAATAAGAGAGCTAAATAGCGCATAGTTTTATTAATCCTCTAAACAAGAACCCGCATGATAAGCAACTATCAAACGGCGAGCAAGAACCGTGCTGAGTAAATTGTTTATATTCCGTCCAACTTAATGAACACTAATGCAACAAAACATTCGCTCACCTTATAATTCAATACAAAAGTTTGATCTAGGCTACATTGCAATCGATTGCTGAATGCTAATATTCGCCGGATTTGTCTGCGTATCTTTGAATAGGGAATAATTATGAAAAACGCGTTACAAGGCGCTCAGATGCTCTTTGTCGCTTTTGGTGCTCTCGTACTTGTGCCACTGCTTACTGGCCTCGATCCTAACGTGGCGCTATTCGGTGCTGGTGTTGGTACTCTCCTTTTCCAACTTATCACTAAACGTTCCGTTCCAATCTTCCTTGCTTCTTCTTTTGCTTTTATTGCTCCTATCATGTTCGGTATCCAAACGTGGGGTATCGGTGCAACCATGGGCGGTCTAATGGCGGCAGGTTTGGTGTATGTTGCACTTGGAGCAATGATTAAAGTTCGTGGTGTTGGCTTTATCCACAAAATTTTGCCTCCAGTTGTTGTTGGCCCGGTGATCATGGTGATCGGTCTAGGTCTTGCACCAACCGCAGTAAACATGGCCATTGGTAAATCAGGCGATGGCGCTGTACAGCTGGTCAACGGGGATGCCGCATTCGTCATCTCAGCAGTCTCTTTGCTTACAACTATCGCATTAAGCGTCTTTGCTAAAGGCTACTTAAAGTTAGTGCCTATTGTAGGTGGTATTGTGGCGGGTTACTCCGTGTCACTGATGTACGGAGTGGTAGATTTTACCCCTGTTGCTCAAGCTGCATGGCTTGCAATGCCGAACTTTACTGCGCCGGAATTCAACATCAATGCGATTCTGTTTATGATTCCTGTTGCAATTGCTCCTGCGGTAGAGCACGTCGGTGACATGCTGGCTATCTCTAACGTAACGGGTAAAAACTACCTTAAGAAACCAGGTCTTCATCGCACTATCGCGGGTGACGGGATCGCGACAATTGCGGCATCTATGGTCGGCGCGCCACCTAACACCACTTACAGCGAAGTAACCGGTGCGGTAATGCTGACCAAAGCGTTTAACCCAGTGATCATGACTTGGGCTGCAATTACGGCAATCGTGCTTGCTCTTGTTGGTAAGCTAGGCGCAATGCTACAAACGATTCCTGTGCCTGTAATGGGCGGCATCATGATTTTACTATTCGGTTCTATCGCAACCGTCGGCCTAAACACATTGATCAAAAACAACGTGGATCTTCACAAATCTCGCAACCTTGTGATTGTCGCAGTGACGCTTGTTTTTGGTATCGGTGGTATGGCTTTTGGTATTGGCGAATTCAGCCTTCAAGGTATCAGCCTATGTGGTATCGTAGCGATCATTCTTAACCTTGTGCTTCCAAACGACTTAGGTGAAAACCACGTCGTTGATAACGCACAAATGGAAGAAGAAAAAGCGAAGTAATTCGCATGCACGGTCATCCCAGTGGCCGTGTTTATTGTTCGATCATAATACCGAACGTAGCAAATAGCTGATCATTTAAGCTTGTTATAACGCTAACTCTGATCACTTGCTTACTGTGATCAATATCAACATCCATGATTAATCGCGAAATGAAAAAGGCTTGGTGAAAACCAAGCCTTTGTTTTATCTATTTAATCTTAATAAAACGTCAGAGAATTACTTAGTACCGAAGATCTTGTCACCAGCGTCGCCTAGACCAGGGACGATGTAACCTTTGTCATTTAGCTTCTCATCGATTGCTGCTGTGTATAGCTCAACGTCTGGGTGTGCTTTTTCTAGTGCTTCGATGCCCTCAGGAGCCGCAACAAGAACAAGAACTTTGATTGCCTGACAACCTTTCTCTTTTAGAAGGTCGATCGTTGCGATCATAGAGCCGCCCGTAGCAAGCATTGGGTCAACAACAAGAGCAATACGCTCATCAATGTTAGAAGCAAGCTTGTTGAAGTAAGGTACTGGCTCAAGTGTTTCTTCGTCACGGTAAATACCAACAACGCTAATACGCGCACTTGGCATATGCTCAAGAACGCCATCCATCATGCCTAGGCCTGCACGCAGGATTGGCACTACCGTCACTTTCTTACCTTTGATTTGGTCTACTTCTACAGGACCATTCCAACCCTCAATGGTTACTTTTTCTGTTTCAAAGTCTGCTGTCGCTTCATAAGTTAGAAGACTACCGACTTCGGTTGCTAACTCACGAAAACGCTTCGTGCTGATATCACCTTCTCGCATTAGACCAATTTTGTGTTTTACTAGAGGGTGTTTAACTTCAACGACTTTCATTTCCATCTCCGGCTTTTGTGACAACATTTAAACAAACTTTCAGATTATACATGATTTTTTAAGGGAAATCAGGATAGGAAGCTAAAGAAAAAAACTTACGCAAACGTTTGCTATCTATATTTAAGCACTGTTAGAATAGCGCCGTTTTCATATCCAACTTAATACCGAGGACTTCCCTGTGAGTGGTAATAACTCTTCTCTTAGCTACAAAGATGCTGGTGTAGATATTGATGCAGGCAACGCGCTTGTGGATCGTATTAAGGGTGCGGTTAAACGTACTCGTCGCCCTGAAGTGATGGGTGGTATTGGTGGTTTTGGTGCCCTTTGTGAATTACCAACGAAATACAAACAACCTGTACTGGTTTCGGGTACTGACGGCGTCGGTACAAAACTTCGCTTAGCCTTGGATATGAACAAGCACGACACTATTGGTATTGACCTAGTGGCAATGTGCGTTAACGACCTTATCGTACAAGGTGCAGAGCCTCTCTTCTTCCTAGATTACTATGCGACTGGCAAACTAGACGTTGATACTGCGGCAGACGTGGTTTCTGGTATTGCTGATGGCTGTGTTCAAGCAGGTTGTGCACTTATTGGTGGTGAAACTGCGGAAATGCCAGGTATGTACGAAGGTGAAGATTACGACGTTGCAGGCTTCTGTGTTGGCGTAGTAGAGAAAGAAGACGTCATCGACGGTACGAAAGTAGCAGCAGGCGATGCACTAATCGCAGTTGGCTCAAGCGGTCCACACTCTAACGGTTACTCTCTAATCCGCAAGATCCTTGAAGTTTCTGGCGCAGATAAGAACGAAGAGCTAGCAGGTCGCACTATCGGTGAACACCTACTAGAACCGACTAAAATTTACATCAAATCAGCACTTAAGATGATTGAGAAGCACGACATCCACGCGATTTCTCACATCACGGGTGGTGGTTTCTGGGAAAACATCCCACGCGTACTGCCTGATGGCACCAAAGCCGTTATCGATGGTAGCAGCTGGGAATGGCCGATCATTTTCCAATGGCTACAAGAAAAAGGCAACGTGACCACACATGAAATGTACCGTACTTTCAACTGTGGTGTTGGCCTAATCGTCGCTCTACCAAAAGACCAAGCAGACGAAGCCGTAGCCCTACTTAAAGAAGAAGGCGAAAACGCATGGGTGATTGGTGAAATCGCTCAAGCTGAAGCAAATGAAGAGCAAGTTGAAATCCGATAACTTGTGAGTTGTGCTACATAAAGATATGAATGAGGACACTATGTCCTCATTCTGCTATCTGGAACATCGAAAACCATTCTAATAGTAGGTAATTTAATCACTACACATCTCAAGTCTGCAAGACTAATACCAATCACAACATCAAATAAGGCAGTCACAACATCATGAAAAACATCGTGGTCCTCATTTCTGGTAATGGCAGCAACCTACAAGCAATACTTGAATCCTGTGAAGCCAACATGCCAAATGCACAAGTCGCAGCTGTGTTCTCCAATAAAGCCCAAGCTTATGGTTTAGAGCGTGCAAAGCTTTTTGATGTGAACGGTCACTTTATCAATCCTAACGCATTCGAATCTCGCGAAAAATTTGATGCTGAGTTGATGAAGCAAATCGATGAATACCAACCTGATGTGATTGTCCTCGCCGGCTACATGCGCATTCTTAGCAGTGCGTTTGTTCAACACTATTTAGGTAAGATGATCAATATTCACCCATCTCTTCTGCCAAAGTATCCCGGCCTAAACACTCATCAGCGCGCTATTGATGCCGGTGACAAAGAGCACGGTACTAGCGTTCATTTTGTTACAGAAGAGCTCGATGGTGGTCCAGTAATATTGCAAGCCAAAGTACCTGTATTTGAATATGATAATGCTGATGCTCTTACCGCTCGTGTACAAACGCAAGAGCATACCATTTACCCTATGGTCACAAAGTGGTTAGTAGATGAAAGGCTCACAATGAGAGATGGCAAAGCGTACCTCGATGGTTTTGAGCTTGGTGAACACGGCTACGCCACCGAGTAACGCTCAATTCCAAACACCAGACGCAAAAATAAAGCTCGCGATTAAGCGAGCTTTATCTAAGTATTCAGTATCAGAAACCATCACTCCAATGGATCAGTCGGAGCTTGGTTACCCGGCTTCGGCGCAGCAAATGGGACATCCAATAACGCCT
The DNA here is from genome assembly GCF_905175395.2 of Vibrio sp. B1REV9. Lineage (NCBI taxonomy): Bacteria > Pseudomonadati > Pseudomonadota > Gammaproteobacteria > Vibrionales > Vibrionaceae > Vibrio > Vibrio sp. B1REV9. The sequence continues at coordinate 1,344,171 of NZ_HG992745.1, read as the reverse complement.
TTGCATTATTGAGTACCATCTCACCAACATGAAACAACCCGTACTCGCCCGGCTTCATGCGCTGCCATGTCTCGTTACCTGTAAGTGGCTGAGTCGCAATCACTGAAACCACATCGTGCGGCGTCGTCTCTTCTTGGAAGTTAATCTCGACATCTTCATCTAATAGCGCAGCTTTACCAAATGGCGCACGACGAGTGATCCAGTAAAGATGATTAGTACAGTAAGTCATCACAAACTCACCGTCGCTGAGTAGCATGTTAAACACACCCTTTTCTCTCAACTTATCGCAACACGCCGCTACATAGATAAATACAGACTCCATATCCTGTGGAGGCTCTGGATACATATCTTCCATCTGTTTGAGTAACCAGCAAAAAGCCAACTCACTGTCTGTTTGCCCTACCGGACGATGACGCCCAGTCTGCAAGTCTTGATAATCAGTTAGCTGACCATTATGTGCAAACGTCCAGTAACGCCCCCAAAGCTCTCGCGTAAACGGGTGGGTATTTTCTAAGTTCACCCCACCACGGTTTGCTTGACGAATATGACTGATCACGGCACGACTTTTTATCGGATAGTTTTGCACCAATTCAGCAATTTTTGAGTCACAACTTGGGTTTGGATCTTTAAATGTGCGAAACCCTTTCCCTTCATAGAAAGTAATTCCCCAACCATCACGGTGTGGCCCTGTGCGGCCGCCGCGCTGCATCAATCCTGTAAAACTGAAACAAATATCCGTCGGGACATTTGCGCTCATTCCGAGCAATTCACACATGGTTTAACGAACTCCTTACCTCAAAACGACGAGATCGATATTTCGACCTCGAAGTCAAATTTATTCCATCTCTTTTTCAACCAACTGAATGATGATGTGAATGATCTTAATGTGCACTTCCTGAATACGATCTGCGTAACCAAAATGCGGTACGCGGATTTCAATATCTGCCAGGCCCGCCATTTTGCCACCATCTTTACCAGTAAGTGCGATGGTCTTCATCCCTTTCGCTTGCGCCGCTTCGATCGCTTTAAGAATGTTGCCTGAGTTACCCGATGTTGATAGGCCAAACAACACATCACCTTTACGGCCAACCGCTTCTACGTAACGAGAAAAGACGAAATCGTAACCAAAGTCGTTACTTACACATGAAAGGTGGCTTGGATCTGAAATCGCAATACCCGCGTAACCAGGACGATTTTCACGGTAACGGCCTGTCAATTCTTCAGCAAAATGCATCGCATCACAATGAGAACCACCGTTACCACATGACAACACTTTGCCTTCTTGCTTAAAGGAGTCGGCAATCATTTTTGCTGCTGCTTCAATTTGCGCGATGTTGTGATCATCACTTAAAAACTTATTCAGAACTTCAGCAGCTTCTGTTAATTCACTTCTAATCAGATCTTGGTACATAAGACGTTCTCTTTATTATTTCAGCTTCAGCGAAGAAACTAAGCCTCTCACCGAGCAAATTGTTCCGATGCAAATCGTGCATCTAACATTTCATTACTCTGAGTTTACCCACAAACGAGAATTAGTGTCGATAGCGAAGCAACAGATTTAAATTGAACCGCAGCATAAACTGGTTAACTGGCGAAGAAATCACCACTCAAATCCCAACTTTAGAATTTTAACTCTACTGAGATCACTTTTTATCCAACTTTGGGTTTTACATTTTATTAATATTTTGATTACACTTAATGAACTGGTTAGACCTCTTACCAAAATACAGACGTACAACTTTAATAAAGTCTGAAAAGGAAAATACATATGGACATCTTGCTCTCAATCTTAACGATGACGATCGTGCTAGGCATTGCGCTCTACCACAGAATGTCACTCGTCAAATCCATCAGCCTACTCACTGCAACGATGGTAGCACTGACTATTGTTGGCCCAGTGGGCATCATTGGTTGGTCTCTTTACGTACTTGCCGTTGCCGTGTTTGCCATTTCTGGTATTCGCCAATCGCTGATCAGCCGAAAAGCATTGACGTTATTTAAAAAAGTGCTTCCTGCGATGTCTCAAACGGAAAAGGAGGCATTGGATGCAGGTACGGTGTGGTGGGAAGCGGAGTTGTTTAAAGGCAAACCTGAATGGCAAAAGCTTCACGCCATCAAAGCGCCTAAGCTAAGCAAAGAAGAGCAAGCATTTCTCGATGGCCCAGTAAATGAAGTATGTGCGATGGTAAGCGATTTCCAAGTGACGCATGAACTTGCCGATTTACCTCCAGAAGTATGGCAATACCTCAAAGACAATAAATTCTTTGCCATGATCATCAAGAAGAAATACGGTGGTCTAGAATTTTCAGCTTATGCTCAATCTTTGGTGTTACAAAAACTGACTGGCGTATCCGGCGTATTGTCTTCAACCGTTGGCGTGCCTAACTCGTTAGGTCCGGGTGAGTTATTGCAACACTATGGAACAGAAGAACAGAAAAATTACTATCTACCTCGTCTTGCTGAGGGTAAAGAGATCCCTTGTTTTGCTCTCACCAGTCCGGAAGCCGGCTCTGATGCAGGCTCGATCCCAGATTTTGGTGTCGTTTGCAAAGGAGAATGGGAAGGGAAAGAAGTTCTCGGTATGCGCCTGACATGGAACAAGCGATACATTACGCTTGCGCCTGTTGCGACCGTGCTTGGTCTTGCCTTTAAACTGCGTGACCCAGAAGGCCTGCTTGGCGACCAAGAAGATCTTGGTATCACTTGTGCTCTAATCCCAACTGACCTTAAAGGCGTTGAGATTGGTAACCGCCACTTCCCGCTTAACGTACCATTCCAAAATGGTCCAACTCGCGGTAAAGACATCTTCGTACCAATGGACTTCATCATCGGTGGTGAGAAAATGGCTGGCCAAGGCTGGCGTATGCTGGTTGAGTGTCTATCGGTTGGTCGTGGTATCACGCTACCTTCAAACTCTACCGGCGGCATCAAAACTGCAGCACTGGCAACGGGCGCATACTCTCGTATTCGTCGTCAGTTCAAGCAACCGATTGGACACATGGAAGGGGTTGAAGAGCCTCTTGCACGCTTGGGCGGTAATGCCTACGTAATGGATGCGGCAAGTAACCTAACCGTTGCAGGTATCGACTTAGGTGAAAAACCATCGGTTATCTCCGCAATCGTGAAATACCACTGTACCCACCGTGGTCAGCAAAGCATCATTGACGCAATGGATATCGTTGGGGGCAAAGGCATCTGTTTGGGGCCATCGAACTTCCTAGCGCGTGGTTACCAGGGCGCCCCAATTGCGGTAACGGTAGAGGGTGCAAACATTCTAACACGTTCTATGATCATCTTTGGCCAAGGTGCGATTCGTTGCCACCCATACGTTCTAGAAGAAATGAATGCTGCCTACTCTGATGCCGGTGATGCCGTCGATAAATTCGACAAAGCGCTAGCGGGTCATGTGAGCTTTACCATGAGTAACCTAGTTCGCAGTATTTGGTTTGGCCTAAGTGACGGTCTTGGCTCAACATCACCAACAAAAGACGCGACGAAACGTTACTACCAGCAATTGAACCGTTATAGCGCAAACCTAGCTTTGCTATCAGATATCTCGATGGCGGTATTAGGCGGCTCGCTGAAACGCAAAGAACGTTTGTCTGCACGCCTTGGTGATATTCTAAGTCAACTTTACCTAAGTTCAGCAGCATTAAAACGCTTTGAGCAAGATGGCCGTCCTGTAGAAGACTTGCCACTTGTCCATTGGGGCCTACAAGACAGCTTGAAACAAACTGAAGCGGCAATTGATGAATTCCTAGCGAACTTCCCGAATAAAGTGATTGGTCGTGCACTGCGTGTATTGATTATGCCATTTGGCCGTGTACGTAAAGCGCCGAGCGATAAACTCGACAGCAAAGTCGCGCGCATTCTTCAAACGCCAAGTGCAACGCGTTCACGCATCGGTCGTGGTCAGTATCTAGAACCCACTGAGCACAATGCAGCAGGTAAGATTGAGCTGGCACTGTCTGTGATTCTTCAAGCGGAACCTGTGTTCGACAAAGTATGTAAAGCACAAGGCAAACGCCGTCCGTTCCTGCGCTTGGATATGATTGCCCAAGAGGGGTTAGAGCAAGGTCTGATCACCCAAGAAGAGGCAGAGCTACTGAGAGAAGCCGAGCAACATCGCTTAGATACCATCAACGTAGACGATTTTGAGCCAGAATTACTGGCAGCGAAACCACTCTACCCTCAGATGGAAAACGTCGCCTAAGCAGATACAAGCTTGAATAAACGTTAGAAAAGCAAAACGGGAGCCGAGGCTCCCGTTTTTTATTGAATCTCTGCTAAGCACAACACGGTGTTAGCAAAGAAGCATTTATTGTTCGTTATTGTCTTCAACGATAAACGACTGTTCAATTCTGCGCAGTTCTTCCTGCTCTTTAAGCTTTAACTCTTCTTGAAGCGTTGCTTTACGTTCATTCAGTGCTTTCTTTTCTGACTTGGTCAGAAACTTCACTGCCTTTTTATTAGCCAGTGCGTACGTAACGACATCTTCGCCTTTCTCACGACGTTCACTGACGCGCTGAGAGAAACGCTCATTATCACGTGCTTTACGTTCAGCCGAACTTAATTTGCTCATTTTTATACCTTTACAAAATATATGGCAGCCCTATTGCTCCCCTCAGGTAAACAAATGATGAGTCATTCATATAGCTGATGCCGTGAGTCTAGCATAGATAATGACAGGAACAGCGAAGTGATTAAGATTGTGATTTGGATTCGTAGTTATCGAGCGTTCTCACAAGCTAGAATGACCCATTATTTGCTACGATGCCGATACTATCTTTTCGGGAGTTCCAGTTGCATCTCTGGTATGGATTCGCGCTTAGCTTTGAGCTTGCTCCACACTAACCACAGCAACAAAACTAAAATAAGAGCAACAACATTACCAATCGCAATAATGATCATACTTCGCTTACGCTCTGCTTCACGCTCGGCAATGATGCGTTTTTCCATTTCGATACGACGTTGCTCTGCTAACTGTGCCTCTTTCGCTTTGCGGGCGGCTTCCAGATCGACATCGTCAACCACGCTAAAGCTCTGTTCTTGAATTGGGAATACCAGAGCACGCTTTGTCGCCAAATCAGTGGCAAACACTTCACCATGCCACGAGTATTTACCAAGTTCTGGGTCATTATCCATTTTCAGTGTGGTTTTGCTGCCATCAGGCGAGACTTGACCTTGGCTGTAGCTAACAAAGCCATCTGGGGCCGCTTGCTCAATACTCACCGCAATAGAACCCGGCTCTATCATACCCTGCTCACCACTGACCACCAGCTGATGAGGTTGGTTAGCATCACGCGATTGAATGAAAGTACGAGAGATAGGTGATGGGTAAACTAAAACCACTTGCTCTTGTGCACGCAAAAATACACCGTTGCCCGAGGTAATGCGTGCGCGATATTTTCCTGGTTCAATATCAATCGGTAATTGGACCGTAAAAATACCATCCCCTGCTCTTTCATCAAGATCTCGGCCGTCATCCGCAAATTCACCAATCACCATTGGAACAGGGCGCGCCTCTTTAATTAGCTGATCTTCATTTTCTACAAACTTGGTAAAGGTCACACGCAGACTCACGCGATCAAGAAAATCACGCAATACCAACGGTTTATCATTAGAGGTTAGCTGGGCGGTAAATTTGAGCGCCTCTGTTTGATATAGGCGCGTCGGGAATACATCCGTATTGAGCTTAAGGTGAGAAAGCAAACGGATGTTGTTTTTTGGCGTCACCTTGCCCACCGCTTGCCACGGACCAGGCATAGGATTGTCGATAGAGATGATGTCTAAAGAGGGTTCTTGATACCAGCGCACGTTATCATACGTGCCCCATGCGTAATATTTTTTACCATCAGGACGCACCAATACGACAGGTTGAGAGCTTTGTTCACGATATACCAAAAAGGTAATTTGTTCGATTGTCGAGTCGACGCGAAAACGGTTATCCAACAAAGACATGGCGGACTCATTTGCGGCAAACGCAAAACAACTCCAGATCGCTAAGAGCGCGACCGATAAAGCCCTCAACATAGCTTCTCCTAATGCTGCCAAATACAGTCGCTCACCAGTTCTAGTCTTTTCTGGTGCGCTTCTACTTCATCGGCAGTTGCACGCAAAACCTTTAGCGATTTTCTTCTTTCAAGACGACGAATGCCCTCCGCTTCGCCCTCTTTTTTATTGGCATTGAATTCTAGATTAGTTTGTCCACCCGTCATCAATAGGTAAACGTCCGCTAGAATCTCCGCATCGAGTAATGCCCCGTGGAGGGTACGATGAGAGTTATCGATACCATAGCGCTCACACAATATGTCGAGGTTATTTCGCTTGCCAGGGAAGATTTTCTTCGCCATGGCAAGGGTATCGGTCACCTTACAAAAGTCTTCCGTTTTACCGATGGTTGGATCGAGCATTTCAAACTCGTAATCCATAAAGCCGGTATCGAAGGGCGCATTGTGAGCCACCAGCTCAGCGCCTTTGATGAAGTCTAAAAACTCTTTATGAACACTTGCATATTCAGGTTTGTCGACAAGAAACTCATCCGTAATACCATGAACATTAATCGCATCTGGTTGAATTTCACGATCGGGTTTGAGGTAAACGTGAAAGTGACGACCAGTCAACTTACGGTTGATGATCTCCACGGCACCAATTTCTACAATGCGGTGCCCCATGTAGTGCGGGCCGCCCTCTAAGTTCATACCTGTTGTTTCGGTATCGAGAACGACAATACGATTATGTTCAGAATTGCTGCTGGTATTCATAAGGTTATGTGTGTCAGACTATGCTTTATTAAATGATTCGGCTAATAGTACCAAAAATATGACCAAACACGTTGAGATTTTCACAGACGGATCTTGTTTAGGAAATCCTGGCCCAGGTGGATACGGCATCGTTTTACGTTATAAGCAAACGGAAAAGACACTTGCCAAAGGCTACACGCTTACCACCAATAACCGCATGGAAATGTTAGCCGCCGTTGTTGCGCTGCAAACGCTCAAAGAACCTTGCCAAGTTACTCTCACCACAGATAGCCAATATGTGCGTCAAGGCATCACACAATGGATTCATAACTGGAAGAAACGTGGTTGGAAAACGGCAGATAAGAAGCCAGTAAAAAATGCCGATTTATGGCAAGCGTTAGATAAAGAAACCGCGCGCCACCAAGTCGATTGGCAATGGGTAAAAGGCCACGCAGGCCATCGTGAAAACGAAATCTGTGACGAAATTGCTCGCGCAGCTGCCGAGAACCCAACCGAGGAAGATACTGGTTATCAACCTAGTTAGATCTTAATGCTCGATACAGAACTTAACGTTTAATGTAGGGCTTAAGATTCGCAGAGACCTTACTTAAGGCTCAAGCGCTTTACTTGATGTCTTTCTCGCTGTACTACCCTCTCGATTCATCACTCTTATTGGCGTCAGTTTTTTCTTCATGCGCCAATGCGGCTTAATGGGTTTGAGAGGGTATGTTCTTTTACGAGCAACGATGTAATACAAACTCCCCGCAGGTGATGCCCAATCGCCCAAACTGTTTTCTAGCCATGTCCACATGGTTTTATAACGCGTCATTGGAAACAAGGCGTAACGATCGCAATGAATCACTTGGTAATTTAATACTCCTAACCAGTCTTTAATGCGGTTTGATGTGAACATTCGCCCACTCCACGGCAGGTTATTTTTTCGCCACGGTAATAAACTGGCTAGGCCAGTGAGACTAATGGGGTTGAACCCCGTAAGAATGAGATAGCCATCATCCATCATCACCCGATCAACTTCTCGAAGTAGACGGTGAGGATCACTTGCATAGTCAAGCTGATGTGCGAGCACGACAACATCAAAGCTTTTTTCTAAAAAGGGCAATTCGTAACCATCTGCAATCACATTATGCAACGGGTTCTGGATATCTACGTTAACTTGGTGTTGAATGTTACAACTACAACTGGTTAGCTCACAGCTCAACCCGCCCAATTTAAGCATGTGGTAGCCGAACAGTCTCGGACACCATTCATCTAGTCGGGTTTGGATTGACTCAAGCACCCATGGGCCATTGTTCATTTCTGACCACGTCGATGGGTGTGCCATAGTTTTGTTGCTGAGTGCTGGTTTCATTTACCACCTGCTAATTGGGTGACGGAGAACGAATCGTGTTACAGATCAAAAGCATACCTGCATTTAACGATAATTACATCTGGCTGATACAAAATAGCGATAAGCGTTGTGCCGTTGTCGACCCTGGCGATGCTCAACCGGTATTAGACTATATAGTGGCCCACGAGTTAACTTTAGAGGCAATCTTAATCACACACCACCACAACGATCACATTGGTGGCGTTCCAGATTTAGTTCGCGCTTATCCACATGTAGCGGTCGTCGGGCCAAAAGCGGAACCCATTCCAACACTCACGAATGCGATGGAAGAGGGAGACAAACTCGATCTGTTTGGCGAAATCTTTATGGTGCTAGGGCTGCCTGGCCATACGTTAGGTCACATTGGCTACGTAGGCGATGGAAAACTGTTCTGTGGTGATGTGCTATTCTCAGCGGGCTGCGGACGTGTATTTGAGGGCACACACGAACAGATGTTTGAATCTCTGAGTAAGATCTCTGCATTGCCTGAAGAAACCGAAATTTTCTGCGCTCACGAATACACAGCAAGTAATGTCGCCTTTGCTCTTGCAGTAGAGCCAGACAATGAACACTTACGCCAATACCGAGATGATGTGAATCGCCTACGCGCACTCAACATTCCAACGGTGCCGACAACGCTCCGAAAGGAAAAGTGGATTAATCCATTTTTGCGTACTACAAATCCTGAAATAGTCAAATCCGTGGCGAACCGCATCGAAAATAGCGATCCATGCTCGGTTTTTGCAGCTCTGCGTGAGTGGAAGAACGAATTTTAACCAACTTTTACTTGTATCTTTGTTCCGCACAAGTATTATCTTCAGCTCATTTTTAATAGAAGCGCCTTTGGCGCTTCTATTGCGTTTAGGGCTAATATAAATCTGTTTGCATTTCGCCCTAATGCACATCCGGTGTTTATTCGCCGTTTTAATTTGTTTAGAAATCGATGTCTATTATCTTGCCTACCATACTTTTATATTCGTGGTATTTCTGGCAGATAAACAGGCCCTCAATAGGCTAACCCCATGCGTTTGAAGTACAGTTTGGCGTTGGTATTGTTGCTATCTGGCTGTCAATTGACACAATCAGATACAACCAATTCTCCAACCCAAGAAACCAATAAATCTGAGCAGATTGCAAAGCAAGATAACGCTCAGGCAGACTCCTCTAAGAAGCCGCTTGCTCAAAAAGAAGCAGTGAAAGCGACACCTAAAGTGATTGCGCCTCAGGATCAAGAGGATGTATGGCAACGTATCGCTATGCAATTGGACATGGACATCCCTAACAACAAAAAAATCGACTATTACCGCACATGGTATTTGAAGCATCCGAGCCATCTTCGTACCGTATCTGAACGTGCGCAGCCGTTCTTATACATGATCACCAAGCGTATTGAAGAGCGTGGCCTACCGATGGAGTTAGCACTTCTACCTGTCGTAGAAAGCTCATTTGATGCATTCGCCTATTCTCACGGTAGTGCGGCTGGTCTTTGGCAATTTGTTCCAGGAACCGGAAAAATGATGGGACTTGAACAAAACTACTGGTACGACGGTCGTCGCGATGTGGTTGCGTCTACAGATGCAGCGCTTGATTATCTTCTACAACAAAACAAACGTTTTGATGGCAACTGGGCACATGCTATTGCGGCATACAATAGCGGCGGAGGTCGTGTATCAAGCGCAATTCGTAAGAATAAAAAACTCGGTAAGCCAACGGACTTCTTTTCTTTAGATCTTCCAAAAGAGACCAGCAGCTATGTGCCGAAGTTACTTGCGCTTGCTGACATCGTGGCAAACCAAGAAAAATACGGCATCGACATTCCAGCGATTCCAAATAAACCAGTCCTGACTCAAGTGGATCCAAAAGAGCAGCTTGATCTTGCAATTGCAGCGGATTATGCCGGTATTGGTGTAAAAGAGCTGCAAAGCTACAACCCTGCGTACAACCAATGGTCGACAGCGCCTAATGGCCCTCACCAGCTCCTTATTCCAATTGAGAAAAAAGACCAGTTCCTTGCTCAAGTAAATAAGAACCGTGGTAAAGGGGTAAAAGTCGCACGCTATAAAGTGAAATCGGGCGATTCGCTAAGTCTGTTGGCTCAAAAGTATGGTACGACAACCAAAGTTATTCAGCGCGCAAACGGGCTATCAAACAATAATATTCGCGTTGGTCAGTACTTAGTGATCCCAACGTCAACAAAAGACGATTCTAAATACGCTCTAACCGCGGAGAACCGACTAGAAAAAACACAATCTCAAGCGCGCGGTCAATTTAAGCTTACTCATGTCGTGCAATCTGGTGAGAGCTTGTGGTCTATCGCAAAAGAGAACAAGGTTTCCCATCAGTCTTTGGCTAAATGGAACGGTATGGGGCCAAGAGACACCTTGCGCGTGGGTCAAAAACTGGTGATCTGGAAGAACTCTGACAAAGGCGCGATTATTCGAACTGTGTTCTACAACGTACGCTCAGGCGACACCATCAGCGGTATTGCGAGCAAGTTTAAGGTGAAGGGCAACGACATCGTGAAATGGAACTCTCTTCAAAAGCAGAAGTACCTAAAACCAGGTCAAAAGCTTAAGTTGTATGTTGACGTAACTAAGGTAAGTGTATGAGCCCATCGAGCAACCCGCTTGTCATGCTGTTGGATATTTTCCGATCTCCAACATCTTGCTTCTTGGCGCTCTATCAGCGTGGAGGCTGGGGATGGCAACCTTTCATCTTTTTGATGATAAGCCCATTCCTATTCTGGGGGGCCTATTTCTCGAATGTGGATTTCACTTGGTTAAGTGAGCAACTGGCGGCTCAATTCCAACAGATCGACCCTCAGCAAGTTGAACTGTTAGAGCCAAATACGTTGATGGCAAGTGCGATCATTAATGACGTGTTCAACCGCTTTGCGACTCTGCTGCTTTTGGCGTTGTGGTTCTTCCTTGCAACCAAAGCAAGCAAACAGCAGTACGGTTACTGGAAATGGTTTGCAGCCTCTTCTGCCATCCTGTTCCCGGCAGTTCTAGGCGACATCGCAAGCTACGCGAGCCTACTTCTAAAACACGGTCAAGTAATGACATACGCCGCAGACCTAAACAGTCTAAATGGCTTGTTAAAACTGCCTTTGACCAACGAGTGGTCGCACTTTGCTAGCTCACTACCGCTACTGCTGCCTTGGTACATTGTATTGGGCTATGGCGTGGTTCTAACTTGGACAGAGTTTGAACGCGGACAGGCACTTGTCATTGCGAGCCTACCTTGGATTGCGTTCTACGTAATTTGGGCGTTGTACATCGTTATCGCTTAATACGTTACTCGACTAGCATAGCCAATGCTATTCGTTAATCGTAAACGACACCAATAATGGATTATGATCGGAAGCGTCGCTCTGCGGCGCTTTTGCGTTTTTAAGCGTTAAACCACGATAAAACACATGATCTAACGGTAAACCTGTAATAAATTGAGTCCGATTATCTTGAGCAAACTTAACTTCTTGTAAATCGGCCTTGAGCAATGCTTTCTTCATTGCGGTCACACGCTCTTCACTCCAACTATTAAAGTCTCCTGCAAATAAAATCGGCCCTTTATGCTCATTCAATACTCGCTCCATCGCAGAAATCTGAGATGTGTATTCGTCGGTTCCAACCGTAAAGTTAATGGCATGAATATTTACTACCGCTAGAGTCTCACCATTACTAAGCTGATATTTGCTGTACAACGCTGACTTAGGCAGACGCAACCATGGTTCTTTAGACGTGTAAGCACATGCCAGAATAGGCTCTTGTTTCGCAATACTGATCACTCCAGCACCACTGCCTAACGCTTTAAATGCCGTCACTTGATTACTCACCCAATGACCATCCACCAGCCAATCTTTAAACGTGTCGGTAAGACTCGCCTCTTGCAAAAGAAGTAATTGCTTATTAGCAGAAAATGTATCTAAAGCTGATCGCCAATCATCTCGATTCTGCTTGTAGATATTCCATACCAATATGTTTAGCTCACCATCTTCATCGAGTGCTTTCGGCTGGTTAAAATCCATACAACGAACGTTTTGAGTAATGCTGCTCCCTGTTTGGGTAATAATTTGAGGTTGCTCCGGCACAATAAAAATAAGCTGAAAAGCGAACACCGCCGCTAAGCTAAGAAAAACCACCGCAATAAATAAGCGCTTAAACATAGACCGACCTAAATACAGAACAAAGATAGACTTGAATGAATAAAAAAAGGAGCCACCTCGGACTCCCTTTTAGCTTAATCAATTTTTCACTGTATGTTGTAGTGAAATCTTAATTCTATATAGATGCTCGTTAGATTGCGTCTTCGTCTTCTTCACCAGTACGAATACGCACTACGCGTTCTACATCGGTAACGAAAATCTTACCATCGCCAATTTTTCCAGTTTGAGCTGTATCAACAATGGTATCAACACACTTATCTGCCATGTCTTCAGTCACAACAATTTCTAACTTCACTTTTGGTAGAAAGTCGACCATGTACTCCGCACCACGGTAAAGCTCAGTATGACCTTTTTGGCGACCAAAACCTTTCACTTCAGAGACCGTCATCCCTGTGATACCTACTTCCGCCAATGCTTCTCGAACATCATCCAACTTGAATGGTTTGATAATCGCTTCAATTTTTTTCATGTTCATCCCTTAAGCTTCAATCGTTTGCGCATATTATCGGTTAGCGTGTCACAACATTCAATGCTTGTCGTCACCAAGCGATTCAAAATCCTAACTCTCGACGAGCTTTGTATCTATTTCAGGCTTGCGTAATACGCAGCCAAGTTTGCAATATCGGCATCAGAAAGCAAACTGGCTTGAGCTTGCATAACCGCAGCTAAACCACCTGTGCGCTGACCTTGCTTATACGCATTAATTGAGCTTGCTAGGTATTGCTCGTTCTGCCCTTTTAGATTTGGATAACCAGGGATCACCGCGATACCATCCGCGCCATGGCAAGCAGAACACACTGCAGCTTTCGCTTCTCCTGCTCCTGCATCTCCAGCAGCCAGTGCTTGCCCACTCAACATGGTTAGCACCACCATTGCGCCCATGATTATTTTCTTCATTGCTTCACCTAATCGCTTTTATTTAAGTAACTGTTTTTATGCCCGACATTGTGGCATGAATTACAATGACTTACGCCAGACAAGTTCACAATCTTTGCCACTAAACGCTTGATCTACAAACAACCCTGCCACGGCGACTACCTGATCCTGATACATTAAAATAGGGGTCTGCCTGCGTAACCAACTAGGGACATTGTATTCTTGAAATAGCTTTTTTAACTTACGGCTGTGATTGCGTGTACTTGGACGCGCCGATAGCCCTTCAGGATTGAAGGTAATTCTGAGCAATTCTGGTTTAGAAGGTAATGCAATATTGGCCTCACTAGATGTCGAGCATAGCGTTAACTCCCCCAACCGTTCGGGAAGTACAACAGGTAAATCCGTTTGAATAGTGCTTTGCCACATAGCGACATCTGCGGTTTCTGTCACCCAATATAGACGTTTTTGAAAGCGGCGCACTTCGCCCTGCTTAAGTTGTAGCTTTGGGTTCGCATCTTGTTGTGCCAATGCGACTTCATTCCAAATCAAGTTTAACTGCGCCTGAGTTGGCATATTGGTATTTAGCTTTGCTAGCCACATCCGAATCAATCTAGCTCGAGCAAGCTGACTATGGGTCTCTAGAGCATCAATACTCAGGCTTAAATCGTTTAGTAATGCATACTCAAAAGCGGTGTTGAGCAATTCATCAAGCAGCGATTCTTGCTCGGCACATAAGGTCGCACTGCGCTGCACCGACTGATGAATACTCGGCCAACGTTGTGAAAGTTCAGGAACCACTCGATGACGCAGAAAATTTCGGTCATAGCGTGTATCTTGATTACTTTCGTCTTCGACCCATTCAAGGCCAAGTTGATGTGCTACCGCTTCTATTTGCTCACGCTTAACGCACAATAATGGCCTAACGATCTGCCCTCCTGAAAAAGCCATACTTTCAGCCATGGAAGACAGCCCCTTTGGTCCACTGCCACGTTTCAATGCCAACAAAAACGTTTCAATTTGATCATCTGCATGTTGGCCTGTTAAAAGTAAATCACCCGTATTTATGTACTTAGCGAGCGCTTGATAACGAGCCTCACGCGCAAGAAGTTCAACACTTTCTCCGGAGGAAAGATCAAGACTGACATACTCCACTGAGCAAGAGATGCCCGCATCTTCTGCCCATAAAAGACATTTGCTCGCCCAACCATCTGCATTAGCGCTTAATCCGTGATGTACATACACCGCATGGCACGCAATAGATTGGGCCTGTTGGTATCGACGAAGTAACTCAAGTAATAAACGAGAATCTACGCCACCACTGAATGCTAATACTATCTTGGGCGTCGATGGTAATGTCGTATTAGGCTGGTAATATCTGTCCAGTACACTAGCAAAGTGTTGATATAGCGATTCCATAAGCGATCCAATAGGTACAAAAAAGGGCTGACATTAAGCCAACCCTTTCTATTTTATCTGTTATCTTGCGAGAGTTCAGCTAACGCTTCGCTATAACTCGATTTAGCAGTAACCTATGTTCAACAATAACCTATGTTTAACAATAACCATAGTTCATTAGTCGTTGATAACGGCGCTCAAGAAGCGTCTCTTGATCAAGCTGTTCCAAATCTTCAAGCTGACGAAGCAGATTCGCTTTCATATTTGCAGCCATCTGAGCGTGATCACGGTGGGCGCCGCCAAGTGGCTCTTCGATGATTTCGTCGATCAGTTCAAGCTCTTTAAGGCGAGGTGCCGTTAGACCCATAGCCTCTGCTGCTTGAGGAGCTTTATCCGAATCACGCCATAGGATAGATGCACAACCCTCTGGTGAGATCACTGAGTATGTTGAGTACTGAAGCATGTTCACATAATCACCCACACCAATGGCTAATGCACCACCTGAACCGCCCTCACCAACAACGTTACAGATCACTGGCACTTTAAGACCAGACATCACTTTAAGGTTCTTTGCGATGGCTTCAGATTGGCCGCGCTCTTCCGCGCCAACACCAGGGTATGCGCCAGCAGTGTCGATGAATGTGATAATTGGCATATTGAAACGTTCCGCCATTTGCATCAAACGCAACGCCTTGCGGTACCCCTCAGGTTTAGGCATACCAAAGTTACGCTTCACTTTTTCTTTGGTTTCTCGCCCTTTTTGGTGACCGATGATCATCACAGGACGACCGTCTAGGCGTGCAATACCGCCAACAATCGCTTTATCATCTGCGAATGCACGGTCACCCGCCAGTTCATCAAACTCATCAAACGCATGCTTAATGTAGTCCAAAGTGTATGGACGTAAAGGGTGACGAGCCAGTTGAGCTGTTTCCCATGCACCTAAATCACTGAAGATTTTTTTCTTAAGTTCTAGGCTTTTCTTCTCAAGCTGTTCGATTTCTTTATCAAGGTCAATTGCAGAATCACCACCATGACGAGAAACGTCACGTAATGCTTCAATTTTCGCTTCTAGCTCTGCAATTGGCTTTTCAAATTCAAGAAAGTTTAGGCTCATCTATGAATCCTTTTTTACTCAGCGTCTAACGTATTACGCTGAATTTTTAGTTAAATTCGAGTTCTACCTGGTCTTTGCCAAGTAACTGTTTTAAATCGTCTAGCAATGTATCACTCGGCGTCACACGCCACTCGGTGCCCAATGTTAACCGCGCTCTGGCGTCGGCACGCTGGTAGTATACATTGACTGGAACGGTTCCGGCTTTATGAGGTTCCAAAATACGGGAAAATTCGGAAAAGAATTTATCGTTAATCTGGTTGGCATCAATCGATACCGATAAACCTCGTGCATATTTTTCACGTGCACTACCCAGATCCATAACTTCACGCGCCGACATTTTAAGGCCACCGTTGAAGTCATCAAAGCTGACCTGTCCGGAAACCACTAAAATTTTATCTTTTTCGAGAAGTTCTGCATATCTATCGAGCGCATCTGAGAACAACATCACTTCCATTCGGCCGCTTCGGTCATCTAAAGTCATCAGACCGATTCGCGTACCGCGCTTGGTTGTCATCACTCGTGCAGCAATAACTAAGCCAGCAATAGTCACTGATTGATCGCGACGTGTCGGCGTCGCGTCTTTAAGTCGACAGCTGACGTACTTGTTGAGTTCCTTGATATAGGCGTTAACTGGGTGCCCCGTCAAATACAAACCTAACGTCTCACGCTCTCCCTCTAGCCATACTTTTTCTGGCCAAGGTGGAACTTGAGTGTATTTATGCTCAACTTCTTCTGGAGCATCGGTTAATACACCAAACATATCAGCTTGACCAAAGGCCTCCGCTTGGTGGTGTTGGCTCGCCGACTTGACGGCGTCATTCAATGATGCCATCAATGCTGCACGATGCGGGCCTAATCGATCAAGTGCTCCCGCGTAAATCAATTTCTCAATAACACGTTTATTGACTTTTTTAAGGTCAATTCGTGCACAAAAATCAAACAAGTCTTTAAAGTGACCGCCTTTCTCTCGTGCCGCTAAAATCGCATCAATAGGCCCTTCACCGACACCTTTAATCGCGCCAATACCGTAGACAATCGCGCCATTTTCATCCACGTTAAAGCGGTATAAACCTGAGTTGATATCTGGCGGTAATACGGTGAGTTTCATGCGCAGGCATTCATCAACCAGACCGACTACTTTTTCAGTGTTATCCATATCGGCGGTCATTACCGCTGCCATAAACTCGGCAGGATAATGCATCTTAAGCCAAAGGGTTTGATAAGAAACCAGTGCATATGCGGCTGAGTGCGATTTGTTAAAGCCGTAACCCGCGAACTTCTCTACCAAGTCGAAGATTTTCATCGCCAACTCGCCATCGACGCCATTGGCAATCGCGCCATCTTCGAACGTCGCACGCTGCTTCGCCATTTCTTCTGGCTTTTTCTTACCCATCGCACGACGAAGCATGTCCGCACCACCAAGCGTGTAGCCAGACAGTACCTGCGCGATCTGCATAACCTGTTCTTGATACAGGATGATGCCATAAGTTGGGTCTAAAATTTCTTTAAGCGACTCGTGTTGCCACTTTTCATCTGGGTATGAGATTGCCTCTCGACCATGTTTACGGTCGATAAAGTTATCAACCATGCCCGATTGCAGCGGTCCTGGACGGAAAAGTGCCACCAGTGCGATGATATCTTCGAAACAGTCTGGCTGAAGACGCTTGATCAGCTCTTTCATGCCGCGAGATTCAAGCTGGAATACCGCGGTAGTTTCCGAGTTTTGCAGTAAACGGAATGACGCCGCATCATCCAATGGAATCGATTCGATACGAACGGGGGCTTTGCCCTCTTTCTCTAAGCGCGGGTTAATTAACCCAAGTGCCCAGTCGATGATGGTCAGTGTACGCAGTCCCAAGAAGTCGAACTTAACTAAGCCGGCTGTTTCTACGTCGTTCTTATCGAACTGAGTAACAGGGAAGTGCCCTTCCGAGTCCGCATAAATTGGCGCAAAGTCTGTGATCGTGGTTGGTGAGATTACAACACCACCCGCATGCTTACCGGCATTTCGCGTACAACCCTCAAGGATGCGGCACTTATCGATAAGCTCTTTCACTTCTTCGTCAGCTTCATACAGCTCAGGCAACGCTGGCTCTGCCTTGAACGCTTTCTCCAGGGTCATGCCCGGGTCTGGCGGGATCAATTTGGAAATGCGATCAACAAAACCAAATGGGTGACCAAGAACACGACCAACATCGCGAATAACCGCTTTTGCCGCCATGGTACCGAACGTGATGATCTGAGATACCGCATCACGACCGTACATTTCCGCAACGTGATCAATCACTTGATCGCGCTTATCCATACAGAAATCGACATCGAAATCGGGCATAGATACACGTTCAGGGTTCAAGAAACGTTCGAATAGCAAATCATATTCGAGTGGGTCAAGATCCGTAATTTTTAGCGCGTATGCCACCAATGAACCTGCACCAGAACCTCGACCAGGACCAACTGGAATCGCATTATCTTTCGACCACTGGATGAACTCCATTACGATCAAGAAGTAACCTGGGAATCCCATTTGGTTGATTACGTCGAGCTCAATTTGCAAACGCTCATCATATTCTGGACGTCGTTTCAGACGTTCTTGTTCATCTGGGAATAGAAATTCAAGACGGTCTTCCAATCCCTCGCGAGATTTCATGACCAAAAACTCGGTCTCTTTCATCCCCTCTGTAGGGAAAGCCGGCAGGAAGTATTCGCCAAGACGCACTGTCACGTTACAACGCTTTGCGATTTCAACACTGTTTTCTAGCGCTTCAGGGATGTCAGCAAACAGCTCACACATCTCTTCTTCACTACGTAAATACTGTTGCGTACTGTAATTCTTGGGACGACGAGGGTCTTCTAAAGTATAGCCATCATGAATGGCAACTCGTATTTCATGGGCATCAAACAAGTCTTCGCTGATGAATACCACTTCATTCGTCGCAACAACAGGTAGATCTTCCTGCTCCGCCAATTCCACCGCAAAATGTAAGTAGGTTTCTTCGTCTGGTCGGCCAGTACGAATTAACTCTAAGTAAAAACGATCCGCAAAGTGCTGCTTGTAAAACTCAACACAACTTTCAACAAGCTTTCGGTTGCCTTTTAGTAACGCTTTACCCAGCTCACCACTTTTTCCGCCGGAAAGAACAATCAAACCCTCAGAAAGCTCAGCAAGCCATGCTTTATCAATAACTGGTTGATGTTGAACATGACCACGGAGATAAGCTTTAGAAATCAACAACGTTAGGTTTTTATAACCAGTGTTGTTTGCTGCTAATACCGTTAATTGTGTCAGCTCCTCACCAAACTCATCCGATTGCATTTTAAAATCTGCACCGATGATTGGCTTTACGCCACAGCCATGCGCTGTACCATAGTATTTCACCAGACCGCATAAGTTGGTGAAGTCTGTTAACGCCATCGCTGGCATACCAAGCTCAGCAACTTTCTTAACAAGCGGTGGAACTTTGTTGATACCATCCACCATCGAATAATCACTATGGACTCGAAGGTGAACGAACTTAGGATCTGACATTAACAGGTACCGTCTAACTATATGGTGTTGGGAGTTCTATATCTTATTAGGAATTCTAACTTAAGAAGACCGGGCTTATCACTGTGAAAGCCGCTTAATTTTCAATACCAAGCGCTTTCTTTACCGGTTTAAAGCTCTTACGGTGCTCACTGATCACACCATGCTGCTCAATGGCTTCAAAATGCGCTTTGGTCGGATAACCTTTGTGCTTAGCAAAACCAAACTGCGGATATTGTTTGTCCAGTTCTTCCATCTCTTGATCGCGAACGACTTTAGCGATGATCGAAGCTGCACTGATCTGGGCAACGCGCAAATCGCCTTTCACGACAGCTTGAGCATCCATTGGCAAGTCTGGACAACGGTTGCCATCAATGAGTGCTAAATCAGGTTGAACATTCAAACCAGCAATCGCACGCTGCATGGCGACCATCGTCGCTTGAAGAATATTCAATTCATCAATCTCGGCTGGAGAACAGCGCCCCACCGCCCAGGCTAATGCTTTTTCTTTAATCTCAGGCAATAACTCAAGACGTTTTTTCTCACTGAGTTTTTTAGAATCGTTCAAGCCCTCAATTGGGTTATTCGGGTCTAAAATAACCGCCGCGGTAACGACATCACCCACCAAAGGACCACGCCCTACCTCATCAACACCCGCGATCAGATGATAGCCTTGCGGATATTCAAACGGTGGTATTTCTACTTTTGCTTTGGTCGTTTTTGGTTTTACAGCCATGGTAAATCTCTATTTTTTTAATCAGTTTTAGAACCGCGCTTGCGGCTTGTTGGTCCGCATCTTTGCGAATCCAGTGATGCATTTCAGTAAACTTATCCAACATTTCTTGGTTGTCGCTCTCTAGTAAACGAGACACTTCATTGAACAAGTTTTCTGGAGTGCATTCTTCTTGTAAGTATTCTTTCACCAACTCCGTATCTGCAAGAATATTAGGTAATGAGACATACTTTGTTTTTAATAAACGCTTAGCTAAAAATGCCGTTACTGCATTGACACGGTAACCCACCACCATTGGACGCTTCAAAAGCATACATTCAAGCGCAACCGTACCAGATGCCAACATCACGGCGTCAGAGGCAGTAATCACATTACGGGCGGTATCATCCACCAGCTTAAAATCCAACTCGGGAGCGAATTCTTTCCAGGCCTGTTCAAATTGCTCACGACGCTTTTGATTCACCAAAGCGACGACAAATCCTAAATCAGGGAATTTTTGATGCAGTAACTTACAGGTTTCAATGAACGGCTCAGAAAGCATTTTTAACTCACTTCCACGGCTACCTGGCAGTACTGCCAACCATTTTTTATCTTGTTCTAAGCCTAACAATTCACGCGCTGGTGCTTTTTCTGACGTCAACGGGATTGCGTCTGCCAGAGTATGACCAATGAACTCACACGGTACGTTGAACTTATCGTAGAACGCTTTTTCGAAAGGTAAAAAAGCCAAAACAAGATTTGTTGCCGCTTCGATATTAAAAATGCGCTTTTGTCGCCAAGCCCAAACTGACGGGCTAACGTAATGCACCGTTTTAATACCCGCGTTCTTTAAATCTAGCTCAACACGTAAGTTGAAGTCTGGGGCATCGATCCCCACGAACACATCCGGCGGATTCTCTGTAAAATACTTAACAAGCTCTGCTTTTACTTTAAGCAATCTCGGAAGACGACCTAAGACTTCGACCAGTCCCATTACGGCAAGCTCTTCCATATCAAATAGAGACTCGCAACCTTGAGCTATCATCTTAGGACCACCAATACCCACAAATTCTGCATTTGGGTACTGCTGCTTAACTGCTTTAATAAAGCCCTCACCCAGCGTGTCGCCAGACAATTCTCCGGCAATGATGCCGATACGTAATGGTCTTTCCATATCTACTTCGTCATTTTCCTATGCGTTATGGATAGCGGTTTATACCTATTACAGTAAGTAATCACTATGAGTCAACGGCTAAAACTAGCGTAAGAGCAAGCTAGAATGAGCCGTTATTTACCACAATGGGTATTACTATGATGGGTATTACTATGATGAGTATTACACTATCCATAAAACACAAAAAGACCGCAGCCCAAATTGGGCGCGATCTTTTCAATTTAATCGCTCATTCGTTGACTAACGAATAATGCCACGTTCCGTGGTTTCCAGAATGTCTGAGAAACGCTTCACTGCAGGCCACTCTTGTGCCATCTCAGCAAGGATTGGTTTTACCTCTTCCAAGGTCTTACCTGAACGGTAAATCTCTTTGTACGCTTTTTGTAGCGCGCGAATCTCTGGTTTTTCAAAACCATTGCGCTTTAGGCCAACCAAGTTCAAACCAAAAGGTGTTGCATGGTTACCTTGCGCAAGTACGTATGCTGGTACGTCTTGAACCACAGCAGAGCAACCACCCACATAAGCATATGCACCAACGGTACAAAACGGGTGAATCGCAGAAAGTGCCATAACACCTGCGTGATCTTCAACAGTTACGTGGCCGCCAAGGATTGCATTGTTGCCAATGTGCGTATGGTTACCAACAATCACATCGTGTGCGATATGTGCATTAACACAAAGCAAGTTATCGTCACCAATAACCGTGGTTGCTTTATCTTGAACGGTGCCACGATGAACCTGAACGGCTTCGCGAATTACGTTACGATCACCGATAACAACCGTTGTATCTTCACCGCCGTATTTCTTATCTTGGTTTTCTTCACCAATCACAGCATGTGGAAAAATGCGGTTATCTTTACCAATTGTCGTATGGCCTTTAATTACGACGTGAGACATGATCTCAGTGCCCTCACCAATTTCCACTGTTGAAGTGATATAAGTGAATGGGCCTACGGTCACGTTCGCGCCGATTTTTGCGCCTTCTTCTACCACCGCAGCCGGGTGGATTTTAGCGGTTTCATGAATCATATTAAAACTCTCGACGAGCACACTTCAGCTCAGCTGAACATACTACTTCGCCATCGACTTTCGCCACACCTTTAAATGCAGCGATGCCGCGACGCTCTTTCAAAAATTCGACTTCAATAATCATCTGATCGCCCGGCACTACTGGTTTACGGAATTTCGCGCCGTCAACACTTGCAAAGTAGTACAGTTCGTTTTCAGTTGGCGCACCAAATGATTTAAATGCAAGCAAACCTGTTGCCTGAGCCATTGCTTCTAGGATCAGCACACCTGGGAATACTGGCAGTTGTGGAAAGTGACCTGTGAACTGAGGTTCGTTAACCGACACGTTTTTAATCGCGTGAAGGTACTTCTCTTCCTGGAAGTCAATCACTCGGTCGATCAATAAGAATGGGTAGCGATGAGGTAGTAGCTCTTGAATTTCAGAGATGTTCATCGTTTTCTTTTCAGTAGTCAAAGTCGTCTTCCTATATCAATTCTCAACAACCAAGATGGTAGGTAGCGGCAAATGCCACCGATTCAGGAAATGTCCTGCAAAGGATGTACCAGCTTGGTGATTATAGCGCGTCATTATAGAAGAAAAAGACTCGCATTTCGCGAGTCTTTGTTCAGAATTAAGATTCTTCTTTTGGTTCCAGCTGTTTTTCAACGGCTTTCAAGCGTTTATTCATCTCGTCGATGCGATGCACTCGAGTTGCGGTCTTACGCCATTCACGGTTTGTTTGCAGTGGAATACCTGATGAATACAAACCTTTCTCGTCGATACTTCGCATAACCATGCTCATACCAGTGATGGCGACACCATCTGCAATCGTAATGTGACCATTCAGAACCGACGCGCCGCCGATCTGGCAGTACTTACCAATTTTGGTGCTGCCGGCAACAATAGTACCACCAGGCATCACAGTACCATATCCGATCTGCACGTTATGCGCGATTTGAAGCTGATTATCTAGAATGACATTGTCTTCGATTATCGTGTCTTCTAGAGCACCACGGTCAATCGTCGTACATGCACCAATTTCAACACGATTACCAATGCGCACTGAACCAAGCTGAGGGATTTTGATCCACTCACCTTTATCATTTGCATAGCCAAAACCATCAGAACCAATGACTGCACCAGATTGAACTAGGCAGTCATCGCCCATAGAAACTTCATGATAAATAGTAACATTAGCCCAAAGCTTGGTGTTGTTGCCTAACTTTGCGTTTTTACCGATAAAACAGCCCGCACCAACAATAACGTTGTCGCCAAGCTCTACACCCGTTTCAATCACTGCATTTGCACCGACTGCTACGTTTGCCCCCATCTTCACGTCTGCTGCGATCACGGCACTTGGTGCAATCTCATCAGCAGGCTTTGGTGTCGTGTCCATTGCTTGAACAACACGAGCAAAAGCAACGTAAGGGTCAGCAACCACAAGCGCGTTACCAGAACACTGATCTTTGTGATCGGCTTTCACCATGACGACCGTCGCTTTACATTCTGAAAGGTGCTTAGCGTATTTTGGGTTAGACAAGAAAGTGACATCACCCTCTTGTGCTTTGTCCATCGGAGCTACACGACTCACTACAAGTGACTGATCACCAAATAGTTCGCCCCCGGTAATAGTTGCCAACTCGGCTAATGTTAATGTTTTCATAACGTCTTATTTTAGAGCTTTAATAACATCTTCAGAGATGTTGTATTCTGGTTTACCGTATTGAAGTGATGAGATATCAATAACTAGGTCGTAACCTTTTTTATCGGCCACTTTCTTCACTGCATCTTGAATAGTACGGAATAGTTTCGCTTTCTCTTCAGCTTCGCGACGAGCGCTTGCTTTTTCTAGTGCTTGAGCTTTTACTTTGTACTCGCTGTCTAGTTTAGCGATATCAATACGCAATTTTTCAATCTCGTCTTGACCAAGAAGTTCGCCATCTCGCTGAAGTTTCTCAATTTTAGTCTTAGCTTTCGCTTGAATTGATTTCAGCTCGTCTGCTTTACCTTTGAAGTCTTTCTGCATTTTTTGTAGAACAACTTCACGTTGAGGAAGCGCTTGGAAAACCTGAGCTGTGTTTACATAAGCGATTTTCTGAGCTGCTTCTGCAGCATTAGCAAACATTGAAGAACCCAGTACAACAAGGCCAATCCCAGCCGCTTTGATCATTTTATTCAAAATATATTCCTCTTTAGAAAGTTCTACCGATAGTAAATGTGAAGAATTCTTCATCATCACCATCAAATTTATTAACTGGTTTCGCTAGTGAGAAAACCAGTGGCCCCATTGGAGACATCCACTGCAACGCTGCACCGTAAGACGAACGATAGTTACTTGGATCAGAGTAATCGTAGTAGTACTTATCGCCAGTCACCGCGCCTGCTTTGTTGTAATCGAACTCAGTATCCCAAACACTTGCCATATCGAAGAAGATACTCGTACGGATTTGACTGCGTACTTCGTCCGAAGCAAACGGCGTTGGGACGATCAATTCAAGGCTAGCCAATGCTACCGCATTACCACCTACAGAATCTTCTGTCGCCGTAATACAGCCGTTGTTACCACATGCACCAGAGTTATCCGTGTATACCGCTCGTGGACCAGCACTGTTTGAACCAAAGCCACGCAACGTAGTGAAACCACCTGCGTAGTAGTTTTCATAGAATGGGAACACGTTATCGTTACCATCCGTTTTACCGTAACCATTACCATAACCCAAGCGGCCACGCATCAATAGCGTAAATTCATGCTTTTTGGTTAGTGGAATGTACTGGCGAACGTCATATTGCATCTTGAAGTACTGAGCATCAGAACTCGGTACCGTCGCCTTAAAGAATGCACGCTGGTGATTACCCGCTGTCGGGAAATAACCACGGTTCAAGTTATTACGAGTCCAAGAAACGTTGACATCAAAGTCATTAGTATTGATGTCACCATCTGGCTGGCCAATACTCTGTGCAAATTTAGCAGCCTGATCGTAAGTTGGTACGTTACCAATCTTGTTGTGTGTGTAACCAACACCAAACTCAAAACGGTTCAGTTCGTCAAAAGGGAAACCCCATGTCAAACTCGCACCATAGCTTTGGTTGGTATAGTCGATAATGCCTGCTTCAGATGCTTCAAACTCGTCATAGAAGATCTTACCACCTAAACTCACACCATCTAGGTTCCAGTATGGATCTCGGTAGTCTAAGCTCACGTTTTTCTGGTAGTCGTTCATCATCGCGTTAATACCAACACGATTACCAGTACCGATAAAGTTATCTTGCTGTAAGCCAACTTGGAAGCTCACACCCGATTCCGTACCGTAGCCAACACCAAAGTTAACACTACCAGAGTTTGCTTCTTTTACTGTGTAAACCAGGTCAACTTGATCATCACTGCCAGGCACACGAACCGTCTGAACTTCAACGTTTTCAAAGAACCCAAGACGATTTAGACGCGTTTTACCCGTTTCGATCGATTTCGAGTTTAGCCAACTGCCTTCCATCTGACGCATTTCACGGCGCAAGACTTCATCTTTGGTTGAGTTATTGCCTGTAAAGCGAATATCACGAACGTAGATACGGTTACCAGGGTCAATGTTAACGATAAGAGAAACTTGTTTGTTCTCATCGTCGAACTCAGGGAGCGTATTCACTTGTGGGTAGGCGTAACCAGATTCACCAAGCACACGCTTAATGCTCTCTTCCATCGAAGTCACACGAGAACCGTTGTAAGTTTCGTTATCTTCAAATGGAACCAGCTTTTCTAGCGTCGCTTCTTCACCGATCAAATTACCACGGAACTTCACGTCTTTAACGGTGTAAACATCCCCTTCCTCTAGACCAAGCGTAATGTATACACCTTTTTTGTCAGGGGAAATCGCCACTTGTGTCGAATCGACGTTAAACTTCAGGTAACCGCGGTCAAGGTAGTAAGACTTCAACGCTTCAATATCACCAGCAAGCACTTGCTTTTGATATTTGTCATCCGCCAAGAAGTTCCACCACGGTATATCTACGTTAAGGTTAAAACGAGATAGAAGATCTTCATCAGAAAAGACTTCATTGCCGATAAAGTTGATTTGCTGAATTTTTGCCGATACGCCTTCAGTAAAGACAAACTTCAAGTCAGAACGGTTACGAGGCAATGGGGTTACAACAGCCTTTACTGTCGCATTGTATTTACCAACGCTGTAGTAAAAATCTTCAAGGCCTTTTTCGATGTTGCTAAGCGTTGTACGGTCAAGCGCTTCACCTTCACGAACGCCTGAAGCGTTCAGGTTTTCTTGTAGCTGCTCGTCCTTGATTGCTTTATTGCCTGAAAATGAAATGCTAGCGATGGTAGGACGTTCTTTTACTTGAACAACCAAAATACCGCCATCACGCAGCACTTTTACATCTTCAAAGTTACCCGATGCATACAATGCGCGAATGATGTCTGCGACATCACCTTGGTCAACAGTATCACCGACACGTACAGGCATTTTCAGCAATGCTGCACCTAGTGCAACACGCTGCAATCCATCGATTTCAATATCTTGAACTACAAAGTTCTCTGCTCCATTTGCGGATACACTGGTCGCCAGTAAACTTGCAAATAGAATTCGCTTAATCGCCATACTTGTTCTAATTATTCCTTGCTACTGCTTGTGTCTCTGAACTATCACAGACGAGTAAAATCATTAAATAGCGCCAACGCCATCAGCGCGAATATAACCGCACCACCAATTCGATAACCCATTTCCTGTATTTTTTCAGGTACTGGGCGTCGGATAATTGCTTCTATTGCAAAAAACAGCAAATGGCCGCCATCCAACATTGGCAACGGGACGAGGTTGATAATACCTAGGTTAACACTAATTAGTGCCAGAAAACCTAAAAAGTAAACCAAACCGTAATCGGCAGTTGCTCCTGCACCTTTCGCAATTGAAATTGGTCCGCTCAAATTGTTCAAGCCAACGTCACCAACAATCAGCTTTTTCAGCATGCTAATTGTCAGTCCAATAACTTGTCCGGTCTTGTCTACGGCTTTACCAATAGACTCGAATACACCAAACTGTAATTCGAAGCGATAACTTTCTGGCCATTCTGCGACTTCAGGTGCGATACCTGCAAAGCCAACGACCTGTTTGTTAGCTAGCTCACGGCTACCTGGCGTCAACGTGAATCGTTGCTCTTCGCCTTGACGTAATACAACAACATCAATTGGCGTTTCCGGATTAGAACGAATGGCTTCTACCACATCATTCCAACTCGTTACTTTTTGACCACCCATCTCGATGATTTCATCACCGGCAAGCAATCCTGCTTTTTCAGCGGCGCCACCCTCACTAACCTGTGCTAACTCCGTGAAAATTTCAGGAGTATAGGGTTTGAAGCCAAGAGATTGCATCGTAGATTCTGTTTCAGGATCAAACTTCCAATCTCGGATATCTAATGTTTTGGTTACCTCTGAACCCACTTCGTCGGCTGAAGACAAAGTGATGGTCATAGAGTCATCACCAATATGGGAGATAAGCCCCATATTAACCGATTCCCAATCCGGTGTTTTGATGCCAGAGATAGATTTTAGTTCCATCCCGGATTCAATTCCTGCTTTAGCAACGATTGAATTGGGCGTAATATCACCAATTACTGGCTTAACTGCGGGCACTCCGATAAGGAACACGAACCAATATGCCACAATTGCAAATAAGAAGTTAAAAATAGGACCCGCAGCAACGATCGATGTGCGTTTCCAAAGTGGCTTCTGATCAAAAGCCATGTGCTTTTCGTTGTCTGGGACTTCATCAACACGGCTATCCACCATCTTGACGTAGCCGCCTAGTGGGATCATTGAAATACTGTATTCAGTCCCATCTTTGCCCACTTTGCTCCAAATCGACTTACCAAAGCCAATAGAGAATTTTTCAACTTTAACGCCACATCGGCGCGCAACCCAAAAATGACCAAATTCGTGCACAGCAACCAAAATGCCCAATGCAACGATAAAAGAAACCAAATTCCATAAAATACCAGTCATTAGCTACGCTCACGTAATAGTTCTAAGGCGATAGTTCGTGACATTCTATCTAGCTCTATCAAGCTTTCCAAGCTATTCACATTCTCAGTTTTATGGTTTGCAATGATTTTATTCAATACCGCCTCATTGATGCGAGCGATATCTGTAAAACCAAGACGATTATTCAGAAAAGCATCAACAGCAACTTCGTTCGCCGCATTCAAAGCCGTCGTCGCATGTTGCCCCTCATAACACGCGTCAATCGCCAGCTTCAAACAAGGGTAACGGGCAAAATCTGGCTGTAGAAAGGTCAACTCACCAACTTGGGTAAAATCAAGCGGTTTCACACCCGCATCTACACGTGATGGGTAAGACAAAGTAAGGGCAATTGGTGTCGCCATGTCAGGCTCACCCATCTGCGCTAATACAGAACCATCACGGTATTGCACCATTGAATGGATAACTGATTGTGGGTGAATGATCACCTTTAGTTGCTCGCGAGCTGCATTGAATAGCCATTTTGCTTCAATGTACTCAAGGCCTTTATTCATCATGGTCGCTGAATCGACCGAAATTTTCGGCCCCATTGACCAGTTAGGGTGAGCAATCGCTTGTGCAGGTGTCACAGTGTCTAACTCTGCAATATCGGTATAACGGAACGGACCGCCCGAGCCAGTAAGCAGAATAGAAGAAATACCATGCTCTTCAAGGTTACAACGACCCAAGTTAGTCTGAACTTGCTGTGGAAGGCACTGGAATATAGCGTTGTGCTCACTGTCCACAGGAAGCAATTCTGCGCCATGTTCTGCAACGGCATCGATAAACAGTTGTCCGGACATAACCAGAGCTTCTTTGTTCGCAAGCAAAATGCGCTTACCCGCTTTCACAGCTGCCATCGTCGGCAATAAACCTGCTGCACCTACGATTGCTGCCATCACGCTATCGACTTCTTCTAGCGAAGCGACATGACAAAGTGCATCAATACCTCCGAGTACTTCCGTATTTGGCGCAATTGATGCTAGTTCAGATTTCAACGCCGTTGCTGCCGCTTTATCCGCCATCACGGCGTACTTAGGCTGCCATTTACGGCACAGCGCAACCATTTTATCAACGTTCGTGCTTGCCGCTAATGCGACAACTGAAAACTGCTCAGGGTTTTGTTCAACCACTTTAAGTGTGCTTGCACCGATTGAGCCTGTTGCACCAAGAATCGTTAAATTTTGCATGATGTAAGACCGTTAGAAAAACTCAGGAGCGACGATGCCGCTCCCGATAAATTAGAATACGTAGTAGAGAAGAGCAAATACTGGGAATGCGGCGGTTAAGCTATCGATTCGATCGAGAATACCGCCATGGCCTGGAATGATATTACTGCTGTCTTTAATACCAGAAACACGTTTAAACATGCTTTCCACTAAGTCACCAAGCACTGAAATAACCACAGTAACTAACGTGATGATGACCATATGTACAGGGCTGGTAAATTGGATATCGAACCAACCTGCGAATAGCCAGCCAACAAGCAGTGCTGCTATAATGCCGCCAATTAAACCCTCAATGGTCTTATTTGGACTGACGTTTGGTGCCATTTTACGCTTACCCATGCTCTTACCGGCAAAGTAAGCACCGCTATCTGCAGCCCATACCAAGAAACAAACATACAGCACTAATTTTGCGCCGTGGTATGGATCCACTGAAATATCAGACGCTCTAAGAATGATCACACTCCACATGAATGGAATCAGGGTCAAAAAGCCAAATACATGACGAAGCGCTTTACTGCGTTGCCATAGATTAGTGGTCTTCGGGTAGGTAATCGCCATACCACTTGCAACAATCCACCAGATAAAACCAAGTCCTAAAACGGTGTAATGCGAAAAAGTAAGATGGTTAAGGTTTGTCACATCTGGGGAAATAAACAAAAAGCTCAATCCGGTTACAACCACAGCAGGAACCAATGCCGCAATGCGTGAGTTGCTCTCTGTGAACTGTGTCCACTCCCAAAATCCTAATAGCGTTATCGCTGCTAACGCGATAATAAAGCCCATTAGGGGTAATTTAAAAATACCTAAAATAACTAGGGGAGCTAAAATTAGTGCGGTTATTATTCTCTGTTTCAAACTAACTAGTCCTTATTGAGCAGCCATCAATGCTTTGACTTGCTCACCCGTACAGCCAAAACGACGCTCTCGGTTAATAAACCAAGTGACAGCCTCAACTAGGCTATCTTCATCAAAATCTGGCCAGTACTCCTCAGTAAAGTACATTTCTGCATACGCCATTTGCCATAACATAAAGTTACTAATGCGACATTCACCACTGGTACGAATCAAAAGATCAACTTCTGGTAGATCGGCCATGGTCAGATGCTGGGTAATCAACTGCTCATTGATGTCTTCTATACGGATCTCACCGTTACGCGCTTTCGACGCTAACGCTTTTGCCGCCTCTGTGATATCCCACTTTCCACCGTAGTTAGCCGCGATATTAATCACCATCCCAGTATTGCTTTCCGTCAAGGCTTCCGCTTCCGCAATTTTGCCTCTTAAACGATCACTGAAACGACTGATATCACCAATAACACGCAAACGTAAGTTGTTTTTGTGTAGTTTCTTCACTTCACTGGATAATACTGAAATAAATAGTTCCATTAGCAGACCGACTTCTTCTTCAGGACGGCGCCAGTTTTCACTACTAAATGCGAATAATGTGACCGCATCAATACCAAGTTTTGATGCAGCTGCGATGGTCTTACGAACAGCGTTAACGCCTTTTTTATGACCAAATACGCGAGGTTTTCCTTTGGACTTAGCCCAACGACCATTACCGTCCATAATGATGGCAATATGTTTCGGGAGGGAATCAGAGAAGGCTTGAGAATTTTGCATAGGGAGTTAAGTGAGTTCCATCAGTTGGATAGACTAACACAAAAAAACGCTGCGCTGTGAGCACAGCGTTTTCCAACAGTGATGTAGGTGGAGTATTAAACTTCCATCAACTCTTTTTCTTTCGCAGCAAGAACATCATCGATCTTCTTAACGGCTACGTCAGTTAGTTTTTGAATTTCGTCTTGTGCTTTACGATCTTCATCTTCAGAAATTTCTTTGTCTTTTAGAAGACCTTTTAGATCGCTGTTTGCGTCACGACGGATGTTACGTACAGCAACACGAGCGCCTTCTGCTTCACCACGAACGATTTTAACTAGGTCTTTACGACGCTCTTCTGTTAGCGGTGGAAGTGGAACACGAATGATAGTACCAGCAGACATTGGGTTTAGGCCAAGGTCAGACATCATGATCGCTTTCTCAACCTTTTGCGTTAGCTCTTTGTCGAACACTGTGATTGCTAGAGTACGAGCGTCTTCAGCAACAACGTTAGCGACTTGGTTAAGAGGAGTAGCAGCGCCGTAGTATTCTACAGAGATACCAGATAGTAGGCTTGGGTGCGCGCGGCCAGTACGAACTTTAGAAAGGTTGTTCTTTAGCGCTTCAACACTTTTGTCCATGCGCTCTTGCGCGTCTTTATTGATTTCGTTAATCACGGTTTCACCTTAAAAATGTCATCTTTCCTGAAGAAAGCCTAAGGGGCTTAAGCAAAGCAGAATGCCACTCAACAATAGTTGAATGGCATTGAGATTTACGCGTCAGCGCAGATCAAAGTGCCTTCAGCTTCACCCATTACCACGCGGCGTAGTGCGCCTGGCTTGTTCATGTTAAATACGCGGATTGGCATTTTGTGGTCACGAGCAAGAGTGAACGCAGCCAAGTCCATTACTTTCAATTCTTTATCCAGAATTTCAGCGTAAGATAGCTTATCATACAGCTCTGCGTCTGGGTTTGCTACAGGGTCAGCCGTAAATACACCATCAACTTTTGTTGCTTTTAGAACTACGTCAGCTTCAATTTCGATACCACGTAGGCACGCAGCAGAATCTGTTGTGAAGAATGGGTTACCAGTACCTGCTGAGAAAATCACAACACGGCCTTGGCGAAGTTCACGGATAGCGTCTGCCCAATTGTAATCGTCACACACACCTTTTAGAGGAATTGCCGACATTACGCGAGCGTTTACGTATGCACGGTGAAGTGCATCACGCATTGCTAGGCCATTCATTACCGTTGCAAGCATACCCATGTGGTCACCAACAACACGGTTCATGCCTGCTTCTGCAAGACCTGCACCACGGAATAGGTTACCACCACCGATTACAACACCAACTTGAACACCTAGTTCAACCAGCTCCTTAACTTCTTGAGCCATACGATCAAGAACCGCAGGATCAATACCGAAACCTTCTTCGCCTTGAAGAGCTTCACCACTCAGTTTTAATAGAATACGTTGATACGCTGGTTTAGGGTTCGTAGTCATGGAGTTTACCTTCCAAAAAGAGAGTTGTTGATTAACAGTCATAAATAGATACAAAGGTTCTTATAGCTATTGATCACGGCAAATCTAAATTGATCACAGTAAATCTAAGTTGAACAAGGCAAATATTAATGTGGCGCATCGCCCTTTGCTCATAAAAAGACCGCAGCCAAGGCCACGGTCTAATATTTGCACAATTCGCTAAGGATTAACCTTTTTGAGCTAGTGCAACTTCTTCAGCGAAGCTTAGGCCTTCTGCTTTCTCGATACCTTCACCAACTTCTAGGCGAACGAATGTAGCAACTGAAGCACCTTTTTCTTTTAGCATTTCGCCAACAGATTTTTTAGGTTCCATGATGAACGCTTGACCAGTCAGAGAAACTTCGCCAGTGAATTTCTTCATGCGGCCTTCAACCATTTTCTCTGCGATTTCTTTTGGCTTGCCTTCGTTCATAGCGATTTCAACTTGAACTTCACGCTCTTTAGCAACTACGTCTGCAGGTACGTCAGATGGGTTTACGTACTCTGGACGAGAAGCAGCTACGTGCATTGCAACGTGCTTAAGAGTTTCAGCGTCGCCTTCACCAGCAACAACTACACCGATTTTCTCACCGTGACGGTAAGAAGCGATTGCAGCACCTTCAACGTACTGTACGCGACGGATAGTGATGTTCTCACCGATCTTAGCTACTAGAGTTACGCGAGCTTCTTCGAATTGAGCTTGAAGCTCTTCAACAGAAGCTTTAGAAGCTAGAGCTGCAGCTGCAACTTCTTCTGCGAATGCAGTGAAGTTACCGTCTTTAGCAACGAAGTCAGTTTGGCAGTTAACTTCAAGAAGAACAGCAACGCCGTTTTCTTCTTTGATGATGATTGCGCCTTCAGCTGCAACGTTACCAGCTTTTTTAGCTGCTTTCGCTGCGCCTGATTTACGCATGTTTTCAATTGCTAGTTCGATGTCAGCGTTTGCTTCTACAAGCGCTTTCTTACATTCCATCATGCCAGCGCCAGTGCGCTCGCGAAGTTCTTTAACTAGAGCAGCAGTTACAGTTGCCATTCTCTATTCCTCGTTTGGTTCGAAATAAGGTAAAAAACAGGGGCCTACATTGTCGGCCCCCATTGCTAACTATAACTCAATCTATGCTACAACAAGGTTTCACATAGACTAAGTGTGACGCAGAGCCGCTATTATTCAGCTTCTACGAAACCGTCTTTTTCAGCAACTACTGCAACGTCTTTGTTGCGGCCTTCAGTTACTGCAGATGCAGCAGCGTTTAGGTATAGTTGTACAGCGCGGATTGCGTCGTCGTTACCTGGGATGATGTAGTCAACGCCATCTGGGTTAGAGTTAGTATCTACCACAGCGTAAACTGGAATACCTAGGTTGTTAGCTTCTTTAATTGCAATGTGCTCGTGATCAGCGTCGATTACGAATAGAGCGTCTGGTAGGCCGCCCATATCTTTGATACCACCAAGAGATTTCTCTAGCTTCTCCATTTCGCGAGTACGCATTAGAGCTTCTTTCTTAGTTAGTTTTTCGAAAGTACCGTCTTGTGCTTGTGCTTCGAATTCTTTTAGACGCTTGATAGATTGACGAACTGTTTTGTAGTTCGTTAGCATGCCGCCCAACCAACGGTTGTTAACGTAGTATTGGTTGCTTGCGATAGCAGCTTCTTTAACAGCTTCAGATGCAGCGCGTTTAGTACCTACGAATAGAACTTTACCTTTCTTCTCGCCAACTTTAGCTAGTTCAGCTAGAGCTTCGTTGAACATTGGTACAGTTTTTTCTAGGTTGATGATGTGAACGCGGTTACGAGCACCAAAGATGAATGGCTTCATTTTTGGGTTCCAGTAACGAGTTTGGTGACCGAAGTGAACACCAGCTTTCAGCATATCGCGCATTGATACAGTTGCCATTTTAAAATCCTCTATGGGGTTAGGCCTCCACATCCCCCATAATTCCGACCAAGCTTCTGCTCAGCACCCCGGAACATGTGACGGAATGTGTGTGATTTAAAGATAAAAAGTTATTCGGAAGAAAGCCACTTCGCCATTAATCTTAAGAAAAATGAAGAGAACAACCCTCGATTCCGGCGCGCTTTATACCATA
The DNA here is from genome assembly GCF_905175395.2 of Vibrio sp. B1REV9. Lineage (NCBI taxonomy): Bacteria > Pseudomonadati > Pseudomonadota > Gammaproteobacteria > Vibrionales > Vibrionaceae > Vibrio > Vibrio sp. B1REV9. Next base: position 1,309,612 of record NZ_HG992745.1, on the reverse strand, counting down.
TTTTAGCCCAACATGGCTAGTAAAAATTGTTTGTTACATTCTCTCTTGTTCATCAAATACCCCGCGTTACTCATGAACAAATTCGATCTTCTAATACAAAGAAAGCGAGACGCATATTCTGAACTGACTTGGGTTCCGTATAATATGTCTGATAGAATGCGGTCATTCGCACGCTCACGTGCTTACGAATAAGTAGAGAAAGCCAATGTCAATCAAGATTAAAACTGCTGAAGAAATCGAACGCATGCGTATTGCGGGCAAGCTAGCCGCAGACGTTCTAGAAATGATCGAACCGTACATCAAAGCTGGTGTAACGACAGACGAGCTAAACCAAATCTGTCACGATTACGCTCTAGAGAGAGGCGCATACTCTGCACCGCTTGATTACCATGGATTCCCTAAATCAATCTGTACCTCTATCAACCACATCGTTTGTCACGGCATTCCTGCTGCAGAAGATGAAATGGGTGCAAATGGCCAAATGAAACCTGCGGTTTTGAAAGATGGCGACATCATCAACGTCGACATTACCGTTATCATTCCTGACGATGAAAATGCTGACCTCAGTGTTCGTCCACAAGGTTACCATGGTGACACATCAAAAATGTTCCTAGTGGGTGAAGTATCACCTGCGAACAAGCGCCTATGCATGGTTGCCCAAGAAGCGCTATACATCGGTATGCGTCAAGTGAAGCCGGGTGCGACAGTTGGTGACATCGGTACTGCTATCGAGAAATACATCAAAGACAACAACAAGAACAACCCTCGCAATAAGTTCTCAATTGTTAAAGATTTCTGTGGCCACGGTATTGGTAATGAGTTCCATGAAGAGCCTCAAGTGGTGCATTACAAGAACAAAGATCGCCGCGTATTGAAAGAAGGTATGTGCTTTACTATTGAACCAATGATCAATGCAGGTAAGTTCGGATGTACTGTTGACGTCCAAGACGACTGGACGGTTTACACTGGCGACGGCAAAAACTCAGCGCAATGGGAGCACACCATCGTAGTGACTAAAGAAGGTTGTGAAGTGTTCACTCTTCGTAGCGATGACACCATTCCTCGCTTAATGAAAAACATCTAATCAACTCTATCTATTACTATCCTCGCCAGTGCGGGGATATTTTTTATCAGCATCAAATTTGTTAGATTGCTAATAGGTTTAGCTTGCACGGATAGCAAATATGACACTTCAGTCCCCTCTCACGTTTACCGATGAGCAAATCAATGTCGGCGAACTTAAACAACAACTCGAACAATTCAGTTCATATCAAAAGCAAGAATTTCTTAATCATCACCCGGTGACTAACCTCGTGTTGTCGCGTGCTGAATATATGGATTTGCTCCTTAACCGTTTATGGCAACACTTTGGTTTCAATGATATTCACAACATTTCGTTGATTGCTGTCGGTGGATATGGACGTGGCGAGCTTCACCCTCTATCCGATATTGATATTCTGATCTTATCGAACCATCGCCTGCCAAATGCACTTGAAGCCAAAATCAGTGAATTCATCACCCTCTTGTGGGATTTGAGACTTGAAGTTGGGCATGCAGTACGCACTGTTGAACAATGCGCAGAAATCGGTCGCTCAGATCTCACGGTAGCCACTAACTTACAAGAAGCACGCCTGCTTTGCGGCAGTGAAAATACATTCCAAGCCCTAAAAAATGTGGTGCTATCAGATTCCTTTTGGCCTAGTGAAACCTTTTACCAAGGCAAAATTCAGGAACAACGTGAGCGCCACGCCCGCTACCATGACACCACCTATAACTTAGAGCCTGATATCAAATCGACACCTGGTGGGTTACGAGACATTCATACTTTAAGCTGGGTGGCTCGCCGCCATTTTGGTGCCACGACGCTACTTGAAATGAGCCGTTTTGGGTTCTTAACCGATGCCGAATACCGTGAACTAGTTGAATGCCAAGACTTTTTGTGGCGCGTTCGTTTTGCGCTTCATATTGAATTACGCCGCTACGACAACCGCTTAACCTTTGCTCATCAAGCCCAAGTTGCTGAGCACCTAGGCTACATTGGGGAGGGAAACCGCGGCGTAGAAATGATGATGAAAGAGTTCTACCGTACCCTCCGTCGTGTCTCAGAACTCAACAAAATGCTGCTCAAATTATTCGACCAAGCGATCATCAATGGTGGCGCAACACAAGATGCTGAAATCATTGATGAAGACTTTCAACGTCGAGGTTCGTTAATTGAAGCGCGTAAGCCAGCACTGTTCCAAGCGCGTCCAGAGACCATTCTGGATATGTTTATTCACATTGCAAACGACTCAAGCATTGAGGGAGTCAGCCCTCCTACTCTTCGCCAGCTTCGCACAGCACGTCGTCGTTTAAATAAGTTTCTGCATACCATTCCAGAAGCCCGCGAAAAATTCATGACTCTATGTCGACACCCAAACGCCCTTCACAAAGCGTTTAGCTTAATGCACCGTTTAGGCGTTCTTGCCGCGTATCTACCGCAGTGGAGTCAAATTGTTGGTCAAATGCAGTTTGATTTATTCCATGTCTATACGGTCGATGAGCACAGTGTTCGCTTACTTAAACACATCAACACATTCAGCTATGCAGAAAACCATAATAAACACCCTATCTGCTGCGAAATTTACCCTCGCATCCAGAAAAAAGAGCTGCTGATTCTTGCTGCTATTTTCCATGATATTGGTAAAGGCAGAGGCGGCGATCATTCTGTCATTGGCGAGGGTGAGGCCTACGATTTTTGTATTGAACACGGCTTATCGAAACCCGAAGCAAAACTGGTTAGCTGGTTGGTACGTCATCACTTAATTATGTCGGTAACGGCACAGCGTCGTGATATCTACGATCCAGATGTGATCACTGAATTCGCAAAACAAGTTCGGGATGAAGAACGCCTTGAATTCTTGGTCTGTTTAACGGTCGCCGACATTTGCGCGACTAACCCCGAACTTTGGAACAGTTGGAAACGTACATTGCTTGCTGAGTTATTCTATTCCACTCAAAGAGCCCTACGCCGAGGATTAGAAAACCCCGTCGATGTACGTGAACGCATCCGACATAACCAGCAGATGGCATCTGCTTTGCTTCGCAAAGAAGGGTTCTCTGCCCGTCAAATTGAAGTGTTATGGCAACGCTTCAAAGCCGATTATTTCTTGCGTCATACTCACAAGCAGATTGCATGGCATTGTGAAAATTTACTGCGCATGGAAGACCCATCTAAACCGCTCGTTCTGATCAGCAAAAAAGCCACTCGTGGCGGCACTGAAGTGTTCGTTTATACCAAAGACCAACCCGCACTATTTGCAACCGTCGTCGCGGAGCTCGATCGCCGAAACTTTAACGTTCATGATGCTCAAATTATGACCAGTAAAGATGGCCATGTGCTCGATACATTCATGGTTCTCGATCACCATGGCAATGTCATTGATGAATCTCGTCATAGTGCAGTCAGCAAACACATCACGCATGTCCTTGAAGATGGCCGTCCAACAAAGATCAAGACTCGTCGAACGCCACACAAACTTCAGCACTTTCACGTAAAAACTAAAGTCGATTTTTTACCCACCAAAGGCAAAAAACGCACGCTGATGGAGTTTGTCGCCCTAGACACACCAGGCTTACTCGCTAAAGTCGGACGTACTTTTGCAGATTTAGGTATTAACTTGCACGCTGCAAAGATCACCACTATTGGTGAACGCGCTGAAGACTTATTTATCCTCACAAGTGATGCAGGTGGACGCTTGAGCGAAGAACAGCAAGAAGAGCTACGCGAAATGTTGATTGAACGGTTAGCCGATTCAGTTTCTGCATAGCAAAGGGGCACTTTTCTTTTGCAAAATATCGGTGGGCAAGAACGAGAGCGATCTTGCCCACAAGTTAAGCAATTTGACTAAATATCAGCTATCTAGCTCAAATGTGGGCTGCTACAGTTACAAAGAAGACTTATTCTAGTGACTAGACAGAGGTAGCCTATGTATCCACACCTCACTGGTTTGGGCATTCACGACCCAAAACAGATTGAACGTTATTCCCTTCGACAAGAAGCTCATAAAGACGTTCTCAAAATATACTTCCACAAACAAAAGGGTGAATTCTTCGCTAAAAGCGTAAAATTTAAATACCCACGCCAAGTGAAGAATGTGTTGATTGACAGTGGCTGCCACAAGTACAAAGAGATTACGGAAATCAACCGAAACTTGACCTTAGTGATCGACGAGTTAAACAAAATCACCAAACCAGTAAAAACAGCAGAAGTGGATGTGAAAGAGAAAATTCTGTCCGATCTTCGTCATCTAGAAAAAGTGGTTTCGAGTAAGATCGCCGAGATCGAAGCCGATCTAGAAAAGCTTAAGTAAACCATTTCATTTCTCAAAGAGAAAAAAGGGAGTGATATGAATATCACCCCCTTTCTCGTTTTATCTCTCGTGTATACTGAGCGATCTACGTGCGTTATTTTAGCAGCGATTCATCCCATTCAAATCGAGTAAACAATTGTTGCCAAGTTTCATCAATACCCGCTTTCATTACGATCTCTTCATTCGTAAACGGATGCACAAAGCGCAACTCTGATGCATGCAACAACAGTCGATGAGAATCGAACTCCGTACGATACAACTTATTATGCTTACCATCACCATGAGTGGTATCCCCCACAATAGGATGGCGTAGGTGCGCCATATGTCGACGCAACTGGTGCTTTCGACCTGTCTTCGGCTTCATTTCCATCAAACAGTAACGCGTCGTTGGGAACTGACCTGTTGAGTAAGGTACTTCCACTTTCGCCAAAGGCTTGTAAGCCGTCACCGCGTCTTGAGCTTCTTTCTCTTGAGAAGCAAACTTGTCTGCAATTTTATCAAGCTCAACTTTAAGTGCGTAATCCAGCACCCCCTCTTCGGCTATCCAACCTCGAACGATCGCGTGATAAGTTTTCTCCATCTTATGTTCGGCAAACATTGGCATAACTTGCGATGCCACTTCACTCGAAAGCGCAAACACCAATACACCTGAAGTTGGACGATCTAAACGATGCAAAGGAAATACATGTTGCCCAATTTGGTCACGCAGTGTTTGCATGACAAAAAGCGTTTCATGCTTATCTAACCAGCTGCGATGCACCAACATACCGGCAGGCTTATTCACTGCGACAAAGTACTCATCCTGATATACGATCTCCAACTCCACTGGAGCAACAACGTGTGATGTTTCTTGTTCTGACATTAAGATTACTTACATAGTTCGTCGATGGTTCGGATGGTCACGAGCAGCTCAGCGTAATGTGGCTCTTGTTTCCATGCTTCTGCAAAGTAAGGTTCGATAGAAAAACCACTTGGCAAGGGCTGCGAGCTTTCCACTAACGCTCGCATCCTTGCTATAAAAATCCACTGTAACCATTCATGCGGGTGCAATGTATCAATTGCAAAAGGCTCAGAGCTTTGCAGGGCTTGTGCCGATGGCTTCGTTTGCTGCCAAAGTTCATGTTGCTGCAATTGCGCCTCAAGTTGTTGAAGTAAGTCGACCAATTGGGTGTTTGTTGCCATTAATTCTGTCTCGAACCTTGAATTAGCCGAGAATGATACCATTTCTTGTGAAAAGAACGTTAGGATGTCGTATTTAATGGAAAATATTCATACCCTCACCCAGTTACTCAGCAACAGCCACTGCGAATATCAGATCTTTGATCTCGGTCGTCGAATCAAAACCATCGACCCATCGCTTTTTGCCGATGTAGAAAGAGGTCAATGTCCTTACCCATTCCCAATGCAGCGCAAAGCGCACTTAGCGATCGCCTATTGGAATGAAAAAAAGCAGCCTTGGATTTGGTTTCTGAAGTTTGAATTGGATGAACGTGGTTTATTAAAGCAATCCGATATTGGTAACTTCATCAAATACGTCATTGAAGCCATGGGTACTCGCCTCAGCGCAGATATCTCGGAAGAACAACAGCAAAAGCTTTCAAACAATCCATACACTTTCAAACCTGCTGAAGAAAAAATGGCGGTATTCCACAGCCAAGTGCGCGCGAACTTAGGTTTACCCACCAGCCAATATTACGAGCATACTCAGCATTACTTCACTGGTGGCCTAGGCTGGGAGAACTGGCAAACCGTCGGTCTGCAGGGCATCACAGATATGGCAGCGCGTCTTGGCAAAGAGCAAAATGGTGTGACATTGCGAAAGGCTTTAAATCACTTACCAAATGAGCCACTCTACGCCTTACTTGGCGCGTTAGAACATGTGGATTTGCAAGACCGTTTGGCTGAACGTATCGCAGAAAAAGCGCAACGAGAAATGGATAGTAACGAACCTGACTTATTCTTGTTATCTGCATTGATGCGTGCACTGGCTGGTGCTCCAGTTGAGACATCTCTACCAATATTGAAAACCATCTTGGCAAGCCCACGTCTGAGCCACCAAGAAGTGCTTATTGGTATTGCTGGTCGTACTTGGCATCTATTGGCAAATGCAAATGTTGCTGAGCAATTTTTACTGCGTCTGGCTCAAACCGGTAACCAAGCCCTATTTAACCAATTGTTTGCTGATTTGGTTATGCTGCCAGAGCTGAGAATGGTATTGCTACCACTCTTGCATTCAAGTCCATCAGAAGAACTGGCGACTGCGCTCATCAAACTGCAGCAAGCCACAAAAGGATAGTCAAGGATTCGACATGATTGGAGACCTTCTCGCCATATTAGGGCTATGCTTTTTCTGCTTTCTGTTTTGGCAGCAGCGACGTCAATCCGAGTTGGCAAAAGCAGCCATCACGCGAAAATGCGAACAGTTGGATCTGCAGTTGGTTAGCATGGCTTTTGGTGCGCATAAACTGAAAACGCCAGAGGGAATCTGGCGTTGGCATACAATCTATCAGTTTGAGTTTTCATCGCTTGGTGATGATTGTTACCAAGGACAATTAACCATGGTTGGATTTAGGCCGCAGAACTTTCACCTACCGCCACATCGCTTGTAAATTCCATTTCAAAATAAGGGCCATACAGGTCCTTATTCTCCCGTTTTTTGTAAATCCTAGTTTTTCCAACACAACCATTGACGCGTCGTGGTGGCTATTCACATTTGCTTTGACTTTGTGCAGCCCTAACTCATGGCATGCTTTTGGAAAAAACGCCTTTAACGCTTCTGTCGCTAACCCTTTACCCCAATAAGCTTTATCAAAGATAAAACCTAACTCAGGTTCATGATCCAAGTTAGAAATAAATATATGTCCCATGTAATCACGACTTGTGCTCTCAAGCACAGCCATGCTGTAGACATTTTCATCATCCAAAATCTTCTCAAACAACTGTTTGGCAGAAGACACGGTATGAGGTCCGTTCAATTCCGCGCGATTTTTAGCGCAGCAATTCAACATCACGAACTCAAGTTGCAACGACTCATTGTAGGGTAGAAGAAGCATTCTTCTGGTTACTATGGTCACATCTATTCCTTGATTACAGCAAACTTCATTTATCTGCAGTAGATAAGCAATACGCTTTAACTGCAGCACATAACGCCTTTGAGAAGCCGAAAGTTAAACCAACTGGTTGGAAAGAAACTTGATCTGGATTGTTTTTTATTCAGTGTTATGAGGATTTTATAAATAATGTGACATGACGACTTTCAATTGGTTAGATTTATAAAAGCGTCAATAATAAGAAAGGCCCCAACACAAACGTATCGGGGCCATAGTCTTACTCGCAGCAGTCCGGCTACTAATTAGTGCTCCATGCATCATCCATAATAGTGGCTGAATCCGTCAGCTTGGTCCTTACGTCGCCGTCCTAGCGGTGTCCTTATCATCCTGATAGCTAACAATCCTCGTTAGCGCGCATCACTTGTTCCTTGAGCGGTGTCCATTGCATCTTCCTGATGCTGTCCTTGCCTCAATCCTATGAGGGGTCCATTGTCTATCCTTAGTCATCAACATCCTATTGATGATTGTATCCTTACAATGTCCTACGCTCCTTGCTTGATCACTCATCCTGAATAACCAAATCGTCTTCCTAACGATAACCAAATCCTTGGTGCTTTCCTGTTCCATGTCTGCTTCCTGCCGACAAGGTTTAATTTACGCTTTTCCCTTTAAATCTCAATCTACCTTAGAAAATCTTTTGCCGAAAAGTTTAGTTAAAAAGATGTTAAATTATTATATTTCATACACTTAACTTCATTACTTTCTATTTAGTTGATGACGAAATCGTTTTCTCTCACAACCTATGTAAGAGATCTCGCACAAGGCGCTACCGAAATTGCCATTCGCCAAAATAAGTCGTGCGAAGTATGATGATAAAAGTCATTTTAGTAGGGACAAATTATGTTAACTCAAGACATCACTAAAGAGCTGGAAGCCGTGATGGAACAGCTACAGCAGCAAGGTAAAGAGCCAACGGTAGCACTGGTTAAAGCTCGAATGAAAACGCCAGTACCAATGCCTGCGCTGATTGCGACAATCAAGAGCTGGAAGAACGCAAATGGCGTTCCTAAAATCGAAGTGGCACTGCAAACACCAAAAGAAGATGACCGTATTGCTGTTCTAGAAAATACCGTCGCAAAACTACTCGATCGTATTGAACGATTAGAAGCACAACTGAGTGAGAAAACATCATGAAATTATGGGTAGATGCGGATGCGTGTCCGAAAGTCATCCGCGAAACTATCGTTCGTGCTGCTGAGCGAACCGGTGTTGATTGCACTTTTGTAGCTAACCACCTTGTGCCTGTACCTAAGCGGGCGAACATTCACACTCTTCAAGTACCTGCAGGCTTTGACATCGCCGATAATGAAATTGTGCGTCGCGTTGAAGCCAACGATTTGGTCATTACTTCTGATATCCCCCTCGCGGATGAAGTGATCAGCAAAGGCGCGCTCGCACTAAGTTCTCGAGGCGAGCTATACACAAAAGATACCATCAAAGCACGTTTAAACATTCGTGACTTTATGGATACCATGCGTTCTAGTGGCATCCAAACGGGTGGTCCGGCGGCTTTATCTCAAACAGAGCGCCGTGAATTTGCCAATCACCTCGACCGAATTCTTGCAAAACGCTAGCGCCCAAGCGCTCCAAACAACAAAAAGCCTGCAATGAATGCAGGCTTTGTTTTAGCAGAGTGAGATTGCTCATTAAGGCGTGTAGTACGTTGCCGCACCAGGGCCAACAGGCAGACCGAATACGAATACCCATAGGTAGAACAGCACACTCCAACCAACAATGAAGACAATAGAGTAAGGTAACATGGTCGCGATTAACGTACCGATACCTAGGTTCTTCATATAGCGAGTCGCCACAGCAAGGATAAGGCCGAAGTAACTCATCATTGGTGTGATGATGTTCGTCGTTGAGTCACCGATACGGTAAGCAGCTTGAATCGTTTCAGGCGCATAACCCACCAACATTAGCATAGGAACGAAGATTGGTGCTGTCACAGCCCACTGCGCAGATGCCGAACCAATCATCAAGTTGATGAACCCACACATTAAGATGAAAGCAAAGAACAGCATTGGGCCAGTTAGACCAATTTCTTGTAGGAAGCTTGCACCCGCTACCGCGAATACTTGACCAAAGTTTGTCCACTTGAAGAAAGCAACAAATTGAGCCGCGAAGAATACCAAAACAATGTACATGCCCATTGAAGACATTGACTTCGACATGGCATCAATCACGTCGCGATCATTTTTCATCGTGCCAACAACGCGACCGTAAACAAAGCCCGGTACTGCGAAGAAAACAAAGATGAACGCAACAATACTCTTCAGGAATGGAGAGCCTGCAACTGTGCCTGCATCAGATCGTAGAACACCATCAGCAGGAACAATCGTCCATGCTAGTAGTGCAGAAACAGCCAATACTGCAATAGCCGCCAGTTTTAGACCTTTCTTCTCTACGTCAGTCAGGCCACCCATCTTATCTTGAGACAAATCTTCAGCCGCCTCTTCATCATTGTATTTGCCAAGTTTTGGCTCAACGATCTTCTCAGTAACAAATGCACCGGTAATCGCGATGAAGAAAGTAGAAACAAACATGAAGTACCAGTTTACTTCTGGGCCTACTGTGTAAGTTGGATCAATCATCTGTGCTGCGGTTTCAGTAATACCTGAAAGCAGTGGGTCAACCGTACCAATCAGTAGGTTTGCGGAGTAACCACCAGATACACCAGCAAACGCGGCAGCTAGACCAGCAAGTGGGTGACGACCTAGAGAATGGAACAGCATTGCCGCGAGTGGAATCAACACCACATAGCCAAGCTCAGAAGCCGTGTTTGAAATGATACCAGCGAAAACTACCGTTACCGTAACCATGCGCTGAGAAGCGCCCATTACTAGGCCACGCATTGCAGCAGAAAGTAGTCCAGAATGTTCTGCAATGGCAACACCAAGCATCGCAACCAGTACGGTACCTAATGGTGCGAAGCCTACAAAATTCTTAACTAGATTTGTAACGATCAATTGTAAGCCGTCGGCGTTCAACAGACTGACCACTTGGATCATACCGTCTGCCGCCCGACCAGGAGCACCTTCTGGGCGAGGATCAACAACAGAAACCTCAAAATAACCCGCGATTCCCGACATAACTAAGATCGCAAGGCAGAAAATGGCAAAAAGCGTGATTGGGTGGGGTAAAAGGTTCCCCAAATATTCGACAGTATCTAGAAAACGCGTAAATAGCGGCTTCTTTGGTGAATTTTGTTTCATTGAAGCAGATGAACTCATCTGTTCCCTCCTTGTATTTATTCCTGCGCAATTGTGACAAAAATGTCACAAAGCTTGCGCAGGGTACTCGACACAAGGGTTAAGTTAAAGTTCAAAAGGTTACAAAATGTAAGCGCACGTCGAATTTATAGCCAGTTTTTGACATAAATACAGTTATATCACCTAGATAACAAATATAAACCGGAATTATAAATTACTAACATTAATAAGTTGACGCGATGGTACAGCCCATTCAACTATCAACTATCAGCAAACAACAAAGGCCTCCGTACATTCTTCGCCCTTAACCAGTAATCCAAGTAAAATTTGTGATACTTTCTCCCTAAACCTCAGTGAAAGACACAAATCATGTATTCCATCGAACCTATTGGCGTTATTGAAAGCCCTTATAAAGAGAAGTTTGCTGTTCCTCGTCAACCACGCTTGGTCCCTGCGGCGAAATCGCGCGTGAGACTCACCGGAAATGCGAATAGCCCAGAAGCCGTGCGTGGCCTAGAGTTATTTTCTCACGTGTGGTTGCTATTTTTGTTTGACCAAAACTTGGAAGCTGGTTGGAAACCAACCGTTCGACCTCCTCGTTTAGGAGGAAATGAACGCATTGGTGTATTTGCGTCACGTTCTACATTTAGACCTAACGGTATTGGAATGTCAGCAGTCGAAGTGCAAGGCATATCCAAAAAGGGCGACCAGATATATTTAGATCTTGGTAGCGTAGACTTAGTTGATGGTACGCCGATCATCGACATTAAACCCTACATTCCCTATTCAGATTCCATTCCTACAGCACAAGGTGGCTATGCGGATAATGAACCTGAAACTTGCTCCGTGAGCTTTTCATCTCCTGCATTAGCCGTACTAAACAAGCATAGCGATACCGAGTATGTAAAAACGGTGATTGAACAAGTTCTCGCCCAAGATCCTCGTCCTGCGTATAAGAAAAACAAACCAGACAGTAAAGAATATGCGGTAAATTTGTTCAATCTAAACGTGAAGTTTACCGTCAACGAAAACTTAATATCAGTTACTGCGATCGAAAGCTTTTGACAAAGCCATTTGGCTGATATTATAAGCGGCTAACAATTTTCCCTATTGGGATCCTCATGCTCTTGTTCATAGCGACTTGAGTATTTAACTTTAATAAACGGATAAATTTAATGCGTACCAGTAATTATCTTCTTTCTACTCTGAAGGAGACTCCAAACGACGCAGAAGTAGTGAGCCACCAGCTCATGCTACGTGCGGGTATGATCCGTAAGCTGGCTTCAGGTCTATACACCTGGCTGCCTACTGGTCTACGTGTACTGCGTAAAGTCGAAAACATCGTTCGTCAAGAAATCGACAATGCAGGTGCAATCGAAACTTTGATGCCCGTTGTTCAGCCGTTTGAACTATGGGAAGAAACAGGCCGCTCTGAGAAGATGGGTCCTGAACTGCTTCGCTTTACTGACCGCCACGTTCGTCCGTTTGTACTTAGCCCAACAGCAGAAGAAGTGATCACTGCATTGGTTCGTAACGAAGTAAGCTCTTACAAGCAGCTTCCAATTAACCTTTACCAGATCCAAACGAAATTCCGTGATGAACGCCGCCCTCGTTTTGGCGTGATGCGCGCGCGCGAATTCTGCATGATGGATGCATACAGCTTTGATATCGACAAAGCTGGCCTAGAGAAATCTTACCAAGCGATGCACGATGCTTACTGCAAAGCATTTGACCGTATGGGCCTTGAGTACCGTCCAGTACTGGCTGACTCTGGTGCTATCGGTGGTAACGGCTCTCAAGAGTTCCACGTTCTAGCTGAAAGCGGCGAAGACTTAATCGCATTCTCGACAGAATCTGATTACGCGGCAAACATTGAAAAAGCAGAAGCGGTTGCACCTGCAACTGAACGTGCACAGCCAACTCAAGAGATGGCACTTGTTGACACGCCAAACGCAAAAACAATCGCGGAATTGGTTGAACAACATGGCCTAGCAATCGAGAAAACGGTTAAAACTCTGTTCGTTAAAGCTTCAGATGAAATCGAAGCACCGATTGTTGCATTGATCATCCGTGGCGACCACGAGCTGAATGAAATCAAAGCAGAGAACCTAGCTGAAGTTGCTTCTCCTCTAGAGATGGCAACGGAAGAAGAAATGCGCGAGCTAATCGGTGCGGGCGCAGGTTCACTAGGTCCTGTTGGTCTTGAGCTACCATTCATCGTTGACCGCTCTGTTGCAGTAATGAGCGATTTTGGTGCTGGCGCGAACATTGATGGCAAACACTACTTCGGTATCAACTGGGGTCGCGATGTAGAACTTGGTCAAGTTGCTGACCTGCGTAATGTCGTAGAAGGTGACCCAAGTCCATGTGGTCAAGGTACTATCATGCTGAAGCGTGGTATCGAGGTTGGTCACATCTTCCAACTAGGTAATGTTTACTCTGAAGCGATGAACTGTGGTGTTCTAGATTCTAACGGTAAGAACGTGATCCTAGAGATGGGTTGTTACGGTATCGGTGTATCGCGTGTTGTTGCTTCTGCGATTGAACAGAACCACGACAAGTACGGCATCATCTGGCCAGACGCACTAGCACCTTTCCAAGTTGCTATCGTTCCAATGAACATGCACAAATCTGAGCGCGTTCAAGAAGCAGCAGAGAAGCTATACGCTGAGCTGACAGCTATGGGTATCGAAGTGCTATTCGATGACCGTAAAGAACGCCCAGGTGTTATGTTCTCTGATATGGAACTGATCGGTATCCCTCACACTATCGTGATTGGTGATCGCAGCATGGACGAAGGTAACTTCGAATACAAGAACCGTCGTAGCGGTGAGAAAACAGCGGTAGCGATGGCTGATATCGTTGAGCACGTTAAAGCTCAACTAAAATAATTCACGTTATTCTCTGATATTCAACGTTATTTAATAACACTCAAAAGGGTTGGCTTCGGTCAGCCCTTTTTTATTGCGGCAAAGGCAGAATTGATTGGCTCTGTTAATCTTTTATTCAGATTCATCACCTTACACTGGATTCAATCTAGTAAGGAGTTCAGCTATGGATCTAAAAAATCTTCTTAATCAAGCACTCAAATCAGACTTGCTCAAGCAAGGTGCCGATGCGCTCAGCAAGCAGACCAACAATATCAAATCGTCCTCAAGTTCTAGCCAACTGAAAACCCTTGGGGCAGGTGCGATTGGCGGTGGTCTTATCGGTATGCTGATGGGCTCAAAAAAGAGTAAAAAAATGGCGAAGAAAATGGGCACTGGCGCGCTTAAAGTCGGCGGTGCAGCGGCCCTTGGCGCACTGGCTTACAAAATCTACAACGATTGGCAAGCCAAACAAGATACACAAGGCGTCAGCGAAGCCTTTGACCCAGAGGATAATAAACACGCCAAACTGATTCTCAAAGCCATGATTGGTGCAGCAAAAGCCGATGGCCATGTTGACCAAGAAGAAATGGCTCGCATCGAACAAGCACTGACGGAAATGGGCGCAGACGATCACGTAAGACAGCTCGTTCATCAAGAACTACACAAACCTCTCGATCCTGCGGAAATTGCGCGTTTAGCAACGTCTCCACAACAGGCATCAGAGATTTATCTTGCCTCTCTGATTGTGGCTGATGAACAAAACTTCATGGAAAAGGCTTATTTACAAGAGCTTGCGAAACAGTTGAATCTGTCCCCCGAAGTGACTTATCAACTAGAAGCGCAATTAAAATGATGTAATTTTACTCAAATTGCCTGTGAATTTGAGCTAAAACAACGCTCTGCTTTGAGTTTCAAAACGGCTATGTGTATATTGAGATAAGTTATCATTTAGTGGAAAGAAAACATGCAAGTATACGGCTGTTGTGATTTGGTTCGTGAGCTTTACGCTCAAATCGGTAGTGGCGATCAAGGCTACATTCCTCAAGCAATTTCATGTGCAGTGAAAGCACTGAACGATGTGGCAGCGGATGAATCACTACCGAAAGATGTTCGTGAAAAAGCTGCATTTGCGGCGGCCAACCTGCTCATTTCAGATTTTGAGGACTAGCGATGAACTTAGCAAACTTTGAATCGATGGATCCGATCATGCTGATGAGCATCGTCAACATGAAACTTCGTGATGATTTTGGTGGCGATCTAGATAAGTTGGCTACGTTCTATGAAATCGATCGCGCAGCACTTGAAGCAAAATTGGCATCTGCGGGTTTTGATTTTTTACCCGATGCTGGTCAGTTCCGTTAATCTTAACGAACCGTCGAAATAGCAAATAAAATAAGGGCTTGATGAGTTATCATCAAGCCCTTTTCTTTTGTGATCTCCCCTCCTCAAAACTGTTTACACATTGAGGACAGGTTATGACTAGCGTTAATTAGCCGAATGAAGCCCAGATCACGGTAGCCACAAGCACCGGACACACGAACTTCACGTAGGCCGGCCACAATTTACCAAACCAGCCTTGTGTGAACTCAGGACAGCCTTGCTCAAGCTCTTTAATTTTTGAGTGACGGTTCCATACCCAACCACCAAATAGACAGAACAACAGTGCCGCCATTGGTTGTAGATATTGCGTTGCGATAGTAGCAACCATGCCAAACAGTGTGCCGAAGTTAAACACGATAACCACACTGAACAGTGCAATCAATCCACCTAACACCCAGCTTGTTGTACTGCGTTTGGTATTAAAGCGCTCGCCCACCAGTGCAACTGGGCATTCAAGCATCGAAATTGACGATGTGAGTGCCGCAATCGTCAGTAGCAAGAAAAATACGATTGAGAACAGTTGACCAAGTAAGCCTAAGCTATCAAACATCAATGGTAAAACCGTAAATACCAAAGTATCTGAACTGAGTAATGACCCATCTTCCGCGTAAATTTGTACGCCCTTTTGCATCGCGACAAACATTGCTGGCATGACAACCAAACCGGCAATAAAAGCAACCGCTGTATCCACCATCGTCACGTTCATGGCCATCTTAGGTAGGTTCTCTTTCTTACTTAAGTAAGAGCCGTAGATCAGCATTGAACAACCACCAATAGTCAGCGAGAAGAAACCTTGCCCCATGGCTGCAAGGATAAGTTTGCGATCCCATACTTTTTCAAAGTCTGGTACTAAGTAATGTTTCAACCCCTCCATCGCACCGTTTTGCGTCATGATGTAGACGAACAGCAAACCGAAGAGAATAAACAGCGCTGGCATCAAACGTGTTGACCACTTCTCAATACCTTGTTTCACGCCGCCTTGCACAATCAAAATAGTGAGAACATAAAAGATGATCGTCCCAAAAAGGTTGCGTTCCACACTGAAGCCTTTCAACCACTGGGTTGCTGCTTCCATTCCCATGATGTCGGTAACGGCACCTAGCATAAAGCAGATCAACCAGCCACCAACAATCGAATAAAACGCCAGCACTGCGCTTGGTACACTCAGGCCAATCCAACCAACAATACCACCAAGCTTTTTACCAGCAGGGCTGTCAGTAAGAGAGCGCATACTATCAACCGGGTTTGCTTGGCCATGACGACCAATCGCCATTTCAACCACAAGCATTGGAAAAGCAACAATAAGAATCATCACTAAATAAACAAGTAAGAAAGCGCCACCGCCATTACTCGCAGCTTGGGTTGGAAACCCCCAAATATTTCCTAGACCAACGGCAGCTCCTGCAGCGGCTAAGATAAATCCAAGACGCGAGCCAAAATGCTCACGAGGTTGAGAAGAGGTTTGTTGTGTCATACTACTCACACACATATCAATGAACTAGTGAGCTAGTACATTATAGCAATATCCCCCATTCGACAAGAAAATTTAGGTTAATTACTCGACAATCAGCACGTTTGTCCTCAACAATATTTGTAAACTGCTATAAACCCCTCAAACTAAAACAAAAAAACCGCTGAGCATACTCAGCGGTTTATTTATACGTGGTCTGGAAACGATCAAAACCATCAGATAGTAAAGACTTGATAATCTTTCAATTCTGGAATCTTCTTGAGCAAATCTTGCTCTTGATCCGCCATTTCATCCAACGAATCACATAGACCCTCGGCTTGCTGCTCTACTTCTTTAGAGTGTTCAGCCAAACGTTGAGCTACTTTCGCTTGCAACTCTTTCATGCTTTCAGAGAGCGCCGTTAAATTCAAACCACCCTCTTCTTTCATCTTGGCAGACAATGCATCAAAAGCGCTCGTTAAGAATTCTTTGTTGAAAATCTCTTGTGCTTTTTCAAAATCAGCTGTCCATGATTCTGTCATCGAGTCAAAACTGTCTGCTGGTAGAATAAAATCACCATCTTTGTAATAACGAGACTCTACATCCGCAAAGAACGCTTTGGCGGCGGCCTTCACATTATCAAAAGCATCTGGGGCATCTAAACTAACCGCAATATCGTCAATAATATCGTTCGCTAAAGCCAGACCATCACTGGCCAATTGCTTAGCTTGTGGGATATAGGCATTCATTTTCTCACGATAGTCTTCGATAGCGGCTTTCTGATCGGCATCAAGCTCTATCAATTCACCTTTGATGAATAAGTTATTCTCTTCATCAACCACCGCTTTTTCACCATTAGCATGGACAATTTCGAGGTTTTGACCATCCATACGTACTTCATTATTTATATCAATACGACACTGGGCAGCGTAGCTACTTGCACTAACCATCAACAATGAGAATGTGAGCAGTTTGTTCATTACGTTCTCTTCTATCACAATATTCTTTATAACTATAACAACCAACAATAAATACGATGTCAGAAAATCGTCACAACTTCATAACAGGTTATTTTATCACCAATGGCCACAGTGATTTCTTCGCCCACTTCTTTACGCATTAAAGCACGCCCAAGAGGCGATTGAGCAGTAAGAACAAAGACTTCTTTATCTTGCCACTGACCGTTAACCCGCCAGAACATGGGCCAACGAAAAAGGCCTTTTCATTATCATGCTCATCAATCAGCTCGACATAAGCACCCACAGCAATCGCAGAATCAGAAAAATCACGAATGACTAACGAACGGTACTGACGAAGCTCTTCTTCACTCTCTTGAACACGCATCGCTTGCCCATGCGCAAGATAAGACGCTTCAAGCGCTAACGTATCGTATTTATGCTCAGGTACAGTCTCTTCATCTGTGGCAGCATCAATAGCTCGTTGGGTCGAGGCATAAGCAATTTGAAGTTTGTCTTCTAAGTGTTTAATGATTATTTGGACTAACTCAGGTTTGTTCATACTTTTAGGACGCGCGTTTCGCACTCATGGTGTGTTAATGTAACCTAGTTTACCATCAAAGAAAGGTTTCCTTATTATGCAAAGTGGCTCGCTTATGCAAACACTTCAATCCGTGTTTGGTTTTGATGCCTTACGACCAGGTCAGCAACCTGTTATTGACGCCGTAATGAACGGACACTCTGCTGCTGCTATCTTCCCAACAGGTTCCGGGAAGTCACTTTGCTACCAACTCCCGGCGATACAGTTACCGCATCTCACTTTAGTCATTTCCCCTCTATTGGCATTGATGAAAGACCAACTCAGCTTTTTACAAAGTAAAGGGATTGCAGCCGCCTCTATCGACAGCAGTCAAAGCAGAGAAGAAGCACAGCAAGTCATGGCTGGAGTTAAGAGTGGTCATATAAAAGTGTTGATGATTTCTGTAGAGCGACTCAAGAACGAACGCTTTCGTGAATTCATTCGTCAAATTCCTATTTCTTTGATGGTGGTGGATGAAGCACACTGTATCTCAGAGTGGGGGCATAATTTCCGTCCCGATTATCTAAAATTGCCTCAGTACCAACGTGAGCTCAACATCTCTCAATCACTCCTGCTAACCGCCACCGCAACACCAGCGGTGATTGAAGATATGCAGAAGAAGTTTAGCATCGACAACGAGCATATCACCGTCACCGGTTTCTATCGCCCTAACCTCGATATTTCTGTGGTGCCTTGCGATGAAGAAAACAAACAAACTCAACTGAATGACATTATTGCTGCGGAGCCTAAACTGCCGAGTATCGTGTACGTAACTCAACAGCAAACCGCAGAGCAAGTTGCCAACTCACTGATTCGTTTGGGCATCAATGCTCACGCTTACCACGCAGGTATGAAGAGCGACATTCGTGAGAAAATCCAACAGCAGTTTATGGACTCGCAAATCGACTGCATTGTTGCAACCATCGCGTTTGGTATGGGGGTCGATAAATCCGACATTCGCCGCGTGATTCATTTTGATTTGCCAAAATCCATCGAAAACTACGCGCAAGAAATCGGACGCGCAGGGCGTGATGGTCAACGATCTGAATGCATCTTGTTAGGAAATACGTCGGGCTTGACCGTACTTGAGAATTTTGTGTACGGCGATACCCCAGAGCCAAGTGCCATCCAATATGTCTTAGAGCAAATTCGAGAAAATACGCCTCAATGGGAAATGATCGCACTGCGCCTTTCTCGTGACAGCAATATTCGCCAATTACCACTTAAGACCTTGCTCGTTTATCTTGAATTAGCGGACGTTATTAAAGCGAAGTACAGTTACTTTGCTGAATACCGATTTAAGTTTTTGCAAGATCAACAGTTTATCCTCAACCAGTTCCAAGGTGAGCGTCGTCAGTTTGTCGAGGCCATTTTCACGTGTTCGACCAAAGCAAAAATCTGGTGCCAGGTAGATTTAGAAGCCCTATGGATGCACTATCAATCTGAACGCAGCCGAGTGGTTGCTGCTTTAGACTATTTCCATCAAAACGGCTGGATTGAATTAGAAAGTAAACAACTCACGGATGTTTATTCCGTATTACCTGCAACTCAGAGCCAAGACGCACTCACCGAACAATTAGTTGAGCTATTTCAATCAAAAGAACGTAAAGATATCGAACGTATTCACACTATGCTAAATCTGTTCCAATCGTCTGATTGCCTAAGCCATCAGTTGGCTCACTACTTTGCCGACCATGATGCGCCTACACGATGTGGTCATTGCTCGGTATGTCGTGGAGAAGTGGCGACATTCCCTCAAACGCAACATGAGCAACCAGAAACGCTCCATCTGAAAGCATGGGTAAATGAGTTTGTTCAACTCTCACCTAGCACCATCAGCAATGAAACCGTGGCACGCTTTCTATGTGGGATCAGCACGCCTATCATTGCTCGACTTAAAGCAAGCAAGCTTCAAGGTTATGGCGCTATGGCAAATACCTCTTTATCTCAAGTGTTGCAACAAGTTGAAGTGGCTCGAGCCTAGAAGAAGCTCAATTGACGAGCTTGTTCTTCGGGCTTGAGCATGACACTCAAGCCCAACAAGCGGATCTCCCGGCCATTTTGACGTTTTAGAATATCCCTTAACAAAGCCTTAAAGTCGTCCAATTCCAGTTGTGGATGCATATGCTCAATGGTTGTCAGTTGGAAATCTGCGAACTTTACCTTGATCCCCTGCTTGATGATTGATTTATCTGGGCTGGCTCTTTCCAAGCGCTTCTCTAGTTCAGGATAAAGCTTTTCTTCTATCACTTGCCAACATTGATCATAGGTCGAAATGTTTTCGCTAAACGTACGCTCTACTCCAACCGATTTGCGCTCTCGCTCGACAACCACTTCTCGATCATCAATGCCATGGCTGCGCTTCCATAGTGATGCACCTTGCCGCCCAAACTGACGTAATAACTCACGATAGTCACTGTTTTTGATGTCTTCACATAAATAGAAGCCCGCTTGGTGCAGTTTCTCCAAGCTCACTTTGCCAACCCCTGGAATCTTCTCCAGAGGTAGCTTATCAACGACTTCCTGAACTTGACTTGGCGTAATCACAAACTGACCATTCGGCTTATTCATATCAGACGCGACTTTAGCTAAAAACTTTATTGGTGCAATCCCTGCTGAGGCAGTTAAGCCCAACTCCGTGTATATCTCTTTACGAATGGACTCTGCTATCAGTGTGGCAGACCCTCGACAAGCGGTGGAGTCTGTAACATCAAGGTATGCTTCATCTAGAGAAAGAGGTTCGATGATTTGTGTGTAACGTTCGAAAATGGCGCGGATTTGTTGTGAGACTTGTTTATAAACATGCATTCGTCCCGGAACAACGAGCAAATTCGGGCAAAGTTGGACTGCACGCGCTGTTGGCATCGCACTTCGAATGCCAAACTTGCGCGCTTCATAGTTACAGGTACTGATCACGCCACGTTGCTTTTCATGACCACCCACAGCAAGTGGTACTCCCCGATAGCTCGGGTTGTCGCGCATTTCCACCGCGGCATAAAAACAATCCATATCAACGTGAATGATTTTTCTTACTCGATCTTGCACGCTCAAAACATAAAACACACTGTTTAAAAAAACAGTATAGCGACTATTACACTTATTGAAAATAGTGTTATCTGGAGTCAGTAGTTAAAATCTTTTCGTAGCAATAGCAAACTATTTAATTATTATTAACTGCGATTTAGAGCCATACAAATTCAAACACTCAGCTATAAGATAAGTAAGGACACTTTTTGAGTAACAAAATTCTGATTGTCGAAGACAGTCGCGCCTTTAGAAATTATCTGCAACAAATCTTAGGGCAAGCAGGGTATGAAATCATTGCTGCAGAGAACTTTGCAGAAGCACATGCCATTTTAAACTCTCAGCAAGACCTGCTGTGCGCCGTATTAGACTATTGTTTACCTGATGCCCAAGACGGTGAAATCATCGATCTTTTACTTTCTCATCAACATAAAGTCATTGTACTAACTGCGATGTTTCAAGAAGAGATCCGTGAACAAATGCTAGTTAAGGGCGTGCTAGACTATTTATTAAAAGACAGCATGGCTTCTGTCTCCTACCTTCTTCCATTAATTAGGCGACTGACAAACAACCACAACCATAAGTGCTTGGTCGTGGATGACTCCATGGTGGTGCGTCATCACGTGGTGCAACTGCTGGAGCATCAATATCTGCAAACACTCCAAGCTGAGAATGGTCAGCAAGCGATTGAATTAATCGAGCAGAACCCTGATATCACTTTAGTCCTCACTGACCACGACATGCCAACCAAAGATGGCATTACAATGATCAAAGAACTACGCCAGAATTTTGATAAGAAGCAACTGGCGATTCTTGGTATTTCTGGTAGCGATGACCACACAATGACGGCCCGTTTTCTAAAAGCTGGCGCAAATGACTTTTTATACAAGCCTTTTAACCAAGAAGAGTTCTTTTGCCGAATTCATCAAATCTTAGATATGAAAGAAGCTACTTCTGAGTTGTACCGGATGGCAAACCAAGATTCCCTCACCGGTTTGTGGAATCGACGTTTCTTGTTTGGTCAAGCGTGTGGGGGATGCGAAAAACGCAATATTGCGATGCTTGATATCGATTTCTTTAAGAAAGTGAACGACAACTATGGCCATGATGGTGGAGACGCTGCACTCGTCATGGTCGCCAACATCTTAAAAATTTATTTCCCAGATGATGTTGTGGCTCGATTTGGTGGAGAAGAGTTTTGTATTCAAGCATGCGGTCACTATGAGGAATTTGTCACACGCCTAGAGCAAATGAGGCAACGAGTAGAGAAAACGCCGATACCATACCAAGACGAAGAAATTCAGATAACGATCAGTATTGGTGTATCAACAGCACTCGACAACCTCGACCAACAAATTAAAGTCGCAGATGATCGCTTGTATCAAGCAAAAGAAAATGGTCGAAATCAGACTATTTACCAGTAGACACTTTTTCTACCAAATTGCCCCAAAAAAAAACCAGCCACAAGGCTGGGTTTTCTATTTTAACCATTACAGATTAAGCAATGCGGTCTTTTTCCCATGCAGCAAGCTTTTCCGCACGTGCTGCTTCACGAGCTTCACGTTTCTTACGTGCATCACATGGTTCAGGGCAATTACATACTTTTTCAATGCCTACTGCGCCAAGACCACCGCAACTGCCTTTTACCACTTTCTTTTGAAAGATGTAACCCACTGCCATCGCTGCAATCACCGCAACAAAAACAGCAAAAGTAATTAGAAATGTACTCATAAGAACATACTCACTTCGGTTGTTATTTCTTCATGAACGGCTTGTATGCTTCAGAAGCCAGCTCTTTAAATCCATCATCCGTTTTCACTATCATGAAAACTGGAATGTTGTTGTCATTTGCGATTTGCATACCTTTGTCTTCACCTAACACCATGATGCCAGTTGCAAGACCATCGGCCGTCATCGACGATTTATCCAATACCGTAACCGATACCACCTTATGGTGGATTGGTTTACCTGTTTGCGGATTGATGATGTGAGAGTATCGCACACCATTGCTCTCAAAGTAATTACGATAGTCACCACTTGTTGCAATTGCCATATCACCTGGCTCAATAATTTCCTGAATTGAGCGTTCATCTACGGTTGGTTTTTCGATCGCAATACGCCACGGCACACCCTCACGGTTAATGCCTTTTAGACGCATTTCACCACCAACTTCAACCATGTAGTTATGAATCCCCTCTGATTGTAGGTAATCCGCAACAACATCCACCCCCCAGCCTTTTGCTATCGTTGAGAGATCGACATAAAGGTTTGGGATATCTTTCGACATCTTGTTCCCCTCAACCGAAAGGTGGTGAATTCCGGTGTTCGCTTTGCGAGCTGCAAGTTCTTCATCTGATGGTACAACATCTGGGCGAGCTTCAGGGCCAAAACCCCAAAGGTTAACCAAAGGACCAACGGTAACATCGAGAGCGCCTAAAGTAAGATCATTTAGGCGAATCGCTTCTTTCACCACCGTTGCGGTTTGCGGTGATACTTCAAATGGTTCACTCGTTTCATGTTGATTAAAACGGCTAAGCTCTGAATCTTCACGGTAAGTCGACATTTGATCGTTCACTTCTTCAAGTAGGCGATCGATTTCTGTTTGAAGCGCCTCAGCTGAAGGTAAACCATCTTGCTCAATGTATTTGATATTGTAAGTAGTTCCCATCGTTGGGCCACTTAAATGAATTTGATCTGCAGACTGTTCACAGCCAGCCAAAATCAATAGAGAAGCGAATGCAACAAGCCACTTTTTCACTTGTTTACTCCAATTGTTGTTAATACCAATTTTCCTAATCAGCAATATTGGTATGAATTGATATGGAAAATGGGTTCTCTTAAGACAAACCGATTTCCTATATCAACTGTTGAATATCATTTTGTAATTCACAAAAAAGAATGGCTAGCTCTTAGAGAGCTAGCCATAGATTCAATCACTTGGAGGAATTAACCACCGAAGTCATCTAGTAGGATGTTTTCATCCTCTACACCTAGATCTTTTAGCATGCCAATTACAGCAGCGTTCATCATAGGTGGACCACACATGTAGTATTCACAGTCTTCTGGTGCTTCGTGATCACGTAGGTAGTTCTCGTAAAGAACATTGTGAATGAAGCCTGTGTAACCATCCCAGTTATCTTCTGGCATAGGGTCAGACAGTGCACAGTGCCATACGAAGTTATCGTTGTCAGCCGCTAAGCCATCGAAGTCTTCTACGTAGAACATTTCACGCTTAGAACGTGCACCATACCAGAATGACATCTTACGCTTAGAGTGCAGACGTTTTAGCTGGTCGAAGATATGAGAACGCATTGGAGCCATACCTGCACCACCACCAACAAATACCATTTCAGCATCAGTGTCTTTCGCGAAGAACTCACCGAATGGACCAGAAATCGTACACTTGTCGCCTTCTTTTAGAGACCAGATGAACGATGACATGATACCAGGTGGTACGTCAGGATTATTAGGCGGCGGCGTAGCGATACGCACGTTTAGCATAATAATGCCTTCTTCTTCTGGGTAGTTAGCCATTGAGTAAGCACGAATTGTTTCTTCGTTTACCTTAGACTCGTAACGGAACAAGTTAAATTTGTCCCAATCTTCACGGTACTCTTCAGGTACATCGAAATCAGCGTACTTAATGTGGTGAGCTGGCGCTTCAATCTGGATGTAACCACCAGCACGGAAAGGTACTGATTCGCCATCTGGAATTTGTAGCTTAAGCTCTTTGATGAATGTTGCTTTGTTATCGTTAGAGATAACCGTACATTCCCACTTCTTAACGCCGAAGATCTCTTCAGGAAGTTCGATGTCCATGTCAGTTTTCATTGCAACCTGACACGCTAGACGCTCACCTTCACGCGCTTCACCTTTAGTAATATGGTCAAGCTCGGTAGGTAGGATGTCACCACCACCTGATTTAACTTTTACGCGACACTGACCACAAGAGCCACCGCCACCACAAGCAGAAGATACGAATACGCCAGCACCCGCTAACGCAGTTAGTAGCTTACCACCTGGTTGTGTAACGATCGCCAATTCAGGGTTATCGTTCACAGAAATTGTAATGTCACCTGTTGGTACAAGCTTTGACTTAGCGAATAGAATCACTAGTACTAGCGCAAGTACGATCAGAGTAAACATCACTACACCAAGAATAATGTCCATTGACTATTCCTTAATTGTTGCGGTTTACCCGACTTACAGTTGAACACCAGAGAAAGACATAAAGCCCAACGCCATTAGACCTACAGTGATGAACGTGATACCTAGACCACGTAGACCAGGAGGTACGTCTGAGTACTTCATCTTCTCACGGATACCTGCAAGAGCGACGATCGCTAGCATCCAACCCACACCAGAACCGAAGCCGTAAACAATAGATTCAGCAAAGTTGTAGTCACGCTGTACCATGAAAGATACACCACCGAAGATCGCACAGTTTACTGTGATCAGCGGTAGAAAGATGCCCAGCGCGTTGTACAAAGGCGGGAAGAAACGGTCAAGAACCATCTCTAGGATCTGTACAAGTGCTGCAATTACACCGATAAAGGTGATGAAATTTAGGAAGCTAAGGTCTACGCCCTCAACTAACGCGTTCTCTTTCAAAACTAGGTTGTAAACTAGGTTGTTCACAGGAACCGCGATAGTGAGTACTACCACAACTGCAACACCCAGACCGAAAGAGGTCTTAACTTTCTTAGATACGGCAAGGAAAGTACACATACCTAGGAAGAAAGACAGTGCCATGTTTTCGATGAAAATCGATTTAACTAGCAGACTGATGTAATGTTCCATGACGTCCTTACTCCTTCGCTTCGATTTGTTCAGGTCTGATAATGCGGATAGCCCAGATCATGAAACCGATTAAGAAGAATGCTGATGGTGCAAGTAGCATCAGGCCGTTTGGCTGGTACCAACCACCATTGCTCACTAGAGGTAGTACTTCTAGGCCAAATAGTTTGCCTGAGCCAAATAGCTCACGGAAGAAACCAACAGTGATAAGAACGAAGCCGTAACCAAGACCGTTACCGATACCATCGATTAGAGATGGGATTGGCGCAGATTTCATCGCGAATGCTTCAGCACGACCCATTACGATACAGTTCGTAATGATCAGACCTACGAATACCGATAGCTGTTTAGAGATATCGTATAAGTATGCTTTAAGCACTTGGTCTACCACGATTACTAGCGATGCGATGATTGCCATCTGAACGATGATTCGCACACTGTTAGGAATGTGGTTACGGATTAAAGAAACAGAGAAGTTCGACAGTGCAGTTACAAATGTTACCGCTAGTGTCATTACAAATGCTGTTTCTAGTTTAGTTGTTACTGCAAGAGCAGAACATACACCAAGAACCTGTAGCGCAATTGGGTTGTTATCCAACACCGGCGCCATGATGCTCTTTTTAATGTTTTGTGCGCTAGACATTAGTTCAGACCTCCATCACGAACTTTTGCTAGGAAAGGACCGTAGCCCATGTCACCTAACCAGAAGTCGAATGTACCTTGAACACCGTTACCAGTTAGTGTCGCACCAGATAGGCCATCAACGCCGTGTTCAGAACCTGCTGGAGCACCACCTTTAACAATCTTGATTGCTGGTTTGTGGTTTTCATCAAACAGTTTCTTACCAACGAATTGAGCACGCCATGCTGGGTTCTCTACTTCACCGCCAAGTCCAGGAGTTTCACCTTGCTCGTAGTAAGTAATACCAGAAATAGTGTTACCGTCAGTTTCAACCGCAACGAATGCGTACATCATTGACCAAAGACCTGTTCCGTGAACAGGAATGATAACTTTAGATACTTCATCACCGCTTTTCACTAGGTAAACGATACCTGTGTTAGCACGACGTAGGATCTTAGCTTTGTCTTCTTCAGCCGTTAGCTTGATAGACTCAGCTGGATCTTTCGCTGCTTTTCGTTGATCGTAGTTCGCTGCCGTAGAACCATCTTCAGCTTTCTCTACAAAGTCACCTGTTTTGAGATCAACTAGACGAGGTTCAATGTACTCAGCAAATAGCTCAGGTACGTTTTTACCGTCTGTGTCAATGCCAGCAACTTCTACAATCTTCGATTGTTTATCTAGTACAGCGTTAGCTTTTTGCTTATCACGCAGACCTACTGCTGCTGTTGATACGATGATTGAACAAACAAGGCTCAACCCGATAACAACACCCAGCGTCTTTTTAATGCTGTCGTTATTACTTGCCATAGCGTGCTAGTCTCCGCTTGATGTTCTTCTCGATAACCACATGGTCGAACAGAGGTGCGAATAAGTTCGCGAATAGAATCGCCAGCATCATACCCTCTGGGTAAGCTGGGTTAACTACACGGATCATCACACACATTGCACCGATTAGGATACCGTACCACCACTTACCACCGTTGGTGAATGAAGCTGATACTGGGTCCGTTGCCATGAAGAACATACCGAACGCAAAACCACCTAGAACTAGGTGCCAGTGCCATGGCATGTTGAACATTGGGTTGGTGTCAGAGCCGATTACGTTGAACAACGTCGACACTGCAATCATACCGATCATTACACCCGCAATAATGCGCCATGAAGCGATTCGCATGTAAACGATCATCGCCGCACCGATCATTAGAGCCAGAGTCGATACTTCACCAATTGAACCAGGGATGTTACCGATGAAAGCATCCATCCAAGTGATATGCGCGCCAGTGATGTTATTGATCAGCGCACCATTACCACCTTGAGCCCATTGGCTAAGTGCTGTAGCACCAGAGAAGCCATCAGCCGCTGTCCATACTAAGTCACCCGAGATTTGAGCTGGGTAAGCAAAGAATAGGAACGCACGACCTGCAAGTGCAGGGTTAAGGAAGTTACGACCTGTACCACCGAAGATCTCTTTAGCAACAACAACACCAAATGTGATACCTAGTGCCGCTTGCCATAGAGGTAGCGTTGGTGGAACGATAAGCGCGAATAGAATAGAAGTTACAAAGAAACCTTCGTTAACTTCATGCTTACGCACCATACAGAAAAGCACTTCCCAGAAACCACCAACGATAAATACCGTTGCGTAGATAGGTAGGAAGTAAGTCGCACCTAACAGCATCTTACTGCCAACGCCCGATTCAGCACCGATGGTGCCGCCAAGCATTTCTGTTAGCCAGTAGTGCCAGTTACCTGAGATAACTGTCGCTAGTTGCTCACCAGCGTACATGTGGTTAAGTGCTGCAATCGCTTGGCCACCCGCGTTGTACATACCCCAAAACATTGCTGGGAATACCGCGAACCAAACCATGATCATGATACGTTTTAAATCAACGCTATCACGGACGTGCGAGCTACGTTTTGTTACTAGACCTGGCGTATAGAATAGTGTTGCTGCTGCTTCGTACAGAGCAAACCACTTTTCATGTTTACCACCTGGTTCAAAATGATGCTCGATATCCTCTATGAATTTCTTAAGCATGGATTACCCTTCCTTCACAATGGTATCTAGGCATTCACGAAGTAGCAGACCGTACTCGTATTTACCAGGACATACAAAGGTACACAATGCTAGATCTTCTTCATCCAGTTCAAGTGCACCAAGTGCTTGCGCACTGTCAGTATCACCTGCACATAGATCACGAAGTAGCAATGTTGGTTCCATATCTAGTGGCATTACACGCTCGTAGTTGCCAATTGGAACCATTGCACGGTCACTACCGTTAGTCGATGTTGTCATATTGAACAACTGACCTTTGAAAACGTGACCAAGGAAAGATTTTGTAATCGAAAATTTGTTTTTACCAGGTACAGCCCAACCAAACAGTTCTTTGTCACGACCTTCGCGCAACACAGAAACCTGTTGATGGTAACGACCAAGGTAAGCATGTGGACCAGATGCTTGAGTACCAGACAGTACCGAGCCAGAGATCACACGAACTTCACCAGGCATCAATTCGCTGTCAGTTAGGTCTTCTAACGAAGCACCTAAAACAGTACGAACTAAACGTGGGTTGTTGACAACTGGACCAGCTAGAGAAACAACACGGTCTGTGCATAGCTCGCCAGTTAGGAATAGCTTACCTAACGCGATAACGTCTTGGTAATTGATGCTCCAAGCCACGTTTTGTGCATTCACTGGGTATAGGAAATGCATGTGTGTGCCAGCAAGACCTGCTGGGTGAGGGCCATCGAAGACGTGTTCTTCTACGTTAGACTGAGAAGAACGTGGCAAGCTCGTGCCAGATTTACATACGTAAACCTTGTCTTCTGTCAGGGCTGAAAGAATGTCTAGACCTGCAACGAATGCTTCTTGTTGTTCATTAATGATCAACTCAGGCTGAGCTGCGAGTGGATTCGTATCCATCGCAGTTACAAAGATAGCCTTTGTAGCAGAATCGATTGCTGGAACCTTGCTGAACGGACGAGTACGGAAAGCGGTCCAAAGGCCAGATTCAACCAGTTGAGTCTTGATCACTTCGCGATCTAGACCAGCTAGTTGACTTGCTTCGAACTTATCAAATGTCACCTGCTCTTCGCCTGCCACTTCAATCACTACAGATTGAAGTACACGCTTAGCGCCACGGTTAACTTCGATCACTTTACCGGCTGCTGGTGCAGTGAACTTCACGCCAGGGTTCTTTTTGTCTTCAAAAAGAACTTGCGCTTTTTTCACTTCATCACCAACGCGGACATGCATGGTAGGACGCATGCCAACGTACTCTTCGCCAAGCAAGGCGACTTTTTTGATGGTCTTACCATCATTAATCACCTGGGATGGAGTTCCTGCGATAGGAAGATCCAAGCCCTTCTTTATTGTAATCATACGCACTTGCACTACTTTTATCGGGAAAAAGATTCTTTTGATTGCGTAACTTTTAGACACGACATCAGTGTCCGGTTCTGGCGATGTTTTAAACGCCAAAATCGCAACATCCTATTAAAAATCTTGTCACAGTAATTTGGACAGATCTATCAGGTGCCGTAGTCTAGCATTTTTTCGGAACTTGATGCCATGACCAATAACAGTAATAGTGCTTTTATTTCGCTCCAAACCGCGTTAAAAGGTTAAAGAATAGTCATAAGTTTGAGCCATCGCACAAATGTCAGCCCCTCTTTTGTACCATCCAGAATCACTTATTCATGGTTTGAAATATGCATTAATTTCTATTCATTTGTTGAAACGCTGTTAATGATTTTTATAAAGTTCTCGTTATACGTTTCGAACATTGCAAAGCAAAAAAAGATGACCGAGGCCATCTTTTCAAGTCGTTGTTTTAATCGAACTTAACGTCCACCACCCATGCACATTGGGCTATCTGGCGCACCATCTTGCTCAAGCTTCCATTCATCAGGGGTATATGTATGAATCGCCAGTGCGTGAATGTGATTGTCTAACTCATCAGCAAGCACTTGGTGTACTTGACGATGACGGCCAATCAAACGCAATCCAGCGAACGCATCACTCACAACAATCACCTTAAAATGGCTCTCTGAACCAGGCGGTACGTTGTGCATGTAGCTTTCATTAATCACCTTGAGATAATCAGGTTGCAACTCACCATGCAGTTTCTTTTCTATGATTTCTTGGATCATATTTCGTCCTCATCAATACCAATCCGGTAAGTATATACTCTAGTTTTGCAAATTAAATCTTAGAACTGGCATTACTTTACACCTGTCACCGTCCCTACAAACAAAAAGCAAGCCAAAATCAGGAAATTTGACAGCTTTTTGTATCTTGAGAACGCATCATTTGCGACAATCGTCTCTCGTTTTTAACTTAACCAACGTTTATCTATGAAAACCGAACTGAATCTTCACGATAGAAGCCTAGAGCTTCACCGCTTTCCAAAACGCTCAAACGAAACTCTTCAAGCGTGGGACGCGGGTGATGAATATCTCATCAATCATGTCGAAGAGCTTGCACTGCCTGACAATCAAAACATCGTTGTTATTAATGATAACTTTGGCGCGCTTGCTTGCTGGTTTTCCCAAAGACATAACGTCACGTTTGTGAGTGATTCATTTATCTCACATAAAGGCGCACAAAAGAATTTAGAGTTAAATCACTGCAACCATGTCGGCTTTCTCACCACCATGGACGACATTCCTGCCAATACCGATATTGTTTTGCTGCAATTACCGAAAAGCAATCGTCACCTCGTTTGGTTGTTGAGCCAATTACGTAAGTCACTACCAGCGTCTTGCCCAATTATCGCAGTCAATAAAGCGAAAGAGATTCACACCTCAACACTCAAACTGTTTGAGAAGTACCTAGGTGAAACCAAGACATCGCTTGCGTGGAAAAAACATCGTTTAGTGTTTTCCAATGCCAATAGCAAACCAATCATTGATGTCGACCCGATGACAGTCTGGGATGTGGATGGCGAAAACATTCAACTCAAGAACCTGCCAAATGTTTATTCTGGTGAAAGCTTGGATTTAGGAGCACGCTTTATGCTGCAACACTTACCAAAAGATCCAACCATCAAGCACATCATTGATCTAGGTTGTGGGAATGGCGTTCTATCGGTAAAAGTGGGCCAGCTCAATCCAAATGCACGTCTTACTTGTATTGATGAAAGTTTCATGGCGGTAGAATCAGCAAAACAAAACCTGACGGATAACTTAGGCAGTGATATTGATTTTCAGTGTATTGCTAATAACTGTTTGGATGATTTCAAACCCGATAGTGCTGACCTAATTATGTGCAACCCACCATTTCATCAGCAACAAGCCATTACTGACCACATTGCATGGCAAATGTTTTGTGATGCTAAACAAACCCTAAACCGTCAAGGTAAATTACTTGTCATCGGTAATCGCCACCTCGGCTATGATGCAAAATTGAAGCGCCTATTCGGCGATAAAAACGTGAAATTAATCGCTTCAAACAATAAGTTTGTCATTTTACAGGCTGTAAAAAATCCTGCTAAATTAAGCGCAGCACTATAACCCCCTGATTTCAGGGTATGAACATATTTTTAGTGAAGCCATCAGCATCAATGTCATGATGGTCACTAGTTGAACCAACTTGCCCTAGCAACATGTTGAAAAGGAAATAACAAAATGAAAAAACTGGTACTCGCCGCTTCGGTTGCTCTGCTTGCTGCATGTTCAGCGCCTCAGCAGCCACAACTGAATCTAATGCCAGAAACAACACTTAGTACAAATCCTATTGTTCAAGGCAAAACTTACAGCCTAACGAGTAAAGATGTTCGTGCAGCACAATACGTTGCGCTCGTGGATAACGGCCGTTCAAACATTCTGCCTCTCCATGCGAAGCAGAACTTGCGAATCTCATTAGAAGAAGCACTTGAAAAACAATTGTCTTCACAAGGCTTTCATTCTGACTTAAACAGCGACAACAGTATCGAACTTGAAGTACAAGAAGCATTGGTAAACGTTAAACACTCTGTTATGGAGAATGAAATGGATGCCAAGGTCGTGCTAGAAATTACAGCAGAGACACCTCAAGGGAAACTCGTAAAAACTTTCACTGGTACGGCAAAACGTTCTGGCACACTAAGCGCTTCTGACGCGGACATCGAGCAAACGTTGAATGATGTCGTTGCGCTTACGCTTAAAGAGATAGCAAACGACGCTGAGTTACGTCAGTACATGCAGGAGCGATTCTAATGTTACGTAAAGCGATTCTATCTTTGGCACTACTTAGCTGTAGCGTATTTGCCGGGCCAAAAGTCGCATTTGAAACGACATTGGGCAATTTTACCGTTGAGCTAAACCAAGAAAAAGCACCGATCACTGTCTCTAACTTCCTAAAATATGTAGAAGATGGTAGCTATGAAGGGACTATTTTTCATCGTGTTATCCCTGGCTTTATGGCTCAAGGCGGTGGCTTTAATCAAGACATGCAAATGGTTAAAACCTACGCACCTATCAAAAATGAGGGCAATAACGGTTTAAATAACGACCGCGCAACCATTGCAATGGCGCGTACCAATGCACCTGATTCCGCTACGCGACAGTTTTTTGTGAACTTAACCGATAATGACTTCTTAAATTACGGTGCTCGCCCACCAGGTTACGCCGTATTTGGTCATGTTGTTGAAGGGTTTGATGTCATTGAAAAAATGGCTAAACAACCAACGACATCTTTTGGTCGTATGCAAGATGTCCCAGAAAAACAAATTGTGATTACCAAGGCAACATTGCTGAAGTAAACATACCCCAAAAGCCCTTTGAAAATTCGAGGGGCTTTCTCTTTTTAGCCGCTCTATGTTAACGGATTGATTTATGTCTTCTCTACCCTCCATCACTTGGTTGGAAACGGTAAAAAGTTACCTTGATAAACGCCTACTTTGGGTTTTCATGCTGGGCTGTTCAAGCGGTTTCCCGTGGGTATTGATTGGCTCGAATATGTCCGGTTGGTTAAAAGATTCGGGCCTAACTCTCTCTGCGATTGGTTACTTTGGTAGCGTATTTGCTGTCTATGCCATTAACTTTATGTGGGCACCTTTAGTTGACCGCGTAAAATTGCCCTTGCTATACCGCTTATTGGGCCAACGCCGCAGCTGGATTTTTCTTTGCCAGAGCATCGTCCTTATTGCGACCATATTTATTGCAGGCGTGAATCCGGCAGAGAACTTGATCTTTGCATCACTTCTTGCGCTTTGTATCGCTACCGCGTCAGCCACTCAAGATATTGCTATTGACGCTTTCCGTATTGATACTTTCCCAAAATCTGAAGAATCAAAGCTGCCCCAAGCATCAGCCATGGCCGTTATTGGTTGGTGGACTGGCTATTCTCTTCCTGGCTATTTGGCATTCATTAACGCCGATAGTATTGGCTGGAATGGCGTTTACTATGGCATGGCAATGGTCGTTGTATTGCTTATGATTTTTACGCTGTTGGTTGGTGAGCCAAAAACCCAACGAGAACAACTTCAGCATCAAGCCGAACAACGCCATGAAGAAGTAGTAGGTTCTAAAATCGCTGCCTGGTTTACCGTAACGGTTGTTGAACCTTTCCTAGATTTCTTTAACCGAAACGGCGTTCGGGTTGCCATCACCCTACTGCTATTCGTGTTTCTATTTAAGATTGGCGAGGCCTTTTTGGGAAGAATGTCGATTGCATTCTATAAAGATATTGGCTTTAGCAATGAGCAGATTGGCCACTACTCCAAATTGATCGGTTGGGGCGCAACAATGCTCTTCACGCTGGTTGGCAGCATGTTCAATGTTAAATTTGGCATCGTTCGCGGTTTAATGATCGGTGGCATTGCCATGGCAGCTAGCAACCTGATGTTTGCTTGGATCGCCAAAGTCGGCCCAAATGAACACCTGTTCTTAGCAACGATTATTGTCGATAACTTTACAACAGCATTCTCTACCGTCGCATTTGTTTCGTTCCTAACCATATTAACCGGGCAAGCTTTTTCGGCAACACAGTATGCTTTGCTTGCATCGTTAGGTAACTTCGGGCGTACTACCCTTGCTTCATTTAGTGGCGAATTAGTGGACTATTTAGACAACTGGACGGCTTTCTTTATTTTGACCGCGTTAATGGTTATACCAAGCCTTGTCATGCTGTATTCATTAAGGCATTACTTCACTGACTTACTAGAGAAAGCGAGACACAAGCACTGAGCATAAGTTGCTATTTGATCAAAAACAGCTATCTATTCATAAAGAACTATCGGTTTGTAAAGAACTCGCCGCTTGCGAAAAACCATTTCGTCACCAGCATCAAAAAACCACCGGCTTAACGGTGGTTTTTTACATGGAGGAAATCAAAAGCGTTTGTTTCACACTAACGTCGCACTTATGGGTACATCCCTTTACCGAACAAATTGAAGATTCTCGCGACACCTTGCGTGAATATCATCGGCTCAGTCAGCACGGTCAGGCACAAACAATCTTCACCCGATTTCGTGAATGGGCTGTGCTTGACAGAAGCATCTCTAACTAAAAGATCACCTTTTTCATAATGGCCATCTTCATCACTGAAACCACCGTGCAACACTAGCGTAGATTCGAGGCCTTTGTGTGTATGTTGAGGTATCTGCACATCTTGATTAATGTACATCAAGTTTACCCTTGCCTCTTCTCCGAAATCCAATTGAGCACTGAATACTTTCCCGCCGTAACTCTTCCAATCTCCGACTAAGTCAGTATACCGACTCAACGTTTTAGGAAGTTGAAAAGTTTTACCTGCAACGCTTACCGAAGCGACTTCTCTGATAATAATATCATCACGGGTTGGCTCTGAATTGATGATATCGCTAAGCATATAGTCAAAAGTAGGGTCATAGTCAGCCGGAATATCATTGGCGACATCACGGCCTTGTGATGCTTCTATTTGATTGACACGTGCACGACAGTGGGGACAGGTTTCCAAATGGGTTGCGACCACTAAACCAGAAACTGCATCAATACTTCCTGAAGCATAGGCCTCTAACAAATTGTTATCTGGGTGTTTGTTCATAGTTGCTCCGTATGCATCGAATGCCTTAGTTTTTCTACCGCTAATCTCAAGCGCGATTTAACGGTGCCAAGAGGAATATCGAACAGCTCCGCGACTTGCTGATGGGGCATTTCCTCTAGATACACTGCCCGTAGTACATCTCTCTGGTTTTTAGGCAAGATATCCAAAAACTTAACCACTTGCTCTTTTAGCATATCTTGCTCGGGAGAGTAGTGGTCCACGAGATCCGGCGGGTAGTATTCCGATGGCCAAATATCATCAGAGTGGATATGTAAATCTTTACCTTTCTGCTTTCTCAGCAAATCAAAGCACTGATTACGAATGATGGTGTATATCCATGTCGATAGTGCGCTTTTCTCTCCATCATAAAGGTGAGCTTTTTGCCAGACAGTTGCCATTGTCTCTTGAACCATCTCTAAAGCAACCTGTTCATTGCCCACATGCTTATAGGCAAATTGTTTCAACTTAGGCGCATAAAAACGGAATACGAAAGCAAAAGCGTCTTTGTCTCGTGCTTTTACTTTATTCATATAAGCATTCCAGTCGCTTCGCCCTAATTTTTGCGGGCTTTCATTCATATTCTTCAGCCTTAAAGTTTGGGAGGAGAGTCCTCCTCCCTTTTCATCCAAGTTCGATTATTTTCAACGAGCAACGCCCATATTTATGATTAGGCTCACTTCACCAACAAACCGAATCCACCGTTATCATCTATCGCTATCGCTTGATAAATCATGCCATCTTCTAGTGGGGGAAGCATCGCTGGCCCAATAACCGGCGTTTTATCGCCAGGTGCCGTCACGGTGACATAGTAATCACCTGCCGCAACGTAAATATTCTGCACACTTTGCTTATACGCAAAATCCGCTATCGCTGGATCACTTTCAGAAATATCTTGCGTCGTAGTGAGATACACATCAACACTCGCCGCTGCCGGATTCGATGCAGCATGCGTTACATTTAAGATAGCACTCGTTGCAACAGCGCGTCGTACATCGGTTACGACGAGAGGCTCTATAGCAATAGACGGTGAAACCATACCGACCGCATAAACGCTGTAAGTTTTCCCTGATTCAAGGGTGACTTCAGCATCAATAATTGGATCTGCAACGCCGTCAGCAACCACACTTGCGTTGTATGACATAGCGTCGACGGGAAGATAATCAGAGATATCCTTAAACATCACATCAGACAACACGGTATTGCCGTCGAGCAATACATCAACGTTTGGTGCTTCATCCACTAAATGCCCGACTCTCAGCTCAGATAAACCAACACCATCTCTCGCCCCAAAGCTATCGCCTACGCTTAAAATGGTTGAAGATCCTGTTCCATCAAGTACGAGTAGCTTCACTGGAGATTCAGACACCGAGCCACCTTTATTTATTGCGGCAACGGTTAACTCACTATTGGCCGTTAAGCTCACCGGACCGGAATCAAACACTGGAGTATTAGTTGTGTCTGTCGATAATGCCAATCTAATCTGGTAGTCGCCATTAGGAATATTGATGACATCGGTAAAGCCTTTGTAATCAAGAGTAGCGACAGGAGACGCTGTCATTAAATCGGCCCCTGGCTCAGTAACGAACACATTCACCTCAGGAACGCCCGCAGCCGCATGTACGACTTGAACGTCTAGACTATTTGGATCGGCCATCGCATCATCGCTTCGAGTGACAATCAATGGTTCCACTGGTGTTGAAGAACCATCAACCGCAGAGCCAACAACAAACGCGGTGTATTTAAGATCGGAATCTAGTTCAAGTGTCGTTTTTGGAATAACAGTGGTTGTTTCACCACCCGGTAATTGCACGTCAACTTGTACCGAATTCATACCCTCTCGAAGAGAGACGTACCCTGACCCAACGCCATAATCAACGCCCTCTAACGCGGCCTCATCATTAATCCATACATTCGCTAAAGGGGCATCGGCAGAGGCGTGCACTGCTTGCAAGCTCGTAAAGTCTATAGTGTCTGTGTCGCTATCTGAGTTACAAGCCGTTAAGCCCAGTGCGGCCAACAACGTCACAGTGAGTTTTGTCAATCCATTCATATCCAAGTCTCTCTTTGGTGTGGGGTTTCTATGGCATCGTTCAGGAATTGCAGTGCAGGCAAACAATCATGCGCACCAACTAACTTTTCAAACAGCGCGCTGTCGAGTGGTAGAATTTCTAACCAACGCTGCGTAACCCATGACACATCATCAAAAAATCGATGCTGGTAGAGGCCACCAAGTTGAGGAAAACGTGTGTAAATACGTGCAAGTTGCTGACTGAGATCGGTAAAAGGAGGAGCAGAAATAGGTCCCTCCCAATTTTCTAACCACTCCACATCGGCATGGCGCAAACCATCCGAATCGGCTCTCACACGTTTTACAGAAAAACGTTTTTCTCCAACGACTGTAATGCCAAGAAGACCATCACTAAGTATTTCAAAATCTACGATAGTGACCAAAGTACCGATTGAAGAAACATTTCCCACTGCTTTCGAGTTTTCTGAGTTTCCAACAAGACAAACTCCAAAGCCCTTATTTTGGATGCTGCATTCTTTCACCATTCTTTTATATCTCGGCTCAAAAATGCGTAAGTTCATCTTGCCCTCAGGCAACACAACCGAAGTGAGTGGAAATAACATGACTTCATTCATTCAAACGTCCTCTTTGATTCATAGAGTGTTACGGAGAGGACACAAATCAGATCACTAACTGTTTCTGTTGGTTAATCGAGTGGCTTAAAAAATCATAAAAACGCTTGCGCAAACGACACAAGTCACATAATTGGTGCAAATCAATGCAACAACCGAAAAGTTCCATGGGATTAATTAGTTTCGTGACGTGCATCACCAAAAATCTTTATTTTTGCACCGTTTATCACTTTCATTTGAGATTTTTATCGCTATTATTCCCGCCAATTGGAAAGCGCAGCGAAGATTGCGTGTTCTGAATCATTACAAACATAGAGAGTCCCCTTATGCGTAAATCACTTTTAGCTCTTAGCCTACTAGCGGCTACATCAGCTCCAGTTATGGCGGCAGATTACTCTGACGGCGATACCCACAAAAACGATTACAAATGGTTCCAATTTAACGTAATGGGTGCGTTTGACGAGCTACCTGGTGAATCATCTCACGATTACATTGAGATGGAATTTGGTGGTCGCTCTGGTATCTTCGACCTATACGGTTACATCGACTTTTTTAACGTTTTAAATAACGATGGTAGCGACAAGAGTGGTTCTGACCGCATTTTTGCAAAAATTAACCCTCGTATGTCTTTAGATGGCCTAACTGGTAAAGACCTATCTTTCGGTCCTGTTCAAGAGTTGTACTTTGCTAACCAAATCGTTATCAATGGTGGTGGTGAATACACTTACATGAAAGACGGTAAACCAATGGTAGATGACAAGGGCAACGTGATGAAAGCGGATAAGCCTACATACAATATCTACACAGGTATCGGATCTGATGTAATGGTGCCTTGGTTTGGTAAAGTTGGTGTGAATGCATACGCAAAATATGACATGAACGCGAAAGATTGGAACGGTTACCAACTATCTCTAAACTGGTTCAAACCTTTCTTCTTCTTTGAAAACGGTTCATTCATCTCTTACCAAGGTTACCTAGATTATGAATTTGGTATCGAGAAAACATACCTTCCTGAAGTTGCAGGCGGCACGCAGATTAACTCATCTAATGGTGGCGCAATGTACAACGGTCTATACTGGCACAATGATCGTTTCGCTCTTGGTTACGGCTTGAAACTATACAATGATGTATATGGCCTAGCAGACGGCGGCGTTGCAGGTAAAACATCAGGTGTTGCTCACTACGTAGCTGCAACTTACAAGTTCTAATTGAACCAATAAGTTTCCCTAAAAAATGGCGCCTCGTGGCGCCATTTTTATTTGCTTTCCTTTTTTCCCTCATTATCCTTGCAGCAAACCTTTTTATTGAGAGCGTTTGGTGAATATTCTCATCCTTGGCCCTGGAGCAGTTGGTTCTCTTTGGGCAACAAAATTTCAGCGAGCTGGACACCAAGTGTCATTGTGGGGGCGTACTTCAGAGAGCGAGTTGTCGCTTCAACTGGATGATGCTCCGCTTATCACCTATTCCAATCAACGCATTTCCTCTGTACAAGAGGCTGACTTGATTTTAATCACGGTAAAAGCTTGGCAAGTTGAATCCGCAATTGAACCTCTTTTGCCACACATCAACGCAGATACCATCGTAATGCTAATGCATAATGGCATGGGCACCGCAGAATGGTTAGAGTCGAAGTTAAGCGACAATCCGATTGTGATTGCGACGACAACGCATGGCGCCTACAAGCCAACCAAGCAGCAAGTATTGCACACTGGTCATGGATACACACAAGTCGGTGGATTTAATCCTAAGGGAGCAAAGTGTAAGTTCTTGCAAGATGTCATGAATCACGCCCTACCAAGCGTGAATTGGAATCCAAATATCCATTCCGCCTTATGGACGAAACTCGCAATCAATTGCGCTATTAACCCGCTGACCGCCATTCATCAATGTAAAAATGGTGAACTTGCCGCAGAACAATATTCATCTTTATTAGAAGCCATCACTCACGAATTGGTTGAGGTGATGAATAAAGAAGCGATCGTCACGGATTTTGACACGTTGCATCGCACCATTATGCATGTGGTTAACGCGACGGCAGCAAACTACTCTTCTATGAGGCAAGACGTTTTTCATAAGCGTCGTACCGAGATCGACTTTATTACCGGCTATTTATTGCAAGTGGCCAAAAAGCATCAAATAAATACACCAGAGAATGCCAAACTCTATCAATGCCTCAAACAAATTGAACAAAGCTGGACAGAACAATGAACAAAAAGATCTTAGTTCCTATTGCACCAGGTACGGAAGAAATGGAAGCCGTGACCGTTATCGATATTATGGTTCGTGCTGGCTATGACGTAACGGTCGCAAGTGCCGATTTCGATGGCGCGCTGACAATGAAAGCCTCGCGTGGTGTCACCTTAACGGCCGATTGTAAATTGGTTGATATTGCTGATGACGAGTTTGATGCCATTGTTCTCTCTGGCGGTGTCGGTGGCGCTGAGACATTCCGTGATAGCACCATTATGATAGAAATCATTAGACAGCACATGTACGAGGGTAAGCTCGTTGCAGCGATTTGCGCAGCGCCCGCTGTAGTACTGCAACATCATGATCTTTATCCAGAAGCGTTAATGACTTGCCACCCTAGCTTTCAATCCCATATCCCTAAAGATAAATGGCGTGCAAAACGCGTCACTATGGATATAAATCACAACTTGCTCACCAGTCAGGGGCCAGGTACTGCGCTCGAGTTTGCAATGGAGATCATCATTAAGCTTTCCGGTAAAGAGCATGCGTGGACCGTGGCTGAGCCTATGGTCACTCTTCCTACTCTTCATTATCACGAACTTGGTGATGAATAATGTTTGATATCAATGCCGTACGCGCGCAGTTCCCAGCCCTTAATCAAGAAGTAAACCACGTTCCTTTGGTGTATCTCGATAGCGCAGCGACGACTCAAAAGCCACAATGCGTGATTGATGTCATCAGCCGTTATTACAGCGCACAAAACGCCAATGTGCATCGCGGCAGTCATAGCCTAACCGCGAATGCCACCAGCCAATTTGAGGCCGCTCGTGAGACCGTAGCAGCGTTTATTGGGGCAACCAACTCAAAAGAAATCATTTGGACTCGCGGTGCAACAGAAGCGCTGAACTTAATCGCGCAAACTTACGCCCGAAGTACACTCCAAGCGGGTGATGAAATCCTGATCAGTGAGATGGAACACCACGCAAACATCGTACCTTGGCAGATTGTTGCAGAACAGACGGGAGCAACGATCATTAAGGTTCCGATGACATCGAGTTGCCAGTTCGACATCGACGCGTTTGAGACACTATTATCGGAGCGTTGTAAGATCGTCGCTTGTGCGCAAATTACAAATGTGACCGGCACTCGTCAACCTGTCGAGAAAATCATTGCTTTAGCCCATAAAGTAGGTGCGGTTGTGGTTGTCGATGGTGCGCAAGGCATCGTACACGAGCCACTTAATTTGGCTGAATTAGATGTCGATTTTTACGTATTCTCTGGTCACAAACTTTACGCTCCCGCTGGTATCGGCGTGCTGTATGGCAAACTTGAACTTTTAGAAGCGATGCCACCATGGCACGGCGGCGGTAAAATGGTTGAGAGAGTCTCATTTGAGAAAACGACCTTCTCTGCCTTACCGGGTAAGTTTGAAGCGGGTACACCGAATGTCGCAGGTGCGATTGCCCTAGCGAAAGCCATCGACTGGTATCAAAGCTTCGACCAAGCGGCAGTTGAGGCGCATCTGCATGCTCTGCAAGACAAAGCTTACCAAGCGCTGCGCCAGTTAGATGATATCCAAATTCTTGGTTACCAGCCTAACGCTTCAGTGCTGACGTTTGTAATGGATGGCGTTCACCACCAAGACATTGCCACGCTGCTCGATCAACAAGGCATCGCCGTTCGCGCCGGGCATCACTGTGCTCACCCTCTGATGGATGCACTTAACGTCAAAGGCACGGTGCGCGTTTCTTTTGGTATCTACAATACGTTAGAAGATGTTGAGAGGCTGATTGCAGCGGTCGAGAAAGCGGTCGATATGCTTTAGGAAACTGGCAGGTCTTCGGTTTAAAGATAGGTACTAGGTTTAAAAGTAGGTCCTAGGTTCCTAGGGCCTAATATCTTGGATTACGTAGTCTTTTTAGTTGGAAAACACAGCTGTCATTCTGAACAGTGAGGAACGAACGTGATTCAGAATCTGCGGGTCGAATTTGAGGACACAAAGGTGATGAATCGAGGCTAAATTGCGTGTGGGAGCTAGATTCCTAGTCTCGCTAAGGCTCGCTGGAAGGACGTTATTGCGAAAGTATTTTTTCTGTTATCGAGAAGCAAAGCGCTCCGTATTCCATACATCTCTCAATAGTCAACGAAACGCACAAAGCTCCCAACGTACTTTCCTAGGATCCTAGGCCCTATCAACCTAGGATCTTTAAATCATCCCTTTTCTTATTGAGCTTGTGTTTTGATCTGCTCAACAATCGCTTTTAAACCGTTACCGCGCGATGGACTAAGGTGAGCGATTAAACCAAGCTTTTCAAAGTAAACATCAATATCAAACGCTTGAATTTGCGCTGCAGTTTTACCATCGTAAGCCGCCATCACTAATGCAATTAAACCACGAACGATTCGCGCATCAGAATCAGCGCAGAAGTGCCATACCCCATCTTGTTCTTTGCTGACTAGCCACACTAAGCTTTCACAACCAGACACGGTGACTTGCTCTGATTTAAGTTCTTCTGGCATTGGAGGCAGCTTTTTACCCCACTGAATCACTTGGCGATAACGGTCTTCCCAACCTTTAAATCGCTGCATAGTTGCAACAATGTCTTCACTGGTGATATCAATGCCAAATGGCGATGCAGGAAAGTCAGTCATGACGCGCTCTCTTCTCTGAATTACTTCTTGTACTTTTGAATCAACTTTTCAACGATGCGTGATACCGCAACAAAACCGAACGTTGCTGTCACGACAGTAGCTGCGCCAAAACCACTCGCACAGTCCATGCGTTTTGGACCTTCTGCTGTCGATTTCACGCCACACACGGAACCATCCGCTTGTGGGTACTTCAATTGTTCCGTAGAGAACACACAATCGATGCCAAACTTACGTGCAGGATTTTTCGGGAAGTTATGATGACGGCGCAAGGTGTCTTTGATCTTCTTCGCCAGTGGGTCTTGGATAGTCTTGGTCAGATCCGCCACCATAATTTGGGTTGGATCGGTTTGACCTCCGGCACCACCTGTGGTGATCACCTTGATCTTATTACTGCGGCAGTAAGCCAATAGCGATGCTTTTGCTTTCACACTGTCGATCGCATCCAACACGTAATCGAAATCTTTGCTCAAATATTCATGCTGGTTATCTGGCGTAATGAAATCATCAATTAGATTCACCTTACATTCTGGGTTAATCAGCTTAACGCGTTCTGCCATCACTTCGATTTTGCTTTGACCAACCGTACCTGTCATCGCATGGATTTGACGGTTAATGTTCGTTACACACACGTCATCCATATCGATAAGCGTCAGTTCACCAATACCAGTACGAGCAAGTGCTTCAACAGCCCAT
Source organism: Vibrio sp. B1REV9 (assembly GCF_905175395.2). Lineage (NCBI taxonomy): Bacteria > Pseudomonadati > Pseudomonadota > Gammaproteobacteria > Vibrionales > Vibrionaceae > Vibrio > Vibrio sp. B1REV9. The sequence goes on along the minus strand of NZ_HG992745.1, from coordinate 1,266,078 downwards.
GAACCCACACCACCAATGCCAATCACACACACGTGTGCTGCGCGAAGAATGTCTACTTCGCTGTTACCGTAGAGACGACGAGTGCCACCAAAACGTTGGTTATAGCTGTCAGAGGCCGGAGTATCGAGTTCACGCATATTGAAGTTCCAGATGATCGATAGAAAAACAAAGAGTGCGATTTATACGCACTCTTTGAGGAAATGTCTAGATAAGGAGAGTGGATTCTCTCACTAGGAATTTATTGTAACTTTTCTGGTGGTAAAGCCCAAGGTGCTTGCGTTGGGGTGTTTTCTAAGCCTAGCTTCCACACACGGCCAAAGTGCTTGTAATGTCCCGCTTCTGTGCCCGCACGTGGCCCCATACCATGGTAGAGGTCTAAATGGTTTTGCTTTACCGCTCCGCCCGTGTCTAACACAATAAGAAGACGAAGTTGGTGCGCCCCACTCCATGTCCCATCAACATTCAATAACGGGACTTCTGCAAGAATTGGCGTACCCATCGGTAGAATTGAGCGATCGCCCGCGACCGATGCCATTGGCAATAGTGGAATACCTGCTGAACCGGTTACCGGCGCATCCGCTTGCGGCGCAAAGAACACATAAGACGGATTTTGCTCTAATAGCTCACGCACCGTTGCTTCATCGTTGGCAATTACCCATTCTTTAATCGCTTTTAACGACATTTTTTCACGTGGTACTTCACCACGTTCAATCAGAATTCGACCAATGCTGACGTAAGCTTTATTGTTTTTACCTGCGTAAGCAAAGTACTCCAAAGTATCGTCATCTTCAAAGTGAACAAAACCGCTACCTTGAACTTCCATCATGAAAGGATCAATTCGATTTGGAGCATAACCAAGTACCAAGCCTTGACCGTCTAGCGCGCCACTATAGATTTCTGCACGGGTTGGGCAATCTGCACTGCAATTCGGCATACCATAAACCGGATACTTGTACGTCTCATTGGCTTCATGACGCAACTCCATCACTGGTGAAAAATAACCAGTAAATAGAACATTACCTTTTTTATCACCGCCACCGAGTTGGGCAGCTTGAATGCCGTATGCACTTAACGCACTGGTATCACCGCTTTGCAATGCCCATTCACTCAACTTCTCATACAAAGGCTGATACATTTTTGCCATTCTTGGTGACTTAGTCACAACCTGTTCAGCTTGCTTATTAAACTCTGTAAAGTCGCGGGGTTTGTTCGACTCAACCACATCCACTTTATTTAAAACTTGAGGAAATTCGCCATCCAAATATTGCTGGGCCAAATCATTTTGTTGGACACAGCCAAATAATAGACTTAATGAAATAACAGGAATGAGTTTTTTTAACACGTGTCTTTTCCGTAATAGAAGATAGCAAAAGGATGGCAAACAAATGCGACAGACGCAATTGAAAAGCTGCGACAAAGTGTATCAGTAATAAGGAAAAAGTGTTGGTTGCTGTCAATTCATTCACTTAACCCCATCGACCAAAGTTGTCTCAATTCACTTGGGTGATGAGAACGCCTAGATCTTAGAAAGCATTAGCTCTAAGAAATACTGGTTCTAAGAAAACATTAGTTCTACGAAAACTTTGCCCCTCAGAAGAGATTGATTCTAAGAAGACATTGGTTCGAAGAAACATTGGCCCATAAAAACGAATCGACTTTCAAAAAGAACGATAATGCAAACAAAGGCGGCTGACTAACTAAATGTCGTCAGCGAACGGAACGTTGTGTGTGGCCTTCAATACGAAACACCGGCAAATAGTGAGCATTGGAATCGAGTTTCATTTCTGAATGCTGTTGGTTGATAAATTCAAACTTACGAACCGTTGAACCCACTTTGTAAGACAAAGAATCACCATCAAATTCAAACTCGGTTGCGACAATAGCCCCATTAACCGCCACTCCTCCTGAGCTTAAAACAAACTCTTCTCTTGCATACGGCGCCACATCCTGCTCAATCCACTTACCATAAACAATCGACTCATCAATAGGTGGATTGATATAGCGAGCAATCAAGTCTCCATAAAGCATAAACGCAACAATACTCCCAACAATCGCACTGAGCATTAGTGAGCGTTCTATCCACTTACGGATCATTGATTTGTCTGAGCTCTCTTGAGCTTTTTCGAGGCGAGGTTTTACAGCAGTCGTCATGGTCTTTTACATAATTTTATAAGAGGGCCGATTATAGTTCCTCATTCATCAAATAAAAAAGTGCCATCCTATTGATGTTTGTTATTCATTCCAAAATTTACCTTGCGAACACTTGAATAAAAAGACAAAATAACAACATAAATACGCAAAGGAGTTGTGGTAGTGAAGATTCGTAGTACTGCCCTTGTAAAAGGATTTCGTCAATCAACCCCATATGTTAACGCTCACCGTGGAAAAACGATGGTGCTTATGCTTGGTGGCGAGGCGATCGCTGATAAAAATTTTGGTAATATTATCAATGACATTGCTTTAATGCATAGCCTAGGAATAAAAATCGTTTTAGTCTACGGTGTTCGCCCTCAAATAAACCAACTTCTTGAAAAACAAAACCTTACTACGCCATATCATAAAAACATACGAATTACTGATGAAGCCGCACTTTCGGTAGTTATGCAAGCTGCTGGACAACTTCAATTAGCCATTACCGCGCGGCTTTCTATGAGTCTCAGTAACACTCCGATGGCTGGTACACAACTCAACGTGGTCAGCGGAAACTTTGTCATAGCACAGCCTCTCGGAGTTGATGATGGTGTCGACTATTGCCATAGCGGCCGTACACGTCGTATTGATGTTGATGCCATTCATCGCACGCTCAATCAAGGTTCAATTGTCTTGCTCGGTCCCATCGCAAGCTCGGTCACAGGTGAGTGTTTCAACTTATTATCAGAAGAGGTCGCCACTCAAGTTGCTATCAAACTCAAAGCCGACAAATTAATCGGCTTTTGTTCAGAGCAAGGTGTTATTAACGACGAGGGCAATGCAATTGCAGAGCTATTCCCTACAGAAGCAGAACAAGTCATCAGCACACTCACAGAAATCAACGATTCCGATTCTGATTACCACTCTGGCACGCTTCGTTTCTTAAAAGGGTCAGTGACCGCCTGCCGCGCTGGAGTACCTCGTAGCCACCTAATTAGTTACAAAATGGATGGCGCTTTGATACAGGAGCTCTTCTCTCTTGATGGTATCGGTACACAAGTCGTGATGGCGAGTGCCGAACAAGTACGCCAAGCAAACATCGATGATATTGGGGGCATTTTAGATTTGATCCGCCCACTTGAAGAGCAAGGTGTATTAGTTCGCCGATCTCGTGAACAACTTGAACAAGAAATTGGAAAATTCACCATTATCGAAAAGGATGGCTTAATCATCGGTTGTGCGGCGTTATACCCATATGTTGAAGAACGAAAAGCTGAAATGGCATGTGTGGCGATTCATCCTGATTATCGGGATGGCAACCGAGGACAAATGTTACTCAATTACATGAAGCACCGCACCAAACTCGACAACATAAGCCAAATATTCGTACTGACTACGCGCAGCTTACATTGGTTTAGAGAGCAAGGGTTTTATGAAGTGAGTGTGGATTATCTACCCGGAGCAAAACAAGGCTTATATAACTTTCAAAGAAAATCCAAAATTCTTGCGTTAGATGTCTAGCATCACTCGCTATAGTAGCTTTTATTTAAAAATATAATGCAATGCATTACATATAATTGATGACCAATTTTCCCTTTTCAATGTGCATGTCGTTGTTTATAATTCACGCGTTGATTGTACATTACTTAATCAATCATGGATCTAGGTGCAAATTCTTCGCACCCTAAACTGCATCGTGATTACCACCTGCATGACACATCAAGGACAGCTGTTATTCTTAAACAAATAAGATGAGCACTGTTATGAGAACCATCATTTGTAACTCGCTACAAAGCTTCTGGGATATGGCCGATAACCACTTTCTTGAGGGGTTAGATGTACACTGTGTTTTTCCAGTCAATGACGCTATCAAAGACTTTATTCTGGCTTATCAACAGCAGTACAAGATAAAAAGCGTCTCCTTTACTAATGCATTTTCTAGACTTGAATGAACAGAGACCGAGCACAGTGCTCGGTCTTTTTGTTTTAACTAGATAAGCGAGAGACCAACCCACTCGCTCGAGTGGTTTTCACTTTGATGCCACGTTTGAGAACATTCATCTCAGCGTACATCGCAAGGCGTTTCTTCGCGCGAGTAATGCCGGTATAGATCAGCTCACGAGTAAGGATTGGACTGAAATCTGGCGGCAAAATCATCAGCGTGTACTCAAACTCACTGCCCTGCGATTTATGGATCGTCATCGCATATGCGGTTTCATGCTCAGGCACTCGGCTTGGCAACACCGACTTCACGCTACCATCTGGCAGTTCAAAGAACACCTTAAGACGCGGTTCGCTTTCGCTTTCGTCTCGCATACAAATGCCGATATCACCGTTATACAATCCCAAGCCATGATCATTACGCGTGACCATCACTGGTCTACCGTGATACCAAAGCTCGTCTTGGGTTTGAATCAACTTACGTGCTGCTAATGCTTTTTCAATGCGTTGGTTTAAACCTGTCACACCAAAATCACCTTCACGAATGGCACACAACAAGCGACATTGGTTAAAGGTATCCAGCACGGCTTTGGCTTTGTGGGTCAACGTTTCTGGGTCTCCAGTCTTCTGGTCAATCTCTTGCTGACCGATGCGTTTTAGATAACAACCATATTCGGAGACCAAAGTCTGCATCATCTGATTGTAATTTTGGCTACTCAATACGAAATGCTCGATATCAGCAAAATCACGATTCCAAACGTCGTCTACTTTTGCGGCTGAGCCAGCGTTGACCGCTTTTGCTAGCTGGCCGATACCAGAGCGAGCATCAAATCGGTAACTCTTTTGCAGCATACATAAGCTATCGGCAATCGAAGCATTACTGTTGGTGCTGTACGCCAAAGTGTCAAAGCCTGTTAACTTCGCGACCGCAGACGCCTGCTCTTTGCCAAAACCGAATGCATGGAACGAACAGATATCACCGAGTACCGCACCAGCTTCTACCGATGCCAACTGGTCTTTATCTCCCAGTAAAATCAAACGTGCATGCTTTGGTAGCGCATCGACGACTTTGTACATCATCGGTAGATCGACCATGGAGGCTTCATCTACCACTAAAATATCGAGGTGTAGCGGATTTTGTTTGTTGTGACGAAACTCTGCACTGTTTGGGATCGCACCCAGTAGTCGATGCAAAGTGCTCGATTCAGTTGGAATTTTCGCTTTAAGCTCAGGCTCAACTGGCAACTCTTGAATCGCTTTACCAATAGACTCCGTCAAACGTGCTGCCGCTTTACCTGTTGGCGCCACCAGCTTGATGGTGAGGTTTTTCTCTTGTCCTGCTTGCTCAATCAATGCGGCAAGCAGTTTGGTTACCGTAGTAGTTTTACCCGTACCCGGACCACCGGAAATCACCGCAAAACGACGCGTCAGTGCTACCGCTGCCGCGACCTTCTGCCAGTTGACACAAGCTGATAACGGTACCAGCTTGTCCAGCACTTGCAGATCGTGAACTTGTTTCGCTTGGCAGACTGCCGCATCAATGGCTGACCAATCGAGACTGTCTACAGTGACCACATCCAAATGGTCACAGACTAGCTGCTGGCGTAACACTTGGTTGCTGGTTCCTGCCTCTGCCGCTTTGGCTAATGCATTGAACAAAAAGTGATACTGACGAGCAAATAAATGATGCAGCAACTCAGACAAACGCGTGAACTCTTGAGGCTGAAGGTTTACAGCCGCACTGAGTTGATTGAGCTTGTCTGCCAACGTCACTTCATAGTGCCAATAGCGATGTAAGTAGAGCCGTTCGCCATCAAACATCATTGGCAAGGCTTCACCTTGTGCACCGACCAAGGCTGACGCTTGCAAAATCTCAACCCAATTAACGCCTTGCAGCTGAGTATTAAGCGCTAACGCAGATTCACCAAACAGACCGAGCTTACTGGCAAGGTCTGCTGGTTGCCCTTGGCCATCAAACAGAGGCAAACAGATGTGTCCTTTGCCTAATTCACTGCTGACCACACCAGCAATAAATGCCAGTTCTTGGCTGTTCTCTTGTTGCTCAACTTGCGAATAGATAAAGCGCGCAAACTGGAAATCCAATTGGCGAATCGCTCCCTTTTTTGCTAACGATTCTAACGTTGCCAATAGATCTGGCGTTGCCGCTAGATCTCGTGTTGCCACAGGGCTGTTTTGCTCAGAAAGAAGATCATTGGTTTTCATCAAATTAACTCCATCTGACCCGATTCACTGGATCGCGAGTCAGGTGCTTGACCATCAATCAAATGATCCATCTCTTGTAAAAACTCAAAGGTTGGCTTGGCAGAAAAAATGCCGTGATCACTTTGCCCATCCATACCACGTAAGAACAGGTAATAAACACCACCAAAGTGCTGTTCATAATCATAATTTCGCAATCTGCTGCGTAAGAAACGATGCAGTGCCAAAGCGTAGATTTGGTATTGCAGATCATAGCGATGATCCGCCATCGCCGACTTCAACGCATCGCCATGATAGTGGAACACATCATCGCCTAAGTGGTTCGATTTCCAGTCGAGGACGTAGTATTTGCCTTGGTGCTCAAACACCAAGTCAATAAAGCCTTTCAACATGCCTTGCACGGTTTGGAAACCCAAATCGCCCGCTTTAGCAGACAGCGGATCATGACGTTGAATCACGCGGTTCAATGCTGGTGCAGATAGCACTTCAATCGGCAGTAAGAATTCCATCTCAACCAAACGTTGTGCCGGGCCTTTTTGATTGAGCAGTAGTGCTTTGCTATCCAGAGGCGTTGCCAGCACGGTATCAATCAACTGTTGCAGGATTGGCAGCCATTCCTCATCAAGCTGTTCGCTTTCCATCAAACCGAGGATGATGTGGGTGTTCTCTTCCGTCGTCGCTGGTTGAGTAAACTCAATTTCCTCAAATAAGCTGTGCAGAAAAGTACCCGGACGTGCGCCACGCGGGAAGTTGAAGATAGAGCGTTCTGGCTCAACCAATTCCGCTTCATCTTGCTCTTCTGAAGAGTCGATATCAAAGCCGGTGATTTCAATCGTCGCGTCATGCTCGGCATGATGGGAACCTTGCTTAACCAAGCCCGAGTAACTGGTAATGCGCCAGTTTCTATCAATCGGGTTTTGTAGCTCTTTGGCTGTCAACGCTTCCAGCTCGGTTTGCTCCGCAACATACATCTCATCGTGCTGCTTTGGAGGGTCACAAATCACTACGCTATCAAGATTCTCTTGTTGCTTCTTCAACCCTACAAACAGGTCGTTGATGCCGCCCTCTTGACCATTTTGCACCAAGTAACCAATCGCACTGTGATGAACGCCGGTTGGCTCTTTGGTTGAGCGACCATTGCGTAGTGGTGAAGCACCAATAAAGCAGGCATACACGGCACGCGTTAGCGCTACATAGATAAGGCGCAAGTCTTCAGCTAAGCGCTCTTTATCTGCCTGTTTTAACGACGCATCATTGCCCGAGATATCAAGCACAGTCCGATCGTTCTCAGCGTCGTAGTATTTGGCTTCACTTGCTTCTCGGTAACCAAACACAAATGGTAAGAAAACCAAGTCATATTCCAGACCTTTTGATTTGTGAATGGTGACGATTTGCACCAAGTTACGCTCTGATTCCAAACGCTGAATTTGGTCATCGCTGCCTCCTAGCCCGTGCGCTGCATCGCTGATGGATTGCGCTAACCAACGCAGCAAACCGTGGTCACTGTCCAATTCGTTACTCGCTTGCTGCAGTAACTCACCAATGTGCATCAAATCGGTAAGTACTCGCTCACCGTTTTCGCTTTGTGAGCTTGCCCCTTCTTCTAGCAGACGCTCCGCAATATGGCGTTTACTGATCACCGCTCGCAGCATAGGTAATACACCACGTTGTACCCAAAGCTTTCGGTATTCTTTGAACTCGTTAACCGCGTTTTCCCATACGGTTTCGTCGTTATTAAGCGCGTCTAAGCTGGCAGCATCCAGAGCGAACAATTCTGATGCTAGGCTGGCACGCAATGCTCTGTCGTTTTCTGGCGTTAATACCGCTTGCAGCAAACGCTGTAAGTCTTGCGCGACAGAGCTAGTAAACACGCTATCACGGTTAGAAAGGTACACGCTGGCAATGCCTTGGTCGGCTAACGCTTGTTTGACCATGCGACCTTCGCTACCCGTTCGCACCAACACTGCAATGTCACCTGCTTTGACTGGCTTTTGCTTTTCGCCATTGACCAGACACGCTTGACCTTGTTGCGCTGCGGTCAACATGGTTTGAATTTGGCTCGCTGTCGCCTCTGCCATAGCGGTAAGGTATTCACCTTTTGGCAGAGGTTTATCCTCCGCTTCTTGCAACCAATAAGTCAGTGCAGGTTGCTTTTGACCACCCATGGTCCAAACGCGTTTGTCAGCACTTGGGCTGTAATCCACGGAATGGAATGGAATGTCGGAGTCATAAATAAACGGGCTATCTGGTAGAGCAAAAATCTGGTTCACTGCCAATACCATATCGGCACTTGAGCGCCAGTTAGTGCCAAGCGTGTAGTGAGCACTAACTTGGTTACGCGCCTTGATGTAGGTAAAGATATCCGCACCACGGAAACCGTAAATAGCCTGTTTCGGGTCGCCGATCATAAACAAACCGCACTCAGGATTATCCAAATAAATGCGGCTGAAAATACTGTATTGCAGTGGGTCGGTATCTTGGAATTCATCGATCATCGCAACCGGATAAAGTGTGCGAATACGCTCTGTCAGCAATGCGGTTTCATCGGTATCAATCGAGGCAGAAAGCTGAGTCAGCAAGTCATCAAATGACAACCATTGCTTCTGATTTTTTGCTTTTGCCAACATCACGCGACAATGCTCAATCGCATGAGCTAATAGCGGCGCTTTTAAACTGATTGGGTTTGCTAGGAAAGCTTCAATCGCCTCAAACACAGGATGCTGTGGCGCAGTGCCTTTTGGGGTTTTCTCAAGTAACACATTTTGTGCGAACTTCTCCAGCTTATCTGGATAGTCATACCCCGTAGTTTCTGTCGATGCCCATGCATTGACGGCTTCTAACCACGTCGGTAGAGACTTTTTGGTGTAGCTGCGTTTGTTGATATCAGAGTCTGAAATCAGCGCGAGGAAATCATCTTGGCTATCACGCCATTGGGCTTTCAATCCATCAATCTGCTTTAAATTTTGCTCATGCAAGTCGGCAAGGCTGCCTTGCATTGCCGGAACAGAAAGAGTCAAAGGCGCACCCGTGAGGTAGTTGCTGATCTCATACAGCAGATCCGATGGCGAGCCCCAGAGTTGACGCACTTCTCCAGCCAAAGCAAATGGCAGAGGGTAGAAGTTGCGACGCCAGTAATCGGCAACCACTTGCGCTTTAAGATGGCTTTCGTCCGTCACAAACTCATTGCTGAAACGGCTACCGGATTCAAAGGCGTTTTGCGTCAGCATGCGTTGGCAGAAACCGTGAATGGTGTAGACCGCTGCTTCATCCATTTGGCGTTCGGCTTGCAATAGGATCTCAGCAGCTTGTTTATGATCCTCGATTTCTTCGAGCAAAGGCTGGATAACGGGATCTGAGCTTTGACCGCGAGCGAATGCGATCCTCGCATCGTGAATACGAGCACGAATACGATCACGCAGCTCCGCCGTTGCGGCCTCAGTAAAAGTCACTACCAGAATTTGATCCACGGTCAACGGCACGCGATGTTTGGTATCAGTCGTGCCATGCCCTAGTAGGAGTCGCAGATACAAACCCGCGATGGTAAAGGTTTTACCCGTCCCCGCCGATGCTTCAATTAGCCTTGCACCATGCAATGGAAAAGTCATGGTTTGCAGTGGAGTTGGAACTGACATTTGCGCCATAACGCTGAATCTCTCCAAGTATTCAACAAGAACGTGCTGATATTCAAAGGCAAATCGCTTCTAAAGATCAACACATCCTATAATGTGATCTATCGTTAAAAATTCTATTAATCTATCTAATAGGTTGGAATGTTTAGACCTTTGTGCGATCTCACTCACGGTTATCATTTGGGAGTACCGTTAGTATGCGCCTCACGAGATAAGCCAAGCCTTACAGGCCGCTACACTCAAAAGAATCATGGTCCCTCTGACCTTGTGGCCGTACAGCGAACGCCCTACAAAAAATAATGATTTTCTGGCGGCCACCCTACTCCTTTTCATCCTTAGTCATTCCAACTTATTTATTATCTTCAGCATCCATCGCTGCCAATCTTGCGCCTTGAAGCACCAATGCGGTCAGCATGCGAACTTCTGCCGCTAGCTCATCATTCCAAGCTGGCCAAATACGCGAAATATACACGTTATTTCCTTCGCCTGGACTCATGTAGCCATCATTGAATGCATCCGCCATTTTCTTCAGCGATTTCTCTTCGTCATCAACCCAGTGACCACGACTAAAGCCCGCCTCAACACACGCCAGTGCTGTTTTCGGGAAGTATGGCAATGGTTTGGTCATGCCTTCAAAAAACAAACGTACTAATTCAGCAAGAAGTTGTTTCGCTTGCGCAGCATCCGCCATGGCAGGGTAAACCAAATGCACCGCGCCTTCCTTGCGATCATAACCGATAACGTGGGTCTTTCTAGCGTGACCAGAGGCAGACATAGCAAGATGATCAATCCATGCAGCAAGGTAATCCTGCGCACGAATTTTACCGCTGCGGTAGCGAATCAAACCGGACTGATAGCATTGAGTTAGCCAACCAGTGAGGCGGATATTTTTTCCTTCACCAAGCACATCAAAGGTAAGGTCGATTTCTAAATCGTCTTGCGGTGCGCCGGATAAGAACGCCAACTTATCCACCAGCTCTTCCGCTTGCACGCGGTTGGTTTCAAACTCGATATCACCAAATGCGCCAACCGGTAATTTGCCCTGTGCGCGTTGCTCACTCATAAAGTGCTTGAGTACATCTGCTTTTGCCGAGGGTTGGGTAATGGCGGTTTCGAGCAAGGTTTCTAGTAGTTCATCACGCATTTGATAACTTTCTAAACCGCCTAACACGAATGGCTCATCATCTTCCATCACAGGCAATGGTGGCTCGAACATCACTTTCAAACGGCGGTTAAAGAAATACTGCACTGGCAAGCGCCAGAAACGTTGCAATTCAACCAAATCCAACTCAATGGGGAAAGTCGCACCAAGCAAGTAATTATCCAATGCGCGGTTAAACTCACGTCGTGCATGACCTTGCGATTGACTGCTTTGGGTCAACGCCGCTGGAATCCACTCTTTAGCATAGCTTGAATGAGAACCTTGGAATGCGCTTGGGCTGAATGGCACCATTGCATGCACATTCACTAACTCGTGGAGTAGCTTATCGCCTGAATCATCGACTGGCTGGTCTTGATCACCATCTAAGCAATAGTTCTGATGGCAATATTCCATCAACTCAGACACCAACACGGACGGCACACGCTCGGTGTTATCTTGAATAGAACGCCCAACGTAACTGATGTACAAACTTTGTTGCGCAGACAGCACGGCTTCTAAGAATAGGTAACGGTCATCATCTCGGCGTGAACGGTCGCCCGGTTTCGTGCGCCCTGTCATTAAGTCAAAACCTTCTGGTGGCATTGAGCGCGGGTAGACGCCATCGTTCATACCCAGCAGACACACGGTTCTAAATGGGATCGAGCGCATCGGCATCAGAGTACAGAAGTTCACTTGTCCGGCAAGGAAGCGCTGGCTGACCCGTGTTCCTGACAGCTTGTTTTGTAGATACTGACTGACAATAGAAGGCGACAAGGCATCATCAAATGCCGCATCGGTTAGCTGTTCTTTCAGTTGGCTTAAGGTATCTCGAATGGACTTGAGCGCCATTTCCCCCTCCAGCTCAACAAAGAAGAAGCTATCCAACATCGCCACCAAGGTTTCACGCCATGCATCAATCGACTGAACATGGGAAAGTTTGCTGCGATACTGGCTAATTTGTTGAATAAAATGGGCTAACTTGCCGGCAAGTTCTGCGCCCATACCTTGCACTTCGTTGTATGGCGAGAGACTACCCTCTTGCGCTTCAAACAAACCGGAAGATTCTGGCATTGCGTAACCTAATAACATACGCTGGATACCAAATTGCCATGTGTTTTGGCGGGTTTCTGGCAATTCAAATTCACAGCCTGTATTCGCATCTAATCCCCAGCGAACACCCGACTCTTCCACCCAACGTTTCGCTTGTAAGAAGTCATCTTCACTGAGATCAAATCGCTTCAAAATAGCAGGCGTTTCTAACAGCTCTAATAGCTCAGATGCTAAGCAACGCGTATTAGGTAAATTCACTAATTGCATGAACGCTGCCAAAATCGGGCTTTCTTGATCAGCCGTTCGGTCTGAGATCGAATAAGGAATAAATCGCTCACCGGGGGCGTTGCCGAATACCGCTTGAATCGCAGGGCTGTAGGCATTGATATCCGCCACCATGACAATAATGTCGCGCGGTTTCAGTGTTGGGTCGGCATCGAACATCGCCAAAAGCTGGTCGTGCAGCACTTCCACTTCTCGCATTGGGCTATGACAAGAGTGCAAGCTGAGCGATTTATCACCCAAACTCACCACTTGTTTGTGCTGACTGCTGTCGATTTGCTGGTCGTCTTGGTGCTCTTCTAGGTTAAGAATGTCTGCTTGCAGTTGATGGAGCAGACTGTCGCGCTCGACATCCACAAAGGCTTCAATCTCATGGGATTCTAGTTGCGATAACAAATACATATTGTCACGCCCTAGCTTACCCATCGAAGCCAATAAGCTATTGCCCACCACATCGGTATGCAGTTCATCAATCACGTTTTCTTCTAGTGACCCTTTTAGCTGCTCACTCTCACCTTGTACTTCAGAATGGTCTTCTTGCCACACCACGTGCTGGCGATGTTTTGCTGCTAACCGCGCAAGGAATTTACGGTCACGCACTTCACCCCAGTAGTAACGACAAGGGTTAGTAAACATCAAATGCACATCAATGTGTTCACCAATGGCTTTTAGAGCATCCATGTAGCGTGGCGGCAGTGACGAAATGCCAAACACAAAAAGACGTTTCGGCAGATGGTCGAAGTTACCGTTAAAGCTCTCAAGCGTATCAATAAAGTGTTCATACAGATTGGCACGATGATAAGGTGATTGCCCTAACGTCACAGTATGATCGTACAGTGCTTGCCACAAAATCGGCTGCCACGGGTGTTCATCTTCAAGTTCAGCGACGGTTTGTCCCGCTTCCCAGCTTGCAATCCATTCTGGGCGATACACCAAATAACCATCGAAAATATCGGCGATTTTCTCGGCCAGTTGATACAACTTAGAGTTGTCGTTGTCATCTTGAAGATAGCGAGCCAATGGTTCGAATGCATCGTCGTGTAGTAAGCCTGGGAGCAAGTGCATTAATTTCCACGTCATCGACTCTTTATTGAATGCGCTTCGCTTTGGTACATCAGGCAAAACTTGGGTGAACATATCCCAGATAAACGTCGCTGGCAGGGGAAAATCTAAGTTCGCGGCAACACCAAACTCTTTTGCCAATTCCATTTTTAGCCACTGAGACATACCCGGGCTTTGCACCAGAATTTGCTCTTTTTCAAATGGATTTTCTAATGGATTAATACGAATCAGTTCGACAAGAAGTGACTTAAGAACATCGACCTGGTTGGAGTGATAGACAGTAAACAAAGTATGAGCACCGAACGCCGTTGGAAACTGCTAGCAAGCTTAGCACAGCCCAAAATAAACCCGCAGCGATCTCGATAGCTTAAATAACAAAAGGTTAGAAATTATGCAAAGAGTGGTGAGATTCCAACCTTAACGTCAAACAAAAACACCTTAAAGAGAGAACGTACAAAACTAAAAAGCCCCATGGTCAGCAACCATGGGGCCAAATACTAGGACCCAACTTAAGCGTGGTGAGCCAATAATTTAAGCATGATGAGCCACTACCAAGCGAGGTTTGATGAGCAAGTTATTAACGTATTGAAATGCCACATAACTTACTACTACTGTTGCAACGATAAGCTCTACGCCCGCCAAACCACGAACTTGATGAACATATTGAGCAGCAAGGCCGTTTGCCTCCATCCAATTCGCTGTTTTAAACAGAGCCGTCGCACCAATCACCATTGGGAAAGTAAACGCTGCGTAACCTGGACTAAATGGCAGTCTTAACAATTTGAAGAACGCCAAGTAAATGATGGCTGTCATCAATACTGCGATACCAAATAGTAGAGCAATAATCACTGGCGATGGGGTTGCTGTAACGGTTAAGTAGCCAGCCAACGATAGACTCGCTGGTGCCGCTAAAATTGCCATGGTTGGTTTCGCAGCATCTGGGATCTCATGGGTAAACATGAAACGGTAAATCATAATTGGTAACATCACTGCGTAAGCGACCATACCGAACACCAATGCACCATGCGCAATCGGTGCTAGTGCTGGGTTACCAGAGAACGATACATCCGCAACGATAATACCCACTGGTGGTACAAACCAGCTTGGTACCATGTGGTGAAGCTCAAAATCTTTCGCGCGGTGGTACAAGAAGCTCACAAGGAATCCAATGTGCAGCGCTACTGCGGCTAACCACAATACGTTACCTGCAATTGGGAAAAAGTGTCCAAGAGAGGCGGATACGACCATGGTGCCCATCGCAAACGTTGGAACAACACTGCCGACCACTGGGTGCGCGAGATCTTGTCTCAACAGATGATTGTGAAAAAGAAATTTAATCGCCAAGATTGCGAGCAATACACTTGCAATACCCGCGCTTATCCACTGTCCATAGCCATGTAATTCAGCGAAGTTTTCCCAACTCCAGCCTAAGCTCGCAATACCAAGCGCTAGACCCGCCATTGGGGTTGGTGCTCCCATTACTTTTGCTTTTGTTCTTTGAATCATGACGACCTCGAAATCAGGCTAACTTTCTATGGGATGTATCTTACACTTGCACTTCGTTCCAATATATCTAATTATTTAGAACATACGTTCAATATTACTTAACGGAAATTCATGGCCAGTCATATTTCTCTTAAACAGCTTAAAGTTTTCACCACCATTACCCAGCATAAGACGCTCACAGCAGCGTCTGAAAGCCTGTTCCTTTCTAAAGCCGCGGTAAGCATGGCGCTGTCTGAATTGGAGAAACAAATTGGTCATCATCTGTTTGACCGAGTGAATAACCGCCTGATCCTAAACCAAGAAGGACATAAGCTCTTACCCCTTGCCGATGAGTTACTTAGCCGCGCAAACGATATTGAGACAATCTTCGATGGGGATTTAACCTTATCAGGAGAATTGCGTATCGGGGCTAGCGATACCATCGGCAACCAAGTCGCACCTTATTTGATCAGTGACTTTAGACATCAAACCCACCACCAGCAGCAAAGTTTGTTTATCTCCAACTCAGCACAAATCTGCGACATGCTGACAGATTACGAACTCGATATCGCACTAATAGAGGGAAAGACGCTCCATCCTGAACTGCATTCAACTCAATTTAGTGAAGATGAAATGTGCGTCATCTGTGCGCCCGATTCCCCCTATGCGAACAAAGGAATAAATGGACTTGCTAGCTTAGAGAATAGTGACTGGATTTTACGTGAAGCAGGCTCAGGCTCTCGAGAGTTTTTTATGCGTGTCATTGCACCTCGCATTGAGCATTGGCACGAAGCTTTCCAACTCAATACCACTGAAGCATTGATCAACTCTGTTTCTGCTGGGCTAGGACTCGGCTGTTTATCTCGTCTATCTGCGGCTCACGCCATTCATGATGGCCGAGTTAAGATGGTTGAAATGCCATTAGATATGAAGCGTCGATTTTGGATTTTAGTGCATAAAGAGAAGTACCAAAGCCCACTGCTACGCACGTTTATTGAGTTCTGCCGAGATTGGGAGCAACCAGAGAACCCACACCTAAAAAATGACTAGCTCAAAATAGATAGTTCGAGGTGGGTAGTTCAAGACGGCGAGGTGAATAGTTCGAGATAGACAGTTCAAATGCTGGTCACTTAGTTATACATGGTTCTCAATCTTAAGAGAGCCGCTAGACTTAACTGGTTAAAAACTGTATAAACAGCCAGTAC
The DNA here is from genome assembly GCF_905175395.2 of Vibrio sp. B1REV9. Classification (NCBI taxonomy): domain Bacteria; kingdom Pseudomonadati; phylum Pseudomonadota; class Gammaproteobacteria; order Vibrionales; family Vibrionaceae; genus Vibrio; species Vibrio sp. B1REV9. Next base: position 1,249,933 of record NZ_HG992745.1, on the reverse strand, counting down.
AAATTCATCAAGTTAGAGGACCAACACCATGGCTGTAATCGTCAAGTACGTGGTAGAACGCAATGGAGAAGAGAAAATGACTTTTACCTCTAAAGCGGAAGCTGACGCATACGATAAGATGCTGGATATGGCGGACGAATTGTTCGCTCTGCTAGGTAAAAGTGATGTTCTAGAAGACGAAAGCAAGCAAGAAGATCTTGCTATGTTCCTTGCGCAAAACAAAGAAGAAGTGCTTTACGCTCTAGGCGCAAAACGTCGCCCTACCCCAAAGAAAGCGAAAAAGCTTGAAGCTGTTGAAGAAAATAGCGAACAAGAAGACGCTGCATAAGCCTCTCATTTGTTTAGAAAAAACGTCGCACCGTGCGGCGTTTTTTTATGTCATTGATTTATCGCCATATATCTCTAGAAATATAAAGAACCGATTTAATATCCCAAATTGCTCTAAATTTCATGTTGCAGATTAGTGTGACTTAGATCTAATCTAAGTCGGTACGGTGATGGGGTACCACCGGAATCGAAAGGTTCGAACCGCTTTAAAGCTAATGACTCCTACAGAAACGAAAACAGGTTAGCCCTGTTGGAAATGCTTCCACCTATATTGTGAAAGCAAGAGTTCTGTAGTGAGCAATTCAACTCTTATCCAACCCCGCCCCTGTTTTCTCAAAAATTAAAAATACACTGGGAAAACACTATGCAATACTCACACGAAATCCAATCAATGTGCCCAATTCAACGCGGCGATCTCCATGCATCTGCACCGATCCCTGTTGAAGGCGCAATGATCAATCCAAAAGACGTTATCGCGATTTCTGGTCTTAGCCACGGCGTTGGCGCTTGTGCTCCTCAACAAGGCGCAGCAAAACTGACTCTTAACGTCAAAAACGGCATCATCGAAGAAGCTTTGATCGAAACGATCGGCTGTTCAGGCATGACTCAATCAGCCGCGATGGCCGCAGAAATCCTAACTGGCAAAACCATTCTTGAAGCACTGAATACCGACTTGGTATGTGATGCTATCAACGTCGCGATGCGCGAAATATTCCTTCAATTTGTTTACGGTCGAACTCAATCTGCTTTCTCTGAAGGCGGCTTGGAAATTGGTGCGGCACTGGAAGACCTCGGTCAAACTCAACGCAGCCAAGTGGGTACCAGCTACTCAACCAAAGCAAAAGGCGTGCGTTACATGGAGTTGGCTGAAGGCTACGTAACCAAACTCGCGCTAGACGAATACAAAGAGGTGATTGGTTACCAATATCTCAACCTAGGCAAGATGATGAAAGCCATCAACGAAGGCGTATCTGCAGCAGAAGCCGCAGACAAAGCAACGGGGACTTACGGTCGTTTTGACGAAGCCGTAACGACCATCAACCCACGCCAACAATAATTGCCACCAAGAGGAAAGAGATTATGAACACAACAATGACTGAATCTGTACGTCGCACATTAGACGAAATGCAACTTTCTTCTCTGGAAGAGGCTTATCAATACTGTATGGATCGTGGTATCGACCCTAAAGCAATGGTGATGGACACTCAACCTATCGCGTTTGAAAGCGCTGCCGATGCCTACACACTGGGCACTGCTTTGGCGATTTTCCGCGGTGCAAAAACAGCAGAAGAAGCAGCAAACATCATCGGTGAAGGTCTTCAGGCGTGCACTAAACCCGGCAGCGTGGCAGAGCAACGCCAAGTGGGTATCGGTCACGGTGCATTGGCGGCTCGTCTATTGAATGAAGAAAGTGGCTGTTTTGCTTTCCTTGCCGGTCACGAGTCATTCGCAGCGGCAGAAGGCGCAATCAAAATCGCATTGAACGTGAACAAATCACGCAAAAATCCATTGAAAGTGATCCTGAATGGTTTAGGTAAAGACGCCGCTTACCTAATCTCACGCATCAATGGTTTCACTTACGTACGCACTCAATACAACTACCAAACTGGTGAGTTAGTGGAAGTAGAACGTCGCCGTTTCTCCCAAGGTCCACGAGGTGAGATCCTTTGTTACGGTGCAGACGATGTACGTGAAGGCGTGGCTATCATGCACAAAGAGCAAGTGGATGTGAGCATCACTGGTAACTCAACCAATCCGACTCGCTTCCAACACCCAGTAGCAGGTATCTACAAAGCGGAACGTAACCGTGAAGGCATGCCTTACTTCTCTGTGGCATCAGGCGGTGGTACTGGTCGTACTCTACACCCAGATAACGTGGCGGCAGGTCCTGCCTCTTACGGTATGACCGATACCATGGGTCGAATGCACGCCGATGCACAATTCGCGGGTAGCTCTTCAGTACCTGCACACGTAGCGATGATGGGCTTCATCGGGATGGGCAACAATCCAATGGTAGGTGCAACTGTTGCACTTGCCGTAGCCGTCGGTGAACTTAGCCTTTAAGCCGATTTAATCGCTTTCTATCCAAAGCGATTAAATCCAACAAACCCAGTGTAGGGGGAGTGACTTCGGTCCTCCCCTTATTTTTTGCTATGCCCCTTTTCCAACTTCACTTTGTCTTTACCCCAAATCGGTCTGAGAAGGCTTTTGCGACACATTTCTCATCAGACAAACATATCTCTGAAAAGACAAAAGGTATCCATCTACAGACTTTCTCCATTTCCCCTCTTTAAACTCCCCAACACTCTCTTTATGATGACTGACAACTTAATTATTTCTTGTCAGTGAACAGACGAGACACAAGACTCAACACATGGAGATCAACTATGGCTTTCTTCTCTCTAGCCTTTGGTACGGCAACTAAAAATCGCGACGGCAAAATCATCGAAGCGTTTTTCCCAAACCCAGTTCTTAACCCAAGCGAAGCGCTTGTTAACGCACTAGCAGCAGTAGCAGGTTACGAGCAAGGCAACCAAGCTATCGAGATCTCTGCAGCACAAAGCGCAGAACTGGCAGCAGCATTTGAAGCAAACGGCGATGCTGCAAACGCATCTTTCGCAGCAAAAGCAGCAGAATCAGCACAACCACTTGTACTGGTTATCCTTGCAACTGACGAGCAGCCACAAAGCGTTGCTGAAGGTTTCCTAAAACTTCAACTTATCTCTAACCGCCTAGTTCAACCACACGGTACGGTACTAGACGGTATCTTCGGTCTACTGCACAACATCGCATGGACTAATGAAGGTCCTATCGACCTACCTGAACTAGCAGAGCGTCAAATCGAAGCTCGCCTAGCGGGTCGCGCACTAAGCGTAGATTGCGTAGACAAGTTCCCTAAAATGGTGGACTACGTGGTACCAACTGGTGTTCGTATCGCTGACACTTCTCGCGTACGTCTTGGCGCACATGTTGGCGAAGGCACAACGGTAATGCACGAAGGCTTCATCAACTTTAACGCAGGTACAACTGGCGTGAGCATGGTTGAAGGTCGTATCTCTGCTGGTGTAGTGGTTGGTAACGGCTCTGACATCGGCGGCGGCGCATCTATCATGGGTACGCTATCTGGCGGCGGTAAAGTTGTGGTTTCTATCGGTGAAAACTCTCTACTAGGCGCGAACGCAGGTCTTGGTTTCCCAATGGGTGACCGCTGTACTATCGAATCAGGTCTATACGTAACTGCTGGTTCTAAAGTACGCATGCTAGATTCTACTGGCCAAGAAGTGGAAGTAGTGAAAGCACGCGATCTTGCTGGTGTTTCTGACCTACTATTCCGTCGTAACTCTGTAACTGGTCAAATCGAGTGTCTTGCAAACAAGAGCGCGGTTGAACTGAACAGCGAACTGCATAAAAACAACTAAGTTTTAGCTCTAAGCTCTATACAAATGATGCCGCAACTATTTAGCGGGAACTAAATGAAAAAATGGCTCTGCTCATCGTTCCTTTAATGTAAAGAACGAAGAGAACAGAGCCATTTTTGTGCTCGAAAATCAGATACTCGCAATTTCTAGCTTGATTGCAATTCGATTAACTGCCCTTCTGTTTGACGCGATCACTTATTAAAATGAGCAACCACGCTCGCAAGCTGTTTCGCCGTTTTGAACAGATTTTCTCGCCCTGCTGCAATGGCATCACTAAGCTCACACGGCGTTGGGACGATTGAAAAACACGCAATAATGCCCGCGCTTTTTAACACATCGATACCCTCACCCACACTCCCGGCTAAAGCTACGGTCTTAATGTTGTGCTTTTGCGCTAATCGTGAAACACCTACCGGAGTTTTGCCATGGATCGTTTGGCTATCAATACGCCCCTCTCCAGTAATGACAAGATCTGCCCCCATCAGCTTTTGCTCAAATTCAACCGTATCCAACACGATATCAATGCCCGGCATCAATCGAGCGTTGAGAAACGCAAGCAGAGCAGCGCCCATGCCTCCTGCCGCTCCCGCTCCTTTTTCAAACTCAATATCACGAGAAATCGTAGACTGGATACAATTTGCATAATGACGCAGGTTTGCATCTAGTGCTTCAACCATATCTGGTGTCGCTCCTTTCTGTGGACCAAAAACAGCAGAAGCGCCTCTTTCACCGGTTAAAGGGTTATCGACATCACAAGCCGTTAAGATTTCTACGTTTTGCAATCGAGGATCTAAATTTGAAATATCAATATGCGCGATGTTACCCAGTTCACCACCACCGAAACCAATCTCGCGGCCATCTTCTCGTGTAAATTTCACACCAAGCGCCTGGAGCATGCCAACGCCACCATCGTTTGTTGCACTGCCACCAATTGCGACAATAATTTTCGTGATGTTTTCTTCTAATGCTCGCTTGATCAACTCACCAGTACCAAAACTTGTGGTTTTTAGGGGGTTACGATCACAAGGTGCTACCAGTTCGATCCCGGATGCAGAAGCCATTTCCACAACAGCCGTTTGTTGATCGCCAAGAACACCGAGCTGCGCATTTACGACATTACCAAGAGGTCCAGTAACCTCAACTGGGATCACTCGTCCATTCGTTGCGTCAACCAATGCCTCTAGCGTGCCCTCACCACCATCAGCGACGGGAATACAAACACACTCAGCATTCGGTATTTCTGAAACAATCCCTTCGGCAATCACGTTCGCCACTTCTTTTGCAGACAAACACTCTTTAAACGAGTCTGGGGCGATAATTATTTTCATAGTCTCACCTTAAAAAAAGGGCCAGAATCTCTGGCCCATTAGCATCCAATAACAGTAGTGGCCTTAGCGCCATTAACCACGAATCGAGTGGTTTGCCATGTGTTCCAGTGCTTTGATCATCGCAGAGTGGTCCCAGTTTGAACCGTCTAGTGATGCACAGGTATTGAATAGTTCTTGCGCTGTTGCTGTGTTAGGTAGATTGATGTTCAGTGCTCGAGCCCCTTCAAGAGCAAGATTGAGATCTTTTTGGTGTAGCGAAATACGGAAACCAGGATCGAACGTACCGTTAATCATGCGCTCGCCGTGCACTTCAAGAATTTTAGATGATGCGAAACCACCCATTAGCGCTTGACGAATTTTCGCTGGATTTGCGCCCGCTTTAGAAGCAAAAACAAGCGCTTCTGAAACCGCTTCAATGTTCAAAGCCACAATGATTTGGTTCGCGACTTTACAAGTCTGACCGTCACCATTACCGCCAACTAAAGTGATATTTTGGCCCATGATCTCAAACAAAGGTTTCGCGCGTTCAAAAATCTCATCACGACCGCCAACCATGATTGATAACGTACCGTTAATCGCACCGACTTCGCCACCAGATACTGGTGCATCGAGATAAAATGCGCCTAGTTCTTCTACTTTGCTAGCGAACTCTTTGGTCGCAATAGGTGAAATTGAACTCATGTCGATCACAACTTTGTCTTTTGCAAGGCCATGAGCGATGCCAATTTCACTAAATAGTACGTCGTTAACTTGTGGTGTATCTGGCACCATTACGATAATGAACTCACACGCTTCAGCGACTGCTGCAGGGGTTGGCGCTGCAAAGCCATTGTCGCCAAGTAAATCTGCTGGAGCGGCTTCAAAGTGCTCAGAGAAGTACAAGGTATGACCTGCGTTTTGCAGGTTCTTCGCCATTGGCTTGCCCATGATACCTGTACCGATAAAACCGATATTCGCCATTTTTCTATCTCCGATTCTCAATTCTTTACGCGATTAAATTAGGTTGTATTCTTTTAGCCAGCCGAGGCCCGCTTCGGTAGTTTTTGCTGGCACATATTCACAGCCGATCCAGCCTTGATAGCCAATATCGTCAATATGCTTAAGTAGGAATGGGTAATTGATTTCACCAGTCCCTGGTTCATGACGCCCTGGGTTATCCGCAAGCTGAATATGCGCAATGGTTGACTGGTGATCTTTCAGTGTACGAGCCAAATTACCTTCCATAATTTGCATGTGGTAAATGTCGTATTGGTAACCTAGGTTGGCTTCACCCACTTCCGCCACAATGCGCAGTGCTTTTTCTGTGCTGTTAACAAAGAAGCCCGGCATGTCTTGTGTGTTAATGGCTTCCATAATCAAACGAACACCTTCCGCTTTGAGCTTTTCAGACGCAAACTTCAAGTTCTCAACCACGGTTTGAAACGCGTCTTCTTCAGAAACATGCGCAGGTTTAATCCCCACAAGACAATTCACTTGTTGGCAGTTCAGTGCTTTGGCATAACGAATCGCTTTATCCACACCTGCACGGAATTCTTCTACGCGGTCAGGATGACAAGCAATACCGCGCTCTCCTTTGGCCCAGTCACCAGCCGGTAAGTTGAATAGGACTTGAGTTAGACCAAACTGGTACAACTCAGCCGCAATGTCTTGAGCGTTATAATCGTATGGAAAGAGGTATTCAACACCACGGAAACCCGCTTTGGATGCCGCTTCAAAGCGGTCCATAAAATCGTATTCCGTGAACAACATAGAAAGGTTGGCAGCTAGTTTAGGCATAAGTCACTCCAAGAATATTTGTTGATGCCCTCCCCCACGCATAAACGTGGGGGAGAGTGAGTTAGCTATTAATCCAAATCGATGGTTTCTTCGAACTCGACCACTTTGTCGATATCAGGCCCCATTGCGATATTGGTCACGCGCTCAGTAATCACTTCCACAACAACGGGAACTTGGAACTCTTTGAGCCATGCTTGAGCTTTACGTAGTGCCGGTTGAATATCTTCTGGGTTGAAGACACGAATCGCTTTACAGCCAAGGCCTTCCACTACCGACACATGGTCAACGCCGTAGCCGTTTATTTCTGGTGCATTGATGTTTTCAAAGTCCAATTGCACACAGTGATCGATCTCGAATGCACGCTGAGATTGACGGATTAAGCCTAAGTAAGCGTTGTTGATTAGGACATGGATATAAGGCAGTTTGAATTGCGCGCCTACCGCCAACTCTTCCATCAAGAATTGGAAATCGTAATCACCAGAAACACCGACCACAGGGGTCGTTGGATCGGCTTTTACTACCCCCAGAGCTGCAGGCATTGTCCAACCTAGAGGGCCAGCTTGGCATGAGTTGATCCAATGACGAGGACGATGCACGTGTAGGAACTGGTTCGCTGCGATTTGCGCGTTACCAATGGTGGCGACATAACGTGTTTCTGGGCCAAATACCTCATTCATTTCTTGGTAGACACGCTGAGGTTTAATTGGGTTATCGTCGAAATCAGTACGACGCAGCATGGTACGTTTGCGCGCTTGGCACTCACCTAGCCATGCTGAGCGATCTTTTAGTTCGCCACGTGTTTGCATCTCTTGAGCTACTTCAACAAAGACTTTAAGCGCCTCACCTGCATCGGACACAATGCCAAGATCTGGGCCAAAGATACGGCCAATTTGTGTTGGCTCGATGTCTACGTGAATAAATTGACGGCCTTTAGTGTAAGTTTCAATTGCGCCAGTGTGACGGTTTGCCCAGCGGTTACCGATACCAAATACAAAGTCAGACTCTAGGTAAGAAGCGTTACCGTAACGATGGCCTGCTTGACAGCCCATCCGGCCAATCATCAGTTCATGATCGTCAGAGATTGTGCCCCAACCACGTAGCGTTTGAATAACAGGGACCCCAGTGATTTCTGCAAACTGCTGTAGTAGTGCAGATGCACCAGCGTTAATGATGCCACCACCCGCAACCAAAATCGGTTTATCGGCTGCGTTTAGCATTTGTAGTGCGCGCTCTGCTTGAGCTCGAGTTGCCTTTGGCTTGTGTGGTTCTAATGGTTCATACAAATCGATATCGAACTCGATTTCCGCCATTTGAACATCCATTGGTAAATCGATATGTACCGGGCCAGGACGACCTGAACGCATTTCGTAAAATGCTTTTTGGAACGTGCCAGGTACTTGGCCAGCTTCGCGAATGGTCACAGACATCTTGGTAACTGGTTTCGCAATTGCTTCAATATCGACGCCCTGGAAGTCTTCTTTATGTAGCTTCGCTGTAGGTACCTGACCAGTAATGGTAAGAATCGGCGTTGAGTCTGCTGACGCAGAGTAAAGACCGGTGATCATATCCGTACCTGCTGGACCAGATGTACCGATACACACGCCGATGTTGCCATCTTTAGTACGGGTGTAACCCTCTGCCATGTGCGACGCGCCTTCAACGTGACGAGCCAAAACATGTTCGATGCCACCCAGTTTTTTCAATGCCGCATATAGAGGGTTGATCGCTGCGCCAGGAACACCGAATGCGACCTTAACCCCTTCTTTTTTCATGATCAAAACAGCCGCTTCAATCGCTCTCATCTTAGCCATAATATTTCTCCAAACTTATTTATTATTTCTCAACTGAATACATTCTTTACAGTTGAATAATGAATTCTTCTGATAAATGACGAACAATACAGTTATCTTCTCCAGCTCGGTCGACTGTTAAAAAGTCGGTATCTTTATTCCAAGCAAATAACAAGTAATGCCATGCATTTTGTCGGTAATTAACGCCTTGCTTGCCATTACTAACAAATGCTTTAATGGTTGATTCATCAATTTCGTCACCACCCTCAGCAACAACAACAATAAATCGCTCGCCATTTAGTGGGAAAAAGGCTTGGCTACCAATCGGGTGTTTTTCAAGTAAATCAATTTTTATTGATGAACTGACACCTTTGGCTCTGACAATACTGATCAACGGGTTAGTATCATCTTCAACACTGACTTCACCCAAGCCATGAAAACGCTGACCTGATTCACTATTAATAAAGAAAAAATCAGATTCTTCCGTTTCAATGACTTCACCAAATGGTTCAAATCCACTTTTTGTTAGGGGTTCTAACTCTAGAGTTTTCATAATTAAATACACCAATAATTTAAATAAAAAAGCTTCTTGGTATATTAAAAATCAGTTTCTTAAGATAATAAATAGAATAAAGCGTTTATAAAAAAGGTTTCAATAAAACCACTAAAATTAGCAGTTCAACATTTATATATTGGCAAAAAAAAGAGCCAAGCATTCTCATACTTGGCTCTTTTAGTAAAATATATTTTATTTTACTGTCAAGAACTGACCGCTAAATGGCTTCACAATACCTGAACCCAAATCATATACTACCGAACCACGTAAGATAGTTTTTACAATTTGAGCACCGATGCTACGACCTTCATATGCACTAAATTTATTGCGATATTCTAAATCTTCAGATTGAAGAACATATTCAGAATTTGGTTTGATCAAAATTATATCGGCATCTTTACCTACTGCAATTCTACCTTTTTGCTCCAAGCCAAAGAGATCTGCAGGATTGGTAGCGATTAGTTTCGAAAACTGGACTAAAGACATACCTCGTTTCTGAACGCCCTCATCGAACAAAATATCGACACTATTTTGTAAAGCAGATATTCCACCCCATGCATCGAAAATCCCGCCCTCTTTAAGGTCTGGTGTACAAGGAGAGTGATCCGAAGTAATGAAATCTATCTCGTTATTCAACAACTTACTCCAAAGACGTTGTTGGTTGTCTTTGTCACGGATAGGTGGTGAACATTTAGCTCGAGTTCCAATAGCCTCAAACTGCTCATCATCAATCGCAAAATAATGCGTACAAGATTCACATGTCACGTCTTGACCAGACTTGCGAGCTTTCGTGACTTCTTCTACTGCTTCAGGGCTACTTAAGTGACAAAAATGCAGTTTACAGCCAGTTTCTTTAGCTAAGAATAACGCACGACGCACCGCCTCAACTTCAGCGAAAACCGGACGAGATGCAATATAGTCTTTAGCTGTTAGTCGGCCTTCTTCAACCGCCTGTTTTCCCAAACGATCACAAATAAGAGCATTTTCTGCATGCATTGTCAGAACTTTACCTAATTTCGCAAGCTCTTTCATTCCCATATAAAGGTCATAGTCATCAACATTGCAAAAATCTTCTGACTCAGGATCTGGAGAACCACAGGTAGATAGGAAGCATTTATAACCAACAACGCCTTCTTCTGCCAATTCGTTTAAACGACCGATATTATGGGGAACCAAGCCACCCAAAGATGCAACATCTACAGACAATTTGCCTTTACCAGCTTCATACTTGATGTGCAAAGAGTCACGATCTATCGTCGCTGGTATCTGATTTAAAGGCATTTCAACACACGTCGTTACGCCACCTTTAGCCGCAGCTTTTGTTGCTGTCTCATAACCTTCCCACTCACTGCGATGACCGCCCGGCTCTGTAATATGCACATGTCCATCAACCATGCCAGGGGAAACGATCAAGCCTGATGCATCAATGTACTCATTAGCTCCTGTCAAACCGTTACCAATAGCTGCAATAAGACCATCTTTAATCGCAACATCAGTTTTTACTTCACCAGTTTCAACAATAACCGTACCATTTTTGATAATGTAATCGTAATTCATATCTATTCCTTAATATAATCTACATAATTAAATTAATTTGAAGCTAACGTTAAATCTTTTCTATTTTCAGGGTTTCTTTTCATCATGAAGACATAAAGAGCAAACGCAGTAATAACGCCAGTAAACCATGAAAGTTGATTAAACACAGATAAGAAAGATAAATATTGACCGCCCAAAGACAGTATGCATGCAATTAGAGTAACAACAAAAGCCGTAGAATTAATACCACCTTTATAGTAAACGTAGTTATTTCCTTCAACATATAATTCATCCAAGTTAATGTTTTGCTTAAGCACAATATAGTAGTGAGCTAACATTACACCAATTACTGGACCTAAAATCCCACCAATTGTATTAAGAAACAAGAATATACTATCTTGATTTTCCATTAATTTCCAAGGACAAATAATCAGACTAATAACACCAGCAATCATAACACCTTGTTTATAGCTCAATTTAGGAAAAATAGAGACAATTTGATAACCTGCCGGAATAATATTACCCGTAGCATTCGTTGAAATTGTTGTCATTAAAACAACAAGACCAGCAAATATTGTTACAAATAAACTGTCCCATCGACTAATAATATCAAGAACATTCCAAGTATCCGTACCAAAGTGAATACTAGCCCCCGCCAAAACACAAACACTTGAAAACGCAAATAAGACATAAGCAATGAACAGTCCAGCTAGCTGCCCGGTGGCCTGATCTCTCATACTTTTCGCATTCTGCGTAAAATCAGAGGCACTAACTGCAGGAGCCGCCCAAACAGCAACAATAGCATTTACGACAATTAAAAACTGGAAAATACCTGCATCTTCACTTTGGATCTTAGAAGGTACGTAACTAAAAATTGCGTCAAGACCAACAAGTGATATCGCCCAAATAGCCATCCCACCAAACACAAGATAAATACAAGGGTTAAGAATAGCTGTAAATTTATTTAAAATACTACCACCACCTAAACCGATAACCATATTTATAAACCAAAATATGATAAACGAGATAAGACCTGGAGCATTAATGCCGAGAAAGTTCCAATCTCCACCAATATTAATAAACTCTGGCCATATTTTGCTGATAATAATTAAAAGCGCTAGAGAGCCTGCATAGTTTTGTAAGCCAAACCACATAATAGCTGCAATACAACCACGCAAAAAACCTGGTAGAATGGCTCCTCGCACACCATATGACGCTCTCAATAGCATTGAAAATGGGATGCCATATTTAGAACCCGCAGCACCATTCATAATCATAATAAAAGCAATCACAATACCGCTAATTAGAATTGCAGCCATTATATTAAAGGTACTCAAACCTAAAAGAAAAAAGCCTCCTACTGCCACATAATTTGGCACATTATGAACAGAACCTTGCCATAATGTGAAATAGTTAACAGCTTTCCAATTTCTATTACACTCTGGCTTTGGAAGAAGATCTTCACTATAGCCTCTACTTCTATATTTATCTAACGTTATTTTATCTACACCACTCATTGATTAAACCTCTCAAGCTTCTCTAACAAGATGAAGTTAATATATACGCTTGATAAAACTATTTTGGTGACTATATTCCAACTAAATTAAATAAAATTTAAATTCTTTTAATCACTACTTAATAATTAAAAGAATTTAAATACTCAATAAAAAAACGAGCGCATATAGCGCCCGTAAATACTAAGTCAATGATCACAAATATTCTGCGACTTTATTATCATTGTAAACATCCCTATCAAACTCATCAATTTTGTCTGCTACTAACATTGCAATCATTACATCAACAACATTATTTAACAGTGTTCTAAACATACCAGAGAACCAGTCGATACCTATTAAGATCGCAACACTCTCCAATGGCAAACCCATCGAGGAAGCTAAGAATGTATAAACAATAATCATTCCTCCGGGTACTACTATTGTTCCCATGCACATTAGTACTGAAAGTAAAATTGCCATACCCATTTGATACGGTTCAAGAACAATTCCTGTAGCTTGACTCATAAAAAATATAGCTAGAACGTAGCACATTACTGCGCCATTAGCATTCATAGACATAGTGATCGGCCCCGTAAAATCGGATACTTTACGGCTAACACCAAACTTGGTTACAGAGTCTTCCATTTTTGTAGGTAAACAAATTGCCGAAGAAGTGGTTGTCATCGACATAATTGAAAGTTTCATAAACTTGCTTGGCATTTTTAACGGATTAACTTTGGTCATTACAGCGGTAAACCCACCATAGATAACTAATAGAATGATGTCCCCTATTGCCAATGCACCTAAAAACTTAAGCATAGGTACAATAACTTTGAAACCAATCGTTCCCGACACATTTGCTAATAAACAGAAAATACCAATTGGAGCTAAGTTCATGACTAACTTTATGATATTCATAATTACTGCATTAAAACTAACAATAAAGTCTCTAATAATTGGATTTCCAGATGTACGGGTATAAGACCCCATTGCTAAACCAAATATGACAGAAAAAACAATACAAGGAATCATTGCACCACTTGACATCGAACCAACAATATTCGTTGAGAAAAATCCTAGTATTGTATCTTTAAGGGAAGTCTCTGGCATTGCTACAGCAGCAGCAGAACCGTGCACACTGATACCGACACCCGGTTGTATGACCAATGCCAAAGCAAGACCGACAAAGGCGGAAAGCACGGTGAAAATAATGATCCACTTAAAAGTATGCAAGCTCATTTTACCTGCACCTTTATTATCAACATTACCAATTGCTGCAGTTACGGCTGTCATAACTAACAACACTACCGACATTTGTATCAGACGAATAAATATATCACCAAATACTTTTAAGTTTTCAGCCCAAGGCCCAACCATGCTGCCGAACACAATACCACCAACAGTCGCTATCAAAATTTGGGTAGTTAATGATATCGGCTCTCGTTTAGGCTTATTTAATGAAACACTTAATGACATGAGTTCACCTCGAATAAGTTTGATTATCTACATTTTAATTTCATACACTTTTTAAAAACTGTTTTTATTATATCCATAGATAAACATTAAAATTTGCTCATCATCTTATTTTAAGTAGCATTAAAAATATTTAAATAGTCGTTATAATTAAATTAATTTGGATTTTATATTTAGACAATTAGGCACAATTATCTAAATAACAAAAAACCCTCAATCTTATATTGAGGGTTTTTATTATGTTTATTAGACTTTTGTAATGATCTTAGACTTTAGGCTTGTTGTAAACTTTCTCTATGACTAGATCTTAAGTTAATGAGCATAAACGCTATAACACCAACAATAATTAAAATTGCAGACAAATAAAAACCTATTGCTTTTGATCCCGTGATATCAGAGATCAAACCTGTTAGTGGTGGGGCTATTATTGATGAACTCATTCCTGATAGATTAAAAACTGCAAGTGCTCTAGCCATTCTTGCTTTAGGTACATTATCTGTAACGTAAGATATAAGAATAGGATCGAGAGCCATTTTACCTATAAATCCATAAACAATTAGCGCTATCATCAAAGCCGTTGTATTTGGAGCAAGTACTGTAAGTGCTAACATGAAAGCCGCTATTGTTTCTAGGAAAATAACTAACTTAAGCACGTTTCTTTTAGATTGTAGCTTGTCTGAAAGACCACTAAAAAACAATGCCCCCGGAATTGCCACCATGGCGACTAAAGCTGATGCTCCCCCTATCGCAGCCCCCTCAAAACCTCGCTCTGTCTGTAGGTATGATGGTAGCCAAGTGACGATCATGTAGTAACCATAACAAGTCACAAAGTACAAAAAGCAGACTGCAATCATTCTAGGGCTCAATAATCCATTTCCCGAGTTAGAAGATTTTACATTGTCGCCTTTTTCTCCTTCATTTTTTTCCACTATCACTTTAGGTGAAGACTTAATACCTAAAGAAAAAACCACAATCATGGCAAATATAACTGCGGCCGACATGTACAGAACATTGTTCCAAGCAACATCCATATTTTTGACTAAGATACTTGAACCAATAAGCCCGATGCCCATACCAACCGCAGAACCACTATTCACTATGGCAGATGCAAAAGCACGACGCTCTTGAGGTACATATTCACCAGATAAAGAATATGCAGAACAGAAGAAAGATGCACATCCCAAACCAGAAAGTAATGAGCCAAGATAAATAATAGATATTCCGGTTGCATTTGCGATTACAACTGTACCGATAGCAAACAATGTAAAACCACACAACAAAGTGATTTTTTGTCCTATTTTTTCCACTGCAATAGAGGCTGGAATTTGACCGCCACAATAAGCAGAAAAATAGAATGTTGCTATAAGACCTATTTCGGTATCGCTAACACCACCTAACGCTGATTGTATTTCTGGATAAATCGGAGTTAGTACTGTTCGGTAAATCCAAATCGCTACCCAACCAAAACACAGGATAACAACGAGTATTTTCCAATATTCAAGACCATTTGATTTTGTACTGCTCATACTATAAGCCTCACTTATTTATATGCGAGCTCATAAAGCACATCAGCAAGCGCTTTGACACCTTCGCAAAGCTCATCCAGGTCTGTTTTTTCCGCAGGGTTATGGCTAATTCCAGCAATGCTTGGAACAAATATCATTCCAGTTGGTACAACAGGTGCAAAAATCTGCGCATCATGACCAGCCCCACTATGCATTACTCTGTAGTTAGCGCCGTTTTGCGCACAGGTTGTATCAATCAAATCAATTAAGCTGGAGTCCATAGGGACAGGGGACTCATCCATCCACAAATCAATATCGCATTCCATACCCATCTCTTCAGCGATACGTCTAATATCTCCTACGATTTCATCGCTAAAATTAACGAGTAGCTCTTTATCAGTGTGTCGGCAATCCATTGTGAACAGAATCTCACCCGGCACCACATTTACCGTATTTGGTTTTGGCTCAACTTTGCCAAAAGTTAGAACTAGAGGATCACCATGCAATTGAGCTTTCTCAATCGACTGACTACAGATTTTACTGAACGCATATACGGTATCTTTGCGATAACCCATTGGTGTAGTACCGGCATGGTTAGCTTCACCTTTTAAAGTAATATCGTAGCGACGTTGACCTACGATCCCTGTCACAACGCCAAGCTGCTTGCCTTCCGTCTCTAAAACTTTACCTTGTTCAATATGAAGCTCAATAAAGGCTTTTATGTCTTTCCTAACAGTCTTTTGAGATGCAAAATCAAAACCACACTCTCGCATTGCATCAACAAAACGTACGCCCTGCTTATCCACTAGATCCATTACGTCTTCATTTTTCGCAAGACCAACGATATTTTTACTACCCCAGAATACATAAGGGAATCGACTCCCCTCTTCTTCTACAAGTGAAATAACCTCTAGAGTACGACGAGGAGAACCATGTTTATTTTTTAAATAATTAATGGCAATAAAAGCAGCTTCTATACCGTATTGGCCATCAAGATTACCGCCATTCACTACTGTATCAATATGCGAACCAGACAGAATAACCTCATTCGGGAATTCCGTACCTTCTAAACGACCATATGCATTCCCGATGTCATCGCTATATACTTGCAAGCCATTTTTCTCAAAAATTTCTAGTAATTTTTTCTGAGCGCTTAACCATTCAGATGTGTACAACAGACGTGTCATACCTTGCCCATCAGTATATCCAAATTTGGTTATTTCATTGGACACCGCAGTGACTTGCTCTTTAATAAGTTCCATGCTTTTACCTTAATCTTTTGTTTGTCGAAAAATTGGATTATTTAAAATTAACTATTAAAAGGGGTTTTATGATCATAAGAGTTTATATATATTTCACTTGATATTAGGTATTGATAAACGTCTTCTACTATTTCAATACCTTTCTCTAAGCTTTCTTTTTCAACCAATTCACTATTTTGTCCCGGGTATAAAACTTCATTAAATCCGGCCGCTGGTGTGATGGAATTAAGCTCTTTTATTGTTTGCCCAATTGATTCAATAAAAGATTTCGATGTTGTAAAAAACTCAGGGTTAATAACAATATGCAATTGGCCTAAATCTCGACCTTTTGAGAGATCGTCATACATAGAACTCACATGCTTACCAAAAGGCAGACCAAGAAGAATTCCTGATAACATGTCGACCATCATCATAAGCCCGTAGCCTTTTGGACCCGCAATAGGAAGCAGAGCACGAACATCATGGGGATTTGTGGTTGGGTTGCCATCGGAATCAACCGCCCAATCATTTGGAATAGCGCTATTTCTCGAACGAGCATCAAGAATTTTACCCCACGCTTGTACAGTCGTGGCCATATCAAAATTGACCGTTTCTCCATTGGGTGCAGGCGCAGAAAATGCAATTGGGTTTGTGCCATAATAAATTTCGCTACCACCGAACGGGACAACCATTGGATCGGATTGACACATTGATAAAGCGACCAATCCTTTCTCTGCCGCCATCTTTGTAAAATACCCTAATGCACCGCTATGGCTCATTCGACGAATACCAACAACTGCTACGCCTTTAGATTTTGCCATTTCAATGGCTTTCTCCATTGCGTATTTTGCTGCGAAGTGTCCAACACCATTATCCGCATCTAACACGGCAGTACATGGACCCGTTTCTTGATAGTTAAAGTTAGGCTGTTGAGTAATACCGCCCTTACTAATACGCTCAGCATAATACTCAACACGAACCGCACCGTGTGAGTGTATACCTCTCAAATCTGCAAATACGAGAACGTCAGCCACAACATTAGCGTGTTCTTCCAATAATCCAGCTAATATCACTTTATTTTTAATTAAATTGTGAAGCTGCTCTTTGGACAGGTTCATTATATAACGTCTCCATAACAATGTTTATTTCATTACTCTATCTAAAGTTGGAATATTGAGTTGTGAAGTATTTAAACTCTTACTATTTAGAAAGTAATTTTTAGATATCTGATTATTAAAATTAAGTCGTTTTTTATAATTTGGATTCTTTGATGTAATGCAAAAAAATCCACAGACCAAGTAAAGAATCCGCACCAGAATGGTGACCACAATCAAGTAAATCTGAGATGCTATTGTGTAATTTATCTATATTCTCAAGCGAGATATTAAGCAGTGGTTGAGCAAAATAACCTTTGCTCGCTTGACTCAAGTATCCATGACTCACACTTGTTGTTAACTGATGTATGTCCAAAGTACTTGGTAACAGCTTTCGCGCAGCAGCACTATTGTAAAGATAAGCGCCAAACAACATTCCAATGAGCATGTCATCATGACTTGGTGTCAGTCCGGGTCCCTTACCAATAAGTGAAGACCAGCAAGGAACGTTGCCCGCACTCCAAAGATCTAACTGTTCGATAAATGCAGAAAAAGGGGTAAGATCTTGGCGACTTACGATCGTTCCTAAAGGGCCATATAGGCCAGTTTCCTGCTCCACAATACAAATATTTTGAAATAGGGCCTTATACGGAACAGGTTTTCGACCATTTACGCTAAGCCATGTCCCATTCTTCCCTCGCTTAATTAGACATGAGCCAGATCGGAGCCCTTGCTCATCTAACTCGATAGGCTCTTGACCCACCAGCGTCGCTTTAAACTGTTCAAAGCAATAAGATGAAAGGCTCCATCCGGACGGACTCATATTGGAACCTTGGCGGTGTAATGAGAGAACCTCTCGATCTTGAGTTAAAAAATTCAATACATCGCGGCCGCTACCAATGAATTGCAAAACACCGCGAGAATATGGTGCTGAGTAACTAAAGGCTAATGCTTCTCCGCCCATAGCACATCCTTATATTTGGGCGCAGCCTATCACTACGCCCTAGTTAAATTTATGCTTCGACTTCTAGGCCAAGTTCACACGCCAATGCTTGCAGTGCTTTTTCAAAACAAGCAAGAGGCGCTCTCACTGTACCCGCACCAATTTGACCAATACCCGCCTCTTTATGAGCGATACCTGTATTGATGATTGGCGTAATCCCCGTTTCAACAACGCTTCGAATATCAAGCCCTAGACACGCTGCATGGAAGTTCCATGACGGAATTTGAAGTAAGGAGTTCTGAGAGACAAAGATTTCACACATTTCTTCTGATATATCTAAGGCTACATCCACACCGCCAACGCCAACAAATCGTGTCACTCCAGGGGCAGCAACCATCGCGGCACCACCAATGCCGTAAGTTTCCGTAATGGCGCTATCACCAATATCCGGGTTCGCTTGATCTTGAGAATAACCAGTAAAGTACAATCCCTCTGGTGTATTTACAGGTGCAGTGAACCATTGGTCTCTGAGCCCACTCACTCGAATACCAAATTCTTTGCCGTTCCGAGTCATTGCTGTAACAATAGAACCGGCTTTGATCTGCGCGCCCGCATCCATCGAACACTTGCAGAATGCCATCGCGAGATTCAAGAAAAACTGATCCGTAATACTTAAGAAATTGAACACACGAGACATGACATTTTTGTCAAGATCAAGCAATGCCAATTTCGGCGCAAGCGCACGCAGCAAGAGGGCTGAGGTAGCGATGTTACGCTGATGGAATTCATCCCCCATTGTAACGCCTTGAGCCATCAATGCCCCCAGATCAATTCCTTGCTCAGTATTAGCTAGCACTTGTTTCAATGCAGGCATCAACTCTTCTCGCATCCACTTAAGGCGCTGCTGCACTTCTTCTCCGTACGCACCAAAGCGCATCACTTTGCCAATACCCTCATTCATATTGCAGTATGCAAAGTTACCATCTGTTTGGTTTTGCACGACAATCATCGGAAAGTTTGCCGATGTGATGCCACCCATTGGACCAACAGCGTTATGATGGTGACATGGCTCAAAACCAACTTGTTCAGACTCCAGTAATGCAATAGCTTCTGTGTCTGTTTTCGCCCATCCTTCGTATAAACAAGCGCTAATACAAGCACCTTGCATCGGGCCTGTCATTTCAGGCCAAGTGATTTTGGGTCCTGCATGTAATAGATTTTTGCCAGCTTTTAGCCAAGGGATAACATCACCAGCAAGTGCCACGTCCACCCAAAAAGGACGAGCGCTCTTGATTTTTTCGATTACAGCCTCATTGGCTTCATTAATAGATGCGTACATTTTTGTATCCTATTGCATTTGTTTTAGTAGACGAGATAGTTCTGGATTACCACCGGCAATTGGAGACCATTGGTAATGCACGACTGGGGTACTGGTGGCTTGCAAATCTTCCGCAAAACTTTTTAATCCGATATTGATGACCTTAACGCCGTCAAATAAGGAATCTTGGAGGTCTTGCACTTGAAGTGACTCTTGAGAAATCAAACTTTCAGCGAGTAAAACCGCTTCTTCTAGACTGTTCACAACGGAGATATTGCCCTCTAAAAGACGTTGAATTTGCTGAGTTCGACTTTGAGGATCTTGATCAGTACCCGTGACTGTTGCGATAACATTAATCGGCTTTTCTCTCTGTTCTCGGATATGTTGAATAGCCTCAATAAGCTGAGAAGCAGGGTCTGGCGTTGCACCAAATCCAATAACAACATCAAGCAATAACACACCAATATCTTCATTCGCTAAACGGTTTTGAATTTCTAGATTACGCGTGGTTGGGTCTATCATGGGATGTGGACGCCCACGAGTGTAAAAGTCATCACCTAAGTCAATGATTAGATGACCTGAATCATTGAG
Organism: Vibrio sp. B1REV9; assembly: GCF_905175395.2. Taxonomy (NCBI): domain Bacteria; kingdom Pseudomonadati; phylum Pseudomonadota; class Gammaproteobacteria; order Vibrionales; family Vibrionaceae; genus Vibrio; species Vibrio sp. B1REV9. Next base: position 1,229,540 of record NZ_HG992745.1, on the reverse strand, counting down.
CATCACCCCTTTGTCATGCGTTTCATCAATGGTCAGTGACTGGTTTTCTGCCAACAGCAAAGCGGCTTCTGCGGCTAATGTTCCTCCAGCGTATAGGCCAAGAATTTTGGTTCCCGACACAGTGGGAAGCACGCGCTTAATATCTTGTACATTCGCCAGCATGGCAGATAGTCGACCTGCTTCTGCAATACTGTTGGCAAAGAATACATTTTCGTCACGAACTTGAGCTCGACGCGTGCCAAGGAAAAGTGCAACAACAGGCTTAGATTGGGCTTTCATCGCAGTCAAGACTCGTTGCTCAATAGCAGGAGACGGGGGCTTTGAAACAAATGCGATAACACGAGTGCCCATGTCATGCTCAAACATTTGTAAAGCAGCTAATGCACTGATTCCGCCAACCTCTTCAGACAAATCTCGGCCTCCAAGACCAATCGCATGTGAAATGCCTTGATTGGATAACGCAATTTGAGAAGCGAGTTCTTGAATACCAGTGCCAGATGCACCAATGATTCCAATGCCACCGTTTGGAATAACATTCGCAAACGCCAGTGGTGCTCCTGCAATGATTGACGTACCACAATCCGGCCCCATCACAATTAAGTTCTTTTGCTTGGCCCTAAGTTTTAACTCTCGCTCCTCTTGCGCAGAGACATTGTCAGAAAACATCATGACATTCAGACCATTATCTAGCGCGTCATGAGCGACACTCGCAGCGTACTCACCGGCGACAGAAATCAATGCCAAATTGCTATCCGGTTGCTTTTCAAGTGCCGTCTTCCAACGTCGGGCTTTTGGTAAACGTGCACCGGTTTGGCTGGCTTGAGAAATTTCCGCTAACACTTTCTCTAGCTGCTCAGAAATCATGACGAGAACATCTTGTTGTTCATTCGTTTCTTTTGCTCTAACCGCCACACAGATATCATTTGGAGTCGCATCATCAAACATTGGATGCCATAAACCCGTTGCATCTAATAGAGCCTTATTCGCCGGCGTCCCCATCATTACTGAGACTTCTTCTACCCCCTCACTACCACTGAGTTGTCGAGAGATAAGCATCAAGCTTACCGAGTCTTGAAAACTCCCTTTTTTAATAAATGCTTGGATCATTGACGACCACCTTTAAATCCCAATTACTGTAAATAAAACTCTAAATATGAGTTTCTCATGTATGTGTGAGAATGAATTTACATATAGATTATTTAAGATTGTCGATTATATTTTTGACCAATATCACACTGAATCTATTGTTATATTTTTTTAAAAAATAACTTCATTGCTTTAAAGTTTAACTATTACAACGAAACATTTATCAACTTAAATTATTAAAGAAAATTTCACAATTAACACTCCATTATTAAAGTTTTATTCGTTATTTGATTATTTTTTATTTTGAGATCTTTAATCACAATTTTTTCTTTTAATCGCGATAACATGAAATAAAACACCACAACAGAAAGATTATGTTAGATAAAGAAACCATTCGCTCATTTATGAAAGTCGCTGAGTACTCTAATTTTTCAAAAGCAGCGGAAGCCCTACACAAAACCCCTGCAGCAATCAGTTACCGAATAAAAGTTCTCGAAGAGGACATGAAAACACCCTTGTTTTTACGAACCACACGCAGCGTACAATTAACAGAAGCTGGTGAGCATTTGCTCAGCCATTGTCATAAGTGGCTAGATTGGATGAATGCCATTCCTGATGAACTCCAACAAATTAATGATGGCATTGAACGTCACGTTAATATCGTCATCAATAACTTACTGTTTGATGAGGCTTCCGTTTCTTCCCTCATCCTTGCTCTTCATCAAGCGTTTCCTTTTACTCAAATTAGCATCTCTAGTGCCGTTTATATGGGGGTGTGGGATGATTTATTGAACAATGATTATCATCTAGCCATTGGCGTTCCGGGGATGGATACCATTGATCACTCAGTTCATACCAAGCCATTAGGGAAACTAAGCTGGTCATTTGTGTTATCACCGAACCACCCATTGAGTTCAATTCAAGGTACTTTAAAAGAATCACAACTTCGTAATTACCCTGCTATTAATATTGAAGATTCTTCTCAGCATATTAATAAACGCACAGCATGGCTGTTGAGAGAGCAAAAAGAAATAAAAGTTCCTGCCCTTTCAACAAAAGTCGCTTGCCATATCAATGGATCAGGTATCGGTTTTTTACCCACGAATATTGCGACACCACTTGTTGAGTCAGGAAAGCTAGTAGAACGAAAAGTACAGTGGAGTAGAACACCATCCCCTTTATCTTTGGGATGGCGTCGAGACAGTTCAGGACAGGTGACTCAATGGATAATCGATTTATTTAATACTGGTCACCCGATCACTCAAGGATTTTTGAAAAACATCGACCAACTACACGACCAATGATCGACCAGTTGTTACAGGGGCATGAGACCGAATACATGTCCCTTTTTCTCCCGTTAGTATTTGGTCTACATCTTTGAGCGCCCCTATAAATGCAAGACATCCCGTGTTTTCAACAAATTGAATCACCGCTTCAGCTTTCGGCCCCATCGCGCCATCCGGCACAGCAAAAGGACGGATTTGTTCTACCGTGACATCGCGTAGCGCTTTTTGTTGGGGTGTGCCCCAGTCCGTATAGATCGCATCAGCATCAGTAAGAATCAGCAAATAATCAGCATTAATTTGTTCAGCAAGCATTGATGCTACTAAGTCCTTATCGATCACAGCCTCAACGCCTTGATAGCCCAAGTCACTATGAACAACTGGCATCCCACCGCCACCACAACAAATTACAGTGTGGTTATGGTCTAATAAACGCGTAATTTGCCCAGCTTCAAGAACTTGCACTGGGGATGGGGATGGCACGACTCGACGAATAAATTCACCATCAGCTTTCAAGATCCAACCATGTTGTTGCTCTAGCTGTGATTGTTGGTCTGCCAGATAAACAGGGCCAATAAATTTGGTAGGATTTACAAAAGCAGGGTCATTCTTCTCAACTTCTACTCGAGTTAAAACACAACTCACATCCTGTAACCCTTGCTGCTGGAGAGATTGCATTAACATATATCCAAGCATCCCTTGAGTTTCAGCCACAAGGACATCTAATGGATAGTCAGGAACTTCGGTATAGGCATTATTTTGTAGTGCCAATAACCCCACCTGCGGCCCATTTCCATGAACAATCGCAATGTTATATTCATGGCTAAGCTGAGCAATAAAGCGTGCTGCACTATTAATGTTTTTCATCTGGTTTTCAAAAGAAATATTTTCACCTCTTTTGATCATTGCATTACCACCTAAAGCAATAACAATTTTTTTCTTTATCATACAAACACCTGAAAATTTAAAAACATGAATCAACAATAAGCTTTGAACGTCAATTCTATTTTATTTTCCGTTTGTATCTAACCATATACTTAGTTTCTAAAATATTTTTACATAATGAAAAGCAAAAAATCAAATTTCCATTTACTGTGCACTTACAACAACACAGATCACATTTTTATATTTTATTGACCAATAAAATGATTTTGAAAATTTCAGGTTAATAGGTTTATTATGGGTTACTTAAATAATAATACTGGATATGTTTCTGACTTATTACAGAGTCGAGCAATCATAAAAAAAGATAATTATGCGGTTTTACCGCCAGATGGCTTGGTAAAAAATACACTGCCAGGATTTGAACATTGTGACGTAACTATTTTATCTTCACCAAAGCTCGGCGCGAGTTTTGTCGATTACCTTGTCACTTTGCATGCTCATGGGCAAAACCAACAAGGATTTGGTGGTGAATCAATCGAAACATTTTTCTACGTCACCAAAGGGAAAGTCACCATCAAAATCGAGGGTAAAAATAGCACATTGACTGAGGGAGGGTATGTATATTGTCCCCCTGGTATTTTACTGCATTTTATCAATGATAATGATATGCAAGACAGCCAAGCATTTCTTTACAAACGCCGTTATCAAGCCATCAGTGGTTATGCACCAAAAGTCGTAATAAACCATCGTAATCACTTGGATAAAATACATTATGAAGGGATGGAAGATGTCATTGTCGAAGACCTACTACCAACTGATTTAGGATTCGATATGAACTTCCATGTTCTCACATTTAAGCCCGGAGCATGCCATGGTTACATTGAAACTCATGTTCAAGAGCATGGCGCATTGGTGTTGTCTGGTGAGGGTGTGTATAACTTCGACAATGAATGGGTTCCGGTCAAAAAAGGGGATTATCTGTTTATGGCAGCTTATTCTCCACAAGCCTGTTACGCAGTCGGCCGAGACAAAGAGTTCAGTTATATTTACTCAAAAGATTGTAATCGCGACGTAGAAATGTAGAACAGGTTTTCTCCTTTATATTTTGGGAAGTCATTTGGCTTCCTTTTTTATAATCATAGCGAGAAAAGAAAAAATAATCACATAATTCAAACTTCCTACGTTATATCAAAGACACAAAACCAAAATTCATGGTTCTATGATTCCAAATCTCCCAATTTTGACCGTATTCTCCACACCATAAATTTATATGGCTAAGGACTCATTACTAATGCCAAAAACTGAGCTATTCGAAACCTTATCTCCCCCACAGAGAATGCTAATGGGTCCAGGCCCTATCAATGCTTACCCTCGTGTTCATCAAGCTTTGTCAGCAGCCCTTATCGGCCAATACGATCCCGCAATGACTCGGTATATGAACCAAACTCAGAGTTTATATAGACAAGTATTTAACACGACAAACTCTGCAACGCTTTTGATTGATGGTACAGCACGAGCTGGCATAGAAGCCGTTTTGGTATCAATTTTAGAGCCTGGCGATAAAGTCCTTATTCCTGTGATTGGTCGATTTGGACATTTGTTGTGCGAAATAGCGCAACGAGTCGGTGCGGAAATTACAACAATTGATATCCCTTGGGGGCAAGTATGTGATCCACAACAAGTGGAGGATGCCATCCGTATCAGTAAACCGAAGTTAGTCGCAACAGTCCAAGGTGATACCTCAACCACTATGAATCAGCCATTAGATGAAATTGGCCAGATTTGTCGAAAATATGATGTTTTATTTTACTGTGATGCAACAGCCTCGATTGCTGGAAACCAATTGCTAGTCGATCATTGGCATTTGGATGCGGTTTCTGTTGGCTTACAAAAGTGTTTAGGAGGTCCATCTGGGAGCGCGCCAATTACTCTAAGTGATCGCTTTGTCGAACACATCAATCGAAGAAAACAGGTAGAAAAAGGAATAAGAACCGATAAGCACAATAACGGTGATCGCCCATTTATTCGTTCTAACTATTTTGATTTACCAATGATTCTTGATTATTGGGGTAGTGAACGACTCAATCACCATACTGAAGCGACCTCCATGCTCTATGCGGCAAGAGAGTGCGCGCAACTTTTCCTCGAAGAGGGGCAAGAAAATGTCATTGCCCGACATCGTCAAGCTGGTGAAGCGATGGCTAGCGGGCTTCAAGCGATGGGGTTAGCCCTATTTGGCAATCAAAAATACAAAATGAACAACGTTGTGGGGGTTTATATTCCCAACAATATCGATGGAGAGTCAGTTCGATCTGAGTTATTACATCGTTTTGGTATCGAAATCGGAACTTCTTTTGGTCATCTTCAAGGAAAGATTTGGCGAATCGGCACGATGGGATATAACGCACGTCAAGAGACGGTACTCACCACACTGGCTGCTTTAGAGTCTGTGCTTGCTCGCCATAAAGCGCCTATTCAATTAGGCGAAGCGGTTTCTGCTGCAATCCAATATTACTAATCAATCAGCCGATGCCCCATTACAATGATGTCATGGGGCTTATCAACATCATTCAACATCAATAAAGTATGTCGTTTGCGATGACGGATTTAGATAATGATACTGATCGAGCGTTAACTCACTTGCATCCAGAATCTTGATAATACTCAGGTCATATTCTGCAATATTAATGATCGCGGCTTCATCACGGGGCACTTCTTGATCATAAACTAATACGTATGGGCTCAATCGCGCTGCTTCGTTTGTTGAAATAACCACGCCAATTTGGTGATCAGAAAGTTGGACAATGGTTCCCGGTGGGTACACACCAACGACTTTAATCAATGCCATAACATCGCTCACATCGTACTGTTTACGTTGCTCATTATAGAGATAAGTTAACGCCTTGTGAGGGCTGTATTGGTGATTAATACCATTACAAAGATTGTCATAAGTATTCGCTAAAATGAGCACTCGCGACAGCGGGTTTATTGCTTCTCGTTTCAAACCTTTCGGGTAACCAGAACCATCATTCAATTCGTGATGTTGACCGATCACCTTTAACGCCGCCTCAGGGAATTTAGGGATCCTTTCCCCCATCTTTAGGCTCTTATCAAGGTGCGAATGCAGCCGTTGCTGATCATCGTCATCCAGCGGTTGTGATTTAGCTAACAAACTGCTCGGCAACTTCAGTTTACCGATGTCATGATACAACGCCGCAAACGCAACCAATTGACACTGTTTAGCACTAAACCCTTTTGCTTGGCCAATCAAAACAGACAACAGAGAAACATTGAGTGAGTGACAATGAAGCCGACTGTGACCGGAAGCTTCGTTCATCAAGTGAATGGTGCTGTTGCCCTCTTTGTTTATGCTCTTATAGATGGAATTCACAATGGAGAGTGACTGGCTAATACTAGGATTATTCGCCAGTTCTTCTTGATCAAAAATTTTCTGAACATCGTTAAGCGTGTTCGCAAATGCCTGTTTAGAGCGGCAGATGCGATCTTCAATTGCCGCTAATTGATCACGGCTTTCTTTCTTTTTTGACCACAGTTCTTCGAGTAGATCTTCACTTAGTGGTTGAAGAGGTAGTTCGCTCTCATTGCTACTTAGTTTAGCCCCCTGTTCTGCAGATTGCGGCTTAGTTGTGGGTTCTTCAAAGACATCGCTCTTGAGGGCATTGATGGTTAGGCTTTTCAACCCTAGACGTTTAATAATCCGTAGCTGCTCATCACTCTTAATTTTGAATGAATTCAGTAAAAATGGATGCTGGCCCCACTTTAGTGGCAGGTAAATATAATGCCCAATCCTTAACTGTTCTATTTCAAGTCTTACTTTCATTGTGGTTTCGTATCAAGAATCTTAAAAAAGCACTTCCATATCAATGGCGTATACTACCCTTATTAAGGGATTAGCTCACTCTTTTTGCATTCTCTGTTCAACGTTTTGATGAGCTAAGCACATGAAATCAGTACAATACCATCTGGTCTATCGCCAAGTGACTTCAAACAAAGTGACTTAGGTTACAAAACAAAAAAGACAACAGTATGAAAAGTAATTCCAAATACATCATTGCTCTTGACCAAGGTACCACCAGCTCTCGCGCGGTCATCTTGGATCATGATGCAAACATTGTGAATGTTTCCCAGCGAGAATTCGCACAAATTTATCCTCAAGCGGGCTGGGTTGAACATGATCCGATGGAAATATATGCCACCCAAAGCGCCACACTTATCGAAGCGTTAGGTAAAACCGGAATTCGTAGTGATCAAGTTGCTGCTATTGGTATTACAAACCAACGTGAAACCACCATTGTTTGGAACAAAGAAACTGGCATCCCTGTTTACAACGCCATCGTATGGCAATGTCGCCGAACAGCTCCTATTTGTGAAGAGCTAAAAGCTAAAGGGTTAGAAGATTACATCCGTGAAAATACCGGATTGGTGCTTGACCCTTACTTCTCTGGCACCAAAGTAAAATGGATTTTAGACCATGTTCCAGGAGCACGAGAAGAAGCCGAAGCGGGCAATTTATTGTTTGGTACGGTGGATACTTGGCTGGTATGGAAAATGACGCAAGGTGAAGCGCACGTCACAGACTACACCAACGCATCTCGCACCATGCTATTTAATATTAATACGCTAGATTGGGACGATACTCTTCTTTCCGAGCTCAACATCCCACGCTCCATGATGCCAAGCGTTAAGCGATCATCTGAAATCTATGCCGAAACCAACATTGGCGGTCAAGATGGAACCCATATCCCTATTGCGGGTATTGCGGGTGATCAACAAGCAGCATTATTCGGTCAGATGTGTGTAAACGCTGGTCAGGCAAAGAATACTTACGGTACTGGTTGTTTCTTGTTAATGAACACCGGAAAAGAAAAAGTAACCTCCCAAAACGGACTGCTGACCACACTCGCATGTGGACCAAAAGGTGAGCCTACTTATGCGCTCGAAGGCGCCGTTTTTATGGGAGGTGCATCAATTCAATGGCTACGTGATGAACTGAAGCTTATCAGCAACGCCAAGGACTCCGAATACTTCGCAACTCAAGTTGATTCATCAAATGGTGTTTATGTTGTGCCCGCTTTCACAGGCCTCGGTGCGCCATATTGGGATGCCTACGCAAGAGGCACTATTTTTGGCCTCACTCGAGGGGTGAATTCCAACCATATTATTCGGGCAACCTTAGAGGGTATTGCTTATCAAACTCGTGATGTACTCGACGCCATGCAAGCCGATTCGGGCATCGAGCTGGCAAGTTTGCGTGTCGATGGTGGGGCAGTCGAGAATAACTTCTTAATGCAATTTCAATCCGACGTGTTAAACACTCGCGTACTTCGCCCTAAAGTGACTGAAGTAACCGCTTTAGGTGCCGCTTACTTAGCCGGGCTCGCGGTTGGCTATTGGGATAGCATTGAAGAAGTAAAAAACAAAGCCGAGCTAGATCGCCAATTTGACCCCAACCAAGATGAAGAAAAGCGTCAACGCCGATACAAAGGCTGGAAACGCGCGGTTAAATGTGTTCAAACGTGGGCAAAGATGCACGACGAAGATGAATAATCAAATCCGTGCGATGAGTGGCGGCTGAACGCAACTCATCACAAGCAATCACTACAAACAAGTGACACAATCGTTGAGCTAAAGGCCCAATCAGTTTTTGTTTTATAACTTGTTAGTTTTGGGACTTTTTTTCTGATTGTGATGCATAGCTCGTCATCCACAGTATAAGCTTGTTAATGTAAAACTAAGCTATGGGAGGGACTGGCTATGCATCTCAACGATCGTGTGTTTGATCTGATTGTCATTGGTGGTGGTATCAATGGCGCTGGCATTGCGGCCGATGCAGCAGGACGCGGTTTAAGTGTCGGTCTATTTGAAGCGAATGATTTTGCCTCTGCCACTTCCTCTGCCAGTTCGAAGTTAATTCATGGCGGCTTACGCTACCTTGAGCACTATGAATTTCGCTTGGTTTCTGAGGCCCTCGCTGAACGCGAAGTGCTCTTACGTAAAGCGCCCCATGTGGCATGGCCGATGCGATTTCGCTTGCCACATCGCCCTTTTTTACGCCCCGCCTGGATGATTCGCTGTGGTTTATTCCTCTATGACAACTTAAGTCGAAGAACCACTCTCCCTGCAAGCAAAACCGTTAATCTCGCACAATCAGGATTACTGAAACCAGAAATGAAAATCGGGTTTGAGTATTCAGACTGTTGGGTCGACGATGCCCGCTTAGTTCTTCTCAACGTTCTTTCAGCAAAAGAGCACCATGCGGAAGTACGTAACTACTGCCGCGTAGAAAAAGCACAGCGCGTGAACGGAGGTTGGCATGTCACGGTTCATGATGAGATGACCAACCAACGATTCGAGTGTAAAGCAAAAGCACTGGTCAATGCCGCAGGGCCTTGGGTCAAACAGTTCTTTGACGATGGTTTAGCACAACAATCCCCACGCAATATACGATTAATTAAAGGATCACACATTGTGGTTCCTCGTATCCATGATGAGCCCCAAGCCTATATTCTCCAAAACCAAGACCATCGAATCGTATTCATGATTCCCTATCTGGATAAGTTTTCCATCATTGGCACAACCGATGTGGAGTACCAAGGCAACCCAAGTGACGTCACGATTACTGATGATGAAACGGATTATCTGCTCGATATTGTTAACCAGCATTTTGTCCACCAGTTGAATCGAGATGATGTGGTCTGGCATTACAGTGGTGTGCGCCCATTGTGTGATGACGAATCAGACTCGCCACAAGCGATTACACGCGACTATACGTTAGAGCTTGATGCCGATGATGACCACGCCCCTCTGCTGTCGGTCTTTGGCGGTAAGCTCACGACCTACCGAAAGCTTGGTGAAGCTGCCTTGAATAAATTGGCACCCTATTTTCCAAGTATGGGGAAAGATTGGACCGTGAACCAATCTCTCCCTGGAGGAAACTTCAGCTGCAGTCGAGAACAATTGGCAAAACAAATTCATGCACACTACCCATGGGTCTCAGAATCTTTACTGCTGCGCTACGTCACTCAGTTTGGTACTCAGACCTGGCAGATATTAGCCGAGGCAGCCAGCGAAGAAGATCTGGGATGTTGCTTTTCTAAACAAGCTCATGGGGTATATCAACGTGAGATTGATTACTTGATGGACCATGAAATGGTGCTCACCGATCAAGATATCTTGTGGCGTCGCACTAAGTTGGGTCTCTACCTGAGCGATGACGAAAAACACGCATTAGCCGATTATCTCAAGACGAGATTGCAGCAGAAAGTCGTGAATTTATCGCAAGTTGGTTAGGAGGTGAAGAGGTTAAATGTTTTAACGGTTAAATAGTGAGATACGTCATTACCACACTACACGCCTAACCATGAGATAAAAGAGCCAGCTCTGCCACTCGCGGGCTTGCTCTTTAACACGAGCAATTTCTTAAATATAACCATCTTCTATCGAGATAACAAAAAGTTTTGATTTCAGGCAATTAGCAGTCTTACTTATTATTTTCTTCAGTTGGCATTTGCCCATCACCTCAAAATAAATCGGTACCCGATGAAGAAATCTCTGTTACTTAGCCTGCTTTTATTAGGCGGATGTTCTCTTGCTCCAGAAGAACCTACGCCACCGTGTTCTTGTGATGATTACGTCCCACCATACGTCAAACCACCAAGCACTTCCGATGCCGATAATATTAAGCAGTTATTAGCTTACATCGCTGATAAAGCAAAAGATCGCTGGGGGGAAGATGAGTTTGTTGAAGCGGGTAAGCATCGATACGTTAAATATCTCGATGGCTACAATACTCGAGCGCATATCGATTTCGAAGCCGGAAAAATTTACGTCTCCACGATTTCCCAATATCAGCCGACAGAGAAATTGCAACATGCCATCGTCCAAACCTTATTAATGCCAGCCGATCCTGCACACGCGGAACTGTTTAGCGACAAAGATGCGGTATTACGCGGCAAGCCTTTTTTGCTAGGACAAGTGTTGGATCATGATGGAAAACCGATTGAATGGGAATGGCGCGCAAACCGTTATGCGGATTACCTCATCGACAATAAATTGCAAAAGAAAACCATCCAACGGGGTCATGCTTACTACGTGGAAATCACTATGGTCAAAGACCACCTAGAACAGCGTGAGTATCAATACGCGGGTTTAGTTCGTGATGCAGCAAAACGTTATGGTTTGCCAGAAGATCTGATTTTTGCCGTCATCAAAACGGAAAGCAGTTTTAACCCATACGCCGTTTCTCACGCTGGCGCATACGGTTTGATGCAGGTTATCCCAAAGACAGCCGGTGCAGACGTGTTCAACTTAGTAAAGAACAAACCAGGCATCCCGACCAAAGAGTATTTGTTTGACCCAGCAAATAACATTGATACTGGGGCTGCGTATTTCTACATACTAAAAAACCGTTACTTGAAAGACGTTAAGCATCCAACATCTAAACATTTTAGTATGATTTCTGCTTATAACGGCGGGACAGGCGGTGTGCTATCCACTTTTGATAGTGATAGAAAACGCGCTATGAATGAGCTCAATAGCCTCAATCCGAATCAAGTTTATGATGCATTAACCACTCAGCATCCTAAAGGCGAAGCAAGACGCTACCTACAAAAAGTGCTCTACTTCCAAAAAGACTTTAGCGAAGGTAATATCTAAGAGTGTATGCCCTACATGACATCATGTTAGGGCATATTAACACTTCAAATTCAAACCCTTCCCTCAAACTAATCCTTCTCTTAGTGCAATACTGGTTTAAGCTATTAACATCCGCTGCTCATTCTACGCACCACAATCAAACCGTGTTAGTCGAGTTAACAATGAGCAGCATGATATAAGTGAATGACGAATGAGAAGGTCGCACACAGCAATGAGCTTTTTAATTGAACACTGGCAATTTACCTCAAGCCAACCAAAACGAATAGACGCCTACCCCGAACAGCTGCAAGCCAATCATTGGTACCATTGCGAGCGTAACGATCCAGATACCAAGGCTTGGTTACGTAAACACCATATCCCTAAAGCGACACTCGAGCAGTTTATTACCAACGAAAACCGGCCTTCTTTTCATCCACTTGGCGACGATAACTTTCTCCTACTCCTACGTGGAATAAATAGCAATCATAGTGTGGTCGCGAAAGAGGTGAGCAGTATTCGAATCCTGTTTTATCAGGGGGCGCTTATCACCACCCAAACTGGCTCAGACGATACTGTACAGAGCCTTCTCCACTCCCTGAATAAGCATAGAGAGCCAGAGAACCTAGCTGGACTCGTCAATCAAATCATTGATGATTTAAACCAAAAAATGGACGATTATAACGACGCAATGGAGGCAAGTTTAGAGCAACAAGACCATCTGCCGCACTCCGATAATAAGTTGAGAATGATGAAAAATAGTCTACTGTCTGTCAGGCATTTTCTTAAGCCTCAGCAGCACGCTATTCACGACATGGTGACTGCGAAGCCATCACTCATCAAACTCCGCTCTCATCAATATCGTTACTCTTTAAATACGCTTATTCGTCTTAATGAGGAAATTGACTATTTCTTAGAGGAAATCAGCTTACACCAAGAGGAAAACAAAAATCTGAGAGAGCAAAAGCTTAATCAAAATAGCTACTTGTTTACTATTCTAGCGGCGATATTTTTACCTACCACATTCTTAACCGGGCTATTTGGCGTCAATCTTGGGGGGATGCCAGGGCTAAAGTCCGATCTATCATTCACCTTATTCAGCATCATTTTGATCATTATTTTCATCATTGAATGGCTGGTGATCAAGCGCTTTGGTTTCATCAATAAAAACAAAGATCGCGATAACTGAGTATCGCGATGATATTCATAAAATCACAGCATCAATCGAGCGGTACTAACCTGGATGCCCATCTGCACGTGGGGTAATGAGCATCGCACCAAATCGCCACACAAACATACCAAAAGCAAGAATCCATAATCCGCCGCTGATATCAATCCAAAGCAGCATATTGGATGGTTCTAAAATAACACCTAGGCTACGAGTCAACGCGGCGGCAATGATTGCAACAAACGCAATACTCATATTTGGACCTTTATAAATCATACGCCCTGTATGCCCCATAGTAACGCGAGTAATCATTGCTAGAATCAACCCTCCTAATGCCCCAATCGCAAACAAATGAATTAAATTGTGGCTCGCAAATGCATTGTCCCACCCGCCTCGTAAAACTAAGCTAAGTGGCAAACACGCATACGCTGCATGCAACGACCACACTAAAGGCTCTTTTAGTGTTAGCCAAGGCTTCCAACGTAAGAATCGAACCCATTGGGCCATTCCTGCAAATAGCATCAGAGGCTGACCTAGCTCGGCAAACGTCACAGGGAAAAAGCTCAAAACGAAGAGCATAACCAGTGGTAAATTGGCCATCCAATCTAACCACACCAAAGGCTGCGCTTTTTCAAAATCAAAACGGCGCGCAGTGAAGAACGGAATGACTCGTCCCCCCATCACAGATAACAACAAAGTAAACCACCACAGCATGGCTTGCCACACGGCTGAAGATGTAAAAGGTGGCATACCTTTCACCGTGGCATAACTTGCAAAATTGGCAAAAATCGCGAGCAAGAATAGCGGCACAAAAAACAAGTTTCGCCAGCCTTTCGAACGGTAGACACGAATGCCCACTTCGTAAGCGGCAAACAATAAAAATAGCGCTTCAATACTACTTGTTAACCACAATGGTGCAGGCGTCCAAAGCAAGACCCTTGGTATAAGCCAAAGCAAAAATAGGGCAAGTAACGTGTAATGCTTGGTGCCATTGAACCCCGTCCAATTCTGAACCGCAGTGAGCACAAAACCAACGACGATCGCCATCGAGAAACCAAATAGCATTTCGTGCACATGCCACCATAATGCAGGCACTCTCAGTGAACTTGGTTGACCCGTTTGAAACATCCATACCCATAGCGCAATCGCGATGATGGCGTAAATCGCACCGAATAAGAAAAATGGCCTAAACCCGAGTCGCAGCCATGCAGGGATTTTCTCTTCCACTTTTTTATCAGTAATATTCAGCATTGTGATGCCCTTTCGTACCTATTAAGCACTGTCTAAAAATTCAACGTCAGCGATCTTATCATAAACATGCATGAAAAATACATGTTACAAGGTAAACTATCCTTTAGAAGTAGAGCTCATCATTCATTCTTTTCTAAATGGGCGGGTGAGTAAAGTTGCCGGGTAAATTGGTTTTGGGTATAACTGAATGCATCAGATTCGTCGAAACATAGGAAACAATGAGATGTATATTTTCGGCTATGGCAGCTTAATAAACTCTGCCTCTCGCCAATTAACCGGGCAAACTGGTGAAGCCATTCCCGTCATCGCTCATGGTCTGGTGCGCTACTGGGGTAAAATCGACGATAGCTATATTTTGTCACCTTTGGTGGTCAATGAAGGTGACGGGCAAGTCAATGGCGTGCTACTTGAGGTCAATGATGAAGCACTGGCTGAGTTTGACCATCGTGAGCGTGGTTACCATCGTATTCAAATACGTCCGGAACAGATAGACGCCAGCGTCGCATTTGATTCTGATCTTCCTATCTGGGTTTATGTAAAAAACGATCCGCAACCACCCTGTTCACTCAGCCCAATCCTGCAAAGTTACGTCGATACCGTGATGGCAGGGTGCTTAGATGTTTCTCATGCCTTTGCAGAGCACTTCGTTCGCCACACTGTTGGTTGGCATCACACAAAAGAGAATGATCGCCACCAGCCTAAATACGGCAATCTTGCTGGCGTACAGGATCACCATTATGAGCTTATAGACAAATTTATTGTTCTGTATTCATAGCGTTAGAATCAAAACAACGTTACAAATAAAAGCCATAAAGAGATAACGTTTACATTAAAATAAAGCCAATAATTACAAGTATTAACCACCAGCTATAGAAAACAAAATTACACATCAAATTGCACTTATTACACAATAGGTGTTTAATACTCTGGTCAATACTTTTAGCCTACGAAAGGTCCCTCATGGCAACAATCAAGGATGTCGCGAAAGAAGCTGGTGTATCGGTCGCGACCGTCTCTCGCGTGATCAATAAATCACCGAAAGCAAGCCAATCTTCTATCGATGCAGTGACGCAAGCAATGAGCAAACTGGGCTACCGTCCAAACGCAGCAGCGCGTGCACTCGTCAGCCAAAGTACTAACACCATGGGCGTACTTGTCGGTGATGTCTCCGATCCGTTCTTCGGCACTTTGGTGAAGTCCGTTGACAACGTGGCTCGAGAGAACGGCAAGCATATTTTGATCGGTAATGGCTACCACAACCCAGAAGATGAGCGCCAAGCGTTGGAGCTTTTGATCAACAGTCGCTGTGAAGCGATTGTGATTCACTCTAAAGGCTTGTCTGATGAGGAGCTCATCGGCTACGCCAAAGAAGTGAAAGGTATGGTGCTCATCAACCGAAACATTCCAGAACTTGCGGAGCGTTGTATCTCTCTCGATAACCGCAAAGGTGCGTACCTAGCAACAGAATATTTGATTCGTCATGGCCACACCAAGATCGCTTGTATCGCGTCATCGCATGACATTGAAGATACCGATGAGCGTTTGCAAGGCTACCAAGCGGCACTGAAAGATCACGATATCGTGCTATCAAAAAGTTATGTCGAATATGGCGAACCAAACAGTGACGGCGGCGAAACAGCAATGACCAATCTGCTGACTAAATCACTTGAAATAACTGGCGTTGTTGCCTACAACGATTACATGGCAGCAGGCGCACTGGCGGCGTTAGACCAAAACGGCATCGACGTACCAGAAAAAGTGTCCATGGTTGGCTTCGACGATGGCTTAATTGCTCGCTTCGTCAATCCAAGTTTGACCACGATTCGTTACCCAATCGAAATGATGGCAGAGCGGGCTGCGCGTTTGGCGCTAGCTTTATCGCGTAATGAACAAGTGGAAGATGACACCATCATCTTTAGCCCGACTTTAGTGCGCCGTAACTCGGTGGATCGTCTTTAAGATATAGCGCTAGTCAGTGCCAAGAAAGGTTACAAAGTAAAAGCTCTGCCACCGAAGTGACAGAGCTTTTTCTTTTTGGGGTGTTTGTAGAGAGCGTTATTTTGCCAACTTTTGATGAGTTTTTGACCTACTGTAAGCAAAAAGCCTACGGCAACCCAAAAGCTCGAAAATGCTCAGTTTACCTAGAAAGCAAACTGATAAGTGGTGCAGAAGCGGTACTCTTGTTCAGGCTCAAAAATACAGCTTGGCTGCGCCCACTCAGCATGGTTTGGCGAATCTGGTAAAAACTGCGTTTCTAACGCCAGACCCGCGTAATCGTTATATTCGCCGCCATGGCGATTTGGTGCGCCAGCTAACCAGTTGCCCGTGTACAATTGCATCGCAGGCTTGTTTGTTACCACTGACAGGTGCACTTTTTCATCTGGAGAAACCACCAGCGCAACTGGTTTTGAGACATCGCGATGAGCATCAAATAGGTAGCTATGATCATACCCTTTGGCGGCAATCTGCTGTTCATCTTGTAAGAAGTGTTCTGAAACTGGTTTTTCACATCTAAAGTCAAATCCTGTGCCTTTCACATCTCGCAATTCACCAAGCGGAATACCGACCTCAGAGGTTGGTAAGTATTGGCTTGCAACGATGGTTAAGCGATGCGAACGACAATCTAAGTCCGCTTCTGCCCCCAACAAATTGAAGTAGGCATGGTTGGTCAAGTTTATCGGTGTTGCTTTATCTGTCTTAGCGAAGTACTCAATGCTCACTTGGTTATCATCAGTCAGCGTATACGTCACTTGCACTTCTAGATTACCCGGAAAACCTTGATCTCCATCTTCAGACAACAGCGAGAACGTCACTTGCTGATTCGAGTGAGACTCAATCTTCCAACGACGTTTATCAAAACCTTCTTCACCACCATGCAGACTGTTGCCAGCTTGGTTAGTAGACACTTGAAATACTTCGCCATTCACTTCAAAAAGACCATTGGCGATGCGGTTTGCGTAGCGACCAACAGTGACACCCATGTAACCCTGTTGCTGCATGAAACTCCCCATCGTCCCCACTCCGAGTAGCACTTCACGCAACTCCCCATTCGCCAAAGGTAAACGACAACTCAGCCATGTCGCGCCAATATCCATAAAGGTAACGCTCATGCCTGTGTTATTTTTCAGTTCGACCACGTTGGCAGGCGCGCCATCAAAGGCGGCCTGCTGTGTCATCGTGATAGTTAATGGCTCAGTCATCTCTCGCTCCTACTGCGTCTTAAAGCACTTTGAACTTAAAGCAATTTTTCACTTACAGTACTTCGACTAAACCAGCGCCGTTTTTCGCTTGGCACACGTAGATGGATTCTTTTAGACCTGTTGCTGCTTGGTACTTCGCTTCTACCGTTGCTTTCACTTCGTCAACCAATGCTGGCGGTACAATAGCAACGATACAACCACCAAAGCCGCCGCCTGTCATGCGCACGCCGCCTTGCTCGCCAATCACTTCTTTCACCATTTCAACTAACGTATCGATTTCTTTGACTGTGATTTCGAAATCATCACGCATGGACGCATGAGACTCAGCCATCAGCTCACCCATACGCTTCATGTCGTGCGCGCGAAGTGCTTGTGCTGCTTCTACCGTGCGGTCGTTTTCTGTGATTACGTGACGAGCACGTTTTGCGACCATTTCGTCTAGCTCAGAGACTTTCTCGTTGAATTGTTCAATGGTCACATCACGCAGTGCTTTCACACCGAAGATACGCGCGGCTTCTTCACACTGCTCACGGCGCGCGTTGTATTCGCTGTCTACCAAGCCACGTTTTTTGTTCGAGTTGATGATCACCACCGCCATGTCTTCAGGCATCGATACCGCTTCGGTTTCTAGGCTACGGCAGTCCAATAGCATTGCATGGTTTTCACGACCTTCAGCCGAAATCATTTGGTCCATAATGCCACAGTTACAACCGACGAATTCGTTCTCTGCTTGCTGGCCGTTTAGCGCAATTTCCGCTTGGCTGATTTCTAAGTTGAACAGCACTTTGAATGTTTGACCAATCACCACTTCCAACGCTGCCGACGAGCTTAAACCCGCACCTTGAGGCACGTTACCGCTAACAGAAATATCCGCACCAGAGAATTGGTAGCCACGAGCAAGAAGACACTTCACCACACCGCGAATGTAGTTCGCCCACATTTTGTCTTGTTGGAATGTGATTTCTTGCGTGATGTCGAATTCATCAACTGCGTTGCCGTAATCCACAGAAACCACGCGTACTAGGTTGTCTTCACGCTTCGCTGCCGCCACAACGGTTTGGTAGTTGATAGCACATGGCAGTACAAAACCGTCGTTGTAGTCAGTGTGCTCACCAATCAGGTTTACACGACCAGGCGCTTGAATAATGTGGCTTGGCGCGTAACCCAGCACTTGTTCAAAAGAAGTTTTCACGTTTTGGATTAGATCAGACATAGGTAATTCTCAAACTGTTTTATTCTTAAATAGCAGCTCAAATCTCAAGCCACGATAATCACACCTCTTAAATAGTTGGAGTTGCAGCTAGGCGACAAACGAATTCAACCCTATGAGCATAGATTCTCTATGTGATTAGGGGGAATTTGTGCAGTCAACAACGTTGCAGCTTCAAATATGACAGAGGTTATTGTTCTTTGTAATGCACATCGCTTACATCACGCAGACGCTGCGCCGCTTGTTCTGCGGTTAAGTCGCGTTGGCTTTCTGCCAGCATTTCATAGCCAACCATAAACTTACGAATCGTTGCGCTACGCAGCAGTGGTGGATAGAACAGTGCGTGCAGCTGCCAATGGTCAATATCAGTGCCTTGTTCAAAGAATGGCGCGTAGTGCCAGCCCATTGAGTAAGGGAAAGAGCATTGGAATAGGTTGTCGTAACGGCTGGTTAGCTTTTTGATTGCAACCGCAAGGTCATCGCGTTGCTCATCGGTTAGCTCACTCATTCGACGAATGTGCGTTTTAGGAAGCAGCATGGTTTCGAATGGCCACGCCGCCCAGTAAGGGACAACAGCAATCCAGTGTTCGGTCTCAACCACCGTGCGTGAACCATCTTTAAGTTCAGCTTGCACGTAATCCACCAGTAAGTTGCTGCCATGTTCTTGGTAGTACGCTTTTAAGTTGTGTTCTTTGCGCTCGATTTCGTTTGGCAAGAAGCTGTTTGCCCAGATTTGACCGTGCGGGTGAGGCTGAGAACACCCCATGGTCTCGCCTTTGTTCTCAAATGCTTGAACCCAAACGTAGTCTTTACCTAGCTCTTCGATTTGATCATTCCACGTGTCAATCACACCGCGGATTTTGTCGACTGGCAGCTCAGGTAAGGTTTTGCTGTGATCAGGCGAGAAACAAATCACTCGGCTCAACCCGCGCACACCTTGCGTTTTGAACAGTGGGTTATCTGACTCAGGTGCATCTGGAGAGTCCACCATCAGTGCCGCAAAGTCATTTTGGAATACGTACGTGCCTTGGTAGTCTGGGTTTACATCGCCAGAAATACGCTCGTTGGTTGGGCAAAGAAAACACTTTTCGTCGTAGGTTGGCAACTCATCCGTTGCTGGCTTTTCATCGGCACCACTCCAAGGACGTTTTGCACGATGCGGTGAAACCAAAATCCACTGACCCGTTAGTGGGTTGTAACGACGGTGTGGGTGATCCACTGGGTTAAATTCAACATTCGACATCTTACTTACTCAACTTTTAAAATTTCTTTCATCTGCATTCCCCAATGAAACTGGAGTTGCAGCTAGGCAGTCAATCAACAACGCTGCAGTTTCAATTACGCAGCGGGGCTTGGTTTACGAAGGGGAATAGCCTTGCGGGTTGTTTGACTGCCACTTCCACGTATCAGCGGTCATTTCCGCAACACTGCGAGTCGCTTTCCAGCCGAGTTCTCGCTCCGCTTTGTCTGTGCTTGCCCAACATTCTGCAATATCACCCGGACGACGAGGACAAAGCTCGTAAGGCACAGGATTACCACAAGCGGTCGCGAACGCTTCCACCATTTCAAGTACGCTGGAACCTTTACCTGTACCAAGGTTGTAAATGTGTAAACCGGCTTTTTCGCCCACCGATTTCAGCGCTGCAATATGGCCATCTGCCAAATCCATCACGTGGATGTAATCACGCACGCCTGTGCCATCCGGTGTTGGGTAGTCATTGCCAAATACCGACAGCTTTTCGCGGCGGCCTACTGCCACTTGCGCGATAAACGGCATCAAGTTGTTTGGGATGCCCTGAGGATCTTCACCCATGGTGCCCGATGGATGCGCACCAACTGGGTTGAAGTAGCGCAGCAAAGTCACGCTCCAATCGTTTTCTGCGTTGAACAAATCGCTCAAGCACTCTTCCACCATGTACTTGCTGCGACCGTATGGGTTAGTGGTAGCCCCCGTTGGAGAGTCTTCCGTAATTGGCACAATGTCAGGATCGCCGTAAACCGTTGCCGATGAGCTAAATACAATGCTTTTCACACCCGCTTTACGCATGCTGCGCGCCAACACCAATGAGCCATTCACATTGTTGTCGTAGTATTCCAATGGTTTCGCGACAGATTCGCCCACCGCTTTCAGGCCAGCAAAGTGAATCACAGCTTGAATGTCATGCTTGGCAAATACTGAGTCCAAAAAGGCTTCATCACGGATGTCGCCTTGGTAGAAAGCCGGCTGCTTACCGGTTAGCGCTTCAATGCGGCTTAACACTTCCACTTTGGCATTACACAAGTTGTCGACAATGATTGGCTCCATACCTGCTTCAATCATCTGTACACATGTGTGACTGCCGATGTATCCCATACCGCCTGTGACAAGAACTTTCACTTCTGCTTCTCCACTGTTGCTGCCGATGCTCAGTTAGACGCTAATGGTTAGCTGAGCCTAATTAACCAACTATTAGCGACACCGTCCATTTCTTAACTGCCTAGAAGTCTACCAATCAAATCCGGTTTAAATCCGTGATCAAACTCAAATAGTGTAAACGTTTCCACAAAATCACAAAATAGCGCGCTAAATGGCAAAGTTTCAGTTAAAGTAAAGACGAGATAAATGAATATACCCAAGTAACCTCAAGATGCTTGGGTATAAAGCTCTCACTATCCAAAACTTAGTTGTAATTTAATGAAATATGCTGTTTTACTAAAAGTTTATTTTACTTTAAGCCGCGGGTTACAATTACTAACCCATTAATCTTAAAAGGATGGTGAATTTTGTTTTCGGGAAGAGTAAATGGCAACGTTAAAAGATATTGCTACTGAAGCGGGCGTCTCACTTGCAACCGTATCACGCGTGTTGAATGACGACCCAACGTTAAGCGTTAAAGAAGAAACCAAACGCCGTATTTTAGATATTGCTGAAAAACTTGAGTACCGTACTGGCAGCTCAAAAAAGAGCGCCAAAGAGGCGAAACAAAAACACCACTTCTTAGCCTTGTATAACTACAAGCAAGATGCTGAAGTAAATGACCCATACTATTTATCAATTCGACACGGGATCGAAGCTCAATGTGACAAGTTAGGCATTACACTCACCAATTGCTACCACAGTGAGATTGATGTCGAAACGCAAAAGATTACTGGCGTTCTTTTGGTTGGAAAAACGGATAACAGCACCATCAGCAAATTACCAAAACGTCTTGCTGACAGCATTTGCTACATCGACTTCTCCGATAATGACAGCACCTACGACTGCGTTGATGTCGACCTTTATCATATCAGTAAGCAAGTAATCGAATTTTATCTTCAGCAAGGCTATGGACGGATTGGTTTTATCGGTGGTCAACGTGAGAGTGGCACACCAGACATGCGTGAAAACGCATTTGTGGAATACGGTAAACTAAAAGGTGTGGTAGCTGAAACAGATATTTATCGTGGAGACTTATCCAGTTTATCAGGTTACAACCTAACAAAAGAAATGCTCGCCAAAGGTGATTTCCCAAAAGCGCTATTCGTTACCTCTGATCCAATAGCGATTGGCGTGTTGCGAGCTATTCATGAATTTGGGTTAAACATCCCAAAAGATATTGCGTTGATCAGCCTCAATGACATTCCAACAGCATGTTTTACGTTCCCTCCTCTTTCTACGGTCCGTATTCACTCTGAAATGATGGGTGCACAGGGCGTGAACTTGTTGGTCGAAAAGTATCGAGACAAAAGAGAAATGCCACTCAAAGTTTACGTGCCAAGTAAATTAAAGCTGCGAGGCACAACCAAGTCATCGTCGGAATTCGAATAGACTTTTCCTATTAAGCACTGACATTTCAGTGCTTTTCTCTCTTCCTTTCAAGTGGTCACTTTCGTGTTTTACTCGCGTGTTTTACTTCAATACCGACGAAGTTGTTGACCATCCCTCTCACTCCGTATCCTTGATATAACCGTCGATCACTCCAAAGTTAAACGTTTTCACAAAATTTGTATTAGAAAAGCATTTTCGTTCCGAACTATATGGAGGTAACAATTTCTGCGACTAATTCCCGCAGCCATACTCCTTTTTCTTCATTATTTCGACTTGTGTGCCACAACATCGCAATATCAAAATCAGCGACAGCAATAGGCGGCTTCACGGTCACTAAATCGTCAGAAAAACCATCCGACAACGCCATTTTCTCTGGCACAATCGCGATCAATTCACGCTGGTTGAGTAAGTTTCGAATAGTAAGAAAATTGCGAGAAGCGACGGTGACTTTTCGGTTCAAGCCATGATCAGCGAGCTTTTTGTCAACCTGCGTACTTAAACTACCATCAGGACTGACCAAAGCCTGCTCAATGTTAGCAAAAGTGTGAATCGACAATTCACACTCACCTTTTAAAACACGTTTATCACACAAGCACACGTGTTTCTCGGTATAGAGATACTGACTCTCAAAGTTGTCATCGAGCACGGGCATACTACCAATTATCACGTCGAGTTTATCGTTCTCAGTAATCGCAATATAGTTGCTTCGATTGACATTAATAAAGCTGATCTGCGCTTCTGGTGCGCGCTGTCGGATGGCATCGTAAAGCTTAGGAGCAAAGATAAATTCAGCGTAGTCGGTCAAACCGATACGACAAACACCTGAATAATTCTCGGGTTGAAAAACCGATTTTGTCAGTAAATCCTTGGCAATCGAATCCAGCAAATGGTGTACGGTTGGCGCGATGTGATGTGCGTGCTCCGTTGGCTCCATTTTGTGGCCTTTTCGCTCAAACAATGGGTCGTCAAACAACCCCCTCAAACGCTGTAAACTGTGGCTCATAGCCGACTGGCTAACAAAGCTTTTTTCTGCCGCCAGACTCACACTGCGATGGCGGTACAGATAAGAAAAGGTCACTAACAGATTTAGATCGATATTACGCCACTGGATATCATCTTTCATAGAACAGCCATTATCCAATTTTATTCATAGATGTAATTAAAACTATTAATTTGAATCATCTTAGTACATTTTTTACATTAGAGGCAGTCTTATTGGAGATTTAACAGGCTCAACATGTTTACCATTTTTAAAACTTTTTTTTGGCTTGGTTGGATCAGTTTCGGTGGCCCTGCAGCGCACATCGGTTACTTCCGCCAAACGTTCGTTGAAAAACTCAAATGGATTGATGACAGCGAATACGCACAAATCGTGGCATTAAGCCAATTCTTACCGGGCCCTGGTTCTAGCCAAGTTGGCTTTGCTCTAGGTTATAAACGCGGTGGCTTAGGCGGCGCATGCATGGCGTTTCTTGGCTTCACGCTGCCTTCAGTGATCATCATGTTGGCGCTTGCGATGGTAAGTAGCCAGATCACTGATACAGCGCTGTTCCAAAACATCGTGCATGGCTTGAAATTGCTGGCGGTCGTTGTGGTGGCGGATGCGACTTGGGGAATGTACAAAAACTTCTGCCAAAGCAAGCTAACAGCCGGGTTATGTGTAGCAACCGCAATTGCGTTATTGGTTGCACCGAGTATCGCAACTCAAATGCTCGTACTGGTTGTAGCGGGCTTAATTGGTACTCAATATCTAAAGAAAGAATCCACAGCACCTGCCGAACCTTTTAAACCAACCATCGCACCGCTGGCGTTGTTTGCGGCCCTCTTGATTGGCTTACCGTTCGTGGCTCACACCCTGCCAATGCTTGGGCTATTTAGCGACTTCTTCCAAGCGGGTAGTTTGGTGTTTGGTGGTGGTCACGTCGTACTTCCTCTACTTCAAAACATTGTTGGCGATCAGCTAAGTCAAGACGCGTTCCTAACGGGCTACGCCGCAGCGCAAGCGGTACCGGGGCCGATGTTTACGTTTGCGACTTACATTGGTTATGAGCTGTCTGATGCACCAATTCTAGGCGCGTTGGTCGCAACATTAGGCGTCTTCTTACCAGGCTTCTTGTTGCTACTGGGCGTGCTAAAAAACTGGCAAGCTTTAGCAGGTAAACCCGCGATATCAGGGGCAATTAACGGGGTCAACGCATCGGTGGTTGGATTGCTACTGGCAGCGCTTTACCAACCGGTATTTAGCAGTGCGGTTATCGCTCCTATTGATATTGCGCTCGTCATCGCTGGCTTCTATTTACATAAGAAACTTAACCTATCTGTATTGTGGATGATCGTGTTCTTTGTGGCGGTAGGCATCATCACTGGCATGATTTAAACTCTTCTAAGCGCATGCACAATAACCGTATGCGCTTTTTCTTCTTATACATAATTCACAATACAAAACCTCTGATGCTCCGCGATGAATATTCTTTCATCTCCCCTTGATAGCAATTATTTGCATCTCGAACACTATCTTCTCCACAGAATTCATCAAAATCCATTCCCGTCGAATAAGTTAACATGCTAAGGTTAACAATATATTAACAACTATAAAGCCACACGAGAGAAGACATGGAGTCATCTACAATGAATCAGCCTAATCTAGAAAATCCTGCTGGTTGCGCTCTCCCGCCACCAAACGAAATGATCCTTAAATGGGCAGAGGAACGCCCAAATGAGGTTTACTTAAAGCAAATCATCAATCGCCAATTCGTAGAATTTACGTTTGCAGAAGTTGCAGACCAAGCGCTTCGCCTAGTCAGTGCCCTACGTAATTTAGGAGCACAACCCGGTGATAAGGTGGCATTAGTATCTAAAAACTGTGCCGAGTGGTTTATTTGCGATTTAGCGATGATGCTCGGAGATTACGTCAGCGTGCCGATCTTCCCAACCGCTGGTGCTGATACGATCGAATACTGCCTCACCCATAGCGAAAGTAAAATCATCATTGGCGGCAAACTCGATGACCCTAAGGCGACACAGCAAGTCATTGACGCCTTGCCAGACGTCATCAGTATTGCATTGCCTTATGACACCGCGCCAAACTGCCAATATCAGTTCAAACAGCTGATTGCTGATGCCGAGCCAAGTACTGAGCGCCCACAGCACTACGATGATAAATTGATGTCTGTCGTCTATACATCAGGCACTTCAGGCTTACCAAAAGGCGCAATGCTTACTTATGGTGCATTCAACTGGTCTGTACAACAACTCATCAATCACATTGGTATTCAAGAAAATGACCGATTATTTTCTTATCTGCCATTGGCCCATATTACTGAGCGTGTTTACATTTTTGGCTCATCGATTCGTGGTGGTGTTATGACAGCATTTCCGGAATCACTCGATACCTTTATTGAAGATGTCAAAATGCATCGCCCAACCCTGTTTATCTCGGTTCCACGTTTATGGACACTATTTCAGCAACGAATTCAAGATAAGTTACCGCAGAAGAAACTGAATATTCTGCTCAAAATCCCATTTGTAAATACGCTAATTAAGAAGAAATTGGCTGATGGACTTGGTTTGGATCAAGCGCGAGTCCTGGGTTGTGGCTCAGCTCCAGTCTCACCTGCTTTGCTTGAATGGTACCGAAGTGTCGGTCTAAATATTACTGAAGCATGGGGAATGACCGAATCTTTTGCCTATAGCACCATTAATTATCCATTCAGAGCCGACAAGATTGGCTCCGTTGGTAATGCTGGCCCTGGTATCGAACTCAAGATTGCCGAAGATGAAGAGATCATGGTTCGCAGTAAGGGGCTCTTTTCTGGTTACTACAAAAATGATATTGCGACACAAGAGTCATTTGATTCCGACGGTTGGCTGCATACTGGTGATATCGGCGCAATTGACGCTGATGGCTACTTAACCATCCAAGGTCGTAAAAAAGACACCTTTAAAACCGCCAAAGGCAAATTTGTTGCGCCAGTACCTATCGAGAAAAAGCTTTTCGAATACAGCCGCGTTGAAATGATGTGTTTGATTGGTTTAGGCTTACCTGCGCCGATCCTTTTGGTGGTTCCGCATGATTTCCCTCACTTTGATAAAGAGCGCTATGCTCGTACAACCCGCAAAGTCATTTCAAGAATGAACCAGGAGTTAGAGTCTCATGAGCAGATCAAAGGAGTATTGATGATCCAAGATCCTTGGAGCATCGAAAATGGTATTTTGACCCCTACCCTGAAGATCAAACGCCAC
Organism: Vibrio sp. B1REV9; assembly: GCF_905175395.2. Classification (NCBI taxonomy): domain Bacteria; kingdom Pseudomonadati; phylum Pseudomonadota; class Gammaproteobacteria; order Vibrionales; family Vibrionaceae; genus Vibrio; species Vibrio sp. B1REV9. The sequence goes on along the minus strand of NZ_HG992745.1, from coordinate 1,202,776 downwards.
GTCCTAGAGCAAAAATATCATGAGATTGGTCAGAACTGGCCAAAAGGCGAATTGGTCGTGTGGGAAGAAGATCTTTAGTCCACAGTACAGAAACATAATCAACGCTCCTATATTCGGGGCGTTTTTTTATGAGCCATACGCAGTTTCTATATTGGTGCAGTGCGACTCATATTTCGATTTAAGATATGAAAAAGCCCCACACTAGGTGGGGCTTTGATATCTTAGAGTTAACTTAAGAATTACTTCTTAGCGTTACGCTCTTTAACTTCTGCAATCACTTGCTCAGCCACGTTGTTTGGACATGGGTTGTAGTGAGAGAATTCCATAGAGAATTGACCACGGCCAGAAGTCATAGTACGTAGAGTACCGATGTAACCGAACATTTCTGATAGAGGTACATCACCCTTGATACGTACGCCAGTAGTACCAGCTTGTTGGTCTTTGATCATACCACGACGACGGTTAAGGTCACCGATTACGTCACCAACGTGATCTTCTGGAGTGAACACGTCAACTTTCATGATTGGCTCAAGAAGTTGCGCGCCAGCTTTAGGCATAGACTGACGGAATGCGCCTTTAGCAGCGATTTCGTAAGCGATAGCTGAAGAGTCAACTGCGTGGAAGCCACCGTCGAATAGTTCAACTTCTACGTCTAGAGTTGGGAAGCCAGCTAGAACACCGTGGTCCATCATGCTAGCAAAACCTTTCTCAACTGCAGGCCAGAATTCTTTAGGTACGTTACCACCAACAACTGTTGATTTGAACGTGAAGCCTGAACCTTGCTCCCCTGGGCGGATGCGGTAGTCGATCTTACCGAACTGACCAGAACCACCAGACTGTTTCTTATGCGTGTAGCTATCTTCAACTGCTTGAGTGATAGTTTCACGGTAAGCTACCTGTGGAGCACCTACTTCTAGCTCAACGCCGTAAGTACGCTTCAGGATATCAACTTTGATGTCTAGGTGAAGTTCGCCCATACCTTTAAGGATGGTTTCGCCTGAATCTTCGTCAGTTTCAACTTGGAATGATGGATCTTCTGCAACCATTTTACCGATCGCGATACCCATTTTCTCAGAACCGTTCTTATCTTTAGGCTTAACAGCGATAGAGATTACTGGTTCTGGGAAGATCATTGGCTCAAGAGTACATTCGTGCTTAGGATCACATAGAGTGTGACCAGTCTTCACGTTCTTCATACCAACAACTGCGATGATGTCACCAGCTTGTGCTGAATCGATCTCGTTACGCTCGTTCGCGTGCATCTCAACCATACGGCCGATACGCTCAGTTTTACCAGTAGCTGAGTTAAGGATCGTGTCACCTTTCTTCATCTTACCAGCGTAGATACGGATGAACGTTAGTGCACCGAAGCGGTCGTCCATGATCTTGAACGCAAGCGCTTTTAGTGACTCGTCTGCAGATACAGTTGCAACTTCGCCAGTTGGCTCACCAGTTTCTGGGTTAGTTAGTGGTTGAGGATCTACTTCTGTTGGAGAAGGTAGGTAGTCAACTACTGCGTCAAGAATAAGTTGGATACCTTTGTTCTTGTACGCTGAACCACAGTAAGTTGGGAAGAATGCTAGGTCACGTGTACCTTTACGGATACAACGTTTGATGTCTTCTAGAGATGGCTCTTCGCCGTCCATGTAAGCCATCATTAGGTCATCGTCTTGCTCAACAGCAGTTTCGATTAGCATTTCACGGTATTCAGCAGCTTGGTCTACTAGATCAGCTGGAATATCTTGAACTTCGTAGTTCTCTGGAAGACCTGAGTCATCCCAGATGTAAGCTTTTTGGCTTAGTACGTCAACAACACCACAGAAGTCATCTTCGATACCGATTGGTAGAGTCATAACTAGTGGAGTAGCACCTAGAACGTTTTGTACTTGGTCAACAACTTTGAAGAAGTCAGCACCCATACGGTCTAGTTTGTTAACGAAGATTAGACGAGATACGTGAGACTCGTCCGCGTAACGCCAGTTAGTTTCAGACTGAGGCTCAACACCACCTGAACCACAGAATACACCGATACCACCGTCAAGTACTTTTAGAGAACGGTAAACTTCGATTGTGAAGTCAACGTGTCCAGGAGTATCGATGATGTTTAGGCGGTGATCGTTCCAGAAACAAGTAGTAGCAGCAGACTGGATTGTGATACCACGTTCAGCTTCCTGCTCCATGAAGTCAGTAGTAGTTGAACCGTCGTGAGTGTCACCGATCTTGTGGATTTTACCAGTTAGCTTAAGGATACGCTCTGTAGAGGTAGTTTTACCCGCGTCTACGTGAGCAAAAATACCAATGTTTCTGTATTTTGATAAATCAGTCATTGTCTTACTCTGTTAATAAGGTATAAAGTGCGCGCAGAGTATATCACATTCTGTCAAGACTGATACCCTCGCGTGCGGCTATGGATAAAAAATATTTAGCGGGGGAATCTACCCCAAAACAATAGCCAAGTGTAGTATTTTGCGGTGAAAAATCCCAGTTTTTCGCCATTCAACGATTATGAGTGCCTAACTTAATAGCAACTCACAACTCATCAAACGCTTCTATCGCCTCTGAGAGCTTCTTCACGCCATGAATCTGCATTCCTGGAATGCCACCTTTTGGCATGTTCGCCGCCGGAACTATCGCTTTCTTAAAGCCATGCTTAAAAGCTTCATTCAAACGTTCTTGACCACTTGGTACCGGACGAATCTCTCCCGCTAGGCCAACTTCACCAAAGACCACCACATCTTTTGGTAAAGGACGATCACGAAAACTGGATAATAGCGCCATAACTAATGCAAGGTCTGCACTGGTCTCGGTCACTTTTACGCCACCAACCACATTCACAAACACATCTTGATCGGCCATTTGCAGGCCGCCGTGCTTATGCAGTACCGCTAATAATAGTGACAGGCGGTTTTGTTCTAGGCCTACCGCAACTCGGCGAGGGTTCGCTAATTGAGAATAATCCACCAGCGCCTGAATTTCGACCAATAGTGGACGAGTCCCCTCCCAAACGACCATGACAGATGAACCCGATGTTTCTTCTTCTCCTCGAGAAAGGAAGATCGCCGATGGGTTACTGACTTCTTTTAAGCCCTGCCCTGTCATTGCAAATACACCCAACTCATTTACCGCACCAAAGCGGTTTTTGTGGCTGCGTAGCGTTCGGAATCGGCTGTCTGTTCCACCATCTAATAAAACGGAGCAGTCAATGATGTGTTCAAGTACTTTAGGACCCGCCAACGTACCATCTTTTGTTACGTGACCAACAATAAACACGGCAACATTATTCTGCTTTGCGTAACGCGTCAAAGCGGTTGCGGACTCACGGACCTGTGCGACACTCCCCGGAGAGGACTGAACGTCAGAAACATGCATAACCTGAATCGAGTCGATGACCATGATGCGTGGTTGTTCTTTCTCTGCTATCTGACAAATTTTATCGACATTGGTTTCTGACAGCATCTTTAGATGGTCTTTTGGTAAACCCAAACGAGAAGCTCGCATCGCAACTTGCTGGAGTGATTCCTCACCCGTGACATATAACGTTGGCATCTGTGACGATAATAAACACATCGTTTGCAGTAATAAGGTCGACTTACCTGCACCAGGACTACCACCAATCAAAATGGCCGCGCCAGGGACGACTCCGCCGCCAAGTACTCGGTCTAACTCTTTAAAGCCGCTGGTAAACCTAGGCACTTCTTGCAAGTCAATCTCAGACAACGTCTGCACTTTTGATTCGGTTGCAGAACCTGCATAGCCACTTAAGCGCTCATTGCGGGCAACGGTTGGAGACGCTGCAATTCGAACTTCAGTAATCGTGTTCCACGCGCCACACGCATTACATTGTCCCTGCCAACGTGGGAAGTCTGCGCCACAATCATTACAAACATACGCTCGTTTTGCTTTCGCCATGATGCCTCGATTTTAAACACTCAATATTTTCAACAAATGTGACCAAACACTGCTACGCCAGTGACTACCTAGTGATAACTATTGATATACTCAAGCTTTGCTAGGTTTAGCCGATACAAATTAAATAACGACATACTCTAACAGAAATCATGCAGCAATCTGAAATACTCTCGCTCGCTGAACGACTGATTCCCACTTACGGTGCCGATGACTTCGATTTCGTTCTCAGCCAAATTACAGAAGGCGAACCGCCATCAACAAAGTTACTGGTGAAAATGGAACTCAATCGTGTGATGGCTCCTTGCACCAAAAGCGTCGACCTTCGAGGCCGCGTGAATGGAGAGTGCCGTCAATATCTTTTAGATGGAATATCACACTGGCTAGATGACGTTGCATTCAATGCATATCATAAAAACCTTGAGAAATATGGTCGTTATACTGAGGGCATGTGGGAGTCGTTGATCAATACCCGCAATAGCTTTCGTCTACTCAGCCAAAACACGCATCAAAAAGAAGCCACGCAGCTCACCGATCCGGAAAGCCCATTTTTGGCTGAGCCTATCCATTTAGGCTATGACTTAAAACGACAAGAAAAACGCTTAAAAGTACAATCTCAAGTCGAAATTACTCGCCAAAAAGGTCAGCTGGTCCACGCGCTAAGTATTGATTTGTCTTGTTCTGGGGCAAAATTCAAAGTCCCAAGCGCATTTAAATACAACTTGGGCGAAGTCATCCAAGTCACGTTCACGGAGTTCGCCAGCAAATCACAGATTTCCGGCCTTGAGGAGCCTCTCTCGTATCGAGTTCTTGCGGTTGATGACTGCTATGAAAATAATGCGGTCCTCTATCTTAGAACCATCCGACTAACCGAAACCAAAATCATCGAACGAGTGATCGATGAAGCTCTCAATAGCACGGCAAAACGTATACGACATGATAATCAAGACAAGATTATTCGCGCTCGTACACGTGGCTATGAACATATGGCCCTCAAGCACACCAGCAATCTACCGCTGTTTTTTGAGGGTACTGAATTAAAGCTGGCAATGCTCACGCCAAACAACCAACAACTCTGGCAGTACTGGCATGACGAGCGTAATCAACAAGTATTAGGCTCTCTGTTTAATCAGCAAAGAATGTCTGATCTCATTCGCCAAGGCGCAAAAGGGACGACAAACGTCCTTTACTCATTTACGCATGAGCATAATGATAAAACGTATTTCTACTCGATGCTTCGACCAGAAGCCACACGAGAGCAACGTCAATTATTTTGGCACCTAGGGGCTAAAAGGCCAAGTTGGCGAGCGTTCCGCCTCTCAATCTTCGAGCTTTCTGAGCAAGAAAAAAACGATATTGCTACGCTCTCCGTTGAGTTTAACTGCTGCTCACAATCGCTTTCACATATCGGAATTTTGCAAGAGATCGCAGATAACGAGTCTGCGCAAGATTATTTACTCACTGAGAAACCAAGACTGGCAGCAAATACACTCAACGCATTTCGACACCCACGTAAAATCATTGGTTCACCAAAGGGGATTTACTTCGATGCAAAATCACGAAGAAAAGAGCCTCGCTACCGATTTAAAACGCCACTCGTTTTGAAATCTAACCAAGCAAAATTGGGCGGATATACCAAAGATCTTTCCAAGCGAGGGCTTAACATCCACTTGGATGAGCCCATGTTGCTGCGCGTAGGCGAAGAAGTGCTGATCAATTTTAGAGAACTGCAACTGTACGACAAGCAGCTACCTCTTTCTGCAGTGCCATACAAAGTAGTGCGTGTCAGTCCTGATGGCCATGATGTGCAACTCATGATCGATGAATACAGTAAAACCATGCGAGTCATTGCTTTCTTTAATCGCATCATTGAACACAATCAAGATAAGTTGTTACCTCAAAAAGAGATATTGCCTACTAACTCACTGCTTGAGCGGTTGCATAGTGTTTTGCTCTCTAGAACATTAACGACTCCGGTGTTTATTACCAAGAGTGCGGTTTCTTCGGTGAAAACCCCAATCATTGGTGTCAACTTCCCGCTACCAAAACACATCGCGTTATACGCACGACTTGGACATAATCAGCAATTTTCACTGGATCCTTTATTTAAAGGGCGATCCAGTACTCTCATCGCCGAGCCAATCAAGCGAATCGATGGCGCAAGAGCCAAGCATCAGGATATTTACACACGGGTTTCTAAAGTTGGCGATACGATCACGGAAGTCGAATCAAAGTTACCTCAAGAGTTTGAGAGTATAAAAGAGCGCATCAACTTTATTAAGAAAGCACGCATGATGGGCGAGTTCTATGCGATACGAGTCTCAACTGCTCCCATTTTTGACCCAATGACTTCAATGCTACAACGAGATTTGAATGAGTTAATACAACTTGGTGTCCATCAGGCCAGCAAACTCGAAAAAGAGCTAACCGCATTGATTGGGTACTGTGAGTTTGAAGATATTACTGAAGAAGTGGTTGTTAGGTTGGAGTTGACCGATTAACGATTCATCTCAAAGAATAAGACAATCTAACGCAATAAAAACACCGCTGGACTTGGCGGTGTTTTTCCATCGAAATATTCATTGCTGAATATTATGGCTTCGGTTTCCAGCTAATTTTTTGCTGTTTCACGAGTGCGCCAGAAAGAATACACAACACACCACCAAGCCCAGCAAACCGAACCGATGCTTGAGCTTGCGCTTCAACTTTTGCTTTCGCGTGATAAGCAATGCCTAGTCCAGCAGCGGACATCATCACCAAATCATTCGCGCCATCACCCACCGCAACAGTATTGTGCAACTCAATGTCATACTCTTCTGCTAATTCCACCAAAATGTCGGCCTTGGTTTGCGCAGCAACGACGTCGCCAAGCACTTCCCCCGTCAATTTGCCATCGACAATTTCCAGTTGGTTGGATTGTGCAAAATCCAGTCCCACTTTGTCTTTAATAAAGTCGGAGAAGTAAGTAAAACCACCAGAAGCAATCGCCGTCTTCCAACCCAATGCATTGAAGGTGGTAATTAACGCTTCGAAGTCTGGCATGAATGGCAGTTGGCTTCGTACCTGCTCAAGAATCGCTTCATCAGCCCCTTTCAGTTTACCAACGCGCTGACGTAAACTTTGTTCAAAGTCTAGCTCACCTTGCATGGCTCGTTCGGTGACTTCGGCGACTTCTTCACCCACACCAGCAAGTTTGGCGATTTCATCAATGCACTCAATTTGAATTGCCGTAGAGTCCATATCAAACACAATCAGGCCCGGTGACGACAAATCAGGAACTTCGTTAAGATCGGCATAATCGATCTCTAATCCCTGAAGAATGGTTTCATGCTCCGATGTTAAGCTTCCTGCCATCAAAGCAACTTCGTACTGCCCGACTTTCCACATATCTAATATAGGGTTATAACAGCCCGTGAAAAAATCAATATCATCAAAATGACGAGGCGATAGAAACTCAGCAAACACAATCCAAGTCGCTTTTGACTTATCCAGCTGTGTTGCAAAGCGCGTTTCGGGGAATCGATTTAAAAGTGTGGTATGCCTTTTGATTGGCAAGCTTTTTGGCGCGTCCATGTATATAATCCCTTATGACTTTGCTAAAACGTTACCTTAACAAGCTAAAAAGGCAAGTCTTTGTTTTATTTTGAATGGACGAGTCAACGCATGAGTGAATCCTTGTTCTCCGCTAGGAACGCCCTACGAATTCTAGCGTTAATCCTACTCGGGTTAATGCTGTTCTTTACTATCAAAAACAGTGTCGTAATAAGTAAAGGCAATGAGAAAATTCAAGCGCAGCAACTTGAAACCCTGACAAGAGTACTGATTTCACAGGCCTCTTTGTCAGCTAGTGAAATGATCGTAAACAAAGATCAGGAACGCCTGCTCGCTTTAACCAATCAGTTGGCTCAAGATAGATTAGTATTTGATGCCACGATTTATAGTGCGCAAGGTGTGCGTTTGGCATCCAGCGAAGAAGCGCTTTCTGTAAGAGAAGTACTAGGGCTTGATACCCCACTAGCCACGGCTTCAATTGGTCGCCAACAATTGGTCGAGCCGGTTTTATCCGATGGCACAATCATTGGGTATGTGCGAGTGACCTTTGAAACTGGTCGTGTCACCGCGATTTCTGATCACCACTACCGTAAAAGCGATCGTTACATGTACATGATGGTACTAATGAGTTTTGCGTGTGGCATGTTGTTCATTATGCTTTTGCGTAGAGAGCCAATTCGCCGTAAAAAAGGTGAAAACCTACTTTTGACCAAATAGTAGTGCAATACAGAACTGATTACTTTGTTTCGAATAAAAAACTACTTTGTTTCGGATAAAAAACAGCCCGCAAGATGCGGGCTGTTTTATTTAATAAATACGTTAACGGAGAAGATTACTCTTCATCACCTAGCAGTACAGAGTCAAGTGCAATCAACATCATATCGTTAAACGTGTTTTGACGCTCTTCTGATGTCGTTTGCTCACCTGTTTTGATGTGGTCAGAAACAGTACAGATTGTCAGCGCTTTCGCGCCATATTCTGCTGCAACGCCATAGATGCCAGCCGCTTCCATTTCAACACCTACAATTCCGTACTTGTCCATTACGTCGAACATTTCTGGATCTGGCGTGTAGAATAGTTCAGCTGAGAATAGGTTGCCGACTTTTACGTCTACGCCGCGCGCTTTTGCTGCTTCTTCTGCTGCACGAACCATTTTGTAGTCAGCGATTGCTGCAAAGTCATGACCTTTAAAGCGAATGCGGTTCACTTTAGAGTCTGTACATGCGCCCATACCAATAACAACATCACGTACTTTGATGTCTTCGTTTACTGCGCCACAGCTACCGACACGGATCACTTTCTTCACACCGAAATCTTTGATCAGCTCAGTCACGTAGATTGAACATGATGGGATACCCATACCATGGCCCATTACAGAGATCTTACGGCCTTTGTAAGTACCTGTGTAACCAAACATATTACGAACATCACATACTTGAACAACATCATCTAAGAAAGTTTCAGCGATGTATTTTGCACGTAGCGGGTCGCCTGGCATTAGAACGACGTCTGCGAAAGCACCCATTTCTGCGTTGATATGTGGAGTTGCCATGTTTTATTCCTTAACCTGTCTCTAGCGTTCCCCTCTAATGGAGGAATGGACTAGATTGATATGATTTTGACAAGCAGTATTCCAATACCTATCTAGATAAGTAAATAATCCAATTATTTAGATAGGTTTAGTACTGCGAACATAAAACTAGGAGCAATCATGCTCCCAGTTTTCAATAGCTTATTTATTATAGAAAGTTCTTACCGTATTCCATTGGAGAAGTACCGAAGTACGTTGCCAATGTTTGACCGATATCCGCAAAACTGTCACGGCGACCCAATGAGCCCGCTGGCACTTTCTTACCATAAACAATCACTGGAATATGTTCACGAGTATGGTCAGTACCTGGCCATGTTGGATCACAACCGTGGTCAGCCGTTAGGATAAGCACATCGTCTTCTTCCATAATATCCAGCACTTCGTTGATGCGACCATCGAAGTACTCAAGTGCCGCTGCGTAGCCCGCTACGTCACGACGGTGACCGTAAGCTGAGTCGAAATCTACAAAGTTAGTGAATACGATGGTGTTGTCACCCGCTTCTTTAATTTGCTCTAGCGTTGCTTCGAACAATGCAGGGATGCCAGTTGCTTTCACTTTCTTAGTGATACCACAGTTTGCGTAAATATCTGCGATCTTACCGATAGAAACAACGTTACCTTGCTTTTCTTCCACAAGTTTTTGTAGAACCGTAGTTGATGGCGGCTCAACAGAAAGGTCACGACGGTTACCAGTACGCTCAAATTGACCTTTACCAGCACCAACAAATGGACGCGCAATGACACGACCGATGTTGTAATCTTCTAGCTCTTCACGTGCAATTTGGCAAAGCTCTAGCAGACGATCTAGACCGAAAGTCTCTTCGTGACATGCGATTTGAAATACAGAATCCGCTGACGTGTAGAAAATTGGTAGACCGGTCTTCATGTGCTCTTCACCAAGATCGTCAAGAACTTGAGTACCAGATGCATGGCAGTTACCTAGGAAACCGTCAAGACCCGCGCGCTCAAGGATGCGGTCAGTCAGCTCTTTCGGGAAGCTGTTCGCTTTGTCCGTGAAGTAGCCCCAATCAAACAATACAGGCACACCCGCAATTTCCCAGTGACCAGACGGCGTGTCTTTGCCTGAAGAAAGCTCTGCTGCATGACCGTAAGCACCGATGATTTCAGCGTCTGCATCTAGGCCAGGTGCAAAACGACCGGTTGACTCTTTGTGCGCCATTGCCAGACCTAATTTAGATAGGTTTGGAAGACAAAGTGCGCCTTTACGTTTGTCGTTATTTGCTAAGCCTTGCTCACACTGGTCAGCAATATGACCTAGCGTGTCTGAACCTACATCACCGAATTGCTTCGCATCTGCAGCTGCGCCGATGCCGAATGAGTCTAGTACTAAAATAAATGCTCTTTTCATTGCTCGTTCCTTAGGCCCACTCGGCGTCTAATTATGGTTGAGTAGGCCTTGTATCATTACTTATTCGATTAAAGATCTTCTGCACGGATTTGACGGTAAACCTCTGGAGTTGGTGTGTACTCACCCCCTACAGTGATTGCACTACGAAGTGCTTTTGCTGCTTCTGCCCATTGCTCTTCAGTGCGAGCATGGATAATCGCAAGAGGTTTGTCACTGTCTGCTACTTCACCTAAACGAATGAAGTTGTCAAAACCAACCGCGTAGTCGATTTCGTCTGTTGCTACACGACGACCGCCACCCATAGAAACCACAGCCATACCAATAGCACGCGTATCCATTGCTGAAACGATGCCGGTTTCTGTTGCGTATACAGGCTTAATAATTTCTGCTTTTTCTAGATAGTTATCGTAGTTTTCAACGAAATCTGCAGGACCACCAAGTCCAGCAACCATCTTGCCAAAACATTCTGCCGCTTTACCGTTATCAAGCACTTCCATTAGCTTCGCACGTGCGTCTTCTGTGTTCTCAGCAAGTTTGCCAAGTACTAACATTTCAGCACATGAAGCCATGGTTACTTCAAGTAGACGAGGGTTACGGTATTCACCTGTAAGGAAACGAACCGCCTCGCGTACCTCTACTGCGTTACCAGCAGAAGAAGCCAGCACTTGGTTCATGTCTGTTAGGATAGCGGTTGTGGTTGTACCTGCACCATTTGCTACCGCAACGATAGATTTTGCTAGCTCTTCAGACGCTTCGTAAGTTGGCATAAATGCACCAGAACCTACTTTTACATCCATCACTAGAGATTCAAGACCTGCAGCAAGCTTCTTCGATAAAATCGACGCCGTGATCAGTGATATGTTGTCTACTGTCGCTGTAATATCGCGAGTAGCGTAAACGCGCTTATCTGCAGGAGCAAGATCACCCGTTTGACCAATGATCGCTACACCTGCGTCTTTAGTTACTTGACCAAACACGTCGTTTGTCGGCGTAATGTTGTAGCCTGGAATAGACTCAAGCTTATCCAGCGTACCGCCAGTGTGGCCAAGACCACGACCAGAGATCATAGGTACGAAACCGCCACATGCCGCTACCATTGGACCAAGCATGAGAGAAGTGACGTCACCCACACCACCAGTAGAGTGCTTATCGACAATTGGACCACCAAAGTTCATGTGGCTCCAATCGATAACCATACCTGAATCACGCATTGCACACGTTAGTGCGATACGCTCTGGCATCGTCATTTCATTGAAGAAGATTGTCATAGCAAATGCGGCGATCTGACCTTCAGATACACTGTTGTTTGCTACGCCTTGAATGAAGAAGTTGATTTCGTCGGCTGTTAGAACTTCGCCGTCACGTTTTTTACGGATAATTTCTTGTGGTAAATACATTAGTGCCTCCCCAAGCTCATTATGAGCCATGGAAAAAGTAGGATAGAAGAGGATTGGTAGCACCAAAGCTGGTGCTACCGTTCAGACGTATTGTTGGAATTAGTACGCTGCTGGATCAGCGACTTCGTCCGATACTTCTAATGTATTAAGTAGGTTTGTTAGCAGGCTAGACGCACCGAAACGGTAGTGACGAGCATCAACCCAGTTGTCACCAAGGATTTCGTCAGCCATTGCTAGGTATGCAGCTGCATCTTCAGCAGTGCGCACACCACCTGCTGGTTTGAAACCAACAGTTTCTGCAACACCCATGTCACGAATCACTTCAAGCATCATACGAGCGTATTCTGGTGTTGCGTTTACTGGCACTTTACCAGTTGAAGTTTTAATGAAGTCAGCACCCGCTTCGATACAGATTTGAGATGCTTTCTTGATTAGTGCTTCTTCTTTAAGTTCACCCGTTTCGATGATCACTTTAAGAAGGATATCACCACAAGCTTCTTTACATTGCTTAACAAGTTCGAAGCCCACTTTCTCATCACCCGCCATTAGAGCACGGTATGGGAAAACTACGTCTACTTCATCTGCACCGTAAGCAACTGCTGCTTTTGTTTCAGCCACTGCGATTTCGATGTCGTCGTTACCGTGTGGGAAGTTCGTTACGGTTGCAATACGAACATCTGGTGTACCTTGCTCACGAAGTGTCTTCTTAGCAATAGGAATAAAGCGAGGGTAAATACAGATTGCAGCTGTGTTACCTACCGCTGATTTCGCGTCATGACATAGTGCGATCACTTTTGCATCAGTGTCGTCATCATTTAGCGTAGTTAGGTCCATTAGTTTAAGTGCACGTAGCGCTGCTGCTTTTAAATCGCTCATTTCTATCTCCGATCAATATTCAAAAAATTCACTGCTTAACCTCACATCAACTCTCTAACTATAATCAAGAAGCAGACAGTGTGTGAAAATTTGGTTAATCAGTCTATTAATGAACGGACTTGGTTCCTTGAAGACTCGGCATAGTCAGCGAAAATCATATGCCAATTGCTATCCTTGTCACCGCACAGTACCAGTTTGGCCTATGGCACAACAATCTATGATTGCGGTGTCTTTAATATCACATCACACAGTAAAACGCTTCTAAGATGTGACATTGAAGGGCAGTTCATTTGCCCATCGAATAAGTAATATTCACTTTGTGATTAAATCATCATCATAACCACAACTTCATGATTACTACATTATAGATTTTCACCGCAAAACTGTAGCACCAAATAGAGCGCAAACGGTTTGTATCTCAAAATTTCAGTCCTATTCCATCAACGGTACAAGCCGTTAACGTCGAGCTTTGACCAGTCAATTTTACAGGCCTAAAAACGAAAAATGCCCCGCAGCAATTTCTTGCTACAGGGCATGATTTAAAACGGCGTCTATATATTAAGAACCGATTCTAATTAAAGAGCTGCAAGGCTAAGGCAGAAGCCTGCAATAGTCGCTGCCATTAGGTTAGACAACGTACCAGCAAGAACAGCTTTAATACCCATGCGAGCGATATCTGAGCGACGGTTTGGCGCAAGGCTACCTAGACCACCAAGTAGGATCGCGATAGAAGAAAGGTTCGCGAAGCCACATAGTGCGAATGAGATGATAGCCGTTGTCTTTTGAGACATTACTTCACCAGTTGCCGCAACCACTTGAGCATTTTCACCTAGGTAAGGAGTGAAGTTCAAGTACGCAACGAATTCGTTGATAACGAGTTTCTGACCGATGAATGAACCAGCAACGATTGCTTCGTCCCAAGGAACACCGATTAGGAATGCTAGTGGAGAGAACGCGTAACCTAGGATTAGCTCTAGAGTTAGTTCAGGCATACCGAACCAACCACCAATGCCACCTAGCATACCGTTGATAAGAGCAATCAGACCAACGAATGCGATTAGCATTGCACCTACGTTTAGCGCAAGTTGTAGACCAGAAGCCGCGCCGCCCGCTGCTGCGTCGATTACGTTAGCTGGTTTGTCATCGCCACCATCCATTGCTTCTTCGATATCTTCATGAGGCTTATCTGTCTCAGGGTGAAGAATCTTAGCAAATAGTAGACCACCAGGTGCTGCCATGAATGATGCAGCAACTAGGTACTCTAGCGGAACACCCATAGATGCGTAACCTGCTAGTACACCACCAGCAACAGATGCTAGACCACCACACATTACCGCGAATAGCTCAGACTGAGTCATTTTTGGAACGAATGGACGAACAACTAGAGGTGCTTCAGTTTGACCTACGAAAATGTTAGCAGCAGCTGACATTGATTCCGCACGAGAAGTACCTAGCGCTTTTTGTAGTGCACCACCAAGAATCTTGATAACCCACTGCATTGCGCCAATGTAGTAAAGAACAGAAATCAGTGCTGAGAAGAAGATCAGAGTAGGAAGAACGCGGAATGCGAAAATGAAACCGCCGCCACCGAACACTTCGAACATCTTGTCAGAAACAAGACCACCGAATAGGAATGATGAACCATTGTTACCGTAGTTGATAACGTTAGAAACACCAGTAGAGAAACCGTTTAGTAGATCACGGCCCCAAGGTACATAAAGAACAAATGCACCTAATGCGAATTGGATAGCAAATGCGCCACCCACAGTTCTTAGATTGATAGCTTTACGGTTATTAGAAAATGCAAATGCAATAGCAAGAAGCACTACCATACCGACTAGGCTCATAAACAGGCTCATAGTTTATGACTTCCTTATAAGTTATTTATTGGCGTGTTACAAAATGGAGCTATAAAGCGGGGCCAATTATACTCATGCAGCATCAATTAAAGTAATGCCACCTTCACACTTTCCTATAAGATTCATCATAAATTCACCTCCATTTGTGAGGTGTATCACAATAGATAGGAAAACGTTTTCTATTTTAAACAGCATATTTCGATTTTATTCACATATTGAGAATACTGAATTGCTATTTTCCCACAGCTGAGACGCAATCGATTGCTTATTAACTGTATGTAATTGCGACAACTCATTCAGTACGCGGATGATTTTAGCAGGGTGATTCGGTTCACCTTGATAGCCAAGTATAGGCATATCAGGGGCATCCGTTTCTAGAATCATGTGTTTCAGCGACAGCTTTTGAATGGCCTCACGTGTTTTATTGGCTCTTGGGTAAGTAATAGTGCCACCAACACCGATAAAAAAATCTAATCGAACCCATTCCATCGCCTGCTGATAACTGCCAGAAAAAGCATGCAGCACGCCACCTTTAGGTAATTTTGCCGTTTTGACCATTTGAATAAGTCGATTGTGTGCTTTTCGACTATGAAGAATAACGGGCAGTTTGAATTTTCGCGCCAGCTCAAACTGCAACTCAAGAGCTCGTTCTTGAAGATCTTCAGGAACATTGATAGCAAAATCTAAACCACACTCTCCAATTGCGACACACTGCTCACCTGCTAGTGATAACTGATGATCCAATTCCGCTAAGTGTTGCTCAAAATTATGCTGGAGAAAGTAAGGGTGGAAACCCAATGCGTAGTAAATACCCGGATATTGGTTGGCTATAGTTTGAATGCGAGACCAATTGCTTGGCCCTACTGAGGGAATCAATATGCGCTCCACTCCTTGCTCACGAGCCAGTTCATAGTGATGACTAAAATCATCTTGGAACACATCAAAATCAAAATGGCAGTGAGTATCAAACAGTTTCATTCTTCGACTTCTCTTGCGCTTTCTTATGGGTAGTGAATGTTTCATGTGCTGGATCTTTTTTATACGGCACGCAACTGCGTTTTTGATCCGGCGTTAACCCCATCTCTTTACACCAATCATCGTAGCGTTTGAGTCCTTTCTTAAACCAATTCATTTCTCACCTTCCCTACACCAAATAAAAAGCCGCCCTGAGCTAAGTGTATAGCTAAGGGCGGCTTCGAATCTAATTTGTTTTATCGAGCAGTTTCGTATTGATTAGTGTTCACGCGTCGCACGGAAATCAACATCAGGGAAACGCTCTTGCGCAAGGTTTAGGTTAACCATTGTCGGTGCAATGTAGGTTAGGTTATCACCACCATCTAGCGCTAGGTTCGCTTGGTTCTTACGTTGGAACTCGTCCAACTTCTTCGCATCACCACACTCAACCCAACGTGCTGTTGCAACGTTAACACCCTCGTAGATCGCTTCAACGTTGTATTCTGACTTCAAACGAGCCACAACCACGTCAAACTGAAGCACACCAACCGCACCTACAATTAGGTCGTTGTTTTGTAGTGGACGGAATACCTGTACCGCCCCTTCTTCAGACAGCTGAACCAAGCCTTTAAGTAGCTGCTTCTGCTTCAATGGATCTTTTAGACGAATACGACGGAACAGCTCCGGTGCGAAGTTCGGAATGCCAGAGAACTTCAGTGATTCACCTTGAGTAAACGTATCACCAATTTGGATCGTACCGTGGTTGTGTAGACCGATGATATCCCCTGCGTAAGCATTCTCAGCACGCGAACGGTCACCAGCCATAAAGGTTACCGCATCAGAAATACTGACTTGCTTACCAAGACGAACGTGGTTCATCTTCATTCCTTGCGTGTACGTGCCTGACACAATACGCATAAATGCAATGCGGTCACGGTGTTTAGGATCCATGTTTGCTTGGATCTTAAATACGAAACCAGAGAACTTATCTTCTGTTGCTTCTACATCACGCTCAACCGCTTGACGAGTTTTCGGCGCAGGTGCCCACTCAGTCAAACCATCTAGCATATGGTCTACACCGAAGTTACCCAATGCCGTACCAAAGTAAACTGGTGTCAACTCACCTTTTAAGAACAACTCAAGATCAAACTCTGGACATGCGCCCATGACCAACTCAAGCTCTTCACGTACACTTTCTGCAAGGCTCTCACCGACTTTTTCATCAAGTTCTGGGTTATCCAAGCCTTTGATGATGCGTACTTCTTGGATCTCGTGGCCGTGACCTGATTCATACAGAACTGTTTCATCGCGGTGAATGTGGTAAACACCTTTAAACTCTTTACCACAACCGATTGGCCATGTGATTGGCGCACACATCATGCCCAATTCGTTTTCAACTTCGTCCAATACTTCCATTGGATCACGAACGTCACGGTCAAGTTTGTTCATGAAAGTCACGATTGGCGTGTCGCGAAGACGCGTAACTTCCATTAACTTACGAGTACGATCCTCGACACCTTTCGCCGCATCGATAACCATCAAACACGAGTCAACCGCCGTTAGTGTGCGGTAAGTATCTTCCGAGAAGTCTTCGTGTCCAGGTGTATCAAGTAGGTTTACCAGACAATCATTGTAAGGGAACTGCATCACAGAAGTAGTAACCGAGATACCACGTTCCTTTTCCATTTCCATCCAGTCTGATTTTGCGTGCTGCGCGTTACCACGACCTTTAACCGTACCTGCTTTTTGGATTGCGTTTCCGAATAACAGTACTTTTTCAGTAATGGTGGTTTTACCCGCATCCGGGTGAGAAATAATAGCAAATGTTCTACGTTTAGAAACTTCGCCTAGAAAAGGTGTATTTGACATGAAATTGATCTTCTTTGATGTCTGGATACTTGCTTAAAAACAAAGCAAGCTTTTTTTGATTCAATATTGCGCGGTATTGTCCCCTATTATTGCGCTAGGGGCAACTTTCCTTAATGCTGATAACGGAGTCTTAATAAAAGAAGAGATAACTCATGATTATCGCATCTTCTTTGCCATTACCTGTTTTGGCTGGGTAATAACCGTAACGACGGTCAACCTCATTAAAACCAGCTTGCTCGTAAATATGGATAGCGGGCAAATTGCTTTCACGCACTTCCAACCAAGCACTCTCAGCTTTGGCTTGTTCACAGTAATCTAGAAAGGCATCAAGCAGCTTTTGTCCCAATCCTTTCCCTTGCTGACTCGGTGCAATAGCAATATTAAGCAAGGTCACTTCACCGACAATATTCTGCCCATAAAAGTAACCCACCACCTTGCCTGCATCCGTCATCACATGATGACATGCACCTCGGCTAGATAAGTCGCGAACGAGCGACTCGGCCCAAGGATGAGAATGAGCCTGTTGTTCAATTTGCCATACTTGATCTAAGTGTTCAGCGCTCATCGGCGTAATTTCAATCGTCACGCGTTTGCTCCATTAAGAATATGAACAAATCTGCAGCCATAAGGCGCGGCGCTGTTCGTTGTTACCATCAATGTCTTTTAACAGCGGCGAAGTCAGCTGTTTAGCATTAATACTCGTATCGGCCTCACAGCCAGCAAACCACACCCATTCCAAATCATGTTCACCCAAAGATGATAAACGCTCTGGCTCTAGGTGCAGCGCATCATCAAGTGAGAGCTTGATACTTTTTAGCACCCGCTCAAACATCAATGCTGTCTCATTTTCTGGACACATTGGTGAAACCAATAGGAGTTTACAAGAACTTTGCAAACGTAACATTGGCACTTGATAGTTTTCCAACCTATCTGGATGGATCAACTCCCATGTGCTGATCCCCATTTCATTTAAATACTGTTTCTCGTTTATTGACATTTTTTGTCACCTAATTGAACGAGGCAATGCTACCAAATAATCGCATGTAAAGTCAGAGGTGTTATGAAGCTTTTCCAAACAATCACTATTGCACTGCTAATCTCAACCACCAGCTTCGTTACGTTTGCTAAGAACAATGATGATAACTGGGAACTGATTGCTCAAAAAACCGTTAACTTTCAAACCGAAACAGATACCGTAGAACCGAACGGTCTATTTAAAAATCGTCAGTTTAGCAAAATCAAAATTAAGTGCATTCAAGGCACCATGAACTTCAAAAATATGAAAGTCATCATGACCGATGGTAGTGAGAAAGAACTTAAAACCATGACTGGGACATTGACTAAAGGCATGTCAACACGAGCTTGGACTCTACCAGGCTCTGAAGATGCCAAACTCAAGCGTATTGATATGGAGTACAAAAGCTGGGGCAACATGACACTCAATGCAGCTGGTGTGAGTAAAAAAGCAAAAATCGAAATTTGGGGCAAAAAGCGCGTCCAAGAGCAAGATTAGATCACTTTTCCTCTGTGACGACTCAAAAACTAAGTCTAGTCAAAAACCAAGTCTACTCAGGAAACTAAATCTGCTCAAAAAATAAAGCCCGCTATTTCTTGCGGGCTTTGTCATTCAATCTTAGCGATTATAACTCAGAAAATTCTGGCGAATAATCGATACGGCCAGAACGTCCTTCGCACTGACCTTCTGCCAATTCTGCTACGCGGAATGCACCTTGGGGTACTTCCCATGCACAGTCAAAACCCATCTCTTCTGCGGCTTTAAAACCTTGACGTGCATAGTAATCAGGATCGCCTAGTACGACACAAACTGGGTAACCGAAATCACGCAGAGAATCAAAACCCTCCTTGATCATCTCAGCAGCAATACCTTGACGACGATAATCTTCATGCACAGCCAAGGGTGCAAGCCCCTGCCACGACAAATCTTCACCGTTCAAGGTCACTGGACTAAACAGCGCGTGACCAATGACTTCGCCTTCATCGGTACATGCCACCAAAGACAAAGTAAGCTTACCGTTTTCACGTAAACGCATTACCAAATTCGCTTCAGCTTCCGTTGGGAATGTCTGCTTAAGAAGACGATCGATCGTTAAAATGTCTGCCGGAGCCTCAGTTCGAATAAGCATTCTTCACTCCGCTTTCTTGCACTGGTTCTTGCACGCCTTTTTGGACAAAGTCTGCCAATTGGTTCAGTGCCACTTGCATGGTTTTCGGTAGTTGCTCCAAATCGACACTGTCCATTAGGTTCTTCACTTCCAACCCAAGCTCAGTATCACCTTCGATAGAAAGACGACGTTGGAAGAACAGCGTGTCAGGGTCTTCTTTACGGCCCGCAATCAACACCAAATCATTAAGGTTGCCACTAAAGCTCACATCTTCTTGAACGGGCTTATCTGCTACCACCAACTTCTCATCTTGGTAACTAATGTACCAAGCTAAGTTCAAGTCTTTAATTGCTACTTTTAGCCACTTATCTTCAAGAAACTCAAAATCGCCATCTTCCAAGGCTTCTTTGAATACCATTTTAAGCCCTTCTAACAAGGCTTTTTTCTGAACAGTTTGCGGCAATAACTGGACTGGAGATCGCAAAATTGAAGCTGCATTCTTTACTAGTTGACTGCGAATCTTGTTTAACACGCTAATTATCCGTTACTTTGTCATAAGGTTGTTTATCTTACGCAATAGAGTAATACCAGTACCTGTTATGTATCAAGAAAACTATTTGTTTTAGAAATGGGCGGTTACGCCAACTATTGCGTCGACTTTTTGACTTTATCTGAATTATTGGCGCTGAGACATCGAGAAACGCTTTTATAACGTATGGTTCAAAGTTATAGTTATCAAAATAGCGTTTTTATTACACGGACGAATAATCAGGCTCATTGGAGATCGGTAACCCCTTAATGCCTTCCCAACAATTACAACATTGGTTTGCAACGCTTACCTCAAATAGCCCATTCTTTTTTGCCATTCTTGATAACAAACACAGTTATCGGATGGTGAGTGAACGCTATTGTGATATAGCAGGCCTCAATCAAGACGAACTTGTTGGGCTCAATGACAAACAAGTCTTAGGAGAAGCCTTTTATGCCAAGCTTTCTCCCTACTATGACCGCGCATTTAAAGGCGATCATGTTGAAGCAGAAATTACCCTTGATGAAACCGATCTAGAAACTAGCCTACATTTTAGTCTTTCTCCCGTGAAAGAAAGCGATGAAATCCGTTTTATTATTTTTCATGCCGTCGATACATCAGAAAAACAGATTTTAGTTCGCTCGCTAGAAGAATCCGAAACAAAGTTTGCAAAACTCACTCGTCTTCTACCTGACGGATTGCTACTCGTTGAAGATGACATCATCATCTCGGCCAACCCAGCATCAGCCCGTCTCCTTGGTTTAAATTCCCCTCATGAATTACTTGGAGAAGAAGTTTCTCGATTATTCATTGATGAAAACAGCAAAAAAGTTTTTAGTCATCCAATAAGCTCATTGCTTTCAGAGAAGCCTTTTTTATGTTTAACCAGCGCACGTTGCGGGTTCGAACGAAAAGTACGCTTGCATGCCGACCACACAGCCATTTTAGGGAATGAGTCCCAAATTATTCTTATTCAAGATGCCGATGATGCCCCAAAAGCACTTTCATCCACTGCTTCTGAAGATGCTCATATCGATAGCTTAACCAAACTTTATAATCGCTTTGGTTTTACCAAGCGGCTGGAGCAGCTCATTAAAAGCCAAACGCCCCTGCTTGTTTTTTACCTCGATATCGACAACTTTAAGAATATCAATGACTCGCTTGGTCATCATATCGGTGACAAAGTCATTCAAGAAGTTTCTGCTCGCCTTAAGCGCTCGTTACCCACTCAAGCGATTATTGGCCACCTTGGTGGGGATGAATTCGGCATTATCCTGCCAGAGCCCGAGAATAACCTCATGGCAGAAACACTGTCTGAACGCATTATTGCTCTGATCAACCAACCCTTTGATTTACACCATTTCACAAAACGCCTCGCTTGCTCTATCGGCAGTGTTCGTTACCCAGAAGATGGTCAAGATGCCCGTATCTTGTTACAAAATGCCGATACAGCTATGTACGAAGCGAAAGATCGGGGGCGAAACCGTCTGATCAAATTCAACGATCAAATGAACAAAGAAGCTCGAATGCGCTTATGGCTGGAAATCGAACTACAAAAAGCATTGCAACAAAATGGGTTAGAGGTGTGGTATCAGCCAAAAGTGAACGCGCGCGATTTCAGCATTAATGGTGCGGAAGCGTTGGTTCGTTGGAAACACCCAGTCGAGGGGTACATTAGTCCTGGCGCCTTTATTCCCGTAGCAGAACGCGCGGGGTTGATTGAACACCTTGGTAAGGTGGTCATGCGTGATGTATTTAACACGGTAAAACGTTGGAAACAACAAGGGATCCTACCTGGCCGTGTAGCAATAAATCTGTCTCCGGAACAATTTGGTAACCCTCAGCTCATTGATTTCATGGAAAAGCTGCTTCGCACAACAGAATTGGACCCAAGCTGCATCACTTTTGAGCTCACTGAGAGCGCCGTAATGAGCGACAGTGACCATACTCTACAAATGCTCAATGCGATTAAAAAACTGGGCTTTGACCTCTCCATTGATGATTTTGGTACTGGTTACTCATCACTTTCTTATCTTGCCAGATTTCCTATTGATGAACTCAAAATTGACCGCGCATTTATTAACGACATCGACACGTTGCCAAAACAAGTAACGGTGATTGAGAACATCATTAACCTCGGAAAATCTCTCGACTTAACCGTGGTTGCCGAGGGGGTAGAAACACACCAACAAGCGACACTACTCTCTAATCTGCAATGCAACTCGATACAAGGGTTCCATTTTCACCGACCACAACCTAAACATGAAGTTGAAGAACTGTTTGCACAGAACCGTCGACATAAAAACTGATCTCAGTTTCTGCAAAATTTGAGCGTTACCCCTTAATCCCAAGGGGTAAATTCTCACTTTATTGAGCTAAACCTAACTTAGGTCAATTTCGCTATTCACAATTCTTCATAAAATGCGGGCATCTTTTTCTCTCTAAATTGTGAGCATATGGAACTCTTGTGTCCTGCGGGTAACTTGCCTGCGTTAAAAACCGCGATTGATTGCGGTGCAGACGCCGTATACATCGGCTTCAAAGACGATACAAACGCTCGTCACTTTGCGGGTCTGAACTTTAATGGCAAAAAGCTTGAAAAAGCGGTGCAATATGTTCACGACCGCAATAAGAAAATCCACGTAGCGTTAAACACATTTGCACACCCGAATGGTTTTGACCGTTGGACTAACGCCGTTGATAACGCGGCCGCTCTTGGTGTCGATGCCCTTATCGTGGCTGACATCGCGGTACTTGAATACGCCGCTCGCAAATACCCTGAGCTTGAACTACACCTTTCTGTCCAAGCCTCTGCGACAAACGTTGCGGCGATTGATTTCTATAAACAGAACTTCAATGTAAAACGCGTTGTATTACCGCGCGTATTGTCTATCCATCAAGTAAAACAGTTATCACGTAATATGACGAGTGATGTTGAGCTTGAAGTATTTGCTTTTGGTAGCCTATGCATCATGTCAGAGGGGCGTTGTTACCTCTCATCATACATGACGGGCGAATCGCCAAATACGGTAGGCGCATGCTCTCCTGCGAAGTACGTACGCTGGCAAGAAACCGAACAAGGTCTAGAGTCTCGTTTAAATGACATCCTAATTGACCGCTACAGCGCTGGCGAAAATGCAGGTTATCCTACACTGTGTAAAGGCCGCTTCGATGCAGACATTGATGGTGAGAAAAAACGTTACCATGCGCTAGAAGAACCAACGAGCCTAAATACCCTGTCGATGCTACCAGAGCTGTTTGCAGCAAACGTTGCGTCAGTGAAAATTGAAGGCCGTCAGCGCAGTCCTGCTTATGTAGAGCAAGTTACGCGTACCTGGCGCGCAGCAATCGATCGTTACCAAGCAAACCCTGAAGCTTACCACGTAGAAACCGCATGGGATGCAGCACTGGCGAATGTATCGGAAGGCACGCAAACGACACTGGGTGCTTACCACCGCAAATGGCAATAGAGGTTAAGATGGATAATTCAATGAAGTACGCACTTGGCCCATTATTGTATTTTTGGCCAAAGCAAGATGTAGAAGCATTCTACGAGCAAGCAAAACAAAGTTCAGCCGATATCATCTACCTAGGCGAAACCGTGTGTTCTAAGCGTCGTGAGATGAAACCTGCGCACTGGTTTGATATTGCAAAAGATCTGTCCGCATCTGGCAAGCAAGTGGTGCTTTCAACAATGGCGCTGCTCGAAGCACCAAGCGAAGTGAACATCATGAAGAAGTACATCGACAACGGTGACTTCGCCATTGAAGCAAACGACGTATCAGGTGTTCAACTGGCTTCTGAACACAAGGTACCATTCATCGTTGGACCTGCGGTGAACACGTACAACGCACACACGCTGAACTTGTTCCTTAAACAAGGCATGATTCGTTGGTGTATGCCTGTAGAACTGTCTCGCGAATGGTTAAGTAACACGCTCGTTCAATGTGATGAACTGGGTATTCGCAACAAGTTTGAAGTGGAAGTATTTAGCCATGGTTACCTACCACTGGCTTACTCTGCACGCTGCTTTACGGCTCGGGCAGAAAACCGTGCGAAAGACGATTGTGAAACGTGTTGTATTAAGTACCCTACCGGCATTCAAGTAAGTAGCCAAGAGGGCCAAGAAGTCTTTAACCTTAATGGTATTCAAACCCAATCCGGTTACTGCTACAACCTGATCAACGATCTACCAAGTATGGACGGCCTAGTTGATGTGGTTCGTCTAAGCCCATTAGGCATCAGTACATTCTCTGAGCTTGACCGTTTCCGCTCAAATGAGAAAGGAACAAACCCTGAGAAGATTCAGGACCGTCAATGTAACGGTTACTGGCATCAACTTGCGGGTCTAGAAGTGAAGAACATCTAACCACTTCTCACAACTATCGAAGCAATAAAAAAGCGAGGCACTAACCTCGCTTTTTCGTTGCTGCTACTTTTTTACTGCTTTTAGCAATAGTTAATAGCTACTTATGAATAGCTAACTGTGAATAGCTAACTGTTCGCTACTAAGATACGTGAACCGCGGCTTCAACCGGACTCTGATTCATTAGCTTCTTAATGTCACGCCATAGCATGGTAAATACCACCAAACTTAACGCAATATTAGACAGCGGGAACGCAATCCAAATACCTGTCACGCCCAAGAGCTTTGGCATAATGAATAGGAATGGAAGTTGAACCAGCATATTTCCTATCGTAACGAACATCGCTTTACTGCCTTTGTTAACCGATTGATAGTACGCCGCTGCAACCACTAAGAAACCATCAAAGAACAAAGCGAACATGTGTAGACGAATCCCTACCACCGCGCTATCAATGAGCTCTTGATCTGAACTATTAAACACCGAGACAAACTCGTATGGGAAAATGTTCATCAAAATAACAAATGCCACGCCGCCGAGTACTGATGTTCCCATCGCGATCTTAAGTAGTTTACGAATATTGTCTTGATTGCGAGCACCATGATTGTAACTCACTAGTGGCTGCATACCGTTGGCGATACCCTCTGCAATCAGGTAATAAACCGTCACTATGTAGCCCAAAATGGCGTAGGCGCCAATAAGCAGTGCGCTGCCATGTTGCGCGAACAAACTGTTATGAAATGCCACCATCATTGCGCCGTAGGCATACATAAAGAAGCTAGAAGTACCGATCGTGACAATCTTAGGAATGACATCAAACTGCATCTTTAAGTCGCTGACCGTCAAACGCATTTTTGCTTTCGAGGTAAAGAAATACCCAACACCAAGAATAGTTACTACCATCTGCGCAAGAGCGGTCGCAATGGCTGCACCTGTCAGTTCCCAATCAAGTAACGCAATGAAAACATAATCCAACACGATATTAATAATGGCGCCAATCACCATTAAAATAGTGGCTAGGTTGGGACTATCATCGTTACGCAATAAGAATGGAACGGCTATCGAACCTAAGGAGAACACACAAGCTACGCTTAACACATGTAAGTATTGAAGACCAAGGTCATAAACTCGGCCCTCTGCACCTTGCCAGCGGATAAAATCATCAGCAAAGAAATACAGAATCGTGGCAACCATAGGCATCAGTGCAACAAGCAGCAATAAGCCTGTAGAAAGAATGCGTTTCGCGCCGTCGCTATCTTTCTCACCTTGTTTAATTGATGATAGTGCACCAGTACCTACCCCAACCATCATACCAATACCCAGAATCGAGCCGATAATTGGCCAAGAAATATTGATACCTGCTAGCCCATCGGCACCAACGTAGCGACCGATAAATATGCCGTCCACAACTTGATAGAGTCCATTTACAAGCATTGCTGCAACAGTCGGAATGGTGTATTTCCAAAACTGTTTATAAATTGAGTTTTGCATCTGTACCTTCAATAGTTAGCAAAGCTAACTAAATAGACAAAAATAAAAAATATTACTTCAATCTCCAAGCGCTTTGTTCAATAGCGCTTTCAATTGCATAGTTTCCCGCTCGCTGAGTTTTCGCGTCATTTGTGCAGAGATATCCTTATAGACAACCTGTTCCAAGGACATATCTTCAATCACCTCTTCCGTCAAAACAACACGCTTAGCTCGCGCATCTTCATTACACGGAACCCGCTTAACAAGGCCTTTTCTTTCTAAACGATCCACCATATTCGAAACCGACGGCTTAGTGACTTGCAGTTCCTCCGCCAAATCGGTGATGCGAATACCTTGTGGATTCACGTGAATGACTCGCAAATAATCGAACTCATTGAAGCTGAGATTTGAAAGGGGATCTTCTTTTGCGTAAACACGCCACGCTTTCGCGCAAAAACGCTCAAGATCAATCAGACTTTTCTCTAATGCCATCAAGTTTTATTCATTTAGTTAGCCAGGCTAACTATTTTAAATTTTAACTTTAAAACGTTCAAGCACAAAAAAGCCGCCTTATAACATGGCGGCTTTCGATTATTCTTGCTCTGTTGCCTGTTGTTCGGCTTTGAGCTTAGCTAATTGCTCTTGTTGAAGTTGCTCGTATATTTGAGTTAACTCGATGAAAGAATAGCGATGCTCGACATACTCATACACATTGAAAGAAATGGCTAATTTGTATAGCGATATGGCGTCTGCCACATTCCCTTCTAAACGGTAGCGCTTACCTAGGTAAAAATACGTTTCTGTTAGGCGCTCAGCAAGACGATAATTCTCACGAGTGCCCTCCATGATCGCTTTCAATGCGGCTTCATCCGACACATCACGCAACATGATGGCGACTAAAACCCAACCCCATTCTTCACTACGATCGCGTTGGTAACGCTGTTGAAGATTGGCCTTAGCTTGTTCAGGGTTCTGCTCTGCCTCAATAATATAGAGCCAGAGTGCGCGAAATGGATCGCTCGGCATTTCTTGATAATGCTTGGTCATATCTTCTAACGCAAGCTCGATACGACCACCATAGTAAAGCGCAATTGCTCGGTTTCGCTCTGCATAAGAGTTTTCTGGTGCAAGTTCTAAAGTGGAGTCAAAAGCTTCATACGCCGCATCAAACTCACCGACTTGAGTAAAGAACACGCCAAGTAAGTTGAAGATATCTGGCTGAGCGGGATTCAATTGCAAAGACTGGTTGAAGTCCAAACGAGCTAGGTCACGCAATCCGACACTGTCATAGTAATTACCACGCTCAAAGTGCATCTTTGCTCGTACTTCATCACTCAGGTCAGGACGTTGCAGCAACTGAGAAAGGCGAGCGATCTGGACCTCTTGCTGCACACTCGGTTGAAGAGGTACTGCCATCGGAGGGTAAATCCACTGTTCAGTTGAGTGCTGAGCGGTATTCACACACCCGGTCAGCGCGAACGCCACACATAAACTTGCGGTTTGAAACCATTTCACTAATTGGGACTCCTGTTTAGACCGCCGTAAGGTTGCTCGGTAATGCGTTCGTCTTATATAGACAAATGTAAACAAACGCACAGAACAAGCACAAAAAAGGGAGCATTATTGCTCCCCTTTTATAGCACGCTTTCAGCCTCTTAAGCTAATAAAAGACCAAAGTCGATGACTTTATTACTCGTCTTTAGCTTCAGGCGCTTCAATAGCCGCTTCTTCAGCAGGCTTTTCAACCGCTTCTTTCATACTTAGACGTACACGGCCTTGGCGGTCGATTTCAAGCACTTTAACTTGAACTTCTTGGCCTTCCGCTAGGTAGTCAGATACTTTCTCAACGCGTTTTTCAGCAATTTGAGAAATGTGTACTAGACCGTCTTTACCTGGAAGAATCGTTACAAATGCACCGAAATCAGCTAGACGTGCAACTTTACCAGTGTAGATACGGCCTACTTCAACTTCAGCAGTGATCTCTTCGATACGACGAATTGCTTCTTTCGCTGCAGCGCCTTCTGTTGCTGCAATCTTGATTGTACCGTCATCTTCGATTTCGATAGTTGTACCAGTCTCTTCCGTTAGAGCACGGATAACTGCACCACCTTTACCGATAACGTCTTTGATCTTGTCTGCGCTGATCTTCATTGTGTGAATACGCGGAGCGAACTCAGAAATGTCATCACGAGCGCCAGAGATTGCTTCATCCATTACAGATAGGATGTGCTTACGTGCACCTTGAGCTTGGTTAAGCGCAATTTGCATGATCTCTTTAGTGATACCTTCGATCTTAATGTCCATTTGAAGTGCTGTGATACCTGTGTGAGTACCTGCTACTTTAAAGTCCATATCACCAAGGTGGTCTTCGTCACCTAGGATGTCAGAAAGCACAACGAAGTCGTCGCCTTCTTTAACAAGACCCATTGCGATACCCGCAACAGATGACTTGATTGGCACACCTGCGTCCATAAGAGCAAGAGAAGTACCACATACAGAAGCCATTGAAGAAGAACCGTTAGATTCTGTGATTTCTGATACTACACGTACTGTGTATGGGAACTCATCTACAGATGGCATTACCGCAGCGATACCACGCTTAGCTAGCTTACCGTGGCCGATTTCACGACGCTTAGGAGAACCTACAAAACCAGTTTCACCTACACAGTATGGAGGGAAGTTGTAGTGTAGTAGGAAGTGATCTTTACGCTCACCAGTTAGCTCATCGATGATTTGAGCATCACGTTGTGTACCTAGAGTCGCTGTAACGATCGCCTGTGTTTCACCACGAGTGAATAGCGCACTTCCGTGAGTACGTGGAAGAACGCCAGTACGTACGTCTAGCGCACGAACCATGTCTTTCTCACGACCATCGATACGTGGGTTGCCAGCGATGATGCTACGGCGTACCACTGTCTTCTCTAGATCGTGGAAGATAGTGTGGATTTCTTTTGTATCCGCTTCAGGATCTTGAGCAAGTAGCGCTTCGTTTACTTCTGCTGCAATTTCATGAATGCGATCGTAACGAGCCATCTTCTCAGTGATTTGGTACGCTTCGACAAGCTTAGCTTCTGCTAGTTCAGCAATCTTAGTTACCAGTGCAGTGTTCTCTTCAGGAGCTACCCAATCCCAAGCTGGTGTTGCCACTTCAGCTTTGAATTCGTTGATCGCATTGATAACAACTTGTTGTTGGTCGTGACCGTAAACAACCGCTGCTAGCATTTCTTCTTCAGTTAGGTTGTCTGCTTCAGATTCAACCATTAGTACTGCTGATTCTGTACCTGCAACCACTAGGTCTAGTTTAGATGCATCTAGCTCAGTATTGCTTGGGTTTAGTACTAGTTGGCCGTTAATGTGACCAACACGTGCTGCACCGATAGGGCCGTTGAACGGAATACCAGAAATAGCAAGCGCAGCAGAAGTACCGATCATCGTTACGATGTCAGGTTGAACGTCTGGATTTACAGACATTACTGTTGCAATAACTTGAACTTCGTTTTTGAATGCATCTGGGAATAGTGGACGGATTGGACGGTCAATTAGACGAGCCGTTAACGTTTCACCTTCAGAAGGACGACCTTCACGCTTGAAGAAACCACCAGGGATTTTACCTGCAGCGTATGTACGCTCTTGGTAGTTTACAGTTAGTGGGAAGAAATCTTGACCCGCAACTGCTTCTTTCTTACCTACAACTGAAACGAATACTGCTGTATCGTCCATTGTAACCATTACTGCTGCTGTAGCTTGACGAGCGATAACGCCAGTTTCTAGGGTAACTGTGTGGTTACCGTACTGGAACGTTTTAACAACTGGTTTTTCGAACATTGTTATTCCTTGTTTCTAATTTTTCTCTATGAATAGAAAAATCTCAGAATGTGTTAATAGACACTCAAAGCATTACGAATCGCGACTAGTAAAAATGGACTGAGTCAAACTGAAGTGCATTTTTAATAGTCGCGACCTTTTGGTCGACGTGGTTGACTGTAATGTATTGAGCTGATTAAAACCTCTAAACGAGATTTAGCCGCGTGTAGTATAACGGCATAAGTGTGATTTGGCTAAGCTATAGCAGCCAAAATAAGTAAGGGGCAACAAAAAAGGGGCATAAAGCCCCTTTTTTTTACAAACTGCTATGCAGTCGCTTATTAGCGACGTAGGCCTAGACGCTTGATTAGGTCTTGGTAGCGAGCTAGATTTTTACCTTTTAGGTAATCTAGAAGCTTACGACGACGAGAAACCATACGTAGAAGACCACGGCGGCTGTGGTGATCGCCTTTGTGAGCCTTGAAGTGACCTTGAAGGTGGTTGATAGAAGCTGTAAGTAGAGCTACTTGAACTTCTGGTGAACCAGTGTCGCCTTCGCCTTGTGCGTATTCTGCTACGATTGCTGCTTTAGTTTCTGCATTCAGAGACATAATTCTCTCCTAATAAGAGTAGGTTTAAAATTGTAGCAGCCAATCTCTGATTCAGCCGCTACGCGAAGCGCGAATTATAGGGAAGTTTCCTAACTCACGCAATATAAAAATACCGGCACAAAAGCCGGTATTTTCTTGAACTAAACGAAGTTACTCTTCGTTTCGGAAAACCACCAAACGTTTTGGTGCCACTTTCCCATCATCGTTCAATTCAGCAACGCCAATAAACAACTTGTCTTCACCAGAAGTCATACGAATTGGCGTTCCTGCTGGCGCACCAAATACCTGAACAGGCATACCATGCTGCACAAGGTCGGTTAACTCCGCGTTTAAATTTACCTCAGGCAAATCTTCTACGGCTGTGTCCATTGGTAACAGCAACGGATCAAGCAGTTCCTTTGGCGCTACTTCATCACGATGAGCTTGTTCTAACAGTTCATTTAACTGTTCAAGTGTCACCATTTTCTCGTATGGGTACTTAGCAACACCAGTACGACGCAACATTGTCACGTGTGCACCACAGCCAAGCATTTCACCAAGATCATCAACGATAGTACGGATGTAAGTGCCTTTTGAGCAGTGAACTTCCATCTCAACTTCATCACCCTCAAAGCGATGAAGTACGATTTCGTATACTGTGATCTTGCGAGATTCGCGTGGTACTTCGATACCTTTACGAGCGTACTCGTATAGTGGCTTACCTTGGTATTTCAATGCTGAAAACATGGAAGGCACTTGGTCAGATTCACCACGGAATGTATCAATGCATGACTCTAGTTTTGCTAAATCAACATCGATTGGACGTGTTTCTACCACTTCGCCGTCAGAATCAGACGTATCTGTACGTTCGCCTAACTTAGCAATCACGCGGTAGCGTTTATCTGAATCTAACAAAAATTGCGAAAACTTGGTTGCTTCGCCTAAGCAGATCGGCAACATGCCCGTCGCTAGTGGGTCCAATGCACCCGTATGACCTGCTTTCTCAGCAAAGTAGATACGCTTTACTTTTTGCAGTGCATCATTTGAAGAGATACCTGTTGGTTTGTCCAACAAGATAACGCCATTAATTGGACGACCTTTACGACGACGAGCCATTAGTTATCTTCTCCAGCCTGTGCTTGATCGTCTTCACGACCAGCATCTTTTTGTCTACGCTTGTCTTCGTTAACGACTTCAGATACTAGGTTAGACATACGCATACCTTCAACAAGCGTGTTGTCGTAGTAGAAGCGGATTTCTGGTGTTAAGCGTAAACGAATACGCTTACCTAACATCATACGAATATGAACTTCATGCTCACGTAGAGCTGCTAGGCATGATTCTGGCGTTTGCTCACCGACACATAGGAAAGTAACAAATACTTTTGTGTAAGCAAGGTCACGAGATACTTCTACATCTGAGATGGTTACCATACCCAAACGAGAATCACGAACTTCGCGCTGAAGGATCATCGCAAGTTCTTTTTGCAGCTGTTGTGCAACACGCTGCGTGCGGCTAAATTCTTTTGACATATTCATTCTCTTACATAGAAAGAATGGGGGGATGGTCAAGCCAGCCCCCCATGGTGTATTCAACAACCCATTACTATTTGTCTTTTAGACATTTAGTAATATTAGTCAATTAGTCTAGAGTACGTTTGATTTCAACGATTTCGAATACTTCGATCTGGTCGCCTACGCGAACGTCGTTGTAGTTCTTAACGCCGATACCACACTCGTAGCCATTCTTAACTTCTTGAACGTCATCTTTAAAGCGGCGAAGTGATTCTAGCTCACCTTCGTAGATAACAACGTTATCGCGTAGAACGCGGATTGGGTTGTTACGCTTGATTAGACCTTCAGTAACCATACAACCAGCGATTGCGCCCAGTTTCGGTGACTTAAACACGTCACGTACTTCAGCAAGACCAATGATCTCTTGCTTGAATTCTGGAGCAAGCATACCGCCCATTGCTTGTTTAACTTCGTCAATCAATTGGTAAATGATTGAGTAGTAACGTAGATCAACACTTGCATTTTCGATAGCACGACGAGCAGATGCATCCGCACGAACGTTAAAGCCAAGGATGATTGCGTTAGAAGCTTCTGCAAGTACTGCATCAGTTTCTGTAATACCACCAACACCAGAACCAACGATGTTCACTTTCACTTCGTCAGTAGACAGTTTTAGTAGAGAGTCGGCAATCGCTTCCACAGAACCTTGTACGTCCGCTTTAAGAACTACGTTTAGCTCAGCAACTTCACCAGCAGTCATGTTAGAGAACATGTTCTCTAGTTTAGATTTCTGCTGACGAGCAAGTTTCACTTCACGGAACTTACCAGCACGGTAGTTTGCTACTTCGCGTGCTTTACGCTCATCACGTACTACTGTTGCTTCGTCGCCTGAAGATGGTACACCTGAAAGACCTAGGATCTCTACAGGGATAGATGGACCAGCTTCTGTAATTTCTTTACCTAATTCGTCACGCATTGCACGAACGCGGCCGTACTCTTGGCCACACAATACGATATCGCCTTTACGTAGCGTACCTGATTGAACAAGTACAGTTGCAACTGGACCACGACCTTTATCTAGACGAGATTCAACAACCACACCAGATGCCATACCTTCTGCTACAGCAGTAAGTTCAAGAACTTCAGACTGAAGAAGAATCGCTTCTAGAAGACCATCGATGTTTGTACCCTGTTTAGCAGAGATGTGAACAAACATGTTCTCACCGCCCCATTCCTCAGGGATTACGTCGTATTGAGCTAGCTCATTCTTAACGTTGTCTGGGTTCGCGTCTTCTTTATCGATCTTGTTCACTGCAACAATCAGAGGAACGCCTGCCGCTTTCGCGTGCTGGATCGCTTCGATTGTTTGTGGCATTACACCATCATCCGCAGCTACAACAAGTACAACGATATCTGTCGCTTGAGCACCACGAGCACGCATAGCAGTAAACGCCGCGTGTCCTGGAGTATCAAGGAACGTGATCATGCCGTTTTCAGTTTCTACGTGGTAAGCACCAATGTGCTGTGTGATACCACCCGCTTCGCCTGATGCAACGTGTGTACGACGGATGTAGTCAAGTGTTGACGTTTTACCATGGTCAACGTGACCCATGATGGTCACAACTGGCGCGCGTGGCACTGATTCTGCGTTAGTGTCACGGTCAGATAGTACTGCTTCTTCCAGTTCGTTCTCTTTACGAAGAACAACTTTATGACCCATTTCTTCAGCAACAAGTGCCGCTGTTTCTTGGTCAATCACTTGGTTGATAGTCGCCATCGCGCCCATCTTCATCATCACTTTGATAACTTCTGTCGCTTTAACCGACATCTTGCTAGCTAGTTCAGAAAGAACAATAGTCTCACCAATAACAACATCTTGCTTCGCTACCGTTGCCGATTTATCGAAACCGTGTTGCATTGAAGTTGGTTTAGCAAGTTTACCTTTACGAGCTTTACCACCACGTTGGTTACGACCACCGCGCTCGTTGTCATCGTTGCGGTTAGAAGCTTTTTTCTTCTTCTTACGACGGCCAGCTTCTGAGCTACGATCTGCAGCATCTTCAGCTTCACGTGCGTACGATGATGTCGTTACATGGTAGTCAGAGTTTTCTAGCTCTTTCTTTTTCTTTTCTTCTTCAGTCCAACGAGCTTCGTTTTCTTCAGCAAGTTTACGCGCTTCTTCTACAAGTTTTGCGGCTTCTTGCTCAGCTTTACGTTGGGCTTCTTCTTCCTGACGACGCTTTAGCTCGTCAGCATCTTTCTTCGCTTGCGTATTAGCATCCGCATTTTTTGCATTCATGTCTTTCTTAGCCTTATCAGCTTGTGCGCGTTTTGCCTTTTCTTCAGCTTCACGTTTTGCATCCGCTTCACGTTTTGCTTTTTCATCGGCTTCGCGCTGTGCTTTCTCTGCAGCCTCACGTTTGGCTTGTTCTTCAGCCTCACGCTTCGCAAGCTCTTCAGCTTCACGCTTTGCTACTTCCTCAGCCTCACGTTTTGCGTCGTCTTCGATAGTGCTGCGCTTCACATATGTGCGCTTCTTACGCACTTCTACTTGAACATCTTTACTCTTACCGCCACCCGCATTAACACTCAATGTGCTACGAGTTTTACGCTGTAGAGTTAGACGAGTCGGCTCAGAATCACCTGATTTATCGCCGTGTTCTTTTTTCAAATGAGAGAGAAGCTTCTGCTTCTCTTCATCAGTAACATTGTCAGAGCTCGCCTTATTCATGCCAGCGTCAGCAAGTTGTTCAATCAAGCGGTCGACTGGCGTACCAATCTCATCACTCAGTGCTTTAACTGTTAATTGTGTCATGCCGCTTCCTCCTTGCTGAAAATATTATTCTTCGCCGAACCAACAGATGTTACGAGCTGCCATGATTAGCTCACCCGCACGCTCTTCGGTTAGACCATCGATGCCTTCTAGATCATCGATGCCTTGGTCAGCTAGGTCTTCTAGTGTTGCAATACCTTTCGCTGCCAATTTAAATGCCATCTCGCGCTCTAGACCATCCAAGCCTAGTAGGTCTTCTGCTGGCTCTAGACCATCAAAAGATTCTTCTTGTGCAAGTGCAATTGTTGTTAACGCATCTTTCGCACGGCTACGAAGCTCTTCGATAAGTTCTTCATTTAAACCGTCAACTTCAAGAAGCTCATTTACTGGCACGTATGCCACTTCTTCTAGAGTAGAGAAGCCTTCTTCAACAAGTAGTTGAGCAAAGTCTTCTTCGATATCTAGATACTTCATGAAGTTTTCGATAGATGCTTGAGATTCTTCAGCATGTTTCTTCTGAAGATCTGCAACCGTCATTACATTTAGTTCCCAACCAGTTAGTTGAGACGCCAAACGTACGTTTTGACCGCTTCGGCCGATTGCTTGTGCTAGGTTATCAGCTTCTACAGCGATATCCATAGAGTGCGCATCTTCATCAACGATGATAGATGCAACGTCTGCAGGAGCCATTGCATTGATAACGAATTGCGCTGGGTTATCATCCCAAAGCACGATATCAATGCGCTCACCACCAAGCTCACCAGAAACCGCTTGTACACGTGCACCACGCATACCAACACACGCACCCACAGGGTCAATACGCTTGTCGTTTGTTTTTACTGCGATTTTAGCACGAGAACCTGGATCACGTGCAGCACCTTTCAATTCGATGATTTCTTCAGCGATTTCTGGCACTTCTACACGGAATAGCTCTGCTAGCATTTCTGGCTTAGAACGCGTGATGAAAAGTTGGAAGCCACGAGCTTCTGGTGCAACTTTGTATAGCAAACCACGTACACGGTCACCTGGACGGAAGTTTTCGCGAGGAAGTTGGTCATCACGTAGGATCACAGCTTCCGCGTTGTTGCCAAGGTCTAGTACGATAGTTTCACGGTTTACTTTTTTCACAACACCAGTGATCAAATCACCTTCGTTGTCGATGAACTGCTCAACAATTTGCGCGCGCTCAGCTTCACGTACTTTCTGTACAATAACTTGCTTAGCTGTTTGCGTAGTAATACGGTCAAACGTTACTGATTGGATTTCGTCTTCGATGAAATCGCCCAGTTGAACAGTTTCGTCGTCGTATTGTGCTGCTTCAAGAGAAATCTCTTTTGTTGGATTTTCTACGTTTTCAACAACCAACCAACGGCGGTAAGTAACAAACTCACCTGTTTTGCGATCAATAGCAACACGTACATCGATTTCGATTTCGTACTTTTTCTTTGTAGACGTCGCTAGAGCAATCTCAAGAGCTTCAAAGATACGCTCACGAGGTACCGCTTTTTCGTTCGATACCGCTTCTGCTACCGCTAAAATTTCTTTACTCATTGTATTTAGCCTCTAAGCTTAAACTTTTTTAGGGAACTAAAATTTAGGGATCAGGTTAGCTTTTGAAATGTTGCTTAGAGCAAACTCTTCTTGTTGCCCTTCAACCATAACCGCTATTGTCTCACCATCAACGCCGTGAATAATACCACTCCACTTGCGACGGTTTGCCACAGCCATCTTCAAAACGATGCTGACCTCGTGACCAATAAATTGCTCGTAATGTGCTGCTTTGAAAAGTGGTCTTTCTAAACCTGGAGAAGACACTTCTAAGCTATAAGCAACAGAAATTGGATCTTCAACGTCTAATACTGCACTCACTTGGCGGCTAACTTCTGCACAGTCATCCACATTAATGCCATTTTCATGATCAATGTAAATACGTAGCGTTGAGTGCGCACCTGCACGAATGAATTCTAATCCAACTAACTCATAACCTGATGCCGCTACTGGCGCTTCAAGCATTTCAGTAAGTTGTCTTTCTAAACCAGTCATTTGAACCACTCCAGAAACAAAAAAAGGGCTCAGAGCCCAATCAAAAAACCAAGCAACATTCTGAGTTAAATTATAAAAACTCAGATAACAAAAAACCCCGAAAGTCGGGGTTTTATGCTGCTGGACCCTGATACGTTAAGAATAGCCAATAATGCTGTTCTTAACTCGCAGTATGGTTAGCACTGCGCAAACTTGCCAACCTTTCCATTCTTCCTAAAGAAAGAAGAGATTGGTTGCGGGGGCCGGATTTGAACCGACGACCTTCGGGTTATGAGCCCGACGAGCTACCAAGCTGCTCCACCCCGCGTCCGACTTGCTGAGCATTATACGCTCAAACAGGCGATTTACAAGTTTGTAAATACATGGTGCCGAGAGAGGGACTCGAACCCTCACACCAAAGGCACTAGCACCTCATGCTAGCGTGTCTACCAATTTCACCATCTCGGCGTCATAAACCTTTACAGCTTATTGAGGAATTTCATCACCAGCTGGTGCTGGAACTTCACTCGCTGCATCTTTAACTTGCTCTACAACTGGCTGACCTAACGTTGGGTCTACCCATTGTGACTCAGTCGTGTGCGTTGACATACGGCCAAGTAACAAGCTAACGATAAAAAATACGGTTGCTAAAATAGCAGTTGTTCGGGTTAAGAAATTACCTGAGCCGCTAGCGCCAAACACTGTGTTTGAAGCACCTGCACCGAACGAGGCTCCCATATCTGCGCCTTTACCTTGTTGAATCAACACAAGGCCAATCACACCAAGCGCTGCCAACAGGTAAATCACAAGTAGAACTGAAAACATTTTTTCCACCTATGTTCCAAATTGTTGAGCCAGCG
The DNA here is from genome assembly GCF_905175395.2 of Vibrio sp. B1REV9. NCBI lineage: Bacteria > Pseudomonadati > Pseudomonadota > Gammaproteobacteria > Vibrionales > Vibrionaceae > Vibrio > Vibrio sp. B1REV9. The sequence continues at coordinate 1,165,354 of NZ_HG992745.1, read as the reverse complement.
CCGTTCAAAAATACTCTTTGTTATTCATGAACAAGGCTAGCGACCTCCTAACAGGAGGCGGAGCAATACTAGCGAAAGCCAGTAACGCTGACAAGGGAAAATTCGCAAAAAATCAGCACTAATGCATTAAGCGCTCAAAAAAAGGGCAAAAGATGCCCTTTTCTATTCTACATTCGAGATACATCACATACTCAATTTACATTGTGAGTAGTAATTTTCGATTAGCAGTTTGCTTTAACAGCGTCTGCGATTTTTAGCGCTGACGCCTGTACCAGCTCAGCGTCTTCACCCTCTACCATCACACGAAGAAGTGGCTCAGTACCTGATTTACGAAGAAGTACTCGCCCTTTCTCACCGAGTACAGCTTCCACTTCTGCGACAGAGTCTAAAACTGCTTGAGCTTCCAGTGGATTGCTATCACCTGAAAAACGTACATTCTCAAGTACCTGTGGATAAAGCGTCATGCCTTGAGACAGATCGTGCAAGGACATATCACTACCAACAACAGAAGCGAGAACTTGAAGTGCAGCTACAATTGCATCACCGGTTGTCACTTTATCTAACAAAATAACATGACCTGAGTTTTCTGCGCCGATCTTCCAACCTTTTGCCAACAGCTGTTCCATCACATAGCGGTCACCAACAGCTGCACGTACAAATGGAATACCCAACTGTTTTAAGCCATTTTCCATGCCCAAGTTGGTCATCAACGTACCCACTACACCGCCTTTTAGCTCGCCACGACGCAATGCATCACGCGCAATGATGTAAGCGATTTGGTCGCCATCGACCTTATTACCAAGGTGGTCAACCATAATGATACGGTCGCCGTCGCCATCAAATGCAAGGCCTAGATGAGCTTGCTCTTCAACAACGCGTTTTTGTAACGCACGTACATCTGTCGCGCCAACTTCATCATTGATGTTAGTGCCATTCGGCTCTACACCCATGGCCACGACTTCAGCACCTAACTCTTTAAATACGTTAGGAGCGATGTGGTATGTCGCACCATGCGCGCAATCTACAACAATCTTCAGTTTTGCTAGGTTAAGCTCTGATGGAAAGGTTCCCTTACAAAATTCAATGTAGCGACCCGCTGCGTCATTTAGACGCGTTGCTTTACCAAGCTCAGATGATTCAACACATTCGATGTCTTTGTCTAGCTCAGCTTCAATCGCTAGCTCGATATCATCAGGCAGTTTCGTACCCTCTGATGAGAAGAACTTGATGCCATTATCATAGTATGGATTGTGTGAAGCAGAAATCACAATCCCCGCCTCTGCGCGAAACGTTTGAGTTAAGTATGCCACTGCAGGTGTAGGCATTGGACCGGTAAACGTCGCTTTTAGACCCGCCGCGGCAAGACCCGCTTCTAGAGCAGATTCAAGCATGTAGCCAGAGATACGGGTATCTTTACCGATAATAACCTTTTTTGTGCCTTGTTTTGCTAGTACACGACCAGCAGCCCAGCCAAGCTTAAGTACGAAATCTGGTGTAATTGGGTATTGTCCAACTTTTCCACGTACACCATCTGTACCAAAGTAACGTCTTTTATCAGACATAAAACTTTCCTTAATTCTTTTTAAATATTGTTTTTCGTCATCTCGACAACTTTTATTGCTTCGATGGTTTGCTCAAAATCGTGAACTCGAATGATCTGCGCCCCTTTCATTGCAGCAATAGTGGCACAAACGACACTCGCATTAATACATTCGGCTGCTGGCTTATCAAGTAATTTAAAAATCATCGACTTACGAGACATCCCCGCCAAAATTGGCAAACCAAACTCATGAAACTTATCAAGATGAGCCAGCATATGATAATTGTGTTCAGTGGTTTTGCCAAAGCCAAAACCCGGGTCAAGAATAAGTTGAGACTTATCAATCCCCATCGCCTCACATGCTGCGATACGTTCTTGAAGGAATTCAGCAACATCGCTCATGAGATCATCATATTGAGGGTTAGCTTGCATTGTACGAGGCTGCCCTTTCATATGCATCAAGCAAATGGGCAAGTTGGCTTTTGCCGCAACCGCCAATGCGCCTGGCTCTTGTAAGGCTCGCACATCATTAATGATATCCACGCCTGCCTCAATGGCTTGGCGCATCACTTCTGCTTTACTTGTGTCGATAGAAATCCATACGTCGTATTTTTCTCGAATCGCTTTGATAACAGGAATGACACGTTGAAGTTCTTCTTCCAACTCAACGTCTGGAGCGCCAGGACGAGTTGATTCACCACCGATATCGATGATACTGACGCCAGCGTTAATCATTTTCTCTGCTTGGAGTAATGCGCTATTGAGAGAGTTGTATTTTCCGCCATCAGAAAATGAATCAGGCGTCACATTGAGAATTGCCATCACATGAGGACGGGAAAGGTCGAGAGATTTATTGTTTGCTTTAATAATCATCATAAATACAAAAACCCCGAGCGAACTCGGGGTTTATTACTATCAATTAACGTTATTCTGAATCTTTCTTTTCTGGAACGTCGCTAGAAGTAGCTTCTTGAGAAGTTGGTTGTTCAGCAGGTTTTTCTGCTTCAACCTCTGTTTCTTCAGCTTTTACTTCAGGTTGCGCTTTTGGCGTATCATCGCGGTCAGACTTGTTGCTTGGGTTATCCCCCCAACCAGCTGGCTCGCGAATCTCAGTTTTGCGTTCCATCAGGTCATCAATCTGGCCAGCATCAATGGTTTCATACTTCATTAGCGCATCTTTCATCGCATGCATGATATCCATATTGTCTTCCAAGATTTTCTTCGCACGGTCATAGTTGCGATCGATGATATTACGAACTTCATCATCAATAAGCTTCGCTGTGTCATCAGACATATGTTTCGTCTGAGTCACGCTACGACCTAAGAACACCTCACCTTCGTCTTCTGCGTAAAGAAGAGGACCAAGTTTTTCTGAGAAGCCCCATTGCGTTACCATCTTACGCGCGATTTCAGTCGCACGCTCAATATCGTTAGAAGCACCTGTTGAAACTTTATCAGCACCGTAGATCAGTTCTTCAGCTAAGCGGCCGCCGTACAAGCTAGAAATCATAGACTCTAGGTGTTGACGCGACATACTTACACGATCTTGTTCTGGCAAGTACATAGTGACACCTAGCGCACGACCACGTGGAATGATCGACACTTTGTACACTGGATCATGCTCAGGCACTAGACGACCAACAACCGCGTGACCTGCTTCATGGTAAGCCGTTGACTCTTTTACGTCTTCCGACATCACCATTGAGCGGCGCTCTGCACCCATCATGATTTTGTCTTTCGCTAACTCAAACTCAACCATTGATACGTTGCGTTTGTTACCACGAGCAGCAAACAGTGCGGCTTCGTTAACTAAGTTAGCAAGGTCAGCACCAGAGAAACCCGGTGTACCACGAGCAATTAGTGATGGTTCTACATCACCCGCTAGAGGTACTTTACGCATGTGAACTTTAAGAATCTGCTCACGACCACGTACATCTGGTAGGCCAACAACCACTTGGCGGTCAAAACGACCCGGACGTAACAATGCAGGGTCCAATACGTCTGGACGGTTGGTTGCTGCGATAACAATGATACCCTCGTTACCCTCGAAACCATCCATCTCTACCAGCATTTGGTTTAGTGTTTGTTCACGCTCATCATGACCACCACCAACACCTGCGCCACGTTGGCGACCTACCGCATCAATTTCATCGATAAAGATGATACAAGGTGCCGCTTTCTTTGCTTGTTCGAACATGTCACGCACACGAGATGCACCAACACCCACGAACATTTCTACGAAGTCAGAACCCGAGATAGTAAAGAACGGTACTTTTGCCTCACCAGCAATGGCTTTCGCTAAAAGCGTTTTACCAGTACCTGGAGGACCGACCATTAGAACACCTGTCGGGATCTTACCACCCAGCTTTTGGAAGCGGCTTGGATCGCGTAGGTAATCAACCAGTTCTTTGACATCTTCTTTTGCTTCATCACAGCCTGCAACGTCAGCAAAAGTTGTCTTGATTTGCTCTTCGCTCATCATACGAGCTTTACTCTTACCGAAGGACATAGCGCCTTTACCGCCACCGCCTTGCATTTGACGCATGAAGAAAATCCACACACCAATCAGTAAGATCATAGGGAACCAAGAGATGAATATAGTACCGAGTAAGCTCTGCTCTTCAGGAGGCGTACCTTGTACTTTTACATTTTGGTTAATTAGATCATCTAGAAGCTTCTGATCGTACACCGGCATGTAGGTGACCATTTTGGCACCACCGCCACGACGAACGAAACTAATTTCACCGTCTTTAAAAGTTGCTTCTTGAATCTGGCCTTGGCCAACTTCCTGTACAAACGTGGTGTAATCCACGGTTCTGCCATTGCTCTCTCCAGGGCCAAAGCTCTGGAATACCGACATCAACACGACAGCGATAACAAGCCACAGAATTAAATTTTTTGCCATGTCACTCAAGGTGTCAGCCTCTCGATAACTAATTGTAATTAAAGGTAGGGTACTACAGTTTATAAGCTGTAGCTATAGTGTTAACCATGCTCTAAACGAGCGAAATAGTTAACCTTTGTAACCAGTGGCTACAACAAAGACTTCTCGTGAGCGAGCTCGCGATGAGTCTGGTTTTCTGATTTTTACGGCTTTAAACATGTTTCGGACTTCTTTAACGTACTCGTCGAAGCCTTCACCCTGGAAAACCTTTACGACAAAGCTACCATTAGGTGCTAGAACTTGTCGACACATATCTAAAGCTAATTCAACTAAATACATAGCGCGTGGCTGATCAACTGAGTTGTTACCCGCAATATTAGGTGCCATATCAGACATTACAACATCAACCATAGATGGTTGAATTCTGTCTAACAATGCCTCTAGAACCGCATCGTCACGAAAGTCACCCTGCAAGAAACTTACACCAGCAATGGGATCCATTGGCAACAAGTCACATGCAATGATTTGACCATTGTCACCTACAATCTTAGCAGCATATTGAGACCATCCTCCTGGTGCTGCACCTAGATCGACCACGGTCATTCCTGGTTTCAACAGTTTATCTTTCGTTTGGATTTCATCAATTTTGAAGTAAGCACGCGAACGGTAACCTTTTTTACGAGCTTCATTTGCGTATTTATCATCAAAGTGTTCTTTCAACCAACGACCAGAACTCGCTGAATGTTTTTGTTTACTCATTTTAATCCCAACAAGGCACAAATAGGAGCTATTGTTTTAATAGGTCCAACCTATTACTCAATAAATTATAGTCTTCAGCAATAGATGGCGTTAAAATAGCTTTTTTCAACCCTTATATTAAAGAAAATTGGCCGCGTAATGAACCTAAGCACCAAACAAAAGCAGCACCTTAAAGGCCTGGCTCACAGTTTAAAACCTGTTGTGCTAATGGGCGCAAATGGACTTACAGAAGCCGTGCTAGCAGAAATTGAAATCGCTCTAAACCATCACGAACTGATCAAAATTAAAGTTGCATCAGAAGATCGTGAGACAAAACAGCTAATCATCGACGCTATCGTACGTGAGACGGGCGCTGAAAAAGTTCAGACTATTGGTAAAGTACTTGTACTATTCCGTCAGTCTGAAGAGCGTAAAATCGAAATTCCTCGTAAGTAATTCCTACTTACTATTTGGAATAAGAAAAGGTCGCCATTGGCGACCTTTTTTGCATCTATCGAATACCAATTAGATGTATTCAACGCTGTCGATTTCGAAATCTTTTGCACCACCAGGTGTTTGGATAGCAACTTCGTCGCCTTCCATTTTGCCAATAAGGCCACGAGCGATAGGTGAGCTTACTGAAATTCGACCTGCTTTGATGTCTGCTTCATCATCACCAACGATTTGGTAAGTTTTTTCTTCATCAGTATCACAATCAATCAGTGTCACTGTTGAACCAAAAATTACCTTGCCAGTGTTATCCATTTTAGTTACGTCGATAACTTGAGCAACAGATAGCTTGTATTCAATATCACGGATTTGTGCTTCACAAATCCCCTGCTCTTCGCGTGCAGCGTGGTATTCCGCGTTTTCTTTCAAATCACCAAGCTCACGCGCTTCTGCAATTGCTTCTGAAATTTGCGGACGAAGCTTTAGTAGACGTTCTAGTTCTACACGTAGCAGCTGCTCGCCACGCAGTGTCATAGGAACTTTTTCCATTATATAACCTCAAGGCCAAAGGTGTCTTTGGACAAAAAAAAGCCCACCCGGCTATCGAAGCTGGGTAGTACGTTCAAGGAGTTGTTTCACTTAGTTTAAACAAACTCCTCAGTGAAATCACCTTAATTCGAATTTGCAGCTGTTAAGGTGAAATCAAACCACCAAATGAATCAATATCCACATTAATCATTGTCTCATTTTATTGAAAACAAACAGTGTTCATTACATAAAAAACATAAATAAAGGTAAAAAGTAATCAATGTCAGAGCAATGTCACGACAACAATAAACTCTTAAATACAATAACTTAATACCACAACAGTAAAAATCGAACAGTGTTCATTATTTGGATTTATATCATTTTACTAACTCATCATGAAACTTTAGCAGTAAAACATGTCCGGCAAGTTGCTGTGGCGTAGCTTTAACTATTACGGATAATTTTTACCGAATAAAACTATGCACATAGCAAAAACTTGAGAGAGAACAACTCTCCCCCATAAAACAATGATTATGGACAGCGAACTAGGACTAATAAGATGAAAAAGACTCTAATTGCTCTTTCTGTATCTGCAGCAGCTATTGCAACAGGTGTTAACGCAGCGGAACTTTACAACCAAGATGGCACTTCTCTAGAGATGGGTGGTCGTGCTGAAGCTCGTCTATCTATGAAAGATGGCGATGCAGCAGACAAATCTCGTATCCGTCTAAACTTCCTTGGTACTCAAGCAATCAACGACAACCTATACGGTGTTGGTTTCTGGGAAGGTGAGTTCACTACAGCTGATAAAGGCGTAGTAGATAGCGGCAGCAACAACCTAGACACTCGTTACGCATACGCTGGTCTTGGTGGCGCATTCGGTGAAGTAACTTACGGTAAAAACGATGGCGCACTAGGTGTTATCACAGACTTCACAGATATCATGGCTTACGCAGGCAACACTGCAGCAGACAAACTGGCAGTCGCTGACCGTGCAGACAACATGCTTGCATACAAAGGCCAATTCGAAAACCTAGCAGTTAAAGCAAGCTACCGCTTTGCTGACCGCCTAGAAAACGAACAAACTGGTGAATACTACGACAACAAGCAAGATGGTTACTCTCTATCTGCGATCTACGCACTAGGCGACACTGGTATTAACCTAGGTGCAGGTTATGCTGATCAAGATAAAGCGAACGAGTACATGCTAGCAGCGTCTTACACTATCAGCGATCTATACTTCGCGGGTGTATTCACTGACGGCAAAAAAATGACAGATAACCTTAAGAGCACTGTAGATTACACAGGTTACGAACTAGCCGGTGCTTACACTCTAGGTCAAACGGTATTCACATCAACATACAATAATGCAGAAACGAACAATGAAACGTCTGCAAACAACTTCGCTGTTGATGCATCTTACTACTTCCAGCCTAACTTCCGTGGTTACGTATCGTACAACTTCAACCTAATTGATGCTGGCGATAAGATCGGCTCAACATCTAAACTTAACGGCACTGCAACTAAGATTGACGCAGAAGACGAGCTAGCTCTAGGTCTACGTTACGACTTCTAATTCAGTCTCATGAATTAAAGATAAAATGCTCGCATCTTGCGGGCATTTTTTATATCCGGAATTCTGCAAATTTTCGGTATATACTCAATGACATAATCCACACAATCAAAAATTACTATGCATCTACGTTGGTCCGCTGTACTGTTTTTTAGTCTTTTTTCTGCATCTATTTTCGCTTACCCTCATCAGGAAGTATTGCCTGAGGGGGTGCGTGTTAGCCTTATTGCCGAAAAACTTAACGACCAAAGCGAGCTAACCGGAATACAACCAACAACCCAATACTTCCCACCAGCAAGCACGTTAAAAATCGTCACGGCACTGGCTGCAAAACTTGAGCTTGGCAACGCATTTGTATTTCGAACCAGCATAGAAAGCTCCAGTGCAGATGCTGTCATCACCTTTTCTGGCGATCCAACCCTACAAACACAAGATTTAAAAAACCTCCTCACTCGCGCAAAGAAAAATGGCTTAAAGCATATCAAAGGCGATTTGTGGCTCGATAACAGCGCGTTTACGGGATACAACCGTGCTGTCGGCTGGCCTTGGGACATTTTAGGCGTATGCTACAGTGCACCAGCCTCTGCCATCGCATTAAACGACAATTGCGTTCAAGCCTCTATTTATACCAATAAGAATGGCACTACGCGTGTCTATGTTCCTGAGCATCAACCTATAAATGTCACCACTCGTGTGCAAACCGTTTCTAGAAGTGTTCAAAAAAGCCGTCATTGTGATTTGGACCTAATCGCCAACCCAAACAACCAATATGAACTTACCGGCTGTTTGGTTGACCGTGGGGATAAGCCACTCCCCCTCAAATTTGCAGTTCAAGATCCAGAAAGCTATACCAGTCAAAAACTAGAAAAATTATTAAAACAAGTTGGAATCAATCTTAGTGGTGATATTCGGATAGGCAAAGCGCCTAGAAAAGAACGAAAACTGCTAGCAATGCACAAGTCTAAACCACTGCCACAACTGCTCGATGAAATGCTAAAACGATCTGACAACTTGATTGCAGACACTCTCACGAAAACGCTTGGTGCTAAGTTCTTTCTTCAACCAGGGAGCTTTACCAATGGCACAGAAGCCATTAAACAGATCATTTTTGCTAATACAGGTGTCGACATTCAAAATGCTCGCTTAGAGGACGGATCCGGCTTGTCACGAAATAACCGTATTTCTGCTACTTCTATGGCTCAAATCCTACGGTACATTTGGCAGCATGAAAAAGAATTGAATCTGATCGCCATCATGCCTAAATCAGGCGAGTCAGGCACACTTCAGTACCGCCAGAGCATGCGTAAAGCCCCAATCAAAGGCCAACTCATAGCAAAAAGTGGATCGTTATATGGCACATACAATATGGCGGGATACGGACTAGACAAAAATGGGCAGCCAAATACACTGTTTGTTCAGTTTGTGTCGGACTATTTCCCAGAAAAAAGGGACGACAACAAACCTGCTATCGCCCCTATCACACGTTTTGAGACACTGTTCTATCAAGATATTGTGAGTTTTAGTCAGGCAATACCTAAGAAGTAGTTCACCACTGTAAAGTAAATCCACATCCCAGATATATCCACAATGGATGCCAATACTGGACTCACTAATACGGCAGGGTCCAGTTTACAAGCTCTTGCCACAATAGGTAATAAACCACCAAGTGTTGTGGATATCGTCACTTGTATAAACAGCGCAACGGCAATGGCAAGGGCAATATCTTCAAGTGCAAATCCACCTGTAGACTGACTGCCGCTAAACAGCATAATACGCCCTACCATCACAATGCTGATCGCCAATGCAATGAAAAGTGCAACTCGGCTTTCTTTCCAAAGCACTTCTAGCCATTGGCGTTTCTTTAACTCTCCCGTTGCAAGAGCACGAATCACCAACGTTGCCGCTTGTGTTCCTGTATTACCACCCGCAGCTGCGATCACCGGCATGTAAACCGCCAACAAAACTAACTGGCTTAGCGTATCTTCATACTGAGCGATAATAAGGCCTGAAACGATCCCTAACAATGCAAGTGCGATGATCCAGCCAATACGCTGCTTAACATGCCCTAACACACTGGTAGAAAGATAACCGTCTGGTGTATCAACTTCAGAAATATGCAAACCTAATTGATGCGCATAGTGCCGAGCTCGCTTATCAAATCCTGCTTGCTCAAGTTGAGCAATAAGACTGTTTACATAACCAACTGAACAGTGCTTCAAAATACCGACCGCCTCATCAATAGGCATGATGGTCAGTAAATGTAACTGCTGCTCTTGCTCATATTGCAAAAACGCATTACGAGCTGCACCAATTTCGACTTCTGAAAAGTTTGGTGTTGTTTCAATAAAAGTGTTGTTCATTACCGTCATGGCGAATCTCCCGATTGGCATTGGTAACGACCATCGACAACGCACGCAACGCATCATCCGCGTCAGTTTTCAATGATTAAGAAACTCAAGGCGAATGAAATCATCAATGCAAAAGCACTGTCTATTCAGAATGTAAGAAGGAAATAACGAGAAGAAAATGTGAAAAGATGCCTCACCACTTGGGTAAGACGGAGATCGCCAATACCGAAGAGGGTTATTTCACTCCCTTTATCTTACTCACCCAACAACTGGGAGGATGGTCGGTATTATTCATGTAAATCTCCAATAATGTTGCCCATCTGGCAACGCGCGTATAGTAGCAAAGTTAATCAATTTTTGCAGTCAATCCGTTACGTTTTAACCAAATTTTTATACAAAAAAAGCGCCCATAGGACGCTTTCATTTGGAACAATTATTAATTACTTGATAGTAATACGTGCGAATTTACGTTTACCCACTTGGAATACGTAAGTGCCTGCTTCAGGAGCAAACTTCGCATCTGCAACTTTTTCGCCTTCCATCTTCGCTGCGCCTTGCTTAACCATGCGCATTGCTTCAGAAGTAGAAGCACATAGACCCGCTTCTTTAAGTAGGTTTGCTACTGGTGTGCCCGCATCGAAATCAAACTCTGGCATTTCATCAGGAATTTGATTCTTGGCAAAACGGTTCACGAATTCTTGCTCAGCCGCATCCGCGTCTGCTTCACTATGGAAGCGAGCAATGATTTCTTTTGCTAGCAGCACTTTAACATCGCGAGGGTTCTTACCTGCTTCCACGTCGGCTTTGAACTGTGCAATTTCTTCCAGAGGACGGAATGACAGTAGCTCGTAGTAGCTCCACATTAGATCGTCTGAAATAGACATGATCTTACCAAACATTTCACTTGGTGCTTCGCTGATACCGATGTAGTTGCCTGAAGATTTAGACATCTTCTTCTCGCCATCTAGACCAACTAGAAGTGGCATCATTAGTACAACTTGAGGTTTTTGACCGTGAGATTTTTGCAGTTCACGGCCCATTAGGAGGTTGAACTTCTGGTCTGTACCACCAAGCTCTACGTCCGTTTCCATCGCGACAGAATCCCAACCTTGCAATAGCGGGTACATGAATTCGTGAATTGCGATTGGTTGACCACCTGCGTAACGCTTTTTAAAGTCATCACGTTCAAGCATACGAGCAACGGTTTGGTTAGCAGCAAGACGGATCATACCCTCTGCACCAAGCTCAGATAGCCATTCAGAGTTGAACTGAATTTTAGTCTTAGCTGGATCAAGAATCTTAAAGACTTGCTCTTTGTACGTTTCTGCGTTGCGTAGAACATCTTCACGGCTTAGCGGTGGGCGAGTCGTGTTTTTGCCTGTTGGATCACCTACCATTGCAGTGAAGTCACCGATTAGGAACGTCACTTCATGACCTAGTTCTTGGAACAAGCGAAGCTTATTGAAAATAACCGTATGGCCTAGGTGGATATCAGGTGCTGTTGGATCGGCACCTAACTTAATACGTAGAGGACGGCCTTCTTTTAGTTTTGCGATCAGCTCTTCTTCTGGAATCAGCTCTTCAACACCGCGCTTAATCTCGGCTAATGCAGCTTCAATGCTCGCCATTCTTGTTCACTCCCACAGATTTGGCAAAAATATAATAGCTGAACATCTTACTTGAATAGCGATGCATTTTGAAACACGTTAGACTAGGTAGTTGTCATTTTTTATGTTTAATTTAGCAATCAAGTACCTCATGCATTCAATTTTTGTCAGACTTCCACTCTTGCACAAAGTACTGATCGGCGTTTTTAGTGCCCTCATCATCTTTGCACTATTCTTTTTGCCTGATCCGCAAGACCTCGACCCGCAGCAAAGCCGCCTTCAAGTCGGTCAGCATTACTCTGTACCACTCTCTATCGAATCCCCGGTAAGAAGCGAGTCTTCCAGTCTTCCAACTGTCCTACGCTGGGAGACTTACAAAATCAAAAATGGTGAGAGTGCCGCGGTCTTATTCAATCGCGTCGGTTTGTCTCCGCGCCTCTTGCATGACTTGATTACTTCTGACAAAGAAATTAAAGACCAACTCACTCGTCTACGCCCAGGAGACCAACTGAAGTTCGGGTTTGATGAGAACAACGACTTTATTCAGCTAAAACGTAAATTGAATGCTTTTGAGACATTCCGCATTAAGTTACAAGGTGATAAATACGTCTCTGAAGTGGATAAAAAAGAGGTGGATCACCAATATAACTATGCGGAAGCGATCATTAAATCCAATTTCTGGAACGCTGGGATCACTTCAGGATTAAACGCAAATCAAATCATGGAACTGGCAGGTATCTTTGGTTGGGACATCGACTTTGCATTAGACATTCGTAAAAATGACTCTTTTCGAGTGCTTTACCAAGAAGAAGTCGTTGAAGGTGAAGTGATTGGTCGTGGCAAAATTATTGCAGCCGTATTTAAAAACCAAGGAGATACGTTCACTGCCATTTTGGATGAGAAAAGCGGAAAATACTACGATGAAAATGGACGCGCTATGAAGAAAGCATTCTTGCGTGCACCACTGGATTTCCGTCGAGTGACATCAAACTTCAACCCTCGTCGCCTCCACCCGGTGACAGGGAAAGTTCGTCCTCACCGAGGCACTGATTATGCGGCACCCGTTGGCACACCTATCTGGGCTGCTGGTGACGGTATTGTACAAAAGTCAGCGTACAACAAGTTCAACGGTAACTATGTCTTTATCAAACATAGCAATACCTATATTACCAAGTACTTGCACTTGACTAAGCGACTCGTAAAAACAGGCCAACGCGTAAAGCAAGGCCAAGCTATCGGTACATTAGGTGGCACCGGTCGCGTAACAGGACCGCATTTACACTACGAGTTCCTTGTCAATGGCGTACACAAAAATGCCAGAACGGTTAAATTACCACAGTCAAAATCTCTGACAGGCAAAGCAAAACAAACGTTCATGGCAAACGCTAAAATCAGCATGGCAAAACTGGACCGTTACAGCAAGTTGCTCGCAATGAAATAACCGTCCCACCAATACAAAACCAAGAGGCAGCCTAAGCTGCCTCTTTTGTTTCTATTTCAGGGTCATCAATATTGTGCTCACGACCTAGCATCAGTAAACAAGGTGTTAATACCAACGTGAGCACTGTGGCAAACGCCAATCCACCAGCAACAGCACTCGCTAATTGAGACCACCACTGGGTACTTGGTGCACCAAACTCAACTTTTTGATTGATTAAGTCGATGTTCATTTCTAGCACCATCGGTAACAATCCCAAAATTGTGGTTACAGTGGTCAGTAGTACAGGACGTAAACGTTGAACCCCAGTACGCAAAATAGCGTCTTTCTTCTCTAGACCACGTCTTCGCATTTGATTATAAGTATCAATCAACACAATATTGTTATTTACCACAATACCAGCCAATGCTATCACGCCAATCCCCGACATGATGATACCAAAAGGTTTTTGCAAAATAAGTAGGCCAGCAAATACACCAACTGTCGAAAACAGCACCGCGCTAAGAATCAAAAAGGCTTGGTAATAGCTGTTAAATTGCGTAATCAATATGAGCGCCATGACCCCTAATGCAATCAAGAACGCCGTTTGTAAAAACGCAGATGAGTTTTCCTGTTCTTCATTTTGACCACGAATCTTAAACTCAATGCCAGCAGGCAGATCAAGTTTTTGAATCTCTGCACTTATGTTAGGTAACTCTAAGGCTAAGTTATAACCCTCTACCATATCGGCTTTGATATTGATAACCCGTTGCCCATCCACACGTCGGATTGAGTCTTGCTTATGATCCGGCAGAATCTGGGCAAAGTTGGTGATAGGGACAAGACCTGCCGCCGTTTTGACTCGTAACTGATCAAAGCGGCCAATATCGCGCTTGTCTTGAGGATAGCGCACCAATATATCGACCTCTTCATCAGCATCATCTGGCAAATAATCACCGATTTTTAGCCCATTTGTCACAAACTGCACGGTGTTACCGACCAGTGTTGCATCAGCACCAAAACGAGAGGCATCATCTCGGCGGATATCGATTTGCCAATCAATGCCCTCTTTATTCGTTGTATCACTTAAATTGGTTAGTGCTGGGTTTTTATCAGCCCAATAACGCACTAACTTGGCAGCACCATCCAGCATTCCAATACTGGCATTTTGCGCCGACATTTCGATGACAAGATCGTGCTCAACAGGTGGACCAGCATCTGGAAATTTATACTCTAACTCCACTCCAGAGAAGCGGTTGGTTACCTGCTTTAAATCCTCGATAATGACTTTAACCTGGCGACGATACTGCCAATCAACAGGTGTAATCTGAATTTGACCGATTTCATCACCACTGCTTGATTCCGAACCCGTGCGCGTATAAACGCTTTCAAACTCGTCATGTCCGAGCATCACTTGCTCAATTTCACGCATCACGGTGTCTTTTTCTTTAATAGAAAGATCGCCATAAGAACGCACTTTTACGGTAAAGAATGCGGGATCAACTTCAGGGAAAAATTCCACCCCGAGTCCAGCTTTGCTGTAGGTGTACCCCACCCCAGAAGCAAGTAATATTGCGCTGAGTAATACTTTAAGTGGATGCTTTAAAGCGATAGAAAGCGTCAAATAATAGAGCTTGGTGATTCCTGTAGCTTTGTGAAATTCACCATTATGTAAATCCACCATCTGCTGTTTGCGTTGCGCACTCACCACCTGTGGTTTGCCAATGATTCCGCCAATGACCGGTACAAAAAGAAGCGCCATCATCAGTGAAGCACTTAAGGTTGCGATCAACGTCAACGGTAAGTATTTCATGAACTCTCCCGTAATATCGGGCCAAAATAGCAATGGGGCAAACGCCGCCAACGTTGTCGCGGTTGAAGCTGTGATCGGCCAAGCCATTCGTTTTGCCGCGTCTCGGTATGCTTGTTTTCTTTGTACGCCCTCTTGCATTCGCCGGTCAGCAAACTCAGTGACAACTATGGCACCATCCACCAGCATCCCCACCGCCATAATCAATGCAAACAGCACCACTATGTTAATGGTGAGTCCAAACACGGAAAGAACAAATAAACCCGTTAAGAATGAGCCCGGAATCGAGATACCAACTAATAATGCCGTTCGAACGCCCAATATGGCGATGATGACAATGACTACCAAAATGATGGCCGAAAGGATGTTATTTTGCAGATCACTCAGCATCAGTTTCACATCATCGGACTGATCCCAAGTATATTTAACTTGCAAGTTGTTCGGCCAATCCGGTCGTTTTTTCCCCTCTGCGATGACTCGCTTAACAAGATCAACCGTATCAATGATGTTTTCTCCCGCCCGTTTTTTTACATCCAAAACAATCGCAGGCTCACCGTCTAAACGAGCAAAGCTTTCAGGATCGCGAAATGCACGGCGTACCGTCGCGACATCACCAAACGTAATGACCTCTTTTCCACTGACTTTGATCGGCAATTCGAGCACGTCTTTCAATGAATCAAACACCGAGGGAACTTTTACCGAGAAACGTCCATAACCGGTATCCACAAACCCCGCGGCGACTACCCGGTTATTTAAGGCAATTAAATTATAGATATCTGCCTGATCTAAACGATAACTCTCCATCAGCAGAGGATCGACGACGATTTCAACAATGTCTTCTCGATCACCCGCGATATCCACTTCTAAAACTTGACGAAAACTCTCTAGCTTATCTCTTAATGCTCGCGCGATCTGTACTGTCGTGCGTTCAGGAACGGTACCGTAAAGCACAACCGTAAGAACCGGTTCTTCCGAGGCAAAAGTGACTTCATTTACGGTTGGCTCATCACTATCTGCAGGTAGTTTTGGCTTCGCAAGATCCACCGCATCTCGCACATCAGCCATTGCCTCCGCTAAGTCCACGCCAACACTGAACTCTAAGGTAACAGACGCATGCCCTTCAGAAGCAATTGACGTCATTTCCTTAACCCCCTCGATTGAGCGTAACTCTTGCTCAATCGGCCTAACGAGTAATCGCTCAGCATCCGTTGGTGAGATCCCTTGGTGCCCAACCGACACGTAAATAATAGGGATCGTAATATCAGGGCTCGATTCTTTGGGGATCGTGATATAAGTGACAACACCGGCGATCAAAATCATCACCAACAACGTTAGCATGGTACGTGCACGCGACAACGCCGCATCAATCAACGCAAACATATGCTCTCCTTATTGTTGATTGGCAGCGTCAGTGATGTCACTCACCTTGGTCGCCATGACAAGATCGCCATCTCGAGCAAAGCCTTGCCCCAAGACAATAATATCCACTTGTTCGCCCAACCCTGATAACCAAACCCCATCATTTTCTGCTTTGACGAGTTGAATCGGAATAAAGTGAACACGTTGATCACGCAAGGTTTTGATGCCTAGGTTTCCCTCCTCATCCAATGCCAACATTGCTGCAGTCACTTTAATTGCAGAGACCTCACTTAGCGCTAGGGTAGCTTCGGCACTGATGCCTGCTGACATATCGTGTTGACTGTTATCGATTTCGATTTCAATCGGGAATGTATTCGTAGAAGAAGAGGAAACTCGACCGATGTAACGAATATTCCCCTCATGATGAACTTTATCAATGGTGCGAATATCAGCCTTTTGCCCCTCTTTAAGGTAATGAATGTGACGCTCACTGACGTCGGCCTCAATGATCAACTTTTCTAAATCAATCACTGTGGCAATAGGATCGCCGACACCAACAAAGTCTCCTACCTCAATAAACTTGTGGTCGAGAATGCCGTTAAATGGCGCTCTTACTTTCGTATTTTTAAGCGCAGTCTCAACATTACTCAAGTTAGCTCTCGCATCCACTAATGCCGCTTGAGCTGTCGCAAATGCAACTTCGCCTTGTAAGCCTCGATTTTTAAGAGATTGTGCAGCTTTGAACTCTTTTTCTTTTACGCTCAGCATGGCTTTAGCACGCTTGAGTTGAATATCCAGATCACGCTCATCAATATTGGCAATAACTTGCCCTTGCTTTACTGTTTGGCCTTTCTTGACATTTAACTGAACGATTTTCCCTGCCACTTCCGCTCCTAAACGTGCTTGACGATTCGGGGCAGTACGACCATAGAGCTCTATGGTTTTACTGGTGGACTGAGCGACAAAAGTATCAAACATCACTTTAGCGACGGGGGACTCGTCAGATTGGGAGGATGGTGTTGACGAAGATGGAGGCGGATCATCTTGCGCATTTAGCTGACCCATTGCGAGCCACACAGCAAGAATAATAATCAGAGTAAGAGAAACAAGCCATGGACGCCCGACAATATGTCGTCCAAAGGAAAATCCTGACATACAAAGTCCTTTTATAATCTTTACCAAATCAGTCGGTAAAGTGCGTTTACGAATCTTCCTGCTACGTAAAACTCAGGCAGCCAATTGGCTGCCTGTTGTCGTATTCATTACACGCTAAATGATGCACCACAACCACAAGTGGTTGTTGCATTCGGGTTATTGACGAAGAAGCGCGCCCCTTCCAAACCCTCAGTGTAATCAACTACGCCACCAATAAGGTATTGCAGGCTCATAGGGTCAACAACCAGTGTTACGCCACTGTTTTCGATTGTTGTATCCCCCTCGTTCACATTTTCATCAAAAGTAAAGCCGTATTGGAAACCGCTACAGCCACCACCCGTAATGTATACGCGCAATTTTAGTGCTGGGTTTTCTTCTTCTGCGATCAGCGTCTTAACGCGAGATGCAGCAGCATCAGAAAAAGATAATGGTACGTTCACTTCGCTCACGAAGACCTCTCTCACTCGTGTAATGCGTCAAGCCTGTAGCAAGACGTCAAATTTTTGCTAATTAGAGCGATTATCCAATACCTGACCAACTCGTTCAAGTATTCACCGTCGATTCTTTAAAACAGAGTAAGTTTACATTGTTTACACCCACATAAATTACGCAAAACGTTTCTAACTTGAGATTAGCTAGGTACAATGCGCCCCACTTGGTCCGAGCAATCAACAGAGGATAATCCCATGACCAAATCATCAGAGCTATATCAAAAGGCTCAGAAAACCATTCCTGGCGGTGTGAATTCACCAGTTCGTGCATTCAACGGTGTTGGCGGCTCTCCGCTATTTATCGAACGAGCAGACGGTGCCCTGATTTTTGATGCCGATGGTAAAGCGTACATTGACTACGTAGGTTCTTGGGGCCCAATGATTCTTGGCCACAACCATGCAGTGATCCGTGAAGCTGTAATCAAGGCAGCTCAACGCGGTCTGAGTTTCGGTGCGCCAACTGAAATGGAAATTGCGATGGCTGAATTGGTCTCTGAACTTGTACCATCAATGGAACAACTTCGCATGGTAAGCTCTGGTACTGAAGCAACCATGAGTGCGATCCGTCTTGCTCGTGGCTTTACTGGTCGCGACAAAATCATGAAGTTTGAGGGCTGCTACCACGGCCATGCAGACAGCCTATTAGTAAAAGCGGGTTCTGGCGCGCTAACTCTTGGCCAACCAAGCTCTCCAGGCGTACCTGCTGACTTTGCTAAACACACGCTAACAGCAACATTTAACGATCTTGAATCTGTACGTGAATTGTTCGCTGCAAATAAAGGCGAAATTGCGTGTATCATCGTTGAACCAGTAGCGGGCAACATGAACTGTATCCCACCAGTAGCTGGCTTCCACGAAGGTCTACGTGAAATCTGTGACCAAGAAGGCGCGCTTCTGATTTTCGATGAAGTAATGACAGGTTTCCGCGTAGCACTTGGCGGTGCTCAAGCTCACTACAACATCAAACCAGACCTCACCACACTAGGTAAAGTGATCGGTGGTGGTATGCCAGTTGGCGCTTTTGGTGGTCGCAAAGAAGTTATGCAATACATTGCTCCTACAGGTCCTGTGTACCAAGCGGGCACATTATCTGGTAACCCAGTGGCCATGGCAGCAGGCTTTGCATGTTTGAATTTGCTAAAAGAAGAAGGCAATGAGAAACGCCTAGCAGCAAAAACAAAACAACTTGCAAATGGTTTCAAAACACTTGCAGACAAACACGGCGTTCCACTTGTTGTAAACCAAGTAGGCGGCATGTTCGGCTTCTTCTTTACTGAACAAGAAAGCGTGACTTGTTATGAAGACGTAACTAAGTGTGATGTCGAGCGCTTCAAACGTTTCTTCCACCTAATGCTAGAGCACGGTGTCTACCTTGCACCATCAGCATTCGAGGCAAGCTTTACCTCTCTTGCTCACGGCTCAAAAGAAATTGATGCCACATTAGAAGCCGCTGACCGCTGTTTCGCTATCATTGCGTCTGAAGCGAAATAAGGTAACTGAATTGGGTGCTTTTAGCAAAACGGCGCTAAAGCCATAGCGCTCAATTCAATACAAAAATTACTATATAAAAAGGACCATCTCGGTCCTTTTTGGATACCTATTTCCAGTTAGCAATCACTAGAATGATCATTACACCAAGCACAATTCCAAACCATGGTATGCGTTTGGTCTTTGTCTCAGTTTGACACGCCTTATCTTTGCCACAGCAACCCATTTTTTGATCTCTTGATTGATAACCGCCTGAATTGTGGTCATTATAACAGGTCAATGGCGCCGTTCTAATTCAGCTCTGTCATAAGCTTGAAAGAATTGTCGGTGCAAAGTACTAAAGATTTTGCGCTGTGGTATAAGGCGTAAACACAAATCATCCGTAAGTTGGATTAATCCTATGCCGAATAATGTAAAAATCACGTCGAGTCACCGAGTGCTAGTCGTTGCACTCCTCGCCGCTGCTTTTGCCTGCTATTTACTGGTTGAACCGTACATCAATTCAATCGTTATGGCTTTCATCATCTCACTACTCATGTTTCCAATTCATGAATGGTTTGAGAAAAAGATGCCGAGCCACCAAAACATGGCGTCACTACTTTCATGTATCGTGCTCACTTTTATTATCGTGATTCCATTGTTATTTGTATTTGCTGCAATTGTTCAACAAGGGTCAGTGTTTTCACAAAACACTTATCAATGGGTTTCGAATGGCGGAATTCAAGATATCTTCCAACACCCATGGGTAGTCAAAGGTTTATCTCTTGTAAATGAATACTTGCCTTTTGACAAAATTGAACCTCAGGCTATTGCAGAAAAAGTTGGCCAGTTCGCCACAAGTTTTGGTTCTAACCTTGTGGCCATTAGTGCCAAAATCCTAGGTGACGCCACGAATTTCTTGATGGATTTTTTCCTAATGCTGTTCGTGTTGTTCTTCCTACTTCGCGATCACGATAAAATCATTTCAGCACTGCGCCATATTTTGCCGCTTTCGCGTAGCCAAGAAGATAAAATTCTGACAGAAATCGAGCAAGTTTCTAAATCTGCTGTAATGGGATCATTCTTAACGGCAATCGCTCAAGGTTTTGCTGGTGGTATTGGTATGTGGCTAGCTGGATTCCCTGGTTTGTTCTGGGGAACGATGATGGGCTTTGCCTCTTTCATACCAGTAGTCGGTACGGCATTAATCTGGATCCCAGCAGCCATCTATTTATTCCTGACTGGCGATACAACTTGGGCAATCTTCCTTACTGTTTGGAGCGTGATCATTGTTGGTTCTATTGATAACTTATTGCGCCCACTTTTAATGCAAGGCAGTGCGGGGATGAACACGTTAATGATCTTCTTCTCACTATTAGGAGGTTTGCACCTGTTTGGCTTAATTGGATTGATCTATGGTCCGTTAATCTTTGCCGTCACTATGGTCTTGTTCAATATCTACGAAGAAGAGTTTAAAGACTTCCTTAACAAACAAGATAACACCTAGAAATATCGGTCAGTAGCGCCTGAGTTCTGGGTAGACGTTAATTGCTTCAAGCTTGGGCCAGATTGTGCGAAAATCTGGCCCAACTTATTTTCTGACGAACCAAATTTATGTCTGCTTATATCGCTCCTAGCCAAATAGCTCAGCGCCAACTCGAGTATTTCAACGGAAAACACGTTTTAGTTGCAGGTGAAGTTGAAGACTTATTCCCTCTGGAATTGGTCAATCACTGTGAGTCTGTCGAAGTGTTCACTTCTAACTATAGCTATTTCCGTCAAATTCGCAGCTCTGACAAAATTAGAAGCCACTTCGGTTCAGAGTTTGATATTGATACTCAAGCAGACATGGTGTTGTTGTACTGGCCAAAAGCAAAAGCAGAAGCAGAATATTTACTTGCCATGCTGATGGCGAAGCTTGGTATTAACACCGAAATCGTCGTCGTTGGTGAAAACCGCTCAGGGGTGAAGAGCATTGAGAAAATGTTCAAAGAATATGGCCCTGTAAACAAATACGACTCTGCTCGTCGCTGTTCATTCTACTGGGGTACTTGCCTTAACGAGCCAAAGCCTTTTAATCAAGCGGATTGGTTTAAGTCTTATGTTGTAACGTTAGGTGAACAATCGCTGACGGTTAAGAGCCTTCCTGGCGTATTCAGTCATGGTGAATTTGATTTGGGTAGTCGTTTGCTGCTTGAAACCCTGCCTAAGCTATCTGGCAAAGTTCTCGACTTTGGTTGCGGCGCAGGCGTACTCGGCGCATTTATGACGAAAGCAAACCCAGAGATCGTGATTGAAATGTGTGACATCAACGCTTATGCGATCACCTCTAGCCAAGCAACGCTAGAAGCTAACGGGTTAACGGGGCATGTGTTTGCGTCAGACATTTATTCAGATGCTTCAAACGATTATCGTTTTATCATCAGTAACCCACCATTTCACAGTGGTCTCGACACAAATTACAACGCAGCTGAAACGCTACTAGGTCAAGCACCTCACCATATGACTCGCGATGGTGAAATGGTCATTGTTGCGAACAACTTCTTAAAATACCCGCCAATTATTGAGAAAGCATTCAATAATTGCGAGACACTAAATAAGACTACCAAGTTCTCTATCTACTACGCTAAAAAGTCGTAATCCGTTGCTGCGCAGGCGAAATCCTGCGCAAATTTTCCTAAAGTACATCAAACTCAGCAAAAAACTGCGCCTTTCACCACGCTTTACACTTAACTTTCTTGTCAAAGAAAAAAAACTCGTTAATTTTGTTAATTCTATTGAGTTTAATGCCTTATCCGTTTTTAACGAGAACCTCGGCAAGCCCCAATTATTGGCCACTGCCCTTTTATGAGTTGTAATCTTATTCATGTTTAAATTCTACAAAAAGCAGAAATTTAAGCGTCTACAAAGTACGCTAATGACCGCCTTTTTGGTTCTAAGTATTACGCCCCTGACGATCACAGCGATCTTCTTCCTGCAATCTCACACTAAAGATCTTGAAGAACAGAGTACATCGCATCTTCTTTCAGTTCGTGATACCAAGCAGCAGCAAATCATCGATTACTTCGCGGCGCAAGAAACCGAAGTAATGGGCTTTGTGCGTTCAGAATTAGCTTATGCTAGCGGTGGACGATTCTACGGCCTTGTTAATGCATTTAGTCGCTTGGGGCAAGATATCGAAAGCGCAAGACACAACGCTCAACAGCGCTACATTAGAGGCAGTGGCGACCAAATCAAAACCTCGATTTTACCCGAATCTTCAGACTACGTTGGCAGTGAACGCTATCGTCTGCTCCATAAGCGCTACCACTGGGCTTATCTAGAATTACTCAAGCGCTCAGATTTCAACGATATTTTATTGGTCGACATTGATGGGAACGTCACATATTCAATCAACAAAGACGACAACTATGGCACTAACTTACTAAGCGGCCCATACAAAGATACCGCATTGGGTAAAACGTTTAAGCGCCTATCTGAAGATGTCAGAGCTCGCCGAAAAATCAATGAAGACTATACCCCCGTCGTCGTGTCTGACTTTGATTTAGAAAATGGAAAACAAGTCGCGTGGCTTGGTGCACCTATTGTACAACAAGGCTACCTACACAGTTATGCCATGTTCCGCCTACCAAATAATGGTATCACCAAGCTCGTTGCTGATATCAACCGTGATTCATCCATCAATACCCTTTTAGTAGGTAGCAACCATCAGCCTCGTACCATTAACACCAAGCAACAAGATATTCAAAACAGCTTGGAAGTCGTGGATAAAGCCCTTGCTGGTCAAACAAACGTTGGAACCTACAAAAATGGTGCGGGAGAAGAGTTTATCGCCGCATTTGCGCCTATCCAAACCCGAGGGATAACTTGGGCATTGGTGGTTCAACTACCAGAAAAAGAAGCTTTTTATCGCGTTCATCAGCTGGAAAAGCTATTCGTCATTGCAATGCTTATCGCTATTGTTCTAGTAGTCATTGCCTCACATTACCTGTCTAACTTCATTACTTCGCCTCTACTCAAATTAACATGGGCTGCAGAAAAGGTTTCCGCAGGTGATCTAGACGAAACCACATTTAATACCAAACGCAAGGATGAAATTGGCCGTCTAGCCATTAGTTTTGAGCGTATGCAACGTTCTATTCGCGAGAAGATCCAAACCATCAAGCAACAAAACGAAGAGCTAGAGAGCAACATCAAGCTGATCCAAAAGCAAAACGAAGAGTTGCAATTGGCAGACAAACTCAAAGATGAGTTCCTAGCAACGACGTCCCACGAATTACGTACACCACTACACGGGATGGTAGGAATTGCAGAAACCCTAGTCTCGGGAGCAAATGGTGCCATTCCTGCAAGCCAAAAGTACCAACTGGATATCATCATTAAAAGTGGTCAGCGCTTGGCCAACCTAGTAGATGATTTATTGGATTACCACAAAATGCGTTATGGCAGCATGGATATCCAAAAGTCGGCGGTTAGCCTTGCGAGTGCCACTCGCTTGGTGCTTGAGCTTTCAAATCATTTACTTGGAAACAAAACCATCCGAATCATCAATCAAGTTCCAGCTGATTTAAAAGCCGTTTCAGCCGATCCTCAGCGCTTAGAGCAAGTGCTGTATAACTTGATCGGCAATGCGATCAAGTACACCTCTGAAGGGAAAATCGTCATCTCGGCCAATGTCATTGATGAGCAAGTCCGAGTTCAAGTGGTCGATACTGGCCAAGGTATTCCAGCTGAACACCTCGAGCATATTTTTGAACCGCTTATCCAAGCGGGACAAGATACCAGCCGTTACCGTCAAGGTGCTGGTTTGGGGCTATCAATCAGCCGTCAATTGATTGAGTTAATGGGCGGGTCACTCTATGTGAGCAGCCAGCCAATGGTCGGGACGACATTTAGTTTCACTCTTCCACTGGCTACGGAAGCAGAAATTGAAGCCACTGAAAGCCTTGCTGCTCGCGGACATTTCCAAATTCCTGAAATAAACATGGACAGCAACAACGATCTTTCTCTACCAGAAAATCCTGATGGTCCTCTTCTTTATGTGGCCGACGATGAACCCGTTAACTTACGCGTGTTAGAAAGCTTCTTACGATTAGAAGGCTACCGAGTACGTACCGTTTCCGATGGTCCTGATACACTAACGTTAATCGAACAGGAAAAGCCTGAACTCTTATTACTCGATATCATGATGCCGGGAATGAGCGGCTATCAAGTTTGTAGTGAATTGCGTAAAACATACGATCATGCTGAACTGCCAATCATTATGCTCACCGCTCTGAATCAAACTGAAGACCGTGTTCGTGGATTTGAAGCCGGTGCTAATGATTATCTATCAAAGCCATTTAACAAACAGGAGCTTGCTGCTCGGATTCAAGCCCACCTAACGGCAAGTAAAGCTGAAATGCGTCATGTCGAGAACAAACTCCTAGAGTCCGAACTACGACAACGAGCACAAATTGAAGCCAGCTTGCTAGAAACACAAGGACGGTTACTTGAACAATTGGAATCGGCTCCTGAAGCCATCATTTGCTTGCGTGATGACCAACGGGTACGTTTTGCCAATGAAGCCGCATGCAAACTGTTTAGACGGACTTTGGAGCAGCTTAGACGATCTTCGGCAGATGAGTTAATCGCGCCAAAATACCTCACAGTCAAGCAACCACATTACTGCGGTAAGGTGGATATATACGTTGAGGATATTCGCCAAAATATTGAAGCAGACATTCTTAAACTTCCTGAGGGCTCAGGCCTAGATGTCATGTACATCTTTAACGTCGGTGGTGGGGCAAATGCAGCGCGTATCCACAATTTGGAAACTGCCGTTGAAGTACTGTCGAGCTATGCATTCGATGGCGACAAGGACCAACTTCAAAAATTGAAAGAGCTTGGTGGGGAATTTACTCGTCTTGCAGATAAAGCATTGGGCAGTAAAAAGGACAAACAAGAGCTCATGCGTGAAGTACTCGTCGATGTTATGTCGCACGCCCTTGATTATTGGGAATCCGCAACCGGAGAAACCAAATTTGCCTTTGCAGAACAAAGTGGGCTTTGGCGTGTCTACCTCGACCGAAGTACGCTACAAACTCGTACGCTCGATAAATATATGCGCATTGAAACGCTACCTAAAACGCCACGCTGGCGAACGGTACTAAGCTCTATCGAGTTCATTCTTGAGCATTGTAAGGACCAAAGCCCAGAGCGTGCTCATATAGAAGCTCAACGAGACAAGTTACAAAGATTGCTTACCAGTTAATCTTTCATAACATACACATCCTACCCCACCAATCTGGTGGGGTATTTTTTTATCTATCATCTCATATAGCATGGGATCACTCTTCTTCACCAACAAAGCGGCACTCAATAAGTAAGCACATACGATAAGTACGTTTCAAGCAAACGGTACAAACCAATCTCCTTCTGGGGCTGCTGGCTGCGAAGCCTCCTCCTTATCAACGATAGACCAACCACACCTGGCAAGGTAATTACTTAGATTGTGTACCTAAAGCGTTCTTAAGGCATGATATAAAGAGCTCCTAATACATGAAACAAGTATTCTCAACTCAGAGAGTTCCTCACTATAGATTTACCCCAATCGCTTTAGCCAACGCAACGAAACACACTTCCTTTTTTAGTTAAAAAAAGCATAATCCTCACCGCCGTTTTTACGCGACATTTGGCCATATTTGAGTTTCAAAACAGAGTTTGGCTGACAATTGGTAGAGATTGCGAACTCAATCACAACAGAACGGCAGATTAAATTTCATCTAAATAATTAACGTATTTTTGACGTGTGAGCTAGATCGTCAATGACTCACAAACAATAGAAGACGACAAAAATAAAGCGCTTAAGGGTTAGTAACAACTAACACGCACTTTTCACATGGAAACATATTGCGACGCAGTTCAATGTTCAAAACTTAGCCTCAGGCGTACAAAAAAAGCGCAAAATAACGTTTATAACGTAAGTTGCTATGTTTTTAACGTTTTTGACGGGAAACGAATTTGATTATTTTACTGATAAGGTGTTTTCTTAACCGTGCCTAAGGCCTACAGGCCACTCTTAGAAGCTACAGGCAAATAGATATAGTGTAGTGATGAAGAGGTGGGTCTTAGAGAATGTTAATCCATTATTCCATTAGTGAAATGAAAGCAAATAGTAAGGAACAGCTATGCTTGCCAATATTAAAAAAACAGCACTAGCAACAGCAATTATTGCAACGGCTACGACCGGTTTTGCATCAGTAGCTACAGCCGCTGAACGCAGTGAACTGACTATCCACCCTAAAGAGTTTACAACTTTTGTTCGTAACTTTAACCCTTTCTTGGGTGCAACTAACCTGCACACAACGACTGACTTTATTTACGAGCCTCTCGTTGTTTTCAACGAAATGCATGGTAACACACCAGTATTTCGTCTAGCAGAAAACTTCAAAATGGCCGATGACCTAAAAAGCGTAATTTTCGATATTCGTAAAGGCGTAAAATGGTCTGATGGCGAAGCGTTTAGCGTTGATGACGTAGTTTACTCTTTTAACCTAGTTAAAGAGAAGCCAGAGCTCGATCAATCAGGTATCAACTCATGGGTTAGCAGCGTAGAAAAACTTAACGATCACCAAGTTAAGTTCAACCTAACTGAAGCAAACTCTAACGTTCCTTACGAAATTGCTAGAGTACCAGTGGTACCTAAGCATGTATGGAGCAAAGTAAAAGATCCAGCGACATTCACTAACGAAAATCCAGTGGGTTCTGGTCCGTTCACAGTAATCGACACGTTCACTCCGCAGCTATACATCCAGTGTGAAAACCCGAACTACTGGGATGCAGCTAACCTAGACGTTGACTGTCTACGCGTTCCTCAAATTGCAAACAACGACCAGTTCCTGGGTAAAGTTGTTAACGGCGAAATGGACTGGACTTCTTCATTCGTTCCAGACATCGACCGTACTTACGCAGCGGCGAGCCCTAAACATCACTACTGGTACCCGCCTGCAGGTACTCAAGCGTTCGTAGTAAACTTCAAAAACCCAGATGCAGCGAAGAACGAAGCGCTAACTAACGTTGACTTCCGTCGCGCATTCTCTATGGCTCTTGACCGTCAAACTATTATCGACATCGCGTTCTACGGTGGCGGTACTGTGAATGACTTTGCATCAGGCCTTGGCTATGCATTCGAAGCTTGGTCTGACGAAAAGACTCATGACAAGTTCAAAGGTTACAACACTTACAACGCTGAAGGTGCTAAGAAGCTTCTAGCAAAAGCAGGCTTTAAAGATGTGAACAAAGATGGCTTCGTTGACACGCCATCTGGCAAGTCTTTCGAGCTTCTAATTCAATCACCAAACGGTTGGACAGACTTCAACAACACAGTACAACTCGCAGTTGAACAGTTGGGCGAAGTTGGTATCAAAGCTCGTGCTCGTACACCAGATTTCTCTGTGTACAACCAAGCAATGCTTGAAGGTACATACGACGTAGCATACACCAACTACTTCCACGGTGCAGACCCATACACTTACTGGAATAGTGCGTACAACTCAGCACTACAGTCTGGCGATGGTATGCCACGTTTCGCAATGCACTTCTACAAGAACGATAAGCTAGATGGTCTTCTAAACAGCTTCTATAAAACAGCTGATAAGCAAGAACAGCTAGAAATCGCTCACGGTATTCAGCAAATCATCGCTCAAGACCAAGTCACTATCCCTGTATTGTCTGGTGCTTACATGTACCAATACAACACAACTCGCTTCACTGGTTGGTGGAACGAAGAAAATCCTAAGGGCCGTCCAAACATTTGGGCTGGTATCCCAGAGCGTCTACTTCACGTATTGGACCTAAAACCAGTTAAATAAGTAGAAGTTCATTTCTAGCGGCACACATCCCGTGTGCCGCCTATAAAAATCCCCTTGTGACCAAACCAACATATGGCGCTCGTCGTCAGGGGATTTTTCGCTCTAAATTTCGCTAGGAGCGACCTGAAACCAGAAACAGGGAAAAAATCTGGGTGAGTAAGGTGTGAGTTATGGGTTATTTTTTAAGACGTTTGTCGTTCTATCTTGTCGCGCTCTTAGTTGCAGCGACGTTAAACTTTATTATTCCGCGAGCAATGCCTGGTGACCCAGTTACCATGATGTTTGCTAACGCATCAGTACAGGTAACACCAGAGCGAATCGCAGCAATGAAAGAACTGCTGGGTTTCGTAGATGGTCCAATTTACATTCAGTACCTGTCGTACATCAAAAACATTCTAAGCTGGGAGCTAGGTACTTCTATCCAGTTCTACCCGCTTTCAGTTAACTCTTTACTAGGTGGCGCATTTGGTTGGTCATTGTTCCTAGCAGGTACTGCTGTTGTACTTTCATTCTCGATTGCTTCTGTTCTCGGTATCTTCGCGGCTTGGAAACGTGGTAGCCGATACGACGCATTTGTCACGCCAGGCACTCTGATCATTCAAGCGATTCCGCAAATGGTTATCGCGATGCTAGCACTGTTCATCTTTGCTATCGGCCTAAAGTGGTTCCCATCGGGTTACGCATACACCCCAGGTACAGTGCCAGATTGGACAAACTGGGAGTTCTTAAAAGACGTGGGTTATCACGCAATCCTTCCATTGTTCTGTGCAACGATTGTTCAGATTGGTGGCTTCCTAGTAAACATGCGTAACAACATGATCAACCTACTTGCTGAAGACTACATCACAATGGCAAAAGGTAAGGGGCTGAGCGAAAACCGTGTGGTATTCAACTACGCAGCTCGTAACGCACTACTACCAAGTGTCACTGCACTCTCAATGTCTCTAGGTATGGCAATCGGTGGTCAGCTAATCATCGAGATGATCTTCAACTACCCAGGTCTAGGTACGGTTCTTCTAAACGCAATTCACGCACGTGACTACCAAGTACTTCAAGGTCAGCTCATCATCATGACGATGTTCATGCTGTGCTTCAACCTAATGGCTGACATGCTGTACATGATTCTAGACCCTCGCCTACGTAAGGGAGGCAAATAATCATGAAAGAACTATTTAAACTGATTTTAGGTAACGCGTTCGCACGTGTTGGTTTAGCAATTATCTCGCTATTCATCTTTATAGCAGTAGCTGCACCTTTGATTACTCAACACGCACCAGACAAGCGTACTGGTAACCCACATGAATACCCTGGTTTTGTTGTAAAACAAGCACAAAACAACCCGGATGGCTGGGTTGCGAAAAACCTAGCAGACGACCGTCGTACCCTGCTGATGTCGAAAAAAGCAGACCACGTACTGGGCACGTCTCGTATGGGCCGTGACATCTGGTCTCAAGTTGCTTACGGCGCTCGAGTATCTCTAGGTGTTGGTTTCGGTGCGGGTATCATCGTGTGTTTCTTAGCAACCGTTATTGGTATCTCCGCAGGTTACTTCGGCGGCCGTGTCGATGATGTACTGAGTGCTGCTATGAACATCATGCTGGTTATTCCACAGTTACCACTCCTGTTCGTACTCGCTGCGTTTATCGGGGAGGCAGGGCCGCTCACCATTGCCTTGATTATCGCCGGTACTTCCTGGGCTTGGGGTGCACGTGTTGTGCGAGCTCAAACCATGGCACTACGAGAAAAAGAGTTCGTTAAAGCAGCAGAAGTACTGGGTGAGTCACCAATTCGCATCATCTTCGTTGAGATTTTGCCAAACCTCATCCCAATCGTTGGTGCAAGCTTCATCGGTTCAGTAATGCTAGCAATCAACACGGAAGCGGTAATTTCATTCCTAGGTCTAGGCGATGCAAACACCATCAGTTGGGGCATCATGCTGTACAACGTACAGACTTCATCAGCGATGCTTATCGGCGCATGGTGGGAAGTGCTAGCACCTTGTTTTGCATTAACTCTATTGGTTACTGGCCTTGCTCTACTGAACTTCGCAGTCGATGAAATTGCTAACCCGCAGCTTCGTTCTCACAAAGGCATGAAACGCTGGAAGAAAATGGCAGCACAAGATAAGAAAGAACGTGAGCCAGAATTGGCACCACAAAATGCACTATGGAGCGGAGATAAATAATCATGACTGCACCACTAATTTCTATCCGTAACCTATGCGTAGACTACATTACAGATGCGGGCGATGTCCGCGCCTGTAATAACGTCAGCTTCGACATTGCGCCAGGTGAAGTATTCGGCCTAGCCGGTGAATCAGGCTGTGGTAAATCAACCGTTGCATTCTCGCTAATGCGCCTTCATAAGCCGCCAGCGTTTATCACTGGTGGTGAGGTTATCTTCAATGGTGAGAATATCCTTCAATACAGCGATGAACGCATGCAGTCTTTCCGCTGGAGTGAGATGTCGATGGTATTCCAAAGTGCCATGAACGCATTGAACCCTGTTCTCAATATGGAAGAACAATTCTGCGACGTGATCATGCGCCATACCAACATGACTCGTGAACAAGCGAAAACTCGAGCTGAGGGATTACTGGAAATCGTTGATATCCACCCTAGCCGTCTAAATGACTACCCACACCAGTTTTCTGGTGGTATGCGTCAACGTTTGGTTATCGCAATTGCGTTAGCGCTAAACCCTAAAATGATCATCATGGATGAACCAACAACGGCACTAGACGTAGTGGTTCAACGTGAGATTCTGCAAAAAATTTATGCATTAAAAGAAGAGTTTGGTTTCTCTATTCTATTCATCACCCATGACTTGTCGTTGATGGTCGAGTTCTCAGATCGCATCGGCATTATGTACTCTGGTGAATTAATTGAAGTTGCACCATCTAAGCAAATTTTGGAAAGTCCTTACCACCCTTACACGAAAGGTTTGGGTAGCTCTTTCCCTCCATTAACCGGCCCAAAAACCAAATTGACAGGTATCCCAGGCAACCCTTTGAACCTATTAGAGATCCCTCAAGGTTGTCGTTTCCAAGCTCGTTGTGACCGCGTTCACGAAGCTTGTACACGAGTTCCGACACAACTGCGCGAAATCGAAGCAGGTCGTTTCTCGAACTGTCATTTATACGGCCAACCTATTGCTCAAGCTAAGGTTTAAAACAAACACCTTACGCTAAGAACAAAATTACATTGGAGAGAATTATGAGCAAACAACTCGGCGAACTGCTGATTGAAGGTAAGAATGTCGTTAAAGACTTCCCTTTGAACAGTAACTCAATCAAACAAACCAAGATGCGTGCAATCAACGATGTATCTTTCAAAATGTACAAAAGCCGCGGTTTGTCAGTGGTGGGAGAATCAGGTTCAGGCAAATCAACCACAGCTAAAATGATTGCAAAAATGTATGCCCCAACCGATGGCATCATTGAATACAAGGGCCGCGATATTCAGGACATCACATCGAAACACGATCTGATGACCTACCGTGAAGGCGTGCAGATGGTATGGCAAGACCCGTTTGGGTCACTTAACCCAACGCACAATATTTTCCACCACATTGCTCGCCCACTGTTGATTCATAAAAAAGTATCACCGGGCAACAAAAAAGAGCTAGAAGAGCGCGTGTATGATCTTCTAGAACAAGTAGGTCTTATCCCACCAAAAGAGACGGCGCAAAAATTCCCTCACCAGCTTTCTGGTGGACAACGTCAACGTGTGAACTTAGCTCGCAATATCGCAGTAGGGGCCGAGGTAGTACTGGCCGATGAACCAACATCCATGCTTGATGTATCAATTCGTGCAGGTGTTCTTAACCTGATGGAAGAAATGAAGTTTGAGAAGCAAATGTCTCTACTTTACATCACCCATGACATCGCAACTGCACGTTACATCGCAGAAGACTTAGCCGTAATGTACGTGGGTCACATGGTTGAATGGGGTGATACAGAGGAAATCATCCACGATCCTCAGCATCCATATACACAACTGCTAGTTTCTGCCGTGCCAGATCCATCTAAGTCCATTCATGAAAAATTGAAAGGCAACAAAGGTGATATCCCTCTCTGGACACCTGACTCTGTGGGTTGCCCATTTGCCGGACGCTGCGTTCATGCTACCGACAAGTGCCGAGAGAAACTGCCTGCTGTTACTCAGTTGTCAGACAATCACTTTGTTCGTTGTTACTTATTTGAAAATTAATAACTACTAGGGTCAGGCTAAACCTGACCCACTTTTTCTTTGTATTATTTGTTCCCCTGGAGAAATTGAATGCTGCTACTGACTAACCACATTGGTTACGAGCGTCTAGGTCCTAAAAAAGCGATCATCCAGACGAGCCGATCACGTCTGTCTTCTTATACTGCTTTGCTGGTTTGTGCCAATAGTCATCAAACGGTTGCAACCCTAACGGTTGAGAAGCAAGGCAAAGTAGCGAACTGGCATCAAGGTCATTTCTACCTCATCGACTTTTCTTCATTTAACACTCCAGGTAACTACTACCTTCGTTTCGATCATTTACGCTCATCTCACTTTGAGATCGGCGAACATATTCTTCTCGATCACACTCTGTCTGATGTGATCCACTACTTTAAATCTCAACGCTGTGGCGGCATTTTCGATCAGCAAGATCGTCAAGCCCCACTGCTAAATTCAAACGAAACTGCCGATGTTCACGGCGGTTGGTATGACGCATCTGGTGATGTCAGCAAATACCTCAGCCACTTGTCCTACGCGAACTACCTCAACCCACAGCAAACCCCAATGGTGGTTTGGAATATGTTGAAAGGTTTGTCTCTGCTTCAAGGCAACGAGAAACTGGCTAAATTCACCGCAACTCGTCTCATTGAAGAAGCACTATTCGGCGCTGATTTCCTTGTCCGTATGCAAAACGAAAAAGGCTTCTTCTACATGACGGTGTTCGACAAGTGGAGTAAAGACACCGCCCAACGCGAAATCTGCGCTTATGAAACCCAGTTAGGTCACAAATTTGATGATTACCAAGCAGGTTATCGCCAAGGTGCAGGCATTAGCATTGCAGCATTAGCATCAGCCGCTCGCTTAGATGTTCACGGTGAGTTTGACCAACAAAAATATCGTAATGCCGCAGAAAACGGCTATTGGCATCTAAAAGAGTGCAACACCCAATACTTAAACGATGGTGAAGAGAACATCATTGATGAATACTGTGCGCTTCTTGCCGCTGTAGAGCTATTCAAGACCACCAAAGAGGCGCGTTACCTAGATGAAAGCCGCGTATGGGCAAAACGTCTTTCAACTCGCCAAACAAGTGATGAGAACATTCAACACTTTTGGAGTGCTAATCAAGATGGCAGTCGACCTTACTTCCATGCAGCAGAAGCGGGGCTTCCTGTTATCGCACTATGTGAATACTTAAGTATCGAAGACGACTCTGAGCGCGCATCGGTAGTCAAACAAATCATCACTCAAGCGTGTGAATTTGAAGTCTCTATCACCAACAAAGTAACCAACCCATTTGGCTACCCTCGCCAATATGTAAAAGGCGTGGATGAAGCTAAACGTGATGCGTTCTTTGTGGCACACAACAATGAGTCTGGATACTGGTGGCAAGGTGAGAATGCCCGCCTAGGTTCACTGGCGACCATGGCTTATGTGGCGCAACCACACGTTGTATCAGATCAATTAAAACAACAGCTCTCAGCTCTTGCTCAAGATTCGATTAACTGGATTGTTGGTCTAAACCCATACGACATGTGCATGTTGGACGGCCATGGGCGTAACAACCCTGACTACCTCCCTCAATACGGCTTCTTCAACGCTAAAGGTGGTGTGTGCAATGGCATCACGGCAGGCTTTGAAGACGAAGAGGACATCGCCTTTAATCCACCAGCACAGAAAGACGACATGCTTCAAAACTGGCGCTGGGGCGAACAGTGGATCCCGCATGGGGCATGGTATCTATTAGCAATCATGAGCCAAGCTCAGCACATTTCCATGCTTGCTGATTCTAACGCATTCGAGGAGCAATAATCATGGGGATGTATTTTGTTGGAATCGATGGCGGGGGTACATCATGTCGCGCCCGCATTAAAGATGCTCAAGGCAACGTCATTGGCGAAGCGAAAAGTGGCAGCGCAAACATCATGTTAGGCGCGGAAATCGCAATGGTGTCGATTCTTGAATCTATTGCTTCTGCGGCAAAACACGGCGGTCTGACTCAATCCGATTTTTCTTCTATGCATGTAGGCTTAGCGCTAGCAGGCGCAGAACATAAAACCTCTTGGCAAGCATTCATGGCTTTAGAGCACCCGTTTGCCAGCATGACACTCAATACCGATGCCTATGGTGCGTGCATCGGCGCCCACAATGGTAAGGATGGAGCAATCATGATTGCAGGAACCGGCTCTTGTGGCATTTACCTGAAAGGACTTGAGCAGCATGTTGTTGGTGGTCGTGAATTTCCAATCTCGGATCAAGGTGGCGGTGCCGTTATGGGGCTACGTCTAATTCAACAAGTTTTACTTGCAGAAGATGGCATTCGTGAAAAAACACCGTTAACAACGCACGTAATGGCACATTTTAAAAATGATATCGACAACATAGTCGCTTGGTCTAAAACAGCATTGCCACGAGACTATGGTCAGTTTTCCCCTGCAATTTTCCAACACGCAGATCAAGGCGATACGTTGGCGATAGAAATGCTCAAACAAACCGCAGCAGATATTGAAATGTTCTTAGTCGCTCTCAATAAACGCGGTGCAACGCGCATTTGCTTGATGGGCAGTATCGCAGAGCGAATTTTGCGCTGGCTATCTCCGCCAGTTCAACAGTGGGTGGTTGAGCCCGAATTTGATGCCATCGATGGGGCCATTATGTTTGCAGGCAAACCAGAACATAACCTTTACTCGGTTAATGTTGAGCAGGAGTGAATATGGAATATCGAGTTGATCTAGTCGTTCTATCTGAGCAGAAACAAAACTGCCGCTTTGGTCTGACTTTTCATAACTTAAGTGATCAAGACCTCGTTCAGTGGGGTTTAACTCTTGCGTTTGATCGTTACATTCTTCCGGGCAGTGTTTCAAACGGCCAGTTAACACAAATTGGCAGTTTCTGTACTCTCAAACCCGAGAGACAAGTACTTGAAGCAAACCATCATTATTACTGCGAATTTAGTATTGGTTCGAACCCTTTCCGCTATTACTCTGATGGCTTCAATGAAGCAACCGTCGATTTTATCGTTGATGGTCAATCACAACGTGCAAACGTTGATGTCACGCCTATCGTTTTAGCATCACCATACAAAGAGCGCTGCGATATTCCTCCAAGTGATTCTCATGCACAACCACTATTGCCAAAACCAAATCATATCGAAATAAATGATCATTCATTCCGTTTTGATGAGCAAGTTGGCATTGCAAGCTACACCGATTTAGCTAACACCGCAAAAGAGTGGTTACTGGAAGAGCTGAAACGAATTCACCAATTTGAAATCGCGTCATCGAATAGCGGAAAGATCTTATTTAAGAGCAATCCAACGCTTGATGAGGGAGCATACAAACTCAAAGTTACACAAGCCTCTATTAAGATCGAAGCGGGATCTTCATCTGGGTTTACCCACGCATGTGCAACGTTATTACAACTCATCAAGCGCGATGAAGAAAGCAATACCATGGATGCAGTGTGCTGCACAATTAAAGACAGTCCTCGTTTTCGATACCGTGGCATGATGCTCGACTGCGCGCGACACTTCCATTCAGTAGAGCAAGTGAAACGCTTGATCAATTTACTGGCGCATTACAAGTTTAACACGTTCCATTGGCACCTCACTGACGATGAGGGCTGGCGCATCGAAATCAAATCACTACCTCAGCTTACCGATGTTGGTGCATGGCGTGGCGTTGGTGAAACTCTCGAACCACAATACACGCATTTATCTCAGCGCTACGGCGGCTTCTATACGCAAGAAGAAATCAAAGATGTTATCGCGTTTGCCGCACAACGTGGCATTACGATCATTCCTGAAATTGACGTTCCTGGGCACTGTCGAGCGGC
Source organism: Vibrio sp. B1REV9 (assembly GCF_905175395.2). Taxonomy (NCBI): domain Bacteria; kingdom Pseudomonadati; phylum Pseudomonadota; class Gammaproteobacteria; order Vibrionales; family Vibrionaceae; genus Vibrio; species Vibrio sp. B1REV9. Next base: position 1,129,093 of record NZ_HG992745.1, on the reverse strand, counting down.
AATCAAGTCGCTACCTCACCTATTGGTTGAAGCAGACGACACCACCGAATACCGTAGCATTCAGCACTATAACGACAACGTCATCAATCCTGCTCTACCGGGCAGCTATGAATTTATCGACAAGGTATTGGAAGAAGTGGCGGCATTGTTCCCTGCACCTTATGTGCATATTGGAGCTGATGAAGTGCCACATGGCGTTTGGTCAAAGAGCCCCGCTTGCCAAGCCCTAATGGCGCAATTGAGTTACACCGACTACAAAGAGCTGCAAGGTCACTTCCTGCGTCATGCAGAAGACAAACTGCGCAAACTGGGCAAACGCATGCTGGGTTGGGAAGAAGCTCAACACGGCAACAAGGTCAGCAAAGATACCGTTATTTACTCATGGTTAAGCGAAGAAGCGGCATTGAACTGTGCTCGCCAAGGCTTTGATGTGGTGCTGCAACCAGCACAAACTACTTATTTGGATATGACCCAAGACTACGCACCAGAAGAGCCTGGCGTCGATTGGGCAAACCCGCTGCCATTAGAAAAGGCATACAACTACGAACCGTTAGCGGAAGTCCCTGCTGACGACCCAATCAGAAAACGCATTTGGGGCATTCAAACCGCTCTATGGTGCGAAATCATCAACAACCCATCGCGCATGGACTACATGATTTTCCCTCGCCTGACTGCCATGGCAGAAGCATGTTGGACTGAAAAACAACACCGCGATTGGACCGACTATTTATCACGTTTGAAAGGACACCTACCTCTGCTCGACTTGCAGGGCGTAAATTACCGTAAACCGTGGAAGTAATATCAGTGTGATGCCAACACATTACGCTTTAAAAGATTATAAATTTTTTGACTGCAGGTGCAGTTTAGTAAAAAGGAAATACATAAATGAAATACGGCTATTTCGATAACGAGAATCGTGAATACGTCATCACTCGCCCTGACGTACCAGCACCTTGGACTAACTACCTAGGCACTGAAAAGTTCTGTACGGTTATCTCACATAACGCGGGTGGTTACTCGTTCTACAACTCTCCAGAATACAACCGTGTTACTAAATTCCGTCCGAATGCGACGTTTGATCGCCCTGGACATTATGTTTACCTGCGTGATGATGAGACGGGTGATTACTGGTCAATTTCATGGCAACCAGTCGCAAAAAGCCTTGATGAAGCAAGCTACGAAGTTCGTCATGGTTTGTCATACTCGAAATTTAAATGTGACTACAATGGTATCGAAGCAACGAAAACGCTATTCGTACCAAAAGGCGAAGACGCGGAAGTTTGGGATGTGGTGATTAAGAACACCTCTGACAAGCCACGTACGATCAGCGCATTCTCATTTGTTGAGTTCTCATTTAGCCACATTCAATCTGATAACCAGAACCATCAAATGTCGCTGTACTCGGCTGGTACGTCATACAACGAAGGCGTGATTGAGTACGACCTATACTACAACACCAACGATTTCGAAGGCTTCTACTACCTAGCGTCAACGTTTGAGCCAGATTCGTACGACGGTCAACGTGACAGCTTCCTAGGTCTATACCGTGATGAAGCCAACCCACTAGCGGTAGAACAAGGTAAGTGTTTCAACACCGCGCAAACGTGTTACAACCACTGTGGATCTCTGCACAAACAATTCACCATCCAACCAGGTGAAGAAGTTCGTTTTGCTTACATTCTAGGTATCGGTAAAGGCAACGGTGACCGTCTACGTGCTAAGTACCAAGACCTTGCAGAAGTCGACAATGCATTTGCGGGCATCAAAGCACACTGGGATGAGCGTTGTGGCAAGTTCCAAGTGAAATCACCAAACGAAGGGTTAGACACCATGATCAACGCTTGGACGCTATACCAAGCAGAAACGTGTGTGGTGTGGTCTCGCTTTGCTTCATTCATCGAAGTGGGTGGTCGTACTGGTCTTGGTTACCGCGATACAGCGCAAGATGCGATCTCAGTTCCTCACGCTAACCCAGTAATGACGCGCAAACGCATCGTTGACCTACTGCGTGGCCAAGTGAAAGCGGGTTACGGTCTACACCTATTCGATCCAGATTGGTTCGATCCAGAAAAAGCTGACGTTAAACCATCAAAATCACCAACGGTTGTTCCAACTCCATCTGATGAGGACAAGATCCACGGCATCGAAGACACGTGTTCTGATGACCACCTATGGCTAGTCCCAACCATTTGTAAGTACGTGATGGAAACGGGTGAACATAGCTTCTTCGACGAAGTAATCCCTTACGCAGATGGTGGCGATGCAACGGTTTATGACCATATGAAAGCAGCACTAGACTTCTCTGCTGAATACGTAGGTCAAACCGGTATCTGTAAAGGTCTGCGTGCTGACTGGAACGACTGTCTAAACCTAGGTGGTGGCGAATCGTCAATGGTGTCATTCCTGCACTTCTGGGCACTGCAAGAGTTCATCGACCTAGCAAAATACCTAGGCAAAGAAGCAGACGTCGAGAAATACACGGAAATGGCAGCTAACGTTCGCGAGGCGTGTGAAACACACCTTTGGGACGATGAGGGTGGTTGGTACATCCGTGGTCTGACAAAGAATGGCGATAAGATTGGTACTGCACAACAAGCGGAAGGCCGAGTACACCTTGAGTCAAACACATTAGCGGTACTTTCTGGTGCGGTTTCTCAAGAGCGCGGTGAGAAAGCGATGGATGCGGTAGACGAGAACTTGTTCTCTGAATACGGCTTACATCTAAACTCACCATCATTTGCAACGCCAAACGATGATATTGGTTTTGTTACTCGCGTTTACCAAGGCGTAAAAGAGAACGGCGCTATCTTCTCACATCCAAACCCATGGGCTTGGGTCGCTGAAGCGAAATTAGGTCGTGGTGACCGTGCAATGAAGTTCTACGACGCACTGAACCCATACAACCAAAACGACATCATCGAAAAACGTATTGCAGAGCCTTACTCATACGTGCAGTTCATCATGGGTCGTGACCACCAAGACCACGGTCGTGCAAACCACCCATGGTTAACAGGTACCTCTGGTTGGGCTTACTTCGCCGTAACCAACTTTATCCTTGGTGTGCGAACAGGCTTCGACGGTCTTACTATCGATCCATGTATCCCAACGAACTGGCCTGGCTTCGAAGTGACTCGTCAATGGTTAGGTGCAACGTACAACATCAAAGTCGTAAACCCTGATTCAGTAAGCAAAGGCGTTAAGTCGATTACCGTAAACGGTGAAGCTGTAAGTGGTGCATCGGTACCAGTTCAAGCGGAAGGTTCAGTAAACGAAGTTATCGTAACTCTGGGTTAATCATCTTTTGGGGGAGTCTTTCTCCCCTTTCGATTTATCCGATGCACTTAAGTTTGATAAGTGCATCGGTTCGCTAGCAAAGGTTTAAGAAGCGGTGGGATGCCGCTCTTATCGAGGATCGAATTATGATCAAATTTGGTACAGGCGGTTGGCGTGCATTTATCGGTGAGGAGTTCACCAAAGATAATGTACGTTTAGTTGCTCAAGCAGTGGCAAACATTACGAACAACGAATCCGTCGCGGATCGCGGCTTTATTATCGGCTATGACCGTCGCTTTCTTTCTGACAAAGCAGGTCGTTGGTTTGCAGAAGTTCTTGCAGCAAACGGCATCGTGGTGAGCTTTATCGACAAGTTTGTTCCAACCCCAATCGTGATGTTTCAAGCTAAAGAGATGAACTGTGCTTATTCTGCTTGTATTACGGCTTCACACAACCCTGCTGATTACAACGGCATAAAAGTTTTCATCGAAGGTGGCCGTGATGCAGACGAAATCATCACACAAAAGATCGAAACTCAAATTGCGACACTCACCGCGCAAGATGTGAAAAGTGTCGATTTTGATCAAGCCGTTGAAGATAAGCAAATTAACATCATCAACCCAATGAATGCATTTGTCGACTCAATCATCGACTTCATCGATATTGAAGCGATCAAGCGCGCGAATCTACGTGTTCTCATCGACCCTATGTTTGGTGTGGCGAAAAATGCGCTGCAAACCGTGCTGATCAATGGTCGCTGTGAAGTTGATGTCATCAACGATGGTAAAAACCCAGATTTTGGTGGCTTAATGCCATCACCAAGCGCAGCAACACTCTATCGCCTAATGCACCTTGTCGAACAAGAGGGTTATGACATTGGTATCGGAACCGATGGTGACGCAGACCGTTTAGGTATTATCGATGAAAAGGGCCACTTTATTCACCCAAATGAAGTGCTACTTCTACTTTACTACTACTTACTAGAGTACAAAGGTTGGAAAGGCTCTGTCGTACGTAACATCGCAACTACGCACCTACTCGATAAAGTCGCAGCCGATCACGGTGAAAAGTGCTTTGAAGTACCCGTAGGCTTTAAGCACATCAGTTCACAAATGGAAGCGGATGACTCACTGATCGGTGGTGAAAGCTCTGGTGGTTTAACGATACGCGGCCATATCAAAGGTAAAGATGGTGTATTCGCATCAAGCTTATTGGTAGAAATGATTTCCGTCACTGGCAAGAAATTATCTGAGTTACTGGACGAAATCTACGGCAAGTACGGCTATGCCTACATGGCAGAGGGCGATTGCAAGTTCAAACCTGCACAAAAAGAAATACTGTTCAATAAGATTTATGTTGAAAAGCAGTTGCCTGAGTTTGAGTTTGAAATTGAAAAAGTCAGCTACGAAGATGGTGCGAAAGTGTACTTCAAGAACGGCGGTTGGATTATTGCGCGCTTCTCAGGTACTGAGCCACTGCTACGAATTTTTGCAGAAATGCAAGATAAGGACACTGCGGAACGTGTTCTTCAACAGTTTAAAGACTTCTTGTCTTTATAACTGACCTTGTGCCTGTCCAAGCACAAACCTATAGGTGAAGAACACTTGCCCGGCATGACTGCCGGGCCTTTTTATCTCTTTTCGCTACTGAGTTGTTGATTAAGCAAATGCCAACACACCTTGGGTTTCTACTTTCACCGTCACATTATCACCGACATTAAGCGCTTGAGCTGAAGTCGCCAATAAACGGTCACCATTCACATCAATAATGTAACGGCAGTGATCTCCCATAAAGTGCTGTTCTAACACTTTGACTGCACTTTCACTATCCGCTTCAATTTGGACATGCTGTGGACGAAGTAACAAAGAACATTCCGCACCAATTAGAATCTCTTGCTGCGTATTCGCTTCTATCACTCCAAGCTGCGTTTCGAATTCGCTGTCAGAAATACGTTTGGCAGCCAAATAACTACCACCACCTAAAAAGTCAGCAACAAACTTACTCGATGGCTGATAGTAAAGCTCTGAAGCCGTTCCATACTGTTCAATCACGCCTCGATTCATAACGGCCATTTTGTCGGCAAACGCAAACGCCTCTTCACGACTGTGCGTAACAAAAATTGCAGTAACACCCTGTTCTTTAAAGATCTTTCTAATCTCGCCGATCAGCTCGTGACGAACTTGGGTATCAATATTAGAAAACGGCTCATCTAGCAACAGTAAATCTGGTTTATAAGCAAGCGAACGAGCAATCGCCACACGCTGCTGCTGACCACCAGACAGCTGATGAGGGTAACGATCGCCGTAGCCTTTTAGGTGAACCAAACCCAACATCTCTTCTACTTTGAGTAACTTCTGTTGAGCGCTTTCATTTTTTAGGCCAAAGGCAATGTTCTCTGCCACCGTCAAGTGAGGAAACAGTGCATAATCTTGAAAGATCATACCGATGTTACGTTGCTCGGGTGGCAGCCAATTTTCACCGTCATCAATCGTGACACAGTTTAAACTCATTTGTCCGGAGCTCAGAGGCAACAAACCCGCTATTGCCTTAAGTAGGGTTGTTTTACCACACCCACTCGCACCAAGTAGGCAAACAATCTGGCCTTGTTCCACTTCAAGAGACAATGATTCAAGTACTGTTTGAGCGTCATACTGACAAGTTAAGTTTTGAATAGATAATGCGCAGCTCATCAGTGATTTTGCTCCAGTGAACGATTTACAACAACAAGCGGGATCAACCCAACAAGAACCAGTAATACAGCCGGCAGAGCAGCAAGCTCTAAATGCTCGTCCGAGGCGAAGTTATATACATACGTCGCCAAGGTTTCAAAGTTAAATGGACGCAACAACAGTGCAGCATTAAGCTCTTTCATCGACTCAATAAACACTAATAGTCCGGCGATCAATGCACCGCGTTTTACCAATGGGAAATGCACTCGCCATAACATGGTATTCGGCGTACAGCCCATGGTTCGAGAGGCCATGTCTAATGATGGAGAAATCTTATTCAAGTTGCTTTCCACGCTGCCAATGGCGACGGCAGAGAAACGCACCACCATAGCGAAGATCAACGCAAACATTGAGCCAGAGAAAATCAGCCCAGGTCTGCTCCACTCCATCGCTTTAGCAAAATCGTTCACACGGTGATCCATAAACAACACCGCCACCATCACGCCGATCGCAAGTACCGTTCCCGGAACCGCATACCCCATAGAGGATAACCGCATAAATGCCAAACTCGAACGACCACCGTTAACTCGCTGGCTAAAATTCACAATCAAGGCAATTGCAACACCAATGATTGCCGCCACGATTGACACCACCAAGCTGTTCCATGCGTATTCACGGAATTCTGGTGTCCAACTCTGAGCAAAGTACGTAATAGCGTAATCAATTAACTGTAACAGTGGGAAAACAAACGCGACGGCAACCAAACCCCAACACCAAATCAACGCCCCCCATTTCTGCCAACCTTTTAACTCATAACGAAACTCTTCATGGCTGTTAAATTGACTTTGGAAAAGCTTCTGTTTACGGCGACTGTAACGTTCCGCGCTGAGCAAAAGCACAACCACCATCAACATCATTGCTGAGATCTTCGCCGCAGCATTTAAGTTTGAGTAACCAAGCCAGGTATCGTAAACCGCAGTTGTCAATGTATTCACCGCAAAGTAACTGACTGTTCCGAAATCACCAATGGTTTCCATCGCGACGAGAGACAAACCAACCGCGATAGATGGTCGAACTAAGGGTAACGAAATACGCCAAAAGCTTTCCCAAGGAGAACATTTGAGTAAGCGCGCACTTTGCAGCAAGGAAACGTTCTGTTCCATAAATGCTGCACGACACAGCAGGTATACATATGGGTAAAGAACCAGAGAAAGAACAAAAGTCGCACCACTTAAGGTTCGAATATCTGGGAACCAATAGTCGCCAGGCCCCCAACCCGTTATATCACGCAAAAAGATTTGAATCGGTCCGGCAAAATCAAACCAATCCGTAAAAATATAGCCAATGATATAACCTGGCATGGCAAGCGGTAGAACCAAGGCCCACTGCAACCACTTCTCAGTTGGCAATTTACACATCGCCATAAACCAAGCGCTTGGAATACCGAGAATCAAAGAAAGGAACATCACACCAGCGGTCAGTGCAACAGTGTTATAGATATAGGTTGGCATGACCGTCGACATCAAATGTGCAAACAAGTCATCCGTCTCGCCAATGGCGGTATAGAAGATCGCTAAGATCGGCAAAACCAGTAACAAGGTGATTACCCCACTACTGGTTTTCCATAGAGAATGTTTATTCTTCATTGCCTAAATACTACAAGGCTTTATGAAACACAAATGCAGGTGCAAATACATCTCATATCCTTTAATCAAATGGGGGTATAGTTATACCCCCACATGGAATTAAAGGTCAAATTTCACTTCATCTAGCAACTTAATTGCCGCTTCATGATTTGCTGCAATATCGTCTAGAGAAATCTTATCCGCGGAGAAGTCACCCCAAGATTCCACAAGTTCAGAACGCTTAACGCCTTCCTTCACTGGGTACTCGTAGTTTACTTCTGCATACATTTGCTGCGCTTTGTCACCCGTTAGGAATTCCATTAACTTCACAGCATTGTCTTTGTTTGGAGAGAACTTCGCCATCGCCATACCAGAAATGTTTACGTGAGTACCTGTTGTCTCTTGGTTAGGAAAATTAATGTATACCGCGTCAGCCCAAGCTTTTTGCTCTTTGTCGTTAACCATCTTACCTAGGTAGTAGCTGTTACCTAGAGACACGTCACACAAGCCTTCTTTGATTGCTTTAACTTGAGCACGGTCATTACCTTGAGGTTTACGAGCTAGGTTCGCTTTTACGCCTTCTAGCCATTCTTTTGTTTCAACTTCACCGTGGTGCGCGATCATAGAAGACACTAGAGATACGTTGTAAGGGTGCTTACCGCTACGAGTACAAATTTTGCCTTTGAATTCTGGCTTCGCTAGATCCTCGTAGTTGAAGTCGTTACCTAGTTTGCCAACACGGTCACGTGAAGAGTAAACGTTACGAGTACGTAAAGTCAGAGCAAACCACTCGTTTTCTTTGTCTTGGTACTGTGCTGGTACGTTTTCTTCGATGATTTTGCTGTCTACCTTTTGAACTAGACCTTTGTTCGTCAGTTCAGCTAGACGACTGATATCTGTAGTAAGGATTACGTCAGCGGGGCTGTATTCGCCTTCCTGAGCCAACTTCTCTGCTAGACCTTTTTTCGCAAACTTCACGTTTACTTTAATGCCAGTTTCTTTAGTGAACTCGTTGAACATTGGTTCAACTAGGAAAGGTTGACGGTAAGAGTAGACGTTCACTTCTTCAGCAGCCATTGCTGTTGGAGCCAGAGTAGCGCAAGTAATCGCTGAAAGAGTTAGCAGTTTTTTCATTGGTTAATCCCTTGTCATGCTAATGATAATGTTTATCAGTTGCGTTATTATATGCATGTTCAACAAGAAAACAATGATGTGACACAAAAAAACCTGCTCTTTCGAGCAGGTTGTTGAACGTTTAGTTTGTAACTAATTATTTCAATATGTCCGCTATTTTACAGTAACGAACTCTGGGTAAGCGCCAACGCCACAGTCATGCATATCCATCCCTTCCATCTCTTCGTCTTCCGAAACTCGAATGCCAATGGTTACTTTTAAGATTGCCCATACCACTAGGCTTGCACCAAATACCCAAGCAAAGATAACTGCCGCACCTAGAAGCTGTGCACCAAACGTTGCATCACCATTGCTTAGTGGCACAACCATTAGGCCGAAGAAACCACACACACCGTGAACTGAGATAGCACCAACAGGATCATCAATCTTAATCTTGTCTAGACCAATGATGCTGAATACCACTAGTGCACCAGATACCGCACCAATTGCCACAGCATAAAGCGGTGATGGTGATAGAGGGTCAGCCGTGATTGCAACAAGACCTGCAAGCGCACCGTTCAGAATCATCGTTAGATCCGCTTTACCCCACGTTGTTTTACATACGAATAGTGCTGCAATTGCACCTGCCGCTGCCGCTGCGTTAGTGTTCAAGAAAATTTGGCCTACTGCTGTCGCATTCTCAAAGTCAGAAACCATTAGTTGAGAGCCGCCGTTGAAACCGAACCAACCAAACCAAAGGATGAACGTACCCAATGTAGCGAGAGGCATGTTTGAACCTGGGATTGGGTAGATTTCGCCGTTTTTACCGTATTTACCTTTACGTGCACCCAGTAATAGTACGCCTGCTAATGCTGCTGAAGCACCTGCCATGTGTACGATACCTGAGCCCGCAAAGTCACTAAAGCCTGCTTCTGATAGGAAGCCACCGCCCCACGTCCAGTAACCTTCCATTGGGTAGATAAATGCCGTCAGTACCGCTGAGAAAATTAGGAAAGACCAAAGCTTCATACGCTCTGCAACCGCGCCAGATACTACCGACATTGCTGTTGCTACGAATACTACTTGGAAGAAGAAATCTGACTCTAGAGAGTGGTCGGCTCCTTCAGCCTGTGTGCCGATTAGCGCACCAAATGATGGCAACCAGCCGCCCTCGCCGTTATCAACGTACATGATGTTGTAACCGACCAATAAGAACATGGTACAAGCAATCGCGTACAGACAGATGTTTTTGGTTAGAATTTCTGTTGTGTTTTTAGAGCGAACTAAGCCCGCTTCCAGCATGGCAAAACCCGCTGCCATCCACATTACTAACGCACCGGAAATGAGGAAGAAAAAGGTGTCGAGTGCGTAACGTAATTCGGTTACCGTAGTTGTTAATTCCATGATAGTTCTCCAATCCCTTGAATTCTTTAAAGTGCTTCTGCGTCCATTTCACCAGTACGGATACGTACCGCTTGGTTTAGGTCGTAGACAAAAATCTTACCATCACCAATTTTGCCGGTTTGAGCCGCTTTAGTGATGGCTTCTACCACGCGTTCTACATTGTCTGCATGGGTTGCAATTTCTAGTTTTACTTTTGGTAGAAAGTCGACTTGATACTCCGCGCCACGGTATAGCTCCGTGTGGCCTTTCTGACGACCAAAACCTTTCACCTCTGATACTGTCATCCCTTCAATACCAACATCAGCCAATGCTTCACGTACATCGTCTAACTTAAAAGGTTTTATAATGGCATTAATGATTTTCATTGACTCTTCTCCGCAGCTTTCATCCTGAAACAGTTTTGTTAATCCAAGCTGCGTGCCAACTTTTTATCTCATTGATTTATATAAACTTAGATAAAATCCTAAACTTATAAACAAAAAAGGCGCACCAAGTCGGTGCGCCCTTTTCACAAATATAAGGCAATCTCAGTGAGACTACCCAAAACTGTGCATTAAATGTTCAAAAAGTCTTTCCATTGCTCAATCAAAGAACAAAAGTCCTCAATACCGCAACTCGCCGTGCTCTCGGCATTGTAGAAATCGAATTCAGTTTCCATCTCGACTTCATAATCGTGACTCAGTGCATTTTCTTGCACCAGAACTTCATCATCGAGGATCATTAAACTTATTTCTGCACCAGTCAGTCTATGCTCTTGAGATGGCGAAGAAAATGCCTGATCAATTAAAGCTTCAACTTGTGCAATTTTTGCAGGGTCTTTGCCGATTTCTTCTTGCAGCCAACGACCAACAATCTCATGCCCCATACTGCATTTTACGTAATACTCGCCCATCAGCGTATTACGAATAAATTCAAATTCCATCGTAGTGCTCTTTAACTCTGGTCAGACGAATCGTCACCCATTCAATTTTATTGTTACCACCTTTCTACGGCAGAAAATGCTCTCTGCTGAACAAAGGTAATTAATGGGCGAAGTCTACCCCGCTAACTTTCAAACGCAAGTATCACTTTGGGTTCACTACATACTTTATCTGAAGATAATACGTTGTCGCACACCTTTTATACGATTGTCCCGCCAAGAGCCTAGTGGTATCTTGCGCGTTTTGCACCTTAAATAAGCTTGTTATGCAGCTAAATGAAACCATCGCAAGACAGATTGTCGAGCGTACCATGAAGATCATCCCTTATTCTGTCAACGTCATGGACGAATTGGGCCGCATTATTGGTTCCGGTGATCCTGCGCGACTCTGTCAGCGCCATGAAGGGGCGATCCTTGCTATTGCAGAACATCGCGTTGTCGCCATTGACTCAGCAACCGCCGAACACCTCAAAGGCGTCAAGCCCGGCATCAACTTCCCGATCATCTATCAAGATAGAATTATTGGCACCATTGGCATATCTGGCGAACCAGAACACGTGCACCAGTATGGTGAGTTAGTAAAGATGACGGCGGAGCTTATTGTTGAGCAAGCGGCACTCATGTCACAAGTAGAGTGGCACAAACGCCACAGAGAAGAACTGGTAATACAGCTGATTCAAGGTGCGCAAATCGATAATGATGCCATTCGCCTAATCGGAGAAAGGCTCGATCTTGATCTTAGCAAGCCTCGAATTGCAGCTATCGTCCAAGTCATGCCTGATGAAAATAAGACTCCGTTGTCACTCGCACACTTGCAGCAGCTCGTGCATCTTTTAGAGTTCCCTGAGCGTGACAATCTAGTCGGTATTTTATCGGTATCCGCCAATGAGGTCGTGGTACTTAAACCAATAGAACTGAGCAAAAACGGCTGGTCCATTGAGAATGAACGCAAGCGAGTCACAAAACTCCTGAAACGTGTACGACAATTAGGCAAATTTAAGATTCGTATCGCTTTGGGAGATTATTTTGAAGGAAGTGATGGGCTGAGTAAATCGTATCAAACGGCCAAACTCACTTTAGAATCGGTACATAACCAAAATGGCGAGGTCTTTTTCTATCAAAATCATCGATTACCCGTTCTTCTCAGCAGCCTGTTCGAAGAGTCATGGAAAGTTGAACAACTAAGAGAGCCTTTCGATTTATTGATGAAACAAGACACCAAGGGAACATTAGTAAAAACCCTCAAAGCATATTTTGCTCAAAACTGTGACGCTTATCAAACAAGCCAACTCCTGCATATTCACCGTAATACTCTACGCTATCGACTAGAACAAATAGAAAAGATTACTAAGCTAAGTATCAACAACTTAGATGACAAATTGCACCTTTATCTTGCTTTGAACTTACTGCGCCATTAATTAGCGTTTTGTGCACGCGCACAAAAATGCACATGTTTCCGGCAGAATATTTGTTGTTCAATCTAAAGACGATCCAAAGCATCCCCCCTATAGTGCGGGCAAAATAATTCTCAAAACTAAATTGGAAACAAAAAATGGCTGAAGTCTCTACGCTTGGCGCATTAGCTGCGCTAGTGGTTGCGATAGCGCTTATCCTACGTAAAGTTCCACCTGCATACGGAATGATCATCGGCGCTCTAGTCGGTGGTGTTGTTGGTGGTGTATCACTCACTGATACCGTCTCTCTCATGATTGGTGGTGCTCAAGGCATCGTAACCGCGGTTCTACGCATTCTCGCGGCAGGTGTACTTGCTGGCGTGCTGATCGAGTCTGGTGCAGCAACGTCTATTGCTGAAACCATTGTAAAGAAAGTAGGCGAAACGCGTGCCTTATTGGCACTCGCGCTAGCAACGCTGATTCTAACGGCAGTTGGTGTATTCGTTGACGTTGCTGTTATCACGGTGTCTCCTATTGCTCTTGCGATAGCCCAACGTGCCAATATTTCTAAGACCGCGATTCTTCTTGCAATGGTTGGCGGTGGTAAAGCGGGTAACGTGATGTCACCTAACCCGAATGCTATTGCTGCCGCGGATGCATTCAATGTCCCGCTTACTTCGGTTATGGCAGCAGGCGTTGTACCGGGGCTATTTGGTCTTGCCTTGGCGTACATCATTGCAAAACGTCTAACAAATAAAGGCAGCATGGTACAAGCCCATGAAGTTGTCTCTGTTGATCACTCTAAGCTACCGACATTCGGCGCCGCTATCGTGGCACCACTGGTTGCAATCGCGCTACTTGCATTGCGCCCGATCGCAGGCATTAACGTAGATCCACTGATTGCCCTTCCTCTTTGTGGCTTTATTGGTGCTGTCGTTATGGGGCGTTTTAATGACACCAACCACTTCGCGGTTTCTGGTTTAAGCCGTATGGCGCCGGTTGCGGTGATGCTGCTTGGTACCGGTACATTAGCCGGCATTATTGCCAACTCTGGTCTTAAAGGTGGCTTGATTGAAATCCTGACCGCTTCTGGTTTGCCATCTTACCTACTTGCTCCTATCTCTGGTGCCATGATGTCACTTGCAACCGCATCAACCACAGCAGGTACTGCGGTAGCCGCAAGTGTATTTAGTCACACCATTCTAGAATTAGGCGTCCCTGCACTTGCTGGTGCGGCAATGATCCACTCAGGTGCTACTGTATTTGACCATATGCCTCACGGCAGCTTCTTCCACGCAACCGGAGGCTCCGTTCATATGGACATTCGTGAGCGTCTTAAGCTCATCCCTTATGAGTCTGCGGTTGGTCTGATGATCGCATTTATCTCTACCATGATGTTCGGTGTGTTTGGTCTATTTGTATAAGGCGTTAAGGTATTACTATGAAAATTATTATTGCTCCAGATTCATACAAAGAAAGTCTTAGTGCAATGGATGTCGCCGTTGCCATTGAGCAAGGCTTCAAGCAAGTTCTTCCTAATGCAGAATACATCAAATTACCAATGGCAGATGGTGGCGAGGGTACGGTTCAATCTTTGGTTGATGCAACAGGCGGCGAGATCATTGAACACTGCGTCACTGGCCCACTTGGCGAACAAGTGACGGCATTCTATGGGTTGATGGGGGATGGCAAAACAGCCATCATCGAAATGGCCGCCGCTTCCGGTCTCCACCTCGTGGAACCTGCAAAACGTAACCCTGTTATCACCACAACATTTGGTACTGGTGAGTTGATCAAAGCGGTACTCGATAAAGGTGTTGAGCACATCATCGTAGGCATCGGTGGTAGTGCTACCAATGATGGCGGCCTTGGAATGGCGCAAGCTCTAGGTATTCGCCTGCTTGACGAATCTGGCCAATCGCTAGGTTTTGGTGGTGGTGAGCTAAGTAAACTTCATACCATCGATATGGGCAACCTTGACTCTCGCCTTGCTGACGTGCGCTTAGAAGTCGCATGTGATGTTGATAACCCACTGTGCGGCGAGAAAGGTGCGTCACAAGTGTTTGGTCCACAAAAAGGGGCGACACCAGAGATGGTGGCATTACTCGATAGCAACTTGGCACACTACGCTGGCGTAATCAAAGCTCAGCTTGGTCAAGATGTGTTAGATCGTCCAGGCGCAGGCGCAGCAGGTGGTTTAGGCGCTGCTTTAATGGGGTTACTCCAAGCAGAATTGCGCCCTGGCATCGAAATTGTGATGGATGCTGTTCACTTAAATGATGTGGTTGCTGATGCCGATTTGGTGATCACAGGTGAGGGGCGTATTGATAGCCAAACGATCCATGGTAAAACGCCTATTGGTGTTGCTCGCACCGCGAAAAAACACAATGTGCCTGTCATCGGTATTGCTGGCTGTTTAACGCAAGATTGTGGCGTTGTACACGAACACGGTATTGACGCTGTCTTTGCCGTCGTTAACCGCTCCGTCGATCTACCAACAGCGTTAGTAGAAGCTGCTCAGAATATCGAGTTAACTGCACGAAATGTCGCAGCTCTGCTGCAAGTAAAACTTTAATACTACTTGACTCAGTGAACTGAGTTATAAAACTGTTGCCATAAAAAAACCGCTGAATGTTCAGCGGTTTTTTATTATTCGCATAACATTTATGCTGGCTCTTGGAAGATCACTTCATCCGCTTTCTTGGTGTACTGATCCATCTTATGGAAGTTCAAGTAACGGTAAGTGTCTGCCGCCGTTGCATCAATTTGTTTCGCATACTCTAGGTATTCTTCCTTGGTTGGGATCTTACCTAAAATTGCACCCACAGCGGCAAGTTCTGCTGAAGATAGGTAGACATTCGCTCCTGTACCTAGACGGTTCGGGAAGTTACGAGTAGACGTCGACATTACCGTTGCTTTGTCGGCAACGCGTGCTTGGTTACCCATACATAGAGAACATCCCGGCGTTTCGATACGAACACCCGCACGACCATAAATACCGTAGTAACCCTCTTCCGTTAACTGATCACGGTCCATCTTCGTTGGTGGTGCGACCCATAGGCGAGTATCAAGTTGACCACCGAACTGCTCAAGTAATTTACCTGCCGCACGGAAGTGGCCAATGTTTGTCATACAAGAACCAATGAACACTTCATCAATTTGCGTACCTTGTACTTCTGATAGAAGACGCGCATCATCTGGATCGTTTGGTGCACATAGGATTGGTTCATGAATATCCGCTAGGTCGATTTCAATGATGTGCGCGTATTCCGCATCTGCATCCGCTTCCATCAACTCAGGATTTGCCAACCACTCTTCCATTGCGGTGATACGACGCTCGATAGTACGGCGGTCACCGTAACCTTCAGAGATCATCCACTTAAGCATCGTGATGTTTGAGTTTAAGTATTCTTCAACCGACTCTTGAGACAGCTTAACTGTACAACCCGCAGCCGAACGCTCTGCTGACGCATCAGAAAGCTCAAATGCTTGTTCAACCGTTAGGTGCTCAACGCCTTCAATTTCTAGTACACGACCAGAAAATTCGTTGATCTTACCTGCTTTCTCAACGGTCAGTAGACCTTGTTGGATTGCGTAGTAAGGAATGGCGTGCACAAGGTCACGTAGCGTGATACCTGGCTGCATTTCACCTTTAAAGCGAACCAAGATTGACTCTGGCATATCCAGTGGCATAACACCTGTCGCCGCTGCAAACGCTACTAGACCAGAACCCGCTGGGAACGAAATACCAAGAGGGAAACGAGTATGCGAATCACCACCTGTACCGACAGTATCAGGCAGCAACATACGGTTTAGCCATGAGTGAATAACGCCATCACCCGGACGAAGTGATACACCAGCGCGGTTCATAATGAAATCCGGTAGCGTGTGGTGCGTGTTTACGTCAACTGGTTTCGGGTATGCCGATGTATGACAGAAAGACTGCATCACTAGATCCGCAGAGAAGCCCAGACAAGCAAGATCTTTTAGCTCATCACGCGTCATAGGCCCCGTCGTATCCTGAGAGCCAACCGTCGTCATCTTAGGCTCACAATACTGACCTGCACGTACACCTTCAACGCCACATGCTTTACCCACCATCTTCTGAGCGAGTGTGTAGCCTTTGTCAGATGCAGAAGGGTCAACTGGCTTAGCAAATAGGTCTGTTTCTTCTAGACCCAATGATACGCGAGCACGACTTGTTAGACCTCGACCGATGATCAGTGGAATACGACCACCAGCACGAACTTCATCAAGCAATACTTTGCTCAGTTCAAAGCGAGAGATCACTTCATCGTTTTTACGGACAACGCCTTCGTATGGGTAAATTTCAATCACATCACCCATATTCATGTTCTGTACGTCTAATTCAATTGGTAGTGCGCCCGAGTCTTCCATTGTGTTATAGAAGATAGGCGCAATTTTACCACCTAGACAGATACCGCCAGTGCGTTTGTTTGGTACGAATGGGATATCTTCCCCCATAAACCAAAGCACTGAGTTAGTCGCAGACTTACGAGAAGAGCCCGTACCAACAACATCACCTACATAGGCTAGCGGGATACCGTCTTTTTGCAGTTCTTCAATTTGGTTGATAGGACCAACACTGCCTGGTTGATCTGGCACGATGCCATCACGTTCCATCTTCAGCATAGCTTTCGCGTGTACTGGGATATCAGGACGAGACCAAGCATCTGGTGCTGGTGATAAATCATCCGTGTTAGTTTCACCCGTTACTTTAAAGACTTTAACGGTGATCTTTTCAGCGACTTTCTCTTTTGAAGTGAACCACTCAGCATCAGCCCAAGATTGTAGGACTTGTTGTGCAAATGTATTGCCTGCTTTGGCTTTCTCTTCTACATCATAGAAAGCATCAAACATAAGTAGTGTGTGAGACAGTGCTTTTACTGCAATTGAAGCAAGCACGGCATCATCAAGGAACTCAACAAGTGGAGCAATGTTGTAACCACCCTGCATAGTACCCAACAGTTCTGCCGCTTTTTCACGGCTTACCAGTGGCGATGCCACTTCGCCTTTAGCCACAGCAGTCAGGAAACCTGCTTTTACATAAGCAGCTTCATCAACACCTGGTGGAATGCGATTTTCTAGTAGGTCAAGAATAAACGCTTCTTCACCTTGTGGGGGGGTTTTCAGAAGTTCAACAAGTCCAGCAACTTGCTCCGCGTCTAGCGGTTTAGGAACAACTCCTTCGGCAGCACGCTCTTCGACGTGTTTACGGTAGGCTTCAAGCACGACTTTTTCCTCTCATTGCGGTTCCTCCTTTATTAATTACTATTGTTAAAGTAAAGGAGTGAACATCCTTGGAAACTTGGCTCTCCATTGCCCTTGTTTTCATTCAATTCTTGATTGAGAAACAGCGCCATAGAGGCCAAACTGTGGGCGACAGAATAGCAAATTTAACTTTAAATTAAAATCTCCCCACCTTGACCAACATAGCAACTTACGACTAAAGTCCGGTGAATATTGGCTAAATATGCAAAGATTTTGCTGCTCTTTACCTTTTTATTTAAATGATGTTCCAACGATCAAGTACACAGCATCCAAACTTTCCTCTGTACGACCGTAAGCCAACATAATGGGACCAATGGGTGAATCAACGCCAAAAAATACGGAAGCCGCATTATACAATGGCGCATCATTTAGCTTCAGATTGTTATCTGACCAAACACCACCATGCTCCAGTGATGCTCCCAGATAAACTGGGGCTTGGAACAATCCAAAATCATTCTCCATCCATTTATAGCGATACACTAAGCTGGTGAAAAATAGGTTTTGACCAATAAGACTGTTTCTTGGAATTCCAGATAGGTTTAAAAAACCACCGAGCTCTCGTGGATCAAGAGGAATGGAAGAATTTTTACTCTCAACAACACTGTATTCTGCCTGACCGACTAAAGTATGACGGCTGTGTGTCAACGCACCTTTAAAACGCGCGGTAATTTCATAGACCGTATCTTCAATATCCTTATCAGGATTACCAAGTTGAAAACTCTCTGGGCTCTTGTCATGAGAGATTAAGTAATCTAAATCAATCAACATACCCCGCGTAGGAAAGGCAAAATCATCCAGCGTATCGAGTCGGTATTTTGCGAACACACCTAAACGTTCATAATCAAAATGCCCCGCAGAGGCAAAGGTAGAGGCCTCAATCTCGCCTTTCGTGTATCGCCCGCCCACTCGGAACTCTTGCCATAACGTCGGTTGCACACCAGCGGCAAGATCGGTCGTGAACTCGGTATAAGAGACCGGAAGAAAATCATAGACCGAACTGATATCTGGATTTTCAAAATCATTAACCGGCCAGTTACGGTTTTCATTGTTGTAGTTCACGCGACCAGAGACAAACAACTCTTGGCTAGATAGAACCGGAGAGTAGAGTTCTGCCTCAATCAGTTTATCCGTTCCCATGTCTACATTAACGGTCAATTCTGCACCGTGCGAATTCAAGTCGGTAAAGTTGGCAGAAACACCAATCCCATATTGACTGTCCGTATTGAAATCATCTTCAAGGAAAAAGCGAAAGTTAAGGTAATTCGGCCCCCATGACTTCTCATTCACTTCAAAGACAAGTAGGTTTACGCCCTCTATTTCTTCAAAGTGATAAGTAATCAACTCGAAGCGATCGAGCGCATACAAATTTTTGACGGCTTTTTCGATCTCTTCCGTGGTGAGTTGTCTTCCTGCATCAAGCTCTAAACGGTTTGTCAGCAATACATCGCTATAGTGCGTGTTGTTGACTATCACGATTTGATCAACAACTCGTTCATCGCCGTACTGCATCGCTTTTCGGACATCTTGTTTGTGCTCAATGTATTTTTGGTAATCGGCATTTTCAACACTCAATGCTTCAAGTCTTGATTTCAACTTCATCGTGATGTCATACCCTGACTTAAATGCATTTGGCATCTTGTCAAAATCAACCGTTTCCATTTGACCAACATCAGGTCGAATATAAACATCATCATCTTTGAGTGTTTTCGCTTGCTCTTGAGTGCTGCGACGAACCAAATAATTGGATAGCTGATCGGCAACGACAAACAAGCCTGTAAAGTCTTCTTTGTCTTTGTAATCGGTACTGATATCGACCGCAATCACGACATCTGCTCCCATCGATCGAGCGATATCAACAGGCATATTATTGACCACGCCACCATCAACGAGCATGTGTCCATTGAGTTCATAAGGAGGGAGGGCACCCGGTACCGACATACTGGCCATCATGGCATCAACAAGATAACCGTTATCCAATACCACTTCTTCTAATTCGACAATATCCGTCGCAACCGAACGGTATGGAATCGCGAGATCATCAAAGGATTTAAAACGACCTAAATTACCAGTGGTTTCGCGCAAAATACGTAACATATTTTGGCCTTGAACGACCCCCGTTGGTGAACGAACTTCCCCAAATCTTAAGCCGAGATCTGTGTTAATTTGGTAACGGTCTTCGTATTCTTTGTCGCGAACGCGACGTTGACTGCGGTCGACACGGTCTCGATAACCGCTATTCCAATCGACGCTATAAATAAAACTTTCGATTTCATCCGCGCTCATGCCCGTGGCATACAAGCCACCAACGTAAGCCCCCATGCTGGTACCAGTAATGATATCAACCGGAATATGCATGTCTTCCAGCGCTTTTAAGACACCGATATGAGCAGCACCTTTCGCGCCTCCACCCGCCAATACAACGGCGACTTTCGGGCGCGACGGATCTTCATGTTTCGCAAAGGAAGGGGTTGCTATCAAAAAGGAGCAGATCCAAAGCGCAACCTTGTACTGCCATGGACATAATGTCGACTTTCTGAACATCCCTTTCTTCCTTTACTGAATCTTTAACGCTTACTTGTACTAAGAATTCAGCAACTGCACAAGTCAGCGATGATGTTTTTGAACATTTTACCAATCAAATAACTTGTTCAACCAGTTAGACTTTTTATCACATTGTTGTTTGATTTGGCCCGTTTTATCCCAAACTGGCAGCTTATACTCACTACGACAATTCATTTCTAATGCACCTTGAGGCGTCTTCTGAAAGCCCAATGTAGTGACTTCTCTTGGCCAAGGTAAATCCAATCGCTCAGGTATACGTTGCTGCAAGTATTCCGCATAAACACGTAAAGCACCGCTAGAACCCGTCAATTTCGTCGATTTATTATCATCTCGGCCAAGCCAAATTGTCGTTACTTCTCGGCCATCAATTCCGACAAACCAACTATCCCGGCTATCATTACTGGTACCCGTTTTCCCTGCTAATGCCGCCCATGCGAACTGACTTTGTAAGAAGCGTCCTGTTCCTTGTGCAACACCTTGCTTCATCGCATAAGTCGTTAGCCAAGCCGCTTGCTCATCGACCGCTGGCGAGGATTTAGGTAATGACTGGTATAGTACATTGCCGTCCATATCGATTACAGAACGCAATGCTGATAATTTCGCACGTTTCCCTGAATTGGTCAGCGTCTGGTACATCTGTGCAACTTCAAACGGCGTTAACGAGAATGCGCCAAGGAACATCGATGGAACAGGGCGAATCTCTTGCTTATCGACGCCCAACCGTCCCAACGTATCGGAGACTTCAGGAATACCAAGTTGCATACCCAATCGAACCGTTGGTACGTTCAATGACTTTGCCAGTGCTAAGTACAAAGGCACATCGCCACGGAATTTACGATCAAAGTTTCGAGGCGACCAAACCGTCCCCTTGCTGCCTTTTAAACTCAATGGTGTATCGTGCAATGTTGTCGCTAAGTTGTACTTTTCTGGTTGCTCTAACGCCGTTAAATAGATAGCCGGCTTGACCAGAGAGCCTATCGGACGACTTGCATTCAATGCTCGGTTGAAGCCCTCATACCCGACTCGCTTACCTCCGACCATTGCTCGAACTTCGCCGCTATGACGATCAACTGCAACCGCAGCCGCTTCTAATTCTTTACCCGCTCGTTGCGCAAGCTCAGGGACTTTCTTCGCAATGGCTTTTTCCAACTTACTTTGTGAAACCGGATCCAACGAGGTAAACAATCGTAAACCAGTATCCGACTTAAAGTTATCACCCACTTTCTCTTTCAGTTCAATGTTTAGCTGTTGGAAGTAAGCTGGCTGACGACTGGCAATACGCGGCTTACTTTGCGTATCCAATGGACGATTCACCGCTTGTTCATATTGCTCTGCGGTTAACATATCTTGTTGCATAAGCAAACGCAGAACCAAGTCACGTCGTTCTTTGGTGCGTTCAGGATAACGAATTGGATTGTAGTAAGATGGGCCTTTGACCATGCCCACCAGCATAGCTAATTGATCAATACGCAGCTCTTGAATCGGTTGACCAAAGTAGTAACGCGATGCCAAGCCAAAGCCATGAATCGCATCACCACCACTTTGGCCTAAATAGACTTCATTTAGGTACGCTTCAAGAATTCGGTCTTTGCTGTAGCGATAATCTAAGATTAACGCAATATACGCTTCACGCACTTTGCGCCATAAGGTTTTGTCACGAGTAAGAAACAGGTTTTTGGCTAACTGCTGAGTCAGAGTACTGCCACCTTGAACGGTGCGCCCCGCTTTAATATTGGCCACAAGCGCACGACCAATAGCCAGTGGTGACACGCCATCATGTTGGTAAAAATCACGGTCTTCCGTTGCTAATAACGCATCGACCAAAATCTCCGGAAATTGATCGCGACGTAAGAATAAACGCTGTTCATTTTGATCTTTTTCCAGCATACCCAACATTTTAGGTTCGATACGCAAGTAACCAAGATCCCCTTTCGACTCCAAAGATTGAATCCGTTGCAAACCACTATCGGAGAAATGCAGCATAACGTGGCGATCTGGCTCTGGCCCATCGGTAAATTCAAACGGACGACGGATCAACTCAATGCGAGTTGAAGAAGAAGAATACTCTCCGGGATAACGAGGTTGACTCACCTTACGATAGTTCAACACGTCCAATTCATTGCGCATTTCTTTAACGGAAATGTTTTCTCCTGGACTCAACGTTAAAATACGGGCATAGACGACAGTTGGAAGATCAAATAGCTGACCATCAAAGCGCTCTTTCACCACACTATCTAAATAAATGCCGACAAATACCAATACTGCAACCAGCGCAACGCCAGCTTTCCAACTGAATGACCAGATAGTTTTCAGCCAAGAGCGTTTCTCACCGCTTGGCTTTTTCGATGGTGATCGCTTTGGTCGTTTCGCACTGCTGCTTTTTGCCGTCGTCGATTTATTTGGCGTTGCTTTTTTGGCTGGCGATTTTTTCACGCTAGGCTTTTTTGTATCAGTCATTATTTAATTGTCTTTTTGTTTTTGTCGTCGCAACATGATTTGCAGGGTCGTCTGGCCAAACGTGTTTTGGATAACGCCCTTTCATCTCTTTTTGCACTTCTTTATAGCTTCCCGCCCAAAACGCAGCCAAATCAGAGGTAACTTGAAGCGGTCTCTGTGCTGGTGACAACAGTTCTAACACCATACGCTTTCGTCCAAGCGCAACGGTTGGCGATCCACTTTCACCAAATACTTCCTGCATGCGTACCGAAAGGACCGGTTCTTGACCAAACTGGTAACGAATGCGCTTTTTAGAGCCCGTTGGTAGATGATATTCTTCAGGCAACCATTCATCGATGTTTTGATTTAAGGGCCAACCCAGTCGAGCATTAAGCGCTTCGACCAAGTTCACCTTTGTCAGATCTTTTACCGATGACACCGAACTCATGTAAGGCTCTAACCACATTTCCAAATTATCGAGTAAACCTGCCTCATCAAAGCTTGGCCAAGCTTGTTCTGGCAACCACGCCACTGCACAACGGATCCGCTCTAACAGGTTTGTCGCTGCTGGTGTCCAGTTTAGACTCTGTAAGCCCTGACGACGGACATAAGTGAGTAAAGCTTGTGTCATTTTTTCTTTACCCGGACTTGGCAGCACTTCTCGCTTGATCACCAATTGTCCGAGTTTAATTTGTCGTTCTGCAATCAATCGTCCCTTTTTTTCATCCCAATCAACAACGTCTTGCGAAGAAAATAGCGACTCAAACGTTTCTTGTAAGCCATGAATATCTAGCTCACACGCCAAATTAACCTGGCTAGAGTTGGAGTGTGAACGCATCAAATCAATTGCAACCAAATACTCGCAACCACCAAGTGCATCTTCAGTACGGCACTCTGCACCATGACCATTTGCAAGTGTAAAACGGCCATATTGGTTCACTCGTTGTTGCGCAATACGATCGGGAAATGCCAAACTCAACACCAACGGAAACGCTTGCTCATCAACATCTTTCAAGCTAAATGCAGTGTCTAGCTTATGCGCCAATGTTTGAGCTCGCTTAATTAGCATCGCTTTTTTCGCATGTGTGCCCGACATCCAACGGTGTAAACTGTGCGCAACATTCGTCACGTTGCGTTCAGGCTCTTCAATAAGGGCGACGGCAGCGAGCGCGGTATTTAGCATTTTTTCACCGGAATACTGCGCCTGAATCAACATTGCCGCAGAACGAGGCTCAACACCCAGTTCATGTGCGATTTTTCCCTCTGTCGTTAGTTGGCTTTGTTCGTTCAGCAAGCCCAAAGAAACTAATAATTGCTTAGCCTGAGAAAGCGCAGCGGTCGATGGAACATCAAGCCACTTGAGCTCAGAAATATCACCCGCTCCCCAAAACGCCAACTCCATGACCAAACTGGCAAGATCTGAATGAAGAATTTCAGGTTGTGGTACTTGTGGCTGCTGCTTTAACTGACTTTCAGAATACAAGCGAACACAAATTCCCTCTTCGATACGACCAGCACGGCCGGCACGTTGAATCGCAGAAGACTGCGCAATACGCACTTGTTCTAGGCGTGTTAGGCCATTTTTTAAATCAAAACGAGCGACTCGTTCTAATCCTGAATCAACCACCAAACGAATACCTTCAATCGTTAAGGACGTTTCAGCAATATTGGTCGCTAGCACAACTTTGCGTTTACCTATAGCCGCTGGCGAAATTGCCTTTTGTTGTTCCGCGAAACTGAGTTGGCCATAAAGAGGGCACACTTCTACGTTATCAGGCAGATGTGATAAACGCTCTTCAACCTGTTTGATCGCCGCAACACCGGGAAGAAAAGCCAATAACGATCCCGACTCTTTTTGCATCAAGCTTTCGATTGTCTTTGCCATCAACACTGGCAGAGGATCATTATTTCCCAACGGCAGGTAACGTGTCTCAACATCAAAACTGCGGCCATCCGACTCAATATAAGCAGCCGTCGGCAACAGTGCTTGCAATGCAGTTTGGTCTAATGTTGCCGACATCACGACGATTTTTAGATCATCGCGCAACGCTTCTTGAACTTCTAAGCTGAATGCCAACGCCGTATCTGCATGAATACTGCGTTCGTGAAACTCATCGAAGACCAATAAATCGACCCCATTGAGTTCAGGATCATTTTGGATCATACGAGTCATGACCCCTTCTGTCACAATCTCTAACTGTGTATGATGGCTCACCTTTGTCTCACCACGCACGCGGTAACCCACGCGACCACCGACTTGCTCGCCAAGTTGCTGTGCCAAATAACGCGCTATATTACGAGCAGCAAG
Source organism: Vibrio sp. B1REV9 (assembly GCF_905175395.2). Classification (NCBI taxonomy): domain Bacteria; kingdom Pseudomonadati; phylum Pseudomonadota; class Gammaproteobacteria; order Vibrionales; family Vibrionaceae; genus Vibrio; species Vibrio sp. B1REV9. Next base: position 1,104,098 of record NZ_HG992745.1, on the reverse strand, counting down.
GCGACGAGGTTCAAGCATCACAATTTTGCCTGTCACAGATTGGTTTAACAAAAGCTGTAAAGGGAAGTGGGTTGACTTACCTGCACCAGGCGCAGCTTTAAGAATAATTTGATGTTGCGTTTTTACCGCCTTAAGTAATTGCGGCATCACGGCTTCAATCGGCAATTGTGACAAAGGTAAGACCCTATGTGGTAATGTTGGCCACATTGTACATAAAAACCTTCTTGGCTAAATAAGCAAATGCAATTCAAACCCGCTCTAGAGTCAGCAACTCTGCTAAAACGCTACAAACGCTTCCTTGCCGATATCGAACTAGATAATGGTGAAACCCGTACAATCCATTGTGCCAACACTGGGGCCATGACTGGTTGTGCTGAATCGGGTAATACAGTCTGGTATTCCACCTCAGATAACCCCAAACGTAAATATCCTAACAGTTGGGAACTGAGTGAAACGGCCCAAGGACATAAAATCTGTGTTAATACCGCACGAGCCAACCAATTAGCAGTAGAAGCAATTGAAAATAATGTCATTTCAGAGCTCTCTGGATATGACACACTTCAAACTGAAGTTAAATATGGCAGTGAAAATAGCCGAATTGATATCTTGCTTAGCGCAAGCGACAAACCGAAGTGTTATATAGAGGTAAAGAGCGTCACATTACTCGATGAGCGAGAGGCCTCAGGACAAGGTTATTTCCCTGATGCCGTAACCACTCGGGGACAAAAGCACCTGCGAGAGCTCACAGAAATGGCACAAAATGGAAGTAGAGCCATACTTTTATTCACTGTTTTACATTCAGGCATTGAAAAAGTATCCGCGGCGCACCATATAGACGCGAAATATTCAATGTTACTAAAACAAGCACAAGACGCGGGCGTGGAAGTTCTCTGCTACAAAGCCGAACTAAGTAATACTGAAATCAAACTTGTTTCAGATGTTGATTTTATCAATTAATGAGAAAAAATGATGTCATCTTCACAATGACGATAAGTTTGCTATTCAGTGATTGCTTGCACCGCCTCTTTTTGCTATAGATACCCGCCTTAAATTGACTGCGTAGCAGTTGACTAGGTGTAAGTAGGAGATGCTGTATGCCAGAATCAAAGAAAAAAACCATAGGCATCCTAGCCATTGCTGGTGTGGAGCCATATCAGGAAAAGCCTGGTGAAGAATACATGTCGCCAGAGCAGGTTGAACACTTTACAAAAATCTTAACAGCTTGGCGTAATCAACTCAGGGAAGAAGTCGGTCGCACTGTACACCATATGCAGGACGAAGCAGCAAACTTCCCAGATCCAGTTGACCGTGCCTCTCAAGAGGAAGAGTTCAGCTTAGAACTGCGTAACCGTGACCGTGAACGCCGCTTGATCAAAAAGATTGAGAAGACGTTAGACAAAATCATGGATGACGACTTCGGCTTCTGTGAATCATGTGGCGTAGAAATTGGCGTTCGTCGCCTTGAAGCTCGTCCAACAGCTGATCTTTGTATCGACTGTAAAACACTTGCAGAAATCAAAGAAAAACAAATGCAAGGTTAATCAACCACGCATTATGATTATTGAAAGGGAGCTCAGGCTCCCTTTTTGTTTTAACTAGTTTTGTAACGTTAAGTTTATAATATTACGTAATAATTTTCGAGATGCACGCATGACACGCTATGTAGGTCGATTTGCCCCATCCCCATCAGGCCCATTACATTTTGGTTCACTCGTTGCTGCACTAGGTAGCTACTTTCAAGCAAAAGCCAACCATGGCGTTTGGCTAGTTCGCATCGAAGACCTTGATCCCCCAAGAGAAATGCAAGGGGCATCAGAAGCCATTCTTCAAGCCTTAGAAGCCTATCATTTACATTGGGATGGAGAGATCGTTTATCAGAGCCAACGTCATCACCTATATCAAGCACAAATCGATGCTTGGTTGAAAAATGGTGACGCCTACTATTGCCAATGCACTCGTAAGCAAATCAAAGAACACGGTGGCTACTACCCTGGCACTTGTCGAAACAAGAACTTGCAAGAGGGGGCAATTCGTCTAAAAATGACGAAGCCCATCAGCCATTTTATCGACCAAAGGCATGGTCAAATGAGCATTCCTGAGGCTCTAATAAATGAAGATTTCATTATTAAACGTCGAGATGGCTTATTTGCCTACAATCTTGCGGTAGTATTGGACGATATCGATCAAGGTGTTACCGAAGTTGTACGTGGTGCAGATCTCATTGAGCCAACTGGGCGCCAAATCAGCCTGTACCAAATACTTGAACAACCTGAAGTCAGTTACTTACATTTACCGTTAGCAATGGACACAAACGGTAATAAGCTTTCAAAGCAAAATCATGCTATGGCCATTGATGTCAATGAACCAAAGCCTACTTTACTGCGCGCAATGACCTTTTTAGGCTTCCATATTCCTGAAGAGTTAAACGCCACTAACATAGACGAAATTCTACGTTGGGGCTGCGAAAATTGGCAGGTAAAACAACTTCCAGTCGAGATTGAAATCACGCCGTGATTCTCAAATGGCACTGCGTAGGCTATCATTAGGCGCAAAATTGGCCCTAGCGGCTTAAGAACTAACCAACGCAAAATTGGACTAAACCCAGTTATTGCCAGATGCACATGAATACAAACGACTATACAACAAGCGAACCGGCCACAATTCCAGAACTCGCTCTCAATGTACTTACTCGTGAAGAGCACAACATCTCGCGTAAGCAAATCAGTGACAATGCACTGAAAGTGCTATACCGACTAAACGGTGCTGGTTTCGATGCTTTTCTTGTGGGTGGCGGGGTTCGAGACTTACTGCTTGGACAAAAACCAAAAGACTTTGATATTGCGACCAACGCAACACCAGAACAAATCAAACAGCTGTTTAGAAACTGCCGTTTGATTGGTCGTCGTTTTCGCCTTGCACACATAATGTTTGGCCGAGACATCATTGAAGTCGCCACTTTCCGTGGTCACCACCAAGAGCAACAAAACAAGAACATCTCTCAACAGTCAAAAGAAGGCATGTTGCTGCGCGATAATGTGTATGGCACGGTTGATGAAGATGCTGAGCGCCGAGACTTCACGATTAACTCGATGTACTACAACATCGCAGACTACTCAATTCACGACTACGCGCGTGGTATCGAAGACCTCGAAGATCGACTTATTCGTCTCATTGGTGATCCTGAAACTCGTTACCGCGAAGATCCTGTACGTATGTTGCGCGCAGTTCGTTTCGCAGTAAAACTTGATTTTGATATTGAAGAAGACACAGCAGCTCCGATTGAAGAGATGGCGCCATTACTACGTGACATCCCATCTGCTCGTCTATTCGAAGAGTCACTGAAAATGCTTCAGTCAGGTCATGGTTTAGAAACCTACCACCTGCTGCGCGAATACAACTTATTCCAACAGTTGTTCCCTTCCATTTCAGAGCACTTCACTGAAGATTACGAATCCCATACGGAGCAAATGCTTGATTTAGTATTGGACTCTACGGATATGCGTATCGATGAAGGTAAACGTATTAACCCTGCGTTTATGTTTGCTGCAATGTTGTGGTATCCACTGTGCGCATTAGCAGACAAGCTAATGGAACAGCGCAACCTGTGTCACTACGATGCAGTAATGGAAGCAAGTAATATCATTCTTGATGAGCAAGTGCGAACCATCGCAATTCCTCGCCGTCATACCGCCACCATTCGTGAAATTTGGCAATTACAATTACGTCTGCCAAGACGTAACGGTAAACGAGCATTCCGTCTAATGGAACTCAATAAATTTAGAGCTGGCTTTGATTTTCTTGAAATGCGCGGTGAAATTGAGGGTGGCGACACTCAGAAGCTTGCCAAGTGGTGGGAAACTTTTCAAAATGCAGGCCGAGAAATGCGCCAAGCCATGGCAAACGATCTCGATAGCCAGTCATCAGGCTCAGGTCAGCGACGCCGAAAAACCTATCGCAAGAAAAAGAGCAAATCGAAATCATGATTACAGCGTACATTGCGGTAGGCAGTAACTTGGCTGATCCTGTCAGCCAAGCTAAGCAAGCGATAGAAGCCATCAAGTCACTACCAAACTCTGAGTTTGTGGCCGCTTCTTCGTTATACAGCAGCACACCAATGGGTCCGCAAAATCAACCGGATTACATTAATGCGGTTGTCGCTATAAACACGAATTTGACGCCTCTTGAGCTGCTTGATTGCACACAAGCTATCGAGCAAGAACAAGGGCGTGTCCGAAAAGAAGAACGTTGGGGTCCAAGAACACTGGATCTTGATATTGTACTGTTCGGCAATGAGGTGATTAATTCCGAAAGACTGACAGTTCCACACTATGGAATGAGAGAGCGCGAGTTCGTACTCTACCCTCTTGCGGAAATTGCACCAAGTTTACAACTCCCAGATGGGACCGAGGTGTCGACACTACTGACAAAAGTAGATCGTAACGGCCTCAATATTTGGCAGTCATAGCCAACTCCTTGTGAGGATAAAACAATGAAAAAAATGACCATCAACGACCTAATCAAGTGGAAACAAGAAGGTCGTAAATTTGCTACTTCAACAGCTTACGATGCAAGCTTTGCCCAACTTTTTGAAAGCCAGGAAATGCCAGTATTGCTGGTTGGTGACTCTCTAGGCATGGTGTTACAAGGTAAAAACGATACATTACCTGTAACCGTTGAAGATATCGCTTATCACACGCGCTGTGTGCGCGCTGGCAGCCCAAACTGTCTATTGATGGCTGATATGCCATTCATGAGCTACGCAACGCCAGAGCAAGCGTGTGAGAACGCAGCAACGCTAATGCGTGCTGGTGCAAACATGGTAAAAATCGAAGGCGGCGATTGGTTAGTTGATACCGTTAAAATGCTAACTGAACGCGCTGTACCTGTATGTGCTCACCTTGGTCTAACACCCCAATCAGTTAACATCTTCGGCGGCTACAAAGTACAAGGCCGTGATCAAGAGAAAGCCGATCGCATGGTTAAAGATGCGCTGGCTCTACAAGAAGCGGGTGCACAAATTGTTTTACTCGAGTGCGTTCCTGCTGAATTAGCCGCGCGTATTACTCAAGTACTTGACGTTCCAGTAATTGGTATTGGTGCGGGTAATGTGACTGACGGTCAAATCCTGGTTATGCATGATATGTTCGGTATTTCAGCCAACTACATGCCAAGATTCTCGAAAAACTTCCTTGCTGAAACAGGCGATATGCGCACAGCAGTATCAAAATACATGGCTGATGTCGAAAGCGGTGCATTCCCAGACGAAGCTCATACTATTGCCTAGAGGATAAGTGCATGCAAACTTTTGCGGAAATTTCGGCAATTCGTGAACAAATTAAAACGTTCAAACGTGAAGGCCGTAAAGTGGCATTTGTCCCAACAATGGGCAACCTGCATGATGGCCACTTAACGCTTGTTCGTAAAGCGCGTGAATACGCCGATATCGTTGTCGTAAGCATCTTTGTAAACCCGATGCAGTTTGAACGTGCAGACGATTTAAATAACTACCCTCGCACACTTGAAGATGATTTGAGTAAGCTTGGTGGTGAAGGGGTGGAGCTGGTATTTACACCAACACCTGAAATTATCTATCCCGAGGGTCTGGATAAACAAACCTTTGTTGACGTACCTGGTTTGTCTACCATGCTTGAAGGTGCCTCTCGTCCAGGTCACTTTCGTGGCGTAACAACCATCGTAAACAAACTGTTCAACATCGTTCAACCTGATGTCGCTTGTTTTGGCGAAAAAGATTTCCAACAACTGGCCGTGATTCGTAAGATGGTTGATGACTTGGCGATGGACATCGAGATCATCGGTGTACCAACCGTGCGTGAAATGGACGGTTTAGCGATGAGCTCACGTAATGGTCTATTGACGATTGATGAACGTCAACGTGCTCCTGTGCTTGCACGTACCATGCGTTGGATCAGCAGTGCAATGCGTGGCGGTCGTGACGACTACGCTTCCGTAATTGAAGACGCAAGCGACCAGTTGCGTGCAGCAGGTCTACAGCCTGATGAAATCTTCATCCGTGATGCTCGCACACTACAAGCAATCACAGCTGAAACAACTCAAGCTGTTATTTTGATGTCTGCATTCTTAGGTAAGGCTCGTCTAATTGATAACCAAACGGTAGATATGGTTGTTGAAAGCAAAGACGACGCTGAATCTAGTGAAGCAAATAAATCAGCAAACGCAGAATAATAAGCCACAATGACTCGCTATTCACTACGATTGATGTAAATATCGAGTTCGTAAATAAAAACAAAAAGGTCGACACTGTGTCGACCTTTTTTATAACTGCTTTTTGTGTACAGGCTTAATGCACTGACTATGAACGCAAGCCGATGCCTTTGGTTACCAAGTAATGCGCCACAGCATAAAGCGCAACAACAAATACAGACAATACGCTAAATGAAGTTACGATACCCACATCTGAAACACCTAAAAAGCCGTAACGGAATGCGTTCACCATGTATACGATTGGATTTAGCTTAGACACACCCTGCCAGAATTCAGGCAACAGACTAATTGAATAGAATACCCCGCCTAAATAAGTCAGTGGCGTCAAAACAAATGTTGGGATGATCGAAATGTCATCGAACGTTTTTGCATAAACCGCATTAATTAAACCACCAAGTGAGAATACCACTGACGTCATAAAGACCGTAGCAATGATGATCCCCCAGTGATCCACTTTCAAATCAACAAAGAATAAGGATACAAATGTCACGATAGTGCCAACCAGCAGACCACGTACCACGCCACCCATCACAAAGCCCAAAATGATGATGTAATTTGGCACAGGAGCCACCAGCAACTCTTCAATGTTTCTTTGGAATTTTGAGCTAAAAAATGAAGACGCAACGTTTGAATAGGAGTTGGTGATCACTGACATCATGATCAAACCAGGCACTATATATTCCATATAACTAAAGCCACCCATTTCACCGATACGGGAACCAATCAAGCTGCCGAATATAATGAAATAGAGCGTCATGGTGATCGCTGGCGGAACTAACGTCTGAACCCAAATACGAGTGAAGCGGTTAATTTCTTTTGTCAGAAGACTGCAGAACGCCGTCCAATACAACTTATACATTATTGATTACCCCCACGAACAATGCTGACAAAAAGTTCTTCCAAACGGTTTGCTTTATTGCGCATTGAAAGCACTTTAACACCATGTTCAGAAAGCTGGCTAAACACTGAGTTCAACCCTTGGCTCTTATCGAGTTCAATTTCTAAAGAACCGTTCACCATCATTTGGCTATTCACGCCTTCTAATTTCGGCATTTCACCCTCAAACTCAACATCTAAAATGAAAGTTTCAACACGAAGTTTGCTTAAAAGTGCTTTCATTGTGGTGTTCTCAATCAGCTCACCTTTATTAATGATACCGATGTTGCGACACAACATTTCCGCTTCTTCAAGGTAGTGTGTTGTTAGGATGATGGTAATACCCTGCTGTTGGTTAATCTCTTTTAAGAAATCCCACATTGAGCGGCGCAATTCAATGTCAACACCTGCGGTTGGTTCATCAAGGATCAACAACTGTGGTTCATGCATCAACGCGCGAGCAATCATTAAACGGCGCTTCATTCCACCAGATAAGTTACGCGCACGCTCTTTCCGCTTCTCCCACAAATCAAGTTTGCTGAGGTACTTTTCTGCTCGCTCTTTCGCCAGCGTTTTAGACACCCCGTAATAACCCGCTTGCTGCATCACAATTTGCTCAACCGTCTCAAATTGGTTGAAGTTAAACTCTTGAGGTACCAAACCAAGGTTTTGTTTTGCCAATTCAAGATGCGTGTCGATGTTGTAGCCAAATACCTTTGTTGTACCGGAGGTCTTATTAACTAAAGAAGATATGATGCCAATTGTGGTCGATTTACCTGCACCATTCGGTCCGAGAAGCGCATAGAAGTCACCTTTTTCTACTTTTAGGCTAATGCCTTTCAACGCTTCAAATCCGCCCGTATACGTCTTGCGAAGCTGTTCAATTTCTAATGCGTACATTGCTTTAATCGCTGCCATCTGTTGATGAATCATAAATGCAAATACCTGAGCGGGAGTTCATTTTGACTCCATAAACACCACGTATTGCAATGAAGTTAATTTAGTTTATCGTTGAATGACGATGAATACAATTAAACCTTCCATAAAATTAGAAATAACTGGGACACAAAAAAACGCCACAGAATAGATTCTGTGGCGTTTTAAAAATATGAACTTTATTTACATCACTAACATCTGATGTTCATCGGTTTCCACATGCTTCACCGCTGCATTCAATGCTTCATAGCGGAACTTATAGGTGTTCTCATCCGGCACTAGATCAATCACATGGAATTTTTCTAGTTGTTCTCGCGTTCGTTGATTTGGACAAAGTAAGTACACTTCACAGTTGGCATCTAGAGCATCTTTAATGGCATTTTCTAACGCAAGGCCCACAGTGACATCAATCATCGGTACATCAGTTAAATCCAAGATCATCACCTCGTAGTCCGAGATGCTGGTGTGCTGACGAGAGATAGCTTTAGATACACTGAAGATCATTGGCCCCGATAAATAAAAGAACAACACCTTACCATCGCACGATCCAACAACCCTCTTTCGCTATCCGTCAGTGGTACATCGTCTTCATCTGCATCGCTGATCGCTTTCACTTGGCGAGCTTGCTCACGACTCAAGCGCTCAATGATGATGATATTAGAGATAAACACACCTAAACCAACCGCAACAATCAAATCAACAAATACCGTCAATAGCATTACGCCGTACATCACCGCCATGCCAGGAAAGCTAACTTTATGTGCTCGTTGAATAAAGCTCCAATCAAGAATGTTAAACCCGACATAGACCGCAATACCTGCCAGCACTGCCATCGGGATCGGCTCAGTCAGGCCGCTTGCCACCAATACAACCAGCGCTAAAATCAACGCTCGTATCACGCCTGACAATGGAGAACGAGCGCCAACTTGAATATTGGTGACGGTCCCCATTGTGGCCCCCGCGCCAGGTAAAGCACCGAACAAACCAGAAATCATATTTGCCAATCCTTGACCTCGAAGTTCTTTATCCGAGTCATGTTCTTTACGCGTCAATGAGTCTCCGATAACGGCAGTTAACAACGTATCAATACAGCCTAAGGTGCCAAGAACCAATGCATCAATCACCATCTCAGTAAACATCGCTGGATCGATATGTGGCACCACTAACGATGGGAGGCCTGCTGGAATCTCACCAATTCGGCGGATGTCATCAACATCGAACAAAATGACAGAAAGCAACGTTACCGCGACTAATGCAACTAACTGAGCTGGAACATACTTTCGATACCGTTTTGGAAAAAAGAACAAAATACCAAGCGTCAGCAAGCCTAAAAACAACTCACTAAATTTGAGCGTTGAGATGGTTTCAGGTAACGCAGAAAGCGTGCCAATGACACCGCCAGAGGGAGCAGCATGGCCGAGTAAAGGGGAGAGTTGCAAAATGATAAGAATCACGCCAATACCAGACATGAAACCCGATATCACGCTGTATGGCATCAGGGTGACATATTTACCTAACTTCAATGTACCAAGAACAATCTGGAACGCCCCCGCCATCATGACGACGGTGAACGTCATTGCCATACCGGTTTCTGGGTATTTTGCCATCATGCTGGTCAAAACTGCGGTCATAATGACCGTCATTGGGCCAGTTGGCTCAGAAATCAGAGTGTTAGAGCCACCAAACAGCGAGGCAAATAGCCCCACCATAATCGCCCCCCATAAACCTGCTTCTGCTCCAGCTCCTGAGGCCACACCAAATGCCAGCGCAAGGGGAAGTGAAATAATGGCCGTTGTCACACCGCCAAATACATCCCCTTTCAAATTGATATCCTTAAAGCGATGACCGAACATCCCGCTTGCTCCCTGCAATAAAAACAAAATACGTTCAATTTACCAAATATTTCGATAAAGAAAAAAACCAAAAAGGCTCTTATAACTTTAGGATTATTCAGTTTGCGAATGATGTCAGCACAATTTATGATTTTAACAGCGAGAACTCGTCAGATGAGTCATCTTGGACAAATATTTAACGAGATTGAATTTGTAACATTGTGTATAGTTACGGCGCTGATCGCTTTATTGGCAAGAGGTTGGTTTTTTCATTTTTAGGGAAGTAGATTGTCAGATGCCGGAAATTAAACAGTTATTCGAAAACAATTCGAAATGGTCAGAAGAGATCAAATCTGATCGTCCAGAATATTTTGCTAAACTCGCAGAGGGCCAAAAACCCGATTTTCTTTGGATTGGATGTTCCGACAGTCGCGTACCTGCTGAGCGATTAACCGGACTATTCTCAGGTGAATTATTTGTTCATCGTAATGTCGCTAACCAAGTTATTCACACCGATCTTAACTGCCTTTCCGTTGTCCAATATGCTGTCGACGTTCTTAAAGTAAAGCATATTATTGTTTGTGGTCACTATGGCTGTGGAGGTGTAAACGCTGCGATCGATAACCCTCAACTTGGCCTCATCAACAACTGGTTACTACACATTCGTGATATCTACTTTAAACATCGTACGTACCTTGACCAAATGCCTCCTGAAGATCGCGCCGACAAACTTGGTGAAATCAACGTCGCAGAACAAGTCTATAACCTTGGCAATTCAACCATTATGCAAAACGCGTGGGAGCGCGGCCAAGAAGTCGAAATCCATGGTGTTGTATATGGTATAGAAGACGGGCGACTAGAATACTTAGGCGTTCGTTCTCACTCACAAGAAACCGTTGAAGCGTCGTATCAAAAAGCATTATTTGCCATATTAAATGACGACAAGAAATTGCTTTGTCGATAAATAAATCATTAAAAAAGCGCCGCTTGAAATCAAGCGGCGCTTTTTATTGTCTGTTTGTTATGTCGACGATATCGGCATTTATTCTTGTGGTACAACCTTACCGATGAATGGTAGATGACGGTATTTTTGAGCGTAATCAATACCCACACCAACAACAAATTCATCAGGGATAGCGAAGCCAAACCAATCAACTGGTACTTCGACTTCACGGCGAGATGGCTTATCTAAAAGCGTACAAATCGCGATAGATTTTGGCTCACGTAGTGAAAGAATTTCACGAATTTTATTTAGCGTATTACCAGTATCAATGATGTCTTCAACGATCAGTACGTCCTTACCTTTAATATCATCATCAAGATCTTTCAAAATACGTACATCACGAGAGCTTTCCATGGTGTTACCATAACTAGAAGCTGTCATAAAATCGACTTGGTGAGTCAGTTCGATTGCGCGAGCCAAATCGGCCATAAATACAAATGAACCACGCAGCAAACCTACCATTACAAGATCTTCACTGCCTTGGTAATGCTCTGTGATTTGTTTGCCTAATTCACGAATACGATCCTGAACTTCTTGCTCAGAAATCATTACTTCTATTGTATGTTTCATACTGTGCTCAATTATTTTGTGGGTTGAGGTTGGTCGTACGCAAACGATCACCTTGTCTTACAACATCTAGTGTAACACCCTGCACAAAAGGTGGAAAGAGCCATCCAAGTTCTGAGAATTGTGGGGCAAACGTCTTATTTTTGAAACTTTCATCCGCAAATTAAGCATCCACAATGACATTATTGTCTATAAAGTAACCACAAGATATTGACCTTAACCATATGCACCATTACACTCATTGTCGGTTTAAGTAACTATTATAACAATTAATTAGGGGTAAACCCCTGAGACAAATATCAACTCAAATGGCAAGGATAATGGATATGGATTCAATCGCGAAGAGACCTCGCACTAGGCTTTCCCCTCTAAAACGTAAACAGCAACTTATGGAAATTGCGTTAGAAGTATTCGCACGCCGTGGTATTGGCCGCGGTGGCCATGCAGATATCGCAGACATCGCTCAAGTTTCTGTTGCAACAGTTTTCAATTACTTCCCAACTCGAGAAGACTTGGTTGATGAAGTTCTAAATCATGTTGTTCGTCAATACTCTAACTTCTTATCTGACAATATCGATTTAGATCTGCATGCTCGCGAAAATATCTCAAATATTACCAACGCGATGCTTGAGCTAGTGAGTCAAGACTGTCATTGGCAGAAAGTATGGTTTGAATGGAGCGCATCGACACGTGATGAGGTTTGGCCTCTATTTGTCTCTACAAATAGAACGAACCAACTGCTAGTTCAAAACATGTTCATTAAGGCCATTGAGCGAGGTGAAGTCTGCGATCAGCATGAGCCAGAACACTTGGCAAACCTGTTCAATGGTATTTGTTACTCGTTGTTCGTCCAAGCTAATCGAACTAGTAATGATAGCGAGCTAGCGACGCTTACCGCCTCTTACTTAAATATGCTTTGTATTTATAAGCATGAGCACTAAGCACGAACGCTAAACATCCGTTAATCACGAAACGAAGCTCATCAATATGGTGAGCTTTTTTCTTCTCCAATGATCGATTCATAAATATTAAAAACAAAAAAAACCGCTGATGAATCAGCGGCCTTTATCATTAATTCTTCAAGACATCAGGTCTTTAAGCGAAGTTACTTTTTCTTTTTCACTGCTTTTTTGTTTGGCAGGTCAGTAATTGAACCTTCAAACACTTCAGCTGCTAGCCCCACAGACTCATGCAGAGTTGGGTGAGCGTGAATAGTTAGTGCGATATCTTCAGCATCACAACCCATTTCGATTGCTAGGCCAATTTCACCAAGCAGTTCACCACCGTTAGTACCAACGATAGCACCACCAATTACTCGATGAGTTTCTTTATCGAAAATTAGCTTAGTCATACCATCAGCACAGTCAGATGCGATTGCACGACCTGATGCTGCCCATGGGAATGTTGCCACTTCGTAGTTGATGCCCTCAGCTTTCGCTTCTTTCTCAGTCTTACCAACCCATGCCACTTCTGGCTCAGTGTAAGCGATTGATGGGATAACTTTAGGGTCGAAGTAGTGCTTCTTACCAGAAATAACTTCTGCAGCAACGTGACCTTCATGCACACCTTTGTGAGCAAGCATTGGTTGACCAACGATGTCACCGATAGCGAAGATGTGAGGTACGTTCGTACGCATTTGCTTATCAACGTTGATGAAGCCACGGTCATCAATTTCAAGACCTGCTTTTTCACCGTCAATTAGCTTACCGTTTGGCACTCGGCCGATAGCAACGAGAACAGCGTCGTAGCGCTCAGCTTCTGCTGGTGCTTTCTTGCCTTCCATCGAAACGTAGATGCCGTCTTCTTTCGCTTCAACTGCTGTTACTTTCGTTTCTAGCATTAGGTTGAATTTGTTCTTGATACGCTTAGTGTAAACTTTAACGATATCTTTATCCGCAGCTGGGATAACTTGATCGAACATTTCAACTACGTCTACTTGAGAACCTAGAGAGTGGTAAACCGTACCCATTTCTAGACCGATGATACCACCGCCCATAATAAGCAGTTTTCCTGGTACTTCTTTCAGCTCTAGTGCGTCAGTTGAGTCCCAAATGCGAGGATCTTCATGCGGGATAAATGGCAGTTTGATTGGGCGAGAACCGGCCGCTACGATCGCATTGTCGAAGTTAACGGTTGTTGCTTCACCCTCGCCCTCTACAAGAATAGAGTTAGGACCTGTAAATTTACCGTAGCCGTTTACGACAGTCACATTACGCATCTTAGCCATACCGCTAAGACCACCAGTCAGTTGATTAACAACTTTCTCTTTCCAAATGCGGATCTTGTTGATGTCTGTTTGTGGTTCGCCAAAAACGACACCGTGATCAGCCATCGCTTTCGCTTCTTCAATAACTTTTGAAACGTGAAGAAGCGCTTTAGATGGGATACAACCCACGTTAAGACATACACCACCTAGAGTGCTGTAGCGCTCGATAAGTACTGTTTCAAGACCTAAGTCCGCACAGCGGAATGCAGCGGAGTAACCGGCAGGACCAGAACCAAGTACAACAACTTGGGCTTTAATTTCTTTGCTCATTTTGACCTCTTGTAGTCATTATCCCTAACAGGCTGAGTGAGTATCGATTCTTTATATTTAAAGTCAGTTCGTTATAAACCGTTATTTTCAGACCGTCATCAGTTTACAGAGATGTTAATGGTGTGAAAAGTAAATCAATTTAGCCTGTGAGCTAGACAACAATTCGACAGTGAAACAATGCTGCTCCAGCATCCAATTGTTCGATAATTCTATTAACAGAGGCGGCAAAATTGCCGCCTCTCTAGTGTCTATTCTTAATTAAAGAACTAGACGACGGATATCTGATAGACACTCGTTTAGGTAAGTGATGAAACGCGCACCTTCAGCACCATCGATCACACGGTGGTCGTATGATAGAGACAGTGGAAGCTGTAGGCGTGGTTCGAACTCTTTACCGTTCCATACTGGCTTCATTTCAGACTTAGATACACCAAGGATACCCACTTCTGGCGCATTCACGATTGGCGTAAACGCCGTACCGCCGATACCGCCAAGGCTAGAGATTGTGAAACAACCGCCTTGCATATCAGCAGCTGTTAGCTTACCAGCACGTGCTTTCTTCGATACTACCATCAATTCTTCAGATAACTCGTAGATGCCTTTCTTGTTCACGTCTTTAAATACAGGAACAACCAGGCCGTTTGGCGTATCGACTGCGATACCTACGTTTACGTACTTCTTAAGAATGATGCTTTCACCATCTTCAGAAAGTGAAGAGTTAAACGCTGGGAATGCTTCAAGTGCTTTAGCAACAGCTTTCATGATGAACACAAGAGGGGTGATCTTCATGCCAGTGTCTTTCTTCGCTTCGATAGCATTCTGCTCTTTACGGAATGCTTCTAACTCAGTGATGTCAGCGTTGTCCCACTGTGTAACGTGAGGGATCATTACCCAGTTACGGTGTAGGTTAGCACCTGAGATCTTCTTGATCTTAGAAAGCTTCTGAACTTCAGTCTCACCGAACTTGCTGAAATCAACTTTTGGCCAAGGTAGTAGACCAAGCGCTGCGCCGTCGCCTTTACCAGATGCTGCTGCACCTGCGCCAGACTCAAGACGCTTAAGCGCATCTTTAACGTAAGACTGAACGTCTTCTTTAAGGATACGGCTCTTACGACCAGTACCTTTAACCTTAGATAGGTTAACGCCAAATTCGCGAGCTAGACGACGAACAACTGGAGACGCGTGTGCGTAGTCGTTGTTCTCTTGGAAGTCACCCGTTGCTGCTGGTGCTGCCGCTGGAGCTTCTGCTTTAGGAGCTGGCGCTGCCGCTGGTGCCGCCGCTTGAGCTTGTGCTGCAACTGGAGCTGCTGCTGGAGCCGCGCCTGCAACTTCGCCTTCCGTTGTAGAGAAAATCATGATTAGAGAACCAGTCGTTACTTTGTCGCCTTCAGCAATCTTGATCTCTTTAACCGTGCCAGCGAATGGAGCTGGTACTTCCATTGAAGCTTTGTCGCCTTCTACAGTGATCAAAGATTGCTCTTCTTCCACTGTATCGCCAACTTTAACCATGATCTCAGTAACTTCTACTTCGTCACCGCCGATGTCTGGTACGTTTACTTCTTTGTCAGCTGCTGCCGCCGCAGATGCAGCTGGCGCTTCTACTGCTGCTGGAGCTGGAGCCGCTGCGCCTGAGCCAGCAACCGGAGTGCCGGCCACTTCGAATACCATCACTAGAGAACCAGTTGTTACTGAATCACCTTCAGCAATCTTGATCTCTTTAACCGTACCTGCAAATGGTGCTGGTACTTCCATAGAAGCTTTGTCGCCTTCTACAGTTAGAAGTGATTGCTCTTCTTCTACTTCATCGCCAACTTTAACCATGATCTCAGTAACTTCTACTTCGTCGCCACCGATATCAGGTACGTTAACTTCTTTTAGTTCTGCCGCTGCAGGAGCTGAAACTGGTGCAGCTTCAACTGCTGGAGCTGCCGCAGGAGCCGCTTCTGCAGCGGCACCCTCAGCTTCGAAAATCATGATAAGAGAACCCGTTGTTACAGAATCGCCTTCCGCAACTTTGATTTCTTTTACGATACCTGCTTGAGACGCTGGAACTTCCATAGAAGCTTTGTCGCCTTCAACAGTGATTAGAGATTGTTCTTCTTCAACCTTGTCGCCAACGCTTACAAGAATCTCAGTAACTTCAACCTCATCCGCACCGATGTCTGGTACATTAATTTCGATTGCCATTGCTTATCTACCTTTTACTTAAGCGTTGTCTTATGCGTATAGCGGGTTAGTTTTTTCAGTGTCGATGTCGAATTTCTTAATCGCTTCAACAACTACTGATTTCTCAACTTCACCACGTTTCATTAGTTCAGTTAGGGCTGCAACTACGACGTAACCTGCATTCACTTCGAAGTGACGACGTAGGTTGTCGCGGCTGTCTGAGCGACCAAAACCGTCAGTACCCAGTACTTTGTAAGACTCAGCAGGAACGAACGCGCGTACTTGCTCTGCGTAGTTCTTCATGTAGTCAGTCGCTGCGATTGCAGGCTCTTTACCAAGTACAGTTGTGATGTAAGGTACTTTCGCTTCCGCTTCTGGGTGAAGCATATTGAAGCGCTCTGCATCTTGGCCGTCACGAGTTAGTTCGTTGAATGATGTTACTGAGTAAACATCAGACGCTACGCCGTAATCTTCGCTTAGGATTTGAGCTGCTTTACGTACTTCATTCATAATAGTACCAGAGCTCATTAGCTGAACTTTCGCATTTGAACCTGCGTAAGTTTCTAGCTTGTAAATACCCTTACGGATGCCTTCTTCAGCGCCTTCTGGCATTGCTGGCATTGCGTAGTTTTCGTTCATTAGCGTTAGGTAGTAGAACACGTTCTCTTGGTTCTCACCGTACATGCGACGGATACCGTCTTGCATGATTACTGCTAGCTCGTAAGCGAATGTTGGGTCGTAAGAAATACAGTTAGGGATAGTGTTCGCTTGAATGTGCGAATGACCATCTTCGTGCTGTAGACCCTCACCGTTCAGTGTTGTACGACCAGCTGTAGCACCTAGTAGGAAGCCACGAGCTTGTTGGTCACCTGCTAGCCATGCCATGTCGCCAATACGTTGGAAACCGAACATTGAGTAGTAGATGTAGAACGGGATCATTGGCAGATCGTTTGTGCTGTAAGAAGTAGCAGCAGCAACCCAAGATGCCATTGAACCTAGTTCGTTGATACCTTCTTGAAGAACTTGACCAGATGTCGCTTCTTTGTAGTAAGAAACGATGCCTTTATCTTCAGGCGTGTACTCTTGACCGTGTGGGTTGTAGATACCCACTTGACGGAATAGACCTTCCATACCGAACGTACGCGCTTCATCACAGATGATAGGAACGATGTTCTTACCGATGTTCTTGTCTTTAAGTAGGATGTTCAACGTACGTACGTAAGCCATCGTCGTTGAGATTTCACGCTTCTGAGCACCAAGTAGAGGAGCAAACTCTTCTAGCTCAGGTACTTTGAACTCTTGTGTGAACTTAGGCAGACGCTGTGGCGTGTAACCTTTCAGTGCTTTACGACGAGCATGTAGGTATTCGTATTCAGCAGAACCTTCTTCCAATTTCAGGTAAGGCAGTTCAGCCACTTTCTCATCAGATAGAAGATCTTGTAGGCCTAGACGGTCACGTAGGTATTGTACGTGAGTCATGTCCATCTTCTTAACACCGTGAGCAATGTTCTTACCTTCAGCCGCTTCACCCATGCCGTAACCTTTAACAGTCTTAGCTAGGATTACTGTTGGCTTGCCGTTTGTTTCTTTTGCATTGTTAAATGCAGCAAACAGCTTAGAAGAATCGTGACCACCACGCTTCAATTCGAAGATTTGGTCGTCAGTCATGTCTGCAACGAGTGCTGCCGTCTCAGGGTACTTACCAAAGAAGTGCTCACGTACGTATGCGCCATCTTTAGATTTGAATGTTTGGTAGTCGCCATCGATCGTTTCGTTCATAAGCTGCAGTAGCTTACCAGTCGTGTCTTTAGCTAGTAGTGCATCCCAGTTGTTACCCCAGATAACTTTAACTACGTTCCAACCTGCACCTTTGAATAGACCTTCAAGCTCTTGAATGATCTTACCGTTACCCATTACAGGGCCATCTAGACGCTGTAGGTTACAGTTGATTAGGAAACATAGGTTGTCTAGCTTCTCACGAGCAGCGAAAGAAATTGCACCACGTGATTCTGGCTCATCCATCTCACCGTCACCTAGGAACGCGTATACACGTTGAGCAGAAGTATCTTTAAGACCACGACCTTCTAGGTACTTAAGGAAACGCGCTTGGTAGATCGCAGAGATCGGACCAAGACCCATAGATACAGTAGGGAACTGCCAGAATTCAGGCATCAGTTTAGGGTGCGGGTAAGAAGGGATACCTTTACCATCCACTTCTTGGCGGAAGTTATCTAACTGCTCTTCAGTTAGACGCCCCTCAACGAATGCACGAGAGTAGATACCAGGAGAGATGTGACCTTGGTAGTAAACTAGATCGCCACCGTCCGTCTCATTTGGAGCACGGAAAAAGTGGTTGAAACATACTTCGTAGAACGCTGCCGCTGACTGGTAAGAAGCCATGTGACCACCTAGGTCTAGGTCTTTCTTAGAAGCACGCAATACGATCATGATTGCGTTCCAGCGAATGATTGAGCGAATACGACGTTCAAGCGTTGTGTCACCAGGGTAAGCTGGCTCTTGCGCTGCAGGAATCGTATTGATGTAGTTTGTGTTGATGCCAGTTGGCATATCAACGCCGTCTAGACGTGCTTTTTCTAGAACAGTTTCTAGCAAAAACTGTGCACGCTCTACACCTTCTTCACGAACAACGGATTCAAGAGCTTGTAGCCAGTCTTGAGTTTCCAATGCGTCTACGTCATGCTTCATGTCAGACATGGCGATCTATCCTTCTGTTGGTTGGATCTACTTATTAAGTAACCGTTTCTTGTTTAAGATTCGTTACCTTGCTGGATTCGACGCAGAGAACGCTCTCGTCGAGACTCTTCTCGAGTCAAATCCAACAATGTTTCTTCGATATAAGCCAAATGTGAGTGAGACATTTCTCGCGCCTTTTCCGGCTGACCAGAAACAATCGCATCCACAATATTGGCTCGGTGCTTACTTACTTTCTCCACCACTTCTTCACGGCGGTGTAGTAATTTCAAATTTTGTAGAACATTTTGCTCTAATAAAGGCGCAAGGCTACGAACGATATGAAGTAACACAACATTGTGTGCAGCTTCTGTTAGAGCAATAAGGAACTGCATAACTGCCGCCGCTTCTGCTTCAACGTTGTCGTCTTTTTGCTCTTCACTGATCTGATTCAAGCAAGCCTGAATACGAACAAAATCTTCATCGGTACCACGCAATGCTGCAAAGTACGCAGAAATCCCTTCCATCGCGTGGCGCGACTCAAGTAGGTCTAACTGCGTCTCTGAGTGGCTAGACAATAAATTCAGCAGCGGATCTGAAAAACTTTTCCAGATGTTTTCGCTAACGAATGTTCCACCGCCTTGACGGCGAGTCAACAAGCGCTTCGCTTCCAAACGCTGAATGGCTTCACGGACAGATGGACGGGACACATCGAACTGTTTGGCGAGTTCGCGCTCTGGTGGCAATTGTTGCCCCGGAGAGAGTGTTCCTTCCACAATCAACCTTTCCAACTCTTGTTCTATAACATCAGAGAGTTTTGGCTGACGAATCCTTTGATAAGCCATATTTATCGTTCTTCTACTCTTGCAGGTAATTGGTCATACCAATTTTAAGTTGATGCAGAAATTAACATAATTAAAACGCAACTGTCCAGCCAAAAGTTGACCTAAATCATAGAACATGGCACGAACCAACACCCTGATAACAAATGGACATTAAAACAGCAATAAAATTGGTCTTACCAATTACAAAAAAAGAACAGCCACAGTGAGGTTCATGAGACTTTTTTGATCAATTAATTCAGAAAAAGACGAAATTTCTGTGCTTCATTTGCACCAAACCGACACAATCACAAAAATGTGTTGTTATTTATTAACAAATGAAATTTTTTGTCCGATTCAAAAAAGGCATACCTAAATGTATGCCTTATTAATAATCATGAGCGTCACTTACAATTTTGCTACAAACCGTGTTTTAACTGCCCTCGGTACTTTATCCAGTCAAAGCTTAGACCAGGATCGGCTTTTCTCAAGGGAGCAATATACTGATGCCCAGTGATTCTAGGTAAGGTGATTCGGGGATAATAGTGCATAATGGCTTGAGTCAATGCAGTAAGTGATTGATACTGCTCTTCTGTATAAGCAACAAATTCAGTACCTTCTAACTCCACACCTATCGAATAATCATTACAGCGCTCACGCCCTGCGAAGCTCGATTGGCCTGCATGCCATGCTCGATCTAGAAAAGAGACAAACTGAACAATCTCGCCATCACGCTTGATCAAACAATGTGCAGAAACGCCCATTTTGTGAATTACCTCAAAAAATGGGTGCGCATTAGGATCCAAATTGCCAGTAAAAAAGTCCTCTATATAAGAGCCACCAAATTGGCCTGGCGGTAAACTGATGTTATGGACCACCAGCAGAGAGATATCTTCTTTATTCAAACGCGCATCAAAAAATGGTGATGGCATATGCTTCGCTTGCATTAACCATCCATTGTCAATTTTTAGGCCCATACCAACCTCTCTACTTTGCAAATTAACTGCTGAAATTATTGCCACCGGAGAGTATCATTCGTTGCCATCTCCCTTTCAAGACAAGATTTGCGATGAAGAACACACACAACAGCCAAGAACGCCTAGAATACCTGAAACAACAACTTCCGCTAGAAATCACTCGTGCCGTAGCCGATACCCTAAAAGAAGATTTAGGTGGCACTTTGGATGCCGATAAAGACATCACCGCATCGCTTATCCCAGCTGACGCTATTAATACTGCAACCATCATCACGCGCGAGTACGGTGTGTTCTGTGGTCAAGCATGGGCAGATGAAGTATTCAAGCAACTAGGTGGCAAAGTCACCATTGAGTGGCATGTGAACGATGGCGACAAGGTAGAACCAAACCAAACACTTTGCACGCTGACGGGACCTGCTCGTGATCTGTTAACAGGCGAGCGCAACGCAATGAACTTTATCCAAACCCTTTCAGGTTGCGCGACCATCACAGCAGAATACGCAGAAAAAATTGCTCACACTGAGTGTCGTCTATTAGATACGCGTAAGACTATTCCAGGTCTACGTAGCGCACTTAAATATGCAGTGGCATGTGGTGGTGGTTTTAACCACCGTATTGGTGTCTTCGACGCTTACTTAATTAAAGAGAACCACATCATTGCATGTGGTGGCATCACTCAAGCTATCTCGACGGCAAAAGAGTTAAATCCTGGAAAGCCTGTTGAAGTCGAAACAGAAAGCCTAGATGAATTAAAAGAAGCTATCGAAGCTGGTGCAGATATCATCATGTTAGATAATTTTACTACCGATATGATGCGTGAAGCGGTAGCAATCAACGCAGGTCGTGCCGCATTAGAGAACTCGGGTAATGTGACGCTAGAAACCATCGCAGAGTACGCTGAAACCGGCGTCGACTATATCTCTGTAGGCGCGCTAACAAAACACTTGAAAGCCTTAGACCTTTCAATGCGTTTTAAATAGACCGCCCTGCAAAGCAAGAAGAAAGAGAGCCTCATCGCTCTCTTTTTTAATTCTCCGCGATCAACACCCCTCGCAAAACCTTGTGTATTTATTGCAATAGCTTATTAAAGACTATTAGTTCCCTCGTACCCACCTACCCTTATCATTTTTAATCCTGTCTGCGTCCATTACTTTTTCCCACCGATTACATGCAAGATCTTTCACTTGTACTTAAGGAAAAGTAATGAGAACGAATAAACATATGAAACAAAAAGGCTTTACGCTTATTGAGCTAATGATGGTTGTCGCTGTAATTGGTGTATTGGCTATGGTCGCGATACCTCAATATCAAAAATATGTCGCAAAAGCTGAAGTAGCCGCTGCGTTATCGTTAATGACCGGAGTAAAAACCAATGTTGAAGCGTATACCGCTGAGTATGGTGCATTTCCAGCAGCATCAGAATCCTCAGCTTTAGGAGTACCAAGTATCATCCCCCAAGGCACTATCGCATTTGAGCCAGATGCATCATCCGCGTCTGGCTCAATCAGGTTTACTTTTGCCACAGACTCCAGTCCCAAATTAGTCGGCAGCGACTTTGCGTTGGTAAGAAGCATCAATGGAGGATGGACTTGCACTGCGTCTGGAGCGACCTCTGCCGTTGAGAGTGCTTTACTTCCTAAAACCTGCAAATCTTAGTGAAAATATTGTCTCACGATATGCAAACCAACCTCTTAACGATTCTTCGCCAATCTGGAATCATCACATTGACTCAAGAAGAATCCTTAACCCAACAGACCATCGCTTCCGGTATATCTGTATCAGAAGCTTTGATCACCAGTGATTTATTTCAAGCAGACGAAATAACGGAGCAGTTGAGTCTAATATTTGGTTTATCGCGCACTGCTCTTCACCAATACGATTATGCTGCACTGTGTCAGCAATTGGGGCTTCGCGATCTAATCACTCGACACAATGCACTACCACTTAGCCAAAATAACAATACACTCATGTTGGCGGTTTCTGATCCCACCAACTTTCAAGCTGAAGATGACTTTCGTTTTGCTACAGGTTTGCAAATCGAATTGGTTCTTGCTGATTTTAGAGAACTCACTTCTGCGATTCGACGCTTATATGGCCGCGCCATTATTGAAGAGAAGTCTGGATTAAAGGAGATCAATCAGGAAGAACTCGCCAATCTCGTCGACATCAGCCAAGAAGAAGTTGAGCATATTGAAGACCTGAGCCAAGACAATTCTCCAGTGAGTCGCTATATCCACCAGATCTTGTTGGACGCCGTACGAAAATCTGCCTCTGATATACATTTCGAACCCTATGAGAATCTATATCGAGTTCGCTTACGCTGTGATGGCATCTTAGTCGAAAGCCAACAACCCCCTAGCCACCTGAGCCGCAGGCTTTCTGCCCGTATAAAAATCCTATCAAGACTCGATATATCTGAACGGCGCTTACCTCAAGATGGACGGATCAAGCTCAAACTCAACCAAGAAACGGCAATCGATATACGCGTATCCACACTGCCAACCTTGTTTGGTGAAAAGCTCGTCTTGCGTCTACTTCATAGTAATGCCAGCGATTTAAACATTGATAAGCTCGGTTATAACAAACACCAAAAACAACTGTATCTAAATGCGCTGCAACGGCCTCAAGGGATGATCCTCATGACGGGACCGACTGGCAGCGGAAAAACGGTATCGCTTTACACTGGCCTCAACATTCTCAACAAGCCAGAAATCAATATCGCGACAGCAGAAGATCCGGTTGAAATTAACTTACCCGGCATTAATCAGGTTCAAGTTCAGCCCCAAATCGGCTTTGGGTTCTCCGAGGCTCTGCGTGCTTTTTTACGACAAGATCCTGACGTCATCATGCTTGGGGAGATCCGAGATCTCAATACAGCTCAGAATGCGATCAAGGCCTCTCAGACTGGCCACTTAGTGTTATCAACCCTTCATACAAACTCAACGGCTGAAACAATTATACGGCTATCGAACATGGGCGTTGAACGATTTAATCTCGCAGGATCACTGAGTTTAATCATTGCTCAGCGTCTTGTGAGAATACTGTGTTCCCATTGTAAAACCCCTCAACCACTCGATGTTCAACTACGGCACATTGGCATCGTTGCGACCGATCTTATTTATCAAGCAAACCGAGATGGCTGCAATGAATGCACACAAGGTTATGTAGGACGTACAGGGATCTACGAGATGATGCATTTTGACGAGTCATTATCTGAGGCACTCATGACAGGCGCATCAATACACGAAATAGAAAAGCTCGCTATCGCAAATGGTATGCAAACACTACAAATGTCAGGAGTAGAAAAGCTTCGACAAGGGGTTACCAGCTTGAGTGAGTTAAAACGTGTCCTCCACTTTTAACGTGTAAAGCATAAACCAACCGCTACCTAACTTATGAAAAACAAAGATTTACAACTGAGCAACTATTTCTGGAAAGGCATTAATAGCTCCGGAAAGAGAACCTCTGGCCATACTCTGGCTCTCAGTGAATTCGAAGTTCGTGAACGCTTAGCTGCGCAACATATAAAAGTCAGAAAACTAAAAAAGCGTCGTATCTCTTTGCTTAAGAAATTTACCCAGCGTGTAAAAGGTAAAGATATCACAGCTTTTACCCGTCAGATTTCGACCATGCTAATAACAGGGGTTCCCATTGTTCAAGCATTACATCTTGTCGCTGAAAGCCATAAAAAAGCAGAAATGAAGTCGATTCTGCTCAGTGTTACTCGAGCGATAGAAGCCGGAACCCCAATATCAAAAGCCATGCATAACACCAACAAGCATTTTGATCCGTTTTATACCGATCTAATCGCCACAGGTGAACAATCGGGTAACTTACCTCTTGTTTTCGAACGTCTCGCCACTTATCGAGAAAAAAGCGAACAGTTGCGCTCAAAAGTCATCAAAGCCTTAATTTATCCAGCGATGGTCGTATTCGCAGCGCTTGCTGTCTCTTATTTGATGTTGACGCAAGTGATTCCCGAATTTGAAAAGATGTTTGCAGGCTTTGGCGAAGAGTTACCGCTATTTACTCAGATAGTACTATTGGTGTCTGCTTGGACGCAAAAATGGGGAGCGTATATTAGTTTCGGATTCTCGAGCTTAGCTATCACTTCACGTTTTGTAAGCCAGCGCTCTCAATCATTCCGGCTAATGATTGCGCGTATCAGTATAATGCTTCCCATTTTAGGTCCCGTGTTATCTAAAGCCGCCATTGCTAAATTCAGCCGAACGCTTGCGACGAGCTTTAGTTCAGGGATCCCTATTCTGCTCTGTCTAAAAACCACCGCAAAAACCTCAGGTAACCTTCATTATCAACTCGCCATTAATGACATTTATCACGATACAGCAGCAGGAATGCCCTTGTATATTGCTATGCGAAATAGCGGAGTCTTTCCTGAATTGGTACTACAAATGGTGATGATTGGTGAAGAATCCGGACGCTTGGATGATATGCTAAACAAAGTCGCGACCATTTATGAGTTTGAAGTCGACAGTACCGTCGATAATTTGAGTAAAATTTTAGAGCCTCTACTCATTGTTTTTCTCGGGGTTGTCGTAGGCAGTCTTGTTACTGCAATGTACCTCCCTATCTTTAACTTAATGAGCGTATTGGGATAGAATGCAGCTTTAATCCCATCAAAACAGCATCCTGCTAATTTGGTCAATTGTTCAAGAGAAAGATATGGAAGTATTCCTGTACTACCCATGGCTATTCGTTGTATTTGCCACGATTTTCGGTTTAATCGTGGGAAGTTTCCTCAACGTTGTTATTTATCGCCTACCAAAAATCATGGAAATCGAATGGCGACACGAGTGTGCGGAATCTTTTCCTGAATGCAAAATAGAACCACCAAAAGAGAAGCTGACACTTAGTGTTCCACGCTCTTCTTGTCAACAATGCGGCACGCCTATTCGTGTTCGAGACAACATTCCCGTGATTAGCTGGTTATTATTGAAAGGAAAATGCCACAACTGCCAATCTTCGATTAGTGTTCGCTACCCTCTCATTGAACTTCTCACCGCGCTCTGTTCGGGTTTTCTCGCGTTTTACTTCGGTTTTAGCTACTTCACCATCGCATTAATTTTCTTTACCTTTGTACTTATTGCCGCCACATTTATCGATCTTGATACCATGTTGCTGCCAGATCAACTGACCTTGCCTTTAATGTGGTCAGGCATTGCGCTTGCGCTCACTGGTATTAGTCCTATTAGTTTACAAGATGCCGTCATTGGTGCGATCGCCGGCTACCTCTGCCTTTGGAGTGTCTATTGGGGGTTCAAACTCCTAACAGGTAAAGAGGGAATGGGATATGGTGATTTCAAGTTACTCGCCGCGTTAGGAGCTTGGTTAGGTTGGCAATCACTCCCAATGATCATTTTGCTTTCATCAATCGTCGGCATCATTTTTGGTCTTATTCAATTACGTTTGCAAAAACAAGGTATCGAAAAAGCTTTTCCATTCGGACCATACCTAGCAATAGCAGGTTGGGTAAGCCTAATTTGGGGTGAACAAATTCTAAACTGGTACTTTACGTCAATTTTAGGAGTGTAAATGACTTTTGTTATTGGGTTAACTGGTGGTATTGCCAGCGGTAAAACCACCGTTGCAAACTTGTTTAAGCAGCAGTTCAGCATTGATATTGTCGATGCTGATATCGTTGCCCGAGAAGTCGTTGAACCCGGGACTCCTGGTCTCAATGCGATTATTCATCACTTTGGTCAAGACATCGTTAGAAGCGATCAAACTCTCGATAGATCGAAGCTACGCGAGCGTATCTTTTCCAATCCAGAAGAAAAAGCTTGGCTTAATGCTTTATTACACCCAATTATTCGTGAAAAGATGATCGAGGATTTGCAACAGGTCACATCAGAATACGCACTTTTAGTCGTGCCTTTACTCATTGAAAACAAATTAGATAGTTTGTGTGATCGTGTACTTGTGGTAGATGTAGCCGCCGAAACACAGATTTCAAGAACCGTTAAACGCGACAACGTTAGTGAAGAACAAGCTTGTGCGATCTTAGCCTCTCAAGCATCTCGTGAACAAAGGCTCGCGCTGGCTGACGATGTGGTTAAGAACAACCCAAATGACCCTAATCTTTTGCTTCAAATCACAGATTTACACCAAAAGTACCTAGCCATATGTAAGAAAAATCTGTCAGAATAGAGGGGATTCTAACCAAGGCTTATGTCGATGACCACGCACAAATTTGAACATCCTTTAAATGAAAAAACTCGCATCTATTTGCGAGTTGAGTCTTTGTTGCGTCAGGCTCACTTAGCCTCTGGCTTTACCGATAACCATCAGTATCAGCTATTCTTTCGTGCCCTTTTCGATATGGTCGAGATCTTTGAGCAAATTCAACTCAAAAGTGAACTAGCTAAAGATCTAGAAAAGCAACGCCTCACTTACCGTAATTGGTTCAATGTCGAGGGTGTAGATCAAGAAGCACTGACTGCCTTACTGCGTGATATTGATGCTATTCATAGCCAATTAATGAATGCAGAGCGATTTGGTCAGTCACTCAAAGAAGATCGCTTCTTGAGTTCTATTCGCCAACGTTTTAACCTACCTGGTGGTTCTTGCTGTTTCGATTTACCAGCGCTGCATTATTGGTTACACCTACCAATCGAGCGGAAAAAGCATGATGCCGCGAAGTGGCAAGGGAGTTTGAAACCACTCTCTGATGCGCTAAACCTTTGGTTGAAGCTCACGCGTGAAACTGGCCATTTTAAAGCCCAAATCGCTCGTGCTGGTTTTTTTCAAAGTGATGCTGACGAAGCCAATATACTTCGCTTACATATCCCAATGGAATACGGTGTCTACCCAATGATCTCCGGTCATAAAAACCGCTTTGCGATTAAATTTATCGCTTTTGAAAGTGGCCAAGCGTGCAGCCAAGATATTGAATTTGAACTTGCCGTTTGTAGCTAAACGATAATCGCACTACTATTTCCATACTGTCTTTATACACCTTAACAAACAGGACGATTGACGATGTCTAAAATTACTGTCGTTCCATGCCCACAATGTGGTGCTGATGTAGAATGGGGAGAGCAAAGTCCTCATCGCCCTTTCTGTAGTAAAAAGTGCCAAATGATTGATTTTGGTGAATGGGCAGATGAAGAAAACACCATTGCTGGCGCACCCGACATGTCAGATAGTGATGGCTGGTCTGAAGACCCATATTAATGCGCTAGATGTGGCACATTTATAATGAGAGAAAGGTTGATGTATACACATCAGCCTTTTTTATTGCTCGTTAATCGAGAAATATAGCATTCAAAGCGTTGCTGATGGTTTAGACCATGAAAATCGCGCGGAATATTGATATTACAAATGGAAATTACAAACAAAAAAACGGGGTCGATTGCTCGACCCCGTTATTTACTATGAGAACGCTAGTTATAGCATTACTTCTTAGCAAGTTTCTCTTTAATACGAGCTGACTTACCAGAACGCTCACGTAGGTAGTACAACTTGGCACGACGTACTGCACCGCGGCGTTTAACTTCGATGCTATCAACAACTGGAGAGTGAGTTTGGAATACACGCTCAACACCTTCACCGTTAGAGATCTTACGTACAGTGAAAGCAGAGTGAAGACCACGGTTACGGATTGCGATTACAACGCCTTCGAAAGCCTGTAGACGCTCACGTTCACCTTCTTTTACCTTAACTTGAACTACAACAGTGTCACCTGGTGCAAATTTAGGTAGGTCTTGCTTCATTTGCTCTTCTTCAAGAGCCTTGATGATGTTACTCATTTTATAAATTCCTAGAATAAACTGATACTAAATAAATTAGGTTACTTTGCGTTATGTTCACTGATGAACTCAGCAAGTAATTGTTCCTGTTCGTCAGTCAGAGCTAGGTTTTCCAGGAGCTCTGGTCTTCTTAGCCAAGTACGGCCTAACGACTGTTTTAGTCGCCAGTGACGAATATCCTTATGGTTACCTGACATCAGTACCGCTGGTACTTCTTTGCCATCTAACACTTCAGGACGCGTATAGTGAGGGCAATCTAACAAGCCATTTGCAAAAGAATCTTCTTCTGCTGACGCGAAATCCCCTAGTACCCCCGGAATAAACCGCGAGACAGAATCGATTAACGTCATGGCTGGTATCTCACCACCCGTCATCACAAAATCCCCAATCGACCATTCTTCGTCGACTTCAGATTGAATGATGCGCTCATCTACCCCTTCATAACGACCACAAATAAGAAGTAAATTCTCATTCGTTGCCAGTTCTTCAACCCCTTTCTGGTCGAGCTTGCGACCTTGAGGAGAGAGGTAAATGACTTTCGTCTTACCCGGTGAGGCTTCTTTCGCGGTATGAATGGCATCGCGCAAAGGCTGAACCATCATTAACATACCAGGACCACCACCGTAAGGTCGGTCATCGACAGTGCGATGTTTGTCATGAGTGAAATCTCGAGGATTCCAAGTCTCAATAGACAAAAGACCTTTTTTAACCGCTTGACCTGTTACCCCAAAATCAGTAACAGAACGGAACATTTCAGGAAAAAGGCTAATTACGCCAACCCACATGTTTATCTCGCTCTGTAATTTTGGAGATTAGAATCCAGGATCCCAGTCAACTTCGATCCGTTGAGCTTCGCGATCAACTTTGATGATCACTTGCTCTTCAAGGAACGGAATTAATCGTTCCTTCTGCCCGAAAGCATCTTTAAGATTTGCTTTAACCACCAAAACATCGTTTGAGCCAGTTTCTAGAATGTCAGAAACGACACCCAGATCGTAACCTTTATTGGTTACCACTTGCATCCCAAACAATTCGCGCCAGTAGAATTCATCTTCTGACAATTCAGGTAGTACCGCAGGGTCAATAGCAATTTCAAAGTTTGTCATCAGTTGTGCGTCTTCACGAACATCTAATTCAGCTAGTTTACAGACATAACCTTGGCCATGACGTTTCCAGCTTTCAACTTTGTACTCAACCCACGAACCCTTTTGGTTAACAAACCAAGGGCTGTAATCGAAAATGCTCTCAGCATTGTCTGTGTAGGAAAAAACCTTGAGCCAACCACGAATGCCGTAAGTAGCACCAAACTTGCCTACAACAATTCTATTGTCACTCATTGTTTCTTTACCTTTCATCGACATAAGCTAATTTCTACTTCTTAGTAAGAATTAAGCCGCTTTTTGAGCGTCTTTAACTAGCTTAGCAACGCGGTCAGATAGAGACGCGCCTTGACCAACCCAATGGTTAACGCGGTCTAGGTCTAGACGTAGACCTTCTTCTTGACCTTGTGCAGTTGGGTTAAAGAAACCAACTTTCTCGATGAAACGGCCAGTTGCTGCGTTACGGCTATCCGCAACTACGATTTGATAAAATGGACGCTTCTTCGCGCCGTGACGTGCCAAACGAATGGTTACCATGTCGTCCTCTTTGCTTTCTCAAAAATAAAATTAACCCCAAAAACCATTTATGAATGAAACAGTCTGGGGTCTCGTGCCAAAATAAAGCTCCGGAATTTTACTCTTATCCCGGTTCAATGCAAGGGGTTTAGCTACTTTTTCGCCAACATAAATTAAAATTTAAGTTTGTGATGCAGCTAACAGCCTGAAACTAAAGTCTAGGCAATCGATTAACGACCAAATGGATTGAAGCCACCGCCACCCATTCCGCCCATCATGCCTTGCATATTGCGCATCATGCCTTTCATGCCGCCTTTCTGCATTTTCTTCATCATCTTCTGCATTTGGGTAAACTGTTTCAGTAGACGGTTAACATCTTGAACCTGAACACCAGAACCCGCAGCGATACGCTTTTTGCGCGAACCTTTGATGATTTCTGGGCGTTGACGCTCTTTCATTGTCATGGAGCTGATGATTGCTTCCATTTGCTTGAACATCTTATCGTCAACTTTATCTTTTACATCCGATGGCAGCTGAGACATACCTGGTAGCTTGTCTAGCATGCCCATCATGCCGCCCATGTTTTGCATTTGACCTAGCTGTTCACGGAAGTCTTCAAGGTCGAAGCCTTTCTTCTCTTTGAACTTCTTCGCTAGCTTCTCTGCTTTTTCATGGTCAACATTGCGCTGTAGGTCTTCAATCAGTGACAGTACGTCACCCATGCCCAGAATGCGCGATGCAACACGATCTGGATGGAATGGTTCTAATGCGTCGGTCTTTTCACCCACACCCAAGAATTTAATTGGTTTGCCTGTAATATGACGTACCGATAGCGCCGCACCACCACGTGCATCACCATCCACTTTCGTCAGAATCACACCGGTTAGCGGTAGCGCATCACCGAACGCTTTTGCTGTGTTCGCCGCATCTTGACCCGTCATTGCATCAACAACGAACAGTGTCTCTACAGGGTTAATCGCTGAGTGAAGATCTTTAATTTCACCCATCATCTCTTCATCGATAGCCAAACGACCCGCTGTATCGACAATCAATACGTCATAGAATTTCTTCTTCGCGTGGTCGATTGCCGCATTCGCAATATCAATTGGCTTTTGATCTGGTGAAGATGGGAAGAAATCCACACCAATGTCTGATGCGAGTGTTTCGAGCTGTTTGATCGCAGCTGGACGGTAAACGTCGGCAGACACAACCAAAACTTTCTTCTTATCACGCTCTTTAAGCAGCTTAGATAATTTACCTACCGATGTGGTTTTACCCGCACCTTGTAGACCCGCCATTAATAGTACTGCTGGCGGCTGAGCAGCTAGGTTAAGCGCCTCGTTAGATTCACCCATTACCGCTTCAAGTTCTGCTTGAACGATCTTGATGAACTCTTGACCAGGCGTCAGTGATTTAGATACCTCTACGCCGACCGCTTTTTCTTTTACGCGATTAACGAATTCGCGTACAACAGGAAGCGCAACGTCAGCCTCAAGTAGGGCCATGCGAACTTCGCGTAGGGTTTCTTTAATGTTGTCTTCAGTCAGACGACCTTTGCCACTGATATTCTTCAGCGTTTTGGATAATCGATCCGTTAAATTCTCAAACATCTTTGTCTCTTCGCTAGAATGGCGATTAATTAGTATGAGTATACCTTAGCCAACGTCACAGTCATACCCGTTGAGCTTGTCTATTGTTATATCGTGGGCAAGCTTATGAATTTCAATATCTCATCTCTCATGATTGTTGAGGCATTCGGCATAGCCCCAACGTCCAATGCAAGGTATAATTTTCACCACAGAGCACAACTACCTTTAGGATTCATGGATAGCTTAATTGCCATCGCAGCGGCCATTCTTTACGTCTTGGCGATTGCGACCATTATACCCGGACTCTCTCAGCAGTCTGGCATCAAAGTAAAAACCGTGTTTGCCAGTGCGGCATGCGCGCTTGTCTTTCATGCTTGGATTTTGGGTGATTTGATTTTTCACGGCTATGGACAGAACCTCAGCATTCTTAATGTCGCATCACTCATTAGCTTTATTATCTCGCTAGTGATGAGCGTAGCGATGTTAAAGAACCGCTTATGGTTTTTATTACCCGTCGTTTATAGCTTTGCCGCGATTAACTTAACCGCAGCGACATTTTTGCCAAGTACTTTCATCAAGCACTTAGAAAACGATCCTAAACTGCTCATCCACATATCTTTTGCGCTGTTCTCATATGCCACACTAACGATTGGCGCGTTGTATGCACTGCAACTCGCTTGGCTTGATCACAAACTGAAAACAAAGCAATCTCTTGCAATCAATCCCAATTTGCCCCCTCTCATGATGGTAGAACGTCAGTTATTTAAAATCATTATGATCGGGAACCTGTTGCTCACTGCAACACTCATTACGGGATTTGGTTTTGTTCATGATATGTTTGCTCAAGGCAAGGCTCATAAAGGCGTATTGTCTTTCATTGCTTGGATTGTCTACTCTGTTTTGCTTTGGGGCCATTACCGCAAAGGTTGGCGAGGCAAAAAGGTAACATGGTTTGCCGTTGCCGGAGCTACCCTGCTCACATTAGCCTACTTCGGCAGTCGATTTGTGAAAGAGATCATTTTAAGCTGATGCTCTATCGGCTAAATAGAATAAGTAAGGAGCCTTGTGCTCCTTATCCTTTATATTGGCCTGCAAATAAAATAGAGTAACGCTTACTTATCTCTGTGATTTTGATAAACGGCTCTCTTGAGAGCACCTAACTCGACACTTAGCTCGATAGCACTTAGATAGACAATACTTGAATAAAGCTCATTGACGAAGTGACCATGGTCGGTCATAAATTAAATAAACACATACAAGGAACTGCAGCGTTTTGGACGACATATCTACGGGTATCTTATTTGCGCTACTCGCGTGTCTGATCGTCATATCAGGTTACTTCTCAGGTTCAGAAACAGGGATGATGTCTTTGAACCGCTACCGCTTAAAGCACTTAGCCAATAATGGGCATAAAGGGGCAAGGCGAGTCGAAAAGCTTCTCGACCGGCCCGATCGCCTTATTGGTCTCATTCTTATCGGCAACAACCTCGTTAATATTCTTGCTTCTGCTATCGCAACCATCTTAGGCATGCGTTTGTATGGTGATTTAGGTGTGGCGATAGCAACAGGTGCACTGACCATGGTGGTTTTAGTCTTCGCAGAAGTCACACCAAAAACGATCGCATCCCTTTATCCCGAACGCGTATCCTATGCGAGTAGTATCCTCCTGACGATACTGATGAAAGTGCTGTCACCACTGGTAATGCTCGTCAACTTCATTACCAACGGTTTTATCCGTTTAATTGGTGTAAAAGCCGATCACACCACGGAAGATCACTTGAGCTCGGAAGAGCTGCGTACCGTCGTTAATGAAGCCGGAGGTCTTATTCCTCGACGCCACCAAGACATGCTGGTATCTATTCTCGACTTAGAACACGTCACTGTAAATGACATCATGGTGCCTCGAAATGAGATAACTGGCATTGATATAAACGATGATTGGAAATCGATCGTTCGTCAGCTAACTCACTCTCCACACGGCCGCATTGTTCTCTATCGTGATCAAATTGACGAAGTCGTCGGCATGCTACGATTACGTGAATCCTATCGTTTGATGTTAGAAAAAAACGAGTTCACTAAAGAGACCTTATTGCGAGCGGCGGATGAGGTTTACTACATTCCAGAGGGAACACCTCTCAATGTTCAGATGTTGAAGTTCCAGCGCAACAAACAACGTATCGGCCTCATTGTTGATGAATATGGTGACATCAATGGTCTCGTCACATTAGAAGATATCTTGGAAGAAATTATTGGCGAGTTCACTACCTCTATCGCACCAAGTCTTTCTGAGGAAATTACTCCCCAAGGTGATGGGAGCTTTTTGATAGAGGGGAGTACGAATATCCGTGACATCAACAAAGGCTTGAAGTGGAAACTGCCTACTGACGGCCCAAGAACTCTCAATGGCCTGATCCTTGAGCATTTAGAAGATATACCCGAAAGCCACCTGAGTGTGCATGTTGCCGGCCACCCGATGGAGATCGTCAACATCGAGGAAAACCGTATAAAGCTTGTCAAAGTTTTTCCGAAACTTAAAAAGAGCAGCTAGCTTGACTAAGCAAAGAACAAAACCAAGCAAAGAACAAAAAGAGCCTGGCAATGTGTCAGGCTCTTTGTTATCCAAACTTTTTGTTATTAAAACCTGTCTCTAAGCAAACCTGGTATTAAGCAAGCCTGGTATTAAGCAAACTTGACACTAAACAAACCGATAGAGCTTAATCAATACGAAGTTCTTTCAACATCGATTCTGGTAAGGCAAGTTCATCGTTCTTGTTGACTAAAATTCCCGCATCAAGAATATTTTTCGCGATTAGCTTTGCTTCATCTAATGAATGCATCGCAGCCGTACCACATTGGTATTCATTCAGCTCTGGGATTTTATTTTGACTCTCAACCTTTAGCACATCTTCCATTGCTGCAACCCAAGCCTCAGCCACTTGTTGCTCTGAAGGCGTACCAATTAGGCTCATGTAAAAACCTGTACGGCAGCCCATTGGCGAAATATCAATGATTTCAACGCGGTCACCATTTAGGTGATTGCGCATAAAGCCAGCATACAAGTGCTCTAACGTATGAATCCCTTTCTCAGAAAGAATGTCTTTGTTTGGGGCGGTAAAACGTAAATCAAAGACTGTGATCGTATCCCCTTTTGGAGTTTGCATTGTTTTTGCCACGCGAACCGCTGGGGCATGCATACGAGTGTGATCTACGGTAAAACTGTCTAATAAAGGCATTACGTCTCTCCTGGTTGTAACCACCAACACTCAACATATTGAGGCATTGGCATTGCTTTCCATTTATTCCCCAACTCGACTATTAGGGGTTAAAAGAACCAGCTACTGCTGTTTTCTAATTCTTGGCGGCACTGCTTAAGCTGCCAGCCATACGTTTTTGCGGTTTGTTCAACTCGCCTTGCGACCTTTACCAAACTCGGCTTACTCTTATATGTTCCTCGTTTATAACCACCTCGCCCCTCATGATAAGCAAGGTATTGGTTATATGGGTCCCACAAAGAGATACCTAATTGGCGACGCGTTTCGTGGGTATACCAACCAACAAACATCATTGAATCATCGAAGTTGGTACGTGAACCACCTTGACCTGTTGCTTTCTGAAAGTCTTCCCAAGCAGGGTCTTGAGCTTGTGCATAGCCATATGCACTACTTACGCGCCCCCAAGGGATAAAGCCAAGGATATAATCTTTGGGTGGTTTGGCATCATGACGGAAGCTACTCTCTTGCTTAATAATCGCCATGGCGACATTAATTGGGGTTCCCCATTCTTCTTCCATGTCTTTGGCATCGTCATACCAACCCGATTTTTCGCGGAATATTTCACATAGGTTGTCCTGTTGTTTTGGGGGCGCAGTAGCGCAACCAGCTAACAATACGCTCCCAAGCACAGACACCACTAACGGCTTAATGTCCAATCCCTGTCCTTATTATGTTTATACCTATTTAGGTAAGCATTGGTGTTATTTTTTCAGGTACGCGAAGTAGTCTTCAAGAAACTCATCAAATGACAATGTGTCACTCAGCTCGGCTTGTTGCTGTTTCTCAACTGAAGCGCTCACTTCCGCTTCCATCATGGCTTCTGAATATTGCTCATAACCGTGAGCTAAATTTTCCTCACGGACTTTCATGCCTAACGCACAACCTACTTTGCCTAAACCACCATACTCTTTTGTTAGTTCTAAAATTTGACCAGAGATGGTTAATTCAGGATTATCAATCCACTCTTCTAATTTTTCACATACAGCTTGGTAGGCACTTCCGCCTGTTGCCGCATCCATCTCGACCGCAATTTGACGTAATTCAGCAAACACTCGATGCGCCCAGTCTTGCAGAGACAAACGCTCACCTTGACAACCAATTTGCAGCATTAAGCCTTTCTCACGACCAGATACAATGACCTTGTTCCAGTTATCACGCCAGCACTCAAGTTCGCAACCATCCATTGGGTCTGAATCTGACAATGCTGCCCATGTTAAGAACAGATCGAGGAAGCGAACTTGTTCTTCACTTACGCCAACAGCACTAAATGGGTTAACGTCAAGAGAACGAACTTCAATGTATTCCACACCGCCACGCTGTAATGCTTCAGAAGGTTTTTCACCGCTCTTCGTTACGCGTTTTGGACGAATTGGGGCGTAAAGTTCATTCTCAATTTGCAGAATATTTGAGTTAAGCTGACGATATTCACCATTCTCTTTCACTCCAATCTTTGCAAACTCTTCAGATGGACGACGAATCGCATCACTCAAACCATCAAGATACTGCTCGATGCTGTTAAAGCCAATCTTAAGTACACTTTGCGCACTATTGGTGTAACCGAGATCACTCAAGCGTAACGAGGTCGCTTTTGGGAGGTATAATGTGCCACCTACGCTCTCGAATGGCAGATCTGTCTCACGACCTTGAATGAAAGAACCACACAGCGCCGGAGATGCACCAAAGAAGTATGGAATCATCCAACCAAAGCGGTAGTAGTTACGAATCAAAGCAAAGTAAGCCGCCGATCTTGTCTCTTGACGCGTCTCTTCATCTTGCTCACCATGCAGCGCGTCCCAGAATGTTTCCGGGAAAGAAAAGTTAAAGTGCACACCAGAGATAATTTGCATCAAACTACCGTAACGGCGTTTTAGCCCCTCACGGTAAAGCGTTTTCATTTTGGCTGAATTTGATGAGCCGTATTGAGCAAGCTGAATATCATCTTCGCTTCCCACAAAACATGGCATGGAAAGTGGCCACATTTTTTCTTCACCCATTTTAGTTTGTGTGAAGTGGTGGATATCTTTTAATTGCCCCATCAGTTCAGGGATCTCATGCGACACCGGCGTAATAAACTCCAGTAGAGACTCAGAAAAGTCTGTCGTGATCCATTTATTTGTGAACGCTGAACCCAACCCCTCAGGATGAGGCGTGGTTGCTAGGTGTCCATCCTGACGATAGCGCAAAGTTTCTCGCTCAACACCGCGTCCAAACTGCGTAAATACTTCCGGGTTTGATGCAACTTGTTTTAGTCGCGCAGCAAAATCAGTCAAAATGAGGTTCGCTTATATTGGGAGCAGGTCACTTACATCATGGCAAGTGAAAGCTAAGTTATTGATATGTAATCCATCTAGATAAATAACCCATCAAAAAGTCATTTATCTAGTCAGAAACGAATAGCGGAGAGTCTCCTCTCCGCTATTAAATGTGTGCTCTATCGAATGATTTCAAGCTCTTCCACATCTTTCCCTAACTTTTCTAGTTGAGGACGAAGTGATTTCGCATCCCCGACAACAATGATTTGATAGTCGTTCGGGTCAAACCATTTTTGCGCAAGCGCATCCAGTGTCCGTTTATCAACGGTATCGACGATGGCATTTCGTTGCTGCAAATAGTCTTGGTCTAAATCGTATTTCAAAATATCACTGATAAGTTTGCCTTTCTGTGTTGGCGTCTCATATTTCAGCGCATCTTTTTGACCGACTGCTTGTCGCATAAATTTCAATTCATCATCCGTCATACCAGCTTGGGAGTACTCATTAAGCTCATTTTCGAACTCAATAATGGACTCAACGGTTGAATCTGCACGCACTTGAGCAGTAAAGACAACAGAGCCAGTTTCCACATTTCCTGAGAAGTAACCAAAGGCTCCATAAGTGTAGCCTTTATCTTCACGAAGGTTTTGGTTGATGCGGCTATTGAAGTTACCAGACAAGTTAAAGTTCGCTAATTGAGCAAGATAGAAATCACCTGTTGCATCGTAAGGCATTCCCTGACGCACCAACATCACCACACTCTGCGGCGCTCCTGGTTTATCAACCAAATGAATTTTTTGCTCACCTAAAGAGGCAATACTTTGAGGCTCATAGCTTGGATTCGCCTCATCTTCCCAATTCGCCCAAAACGTCAGTTGTTTTTCAAGTTCGACTTTGCTTACATCACCAACGACAATGATCTGAGCATTTTGCGGCGTGTAGTGCTGAGTATAAAACTCACGAACATCATCTAACGTCAGTGCAGTTAAACCTGCTTGCGTACCGTCTTGAGGACGAGCAAATACAGAATCCCCATAAAGCACTTGTCGACTTGCTTGTGCAGCCATCCAACTCGGATTTTGTTGTTCATAAACAAGCCCTTCTAGCGCTTGCACTTTCACACGGTCAAAATCTTCTTGCTTAAATGCTGGTGATAATAGCATCTCTTCAACAATGTTAAGTGTGGGAGCTAGATTCTTCTCTAGCGCCGATACGCTAATGTCTGTCGTGTAACCTGAAGCATCAACAGAAATAACGCTGCCAAGCTTATCTAATTCTGCTTGAATTTGCTCTACGCTGCGCTTAGTCGTCCCTTCTTGAAGCATCGCGGCAGTCAGCTGAGCAAGCCCTTCTTTACCTTTATCGACATAACGAGTACCCGCTGGTAGGCTAAATTGCATCATCACGGTTGGCGTTTCATCACTCACTGTACCGAGTAATTTAGAGCCATTGCCAAATTGAATGTCATACAGTTTAGGCATTGTCGCTTCGACTGGTTCGCCAACTGGTGGCTGTACTGAACGATCAAAGTTGTCCGTGGCACGGCGGTAGGCTAACTGATCATCGGTGATTTTTTCGTATTCCGGTAATGTCCGTTTTGGTGTAACGAAAGTGGCAGGTTTAACCGCGAGATCCGTTTTCCCCTTAGGGACCACGCTCAACGTAACTTTATTTTTTCCTTGGATAAAATCACGATACGCTTTCTCGACAGATTCCGGTGTCACAGCACGAATTTGCTCAAGTTGCTTTTCAATTAAGTCTGGTTGGCCGAAGAAAGTTTGGTTCGATGCCAACTGAGTGACTTTTCCTTTGACACTCTCTAGCGCAAAAATGGCATCCGCTTCTTCTTGCCCTTTTAATTGCTCTAAACGATCTTTGGTCACGCCGTCTTGAGCAAATTTATTAAGCGATGACATTAACTCGTCATATAGCTTAGCGAGATCGCCTTTATCGCCAGAATCACCCATGGCGTACACGTAGAAATTACACGACAACTCTGCACAGTCATGAAAAGAACCGGCATCTACCGCTTTTTGTGTTTTCACCAAGTCTTGATATAGCACACTATTCGTACCACTACCCAGCACACTTGATAGAGTATCAAGTGACGTTTGGTTAGCTTCACCGCTGTAGGTGGTTGGCCATGCGATCATGACCATAGGCTGTTGGATTCGATCTTCCAGCGTAATGTACTTACTCTCTTCTAGCTTCGCAGGTTGTTTCGGTGCATTTTCAACTTCAGGACCACGAGGGATAGATCCAAAATATTTATTTACCCAATCAAGCGTTTGTTTAACGTCGATATCACCACCAATGGTGATGACCGCGTTATTTGGACCATACCAACGTAAGAAGAATGCTTTCAAATCGTTGACATCGACACGATCGAGATCGTCAACATAGCCGATGGTTTGCCATGAATATGGGTGCCCTTCTGGGTATAAGGCCTCTGCCATGCGCTCCCAAATCAAACCATATGGA
This sequence comes from Vibrio sp. B1REV9, assembly GCF_905175395.2. NCBI lineage: Bacteria > Pseudomonadati > Pseudomonadota > Gammaproteobacteria > Vibrionales > Vibrionaceae > Vibrio > Vibrio sp. B1REV9. Next base: position 1,064,471 of record NZ_HG992745.1, on the reverse strand, counting down.
CGGTTATCGTAACGTTGAGCGCGTTCATTCTTAACGGTTGAACGTTGAATTTCAAACTTATGTTGCGATACGGCATCAAGCAAAAAGCCCATGCGATCAGACTCAAGCCACAACATTTTTTCTAACTGGTTCGCCGGCACAGTTTCAAAGTAGTTAGTGCGGTCACGGTTAGTGGTACCGTTAAGTGTGCCACCCGCTTCAGTGATAATTTTAAAGTGCTGTTGATCACCGACATTTTCAGAACCTTGGAACATCATATGCTCAAAGAAGTGAGCAAAGCCTGATTTTCCGATATCCTCACGCGCAGAGCCTACATGGTAGGTGACATCAACGTGTACAAGTGGGTCTGAACTTTCTGGTGCCAGAATCACCGTGAGACCATTATCCAGTAGATATTTCTGGTATGGGATTTTAACTTTCCCATCTTCTGCTTTCGACGATTCGACAAAAGTAACACCATCCGGTAATGATACCGGAGCGTTTGATGCACAGCCCGTGATCACTAACAGTGAACACGCACCAACCCAAAACATTCTCATGCGCTTTCCTTAAAATAATCCGAGATAGATGGCCGCTAACAAGCTATATCTTGCCGCTTTGCCTAAAAATATAAGTACTAAACACGGCAGAAATTTCATCCTTAACCATCCTGCCGCTAACATAGCGGGTCACCAATCACAGGCAACCAGCTAAAAAATAAACCCCAGTAACCGTATTTCGATAGCCACTTCAACGCTGTATGGCCGTGCTTCTCATCTTGCGTTTTGTTCGGAATCCACAAACCGAGCCAATAATTAGTTAAACCGCCAAGGGTATTACCGATCGTGGCAACCATGATGATAGAAGATACGGAATACTGGTTTAAAGAAAGGGTTGCGATCAATCCTGCTTCAGAGCCACCCGGTAGTAAGGTGGCACTGAGAAAGCCAGTCATGAACAATACCCACAATGCAGAATCAGAAAACCATAATGCTAGGTTTTCAAAGGCAGCATTGAATGCCTCTAACATGTCATATCAAGCAAGATCTTGCCTCGCGTCCGTCCTGATTCAACTTGCTTGTGAGCCTCAGCTACTTCATTGAACGGATAGATGTGTTGTACTTCAGTTTTCAGCAGCCCGACCCCAACCATATAAAGTAAGGTATCGAGTTGCTCACGGTCTGGCTCAACCAACATCCCACTGGCTTCAAAACCAAGTAATTTTGCTTTTTCACAAATCAATTCAGCGGTAATTGTCGGAACAGTGATAACTCGAGCATTGTCTGTTAGACACTTCAGCGCATCTAGTGCCGCATCGCCGCCAACAAGATCAATCAACACGTCTACATCTTCAACACGTTCTGACACTGGCGCAAATTGATAGTTCACTGCATGTGCGCCCAGCGTTGCAAGGTAGTCTAAATTTCGTTCACTGCACGTTGTAAAGACCTCCGCTTTGGTCGCAACCGCTATTTGAACAGCGAGGTGCCCGACGCCACCAGCACCGGCGAGAATCAACACTCGATCCCCCTCTGTGACGTTGGCTTTGCTTAGCGCTTGAGCGGCGGTTTGACCCGCTAAAGGTAAAACCGCTGCAGCTTCAAGCGTGACCGTATTTGGCACACGGCTGAGTTCAGACTCTGGAACACAAATGTATTGGCTATAGCCACCACCGCGAACAGGAAAGCCGATAAAACCAGCCACAGCATCACCGATTTCAAAACGTGACGTCTGCTCACCACAGGAGACAACCTTGCCTGAAATATCATAGCCAGGCACCCAAGGTAAATTGTCTTTGTTCTGTGCAGCCGCCCATCCTAATCCAGCACGCGTTTTTACATCGATAGGATTGATGCCCGAAAAGGCAACTTTCACGAGGATTTCCCCCGTTTTAGGTATTGGTGTTGACGTCGTTTGAATCGCAAGAACGTCGGCATCGCCGAATTTGGTAATCGCTATCTGTTTGTGTTCCATAACCCATTCCCTGAGAGAAAACAAAAAGGGATGCGAAAGCATCCCTTTGACTATAAACCATTTTGTTTGTCGAAGTTAATCGTCAATTTGTAAATTGGTGGATAATTCTATGTCGCCGATTTCCCACCAGACTCTTTAATATTCCGATTAACCAACCAATGCTAATAATATACCAGCAGCGACAGCCGACCCCAGTACGCCAGCAACGTTAGGACCCATTGCGTGCATCAGCAAAAAGTTCTGTGGGTTTGCTTCTAAACCAACCTTATTCACGACACGTGCCGCCATCGGTACTGCAGAAACGCCTGCTGCACCAATAAGAGGGTTAATGTCTTCTTTAGAGAACTTATTGAGAAGCTTCGCCATCAGGACGCCCGCCCCTGTACCGATACTGAAAGCCACTGCACCAAGCCCCAAAATACCTAATGTTTCTAAGTTGAGGAATTGTTCAGCTTGGAGCTTAGAACCAACACCAAGACCCAAGAAGATCGTGACGATATTGATTAGCTCATTCTGTGCGGTTTTAGAGAGACGATCCACGACACCCGCTTCTCGCATCAAATTCCCTAAACAGAACATTCCAACCAATGGTGTCGCAGACGGTAAGAACAAAATCGTCATGAGTAACACCGCAAGTGGGAACAGCACTTTTTCCCACTTACCAACATGGCGTAACTGAGCCATTTTGATTTGGCGCTCTTCTTTCGTCGTCAATGCTTTCATGATCGGCGGCTGAATAATCGGCACCAACGCCATGTAGCTGTATGCTGCCACGGCAATCGCACCAAGCAGATCTGGCGAAAGCTTACTAGCTAAGAAGATCGCAGTAGGGCCGTCAGCGCCACCAATGATCGCGATAGACGATGCATCCGCCATGGAAAACTCCATACCCGGTACATAGTTCAATAAGATCGCGCCAAACAAGGTAGCGAAAATACCAAACTGAGCGGCTGCACCTAGCCAAAGCGTTTTCGGGTTCGCGATCAAAGCACCAAAGTCGGTCATCGCACCTACACCCATAAAGATCAGGAGCGGGAACACGCCCGATTCGATCCCTATGTAGTAAACGTAGTACAGCAGACCACCCGGCTCAGTAAAGCCAGCATTGGGAATGTTTGCCAAGATGGCACCAAAACCAATTGGTAGCAATAGCAGTGGCTCAAAGCCTTTTTTGATCGCCAAAAACAGCAAAGTACAACCAACCAACATCATACAGATTTGGCCGAACTCAAAGTTCGCGATCCCCGTTTCTGACCATAAGGTCATCAATCCGTCCATGATGCTCCCTTACGCCAGACTCAGAAGAGGAGAACCAACTGTAACTGCATCTCCCTCTTTCACATTTAACTCTTGCACCACGCCTCCACGAGCGGCACGGACTTCTGTTTCCATCTTCATTGCTTCAAGAATCAAAAGAACATCCCCCTCCGCAACTTCCGCTCCCGGTTGAACATTGACTTTAAAAATGTTCCCCGCAAGAGGAGCCGGGACCGCTTCTGCGGCACTGTTTGCTTGAACCGCAGGCACAGCAGATTGAACAGGTGCAGACGCTGAGCTTGGCGTAACGGAAGTTAACTGTCCTTGAGGACCAACTTCGACTTCATACACTTGCCCATCAACACGTACACTGTATGTCTCCACACCACCAGCGGTAGGCTGAGTCGCTGGCGCAGCAACAGGTTTGGCGACTTCTACTGTAGGTGCTGGCTCAAATGCATCTGGATTTCCGCGGTTTTTCAAGAACTTCAAGCCAACTTGAGGGAACAGTGCGTAGGTTAACACATCATCAACACGCTCACTTGCTAACTTAATGCCATCGGATTGTGCTTTTTCCATCAGATCAACCGTTAGCGTTTCCATTTCTGCGGTAAGCAAATCAGCAGGGCGACATGTGATCGCTTCTTTGCCATCAAGTACTTTTGTTTGCAGCTCTGCATTCACAGGTGCCGGCGCCGCACCATATTCACCTTTTAGTACTCCCGCCGTTTCCTTAGTGATGTTCTTGTAGCGCTCACCAGTTAGAACGTTGATCACCGCTTGAGTACCCACGATCTGAGACGTCGGTGTAACAAGAGGAATGAAACCGAGATCCTCACGTACACGTGGAATCTCTTCTAAAACTTCATCAAGGCGATCGGCAGCACCTTGCTCTTTTAGCTGACCTTCCATATTAGTAAGCATGCCACCAGGAACCTGTGCAATAAGAATGCGAGAGTCGACACCTTTTAGCTGCCCCTCCCACTTCGCGTACTTCTTGCGAACATCACGGAAATAAGCGGCAATAGGCTCAAGTTGTTCAAGTTTTAGATTCGTGTCGCGCTCCGTACCTTGCAGCATCGCAACAACCGTTTCTGTTGGTGTATGACCATAAGTACAACTCATCGAAGAAATGGCGGTATCAAGAATATCGATCCCTGCTTCAACGGCTTTCACCGCTGTTGCCGTCGATAGACCTGTTGTTGCGTGGCAGTGCAGCGCTAATGGGACATCACATGAAGCTTTAATACGTGTGATCAACTCTTCTGCTTCATAAGGTTTAAGCAGGCCAGACATATCTTTAATACATAGAGAGTGACAACCTAAATCCTCTAGGCGTTTCGCGAGATCGACCCAAGTATCGGCATTGTGTACCGGACTTGTCGTGTACGACAACGTGCCTTGCGCGTGCGCGCCAACATCTACCGCAGCTTTGACCGCAGTCTGAAAGTTGCGTACATCATTCATCGCATCAAAAATTCGGAAAACATCCATACCGTTAGCGTGAGCACGCTCCACAAACTTCTCAACTACATCGTCAGCATAATGGCGGTACCCTAAAAGGTTTTGCCCACGAAGTAGCATTTGCATTGGCGTGTTCGGCATTGCTTTTTTCAATTCACGTAGACGATCCCATGGGTCTTCTCCTAAGAAACGAATACACGCATCAAATGTCGCTCCCCCCCCAGGTCTCTAGCGACCAATAACCAACCTTATCTAACTCAGCTGCGATCGGCAGCATATCTTCGATACGCATACGCGTAGCAAATAGGGACTGATGGGCGTCACGAAGGACCACATCGGTAATAGCTAGTGGTTTAGACATGCTCTTAAACTCCTTTTTAATCCTATCTTTCGGCTACTTCGCAACCGCGGCACGATGCTGATGAATCGCAGCCGAGATCGCCGCCACTACTTGTGGACTAACAGCGGAAGAGGTTGGTTGAATATTGGTATTTGTTTTTGGTGCTGCGATCGGCTCAGGTACTTCTTCTGGTACCAATTTAGACAGTAGCCGAACGAGATAAACGAGAATAGTGAGGAAAATAAATACGACTGCCATCCCTGTAATCATTAGAGTGGCCGCATCTACTAGCAGGCTTCCTATATTTGTCATGTTGCTTCCTTTCTTTGTCATCCTGACAATACGCAGGACTTTAATAGCGTTAAATCCCGACCATTGGATTATCTCGATTGGTTAAATTTTGTCAATTTTGTTTAAGGAAGCTTCTAAATAACCTCAAATTTTGACTATTTATTCACCACACAGATCACAATTCGAGAGAAAATCCTCTTTCTCAATGGTATTGTTCAACATATAACCACATTAAATGAAAGTAATAACAAAAACTGCGATTCGGATTTCAAAATCCAAATGAACACACAAAAAAAAGTGAAATAAAAACAGAGATGTACAGTAAGGAAACATATTCAAAACAATGAATTAACATTGATTGGCGATAATGCTGAGTTGGAAAAGAAAGGTAAGGTAGGGCGAAGAATGTTATCAGAAAAAATTCTCCTCTCAATGAAATAGAATAATAGTTCCATTTAATGCTACATGACTAATTACGCATTGAATAAACCTCTCCCCTCGATTACCCACTGTTTTAAACACATTCACTAGGTAGTTAGCCCTCCATTCATTCTAGCCATCTTGATAGCATCATGCCGTGAATGAACATCGAGCTTTTTGTATAGTTTATAAATATGACTTTTAACCGTACTCTCAGACAGAAACAATTGCGAAGCGATTTGCTGATTCGAAATACCGTAGGCGAGCAATTCCAAAATCTGCCTTTCACGGCTAGTTAAATCATCATGATGACATTCCATCGCGACATTTGAATGACGATAGTTATTGATCAGTGTCTCTAAGTAACTTCTCGGTAACCAAAGGCCCCCTTTAAAAATATACCCCACACTTTCACTGATGTGCGCAACGGATGCGTCACGCAATAAAATGCCCTTTAGTAATTTCCAACGCAGTAACTGGTTATCTACTTGGTCACTTGGTACGTTATGGATCATCAATGGCCAACCAAAGAGATCAAAATCTGGTAGACAATTTGTAGATTCCAATTGCAGCATATAATCGTAATCGATAAACACTAAATCCACGTTCATACTGTGGCTACGAAACACCGCTTCTTGTGGCAAACAAATTGTTATTTTCACTTCGCTTATTGATGAAAGCTGCTTCGCAATCAAACTGGTTTGTAAGTTATTTTCTGCAAGTAGGAGAAGGTATTTTGTTCCCATGTATCCTCCATCTTGTCGGCACTTTTACTGCTCCCTCCAAGCACCGAACATTACGTTTATGTTTTAACCATAATAGAAATCAATAGATGAAATATAGCACCTCAGTCTGACTTTATAACAAGGAAACAACGAAGAGATACATTAGAAAGGCCTACCGTATTCCTTTCCACAATCAGTCAATCTCATGCTTTTAGCCACTAAACCCTTGTTATAAATAAGGGCTTTTTCTGAACCAAACGCCGCAGCCACAAATGCGTATAACACAGATTGCTAAAAGGCTAGCAACGTACGTACTTTTTCAACCTTTTTACCGTTCAAAACTCATACTCGAAGCATTCTTAACCAAACCCACTTACCTAACTTGATGACTATAAAACGCTTTCATATATGGGAGAAATACAACCCAACCTTATTCAATCAACGGAGCAGTGAGTTTTCTCATTATTGAGAAACTGCCTGGTGATCTTATTCCTATACTTCCAGCGCTTCCAAGCCAAAAGAGGCAGCAAGAAGTTTACATGCAGTCATTTTTAAACAGGAACACAGGAAACGGAGTGATCAATTATGACGCTTAACAAGACAGGGCTTGCTATCGCAATGTCGGCGATTTTATTGAGTGGTAATGCATTAGCTAACAATGATGTCGATGATGGCAAAAATAACAATCAGTGGGATGACAGTGCTAACACGCTTTCAGTCACTGATAGCATGAATGACAACAGTAACAATAGTGACAATAGCAATAACAGTGACAACAGCGATAACAGCAATATGCAGTCGATAGGTCTTGCTGATAGCTTTAATGACAACAGCGACAATAGTGCTAGTAATGCTAATGACAACAGCAATAACAGCGATAACTCAAATGCGAGTACTAACGCTAGTTACAATGACAATAGCGCTACTGCTGCTAACGACAATAGCAATAATAGCGACAACTCAAATGCAAGTACTAATGCGAGCTACAACGACAACAGTACGAGCAACGCAAATGACAACAGCACTCATAATGCTAACGACAACAGCAACACCCAATCACTAGGCCTTGCTGATAGCTTCAACGATAATAGTGACAACAGCAATAACAGTGATAACAGTAACAATAGCGACAACTCTAACGCGAGTACGAATGGTAGTTACAACGACAACAGCACTCACAATGCTAATGACAACAGTACGAGTAATGCCAATGACAATTCAAATTCGAGTATGAATACTGCTAACAGTTACAACGATAACAGCACTAGCAACGCGAATGACAACAGCAACAATAGTGACAACAGTAACAATAGTGACAACAGTAACAATAGCGACAACTCAAATTCGAGTATGAATACTGCTAACAGTTACAACGACAACAGCACTAGTAACGCCAATGACAACAGTAATAACAGTGATAACTCGAACTCGAGTGTGAACACTGCTACAGCTAATAGTCATAACGATAACAGTAACAACAGTGACAACAGTGATAACAGCGACAACAGTATCGCTAGTAGCTTTAACGACAACAGCGACAACAGCGATAACAGCGATAACAGTGACAACAGTGACAATAGCATCGCGAATAGCTTCAACGACAATAGCGATAACAGCAATTCAAGCACTAACACTGCGAATAGCTTTAACACGCTAGAAATCGACACTGATATGGTCGTTGCAAACTCTGAAGTGATGGGCTCTGTTAGTTCAACGTCGGTTAACTACTCAGCAATGGACAAAGATTCTACTGTTCGTGTTGATAATGTGAATAACCTAGGCGGTATGGGTAGCGCAGCGGGTATTACCACTGTGGCACAAAGCGCTGGCGGTAATGCACTGATTCAACAATCTGTAGCAACCAATGCGAGTGTCTTTACTGGCGACTAATGAGCATTATTAGGAGAAAGCGATGCGTTTGGCACTGTGTACCTTGGGTATGATAATTGCCGTTTCCGCCAACGCTGATGAGATAACGTTGTCTGACGAAAGTGTTAGCCTCGAAACAATGAGTGAAGCAAGAGGTGGTCAACATGTCGATATCGATCTTGACCTTGTCTATGCAGAATCAGATGTTTATGGGATATCGTCAGATAACGTCGCCAATAACACCATTAGCGGAAATAATATTTTATCTCCAGGTGCGTTCGCAGACAGTTCAGGGATATCGAGCGTGATTCAAAATACTGGGAATAACGTACTTATCCAGAACTCAACCGTCGTTAACCTGACACTCAAGTAAATACTATGAAATTAGTTCATAACCTCACTTGGCTGATGCTGGCAATTTCAGCATCGGCCAGTGCTTTAGAGTTTCTTCCTCATAGAGCGCATTACTCTGTGCCCGTAAAGAGCTACAAAGAAATTGTGTTTGGAGATGTGTTTCGTCAACAGTACGACTTCAGTTGTGGCTCGGCTGCACTGGCTTCATTGTTGACTTACCACTATAAAGCACCATCTACGGAAGAGCAGATTTTTCAAAGTATGTACGACAGAGGTGATAAAGAAAAAATCAAAGAAAAAGGATTCTCCCTTCTTGATATGAAAGTCCATCTTGCTTCTCTCGGTCTAAATTCTGACGGTTTTCAGATTGGGTTAGAGAAGATAAAAAAGCTTGGGGTGCCCGGCATCACATTGGTGAACTTTGACGGCTACATGCATTTTGTCGTGATCAGGGGGATGAATAATGACTCTGTTATATTGGGCGATCCCTCTCGGGGCACAATGGTCATGAAAATCGATCAATTTGAAAAATACTACCAAGGCATTGTGCTATTAGTTAGAAATGAAGCAGAAATCGGGCGAACCAGTTTTATCACTGACGATGAGTTTTCAATTTACCATTCACCACCACTGGGAAACGGTATCGAACGTGGAGCTTTAGGTGTATTCAGTAATTCTCTACCTATTGACGGTGAGAACTTTAACTATAGATAGGCAAACATCGGAGGTAGATGGGCATGAGCTTAATAAAAGTAACGCTGGTACTTATCACCGCTATGTTAAGTTTATTGACTAAAGCAGATAGCTTATCGATTGACGCACTCAAGCCTGTGACAAACGAGGCTTTATCTCAATATCGCGGCGGCTTTAAAATTGCAGACGACTACGTGATCAATATTGGCCTGAGCATCTCAACAACGATCAATGGTGAAAGTCTATTGAATACCACCATCGCGAACTTAGTCATCGAAAATGGCAACCTTACCAATATCCACGCCATAAATGGTTCTGGTTCGATCAACAGCGAACAATTTGATCAAGGTATCGTAAATATCATTCAATTTGGCGATGGCAATCTTATTGGTGACAGTACATCGAATAGTCCTGATATGTCTGCCCCACAGAGTCCTACCATTATCAGCTCTGAACTTATCAACTCAAGCATCATTAACATCATTCAAAACACCACCGATAACAGCGTAATCGGATTAAATACACTTGTTGATATAGATGCCCAAGTCAGTGGTGTAATGCAGCAAATTCGAAATAATCAGCGACTAGAAGATGCCTTACTCAACCACTGAATAAATCAAAATCACTGAACAAATGGGAATAATAGCGATAATTTATTCTCTGCGACAAATCAAGCTTTCGACTTCGACCCCCGTTCATCCTCAGACGATGGGCAACAAGCTAACCTTTCTTCATTGCTACCTTTCTTTATCTTCGCATCCACGTTCACAGGCCCTAATATGTAAGATGTCAACATGTGAGATGTCAGTGCCGTATTCATAGCCATTTTGATATCGCAGCATTCCCTGCCCTAAAGGTTGTACGGAACTCGGATCGTCAACTGAAAATCTGGCGTGTCTTCGGTTAATCCCGCTTGAGCACTCACATTAATTGACGTTTGTTTGTTGAAGGCATAGTTAACACCAAACGTGAATGAGTCGAGTTGAAGCAATTTTGCTTCATCCGACGTTGACCCGTTTATTTTACTTTTTAAGATCGTTTTATGACTCAATCCTAGAGAAAAAGACAAACTAGGATTAACAGAAAACCCCATCCCTCCGGATAGTGAAATGGTATCACCAAGGTCGATATCAGCCTTGGAATCACCTATCGACACCGTATCCTTTAATGTATAAATATAACTAACATTAGCAAACAACACGGCGGGTGCGGTTGGATAGATCATCGTCACACTGGGCTCAAAGCTCCAAAAACCGGAGCCAGTTGGCACGTCACTGAACGAATTACTACCTTGATCTATGGATACTTCATAAGGGGAACGGCCAGTATCCGACTTAACTCGAAAGCCACCAATCCAATAAGGGGCGCTTTCAAAATTAAATTGGTGACGTATCGCGAATTCGAGATCCCCTAACCCACCACCATCAATCGTCGTGTTAATCACATCATCATTGGAACCATCTTGAATCGGACGGACTGAAAGCTGATCATTGCGATAAACATACGGTAATCTAAATTCCAGCTCAGTCGCATTAGTAAGACCATAACGAGTCGTCAAACCAAAGGTCATCGTCGTTCGATCAGCATCACTCACTTCAATACGCCCAACAATCAGCGTTGGCAACACGGTATAACCAACCACAGAGACCTTATTTGAGGAGTTTTGCGTATAGTTGAATGATGAATCGAATGACCACGTTCCTTTCGGCGTAAGCACGCCAGGACGGTCTATGACGTCCCCAACCGTTTGTGCTCGTTGTGGTACGTCATCCCCTTCGGCAGCAGAGGCCACTTGAGCCACACATAACATTCCTAACGCACCACTCGTCAATATCTTACCTATCATTGAAGCATCCTTTCTTAATGGTAGTGATTCCCAAGTAACCTTGGGGTGCAGGGTATATAAACGATTAGGTCAATTTTCTTTATTTCGCAATGTGTTGGCATGAATAACTGCGGTTTTCTTAGAACAAAAGCATTGAGAAAAGGCGAATTACATCCAAAGTAGATATCCATCAAAATTCGGCCACAAAGAAAGCGTAGGGAGAGAGAACAAAAACTAAATTTGAAGAAGGCAGATACAAAAAAGCCTCGCAATAAGCGAGGCTTTTAATAAGTGGCGCGTCCTGGAGGATTCGAACCTCCGACCGCCTGGTTCGTAGCCAGGTACTCTATCCAGCTGAGCTAAGGACGCGCAGTTTTCGATATCAACCTTGTTTAACACTAGTATCAATATCAGGATTCCTTTCGTATAAGAAGAAACCCTAAAGAGTGGCGCGTCCTGGAGGATTCGAACCTCCGACCGCCTGGTTCGTAGCCAGGTACTCTATCCAGCTGAGCTAAGGACGCGCAGTTTTCGACATCAACCTTGTTTAACAACAAGATTCATCAATATCAGGATTCCTATCGTATAAGAAGAAACCCTAAAGAGTGGCGCGTCCTGGAGGATTCGAACCTCCGACCGCCTGGTTCGTAGCCAGGTACTCTATCCAGCTGAGCTAAGGACGCGCAGTTTTCGACATCAACCTTGTTTAACAACAAGCATCAATATCAGGATTCCTATCGTATAAGAAGAAACCCTAAAGAGTGGCGCGTCCTGGAGGATTCGAACCTCCGACCGCCTGGTTCGTAGCCAGGTACTCTATCCAGCTGAGCTAAGGACGCGCAGTTTTCGACATCAACCTTATTTAACAACAAGTATCAATATCAGGATTCCTATCGTATAAGAAGAAACCCTAAAGAGTGGCGCGTCCTGGAGGATTCGAACCTCCGACCGCCTGGTTCGTAGCCAGGTACTCTATCCAGCTGAGCTAAGGACGCGCAGTTTTCGATATCAACCTTGTTTAACACAAGTATCAATATCAGGATTCCTATCGTATAAGAAGAAACCCTAAAGAGTGGCGCGTCCTGGAGGATTCGAACCTCCGACCGCCTGGTTCGTAGCCAGGTACTCTATCCAGCTGAGCTAAGGACGCGCAATAATCTTTATATTTTACTTTGTATAACCCGTTTATCAAACGAATTATTAAATAGTGGCGCGTCCTGGAGGATTCGAACCTCCGACCGCCTGGTTCGTAGCCAGGTACTCTATCCAGCTGAGCTAAGGACGCGCAGTTCTTCTTGCTAAAGAAGCTGTGAAGCATATCACATTTTATTTCTTACGAAACAAAAAAAGGCCAATGGCCAATCAATGAATGGCGGTGAAGGAGGGATTCGAACCCTCGATACGGGATAAACCGTATACTCCCTTAGCAGGGGAGCGCCTTCAGCCTCTCGGCCACCTCACCGTTTTCATTGTTATATCTCCGAAGAGATATGGCGCGTCCTGGAGGATTCGAACCTCCGACCGCCTGGTTCGTAGCCAGGTACTCTATCCAGCTGAGCTAAGGACGCACATTTTTTTTGTGTTGATTTCTCAACGTTGCAAGAGTGGCGGTGAAGGAGGGATTCGAACCCTCGATACGGGATAAACCGTATACTCCCTTAGCAGGGGAGCGCCTTCAGCCTCTCGGCCACCTCACCGTCTTGCGGAGGCACATATTACGTTTTACCGAAAATATGTCAAACACTTTCTTTGAAAAAAAACGCAAAAATCGTTTAAGCGTTGAGGTTTTAATCAAAGTGATCATAAAACAAACTTTATCACTCTATTGTGATGAAAAAAAGAGAGTCTTCTCTTAAAAAATAACATTAATTCCCAAGTATCTGCGAACAACACAATTCAACGAAATTCTATTAAAAATTATCTAGGCCAAACCGCTTTCAGTTTCTTGGCGCTTAGATCGGGGAGCTCCCCCAACCCAAAATATCGCTCTCAGTTCACAAATTGCAAAACCAAAAACCAAAAACCAAAAACCAAAAACCAAAAACCAAAAACCAAAAAGGCTAGCCCATTGGCTAGCCTTTTACATTCAAACTAAGCTCTATATCTAGGAGCGGCTTAGTAGTTACCAGAAGCAACGTTACCATTGCCCTTTTCAGCTTGAATGCGCATGTAGATTTCTTCACGGTGAACAGAAACCTCTTTCGGAGCGTTAACACCGATACGCACTTGGTTACCTTTAACGCCTAGTACAGTTACAGTAACTTCATCACCAATCATAAGTGTTTCGCCTACACGGCGAGTCAAAATTAGCATTCTTTGCTCCTTGAGTAATCTCTAAATTTTCTTGCTACTAAGCTATTATCCAACAAAAGTTATATTTTCGTAAACTACCTTGTTACGGAAAATTAGCCTAAAAAGGCATGTTTTTGCTGAATCTTCAATACTTCACTGGATGAAATGTAAGCATCATGAAGAATATTTGCTGCTGAGTCCACATTTTCAGGAGATAAGACCAGCATCATAGTGAGTGCTTCTACTGCACAGAAATTGACGATAATATCTCGCTGTGCTAACAAATCACGAGCATGTTCTACCATTCCATTGGCTTCTAGCCCGACTGCAGTAAGCATGCTTACCACTTCACTATTACGGATTTTGTCGCTGAACACCAGATCCAACTTGGCACATGCATCTTGTTTTATCATGATACCTGTTCGTTCTGTTTCATCGATCACATTCCAAATGTCGATTCCTAACATTTGACATTGTTTTGTCACGCTAGATAAATGTTCATTATCAACTTCAATAAAGGCAAGATCTCGTTGGATTGCGATACCAGAGATCGCATGATGACCAGATTCACCTTTAACTAAGCTACCGTCATTGACATCAAATGTTGACAGTACGCGTAAAGGAACGTTGTTTTTCCACGCATACTGAACAGAGGGTAAATGTAGGACTTTCGCACCACGACTCGCCATTGCTTCCATTGATGGAAAGTCAATCACTGGCATTTTTTGCGCGTTTTCTACGACTCGCGGATCACAAGTATAAATCCCATCAACGTCGGTAAAAATTTGGCATTCATCCGCGTTCAATGCACCTGCCAATGTGACGGCACTCGTATCCGAACCGCCCCGCCCCAATGTGGTGATATCTCCGTTTTCATTCACACCTTGGAAGCCCGCTACGATAACAATTTGGTCTTGCTCAAGCAGTTCCAAAATTGCGGTTGTATCAATGTGAGTAATCGTAGCTTCATTGTGATGATTATCCGTCACAATGTTTGCTTGAGCTCCGGTGAGTGAGCGTGCCGCACAGCCTAGCTTATTGAGAGCCATCGCCAACAGTGCCATAGAAACCTGCTCGCCAGCAGCTAGTAATACATCAAGCTCACGAGCTGTTGGAACGCTATCTACTTGCATCGCGAGATCCATCAAGCGATTTGTTTCACCTGACATAGCAGATACAACAACGACAACTTGATTGCCATCATTCTTTGCTTTAATGATGTGTTCTGCAACCTGATGGATTCTTTCAATTGAACCGACTGAGGTTCCACCAAATTTTTGCACGATAAGGGGCTTTTTCACCTGTTTTCACCTTCCCAAGATCAAAGTCTCATTCAGACTACTCATACTCTATTGAGCTAATGATATAAGCAGTCGTTGCAACAAAAACCAAATCACATCGGTAACTTGGTCAAGATAACGTCAATTAAACCACTTGGTTCCAAAAAAAAATTACGCTCAATCAAACAAGCTTGATTGAGCGTAAATTATGTTTAAATGATTATAGACGTTCTTCTAACCAAGGCTGAACAGACTGAATCGCTTGCGGTAGTGCAGCAACATCTGTACCACCCGCTTGCGCCATATCTGGGCGACCACCGCCTTTACCGCCAACTTGCTCAGCAACCATCTTAACTAGGTCACCCGCTTTCACTTTGCCGATTAGGTCTTTCGTCACACCAGCGATCAAGCCGATCTTGTCATCGTTCACGTTTGCAAGAAGGATAACGCCGCTGCCTACTTGGTTTTTGATGTCATCAACCATAGTACGTAGGTTCTTGTTATCCGCGCCTTCTAGAGCTGCGATCAGTACTTTAGTACCGTTGATGTCCTGAACTTTGCCCATGATGTTTGCGCTTTCTGCTGCAGCCATCTTGTCTTTCAATTTTTGGATTTCTTTCTCTAGAGATTTCGCTTTCTGTGCTGATTCAGCCAGTTTCTCTTCGTACTTAGCCGCTTGAGCTTCGATTGCGTCTAGCGCACCTTCACCCGTTACCGCTTCGATACGACGAATACCTGCTGCAATACCGCCTTCAGAGACGATCTTGAATAGACCGATGTCACCAGTGTTTGAAGCGTGGATACCACCACAAAGCTCTGTTGAGAAGTCGCCCATTGATAGTACGCGAACTTCGTCATCGTACTTCTCACCAAACAATGCCATTGCGCCTTTCTTCTTAGCAGACTCAATGTCCATCACATTAGTTTCAATCTTATGGTTGCGACGAATTTGAGCATTCACTAGGCGCTCAACTTCTTTTAGTTCTGCCGCCGTTACTGCTTCTAGGTGAGAGAAGTCAAAACGCAGGCCGTCAGCTTTTACTAGCGAGCCTTTCTGCGTAACGTGCTCACCAAGCAATTGGCGAAGTGCTGCATGCAGCAAGTGCGTTGCTGAGTGGTTTAGAGAGATAGCTGCGCGACGCTCAGCGTCAACGATCGTTGCGACTTCGTCACCCTTCGCTAGAACGCCCTCCGCCATCACACCGTGGTGCGCAATCGCATTGCCTAGCTTGTGCGTGTCTTGTACGCGGAACACGCCAGACTCAGTGCGGATCTCACCAGCGTCGCCACATTGACCGCCTGACTCTGCGTAGAATGGAGTTTCACCCAGTACGATGATGGCTTTATCGCCTGCAGATAGTGAATCGACTTCATTACCTTCAACGAACATCGCTGCGACTGAGCTAGAACCTTTAGTCCCAGTGTAACCACAGAATTCTGTTTGCGTATCAACTTTGATTGCAGCGTTGTAGTCAGTACCGAAGTTACCTGCTTCACGCGCACGTTGACGCTGCTCTTCCATCGCTTTCTCGAAACCTTCTTCGTCGATAGCGAACTCACGCTCACGTGCAACGTCGTTAGTTAGGTCAGCAGGGAAGCCGTAAGTGTCGTAAAGTTTGAATACGGTTTCGCCGTCGAGTACTTTACCGTCCGTTCCTTGCGAAGAAATGCTATCTAATGCTTCATTTAGAATCGCCATACCGCGTTCAAGTGTACGACCGAAGTTTTCTTCTTCGATACGCAGTACTTTTTCAACCACAGCTTGTTGACGCTTCAGCTCTTCACCAGCCGTACCCATGATATCTGCTAGTACACCAACCAATTTATGGAAGAATGCACCTTGTGCGCCCAGCTTGTTACCGTGACGAACCGCACGACGGATGATACGACGTAGAACGTAACCACGACCTTCGTTTGAAGGCATAACGCCATCAACGATCAGGAATGAACATGAACGGATGTGGTCAGCAATAACGCGTAGCGATTGGTTTGATAGGTCTTCATAGCCAATCGTTTCAGCTGCTGCTTTGATCAGCGCTTGGAACACGTCGATTTCGTAGTTAGAGTGAACGCCCTGCATGATCGCAGAGATACGCTCAATACCCATACCGGTATCTACAGACGGTTTTGGTAGCGGCTCCATCGTGCCATCAGCATGACGGTTGAACTGCATGAATACGTTGTTCCAGATCTCGATGAAACGGTCACCATCTTCTTCAGGAGTACCAGGGCGACCACCCCAGATGTGCTCACCGTGATCATAGAAGATTTCAGTACATGGACCACAAGGACCAGTGTCCCCCATTTGCCAGAAGTTATCTGACTCGAATGGCTTACCACCTTTCTTATCGCCAATGCGGATAATTCGGTCTGCAGGAACACCTACTTTTTGGTTCCAGATATCGAATGCTTCGTCATCTGTTTCGTAAATTGTTACTAGTAGACGGTCTGCTGGCAGCTTAAGCGTTTCTGTTAGGAATTCCCAAGCAAAAGCAATGGCGTCTTCTTTGAAGTAATCGCCAAAGCTGAAGTTGCCTAGCATTTCAAAGAACGTGTGGTGACGAGCTGTGAAACCAACGTTTTCCAGGTCATTGTGCTTACCACCAGCACGTACACAACGTTGAGCCGTAGTTGCTCGAGTGTAGGCGCGTTTTTCCAAGCCTAGGAAGCAATCTTTAAATTGGTTCATACCTGCGTTTGTGAACAGCAGTGTTGGGTCGTTATGTGGAACTAACGATGAACTTTCTACGATTTGGTGTCCTTTGCTTTCAAAGAACTTGAGGAACGCGTTACGAACCTCGTCAGTGCTCATGTACATGCAGCTCTTCCTGAAAATAGTCGAGTTAGAATTTTGCCGTATTGTAGATCATGCAATCAGCTACGACTAGTTTTCTTGCGGAAAAGAGGAGCTAGAAGAAAAAATTTGAAGCAAAACAAAAATCAGCGTGAACCATTCATCGCTAATCTTCGTCCTCAAAGCTCAGTGCATAGCTGATTTGGTCAAAACTGTAGCCACGATATTGCATAAATCGCACCTGTTTAGCGTACTCTTTCTGGTCTTTGGCTTTGATTCCTTTAAATTTCTTCTCAGCTGCCATTCTTGCTAGTTCAAACCAGTCCTGCGGCTCTTCTGCCATCGCCATATCAATGATCGATTCCGCGACACGTTTTTGATTAAGCTCTTGACGAATGCGGCGCTCACCGTGACCTTTATAAACATGTTGACGTACTTGGCTTTTGGCATAACGCAGGTCATCCAAATAATTATGGTCGAGACAAAAATTAATGGCCGCGTCAATGTCTGTCTCTTCATAACCCTTTAGAGCCAACTTTTGGTATAACTCGTATTGCCCATGGTCTCGACGGCCCAATAATTGGATAGCCGCCTCTTTACTAGATAGAGTCGGCGCTTGACGCTTTTGGTACATGATGATCCTAAAACTGTTTTTGCTGTACAGGCTCTATAACAATCGTAGTAAATAACCGTTCACTCTAGCTTGCTAAGGGCGCTAGTTCTGATCGCTTGCCTACCCTAATTGATATGAATCTACCCTTTGTTTTTCGATTTTGATTTCAGCAGATACAACAAAGCCCCGCATAGCAGGGCTTTGTTCAATATGATTCAATCAGAAGATTAAAACTCTTCTTCTTGCTCTGATTTTTCATCTGATTCTGGCGCATCAGGGAGTGCCGGAGAAAGCAGCATTTCACGAAGTTTGGTATCGATAGTCTTAGCAATCTCAGGGTTTTCACGTAGGAAGTTACAAGAGTTCGCTTTACCTTGACCAATCTTATCACCGTTATAGCTGTACCAAGCACCTGCTTTCTCTACTAGCTTGTGCTTCACGCCTAGGTCGATCAATTCACCTTCGCGGTTGAAACCCTGACCGTACATGATTTGCGTGTTTGCTTCTTTAAACGGGGCAGCAATCTTGTTCTTAACCACTTTGATGCGAGTTTCGTTACCAACAACCTCATCACCTTCTTTGATTGCACCAGTACGACGAATATCTAGACGAACAGAAGCGTAGAACTTAAGTGCGTTACCACCCGTGGTCGTCTCTGGGTTACCAAACATCACACCAATCTTCATACGAATTTGGTTGATGAAGATACACATACAATTAGACTGTTTTAGGTTACCTGTAAGCTTACGCATTGCTTGAGAAAGCATACGAGCTTGAAGGCCCATGTGGCTGTCGCCCATTTCACCTTCAATTTCTGCTTTTGGTGTCAGTGCGGCTACTGAATCGACAACCATAACGTCGATAGCACCAGAACGTGCCAGTGCGTCACAGATTTCTAGCGCTTGCTCACCCGTATCTGGCTGAGAAACTAACAGTGCGTCGATATCAACACCAAGCTTCTTCGCGTATACAGGGTCTAGCGCGTGCTCTGCATCGATAAACGCACAAGTTTTACCCTCACGTTGTGCAGCAGCAATAAGCTCTAGTGTTAATGTTGTTTTACCTGAAGATTCTGGACCGTAGATTTCTACGATACGACCCATTGGCAGGCCACCAGCACCCAAAGCGATATCAAGAGAAAGAGAACCCGTTGAAATGGTTTCTACGTCCATTGTGCGGTTGTCGCCAAGACGCATGATAGAGCCTTTACCGAATTGCTTTTCAATTTGACCTAGCGCAGCGGCGAGCGCTTTCTGTTTGTTCTCGTCCATTACTTTCTCCGATTTATTCATCTTCTTTGGGCGATGAATCGTAATTCATTTTTCTTAAGCAGAAGAACTGCTCAGCAATGAAAGTTATTATACTGTTGATTCATACAGTGTCCATACCTGTATGAAAAAAATTGGCTTACACAAAGCAACGATTTGCTCTAGCCCTTATCAACGTTGGGCTAAGGCAAATTGAGAAATTTTAACTAAGATGCTGATGCAGTTGAGTCAGTGCATGTTCCACTGCTTTTTTGCGAACTTGTGCACGATCACCAGTAAAATACATAGTTTCAACCAGTTGCCAACTTTGATTGTCAGCGAAAGCAAAGCAGACCGTCCCTACGGGTTTCTCTATACTGCCGCCACTTGGCCCAGCGATCCCACTGATCGAGACCCCGATCGTTGCATTCGAGTTTTTCAACGCACCATGAACCATTTCAATCACAACAGGTTCGCTCACAGCACCATAGGCTGCTAATGTTGAAGCTTGCACACCCAGCATTTCTATTTTTGCTTCATTGCTGTAAGTCACGAATGCACGATCTAACCAAGCTGAACTACCTGCAATATCGGTAATCGCAGTGGCAACCCCACCGCCAGTACACGATTCTGCCGTGGTTAGCACGTGAGAATACTTAGTCAGCAACGCCCCTAAATCTGCACTCAATTTTGTGGTTCTTTCCATCGTCAAAATGCCCTTTGTCTCTTTTTACTTGATAGGGTTTCACGTATCCTAAGCCGCTACGGAAATAAACAAAAGTACTTACCTGTGAAAGCTGAACAAAAACACACTCCGATGATGCAGCAATATCTCAAGCTAAAGGCTGAGAACCCAGAAATCTTGCTGTTTTACCGCATGGGCGACTTCTACGAACTCTTCTACGATGATGCGAAGCGCGCATCTCAATTGTTGGATATTTCGTTGACCAAACGCGGCGCATCAGCAGGTGAACCTATCCCAATGGCTGGTGTTCCATTCCATGCGGTTGAGGGGTATTTAGCAAAACTTGTTCAGCTAGGGGAATCTGTCGCGATCTGCGAACAAATCGGCGATCCTGCAACCAGTAAGGGACCAGTTGAACGTAAAGTAGTACGTATTGTTACGCCAGGAACAGTGACTGACGAAGCACTGTTATCTGAGCGTATCGACAACCTGATTGCTGCCATTTACCAACATAACGGTAAATTCGGTTACGCGACATTGGATGTAACTTCGGGCCGCTTCCAGTTGGTTGAGCCAGAAACTGAAGAAGCAATGGCGGCAGAACTTCAACGTACTGCACCACGTGAGCTTTTGTTCCCAGAAGATTTTGAATCGGTTCACTTGATGTCGAGCCGCAATGGGAATCGTCGTCGCCCAGTATGGGAATTTGAACTCGATACCGCCAAACAACAATTAAATCAGCAATTCGGTACAAGAGATCTGGTTGGTTTTGGCGTAGAAAAAGCCAACCTTGGTTTATGTGCTGCTGGTTGTTTAATTCAATATGTAAAAGACACTCAGCGTACTGCCCTGCCGCACATTCGTTCACTGACCTACGATCGTCAAGATCACTCCGTCATTCTCGACGCTTCGACGCGACGTAACCTTGAACTCACTCAAAACTTATCTGGTGGTACAGACAATACTCTCGCAGCAGTTTTGGACCACTGTTCAACACCAATGGGTAGTCGGATGCTAAAGCGTTGGTTGCACCAACCAATGCGCTGTGTAGATACGTTGAACAATCGCCTAGATGCAATTGGTGAGATCAAAGATCAAAGCTTGTTCAGCGACATTCAACCTATCTTCAAGCAGATTGGTGATATTGAACGTATCCTTGCTCGTTTGGCGCTTCGATCTGCACGTCCTCGTGATATGGCCCGTCTGCGCCATGCGATGCAACAGCTGCCTGAGCTTGAATCGATTACTTCTTCCCTAGCACATCCATACTTGGTTAAGTTGGCCCAATTCGCCGCTCCAATCGACGATGTTTGTGATTTGTTAGAACGAGCAATTAAAGAAAACCCACCAGTGGTTATTCGCGAGGGTGGCGTGATTGCTGAGGGTTATAATGCTGAGCTCGACGAATGGCGAAAACTCGCAGATGGTGCAACCGAGTATCTGGAAAAACTCGAAGCGGATGAACGTGAGCGTCATGGTATCGATACGCTAAAAGTTGGTTACAACGCCGTACACGGTTTCTTCATTCAAGTAAGCCGTGGTCAAAGCCATCTTGTTCCACCACACTATGTGCGTCGTCAAACGCTGAAAAACGCGGAACGCTACATCATCCCTGAACTGAAAGAGCATGAAGACAAGGTACTAAACTCTAAGTCGAAAGCGCTAGCAGTTGAGAAAAAACTGTGGGAAGAGCTATTTGATCTGTTGATGCCAAATCTTGAGAAGATGCAAAACCTTGCTTCGGCGATTTCTCAGTTAGACGTACTACAAAACTTAGCCGAACGTGCCGATTCACTTGATTACTGCCGCCCAACGTTAGACAAAGAAGCGGGCATCACCATTCAAGCAGGTCGTCATCCGGTCGTAGAGCAAGTAACGAGTGAACCTTTTATCGCAAACCCAATCGAGCTTAGCTCAAACCGTAAGATGCTGATCATCACCGGTCCAAACATGGGTGGTAAATCGACCTACATGCGCCAGACTGCATTGATCGCTTTGATGGCTCACATTGGTTCATACGTACCTGCAGAATCAGCTCATATCGGCTCTTTGGATCGCATCTTTACCCGTATAGGTGCGTCTGATGATTTAGCTTCTGGTCGTTCTACTTTTATGGTTGAGATGACGGAAACCGCAAATATTCTTCACAATGCCACTCAAAACAGCTTGGTATTAATGGACGAAATTGGGCGCGGAACCAGTACTTATGACGGCCTTTCTCTAGCATGGGCAAGTGCCGAGTGGCTTGCAACACAAATTGGCGCAATGACGCTGTTTGCGACCCACTACTTCGAATTGACTGAGCTACCAAACCTACTGCCAAACCTAGCCAACGTTCACCTTGATGCGGTTGAGCATGGTGACAGCATTGCCTTTATGCACGCAGTTCAAGAAGGTGCAGCAAGCAAGTCTTATGGTCTAGCGGTTGCTGGTTTAGCGGGGGTTCCGAAACCAGTGATAAAAAATGCTCGTATGAAGCTCTCTCAGCTCGAACAATTAGGCCAAGGTAAAGACTCTCCGCGTCCTAGCGCAGTAGATGTGGCAAATCAGTTAAGCCTGATTCCAGAGCCAAGTGATGTAGAGCAAGCTCTGTCGAACATCGATCCTGACGACCTAACACCGCGTCAGGCACTGGAAGAGCTTTACCGCTTGAAGAAGATGCTCTAACTTCTGAACCTATCTAGTACAACGTAAAAATCCAGTAAAACGCAAAAAGGCTATGGTCCCCCCATAGCCTTTATTTGTTCTAAATTCGCCTCTACTTGAGGTGTCTATTTTTAGTCGTCTTCTACGTTGAATAGGTTTTCCATATTCAGACCTTGTTTGATCAAGATCTCACGTAATCGACGCAAACCTTCAACTTGTATCTGACGAACACGCTCACGTGTTAGACCAATCTCACGTCCCACTTCTTCAAGTGTTGATGGCTCATAGCCTAATAAGCCAAAACGACGCGCTAGTACCTCTTTTTGTTTCGGATTTAGCTCTTCTAGCCAATGGATCAGTGAAGACTTAATGTCATCATCTTGCGTTGATACTTCCGGATCAGAGTTACTTACATCAGGGATAATGTCGAGGAGAGCCTTTTCTCCATCCCCACCAATCGGTGTATCAACCGAACTAATACGTTCGTTCAGACGCAGCATCTTACTGACATCTTCAACAGGGATATCCAACTGTGCGGCAATTTCTTCTGCCGTTGGTTCATGATCGAGCTTCTGAGAGAGTTCTCGCGCGGTGCGCAGATAAATGTTCAGCTCTTTCACAACATGAATTGGTAGGCGAATCGTGCGAGTTTGGTTCATCAATGCGCGTTCGATAGTTTGGCGGATCCACCATGTCGCATAAGTAGAAAAACGGAAGCCGCGCTCTGGGTCAAACTTCTCTACCGCGCGGATCAAACCAAGATTGCCTTCTTCAATAAGATCAAGCAGCGCTAAACCACGGTTGCTGTATCGACGAGAAATTTTAACCACAAGACGCAAGTTACTCTCGATCATTCGTTTGCGCGCAGCTTCATCACCTCGAAGCGCGCGACGAGCATAAAGAACTTCTTCTTCTGCAGTAAGTAGTGGAGAGAAACCTATCTCACCAAGATACAGTTGCGTGGCATCTAGGCTTTTGTTGCTCGCGTCAAGCTCTTCGCGTACAACCGTTTTGGTTTGTTTAGTCGGAGTTTTTTCAAGTTCGCTTGCTGTACTTTGCACTGCCGTTTTGTCATAACCGAACTCTTCAACTTTGGTTACTGTGTTGCTGATACTCATAACGCCTCCCCCTGGCGAGTTAGCAAGACATTACAACTCAATATGTCGCTAAATGATTTCGCAAGTTGTTGTTCAAAGTTTTAAGGCAAATAGCGTTTAGGATTGACTGATTTACCTTGATAGCGAATTTCAAAGTGCAATTTGACGGATTTAGATCCTGAACTACCCATAGTTGCAATCTTCTGCCCGCCTGTAACACTTTGTCCTTCTGACACCAGCAGTCTGTCATTGTGTGCGTATGCGCTTAAATAATTATCGTTATGCTTCACTATAATAAGATTGCCATAACCTCGTAGCGCATTACCCGAGTAGACTACTGTGCCCGGAGCGGTTGAAACAATGGATTGACCCCGCTGTCCTGCAATATCAATACCTTTATTTCCCTGTTCTCCCGCTGAGAAGTTACTAATTACTCTCCCTTTTGTCGGCCACAACCACTTCGATACTTTATCACTCTTCGCCGTGGTCACTGGCGGCTTTGGTTTGACATTTTGGTTAACTTTTGTACCAACATACTCCTTTGATTTGGATTGTTCAACCGTCTTTGGCGGCTGTTTTTTTACGACATTGGTAGTAGTCTTCGTAGGCTTTTGAGTAGAGCTTTTACTTGAATTCGACGACTTAGCAACCGTAGTTGGTTTACTCACTGGTGCCGGTTTCTTTGCAACTACAGGAACAACAACGGGTTCCACTTTATGCCCAAATTTAGGGGAGACATATTTCGCAGCCCAAAGTTTTAGTCTTTGGCCAGGAAAGATCGTGTAAGGTGCTGTCAAATCATTGTAACGAACTAGTTCTTTTACATCTCTATCTGTGACGTAGGCTATAAAATAAAGCGTATCTCCTTTCTTTACTTCATAGTAACTGCCTCTATAACTGCCTCGTTCAACGCTAGAATAATCCTTATTGAGACTAGAAACCGGCGCAGGTGAGTGCGCCGCACAACCAATAAGTCCTGCAGCGAGTAAGCAGCTAATAGAAAAATGACGTAATAAACTATTCACCTAGTGTAAAACCCTTAAGCCAAATCACCTGCAACGAGTGGTACAAATCTTACCATTTCCACAACGGTAGAAAGATACTGTTCACCTTTTCGTTCTATTTTTAATAATTGCTGTTCTTCTTCACCAACAGGGATAACCATTTTTCCACCGTCGTTAAGCTGAGCTAACAGTGCTTGGGGAATGCTTTCTGCCGCTGCGGTAACGATAATGGCATCAAATGGTCCCCTCGCTTCCCAGCCTAGCCAACCGTCTCCATGCTTCGTTGAAACATTGTAGATATCCAGTTGTTTTAGGCGTCGCTTTGCGTCCCATTGTAAAGACTTGATACGCTCTACTGAGTATACATGCTCAACCATCTGAGCAAGCACAGCGGTTTGGTAACCTGAGCCTGTGCCAATTTCCAAAACGTTACTCTCCCGCGTGAGATCAAGTAACTCTGTCATCTTTGCCACAATATAAGGCTGAGAAATAGTTTGCCCCTGACCAATGGGTAATGCGTTGTTGTCATAGGCTTGATGCATCATCGCTTGCGAGACAAAACTTTCTCGAGGTAATCGGTAGATGGCATCCAATACACGTTGATCCGTAATGCCACTGGAGATAAGAAATGCTATCAACCGGTCAGCATGTGGGTTACTCATTATTTCTCTTCCTTTAACCAACTATCCATTGCTCGCAATGATTCATGAGCGGTGAGATCGACTTGCAATGGGGTAATAGATACTCGCCCCTGCTCAATCGCATAAAAGTCTGTTCCCAGACCAGCATCTTGCTCTTTGCCTGGAGGACCTAACCAATAAATGTCATGACCACGTGGATCTTTCTGTTTAATCATACTCTCAGCGTGGTGGCGAGCACCTAGACGAGTCACTTCTATTTCACCAAGTTCATCGAGTGAGAGATCCGGTATGTTCACGTTCAATAATCGATTGGTTGGAATAGGACGCTGCAAATGTTGTTCAACCAATCGACGGGCTATTTTTGCTGCTGATTGGAAATTCTGTTTGCCGACGAGCGAAAACGCAATGGCCTGCACACCAAGAAAGTGACCTTCCATCGCTGCGGCAACCGTACCAGAATACAGCACATCATCCCCAAGGTTAGCGCCATGATTAATGCCAGATAACACAAGATCGGGCAGATCATCTTTCATTAGCTCATTAAGCGCAAAATGCACACAATCTGTTGGCGTGCCCTGAACTGAGTATGTTCTATCGGCAATCTCTGTTACGCGCAATGGCTGCTCTAATGTCAGCGAATTGGACGCACCAGAACGATTTCGATCCGGTGCGACAATGGTCACTTCTGCAATGGCTTTTAACTCATCAGCAAGAGCATGAATGCCTTGAGCATGAACGCCGTCATCATTGCTGAGTAAAACTCTTAAAGGCTTTGCGTCAAGTGAGTCAGGTTTCATTAATACTCTCTTTCTACTTTTTCTTCGTTAACCAACTCTCGCACGATTGAGGTAGCAAATGAGCCTGCGTCAAGTGAGAATGTCAACGTAATGTTGTTTCCATCAACCGTCCAAGTTAAGTCTTGCGGCTTAAGCGCAATATCACGTCGGTCATGACGCATTCGGTTACCACGAATCAGCGCCATTAAATCAGGTTCTTCATCTAAAAACGGTTGCTCTAATACCAGAGCATCACTTTGGGTAGGTAGCGCATTATCGCCAGCGAGTGCAGCTGTAATAGAGACCTCACCTTGCATCAGTTGAACTTGTAGCTCTGCAATGTTGCTTGCATCAATGAGTTGAGTGCCAGATTGGGTCTGTGCAATATCACCATCGATGAATTTATCAAATACACCATTCTCTAAACGAGCAGAAACAATACGGTTGAAGATCCAAGAACGCGCAGCAGATAAGTACATGCTACGTTTGTTTTGATTACGTGTACGAACGTTTTCACGCCCCCATCGACGCGCTTCTTCAAGGTTGTTGCCATCGTTACCAAAACGCTGGCTGCCAAAGTAGTTTGGCACACCAACTTGTTTCACTTTTTCAAGACGTTGCTCGACATCGGCCACGTCACTCACCTCAGACAAGGTAACCACAAACTCGTTCCCTACTAGGTCACCTGGACGTAACTTTTTGTTGTGACGATCTGTGGCAATAATTTCAATGCTCGGATATTGCGCCAAGAACTCAGAAAAATCTGGTGTCTCACCTTTTGGTAGGTGAACACTTAACCATTGCTCGGTCACTGCGTGGCGATCTTTAAGACCGGCCCAGCTAACGTCTTTCGACTTCACGCCACAAGCTTTTGCTAATTCGTTTGCAACAAAGCTGGTATTTTCTCCGGTTTTACGAATACGCACCATCAGGTGCTCACCTTCACCAGTAAAGGCAAAGCCAAGGTCTTCACGTACTTGGAAATGCTCTGGTTGTGCTTTAATTTTTGCTGATGCTACAGGCTTACCAGTTAGGTAAGCGAATGATGATAAAATGTCTGACATGATCTTTTTCCGCTGCTACTGCAGCTCTTAGGAGCAAATTGCTAGGTTATTGCTTAAAGAGAAGTACAACTGCTTCCGTTGCAATGCCTTCTTTGCGTCCAGTAAAACCAAGACGTTCTGTCGTCGTTGCTTTTACATTGATATTACTAATGTCGGTTTCCAAATCTTCGGCAATAGCGGCGCACATTGCATCAATGTGCGGTGCCATTTTTGGCGCTTGAGCCATAATGGTCACATCTGCGTTACCCAATCGGTACCCTTGTTCTTTAACTCGGCGGTAGACGTCTTTCAACAATTCACGACTGTTTGCACCTTTCCACTTGTCATCGGTATCAGGGAAATGACGGCCAATATCGCCAGCAGCAATCGCGCCCAATAGCGCATCGCTTAATGCATGAAGCGCGACATCACCATCTGAGTGCGCAATGAGGCCTTGTTCATAAGGAACGGCCACGCCACCAATAATCACAGGGCCTTCACCGCCAAATTTATGTACGTCGAAACCATGACCAATTCGAATCATTTTCTATCCTTTCGTTACTCGCCGCGCTCACGGCTTAGATAAAACTCGGCTAACGCGAGATCTTCTGGCTGAGTGATTTTTATATTGTTCGCATTACCTTGAACCAGTGCCGGTTTTTCACCTAACCACTCCAAAGCCGAAGCTTCATCGGTAATGGTTACACCTTGTTCTAATGCGTCAGCCAGCGCTCGATTAAGTTGCTGAGTTCTAAACATTTGTGGGGTCAGTGCATGCCACAGTGCTTCTCTGTCTACCGTATGGTCAATATCTTGTGCTGCGTTCGCTCGCTTCATTGTATCTCTGACTGGAGATGCAAGGATGCCACCAGTTGGATGTTGACGACAAACCGCAATCAAACGGTCAATATCGGAAATTGAAACACAAGGTCTTGCGGCATCGTGTACCAATACCCAATCACACTCAAGCTGTGTATCTACATAGTTTAGCCCTGATAGCACAGAGTCCGCCCTTTCTTTGCCACCCGCGACTCGAATCACGTCCGGATGATGAGCAATCGGCAGTTCAGGGTAGTATGGATCGCCGTCAGTAATCGCGACAACAACCTTAGAAATTTGGGGGTGAGAAAGGAGTTTCTCTACAGTATGTTCAAGAACCGTTTTATCAGCAATCAACAAATACTGTTTAGGGCGATCGGCTTTCATGCGGCTACCAACTCCAGCCGCAGGAACGATGGCCACATAAGACGATGAGCAATTAGACATCAAATTACTTTTCCTCACCAATCATCCGATAGAACGTTTCGCCATCTTTGACTAACCCAAGTTCATGGCGAGCGCGCTCTTCAATCGCATCTAGACCTTGTCTCAAATCATCGATCTCAGCAAACATTTCATTATTGCGGGCTTGAAGCTTACTGTTCACTTGCTGTTGAACTTCAATCTCATTCTCTACTGTGTAGTAATCTGATACCCCATTTTTGCCAAACCAAAGGGTATATTGAAGCCAGCCAAACAGTAACGTAAGGGCTATTACAAAGATTCGCATATCGCAGCTAACATTCTGTTCCGGAGGGGGTTAATAAGGAGACATATATAGCACAAATGCGAAGTTGCCTCTAGGGGAGAAGAAGATAACTCAGTATCTCTTCCTAAATCAAAAACAAAACACTCTACACAATCGAGGTGTTTTTTAAAGCGTTAGTGCATTACTAATAGATCGGTATGATGGGCCTTTCACTTCTTTAAGACCACTTCTTTGCAATCATTCGTGGGAAGATAGAAACGCGCCCACAGTAAGCTTTGTTTCATAATAAAAACAGATAAAAAAACACCCCGCCAAAGCAGGGTGTTTTTAAAAGCTTTAAGTTAAGCAGTTAATTCAGTTAAGAATTAAGCTTGACCTTTCACTTCTTTAAGACCGTTGAAAGGAGCGCGCTCACCTAGAGCTTCCTCGATACGGATTAGTTGGTTGTACTTAGCAACACGGTCAGAACGGCTCATAGAACCAGTTTTGATTTGACCTGCAGCTGTACCTACCGCTAGGTCAGCGATAGTTGCATCTTCAGTTTCGCCAGAACGGTGAGAGATTACAGCTGTGTAACCTGCGTCTTTAGCCATCTTGATTGCAGCTAGAGTCTCAGTTAGAGAACCGATTTGGTTGAACTTGATTAGGATAGAGTTAGCGATGCCTTTCTCGATACCTTCAGCTAGGATCTTAGTGTTAGTAACGAATAGGTCGTCACCAACTAGTTGAAGCTTGTCACCTAGTAGTTCAGTTTGGTGCTTGAAGCCAGCCCAATCAGACTCGTCTAGACCGTCTTCGATAGAAACGATTGGGAACTTGCTAGCTAGGTCAGCTAGGTAGTGGTTGAACTCTTCAGAAGTGAAAGTTTTACCTTCGCCTTTCATGTTGTAGATGCCAGCTTCTTTGTCGAAGAACTCAGATGCTGCACAGTCCATAGCTAGAGTCACGTCTTTACCTAGTTCGTAACCAGCAGCTGCAACAGCTTCTGCGATAACTTCTAGCGCTTCAGCGTTAGACTTAAGGTTTGGAGCGAAACCACCTTCGTCACCAACTGCAGTGCTGTAGCCTTTAGACTTAAGAACTTTAGCTAGGTTGTGGAATACTTCTGCACCGATACGTAGAGCTTCTTTAAGAGTCTTAGCACCAACTGGTTGGATCATGAACTCTTGGATGTCAACGTTGTTGTCAGCGTGCTCACCACCGTTGATGATGTTCATCATTGGTAGAGGCATAGAGAACTGACCAGCAGTACCGTTTAATTCAGCGATGTGCTCGTATAGAGGCATGCCTTTAGCAGCAGCTGCTGCTTTAGCGTTTGCTAGAGAAACCGCTAGGATAGCGTTAGCACCGAATTTAGATTTGTTTTCAGTACCGTCTAGTTCGATCATCACTGCGTCGATTGCAGCTTGGTCTTTAGCGTCTTTACCAACTAGAGCTTCAGCGATTGGGCCGTTTACAGCTTCAATAGCTTTAAGAACACCTTTACCTAGGAAACGTGATTTGTCACCGTCACGTAGCTCAAGAGCTTCGCGAGAACCAGTAGATGCGCCAGATGGAGCTGCCGCCATACCTACGAAACCGCCTTCTAGGTGTACTTCAGCTTCTACAGTTGGGTTACCACGTGAGTCGATGATTTCACGACCTAGAACTTTAACGATCTTAGACATTGAATGTTTCCTTCTCGTTGAATATATAATGTCAAAATTAAAGGCAGCAACACAGCTTACGTTACTGCCCGTATTCCTTACTTACTTCTCGAAATCGCCGCGCTGGTATTCACCAGCTGCTTTCACGAAACCTGCGAACAATGGGTGACCATCACGCGGAGTTGACGTGAACTCTGGGTGGAATTGAGCCGCTACGAACCATGGGTGAGCTGGGTTCTCAATTACTTCTACCAGTTTCTTGTCTGCAGATAGGCCTGATACTTTCAGACCCGCTTTTTCGATTTGCGGACGAAGATTGTTGTTCACTTCATAACGGTGACGGTGACGCTCATGGATTGTCGCGTTGCCGTATAGTTCACGAGCTTTTGTGTCTTTTTCTAGGTGACACAGCTGTGAACCAAGACGCATAGTACCACCAAGGTCAGATTTTTCGGTACGTTCTTCAACTTTACCTTCGCCATCAACCCATTCAGTGATCAAACCTACCACAGGGTACTTCGTGTCTTTGTTAAATTCTGTTGAATGTGCACCTTC
Source organism: Vibrio sp. B1REV9 (assembly GCF_905175395.2). Taxonomy (NCBI): domain Bacteria; kingdom Pseudomonadati; phylum Pseudomonadota; class Gammaproteobacteria; order Vibrionales; family Vibrionaceae; genus Vibrio; species Vibrio sp. B1REV9. The sequence continues at coordinate 1,033,433 of NZ_HG992745.1, read as the reverse complement.
CATACCCGCTACGTTGCGCGCGTATTCAATCAGTGCCACTTGCATACCCAAACAGATACCTAGGTAAGGTACATTATTTTCACGAGCGTATTGTGCTGCGCGAATCTTACCTTCGATGCCACGATCGCCGAAGCCACCAGGAACAAGGATTGCGTCTAGACCCTCTAGGATCTCAGTGCCTTTGTTCTCTACATCTTGAGAATCAACGTACTGAATCTTAACATTCAGACGGTTCTTAAGACCTGCGTGTTTCAGTGCTTCGTTTACTGATTTGTATGCATCAGGTAGTTCGATGTATTTACCGACCATACCGATAGTTACTTCACCAGTTGGGTTCGCTTCTTCGTAAATTACTTGTTCCCACTCAGACAGATCAGCTTCTGGCGCATTGATACCAAAGCGAGCACACACAAGATCATCTAGACCTTGAGCTTTGATTAACTGAGGGATCTTGTAGATAGAATCTACGTCTTTCATTGAGATAACTGCTTTTTCTTGTACGTTACAGAAAAGCGCAATTTTCTTACGTTCGTTCGCTGGGATCATACGATCTGAGCGACAAACAAGAATATCTGGTTGGATACCGATAGATAGCAGCTCTTTAACAGAGTGCTGAGTTGGTTTCGTTTTCACTTCACCTGCAGCTGCTAGGTAAGGAACGAGTGTTAGGTGCATGAACATTGCGCGTTCACGGCCTAGCTCTACAGCAAGCTGACGAATCGCTTCCATGAATGGTAGTGATTCAATATCACCAACTGTGCCACCCACTTCAACGATAGCAACATCATGGCCTTCAGAGCCTGCAATTACACGGTCTTTGATAGCGTTAGTGATGTGAGGGATAACCTGAATGGTTGCACCTAGGTAATCACCGCGACGTTCTTTACGAAGTACGTCTGCGTAAACACGACCAGCAGTGAAGTTGTTACGCTTGGTCATCTTAGTGCGGATGAAACGCTCGTAGTGACCAAGGTCAAGGTCAGTCTCTGCGCCATCTTCCGTAACGAACACTTCACCGTGTTGAGTTGGGCTCATAGTGCCTGGATCAACGTTGATGTAAGGGTCAAGCTTCATCATAGTCACTTTAAGACCACGAGCTTCTAGAATAGCCGCAAGAGATGCTGCTGCAATACCTTTACCTAGAGAGGATACAACCCCGCCAGTAACAAAAATGTAATTTGTCGTCATGTTTAACCTGAAATTGGTTGAATGAGGGAAATGGAGTGCTTCTGGACGGGACGAAAATATACCAGAAGCTCCTTAACGCCACAACGTGAAATCTATCACACCGCAATTTTTTATTTTTTGCTTCAAATCAAAGTCGAGTGTTCATGCGAATTTCGCCCTATTCTTCCCTTTTAACTTCATCCCACATTGAATCTAGCTCAATCAAGCTGAAGTCCGTTAGTTGCTTACCTTTTTTGGCCACTTTAGCTTCTACACTTTTAAAACGCTTTGAGAACTTCAAATTTGCTTTCGCCAAGGCCACTTCGGGATCTTTACCTAAGTGCCGAGATAGGTTTACCGTTGCAAATAACAAATCCCCTAACTCAAGTTCAACCTTGGCTTCATCAGGCGTAATTTGAAGTGCCTCTTCCATGACCTCTTCAATTTCTTCCTGAACTTTTTCTACCACTGGTCCCAACGAGTCCCAATCAAAACCATACTTCGCGCATTTTTTCTGAATTTTTGTAGCACGAGAAAGCGCAGGTAGAGAGTTTGGTATTGAGTCTAGAATACTTTCTTCCGCTTTGCCTACTTGTGCTTTTTCTTTTGCTTTTTCCGCTTCCCAGTTGGCACTAATTTCGTCTTCAGAGGCAAACTCAACTTGAGAAAAAACATGCGGATGACGACGAGTCAGCTTTTCATTCACGGTATCGACCACATCCGAAAAATCGAACAGATTCTGTTCTTTTGCTAACTGACTATAGAAAATAACCTGATAAAGCAAATCCCCAAGCTCTTCTTTGAGGTTGTGCCAATCTCGATTTTGAATGGCATCCACCACTTCATAAGTTTCTTCAATGGTGTGAGGAACAATGGAGTCGAACGTCTGCTTCAAGTCCCAAGGACAGCCGCTCTCTGGATCCCGCAGCTTCACCATGATTTGTTCTAACTGTTCAATTGGATGACTCATTTTCTGTTCCTTTAAACCTTTCTATCTAAAGAAAAAGGTGAGCAGTAAAAACCACTCACCTTCTACATTATTTTATTTTCTCAGCGGCTTTCACTAAGTTATTGTTACTTTAACAAGGCAACAAGTTTTCGCGACTCCTGAGCATAGCTCGCCTATGTGATGGAGCAAGAAAATGCAGTTAACGCAGTAAAAGTGACAAGTACGACGTGAAAGTTAGCCTAAGCGTTTCACCGACATGACATCCTTGATCTGCTCGACTCGTTTCGAAACGCGCGAGAACACTTCCAAGTTTGTTACTTCGAGATCGAAGTCCATGATCGACATTTGCGTGCGGTAATCAACACGACTCTTCATACTGGTGACTTTGATTTTCTCGTTAGCAAACAGAGTGGTGATGTCTTTTAGTAAACCACCACGTTCCATCGCTTCTACGCGAACGGTTAGGATGTATGAACCAACATACCCTCCCCCCCATACGGTATCAATGATACGTTCCGGCGCGTGGTGACGAAGTTCTTCAAGCTGTTCACAATCACTTCGGTGCACTGAGATACCTCGACCTTGGGTGATGTAACCTGAGATCTCATCACCTGGGATCGGCTGGCAACAACGCGCTAGATGCGTCATCAGGTTATCAACCCCCTCTACGACAACCGCATCTTTTTGTGGTCGGCTTTGAGCGGGTGCTTTACTCTCTGCTTCTTGCAGCTTTTCAAGCGCTTGCTTATCCTCTTCCTCTGCGGTCGGCTTGTTAACTAATGCATTGATGTGATTGACAATTTGGTTGATACGCAAATCACCACTACCAATCCCGACATAAAGTTCATCGGCACTGTTCACATTAAAACGCTTAACCGCGTAATGCTCCGCGTCTTTAAGCGTCGCACCAATTTTCACCAGCTCATGTTCGAGAATTTCACGGCCTGCTTCTAGGTTCTTCTCACGGCTTTGCTTACGGAACCATGCGTTGATCTTCGCACGCGCGCGGCCTGAAGTAACAAAACCTAACGATGGGTTCAGCCAATCTCGAGATGGGTTAGGTTCTTTCTGAGTGATGATCTCGACTTGATCGCCCATTTGCAGTTTATGGGTAAACGGAACGATACGGCCCGCTACTTTTGCGCCGATACAACGGTGGCCCACTTCTGAGTGAATGTGGTAAGCAAAATCAAGCGGTGTCGCTCCCATAGGCAGATCAACAACATCACCGCGTGGGGTAAAGGCATAGACACGGTCATCAAATACCTGACTACGAAGCTCATCCAACATCTCACCGGAATCAGACATCTCTTCTTGCCAATCGAGCAGTTTACGCAACCATGTGATCTTCTCATCGTAACCACTGCGAGTGCTCGCACCTTCTTTGTATTTCCAGTGCGCAGCAACACCAAGCTCCGAATCTTCGTGCATCTCTTTGGTACGAATCTGGATCTCAATGGTCTTGCCTTCGGGGCCAAGAATCACGGTATGGATAGATTGGTAGCCGTTTGGCTTCGGGTTCGCAACGTAATCGTCGAACTCACTTGGTAAGTGTTTGTATTTGGTGTGAACTACACCTAGAGCGGCATAACAGTCTTGAAGTTTGTCAGCGATGATACGTACCGCACGTACGTCAAATAATTCATCAAACGCCAAACTCTTCTTCTGCATTTTGCGCCAGATACTGTAGATGTGCTTTGGACGACCACTGACTTCTGCGTTGATGCCGCATACGGTCATTTCTTGAGTAAGGTCGTCGACAAAGTCTTTGATGTATTGTTCACGGACAATACGACGCTCAGCCAATTGCTTCGCGATTTGCTTGTAGGTTTCTGGTTGTTGGTAGCGGAAGGCGTAATCTTCGATTTCCCATTTCAGCTGACCAATACCAAGGCGGTTTGCCAGAGGAGCATAAATGTTTGCACACTCTTTTGCCGCTGCACGACGAACTTCGTCCGGCGCTTTTTTTACTTCAATCAGGTTGCAGATGCGTTCTGCCAGCTTGATGACCACGCAGCGGAAATCATCCACCATCGCGAGCAACATTCGACGAACGTTATCCACTTGAGAGGATGCAGCCCCCCCTTCCATGGTGACGTTCAGTTGGCCGATGGCGGCCATTTCTTCAACACCATCGATCAGCTTCATGATCTCTTTGCTGTACTTTTCTTCTAGCAACTCTCTATCAAAAGCACCGCTCGAAACCAAAGGAAACAGTTGCGCAGCGACTAAGGTCGCTTTGTCCATGGATAAGGTGATCAATATTTCGATCATCTCTCGTCCACGCCATAACAAAAGCTCAGCCTGTTCGCTGTCTGCCAACATCGATTGGCAGTCACGATACACTTCTATTAAACGTTTTGATATGTTCTTGTCTTGTCCTAGGCTAGCCACCCAGCTTTCAAGTTCAAACTGTTCATTTTGGTTTAAATGCGCGCTTCTTACCGCAACCATCTCATCATCCTAATTATTATATTTGTGTGGTTTGACTAACACCATCCAGGTTAGTTCTAGTGCCCCGCGTTATGCGTTGGCTTTTTGGCCACTCACCACAAGTAAGTAACCAAAAGATTAAAAGTTATAACTTTTCAAATAGCGCCATCGATTCTAGATGACTGGTATGAGGGAACATGTCCAGCATACCTAATTTGGTTAATGTGTAGCCTTGCTCTAGTAAGCTCTGGCTATCCCTAGCAAGGGTAGCAGGATTACAAGAAACATAAACTACACGCTGTGCGCCAAGTTTTGAAACTTGATCAATGATCCCGCTCGCACCCGCGCGTGCAGGGTCTAGCAGTACTTTATCAAACTGTTCCGCTGCCCACGCTTGCCCCTCAAAATCTTGCTCAAGGTTAGCGTGATAAAATTGAGCGTTATTGATTTGGTTCAATGATGCGTTATTTGCCGCCTTTTCTACCATTTCAGCCACACCTTCAACACCAACCACATGCTTCGCTTTTTTTGCGATTGGTAAACTAAAATTACCCAGGCCACAGAACAAATCTAACACTCGCTCATCATTTTGAGGCTCTAACCACGCTACCGCTTGTGCAACCATTTTTTGATTCACAGTTTGGTTTACTTGAATAAAGTTATTTGGCGTGAATGGCACTTTTACACCCGTTTCTTGATAAAAAGGCGTGTCACCCTCAACCAAATCTAGCTGATCTGTTTCAGGCATCAGATAAAACGATGCATGATGACGCTTTGCTAATTCCACCAGCGTATTGGTTTCTTCTTCTGTCAACTTGCTCAAATGACGTAGCGTAATGCATGGGCCACTGTCACCTAGAACCAATTCGACGTGACCAAGTTTTTCTGGCTTCTTAAACGCCTTTAACGCCGAGTATATTTCAGGCAGTAACACATTCAATTCTGGAGCCAAAACTGGGCAGTCGGTCACTTGAGCGATTTGCTTACTTTGCTTCTTTCTGAAACCAAAATGCAGCTGGCGTGTCTTTTTATCGACGAATAAACTCACACGAGCACGACGACGATAACCCAGTGAAGCACCTAAAATTGGTTGTTCTAACTCGATATCACTGCCCGCGAATTTTCGCATCAACTGACGCAATGTTTGCTGCTTATGCGTCAATTGTTGGTCATAATTCAGATGCTGTAAGTCGCAGCCACCACATTCATGATAGTGCGGGCAAAATGGCTCTACACGCGCATCGCTTGGTTTAAGCACTTTGATCAATTTGCCTCGAGCAAATTTACTCTTTTCTTCGACCAATTGAGCGACCACTTCTTCGCCTGGCAACGCACCATCAATAAATACGGGTTTCTTATTAATGTAGGCAATGCCTGCGCCATGATGATCCAAACGCTCCACGCTCACCGCTTGGTGACGAGTATTCAGTTGCGTTTTCTTTTTAGGTTGAAAGATTCGTGCCATGCTTTGTGCCTGATTTTTATCTAATTGCCCAACAGCTTCACTATTCTTGATTGAGGCCGTTGTGTGATGCGAATGACTTGATTATGCTTACCGTTTATCCGGTAACGTCAATTTTTCTCGTATTGCTAATGAAAGCTTGAGAGTTATGTCGTTATTTTCCCATATCCAGACCCCAATGTAATCAGATAACATGACCAGATATGGCTTACGAGCTCGTGTAATTACCCTAACTCTCGCTCCGACACTTATAATTGGCTTATTACTAAGCGGATTTTTTTCATTTAATCGCTATCAAGATCTCGAGAAGCAAGTCATCACCACAGGTAATAGCATTATCGAACCACTTGCTATTGCCAGTGAAACACACCTTTTATCCGAAAGCCGAGAAGCAGTCCGCCGATTGATCAGTTATGCACACCGGAAAAATTCTAATTTAGTTCGTAGTATTGCGGTCTTCGATGAAAATCACGAACTCTTCGTTACTTCAAACTTCCATCCAAATTTTGAAGCACTGACATTCCCAAAAGATAAGCCTATCCCTCAATTGGGCAACTCAGAAATATTTGAACACTCACTGATTCTGCGCGTGCCTATCTTATCTGAAGGTCATTATCTATCAGAACTGTCTGCCGACAATCAAGGTACGAAAGCCATCGGTTATATTGCTGTTGAGATGGATCTATCTTCACTTCGTCTTCAGCAATATCAAGAAGTATTCTCCGCTTTTCTCGTTCTCATTTTAGGGCTTGGTTTAGCGAGTGTGTTTGCCTCTCGCTTGATGCACGACGTCACTCAGCCGATCACTCATATGAAGAATGTCGTGGATAGAATTCGTCGAGGTCATCTGGATGTGCGAATTGAGGGGAAAATGCACGGCGAGCTCGATCAACTTAAAAATGGCATCAACGCCATGGCCGTCTCGCTGTCGGAATACCACGTAGAGATGCAACACAGTATCGATCAAGCGACCTCAGACTTGCGTGAAACCCTTGAGCAACTTGAAATCCAAAACGTGGAGTTAGACATCGCGAAAAAACGCGCTCAAGAAGCTGCGCGGGTAAAATCGGAGTTTTTGGCAAACATGTCTCACGAACTTCGTACGCCACTCAACGGTGTGATTGGCTTTACTCGTCAGATGCTCAAAACTCAGCTATCTAATAGTCAAACCGATTACCTGCAGACGATAGAGAAATCTGCAAATAATCTACTTAATATCATCAACGACATACTCGATTTTTCAAAACTCGAAGCGGGGAAACTGGCGCTAGAAAATATTCCTTTCAACTTCCGTGAAAGTTTAGAGGAAGTGGTGAACTTGCAAGCCACCAGCGCTCATGAAAAAGGGTTAGAAATTACGCTGAAAGTGGATCCAAAAATTCCACCGGGCGTCGTTGGCGACCCTCTACGAATTCAACAGATTTTAACCAACTTAGTCGGAAACTCGATTAAGTTTACTGAACGCGGCAATATTGATATCAGTGTAGAGATGCGCTCACAGTCTGGTGACTCGGTCGAATTACAATTCATGGTGCGCGATACCGGTATTGGTATCTCCGAACGCCAGCAAGCGCAGTTGTTCCAAGCGTTTAGCCAAGCGGATGCGAGTATTTCACGTCGCTATGGCGGTACAGGGCTTGGTTTGGTGATTACCCAAAAATTGGTTAGCCAGATGGGCGGTGAAATCAGCCTAACAAGCCGTCTTCATCAAGGGTCTACGTTCTGGTTCACCTTGCGCTTAAACGCAACCGACATGCCAATGAACGATTTGATCGAAGTTGAATTGCTTTCTGGTAAGCAATTGCTCTTGGTTGAACCAAATATGCAAGCGGCTTCTATCACTCAGCAAATATTGAGTGAAGAGGGAATGATGGTTACCTATCGTTCATCACTGCCTGAAAACCATGAATACTATGACTACGTCCTTCTCAATTTGGCAGCAAACCAAACTTACGACGAGCAATCTGTAACCGCGTGGATTGAGCAAGCTAAAACAATGGCTCCAAGCGTAATCATGGCAACACCAAGTACTGAACTGGCGTTGGCTGACCAAATCATGAACGACTATCCAATTCAATGTCTAACCAAACCACTATCACGTCGTAAATTGCTGCAAAGCCTGATAACCGACCATGTTGAAACGCCTCAGGCTCCTGCGCCGATCGTCGAAAACATTGAAAATGAACGACTTCCGCTGTCTGTATTGGCAGTAGACGATAACCCTGCAAACTTGAAGCTGATCTCTGCCCTGCTCAAAGAGCGCGTCGAAACGGTAACCGCATGCAGCAATGGCCAGCAAGCCGTGAACCTTGCAACAGAAAAAAAATACGACCTGATCTTTATGGATATCCAAATGCCATTAATGGATGGCGTGACGGCTTGTCAGCACATTAAAGAACTTGAGTTAAATAAAGAAACCCCCGTGATTGCTGTCACCGCCCACGCAATGGCAGGCGAACGCGACAGATTGTTGGCCGCAGGTATGGATGACTACCTCACTAAGCCTATTGAAGAGCACGTGCTTCAACAAGTGCTCGTACATTGGAATCCGAATACATGCTCAGAACAAGTAGAGAAACTGACGCCATCTTATTTAGACATCGCAGAGTCTCTTGACCCCCTGCCCGCTCCTGAACCAAAAGATGTGATCATCGACTGGCAAGCGGCACTAAAACAAAGTGCCAATAAAGAAGACTTAGCCAAAGACATGCTGAGCATGCTAGTTGGCTTTATCCCGGAGGTTGAAGAAGTCGTCGATCAAGCGTTAGAGCAAGAAGACTTTTCTCGAGACGATCTTATCCATGTAATTCACAAGTTGCACGGCAGTAGCTCCTACTGCGGCGTGCCGAGATTGAAAGCGCTGTGTGCGACGCTAGAGCAAGCGCTACGTTCAGGAGCCAGTCTTGAAGAAGTCGAACCGGAAATGTTTGAGTTACAAGATGAGATGATTAAGGTCACTACAACCGCGAAGCTCTATCTCGAACAGTAAGCGGCAATTTAGCAAAACGCACCGATAAAAAAGCCAGAGCATCGACTCTGGCTTTTTTATCTTCAAATTTTATCCGCAATCAAGCGAGCTAAGATTCCAAAATCACGGTCGCTACGGCGTAATGACGTTCATCAGAAATCGATAGGTGGACGTGATGTACCCCCATTGACTCTGCGATTTGCTTGGCAACGCCAGATAACGTCAACACCGGTTTACCAAACTCATTATTCGAAACCGTAAAGTCATGGAAAGTCACACCGTTTGCGATACCGGTTCCCAAGGCTTTGGATGCCGCTTCTTTCGCTGCGAAACGCTTCGCGAGATAACGACCTTGTTGTTTCAGCTCTGCAAATCTTGCCATTTCTTGCTCAGACAATATACGTTTTGCAAACGGCTCACCAGTTCGACTTAGCGCTTTCTCAATACGCTCAATCTCAGCAATGTCTGTGCCTAGTCCTAAAATTGCCATGCTTAAATCTGATTATTTACGCGCAGCAACCATGATGGCTTTCATTTCTGCCACCGACTTTTCTAGACCATCGAATACTGCACGCCCAATGATCGAGTGACCGATGTTTAGCTCGTAGATTTCTGGCAGTGCCGCGATTGGTGCTACGTTGTGGTAAGTCAGACCATGACCTGCGTTTACGATGATACCAAGATCGTGTGCGTAGCTTGCACCTGCCGCAATTTTCTTAAGTTCATCAAGCTGATCTTCTTCTGTAGTCGCATCAGCGTAGTGACCCGTGTGAAGCTCAATGTACGGTGCGCCACAGGCTTTTGCCGCATCAATCTGTTGACGGTCAGCATCAATAAACAGAGAGACTTTGATGCCCGCATCGGTTAGCTTTTGCGTTGCCGCTTTCACTTTCTCAAGTTGGCCGACCACATCCAAGCCACCCTCTGTTGTCAACTCTTCACGTTTTTCAGGTACCAGACAAACGAACTCAGGCTTAGTTTGAAGTGCAATCTCAACCATCTCATCCGTCACTGCCATTTCAAGGTTCATTCGAGTCTGAATGGTTTCACGTAAGATACGTACATCACGATCATTGATATGACGACGATCTTCACGTAGGTGGATGGTAATACCGTCAGCACCTGCACGCTCTGCGATCTCAGCAGCATGAACTGGATCTGGGTATTTAGTACCACGTGCATTACGTAGAGTGGCAATATGGTCGATATTAACGCCTAAGTAGATTGAGCTCATTTTCCGTTACTCCGTGCTCGATATGTCTGAATGAATAATTCGCGACTTTTTAAAGGTTTGCCGCCAAGATACGGCTTTAATGCCAGTCGTGTAAAGCGTTTCGCCGCTTTTAATTGCTCTTTAGTGACAAATCGCCGTTCACTGATCGCAATCAATTCATTACCTAAAAATGTAAGGTTGTCGCGCCTTACTGAAGCGATGAATCCCTTTTGCTCACGATAACGGTAAGTCATCTCAGGATCGACTGGCTCACCAGTCCCGGCACAATGAAGAAAATCGACGCCATACCCCATCGCTGATAGAAGTGCCAATTCAAAACGGCGTAATCCGGGCTCTGGATTATCACACTGAGCAAGCTCTGTCAGTGCATGTAGATAATCGTGAAATAGAGCGGGCATTGGTACTTCTGCCATCAGCACACGACCAATTAACTCATTCACATACATCGCAGAATAAAGATGGATTCCACTCAAAGGTAAACCAAGGCTAATGGACTCTGCTTGACGCAAAGTCTTCATTGAGCCCTTACCTGACCATTTAAGCAATAAAGGGGTAAAAGGCTGTAATGCCCCTTTCAAATTTGAACGCTTACCTCGGGCACCTTTTGCCATCAAAGTGACACGACCATACTCCTCACTGAAAACATCAAGGATCAAGCTTGATTCACTGTATGGGCGACGGTGCAATACAAAGCAACGTTGGAACCCCTCTGAAGACAGGTTGCTCATTTCAATCTGTGTGCCTACAAATGTGGAATAAAAAATAAGGAGCCAAATGGCTCCTTATTCTAATCGATATTACATTTTAGTCGATGTTGGAACGAAGTGTCTTCGTTACCAAGCTACCGAGTAACCAAGCTTATAGGTCGTCAATGTAACCGAGTGAGCGCAATGCACGTTCGTCATCCGCCCAACCTGATTTCACTTTAACCCAAGTCTCAAGGTAAACCTTACGCCCGAACAACTCTTCCATATCTAGGCGTGCTTCACGACCAATGGTCTTGATCTTCTCACCACCTTTACCAATCACCATTTTCTTCTGACCGTTACGCTCAACAAGAATCAAAGCATTGATGTGGAAGCCGTCGGTTTCAGGGTTGTAATCGAAGCGTTCGATTTCAACTGTTACCGAGTAAGGGAGTTCTTCACCAGTAAAACGCATCAGCTTTTCACGTACGATTTCTGACGCCATGAAACGCTGAGAACGGTCTGTTACATACTCTTCTGGGAAGTGATGCGTCGCTTTCGGTAAGTGTTCACGCACATGCTTACGCAGTACGTCGATGTTCTTACCTTGCTTCGCAGAGATTGGCACAACATCAACAAAATCCATTTTCTTGGACATGTCTGCCATGTGCATCATCACTTCGTTACGATCTTGCACGTTATCGACTTTGTTTACACAAAGCACAACTGGGAAGTTCGATTTTTGAAGCTTAGTCAGAACCATCTCGTCGTCTTTGGTCCAATGCGTACCATCAACCAAGAAGAACACCAAGTTTACATCACTCAGAGAGGAGTTTGCCGCACGGTTCATCAAACGGTTAATGGCACGCTTTTCTTCAATGTGAAGTCCTGGTGTATCAACGTAAATCGCTTGGTAATCACCGTCCGTATCCACGCCCATAATTCGGTGACGTGTCGTTTGCGGCTTACGTGACGTGATCGAAATTTTCTGACCCAAAATTTTGTTCAGAAGCGTCGATTTACCTACGTTAGGGCGGCCAACAATAGCAATGAAGCCACAATGTTGGTTCTCTGGTGAACTTTGCTCACCAGGTGATGCAAAATATGCATCGATATCGAATTCGTTATCAGCCATTTGTTAATTGCTCAAGTGCTGTTTCTGCAGCCGCTTGTTCTGCCTTGCGGCGGCTGGTGCCTTTACCAATGACAGGCTTATCCACACCTGCTACTTCACACTCAACCGTGAACTCTTGGTTGTGCGCTTCACCTTTAATATTAGTCACTGTGTAAGCTGGCAGTGGTTTTCTTCTGCCTTGCAGGAACTCTTGTAGGCGAGTTTTTGGATCTTTCTGTGATACGCCTGGCTTAATCGCCTCAAGACGACTGTTGTACCAACTCAGTACAATACCACGCACAACTTCAAGATCACTATCAAGGTAAATCGCACCAATAATGGCTTCTACCGCATCGGCTAGAATAGAGTCTCGGCGGAATCCGCCACTCTTCAATTCACCTGGACCTAATTTTAAATAATCTCCTAGACCGAATTCACGACCCAGTTCCGCCAATGTGTGTCCGCGAACCAACGTTGCGCGCATACGGCTCATGTCACCCTCGTTTACTTTTGGAAAACGATGGTACAAATCATCAGCGATGACAAAACTTAAAATTGAATCGCCCAGAAACTCAAGACGTTCATTATGCTTACTGTTGGCGCTGCGGTGAGTCAGCGCCAGATGGATAAGCTCAGCATTATTAAACTGATAGCCAAGCTTTCTCTCTAATTTATCAATTGGAGAATTCATACTCTCTCGATATGTAGTGGTTAGTGAATACCACCGATGCGATTAAAACGCACACCGGTAGGAATCCATGAAGGTAGAACGCTGTCTGCACTGCGCTCAAACTCAAAGCTTATCCAGATAGCGACTGCTTTTCCGACTAAGTTTGCTTCTGGTACAAAGCCCCAGTAACGGCTATCAGCACTGTTGTCACGGTTATCACCCATCACAAAGTACTGACCTTGCGGTACAACCCACTCATTCACTCCAGGACGTGGCTGGTAGCTCTGCACTCGATCTCGAGACAGTGGGTTAACCAAAATTTGATGGGCTACGTCACCCAACTTTTCGTTCATTTGAATCAGAGGAATGCCGTTTTGAATAAATGGGCTTTCCTCTACATTACTCAATTTCACTGGCTTACAAACCGACTCACCTTTTGTTTTGATACACAGATCTTTACCCTCTGAGTAACGAACAGTATCGCCCGGTAGGCCAACAACACGCTTGATATAATCAATATTTGGTTGAGGTGGGTACTTAAATACCACAATATCACCACGCTCTGGTTTGCCAGTTTCTACTAGCTGAGTACGCCATACTGGATCTTTCAACCCATACGCGTATTTTTCCACCAAGATGAAGTCACCGACTAGCAGAGTTGGCATCATTGAGCCTGATGGAATTTGGAACGGTTCATAGATAAAAGAACGCAATACAAGAACGAATGCAATCACAGGAAAGATAGAAACGCTGTTCTCTATCCACCAAGGTTGGCTTTCAACTTTCTGAAGTGTCACCGCATCCAAACCATTAGCTGTCTGAGCTTGGATTTCCGCAACTTTGGCTTGACGCTTTTTCGCAAACACCAGTTTTTCAAGTAGCCAAACTACACCTGTTATCAGTGTCACGATAACGAGGATCAGTGAAAATGTATTCGCCATTAAATTCCCTTATCTAAAAATACGAAAGTGAAAGAGCCGAAACCCTTTCACTTATTTTATTATCTACGTCTTAGGACAGACAAGAGTGAGATAAAGTTCAACTCTAGTCTTTACCCACGTGAAGAATCGCTAGGAACGCTTCTTGAGGCAGCTCTACGTTACCGATCTGCTTCATACGTTTCTTACCTTCTTTCTGTTTCTTCAGAAGTTTCTTCTTACGGCTCACGTCACCACCGTAACATTTCGCGATTACGTTCTTACGTAGCTGTTTCACTGTCGAACGTGCGATGATGTGGTTACCGATTGCCGCTTGGATTGCGATGTCGAACATTTGACGAGGGATAAACTCTTTCATCTTCTCAACTAACAAACGACCACGGCTTTGTGCTTGATCTTTGTGAGTGATGATCGCCAACGCGTCCACTTTATCACCATTCAATAGAACGTCGACACGAACCATGTTTGATTCTTCAAAGCGTTGGAAGTTGTAATCCAATGATGCGTAACCACGAGACGTTGATTTCAAACGGTCGAAGAAGTCCAAAACAACTTCCGCCATCGGAATGTCGTATGTCACTGCAACTTGGTTACCGTGGTAAACCATGTCAACTTGCATGCCACGCTTTTCTACACATAGGGTAATAACATTACCTAGGTAGTCTGCTGGTACCAAGATATTACAGCGCGCAATTGGCTCACGAATGTGCTCGATATCATTCACGGCTGGCAGCTTAGCAGGGCTATCTACATACAGAACATCGCCATTGGTTTGTTCAACTTCGTAAACTACCGTTGGTGCGGTTGTGATCAAGTCAAGATCGTATTCACGCTCTAAACGTTCTTGAATGATTTCCATGTGCAACATACCAAGGAAACCACAACGGAAACCAAAGCCTAGTGCCGCCGAGTTTTCTGGCTCGTAGAACAACGACGCATCGTTTAGACTAAGTTTGCCTAACGCATCACGGAAGTTTTCATAGTCATCAGACGATACAGGGAATAGACCTGCATATACCTGAGGTTTTACTTTTTTAAAGCCTGGTAGTGGGCTTTCACTGCCGTTTTTCGCTAGGGTTAGCGTATCACCAACAGGAGCACCAAGGATGTCTTTAATACCACAAACCACCCAACCCACTTCACCAGTGTTAAGAACATCAGTATCGACTTGCTTAGGTGTGAAGATACCTAGACGATCTACGCCCCAAGTTTGACCTGTGCTCATGACTTTGATCTTTTCGTTTTTCTTCAGTGAGCCGTTTTTAATACGAACCAAAGAAACAACGCCAAGGTAGTTATCAAACCATGAGTCAATGATCAACGCTTGCAGTGGTGCGTCTGGATCGCCCTCTGGTGCAGGAATCGCTGAAACGATATTTTCTAGCACGTCATCAACACCTAGACCTGTCTTCGCAGAACAGCGGGTTGCTTCCATTGCATCAATACCAACGATTTCTTCAATTTCTTCCGCTACACGCTCAGGATCCGCAGCTGGTAGGTCAATCTTGTTAAGGATTGGCACAACCTCTAGATCCATTTCGATCGCGGTGTAACAGTTAGCGAGCGTTTGCGCTTCTACACCCTGACCTGCATCAACCACCAATAGCGCGCCTTCACAAGCGGCTAGAGAGCGTGATACTTCGTACGCAAAGTCAACGTGTCCCGGAGTATCGATGAAGTTCAGCTGGTATGTTTCACCGTCTTTAGCGGTGTAGTTTAGCGTCACACTCTGAGATTTAATGGTGATACCACGCTCACGTTCAAGATCCATAGAATCCAGAACCTGTGCGGCCATTTCACGATCGCTTAAACCTCCACATACTTGGATTAAACGGTCTGATAGGGTCGACTTACCATGGTCGATGTGGGCGATAATCGAAAAGTTACGAATGTGCTTCATAGATTTAGGGTGACTAACTCTTTACAAATAGGGACAGTAAGAAAGCCGTCAGCTGACGGCATTTCAATCAAGTTGGCAGATTCTACCCAATTTCGTGAACGGGCGCACCTGTTTTAAAGTATATACCGGAATGACTCAGAAATGAGGGGGCAACTATTGGATTGGCTCGCCAAGGATACGAATAAGCGTGACTTGTTTTTTGGACGCCTCTTCTAAGGGACGAGAAACGCGTTTTGCTACATACATCCCACCAACAACAAATAGTGCAGAAGTGAGAATAACCATTCCCTCGCCGCCTCCAATGAGCGGAGCAAAAAACAAATGACCAATAAGTGCACCCACGATTAACCCAAATAGAGGTAAAAGATACACCGCCATTGCTGATTTGATCAGGCTCGATTCTGGAAAACCAATTTCGACAACCTGACCGACTTTGACAGATTGCTCAGTTCGTAAATGCCATGACAGCGATTTATTGCCAATGGCTTTAGTGACAACGCCCGTACCACAACTTTTTTGCGATGAACAACTACTACAGCTGGTTTGCTGCTCGCAACTCAAATCAATATGGTAATGCTTACCGTGACGATGAACTTCCGTCACGGTAGCCAATGCTGTCATCATTGCACGTCACTCTTTGCAACATTAAACGTCACGGATTGAGCGATACGCTGCGCCGTTGTCGGTGGGATATCACCCACGACCGAAATCTCATGGTTGCCGCTCACAAAACTATGCAAAGTACGACGGCCTTGGCGAACCAATTGCCCTTTTAATGAATGCTCATCTTTGCTCGCGACATAAACAGAAAAGCTAAATAACCCATCAGAATACATTTGGCTTTCGACCAATTGGTCCGTCACTGCCATGCGGTAGCGATTCAGTTCATTTGGGTGAAAGCCGGCAGGTATCCATCCAACATGCCAATTGCTCGTACCAATATCACCTTTTGGCATTGTTAACACCGCCGGCAATTGAACGTCTTTCAATCCGCTCATCAGGTCGGCAATTTGAGGGGTCACCGTGTATGAGATCGTGCGATATTGCTCAAGCATTTCACCGTCTCTATCGACGAGATCGGCACGCAACGGCAGTTTACTTTTTTCGTCAATCCACAACATGTAGGAGTAACGTAAACCATCTTTTGGAACGATGCGTAGCACTTGCGTTGCAACACCCGCTTCACGCGCTCGGCCAACTTGAACATAGTCGTAGTAGAGATTTAAATCATCAATGTTGGTGTTCAACATTGGCATGATCGGTGCGACCATCTTGCCTGATTCAATCGTAAACGGCTCTGCTCCGGTTTCAATGTAACTCACTTCTGAGCCGCGACGAATCACTTCTCGTACAGGGCCACTCAAATACACAAGATGCGCGTATTGGTCGTCCCCATGAGTCGCGTGACGATACAGTAAAGGTTCTATACTGTTCTTTTTAATAAGGATATAGGAGAGCTCATAGCTTAAATTTTTGCTCGCCTCGCTCATTTGATGTAATAAAGCCTCCGCTGGTTTGTCACCAGCAAAGGCTTGCGAAGACATCAGACTGAACAGAGCGCAAGCGCTGAACAGAAGTTTTTTCATTCAATATCCGGAGTCAGATGTGCATCCTGCTGAGAGGCATCACTGTTAATTCGTAGCTGAAGTTCGTAGTCTCGAAGCATAGCATGAACGCGTTTACGCTGCTCTTGCATATTTGCTTCACCGACAGAGCGCTCAACCGATTCACGCGTCAAACTCACCGGCTCTGCACTGCCTGCAAACGGAATCGTTTGAAGCACAGGAAGTTGTTCCACCTGTGGCGACATTGGATCACTACCACCGTATTGCTGCACACCTAATATCACCGCAAGGGAGACGCAAGCAGCAACAGCCACTTGACCAAACTGAGTCAACCATGCGGGCAGTTGGCGTTTCGCTTTCTGTGGTTCAGGTTGTGACTCTTTTGGTGCGTCATGAATCGAAATCACATTTGCACTATGTGAATCGATAGCACGGTGCGCAGGTTCGTCTTCTAACGCTAACGCTACGCTTTCAGCAATATTCCACTCAGGTTTTGCTGGCGCTTCGCCTCGCATCACATCACCAATTAGATGATAGTTTTGCCAAGCATCACGGCTTTCTTGGTCCTGTTCTAGCTCTTGAATCAAAGCCTTATCGACCAATTCTCCATCCATGAGCGCTGAAAGTTTTTCTTTGTCAGCCATTATTTTCACCATAGTTATCACTTGTGTACTAGCGCTGTAAAAGAGGTTTTATTTTCTTTTCCACCGCCTCACGAGCACGGAAGATACGAGATCGTACCGTTCCCACTGGGCAATCCATTACTTCAGCAATTTCCTCATAACTCAAGCCATCGAGCTCGCGTAAAGTCATTGCCGTTTTTAAATCTTCAGGTAAGGCTTCTATTGCACTGAACACTACCCGTTGCAATTCTTTGGACAACGTTAAGTTCTCAGGGTTCGAAATTTCTTTTAGCGCATTACCTGTTTCGTAAAATTCAGCTTCTTCAGCATCGACATCCGTTGCTGGCGGTCTACGGCCTTGTGCAACAATGTGATTTTTCGCAGTATTCACTGCAATGCGATACAGCCACGTGTAAAACGCACTCTCCCCACGAAAACTAGGGATAGCTCGGTAAGCCTTGATAAACGCTTCTTGTGCTACATCTGGAACATCGCCAGGATTACTTACGTATCTGGAAATAAGATTGCATACTTTGTTTTGGTACTTCATTACCAACAGATTAAATGCTTGCTTATCGCCATTCTGAACTCGCTCAATCAATACTTGATCGGTCAGCTGCTCGTTCATTCGAGCGGATACTCCTATTTGTTATGCCCCTACTCTTCTCAGATATGGGTACTAATTATGCAAAACGTAGTATTGACACCACTGCTTACTTGAGCACTATTGTGACTGTGACATGAATAAGAAAGTTCCATGACTTTCTTATTTTTTTATCATTGCTTTTCCACAGTGTGATGCAACTAGCCAAATCCCTGTTCTAGCTTGACTTAAGTCGAATAATGACAAGCAAGCATAGTGTTGGGGAAATGGGTATAATGAATATTATCTGCTCCAGATTGTGCTAGGTAGGCACTAGAAAAGCAATGGCATTGACAAACTATTACTTTTCATTGGTATGGCGAAGAGCCATTCACCATCCAGTTTAAAATTGATTTAGGAAGTATTTGCATGTCACAGGCCTGCATATCAATAAGAGTGGCTTAAGTCACCAAAGTTACAGAGATATAAAACGCTCACTTAACTTAGCGCTTGGCGATGGATATCGCAGTAATGGAATGCACATGGTGTGCAATATATACACAAGGTAGCCTTGTTACCTTAGCTTGGGATTGTAAAAGTTATATGAACACAAATCGTGATCACGAATGTGACGTATTAGTGGTGGGAAGTGGTGCAGCAGGCTTGTCGTTAGCTCTGCGTGTTGCCAATCACTGTAAGGTAATTGTACTTAGCAAAGGTACTCGCAGTGAGGGGGCCACCTATTATGCGCAAGGTGGTATCGCTGCCGTATTTGATGAGTCAGACACCATTGAGTCTCACGTTGAAGATACGCAAATTGCTGGGGATGGAATCTGTGATGAAGAGACCGTTAAGTTCATCGCGGAAAACTCAAAAGAGTGCGTGCAGTGGCTGATTGATGGCGGTGTACCATTCGATCGTGAAGACGATGATTCCGACGATGAACCCCGTTATCACCTGACTCGCGAGGGCGGACACAGTCGTCGCCGAATTCTACATGCCGCAGATGCAACTGGCATGGCTATGCAAACTTCGCTACAAGATAACGCTCATAACCATCCAAACATTCATGTCTTTGAACGCCATAATGCGCTCGACCTGATCACTGAAGATAAAATCGGTGGCGATAAAAGCAAGGTGATCGGTGCTTACATCTGGAACCGTAATGCAGAGCAAGTAGAAACTGTTCGTGCAAAATTTGTGGTTCTTGCAACTGGCGGCGCTTCTAAAGTTTACCAATACACGTCTAACCCGGATGTATCATCAGGCGACGGTATTGCCATCGCATGGCGTGCAGGTTGCCGCGTTGCAAACCTAGAGTTCAACCAATTCCACCCAACTTGCTTATTCCACCCTGAAGCACGTAACTTCCTATTAACCGAGGCTTTACGCGGTGAAGGCGCTTACCTGCGTCGTCCTGATGGATCTCGTTTCATGCCGGATTTCGATGAACGCAAAGAACTCGCACCACGTGATGTTGTTGCGCGTGCTATCGACTTTGAAATGAAACGTCTAGGCGCAGACTGCATGTACTTGGACATCAGTCACAAACCAGCGGATTTTATCACCAAGCACTTCCCTACTATCTATTCTCGATTAATGGATTTAGGCATCGATATGACCAAAGAGCCGATCCCAATTGTTCCTGCCGCACACTACACTTGTGGTGGCGTGATGGTAGACCAAAACGGTCACACTGATCTAAAGAATCTATACGCGATTGGTGAAGTGAGCTACACAGGTCTACATGGTGCGAACCGCATGGCATCTAACTCCTTGTTGGAATGTGTCGTTTATGCTTGGTCTGCCGCAAAAGATATTTTAACGCATCATGCAGATGCCAAATTAGCAGCTCGTGTTCCTTGCTGGGATGAAAGCCAAGTGTCTAATAGTGATGAAGAAGTTATCATCCAGCATAACTGGCATGAGTTACGTCTTTTCATGTGGGATTATATGGGCATCGTTCGTACTGACAAACGCCTAGAACGAGCGCTTCGCCGCATTCAAATGCTGCAACAAGAGACGCACGAATACTACAGTCACTTCCGCGTTTCAAACAACTTATTGGAACTGCGTAATCTACTCCAAGTCGCCGAATTGATGGTTCGCTGTGCGATGCAACGTAAAGAAAGTCGGGGCCTGCATTACACCTTAGATTATCCAAATCAATTGGAAAATAGTGGCCCGACCATACTAACACCTAGCAAATAGGATTTAGCATTTAGCATTTAGCATTTAGGATGCACGCTTCTCATTCGGGAGCTTCGGCTCCCATTTTCCACTGATGTAAAATCAAACACAGTTGCCGATATTTGACATCATGACAACTGTCTCGCCAAATCGTGATCGAATCTTTCGATGCCAATACAAATGTGACTTTAATACCTGGAACAGATAGATCAGTGCTGGTAATAAAAGATGTGCTCTCATCTTGTCTAACAATGCCATTGCGATGCACATGCCAATTGCCTTGACTGGACGGTGCGATAAAGCCACCACATCTTTGAGCTTTGATAATCAGTAATAGTAGATAAATAGAGATGACTAGCGGGGCATGAGACAACAAAACGATCGCCCAAGTTAAAGCAAAAAGAAGCGTGCCGTTTAAAACTTGGGCGTATTGTGAGGAGTGAACGGTAAGGTTAACGAACCTTACTGAGGTTATGTGCGACAATTTTATCAACCATTGCAGCGTGGCCTAGGTTTTCACTACGACCATGTCCCATCACCCAAGTGAACAAATCGGGATCATCACATTCCAATAAAGAGACGAAATCACGCTGCTCTTGCTCAGTCAGCGTATCAAAACACTCTTCAAAAAACGGCATAATCACCACGTCAAGCTCGAGCATGCCACGACGACAAGCCCATTTAATACGTGCCTTTTCTTCCGCAGTGTACATTCAGTATTCCTTCATAGATGTCTTGTTCTTAGTGCGGAGTGTAACAAGGGATGTGCAACGCCACTAGTGTGCGGGTCACAATATATACCCAAGTAGCTCCAAATCTTTATGGCAATTGAGGATTAAGACTCTCGAACGCCCTAACCTACCCAAGTGACTCAGATTGATTGAAAGCTGACAAATACTGATTATGGAATTAACATAGTTGAAAAATATCTTCTAAAGGCATTGAATCATGGAATGGCAAACTCGCTTTTCACCTCTAAACCTATCAACACAAGACTCCTTACCCGAGTTATCTGTCTCTCTACTCAATAACTTTGGCATGATTACCATCGTTGGGGATGATAAAAAGTCTTACCTTCATGGCCAAGTCACTTGCGATGTCGTCTCTCTTGAGAAAGAACAATCAACGATGGGTGCTCATTGTGATGCAAAAGGCAAAGTGTGGAGTGTCTTTCGTTTGTTCCATCACAACGATGGTTACGGCATGATTCAGCCAAAATCAGCCATTGAAGTCGAACTAAAAGAAATTAAAAAATACGCCGTGTTTTCAAAAGTGACCATCGAAGAATCAAGCGATGTCATTTTGGGTGTCGCCGGTGAAAATGCGGATGCGTTTATCTCTACTTTAAGTGCAGAAACGGGTGATGTCCGTTCTATTGAAGGCGGTAGTGCCGTGAAAGCAGCGCCAAACCGTTGGTTACTGGTTCTTACGGAAGAAGCGACACAAACTTTGCTTGATAACAACCAAGCTACATTGACCACTCATGAACTTTGGACACGTTTCGATATTGAATCCGCGCTACCGTTCGTCGGTTCACAAGCGCAAAATGAACACATCCCACAAGCTCTCAATGTACAAGCACTTGGAGGGATCAGCTTTACTAAAGGCTGTTACACAGGCCAAGAAACGGTCGCTCGCGCGAAGTATCGTGGTACTAACAAACGTGCAATGTATATTGTGAGAGGTACAACCTCAGAAGCGTTGGAAGAGGGCGCAGTTGAATTGGAACGTAGCGTGGGCGAAAACTGGCGCTCAGTGGGTACATTGCTAACGCATTACCAATTCAACGATAACCAAGCGATGGGGCTAATCGTATTGCCAAATAACCTCGACGAGGACACTCGTCTACGTTTGGTTACCCAACCAGAGTGTGAATGGGAAATCGCAGCGCTACCATACAGCCTTAACGATGAGTAATGCCATTCATACCCCTTTGATGCAGTTTTTGGTGGATCAGAATATAGAGTTTCGTCTTCTGCCCCATCAAAGCCCAGCAACAACTATTGAGGATGCCGCCCAGCAACGCGGCATTCGCGCTTCTCAAATGGTTAAAGCCATTTTGTTACGTGATATGGGCAATCAATATGCCCTGGCTTGTACCCCTGGAGATCGCAGTGTCGACCCAAAGAAAGTCCGTGCGATATTACAATGCCGCAGGATGACCTGTGTAGATCAAGCGGATGTCGAGGCCATTACTGGCTACAAAGTAGGGACTGTGACCCCGCTATTGCTGAAACGTTATATGCCCATTGTTTTTGACCCAAGCCTACTGGAAGAAAAAGAAATTACCATCAGTAGCGGAGATCGAATGGCGGGTATTGCACTGTCTATCGATGATCTACTCCAATTGTGTCAACCAACCTTGGCTGATATCTGCCGCTAACTTCGGTTGAAAATGCAACAATATGCAAGGCCGCTAATCTAATGTGACTTCATTCATATCTATCGTAATTTTTTACCAGGATTTTTAGTCACATTAAAAACATAAATAGTCACAAGTAAAAATCTCATCTATGCTGATTATGTTGGTTGTGCTTTCAACAAACACTTAACCAACAAAAAGTGAATCGACTAACGTCAAGACAATCGTCAGCACGTTAGTTATCCACTTTTGTGTAATGCATCTGTGACTATTCGCCCGCCTTTGCGGGCTTTTTTTTGTTTTCTATTTTTTAAACCACCCAACTCTTTCTTAATGAACTAAGCAGCTTCTTCATAAACCAAGCGATTTCTTAAGAGACCAAACCATTTCTTAAGAGACCGAACTTTGTTTCTAAGCCAATCAAACTCACCACCGCACCGTAACGTATAAAGAATGAGTTTTAAGTTCCTTTAACCGTATATTTTTGGGGTAACTCTCACGTTATTTGAGGTATTGCTCTGTAATTTTGTCTAGTAAAGCACAAATCTCTAACTCAGCAGTTATCTCCTACATTTAATACTATTGCTGTCACAATAATTTTCACTCGAAAAACGTAGAATTACTTGGCTAGGTAAACGATAAGGAAAAGTAAATATGAGACTGTTTAAGCGCTATACACCAGGTATGATTGCTAAACATATAAGTCGTCTTTTTAAGGGAAGAATCTATATTTACGGAGTCGGCAAGTTCGAGTTTGATAACGGGAAGTTAATGCTGCCAGAGAAAGCTGAGAAGCGTCACTTTCAAGCAGTAAAAGAGATTAATCAAGAAATTATGAAGCTCAGATGCGCATACGCTTAGCAAAAACATCGATGAAATAACAAAGGCTGGGTCAACCAGCCTTTTTTGTGTTTTTCGCTTGGTGAAACAATGGCAGCATTTACTGACGAGCGAGCTCTGGTAAATTGCCTTTTAAGCCCAGCGCATGTTTCATGATTTCGTCTTTCGCCCCTGGTAATTGGCCCGCTAGGCTCAAACCAATACCACGTACGAATTTCTTAGCTGGGTTGTCACCAGAAAACAAATCTCGGAAACCTTGCATGGCCGCAATCATCTTCGCAGCTTCTGCTTTGCGCCAACGTTCATAACCACGCAAGTTCCGTTTAGTACCGATATCTTGCCCTTGTTTCCAAAGTGCTAATACTTCTTGTGCCAAACTCGCAGCATCTAATAAGCCAAGATTTACACCCTGCCCTGCCAATGGGTGGATCGTATGAGCGGCATCACCAACCAATGCCACACGCTCAACCACAAAATCACGTGCATAACGCATCTTCAGAGGAAATGCCGCACGTTCGCCGATCACTTCACACATGCCTAAACGCACGTCAAATTCACTGGTTAGTGCTTTATTAAAGTCATGTTCATCCATCGCCAATAGATGTTCAGCACGAAGTGGATCAGTAGACCACACTATCGAGCACATATTTGGCTCAGACATCGGTAGAAAAGCCAACGGGCCATTTGGGGTAAAAATCTGACGTGCAATGCCATCGTGCGCATCCGTTGTTTTTACGTTCGCAACTAAGGCACTATGGCCGTAATCCCAATGCGTAAGCGGAATATTCATTTGGTTACGTAACCAAGAGTTCGCTCCATCGGCTCCCACAACCAATTTTGCGGTCATTGCTTGGCCATTATCTAACGTTAGCCAGCTCTCTTGCTCACCAACGGCTAACGTTGCACAGCGTGCTGGCATAAACAGCGTCACGTTATCCAGCTTTTGTACTTGCTCTAACAACGCTAATTGAATCACGCGGTTCTCAACAATATGACCAAGGTCTGGCTGCGCCATGCTTTGCGCATCAAACGCTATTTTTGCAAAGCTGTCTTGTTCCCACACTTCCATTGCTTGGTATGGGGAAGCTCGACGTTGCTCGATACCTTGCCACGCCCCGAGTTTACGCAGCATTGTTTCACTAGAGCGACTCAACGCTGATACACGAATATCCGGAAGTTCGTTCAACGTATCGTCCGGCACAGAGCCTTCAATGACAGCCACACGTAGATCACTGTCTTTAAAAGCGGCGGCCAATGCCAATCCAACCATACCACCGCCGATGATGGCGACATCTACACTTTGCATCATTGATTATTGTTACCTAATTCGTTGCCGTTCATCGTTTCACTATACCAAGTGTATGGCGTAGCAGCGGCTGCTTAAAAGTAGAAAGGTTATCCATCGTTGCAAGAGCAAAATTCCGCCCTATTCGCATCGCGGGTAAGTCATTTGAAAATATATGCACTAGAGAGCTCGTTAGCCAAATGGTTTCTTGACGATCCGATTCACGTCTCACACTAAAACGCATTAGACCTTGATAGCGACCAACGTCATCACTCTGTTTGACGATTTCTTCCGCCAGTGACGCCACATCTCTAATGCCAAGGTTAAAGCCCTGTCCAGCAATAGGGTGAAGCGTTTGTGCCGCATTACCGACGATGGCAAATCGATGCGATATATTCTGTTTTCGATGACGCAATAACAGTGGATAACTCGCACGCTGGCCGACTTTTTTCATTGCTCCTAGTCGCCATCCAAAATCATTTTGTAATCGTTCTAAAAACTCGCCATCAGGCAATGCCATAACCCTTTTAGCTTCCTCTGGGCGCAAACACCAAACCAGTGACATTCGGTTGTCACTCATCGGTAGCAAAGCTACTGGCCCGTTTGGCGTGAAACGCTCAAAAGCACGACCTTGATGCGGCTCCTGAGTCACTATATTGGCAATCACCGCCACTTGATCAAAATCGTGTTCAGACAACTCTAAACCAATTTGCTGGCAACACTGAGAAACGGCCCCATCCGCAGCAACAAGAAGCTTTGCTTCTAACTTTTCGCCGCCACTGAGTTCAATGTGAACCTTATCTTGTTCCCGCTCAACGGAGGCTACCGAGTTTGGGCAAAACTGCGTGATAGATTGACTATGCTCGAATAAACCTTGATAAACACGCCCAACATCCGCTAGTTCCACCACATAACCAAGCGCTTCAATGCCAACGTCTTGCTTGGTAATTTCCGTCATTCCCGCGTGAGAACGATCTGAAACATGAATATGTTCAATGGGTGTTGCATGAGGTTCAATCGCTGGCCAAAGTTTTAAATGACGTAAAATATTGACCGTGCCATAAGACAGTGCAATTGAGCGAGAGTCAAAACCTGGGTGGCCCTCTGACTGCACTTTAAAAGGTTCAACGACTGCAATATTGAGCGTGCCTTTAGATAAATGTTCAATCGCCAACGCAAGCGTTGCCCCCGCCATGGCGCCACCAGCAATAACAACATCATATTGCATCATGCTAACCTCTAGAAGCTATTCAAAAAATGAAATCGGACTGATTAATGAATGGTTGCTTGGCTATCGCTACTTTCAGGGCGCGCGCCAAACTCTGCATGAATGGTTAACACGCAAGCTTTCACATGCTCAATGACTTGCTCTAGCAATTGAGCTTGTTCACCAAAATCGTCATCTTCATCAATGCCCAACTTAGCAATTTCTTCAAGATCCGCTAGGGCTTCTTTTGCATCATCAGATGCTTTATTTAGGGCAATGCCTGCTAAACCAAGACCTGAAATAAAGTGGTTAACAAACTCAGACAAGCTATCAGCCAATGCAAACAAACCCTCTTCACCAGGTTCATCAGGCAGCAAAAACTCCAGCTCCATAGAGGTGCCCGTAAGCTCTCTTACTGTTACTTTGAAAACGCTATCCGCACAAGCTAATGCCGTTGCTGGCCATCCCATGCCCTCGTTAGTGTAATCAAAAAGAATAGGTTGCCAGGTTTGATCATTAATCGCCAATCCACCACTTAACATACCGACAAGCAGGCCGTGTAATTCGGCAGGCGTCACAGCTAGGCTCGCTGATTTCAATTCGGCAGCAATGGTTTGGTATTCTGGAAGGGTGATTTCACTCATATCTCGGCTCATTTTTGCGTAATAATAGACGACATATCCTACCATCAAGCCCTGTCGGCTGAAACGGCTATCAATTTCAATTTTGGATAGGAATTACTCAATTTGTCCAATTCCTGTGTGATCACTTCACCATTTTTCTTTCTGTGATGGGAAATGCTTGAATCTTAATAGAGGTTTTTCTATAGTTTCCTCCTCGGCAGTTGTATGAAGCAATGCCTTAGATAGCGCGAATATAGAGTTTATTCATCATGAGCAATCAAGCGGTCGACGTTGAAATCCTTGGCAAAATGACACGAGTGAATTGTCCAACAGGGCAAGAAGAATCACTGATGACAGCGGCAAAAGATCTTGATCGCCGATTGCAAGAGATGAGTGAACGTACTAAGGTAACCAATGAAATTCAGCTATTAACGTTCGCGGCACTGAACATTTGTTATGAACTTCATACCAAGTCATACGAATCGAGTGGCCAGCAACAAGAAATAACGGAGCGAATGGAAAAGCTCACCGCGTCTTTAGAAAACGCACTTAGCAAAGTAACGCAAGGACAGCAGTAGATACCAAATTTACCCTGGGGTGTTTGTCAGTTGGATTTAAGTCCCTGAGCCGATAAGCAATACCAAAGGGTTAGTACTTGATAGCTATTGAGCAAGCTTGGCTCGTACCGAGAAGCCTACGGTTATCATTGCTGATCCGCCTTGAACCAGCTGTTCAAGGGCCACAATCCTCAACGGCACCCTGGGGTATTCCTCTATGTCAGACCTATCTCGACAAGATTTCCGCAAACTTATTCGTGAAAAACGCAATGCGCTGTGTAGTGACACTCAGTTCCAAGCTGGGCTCGATCTGATTACTCAGTTTTCACAATTGCCTGAAATTCAACGCGCTCAGCACATCGCACTTTACCTCTCAGCCGATGGTGAGCTTGACACCAAGCCGCTGATTGAATGGTTATGGCAACAAGGTAAGTCCATTTACCTCCCAGTGATCCACCCATTCTCTAAAGGGCAACTGCTGTTTTTACAGTATCTACACGATGACCAATTGGTTTACAACAAATACGGCATTCTGGAGCCTAAGCTCGATATTCGTCATCTTAAGCCTATCCACGAACTCGATTTAATCTGCACGCCTTTAGTGGGTTTCGATAGCCTTGGTCATCGCCTTGGAATGGGCGGAGGCTATTATGACCGCACCCTTTCCCACTGGTTTAATACCGGACTTGGAGCAAAACCTATTGGTATTGCCCACGATTGTCAGCGTGTCGATCTTTTACCTACTGCACATTGGGATGTTCCTTTACCTAAGATCGTGACTCCAAGCCAAATCTGGCAATGGGAAAGTGCCAAATAAGCCGCTATAATCACGCCGCAAACGTTAACGAACATCTATTCAGGAGATTGGCATGACCCAAGATGAAATGAAAAAAGCGGCTGGTTGGGCAGCACTTAAATATGTTGAGAAAGGCAGCATTGTCGGTGTTGGTACTGGCTCTACCGTGAATCACTTCATCGATGCCCTAGGCAGTATCAAAGATGACATCAAAGGCGCAGTCTCTAGCTCTGTTGCTTCAACTGAGCGTTTAAAAGAGCTTGGCATTGAAGTGTATGAGTGCAATGACGTTGCGATGCTTGATATCTACGTTGACGGTGCAGATGAAATCAACGCAGATCGCGAAATGATCAAAGGCGGCGGTGCTGCACTGACTCGTGAAAAAATCGTAGCCGCTATCTCAAACAAATTTGTTTGTATCGTTGATGGCACAAAAGCAGTTGACGTTCTTGGCCAATTCCCTCTTCCTGTGGAAGTCATTCCTATGGCGCGTTCTTACGTTGCTCGCGAATTAGTGAAACTTGGTGGTGATCCTGCATACCGTGAGGGTGTCGTGACAGATAACGGCAACGTGATCTTAGATGTACACAACATGCAAATCACGAATCCAAAAGAGATGGAAGATAAGATCAATGGCATCGCTGGTGTTGTGACAGTTGGCTTATTCGCTCATCGTGGTGCAGATGTGGTTATCACTGGCACACCAGAGGGTGCAAAAATAGAAGAATAATTCCTTTAGTGGTTTAAGTTTTCTGTTATTTCATTACAAACGGTGCTCAATGCACCGTTTTTTCTTCCCTTTTTCTAACAAACACCTACCTTATTCCGTAATTTTCTTACCCAAAGTGATTTTTTTTTGCTACTTTATTGAGCAGAATACGCACAGGGAAACGTTTGTCTTCCAACAAAACTGTTAATTATTCCCTCTTTAATGGTTTTGCTTTATGTGCGCCACATTAGCCCACCTTTCCATTTTAAGGACGAGAAAATGGCCAAAATTTCACTGGATAAAGAAAAAATAAAAATCCTCTTGCTCGAGGGACTTCACCCATCTTCTGTTGAAGTTCTTCAAGCGGCTGGCTACAGCAACATTGAATATCACAAAGGCTCCCTTTCTGAAGAGGAACTGATTGAAGCAGTCAAAGATGTTCATTTCATCGGTATCCGCTCCCGCACCAACCTTTCAGAAGAAGTCATCAATGCGGCAAACAAGTTAGTTGCGATTGGCTGTTTTTGTATCGGCACCAACCAAGTTGATCTAAACGCAGCAGCTCGACGTGGTGTACCTGTTTTTAACGCACCGTTCTCAAACACACGCAGTGTGGCGGAGTTGGTACTGGGTCAAATCCTGCTGCTCCTTCGTGGCATTCCAGAGAAAAATGCACTTGCACACCGTGGGGTTTGGAAGAAAAGCGCAGACAGCTCTTATGAAGCTCGCGGTAAGCGTCTAGGTATCATTGGTTATGGTCATATTGGTACGCAACTAGGGATCATTGCAGAAAACTTAGGGATGCGCGTTTACTACTACGACATTGAAAATAAACTGTCGCTCGGTAACGCTACGCAAGTCTTTACGATGAGCGAACTACTCAATAAGTGTGATGTGATTTCTCTGCACGTTCCTGAAACACCAGACACCAAAAATATGATGGGTGAAGAAGAGTTTGCCCGCATGAAGCCAGGCGCGATTTTCATCAATGCCGCTCGCGGCACGGTCGTCGATATCCCAGCGTTATGTCATAGCTTAGAGTCCGGACATATTTCAGGCGCTGCCATTGATGTATTCCCGGTAGAACCTCAGACAAATGCAGATTCATTTGAATCGCCACTACAAAAATTCGACAACGTCATCCTGACGCCACATGTTGGTGGCTCAACGCAAGAAGCACAGGAAAACATTGGCGTTGAAGTCGCAGGTAAGCTAGCGAAATACTCAGATAACGGCTCCACACTATCAAGTGTGAATTTCCCTGAAGTATCATTGCCAGAACATCGCGAATGTTCTCGCCTACTGCACATTCACAAAAACCGCCCAGGTATCCTGACGCAAATTAACACCATCTTCGCAGAAGAAAGCATTAACATCGCAGGTCAGTATCTACAGACAGCATCAGAAATTGGTTATGTGGTAATCGACGTAGAAACCTCTCGTGCAGAAGAGGCACTAGTGAAACTAAAAAGCATCGAGGGCACTATTCGCGCTCGCATCCTTCACTAATCACTAATAGGCGAACACACAAAAGGCAGGGGATACCCTGCCTTTCTACTTGTTGCTTTTATCTAAGCGTTATAACCCGCCAGAATGACCTGCTGTTTGCTATGGCTGAGATTACTTGAGCTTGTAAACCACATCCACTTGGTCGCGAATGACCAGTGTCGAGTCTTGGTAGCCATTAGAGCTTTGTTTTGCATCCATTGCCATTGAGCGCAACAAAATTGGACGAGTGTTCATTTGGTTATAGTTAATTTGCCAAACATCCCCAAGTTTCTTATCAAAACCTGTTGCTAAAGATGCCGCTTTACTCTGAGCATCTTTAATCGCTGCCATGCGCGCTTTTTGTTGGTACTCTTCCTGATTGCTCACTTTCAGTTGGATGTTATCGACTTGGTTGATGCCCGCTTTCAAAGCCATATCCAAGTATTGATTTAAGTTCGCTAGATCTTCTACCGTTACATCAATACTACGAGAAGCACGATAGCCGACTAATTCAGACTTCCCTGATTTCGGATAGTGATATTGCGGGGCCAAGTACAGATTAGAGCTGGTAATGTTATCTTTTGATAGACCCGCATCGGCTAAGCTATTCAGAAATGTCTCTACCGTTTTGTCGACAGATTGCTTTGCTTGCTCCGCCGTCATTGTTGTATCTACCACTTTTACCGAAAAGGTCGCCATATCAGGTGTGGCAACAACCTCTCCATAGCCAGTCGTGTTAACGTGCGCAAAGTTAGGTACATCGTAAGCAAATACAGAAGCACTAGAAAAACTCAGTGCTGAAGCCAATAAAATTGAAGACAGTTTCATTTGATACATCCATCCATATTGAAAGACGAAGATCACTCTCTCCAGCGTGCGGTGAATACCTAACGATGAGCTCTAGATGAGGCAGAGTGACGTTCTATAACTTCATCATAGAAACTTCTAATAATTATCCAAGTATCTTCATCGACTTCTAACACAACTTTGACTGTGTTACTTCGTGGTAAGTTATCGAAAATAAGGGAACTTATTGTGGCAAATGTGTTTGAGCATACCCCACAATCGCTTGAGATATTTCTTGCAGTACCCCTGTTTCTAACTGCCAATGATGCCAGTAGATTCGATAAGACATCAAAAATCCGGGCGTAATATCAATCAAAGTGCCTTTTTCTAGCTCGTCGGTAATCTGCAATCTAGGGATCAAACAATAGGCAACACTCGCCAAAGCCATCTTGAGAAAGGCTTCAGAACTGCTGATGTTATGGTGAATAACACTGTCAGGCCTAATGTTAAAGTGCTCAGTTAAAAACGTTTTATGCAAATCATCATATTGATCATAAGAAACCGCCGGTGCATTTAATAACGTCTGATTGTTCACTCCATCCATAAAGTAGCGCTGATAAAACTCCGGACTCGCGACACAAACGTAATCAATACGTCCAAGATAATCCGCTCTACAACCGGAAATTGCTTGCGATTCTAGGCTTATTGCTCCAGCTACTTCACCACTTTTCAGCTTTTCAATCGAACGCGATTCACCATATATCGTCAGTTTTAACTCTACTTGGCGTTGTTTCATGACATCCTGCAGAGCTGGTAATAACCACGTTGCTAAACTGTCAGCGTTAGTAGCTAAAGATAGCTGGACAGGCCGTGTAGTCGTATCATTTTTCAGCTCTGGTAAGATTTCATGCTCAAGCAACCTTACACGGCGATAGAGCCCGAGTAGTTTCTTTCCTATGGGGGTGGGTTTAGGTGGTTGTTCACGAATGAGTACGGGTTGCGCTAGGTACTTTTCAAGTTGTTTGATTCGTTGAGATATAGCCGATTGAGAAACAAACAAATGCTCTGCAGCCCTTTCAAAACTGCCTAAGTGCACTACCGCATCTAACGATTCTACCCATTTGTAATCCAATCCTCGCACGCGCTTTACCTCCGTATCAATACTTAATAAACCAAATAGATTTAACGAAATAAGTATCTCTAATAATATATTAAAATCATTAATTATACTTATTTATATGAAAGCGATATCTTCCATTCTTCTGCTGTTCTATTACTGATTTTTGAGGTGTATCGTGAGCTTTTGGGTGTTATTGCAAGGATTCGGATTAGGTGCGACGATGATCATTCCGATCGGTGCGCAGAATGCATATGTCCTTAACCAAGGTATTAAGCGCCAACATCATCTAACAACAGCAACCATCTGTAGCATTCTAGATATGATCTTTATCTCACTGGGTATCTTTGGTGGTGGTGCAATCCTATCGCAAAACGAAATTTTGCTTACATCGGTAACGTTAGGTGGTATCGCCTTTTTAAGTATTTACGGCATGCTATCACTAAAAAGCGCACTCAAACCGACTGATACATCTGAGTCGAAAGGAGAAGTCGTCGCTCGAGGCCGCCGTACCGTTATCCTTGGCGCACTCGCCGTCACCGTATTGAATCCGCATCTTTACTTAGATACTGTCGTGATCTTAGGTTCCATTGGTGGCCAATTTGAGGGTAACGATCGCATCGCTTTTGCAGTAGGTACCATTATGGCATCGTTTGTCTGGTTCTATACATTATCGTTAGGCGCAGCGAAACTAGGCCCTACACTATCAAAGCCGAAAGTGAAAAAAGGCATCGACATCGCTGTCGCTATGATGATGTTCGTAATCGCCTTTGCACTCGCAAGTGAGTTAATCACTAAATACGGTTAATCTCAGGAGCAAATCTAACTAGCATAAGAGTGTTAAAGCCCCACGGCGCTAACTCCCTATTTTCTCTATAAGATCAGTCAATACGTTTCTCGAGATATAAAAAAAGCGAGGAAAATACCTCGCTTTTTCATGTTCTTAATCGAAGTGATTAAGCTTCAACTTTATTCAAGTGAACATCCATTTGTGGGAATGGAATTTCGATGCCAGCTGCATCCAATGCTTCTTTGATTGCTTGAGTAGAATCGAAGTAAACATCCCAGTAATCAGCAGTGTTACACCATGGACGAACCACGAAGTTAACTGAAGAATCGGCTAGAGCTAGCACACCAATTGTCATATCTGGATCTTTCAAGATACGTGGGTCTTTTTCTAGAGTTTCGCGGATCACTTGCTTAGTTTGCTTTAGGTCTGCTTTATAAGACACGCCAATTACTAGGTCTACACGACGAGTCGCGTGACGAGAGTAGTTAGTAATAGGTGCGCCAATTACGCCAGAGTTTGGAACCACTACCATTTTGTTGTCTGGTGTTTTTAGAACCGTCTGGAAAATCTGAATCGCTTCTACACTGCCTGCCACGCCGCCAATCTCTACGTAGTCACCTGACTTAAACGGACGGAAAGCAACAATAAGAACACCCGCAGCAAAGTTAGACAGCGAACCTTGCAGAGCAAGACCAACAGCAAGACCTGCCGCACCAATTACCGCAACGACTGAAGCCGTTTGAACACCAATTCGGCTTAGTGCAGCAATAAGTACAATTACTAAAAGAAGGTAACGAACGATGCCGTGAATAAATTCAACAACGGCCTTGTCCATATTCTTCTTATCAAGCACTTTCGCTACGCTATTAGCAATCATTTTAACAATGATGTTACCAATAAATAGAATCAGTACTGCTGAGATAATGTTGATGCCATACTGCACTAATAGGTCTGAGTTATTGCTCAACCATGAATGCGCTTCATTTAGACCTTCTGTCAAAGAGGTATCGATGCTCACCGATTCACCTGCCATAATTTGTATCCTCAAAAATAAAAAGATATCAATCTAGTTGCTAATAAAATATGAATCGCAATTCTTATGCGTTCTTATTTGAAGTAAATTCGTTATAACTTTACTGAACTGCGTCAGAATTTTGGCACAATATCTCAATTCCAACATTTTGCAAAGTTAAAGTTTTGCAAAGAGAAGCAAAACAGTGTCTTACCAAAGATAATTGATGCTGACCTGTTACAGATTACGCAACAAAATTACAATTCGCCACATTTTTTCATTCATTTGACACCAGGTTGCAACAGACTACAAAATTTTGTTCAACTCACTCTAGTGCATATAAAAAGCGCACTAATTTATACCAATCAGAGACATTCAAAACTTAGAGTCAGCATAGATAAAACGTTTGAGAACAAAGCGCAGATTTGCGATAAGTCTAGATTCGATAAGCAAAATGCAGACACAAAAAACCCGCTCATGTGAGCGGGTTTAAAATCAATCTAATGTGACGAATTATAGTACGTCGATTGCGTTTAGGTCTGCGAAAGCTTTCTCTAGACGAGTAACCATTGACGCTTGACCAGCACGTAGCCATACGCGTGGGTCGTAGTATTTCTTGTTAGGCGCAGCTTCACCAGTTGGGTTACCGATTTGACCTTGTAGGTAATCACGGTTTTCAGCTTCGTAAGTACGGATACCGTCCCAAGTTGCCCACTGTGTATCAGTATCGATGTTCATTTTGATAACACCGTAAGAGATAGACTCTTTGATTTCAGCTTCAGTTGAACCAGAACCACCGTGGAATACGAAGTTTAGCGCGTTTGGTGCGATACCAAATTTCTCTGCGCAGTATGCTTGAGAGTCACGTAGGATAGTTGGAGTAAGTACAACGTTACCTGCTTGGTAAACACCGTGTACGTTACCGAAAGATGCCGCGATAGTGAAACGGTGGCTGATTGGGCTTAGTTTCTCGTATGCGTAAGCTACGTCTTCTGGAGAAGTGTATAGCTCAGACTGATCCATATCAGAGTTGTCTACGCCGTCTTCTTCACCACCAGTACAACCTAGTTCAAATTCTAGAGTCATACCCATTTTTTCCATACGCGCTAGGTATTGAGCACAGATTTCGATGTTCTCTTCTAGAGACTCTTCAGAAAGGTCAATCATGTGAGAAGAGAATAGAGGCTTACCAGTTTGAGCGAAGAACTCTTCACCAGCGTCTAGTAGACCGTCGATCCATGGAAGAAGTTTCTTAGCAGCGTGGTCAGTGTGAAGAATTACTGGCACACCGTAAGCTTCAGCTACAGCGTGAACGTATTTTGCACCAGCAACAGCACCAAGGATTTGAGCACCTTGACCTTCAAGTTTCACGCCTTTACCAGCGAAGAAAGCAGCGCCGCCGTTAGAGAACTGAACTACAACTGGAGCTTTAACTTTAGCTGCAGCTTCAAGTACGCCGTTGATAGAATCAGTGTTAACAACGTTAACTGCTGGAAGAGCGAAATTGTTTTCTTTCGCTACTTCAAAAACTTTTTGTACGTCATCGCCAGAGATAACACCTGGTTTTACGAAGTCGAAGATCTTAGACATGGATGTAATCCTATTTATCTGTCGTTTTTAAACAAAACTTATTAAATTAAAAATCTTGCAAACGTTTGCTCACAACTGAGGCCATTCTAGCAGACTTAGCTTCGCATTGCAGCAAACAAGAAAGCGGGAGATGTCTCCCGCTTTACTGAATATTACTTAGCTGCGCGTGCTTCTAGCATTTCAACCGCAGGAAGTACTTTACCTTCTACAAACTCAAGGAAAGCACCGCCGCCAGTAGAGATGTAAGAAACGTCAGCTTTAATACCGAATTGGTCGATAGCTGCTAGCGTATCACCACCACCTGCTACAGAGAATGCAGCAGACTTAGCGATTGCTTCAGAGATACCTTTAGTACCTGCTTCGAAGTTTTTGAATTCGAATACGCCTACAGGACCATTCCACAGGATAGTTTTCGCGTTTGCAATGATCTCAGCTAGAGCAGCCGTTGAATCTGGACCTAAGTCGAAGATCATGTCGTCATCTTGAACGTCAGCAACATTCTTGATTTCAGCTTCTGCGTTCTCATCGAAAGCTTTTGCACAAGCAACGTCAGTCGCAACTGGAATTGCACACTCTTTCATTAGTTTTTGTGCTGTTTCAACTAGGTCAGCTTCGTACAGAGACTTACCTACATTGTGACCTTCAGCTGCGATGAATGTGTTCGCGATACCACCACCAACAACAAGTTGGTCAGCGATTTTAGATAGCGACTCAAGAACAGTCAGTTTAGTAGAAACTTTTGAACCACCAACGATAGCAACTAGAGGACGCTCTGGGTTGCTCATTGCTTTGCCTAGTGCTTCTAGTTCAGCAGCTAGTAGAGGACCAGCACATGCAACTTCAGCAAACATGCCTACGCCGTGAGTTGAAGCTTGTGCGCGGTGAGCCGTACCGAATGCATCCATTACGAATACATCACATAGTGCTGCGTACTTCTTAGATAGTTCTTCTTCGTTTTTCTTTTCGCCTTTGTTGAAGCGAACGTTTTCAAGAACAACAAGCTCACCAGCGTTTAGTTCTAGACCATCTAGGTAATCTTTCGCTAGTTTAACTTCGCAATCTAGTGCGTCGTTTAGGTAGTTAACTACTGGTTGTAGAGAGAACTCTTCAGCGTATTCACCTTCAGTTGGGCGACCTAGGTGAGATGTCACCATTACTTTCGCGCCAGCTTCTAGACATAGCTTGATAGTTGGAAGAGATGCGATGATACGTGCATCAGAAGTTACTTTACCGTCTTTTACTGGCACGTTAAGGTCAGCACGGATAAATACACGTTTACCTGCTAGATCCAGGTCAGTCATCTTGATTACAGACATGATGTGTCCTCTCAAATATTTAATAATTAAAGTTTTTGAAAACTCGGCAATCCTGCCAAGCCCGTTAATTCTTCAAACTGATTACTGATATGGAGATACGTTTAATTTATTTCAAGGCTTGAAATAAAAATTTTCTCCATCGCTTCTTCAACATTATTGATCCACTTGTGAAGAAGCTTGCATTGCTAATGCGGTGTCTAACATCCGGTTCGCAAAGCCCCACTCGTTATCACACCAAACAAGCATTTTAACTAAATGCCCATTACTCACTCTGGTTTGCGTTCCATCCACAATCGCACTGTGCGGATCGTGATTGAAATCGATAGAAACAAGTGGCGATTCAGTATAGTCAACAATGTCACGTAATGTACACTGAGATGCGTTAACAATGGTTTGATTTACGTCATTAACTTTCACATTTGTACTAATTGTGACACTTAAATCCATCGCGGTCACATTTACCGTTGGCACTCGAACCGAAATTGCTTCAAATTTGTTAGAAAATTTCGGGAATATTCTTTCAATACCTTTATGCAACTTTGTGTCTACAGGGATAATAGATTGGCTTGCTGCTCGAGTACGTCTTAAATCGTTATGATAGGCGTCAATGACTTGCTGATCGTTCATTGATGAATGGATGGTGGTAATGGTTCCAGACTCGATTCCGAATGCCTCATCCAACACTTTAATGATCGGTACAATGCAGTTGGTGGTACATGACCCATTCGATACAACACGATGTTCATCTTTTAAGGTTTCGTGGTTCACACCATAAATAATCGTGTTATCGATATCACTTGCACCAGGATGTGAGAACAGCACTTTCTTGGCACCAGCTTCTATATGCGCTTGCCCATCAGCCTGAGAGCCGTAGACACCCGTGCAATCGAGGACAATATCAACCTCTAAGTCACGCCACGGTAACAGGTCAATTTCGGCAAGATGAAGAATTCGAATGGAATCATATTCGCCACTGTCATGGTGACAAGAACCGTGATGAACGTAGAGGTGTTCTTGATCGTGAGAGATTTTTTTTCCGAAGCGGCCATGACTGGTGTCATATTGAAGAAGATGCGCCATGGCTTCTGGTTGTGCGAGTTCATTGACCGCAACAACCTTAATTTGTTGATGCTTACCGCTTTCATATACTGCTCGCAGTACATTACGACCGATACGTCCAAATCCATTGATCGCAACCTTTAGCATGATTCCCTCGCCTCACCAAAAAATCGTGTCACAGATAGTAACTGATTGAACACGAGAACGCATTAATAGATTCGTTCCTCAATTTAAGACACAAAAAACCGAGCACTAACGCTCGGTTTTTCATTTCTAGCGCTAAATTACGCTAATAGTTCTTTTGCTGTGTTCACTACGTTTTCTACAGTGAAACCAAACATCTCGAACAATTGCTCAGCTGGCGCAGATTCACCGAATGTTGTCATACCGATGATGCGACCGTCAAAGCCAACGTACTTGTACCAGAAGTCTGCAATGCCCGCTTCTACCGCGATACGTGCTGTTACGTCTGATGGCAGTACAGATTCACGGTAAGCGGCGTCTTGCTTGTCAAATGCATCTGTTGATGGCATTGAAACAACGCGTACTTTCTTACCTTCAGCGGTTAGTTGCTCAGCAGCTTTCACTGCTAGCTCAACTTCAGAGCCTGTCGCGATAAGGATTAGCTCAGGCTTACCATCGCTGTCTTTCAGGACGTAAGCACCTTTTGCGATGTCCGCTACTTGTTCAGCTGTACGCTCTTGCTGTGCTAGGTTTTGACGAGAGAAGATAAGTGCCGATGGCCCATCTTTACGTTCAATAGCAAGCTTCCATGAAACTGCAGACTCAACTTGGTCACATGGGCGCCATGTGCTCATGTTCGGCGTCAAACGTAGAGACGCGATTTGCTCAACTGGTTGGTGAGTTGGGCCATCTTCACCAAGACCGATAGAGTCATGCGTGTAAACTTGGATGTTCTGAACTTTCATCAGAGCAGCCATGCGCATTGCGTTACGAGCGTATTCCATGAACATTAGGAATGTTGCGCCGTAAGGAACGAAACCGCCGTGTAGTGCAATGCCGTTCATGATCGCTGTCATACCGAATTCACGTACACCGTAGTGGATGTAGTTACCAGAGAAGTCGCTTGCTTCTAGAGACTTAGAACCAGACCACATAGTTAGGTTAGAAGGCGCTAGGTCAGCAGAGCCGCCCATAAATTCTGGAAGCATTTGACCAAACGCTTCTAGTGCGTTTTGAGATGCTTTACGTGATGCGATGTTCGCTGGGTTTGCTTGAAGATCAGCGATGATTGCCGATGCTTTTTCTTCCCACTGTGCAGGAAGTTCGCCGTTCAGACGACGCTTAAGCTCTGCCGCTTCTGCTGGGTAAGCTGCTGCGTATGCTTCAAATTTCGCGTTCCAAGCCGCTTCTTTCTCAGAACCCGCCGCTTTTGCATCCCACTCAGCGTATACATCTGCAGGGATTTCAAATGCTGGGTGTTCCCAACCTAGGAATTCACGCGCTGCTGTGATTTCTTCCGCACCTAGTGGCGCACCGTGACAGTCGTGAGAGCCTGATTTGTTTGGAGAACCAAAGCCGATGATAGTTTTAGTACAGATAAGCGTAGGACGAGGGTCCGCTTTTGCCGCTTCAATTGCAGCATTGATTGCTTCAGAGTCGTGACCGTCAACAGCTGGAATTACGTGCCAGCCGTAAGCTTCAAAGCGCTTAGGTGTGTCGTCAGAGAACCAACCTTCAACGTGACCATCGATAGAAATGCCGTTGTCATCCCAAAATGCAATCAGTTTGCCAAGGCCTAGTGTACCAGCAAGAGAGCAAGCCTCGTGCGAGATACCTTCCATCAAACAACCGTCGCCCATGAACACGTAAGTGAAGTGATCAACGATGTCATGGCCTTCTTTGTTGAACTGAGCCGCTAGTGCTTTCTCAGCCATTGCCATACCAACTGCGTTAGTGATGCCTTGACCTAGAGGACCCGTCGTTGTCTCGATACCAGGCGCGTAACCGTACTCTGGGTGACCTGGAGTCTTAGAGTGAAGCTGACGGAAGTTCTTAAGATCATCGATAGACAGCTCGTATCCGCTCAGATGCAGTAGAGAGTAAATCAGCATAGAGCCGTGGCCGTTAGACAAAACAAAACGGTCGCGGTCAGCCCACTCTGGGTTTGCTGGGTTGTGATTTAGGTGAGAACGCCAAAGAACTTCAGCGATATCAGCCATACCCATAGGTGCGCCTGGGTGGCCAGAGTTTGCTTGTTGAACGCCATCCATGCTTAGAGCGCGGATTGCATTAGCCAGATGTTTACGAGAAGACATGTCTGCTCCTGAGTGCATTAAGCGAATTAATAAAGGAATGTTGGCACAACCCCAAATCATGTTGGGCGTTAAAGTGCGAGCAATATTCTCTCAAAGCAAAAATCCGACTGCAAACGTTTTACTCACCATTTTTGAGGTTTTAGCGCAATCTTTTTCTAGTTATCCCGCTTTTTGTTTAAATTCACCACA
Organism: Vibrio sp. B1REV9; assembly: GCF_905175395.2. NCBI lineage: Bacteria > Pseudomonadati > Pseudomonadota > Gammaproteobacteria > Vibrionales > Vibrionaceae > Vibrio > Vibrio sp. B1REV9. Next base: position 992,946 of record NZ_HG992745.1, on the reverse strand, counting down.
CTAAAAGCAAACGTTTGGGAAATATACTGTGTGAATTCAAACTGAAAAATAGCTTGTAATTCGAACACGGAAATTTAAAATAGACGTCTAGATGTAGAAACACCTACAAACAGTATTGAATTTTTCGTGGCCAGCTTGGGTTAGTTAGCCATGAGTAAACTTTTAGATTGGAGCTATCATGGCTAAGCACCTGTTCACTTCTGAGTCGGTATCAGAAGGTCATCCAGATAAAATCGCAGACCAAATCTCTGACGCAGTTCTTGATGCTATTCTTGAGCAAGACCCTAAGGCACGTGTTGCTTGTGAAACTTACGTAAAAACCGGCATGGTTATGGTAGGTGGTGAGATCACAACTTCTGCGTGGGTTGATATCGAAGAACTGACTCGTGAAACCGTACGTGAAATCGGTTACGTTCACTCAGACATGGGCTTTGATGCTAACTCTTGTGCTGTTCTAAACACCATTGGTAAGCAATCACCAGACATCAACCAAGGTGTTGATAAAGCCGATCCTAAAGAGCAAGGCGCGGGTGACCAAGGTATCATGTTTGGTTACGCAACGAACGAAACTGAAATTTTAATGCCAGCTCCAATTACTTACTCTCACTTGCTAGTGAAAAAGCAAGCTGAAGTACGTAAGAGCGGTAAGCTAGACTTCCTACGTCCAGACGCGAAGTCTCAGGTTACTTTCCAGTACGACCAAGGCAAGATCGTAGGCATCGATGCTGTTGTTCTTTCAACTCAGCACTGTGATTCAGTATCAACACCTGATCTACGTGAAGCGGTTATGGAAGAAATCATCAAGCCAGTACTGCCATCAGAGTGGATCAGCAAAGACACCAACTTCTTCATTAACCCAACTGGTCGTTTCGTTATTGGCGGTCCAATGGGTGACTGTGGTCTGACTGGTCGTAAGATCATCGTTGATACCTACGGCGGCGCAGCTCGTCACGGTGGCGGTGCATTCTCTGGTAAAGATCCATCGAAAGTAGACCGCTCTGCAGCATATGCAGCGCGTTATGTAGCGAAAAACATCGTAGCTGCAGGCATGGCTGACCGTTGTGAAATCCAACTTTCATACGCTATCGGTGTGGCGGATCCAACGTCTATCATGGTTGAAACGTTCGGTACTGAGAAAGTATCACACGACATCATCATTGAAGCCGTTCGTCAATTCTTCGACCTACGTCCATACGGTCTGCAAGAAATGCTGAACCTTCTTCAACCAATCTACAAGAAGACAGCAGCATACGGCCACTTTGGTCGCGAAGAATTCCCATGGGAAGCGACTGATAAAGCTGAACTTCTACGCGATTTTGCTGGCATCAAATAATCAAATCTCGCAAGAATCAATTAAGCCCTCACCGATTGGTGGGGGCTTTTTGTATCTGCACTCCTTCAGATTACATCGAACAAAACTTCAGCAATTATTTGTAAATTGCGCCAACTCCACCAATAGTTATCATAATGTTAAATGCACTTCGCGATGCATATAACTATTCGAAATAAGATGCAGACTCACGTGGCTAGAGGGGCATATATATAATGCGTCAGTCAGGCATCCGGTCCGTTTCATTCAAAATGAATTTGAGCCCGTAGGGGAGCAAATCAAGGAGGAATTATGCCTCGTACTGTGAATCCGTCAGACTTCCACAATAAACAAAAGGCAGTCCCTGACAACGAATATGCTAGAACCATCCCTTGCAATACCATTAACCTTACCGCGCCATTTCACTGGTTAGCGTTAGGGTTGAACGACTTCGTCCGAATGCCCATCATCAGTGCGTTCTACGGCATCTGTTTTATGGCTGCTGCAATTGGTATTGTGCTTCTTGTTCAGTGGCAAGGTACCCACCTCGTCGTGATGCCAAGTCTTATTGTTTACATGCTGATTGGGCCTTTTCTTGCACTCGGCTTATATGATGCAAGCTGGGAGAGAGAACGTGGGCATAAACCCAGCTTATTCCACTCAATGAAAGCCATCGGACGTAACTCAACGTCTCAATGGGCTTTCGCGGTAATGCTCGCGGTATGCATGATTTTCTGGATGCGTATCGCTGCCCTACTTCACGCTCTATACCCATCTGTACAAGGCGCTCCGCTAACTGAGTTCTTACCTTTCTTGGTTATTGGCTCACTAGTTGGTTTTGTATTGGCTTGTGTGGTTTTCAGTATTTCCGCATTCTCTATACCTTTAATGATGGAACGTCGCGTGGATATGATGACGGCCGTATTTACCAGCTTTAACGCGGTGAAATCCAACATTCCTGCAATGATTGTTTGGGCTGCGATTATTTGTGGCGGTATCTTAATTGGCTTTGCTACTTACGGTATTGGTATGCTGTTTACGATGCCAATCTTAGGCTACGGTACTTGGCATGCATACCATGCCATCATTAAGAAAAAACACACACCTTAGAAAACTGATGCTATGATCCGGCCCTCGCTCACGCGGGGGCTTTTTATTGATTAAATGAGGTGAGTCGTGGATATAGAACTGAGCTATAACGCCAAACAAGTGATGGCAGATTGCATCATGATGGCTGAGCAAGCATTCACACGTTCTTTTCCCATGCCATCACTCTCTTTTAGTGTTCGCGGCAAAGCGGCTGGCAAAGCTTATTTACAACTCAATGAGATTCGCTTAAATCCAAAGCTGTTCTCAGAAAATCCAAAGGCTTTTCTCCAAGAAGTGATTCCTCATGAAGTGGCACATCTTGTTACCTATCAAGTGTATGGTCGCGTGAGGCCACACGGCAAAGAGTGGCAAGGTGTTATGGAGGCCGTCTTTAACGTCCCCGCTAAAACCACTCATAATTTTAATATCGCATCAGTCCAAGGTAAAACCTTTGAGTACCGCTGCGCCTGTACGGTTTATCCACTATCGATACGCCGCCACAATAAAGTTCTCCGCAAAGAAGCGGTATATTCATGCCAAAAATGTCGCCAGAAGTTGAGCTTTACGGGAACTCAGCTTTCTTAACGCTTAGCTTGTTTCTTTATACTTAATTGTTTTCTTTACACTTAGCATCTTTTATCGCCCATTCTCCTAATTTTCAATTTTTGAAATACTTAAACATATTTCCCTTACTTAGCTCATCAAAAGCAGCTCATCAAAAGCGCATCACACTCCATACTCGGTTCTCCCTTTGAATTACTATTGTTAACATACTCATCACTAAAACTCTTTTTTGCGTGATAGAATTGGTAAAGTCATACTTTTTAAAGACTTTAATCATGAAATACCTGTTCTCTTTATTCCTACTTGCGCTTTCTAGTGCGGCAATTGCTGCGCCTCCTAGCTCTTTCTCCGCAGCCAAACGTGAAGCGGTAAAAATCTACGCCGATCATCCAACAAGTTTCTACTGCGGCTGTGACATCAAATGGCAGGGCCGAAAGGGCATTCCGGATCTTTCCTCTTGTGGCTATCAGGTTCGCAAGCAACAAACCCGCGCTTCTCGCATTGAATGGGAACATGTGGTCCCAGCTTGGCAATTCGGCCACCAGCTACAATGCTGGCAAGATGGTGGACGTAAGAATTGCTCTCGTCGTGACAAACAATTCAAATCAATGGAAGCCGATCTCCACAACCTGACACCAGCGATTGGAGAAGTAAACGGTGACCGTTCGAACTACAACTTCAGCCAGTGGAATGGTAAAGACGGCGTCAGCTACGGCCGCTGTGAAATGCAGGTCAACTTCAAGCAACGCAAAGTAATGCCACCCGATCGTGCTCGAGGCTCTATTGCTCGAACATACCTCTACATGAGCAAAGAGTATGGTTTCAAACTGTCCAAGCAACAAAGCCAGTTGATGAGCGCTTGGAACAAAACCTATCCTGTCGATAAATGGGAATGTAAACGCGATGAACGTATTGCCAAGATCCAAGGCAACCATAACCCATTTGTTCAAGAAGCTTGCCGTGCACTGTAATTTGTTCACTTAAACAAGCACTAGCCCGTTACCTAATCGAGGCGTGGATATTTACACGCCTCTTGCCCCTTGTTTTTTCGGTAGAAAGCATCCATGTTAGAGTTTAAATACTCGCGTATGCAGGAAATCGAAACGATGCGTATCCCTCGAATTTATCACCCAGAAACCATTTCACAACTTGGATCCCTTGCTTTAAGTGAAGACGCTGCAAACCATATTGGGCGCGTACTTCGCATGAAAGAGGGTCAAGAAGTACTGCTCTTTGACGGTAACGGTGCAGAGTTCCCTGCCCTTATTAGTGAAGTCAGCAAAAAAAATGTCATGGTTAACCTTACAGAGCGTGTAGATAACAGTATTGAGTCGCCTCTAGATCTACATCTAGGGCAAGTGATTTCACGTGGCGATAAAATGGAGTTTACCATTCAAAAATCCGTTGAACTCGGCGTCAACACCATTACTCCTCTCATCTCTGAGCGTTGTGGAGTCAAGCTAGATCAAAAACGTTTCGAGAAAAAACTCGCTCAATGGCAAAAAATAGCAGTAAGTGCTTGTGAGCAATGTGGTCGAAATGTCGTACCAGAAATTCGTCCAATCATGAGCTTAGAAGAGTGGTGCCAAGAAGAATACGATGGTTTAAAACTGAACTTGCACCCTCGCGCAAAGTATTCCATCAACACCCTGCCAACACCTGTTGAAAAGGTGCGCCTATTGATAGGCCCTGAAGGTGGTTTATCGGCAGATGAAATCGACATGACACGCGAATACCAATTTGAAGAGACGCTGCTCGGCCCACGCGTGTTGCGCACCGAAACGGCAGCTCTGACAGCAATTACAGCTTTACAAGTTCGTTTCGGCGATCTCGGTTAAAACGGAGAAACACAATGATCAAAATGGGTATTGTAATGGACCCTATCTCGTCCATTAACATCAAAAAAGACTCTAGCTTTGCCATGATGCTTGAAGCGCAACGCCGCGGCTACGAAATCCACTACATGGAAATGAACGACCTTCACCTAGACCAAGGTAAAGCGATCGCAGACACCAAAGTAGTCGAACTAAAAGAAGATCCAAACGGTTGGTACGAATTCAAATCAGAGCAAACCATCGAACTTTCTGAGCTAGATGCGGTTCTGATGCGCAAAGATCCTCCGTTCGATACTGAATACATCTATGCTACTTACATTCTTGAACGTGCAGAAGAGCAAGGCACTCTGATCGTGAACAAGCCGCAAAGCTTACGTGACTGTAACGAGAAACTATTTACTGCTTGGTTCCCAGAGTTAACACCAACCACCATCGTAACGCGTAAAGCAGAAAAAATTAAAGCGTTCCGAGAAGAGCATGGTGACGTGATCCTAAAACCACTTGATGGTATGGGTGGCGCTTCGATCTTCCGCGTAAAAGAAAACGATCCAAACGTATCTGTGATCATCGAAACACTCACCAATCATGGTCAAAACTACTCAATGGCACAAACGTTCGTGCCAGATATCAGCAATGGTGATAAGCGTATTCTTGTGGTCGATGGTGAACCAATGCCTTACTGCCTCGCCCGTATCCCAGCGAAAGGTGAAACGCGTGGTAACCTAGCGGCGGGTGGTACTGGAGAAGCTCGCCCACTAAGCGAAACTGACATGCAGATCGCACAAGCAGTTGCGCCAACACTAAAAGAAAAAGGGCTTATTTTTGTTGGCCTTGATGTCATCGGTGACAAACTAACGGAAATCAACGTAACGAGCCCAACTTGTATTCGCGAAATCGAAGCGGCTTTTGATATTTCTATCACCGGCAAGCTAATGGACGCGATAGAGCGCCGTGTAAAAGGCGAATAACTCAAACTGTAGTACAATTATACCCAAGCAACGTTAACGGGCTTGGGTATGTTGCGCAGCCCCTTGTTAACTTAACAAACTCAGATTCCACATCTTGATGTTTACTTAAGTGACCTCACTTTTCTTAAAGGTCAACCAGATGAACCTTAAAAACCACTTCTTAGTTGCAATGCCAGGAATGAAAGACCCTTATTTCCAAAATAGTGTCATTTACCTTTGTGAACATAATGAAGAAGGCGCTATGGGTTTTATCATCAATGCGCCTGTCGATATCACCGTGGGAAACATGCTAAAGCAAGTGGAAGTGCAACCTGTTCATCCTCGCCTGTTTGAAGCCAGTCTAGACAGACCGGTATATAATGGGGGGCCGGTTTCTGAAGATCGTGGTTTCATTCTGCATAAACCAAAAGATTACTATGAATCGAGCATCCAAATGACCGACGACCTGTCCGTTACGACCTCTCGTGATATTTTATCTGTATTGGGTACGGAAGCAGAGCCGAGCGACTATTTAGTTGCACTAGGATACGCAGGATGGAGCGCCGGACAGCTAGAAACCGAGTTGGCAGAAAACTCATGGTTAACCATTGAAGCCACACCAGAAATTATCTTCAATACTCCGATTACGGAACGCTGGAAGAAAGCGGTAGAGAAACTGGGGATCGACCCGAGCCAACTATCTTCTGATGCTGGTCACGCTTAATTCATTCAACATTTAGATTCGAGACTCGACATGTCACGCACAATTATGGCTTTTGACTTTGGTACAAAGAGTATTGGCAGTGCCATCGGCCAAGAAGTTACTGGTACCGCTTCTCCACTAAAAGCATTTAAAGCCAACGACGGTATTCCAAATTGGGATGATATCGAAAAACAGATCAAAGAGTGGCAACCCGATCTATTGGTTGTCGGCTTACCCACTGACCTCCATGGTAAGGATCTAGAAACCATCACACCTCGAGCCAAGAAATTCGCGAACCGCTTGCACGGGCGATATGGACTACCCGTTGAGTTACACGATGAACGCTTATCTACTGCAGAAGCGCGCGCGGAACTATTTAGTATGGGCGGTTACAAAGCGCTCTCTAAAGGCAATATTGACTGCCAGTCTGCCGTGGTCATCCTAGAGAGTTGGTTTGAAACCCTGTGGGGTGAATAACTCTTTTCCGCCAATGAGCATCAAACAAAAAAGGTTGGAATTCTCCAACCTTTTTAACAATTTATAATGCTTATAATGCTGTCTAGCTAAAGCAGCTCAATCCATATCGATCTTAACGTTTTCTAAGCTGCCCGATGAGAAAGATTCTCCGCGCTGAGTTTTCAACATTAAGCGAAGATCATTTGCAGAATCTGCACTGTGCAACGCATCCTCCTCACTGATCTTACCTTGCATCACCAACTTGTAGAGTGACTGATCGAACGTCAACATACCAAATTCATTCGAGCGTGCCATCGTCGCTTTGAGTTCATGTAAATCACCTCGACGAATTAAATCAGAAACTCGCGGGCTATTTAATAGAACCTCAAATACCCCATGTCGACCTTGACCATTTTTATCTCTGATAAGTTGTTGGCCTATCACACCTTTTAAGTTCATCGACAAATCAAACAGAAACTGCTCTTTTTGATCGTTTGGCACTAAATGTAAGATGCGCTCAAGAGCTTGGTTAGCATTGTTAGCGTGCAGGGTTGCCATGCAAAGATGCCCAGTTTCCGCGAACGTCATCGCATATTCCATCGTTTCTCGACTGCGAATTTCACCAATCAAAATCATGTCTGGCGCTTGACGGAGCGAGTTCTTAAGCGCCACCTCGTAGCTTTCAGTATCTAATCCCACTTCTCGTTGTGTGACGATACAACGCTTATGCTCATGCACAAACTCAATGGGATCCTCAACCGTTAGAATATGACCCGCTTTATTGTTGTTTCGATACCCCGTCATTGCAGCCATTGTCGTCGATTTACCCGACCCTGTCGCACCAACCACCAGCACTAGCCCTCGCTTAGCAACAGCAAGATCTTGCAAAACCAACGGCAGCTTTAATTGCTCAAAGGTCGGAATATTGGTCTCAATACGACGAATCACCGCACCTGGTAATTCACGCTGAAAAAAAGCGCTGACGCGAAAACGCCCACAGTCTCTTACTATGGCGAAGTTAGATTCACGGCTACTACGAAATTCTCGGCGACGATCAGGCTCCATGGCACTATCAAGCAACTGCGCTACATCATGCTCGGTCAGCTTCTCACCTTGTGGGCGGAGCTCTCCATCAACTCGAAAGAGTATTGGAGCACCGACCGTAATATAGAGGTCCGACGCTTTAAGCGTGAGCATACCCTCAAGAAATTTGTTCAGATCCATACCACGTATTCGCTATTTTCAAATTCATTACGAGAATTGTTGTGCTTCAAGGCCAACCTTTTTTTCGGCCTCATCATGAGAAACCATACCTTGAGCCATCAACTGACGCGCATTTTGTTCCATGGTTTGCATTCCATGAGCGGCACCCGTTTGAATAATAGAGTACATCTGAGCAACTTTATCTTCGCGAATAAGGTTACGAATAGCAGGGGTTGCCATCATGATTTCATGACAAGCAATCCGGCCGCCACCATTTCGCTTCAATAGCTTTTGGGCAATAACAGAGCGCAGTGATTCAGACAGCATTGAGCGTACCATGTCTTTATCGCTGCCTGGGAATACGTCAATAATACGGTCGATGGTTTTCGCCGCTGAACTAGTATGCAGCGTACCAAAAACAAGGTGGCCGGTTTCTGCGGCAGTAAGTGCTAGGCTGATGGTTTCCTTATCACGCATTTCTCCGACCAAAATCACGTCCGGGTCTTCACGGAGCGCGCTACGCAGTGCATTTTGGAAACTGTGGGTATCACGGTGAACTTCACGTTGGTTGATCAAACATTTGTTATTGGTATGAACAAACTCGATCGGATCTTCAATTGTTAAGATATGCTTGTTGTGATTGCGGTTAATGTAGTCAACAATAGCAGCGAGTGTTGTCGATTTACCCGAACCCGTTGGCCCTGTCACCAACACCAAACCTTTTTCAGCATTCGCTATTTTTTTGAAAATTTCTGGCGCTTCTAACTCATCCAAGGTTGGAATGCTACTTGGGATGGTACGAAAGACAGCAGCACAACCTCGAGATTGATTGAAAGCGTTCACACGAAAACGACCGACATTATGCATTTCAAAGGAAAAATCGACTTCGAGTTTTTCTTCGAATTCACTGCGTTGCGCATCGTTCATGATTTCAAAAACGAGACGATGCACTTCTTGGTGTGTAAACGCTGGTATGCCAAGCTTTCTTACGTCCCCATCAATACGTACCATTGGGGGAACACCGGCAGAAAGATGTAGATCTGATGCATTATGTTTTACACTAAAATCCAGTAACTCAGTGATATCCATTTAAAATCCTTAAGTCTAAAGTACAGCTATGAGTAGTATTCAACAAAATATTGAACATATCACCTCCCAAATTCGCCACGATGAGCAAAAATATGGTCGTTCTCCAGAGTCAGTGCAACTTCTAGCCGTCAGCAAAACAAAACCTGTAGACGCAATTCTAGAAGCTCACCACGCTGGCCAAATCGCTTTTGGCGAAAACTATGTTCAAGAAGGGGTCAGCAAAGTTCAACACTTCGCGGAACACTACCCTGATAATGCCATCGAATGGCACTTTATTGGTCCCATTCAATCCAATAAATCTCGCCCTGTCGCCGAACATTTCGATTGGGTTCATACCATTGATCGCGCTAAAATTGCTCAGCGTCTTAGCGACCAGCGTCCTAATGAACTCGCGCCATTGCAAGTGTTGATTCAAGTAAACACCAGCGGAGAAGAATCCAAGTCGGGCGTCAATGATACCGAGGTATTCGAGCTGGCAGAGTTGATTTCTCGCCTACCTAACCTCACGTTAAGAGGGTTGATGTCGATTCCTGCTAACGTATCCGATTACGAATCACAGCTTCGCGCTTTCAAACAATTGGCAACGTTAAAAGAAAAGCTAACTCAACAATACCCAGATGTCGATACGCTATCTATGGGTATGAGTGGTGATATGGATGCTGCTATCGAAGCAGGTAGCACCATGGTTCGCATCGGCACTGCTATTTTTGGCGCGCGTGACTACGGAACAAAGCCGTAGTTAAATAAAGCCATAGTTAAAAATTGCAAAAGTTAAATAAGCAATAACAGCACTACGTAATAACAGCGCCCCATCGTCAAACATGGTGACGCAATACCTTACTGCTCTTAGAGAAGTAAGGTGGAACAGGTGTCATTATACACCTGTGCACGCAACAAACTGTAAGCACTTATATTTGGAAATCAGACATATGGAACATAAAAAGATTGCCTTTATTGGCGCGGGCAATATGGTAAGAGCGATTGTTTCAGGTCTAGTAGCGGATGGCTATCCAGCCCAAAACATCGTTGCAACTGCCCCATCAGAGACGCGTCGCCAACCTCTTGAGCAAGATTTTGGTATCCGAACCACCAGCGATAACATCGCAGCCGCAGAAGATGCGGATGTTGTGGTATTGTCTGTGAAGCCTCAAATGATGGAAGAAGTGTGTAAACCACTGCAATCTATCGACTTCAGCAATAAACTGGTTATCTCTATTGCGGCTGGCATCAACTGTTCACGTTTGGATGACATGCTAACGACTAATCTCAACTTGGTTCGTGTGATGCCAAACACACCTGCACAACTTGGTTTGGGTATGAGTGGTCTGTATGCGCCTGAACATGTGCAAGAACAAGATAAAGCTTTCGCGGCAGAGCTAATGAAAGCTTGCGGTGAGGTATGTTGGGTTGAACAAGAATCTGGTATCAACAACGTCATTGCTGCAGCGGGCAGCGCACCTGCTTATTTCTTCCTATTTATGGAAGCAATGCAAGCAGAAGCAATGGCTCAAGGGTTTGATAAAGACACTGCTCGTATGTTGGTGCAACAGTCTGCTCTTGGTGCGGCAAAAATGGTCGTAGAGAATCCAAATACTGAGCTGTCTACACTGCGCGAAAACGTAACATCAAAAGGTGGAACAACCGCAGAGGCCTTACGCACATTCAACGAGCATCAACTGTCTGATATTGTAGCTAAAGCCATGCAAGCGACGGTTGCTCGTGCTGAAGAAATGGAAAAACTGTTTTAATTAACTGTGCGACAAAATGAGATCTGTCGTTCATTACTGTTAAGGGTATCTTATGAATTCAATGAGTTTTCTCATCTCAACCCTATTCGACCTCTATATTATGGTCGTTATCTTGCGTATTTGGTTACAAGCTGCACGAGCAGACTTTTACAACCCGTTCTCGCAATTCATTGTTAAGGCGACGCAACCCGTTGTGGCTCCACTGCGCAGAGTGATTCCATCAGTAGGCGGAATTGACTTAGCAACCGTACTGTTTGCTTATGTTTTATGTGTACTAAAATTCGTCGCACTGATCCTTATCGCATCCAATGGTTCGGTCTCTTTTAGTGCTGACTTCTTATTTTTAGGTTTGCTCTCGCTACTTAAAGCCGCAGGGGGCTTACTATTCTGGGTACTATTGATCCGCGCAATCCTGAGCTGGGTAAGCCAAGGCCGCAGCCCTATTGAGTATGTATTCCATCAACTGACTGAGCCAATGCTTGCGCCAATACGTCGCATTATTCCAGCTATGGGTGGCTTTGACCTAAGCGTGCTAGTGCTTTTCATCGTGCTACAATTCGCCAACTTCTTAATGGGTGATATCATTGGTCCTATCTGGTACCAATTATAATGACAACTGCTGTCTGGCATGATGGTGAAGATGTAATACTCAAGCTCTACATTCAACCGAAAGCAAGCCGAGATAAGATCGTCGGCTTGCATGGTGAAGAGCTAAAAGTAGCCATCACTGCCCCGCCTGTCGACGGGAAAGCAAACGCTCACTTGACCAAGTTTCTAGCCAAGCAGTTCAAAGTTGCTAAAGGCTTGGTTCACATAGAGAAAGGTGAACTGGGGCGTCACAAGCAAGTTCGAATAGAATCCCCAGGACAAATACCCACCGAGATTAAAGCCATCATTTGATGGCTTTTTATTTACGATAATTCATTTCAAACTAACAACGGATATCGATTTAAGGAAGAAGCAATGAGTAAATGGATAACAGCCCTACTGATCAGTCTTGTGTCTTTACCAAGCATTGCTGGTCAGTTCAAAACAATGAAAGACATCGAAGTACACTACATTGCGTTTAACTCAACCTTTCTAACGCCTAAAATCGCACGTAGCTACGATATCAAGCGTAATGGCTACAATGCAGTGATAAACATCAGCGTATTAGACAGGGCGTCACTCGGTAAACCTGCGGTTAGTGCGATGATCAGCGGCCAAGCAAAAAACTTAATTGGTCAAACACAAAAGCTCACATTCCGTGAAGTGAAAGAGGGAGAGGCGATTTACTACCTTTCTGAGTTAAACATCAGTAACGAAGAAACCTTTACTTTTGATATTGATATTAAAGCTGGAAACAAAGGTTCAGGTAAGCTTAAATTTACCCAAAAATTCTATGTCGAAGAATGATTGATTAGAAATCGCCTCATTCACTTTTAGACTAGGATAAACATAGACTCTGAAGAGCATCAAACTCTTCTTTTTGCTACAAAACGAGATGATCATGAAAAAAATAGTGCTAGCAACAGGCAACCAAGGCAAAGTGCGTGAGATGGCAGATCTACTGTCTGACTTCGGTTTCGAAGTATTAGCGCAAAGTGAATTCAACGTATCTGAAGTAGCAGAAACTGGCACGACATTCATCGAAAACGCGATCATCAAAGCTCGCCATGCAGCACAAGAAACGGGCCTCCCTGCGATTGCAGATGACTCCGGCTTAGAAGTGGATTACTTAAAAGGTGCGCCAGGTATTTACTCTGCGCGCTACGCAGGTGAAAAAGCCTCTGACCAAGAGAACCTAGAGAAACTGCTTAAAGCAATGGATGGCGTACCGGAAGCCGAACGTACCGCTCGTTTCCACTGCGTATTGGTTTTGATGCGTCATGAAAACGATCCAACTCCTATTGTTTGTCACGGTAAGTGGGAAGGTCGTATTCTAACTGAAGCACACGGTGAAAACGGCTTTGGCTATGATCCTATTTTCTTCGTACCAGAAGATAACTGCGCATCAGCAGAGCTTGAGCCAACTCGTAAGAAACAACTTTCTCATCGTGGTAAAGCATTGAAATCTTTATTCTCTCAATTGTCTGAGCACGTTTCTCAGTAATATGTTTCTCAGTAATATAGAGCGAAAATAACCATGCTAACGCCACCAGCACTGAGCCTATATGTCCATATCCCATGGTGTGTGCAAAAGTGCCCGTATTGCGACTTTAACTCTCACGCGCTTAAAGCCGAGATTCCAGAAGAAGAGTACATCAATGCCCTTCTCGAAGACTTGGATACTGACATTGAGAAATACCGCCTCAACGATGCGCCACGTCCACTGCATTCGATCTTCATTGGCGGTGGTACGCCTAGTCTGATTTCGGCAGAAGGCATCGAACGTCTACTTAAAGGTATTGAAGCGCGTATTCCGTTCAAGCCTGAAATTGAAATCACTATGGAAGCTAACCCTGGCACCATCGAAGCAGAGCGTTTTGCTGGCTACCGCAAGGCTGGCGTAACACGCATCTCTATCGGTGTGCAGAGCTTTGAGCAGCAGAAGCTCGAGCGTTTGGGGCGCATTCACGGTCAAGATGAAGCCGTCAATGCTGCTAAGCTGGCGCACCAAATCGGTTTGAACAGCTTTAACCTCGACCTCATGCACGGCTTACCAGATCAAAGCATCGAACAAGCCTTAGCAGATTTGGACAAAGCGATTGAGTTAGCGCCACCGCACTTGTCTTGGTATCAACTGACCATCGAACCAAACACTATGTTCTACTACAAGCCACCGACTCTGCCAGATGACGATGACTTGTGGGATATCTTCGAGCAAGGACATGAGAAACTCGCAGCGGCAGGTTACGTTCAATACGAGATTTCTGGTTACAGCAAGCCGGGCTATCAGTGTCAACATAACCTGAACTACTGGCGCTTTGGTGATTACCTTGGCATTGGTTGTGGATCTCACGGCAAGCTGAGTTTTGCTGATGGGCGCATCGTTCGCACTACTAAGGTCAAACACCCACGTGGCTATCTGATGGCATACCAAAACATGGTGAAGCCGTATCTGGATAGTGAACAGATTGTGGCTGATGAAGATCGTCCGTTTGAGTTCTTTATGAACCGTTTCCGCTTAATGGAAGCGTGCCCGAAACAAGACTACATCGATACAACAGGTCTGCCTCTGAGCTCAATTCAAGAGACTATCGATTGGGCGCTTGAGATGGGCTATCTAAGTGAAACAGAGACCCACTGGCAAATAACCGAAAAAGGCAAACTCTTCCTCAATGACTTGCTTGAAGCCTTTATGACCGAAGAAGACTAAGGGCTTTGACTTGGGTTATTAGTTTTTGAAATATAAAAATTAATCTAAACAATGCCTCTCACTTGAGAGGCATTTTCATATTCTTATCTCATCAAATTACAAGGGTATTGCTTGAGGAGGGGCTTAAAAAATCGAACGGCCTATTCGCTCGGAAAGTAATTCAAGCGCTTTCGTGCCCGCCAGAGAGTTACCTGATGCATCAAGTTCTGGTGACCAAACCGCTATTGTCATCTCCCCCGGTACAACAGCGATAATGCCGCCGCCCACGCCTGATTTACCCGGCATCCCAACACGATACGCAAACTCACCAGCACCATCGTACAAACCACACGTGGCAAGCAGCGCGTTGAGCTGTTTCGTTTGCATTGCCGTCACCACTGACTTGCCCGTTTGAACAGACGTGCCCTTATTAGCTAGGTAACTAAACGTCTTAGCTAAATCCACGCAGCTCATCTTCAGTGCGCAGGCATGAAAGTAATTTTGCAATACCGGGATCACCTCATTTTCGAAGTTACCAAACGAGCGCATCAGGTAAGCAATCGCCGCGTTACGGTCACCATGCATCATTTCAGAAGCCGCAACGACTTTGTCATAGACAATATGGGTATCACCTGACAATTGGCGAGCAAACTCAAGTAAGCGCTGACGCGGTGCTGATAGGCGGCTTTGAAGTAAATCAGCGACCACAATAGCACCGGCATTGATGAATGGGTTACGTGGAATACCCTGCTCCATCTCTAACTGGATCATCGAGTTAAATGCTTGACCGGACGGTTCCTTGCCTACTCGAGCCCAAATCTCTTCCTGCTTGTATAAACACATAGCAAGTGTCAGGCTCAATGCTTTTGAGATTGATTGAATTGAAAACGGTTCTTGTGAATCCCCAGCTTGAATCACTTCTCCTTCATTTGTGTACACCGCGATACCAAGCTTGGTGTGCGGTACCTTAGCCAATGCAGGAATGTAATCGGCAACCTTTCCTTGGCCTATCAAAGGGCGAACTTCCGCTAGAATGTCCGTCAAAATTTGCGCTGTAGGTTTCATTTTCTACCTTCTTGTCACAAGAACCCAAATACCAGAACTCAGAGGTAAAAAAAGCCAACGCAGACGTTGGCTTTTCCATAGAGTTTGTTTTACTTTGTCGATTATGGTTTTATGGCCACAATGATATTGCGGTTAATCGACTGGTCAACACGGTGAAGATAACCGATGTAAGGCGCTTCGGAAAGTACCTTCCACCCTTGTTCTTCAAATAGAGCGGCGACGTCTTTCCACTTCAACGTAAACTCATTGAAAGACAACACCACTGAACCTTGCTTTTTCAATACCACTTTCCATGCAGGCAGAGCCTCTTTTAGAAGCTCAAGTGGGCTGCGGTTCAGCTTGCTGTCTTTGGCATTTTTGCTGCCGTGCTGCACGCCATAAGGCAAGTCAGACACCATCACATCTACCGAGTTTTTCTTCACAACTTGGTCAGCAATACGTGTATCTGCTGAGTACAGCTTCATTGTTTGCAGATTACCTTTGTTGTAATCGTCTTTGTCTGCTGCAGCCTCAACCACGAAGCCGTCTGCCACTTTTTTACCACCAGCAGTGCGCTTTTCTTTGCTCACTTTGTGCTTGAAGCGGCCGTTCTTCATGAACTTAACGATGAAGGTTTGGATCTCTTGAACCCATTTCTGGTTGATCTCAACACCCACAACATTCAAGCCGTGGATCAAACCTTCAAACAGTGTTGTACCTTTACCACACATAGGATCCATCAACGTCAATTGCGCACTGCCCGTGTTGGCAGCACTGACGCCTAGGTTCACCATCAAACGCGTAAACTGCTCGTTTGTTTTACCTGTGTAACGCAGGATCTGACTCATGCTCTCAGGGAAAGTATTGAATGCAGGCGCCTGAATTGGACGTAGCAGGCCATCTTCACGCACTTCAAACAGCGCATAATAGATAGATGACGCAGCAATCTTGCCTGCCTGTGCTTCACTCAGTTCTGTTTCACAAGAGAACACCAGTGCAGCAGGAAGACCCACATCTTTGTTGCCAATTTCAGTTACTTCAACACCTTCCGACTCCAAAATCGCTTTCAGCTCAGAACATGCAATCGTCATAGCGCTATCAAAGTAAATACGGTTATGACCCGGATTCGCTAATATCGCGTAGTGGTACATCTACTGGCTCCTTAAGCAGTACGCTTGAATTTGATATCCCACACACCGTGACCTAGACGGTGACCGCGAGCTTCAAATTTAGTCAGAGGACGTTCTTCTGGACGAGGAATGAAGTCGCCATCTTCTGCGATGTTTTCGAAACCAGGCGCTTGGTTCATGATTTCAATCATGTGTTCCGCGTAGTTTTCCCAGTCTGTCGCCATGTGGAAAATGCCCTCGTTAGGGATAAGCTTCTGACGAACCATTTCAGCGAACTCAAGCTGTACGATACGACGTTTGTGGTGACGTTTTTTGTGCCAAGGGTCTGGAAAGAACAGTTGTAGCGTTGTTAGGCTGCCATTTGGAATCATGTGTTCGAATACTTCTACCGCATCGTGACACATTACACGTAGGTTAGTGATACCTGCTTCGCGAGCATCTGCAAGACAAGCACCAACGCCTGGACTATGAACCTCGATACCGATGAAGTTTTTCTCTGGCGCGTTCTTTGCCATTTCAACCAATGAAGCACCCATACCAAAACCGATCTCTAGTACCACTGGGTTATCGTTGCCAAACACTTCTTTCCAATCAAGAAGTTCTGCTTTGTAGTCGATACCCATTGTTGGCCAGCACTCGTTCATCGCATTCTCTTGGCCCTTGGTTAGACGGCCTTCGCGACGCACGAAACTGCGGATTTTACGGATCATTTTACCGTCTTCGTTGTATTCGTTAGTGGTTACTTCACTCATTGATTTTGCCTGCACATTGATTAATCAAAGCGGGGATTATCCAAAGAATTCACTTAGGTGCAAGTATTTGTTGAGCTATCGAACTATGGCCGCCCAAAAGCAAACAAACCAGATAAAATATCCCCACAGTTTATCTGTTGTACTTATACCGCAATCTGTGGTGCAATTTTGCTCCTAACCAATAATAGAATACAGAGCAAGTCGTGACACCTTTCGCAAGCGCCATCTTAGAATGGTATGACGCATATGGAAGAAAAGATCTTCCGTGGCAACAAAACAAGACCGCTTACAGTGTCTGGTTGTCTGAAATCATGCTTCAGCAAACTCAGGTCACTACGGTTATTCCTTATTACCAACGCTTTTTAGAGCGCTTCCCGACCGTGGTCGATCTTGCTAATGCCGAGCAAGATGAAGTACTGCACCTATGGACCGGCTTAGGTTATTACGCTCGAGCTCGTAATCTTCACAAAGCCGCAAAAGAGGTCGCCCATAAATACAATGGAGAGTTTCCGCTAGACCTAGAGCAGATGAATGCCCTGCCGGGTATAGGCCGCTCCACCGCAGCAGCAGTTCTGTCGTCTGTCTATAAACAGCCACATGCGATATTAGATGGCAACGTAAAGCGCACACTTTCACGCTGCTTTGCCGTAGATGGATGGCCGGGACAAAAGAAAGTTGAAAATAAACTATGGGAAATAGCAGAAGCGCATACACCACAAACCGATGTCGACAAATACAATCAAGCTATGATGGACATGGGCGCAATGATGTGTACCCGCAGCAAACCAAAATGTACATTGTGTCCGGTCAGCGATCTTTGTGTAGCAAAGAAACAAGGCAATGTACTTGATTATCCCGGTAAGAAGCCGAAGAAAGACAAGCCAGTGAAGCAAACTCGTTTCGTCATGCTTCATTACAAAAATGAAAATGGCCATGAAGTGTGGCTAGAACAAAGACCACAAACAGGTATTTGGGGCGGGTTGTTTTGTTTCCCGCAAACCGAGCATATCGATGTTGAAAGCGATATTGAATTGCTGATAGAACAACGTGGTATTCCAACCTGCGATATTAAACATCAAGAGACACTGATTACATTCCGTCATACTTTCAGTCATTATCATCTCGATATCACTCCGATTTTGATTGACCTGTCAAAGCAACCCAATGTGGTAATGGAAGGTAACAAAGGTCTTTGGTATAACTTATCTAAACCTGAAGAAGTCGGTTTGGCTGCACCAGTAAAACTACTACTGGAAGCACTACCCCACGAACTTCGTTAATTAATTGCAAGGAGTCATTATGAGCCGCACTGTTTTTTGTGCTCGACTAAAAAAAGAAGGTGAAGGTTTAGATTTTCAACTTTACCCTGGTGAACTAGGTAAACGTATTTTCGACAATATTTCGAAAGAAGCGTGGGCTCAGTGGCAACACAAACAAACGATGTTGATCAACGAGAAAAAGCTCAACATGATGGATCCAGAGCATCGCAAACTGATCGAAACCGAAATGGTGAACTTCCTTTTTGAAGGTAAAGAGGTTCATATTGAAGGTTACACGCCGCCAAGCGAATAAGATAAATTTTTTTTAAAACAATGACATCACAACACCAATTGTGGTGTCATTTTTATATGCAGACTCAAAAACTTCTATCATCATGAAAAAACTAGCCCTTATTGCAGTCGCGGTGTTAATGGCAGGCTGCAGTCGTGAGTTTATTGAAAACATCTACGACGTGGACTACGAACCAACAAATCGGTTTGCCACTAACCTCGCGGAACTGCCAGGACAATTTGAAAAAGACACCGGAGCTCTGGATGCACTCATCCGCAGTTTTTCCGGCAATATTGAAAAGCGTTGGGGCCAACGTGAAGTTAAGGTGGCGGGTAAAAGTAATTACGTAAAGTACATTGATAACTACTTGAGTCGAGCGGAAGTGGATTTTCAAAAGGGGATGATAACCATTGAAACGGTTTCCCCTACAGAACCGCAAAAACATTTAAAAAACGCCATTATTACTACCCTATTGACGCCAGACGATCCGGCAAATGTTGATTTGTTTTCTTCTAAAGAGATCACATTAGAAGGGCAACCATTTCTCTATAACCAAGTTGTAGACCAAGACAAAAAACCGATCCAATGGTCTTGGCGCGCAAATCGATTTGCTGACTATCTGATAGCGAATAACGTCAAAACAAAAGATGTCGATTTCAAAAAAGCGTATTACGTAGAAATACCCATGGTCGAAGACCACTTCTCGCAACGTAGCTACCAATATTCAGATATTGTTCGTAGAGCCTCAACAAAATACGACATTCCTGAAGATCTCATTTACGCCATCATAAAAACGGAAAGTAGTTTCAATCCTTACGCGGTAAGTTGGGCTAACGCTTATGGGCTGATGCAAGTTGTGCCAACAACCGCTGGTAGAGATGTTTTTAAACTGGTCAAAAACAAACCAGGACAACCAAGCCCGGAATATTTATTTAATCCAGAAAACAATATTGATGCCGGGACAGCTTACTTTTACATTCTCAAAAATCGTTATTTGAAAGATGTTCGCCATCCAACCTCGTTAGAGTACAGCATGATTTCCGCATACAATGGTGGAACTGGTGGTGTTTTGAACACATTTAACCGTTCAGATCGAAAACGCGCGATGAACGATCTAAATTCTTTACAACCAAATCAAGTTTATTGGGCGCTCACAAATAAACACCCAAAAGCGGAAGCTCGTAGATACCTAGAAAAAGTTACAAATTTCAAAAGGGAATTTAACGCCAATCAAACTTTGTAGCAGCACTTGGACAAAAAGCACTCGAACAACCACTTTTTTGAAATTATTTAAAAAAAGTGGTTGACGAAATGCAGGAAAATCCGTTTAATAGCGCTCCGTTGCCCGGATAGCTCAGTCGGTAGAGCAGAGGATTGAAAATCCTCGTGTCGGTGGTTCGATTCCGCCTCCGGGCACCACGAATTAAAAGTCGTTGGTGCGAAGCACGAATGACAAATTGCAAAGAATATAAAGTGCCGACTTAGCTCAGTAGGTAGAGCAACTGACTTGTAATCAGTAGGTCACCAGTTCGATTCCGGTAGTCGGCACCATTCTTTTGCCTCGATAGCTCAGTCGGTAGAGCAGAGGATTGAAAATCCTCGTGTCGGTGGTTCGATTCCGCCTCGAGGCACCACTTTTGGTGCGCTTGCTTAAGCAAGACACAAAACAGGATAGTTCCTCCTTAGCTCAGTTGGTAGAGCGACGGACTGTTAATCCGCAGGTCGCTGGTTCGAGCCCAGCAGGAGGAGCCACTTTCTAGAGTTTCATCTCGATGAGATTCTGAAAAATGAAGAGTTTATCTCTTCTAAAAAAGCAGTATTGCTTAAAAAGAATATAGTGTGCCGACTTAGCTCAGTAGGTAGAGCAACTGACTTGTAATCAGTAGGTCACCAGTTCGATTCCGGTAGTCGGCACCATTCTTTTGCCTCGATAGCTCAGTCGGTAGAGCAGAGGATTGAAAATCCTCGTGTCGGTGGTTCGATTCCGCCTCGAGGCACCATTTTTGGTGCGTTTGCTTGATTTTAGATAATCGGCAAGACACAAACAGAATAGTTCCTCCTTAGCTCAGTTGGTAGAGCGACGGACTGTTAATCCGCAGGTCGCTGGTTCGAGCCCAGCAGGAGGAGCCACATTAGAAAGCCAAGTCTTAGGACTTGGCTTTTTTCTTTTCAGCTGCTTTCTACTTCCCTACTCATTCCGCTCAATACTCAGATTCAATATCCACTCTTATCCCGTCACTTACACTTATTTCACGATAAAAATTTAGACTAAATCATAATTTCACCGGTTCAACGCCAACGCTCCTGTACAAAGATCACCAGAAGAATTTATTATTAGCCTCTTTAAATATACAGTATGACGTTTCTATTATTGTGAGCCTACTATGAAACTAAAAACTCAAGCTTATTTCTTATCTGCAATCATATTGATTGCTCTACTTGCTCTGACGGCATCAGGACTTTGGACTCTTCGAGTTGCAAGCAATCTTGATAACAAAGCTCGAGTAACAGAACTATTTAAAAGTGCTTACAGCATTCTGACCGAAGTGGAAAAAATGGCCATCGAGGGCAAAATGTCAGAAAGCGAAGCTAAGGCCCTGGCAACTCGACTATTGAGAAATAATCTCTATAAAGATAACGAATATGTTTATGTTGCCGATGAAAATATGATGTTTATTGCCGCGCCACTTGATCCTCAACTGCACGGTACAAGCTTTCATGATTTCCGAGATGGAAATGGTAATAGTGTCGGTCAATTGATTGTAGATGTATTGGGCCATAGAACAGGTCAAATCGTTGAATACACTTGGACGCAGCAGTTACCAGACGGTACGATTGAAGAAAAGCACTCTATCGCAGAGAAGACGCCTCATTGGGGATGGGTTGTTGGTACAGGTATTGGATTTAATGAGGTAAACGCTCGCTTTTGGTCAACAGCGCAATGGCAACTCACATTATGTTTGGCTATCGCAGGGGCAATTTTGGGTGGTTTGATCATTTCTATTCGCAAAATGCTCAACCTTCTTGGCGGTGAACCAAATGACGTACGAAAAGCAGTACAAGCCGTAGCACAAGGCAATATCCAAATCACATTTGATACCGTTGCACCAAAAGGCAGTATCTACGACGCAGTACAGGATATGAGTCAATCTCTGGCTAAAATGGTCACTAATTTGGAAAGTTCAATGCATGATCTTCGATCTGAACTGTCAGCGGTAGAATCGCGCTCCAATTCAATTGCAGAGCTAACCATGTCTCAACAACAATCCACTGCAATGATCGCAACAGCAATGACAGAAATGGCATCTTCTGCAAATCACGTTGCAACCTCTGCAAGTGATACTGCAAACAATACCGACGAAGCTGACAAGCAGAGCCAACACACACAATCTCTCATTCACAGCACCGTTGACAATATCCAAGGTTTAGCAACGCAACTTAATACGGCTAGCCAAGCGGTTGCAGATCTGGATCAGGACGTAAACAGCATCGTTAAGGTTCTTGATGTGATCGGCGACATTGCCGAACAAACGAACCTCCTAGCGCTAAACGCAGCAATCGAGGCTGCACGAGCGGGCGAACAAGGCCGTGGATTTGCTGTTGTCGCTGATGAGGTACGTAACCTCGCAGGCCGCACACAAGACAGTACAAAAGAAATCCAGCTAATGATTGCAAACCTACAAGACGGTTCACGTAATGCGATTCAGACCATGGAGATCTGTGCAGAGACGAGTGAAAGCACGGTGACAGAATCTTTGAATGCGTCAGAGGCGCTTCAGCAAATTGTTACTGCACTTGAGTCTATATCTGAAATGAGTCAACAAATTGCAACCGCAGCAGCAGAACAAACACAAGTAAGTGATGACATTGCACATCGTATTAACTTAATCGAAGAGAGTGGTTGTCAATTAAACTTGGTCGTAAATGAGAGTCAAACCAGCACACAAACCCTATCCGCTTTAGCAAATGAACTGGAAGGTTGGGTGAAGAAGTTCTCCGTAAAGAACTAGTTTAATCATATTTAGTTAGACAAGAGCACGTTTTAGGACGTGCTCTTTTCATTTTAGACACCATTAACCGTATTAGGATTTATCATTCTAGTGTGCCTAAAAGCTTAAAATATGGTGTGCGACCATATTAAAATGCATAAAAACACCCCACTCCGAGCACAATTTCATCAAACGATATTTTATTTTAAATTTATTGTTGACCTAGAGACCAAAAAGCCTTTTAATACACCTCGTCGCCCGGATAGCTCAGTCGGTAGAGCAGAGGATTGAAAATCCTCGTGTCGGTGGTTCGATTCCGCCTCCGGGCACCACAATTTCTAGTTGTTGGTGCTTAGCACGAACGACAATAAAGAATACAATGTGCCGACTTAGCTCAGTAGGTAGAGCAACTGACTTGTAATCAGTAGGTCACCAGTTCGATTCCGGTAGTCGGCACCATTTATTCAGTGCGCTTGATTAGTTTTAAACTATTTTTAAGAAAGCACAAACAGGATAGTTCCTCCTTAGCTCAGTTGGTAGAGCGACGGACTGTTAATCCGCAGGTCGCTGGTTCGAGCCCAGCAGGAGGAGCCACTTTCGAAAAGCCGTATCATTTGATACGGCTTTTTTCGTTCTAAAAGAACTGGTCTTTATCACTTTTCACAAAATCAGCAATTCAATCAGTCCTAATATGAGAGAAGCCAGACTGACATCTCGCTCCCTCTTATCCTTTAATGGGTTATAACTATTAATAGGTTATAACTATGGGCATAAAAGCACTAATTTATCCCACCAAGACAAACATACTTAGTCTCTAAGTATTCCTCCATCCCTTGTTTTGATCCCTCACGCCCTATCCCTGACTCTTTGATGCCTCCAAAGGGAGCTACTTCAGTAGATATAATTCCCTCATTAACACCAACCATGCCATAGTCTAAACATTCACTGAATTTGATAATACGTTTCAAGCTATCTGTGTAGAAGTAACACGCTAATCCATACTCCGTATCATTTGCCATTGCGAGAACTTGTTCATCATTCTCAAACGTAATGATGGGCAAGACAGGTCCAAATAACTCCTGCTGAACAATCGCCATGTCTTGCTCGACATTGTCGAGTAAAACAGGCTCCATAAAGCGCCCAGGTAGCTTTTGAGGCTGGTTAATGATGAGAGCCCCCTCTTGCACTGCCTGATCGATATTTGCCTCCAGGCGATGCTTAGCAGCCATCGTGATAACTGGACCAAGTGTGATTGTTGGTTCCCGCCCATTACCAACCTGCAATGCAGATACTTTATCTAATAGGACTGCAACAAAATCATCTTTGATACTCTCGTGTACATATAATCTGTTGGTACATACACACGTTTGTCCTGCATTGCGAAATTTAGATGCAATCAATCCATTTGTGGCACTTTCTATATCTGCATCATCAAAGACAATAAAAGGGGCATTTCCGCCAAGCTCCATAGAGACAGCCTTTACTGTATCACTCGCTTGCTTTAATAGGATTTTCCCAACACGAGTCGACCCCGTGAAAGATATCTTCTTGATTCTTGGATCGGTACTCAGTATCTGGCCGAATTCCGCCGCTTGCTCAGAGATAACCAAAGATAATAACGCTTTAGGAATACCTGCTTGATGAGCTAAATCCACAACAGCAAGAGCCGTTAGCGGCGTTAATTCTGATGGCTTTACGATCATACCGCAGCCTGCAGCAAGAGCAGGAGCCGCTTTTCTAGTGATCATAGCAATAGGAAAATTCCATGGCGTAATCGCCGCACAAACACCTACAGGCTGTTTAATCGTAGACAAGCGTCTATCCATAGATGTTGCCGGAATAACCTCTCCATAAGCGCGCTTAGCCTCTTCTGCGAACCATTCCACAAAGGATGCACCATATGCGACCTCTCCGCGACTTTCTGTGAGAGGTTTCCCCTGCTCCAATGTGATAATAGTAGCGATATCTTCAGCGTGTTCTACAAGCAACTGAAACCAGTTTTTGAGTATCTGAGATCGTTGTTTCGCTGCCAACTTCGACCACTCTTGTTGTGCTGTTCTGCATTGTTCAATCTGTTCATCCAGTTCCGTTAGCAAACTTGGCTCTAAGCGAATCAGCGTCTCCTCTGTCGCAGGGTTAATGACTGCGATCCCCTCTGGTGAGGACAGGCTTTCAAATAATTTTTTTAATTTTGTACTACGTAATAGCTGGATCATTAGTTTGCACTCCAAGACAGACTGTTCTTAGAGTAGCCCTCACAGCCAATAAGAGTAAAGCAAACATAGTTTACTGATGTGTGCTCATCAGTTTGTCTGTTCTTTGCCTCTCCTAAATCACGTTTTCAGACGTATTTCCAAAATATCTTAGTAGCAAACGCTCGATATGATAAAGACTTAGTATTGCTGCAATAACGCACGTTTAGGGTTTTGCTGCAACAAATAGGAGAAAGGCTGGCGGACTGAAGATCGTCAGGGCTTGTATTCAAGCAGGACTCATTGGTCAAAGACCAAGTTTATGCATATACGAAAAAGCCTCAGCATTGCTGCTAGTGCTTCGTCTGAATAAATAGCGAAGCGGCCGGGCTTGCGTTCAAGCGGGGCTCGTTGGTCAACCACCAAGTTTATACATATACGAAAAAGCCCCAGCATTTCTGCTCGAGCTTCGTCTGAATAAATGGCGGGACGGCCGGACTTGCGTTCAAGCGGGACTCGTTGGTCGAAGACCAAGTTTATACATATACGAAAAAGCCCCAGCATTGCTGCTAGGGCTTTGTCTGAATAAATGGCGGGACGGCCGGGCTTGCGTTCAAGCGGGACTCGTTGGTCGAAGACCAAGTTTATACATATACGAAAAAGCCCCAGCATTTCTGCTAGGGCTTTGTCTGAATAAATGGCGGAGCGGACGGGACTCGAACCCGCGACCCCCGGCGTGACAGGCCGGTATTCTAACCAACTGAACTACCGCTCCGCACTGGTTAGACTCTGGAGTCTAAATAAGAACCTGGCAATGTCCTACTCTCACATGGGGAAACCCCACACTACCATCGGCGCTACTTCGTTTCACTTCTGAGTTCGGAATGGAAATCAGGTGGGTCCAAAGTGCTATGGTCGCCAAGTAAAATTCTGTTTGTGAATGGTGCTGATACCCAGAATCGAACTGGGGACCTCATCCTTACCAAGGATGCGCTCTACCGACTGAGCCATATCAGCATCAAATGTCCTTTTCGGACCAAAATCCCGTACTATTGACCGGATCTTTTTAATTAAAGCCTGGCGATGTCCTACTCTCACATGGGGAAGCCCCACACTACCATCGGCGCTATTTCGTTTCACTTCTGAGTTCGGAATGGAAATCAGGTGGGTCCAAAATGCTATGGTCGCCAAGCAAATTCTGTCTTTTTACTTCCACTTTTTTAAAAAGTGAAAACAAAAAGTTTGGAAAGCTGTTTCTGTGTTCTCTACACAATCAAGTCTGTTCTTGCTTTGAGTCCATCAAAACCCTTTGGGTGTTGTATGGTTAAGCCTCACGGGCAATTAGTATCAGTTAGCTCAATGCCTCACAGCACTTACACACCTGACCTATCAACGTCGTAGTCTCCGACAAAACCCTTTAGGATACTTAAAGTATCAGGGAGAACTCATCTCAAGGCTCGCTTCCCGCTTAGATGCTTTCAGCGGTTATCGATTCCGAACTTAGCTACCGGGCAATGCGTCTGGCGACACAACCCGAACACCAGAGGTTCGTCCACTCCGGTCCTCTCGTACTAGGAGCAGCCCCTTTCAATTCTCCAACGCCCACGGCAGATAGGGACCGAACTGTCTCACGACGTTCTAAACCCAGCTCGCGTACCACTTTAAATGGCGAACAGCCATACCCTTGGGACCGACTTCAGCCCCAGGATGTGATGAGCCGACATCGAGGTGCCAAACACCGCCGTCGATATGAACTCTTGGGCGGTATCAGCCTGTTATCCCCGGAGTACCTTTTATCCGTTGAGCGATGGCCGCTTCCATTCAGAACCACCGGATCACTATGACCTGCTTTCGCACCTGCTCGAATTGTCATTCTCGCAGTCAAGCGGGCTTATGCCATTGCACTAACCTCACGATGTCCAACCGTGATTAGCCCACGCTTCGTGCTCCTCCGTTACTCTTTGGGAGGAGACCGCCCCAGTCAAACTACCCACCAGGCACTGTCCGCAACCCCGATAAGGGGTCGACGTTAGAACATCAACACTACAAGGGTGGTATTTCAAGGACGGCTCCACAGATACTAGCGTACCTGCTTCAAAGCCTCCCACCTATCCTACACATGTAGGGTCAATGTTCAGTGCCAAGCTGTAGTAAAGGTTCACGGGGTCTTTCCGTCTAGCCGCGGGTACACTGCATCTTCACAGCGATTTCAATTTCACTGAGTCTCGGGTGGAGACAGCGTGGCCATCATTACGCCATTCGTGCAGGTCGGAACTTACCCGACAAGGAATTTCGCTACCTTAGGACCGTTATAGTTACGGCCGCCGTTTACCGGGGCTTCGATCAAGAGCTTCGACCGAAGTCTAACCCCATCATCAATTAACGCTTCCGGCACCGGGCAGGCGTCACACCGTATACGTCATCATTACGATTTTGCACAGTGCTGTGTTTTTAATAAACAGTTGCAGCCACCTGGTATCTGCGACTCTCGTCAGCTCCATCCGCAAGGGACTTCACCATCAAGAGCGTACGCTTCTCCCGAAGTTACGGTACCATTTTGCCTAGTTCCTTCACCCGAGTTCTCTCAAGCGCCTTGGTATTCTCTACCCGACCACCTGTGTCGGTTTGGGGTACGATTCCTTACAATCTGAAGCTTAGAGGCTTTTCCTGGAAGCATGGCATCAATGACTTCACTACCGTAGTAGCTCGACGTCGTGTCTCAGCCTTAGAAAGAGCCGGATTTACCTAACTCTTAAGCCTACGCACTTGAACCTGGACAACCGTCGCCAGGCCCACCTAGCCTTCTCCGTCCCCCATCGCAATTGTAAGAAGTACGGGAATATTAACCCGTTTCCCATCGACTACGCCTTTCGGCCTCGCCTTAGGGGTCGACTTACCCTGCCCCGATTAACGTTGGACAGGAACCCTTGGTCTTCCGGCGAGGAGGTTTTTCACCCCCTTTATCGTTACTCATGTCAGCATTCGCACTTCTGATACCTCCAGCATGCTTTACAACACACGCTTCAACGGCTTACAGAACGCTCCCCTACCCAATGAAGTAAACTTCATTGCCGCAGCTTCGGTTTATTACTTAGCCCCGTTACATCTTCCGCGCAGGCCGACTCGACCAGTGAGCTATTACGCTTTCTTTAAATGATGGCTGCTTCTAAGCCAACATCCTGGCTGTCTGAGCGCTTCCCACATCGTTTCCCACTTAGTAATAATTTGGGACCTTAGCTGGCGGTCTGGGTTGTTTCCCTCTCCACGACGGACGTTAGCACCCGCCGTGTGTCTCCCGGATAGTACTTACTGGTATTCGGAGTTTGCAAAGGGTTGGTAAGTCGGGATGACCCCTAGCCTTAACAGTGCTCTACCCCCAGTAGTATTCGTCCGAGGCGCTACCTAAATAGCTTTCGGGGAGAACCAGCTATCTCCAGGTTTGATTTGGCCTTTCACCCCTAGCCACAAGTCATCCGCTAATTTTTCAACATTAGTCGGTTCGGTCCTCCAATTGATGTTACTCAATCTTCAACCTGCCCATGGCTAGATCACCTGGTTTCGGGTCTATATCCAGAGACTGAACGCCCAGTTAAGACTCGGTTTCCCTACGGCTCCCCTAGATGGTTAACCTTGCCACTGAATATAAGTCGCTGACCCATTATACAAAAGGTACGCAGTCACAGGACGCAATGCCTGCTCCTACTGCTTGTACGTACACGGTTTCAGGTTCTATTTCACTCCCCTCACAGGGGTTCTTTTCGCCTTTCCCTCACGGTACTGGTTCACTATCGGTCAGTCAGTAGTATTTAGCCTTGGAGGATGGTCCCCCATATTCAGACAGGATATCACGTGTCCCGCCCTACTCGATTTCACTGAATGTGCGTTGTCGACTACGGGGCTATCACCCTGTATCGCCGGACTTTCCAGACCGTTCGTCTAACGCATATCAAAGCTTAAGGGCTAGTCCAATTTCGCTCGCCGCTACTTTCGGAATCTCGGTTGATTTCTTTTCCTCGGGGTACTTAGATGTTTCAGTTCCCCCGGTTCGCCTCATTAACCTATGAATTCAGTTAATGATACTAGCTTATGCTAGTGGGTTTCCCCATTCAGAAATCCCAGACTCAAATGGTTGTTACTACCTAATCTGGGCTTATCGCAAGTTACTACGTCTTTCATCGCCTCTGACTGCCAAGGCATCCACCGTGTACGCTTAGTCACTTAACCATACAACCCCAAAGAGTTTCAGAAGAAATCTTGAGTTTGTTGTTTAAACAACCAAAGTTGCTATCTCATTATTTGAATGAGCGAGATAGCTATCGATTTTGCCGGACTCAAATATGTTTTGCTTTCGCAAAACCCAAGAACACTTGAATGTGTTTTTGTGTATTCATCGAAATGAATACTTTGAGAACTTTACAAACAAACGCTTATCTATTTAAGACAAGATTTGTTTTTTGTCAGCTTTCCAAATTGTTAAAGAGCAATAATAGCTCGAAGCTTTCGCTTCAAAACCATCAATCTGTGTGGACACTCATCGAGACTCATTTGTCTTCACTTTAAAAAGTGAAAGCAAACTATCCGTATCGTATAAGGAGGTGATCCAGCGCCAGGTTCCCCTAGCGCTACCTTGTTACGACTTCACCCCAGTCATGAACCACAAAGTGGTAAGCGTCCTCCCCGAAAGGTTAAACTACCTACTTCTTTTGCAGCCCACTCCCATGGTGTGACGGGCGGTGTGTACAAGGCCCGGGAACGTATTCACCGTGGCATTCTGATCCACGATTACTAGCGATTCCGACTTCATGGAGTCGAGTTGCAGACTCAATCCGGACTACGACGCACTTTTTGGGATTCGCTCACTTTCGCAAGTTGGCCGCCCTCTGTATGCGCCATTGTAGCACGTGTGTAGCCCTACTCGTAAGGGCCATGATGACTTGACGTCGTCCCCACGCTTCCTCCGGTTTATCACCCGGCAGTCTCCCTGGAGTTCCCGACATTACTCGCTGGCAAACAAGGATAAGGGTTGCGCTCGTTGCGGGACTTAACCCAACATTTCACAACACGAGCTGACGACAGCCATGCAGCACCTGTCTCAGAGTTCCCAGAAGGCACACCTGTATCTCTACTGGCTTCTCTGGATGTCAAGAGTAGGTAAGGTTCTTCGCGTTGCATCGAATTAAACCACATGCTCCACCGCTTGTGCGGGCCCCCGTCAATTCATTTGAGTTTTAATCTTGCGACCGTACTCCCCAGGCGGTCTACTTAACGCGTTAGCTCCGAAAGCCACGGCTCAAGGCCACAACCTCCAAGTAGACATCGTTTACGGCGTGGACTACCAGGGTATCTAATCCTGTTTGCTCCCCACGCTTTCGCATCTGAGTGTCAGTATCTGTCCAGGGGCCGCGCTTCGCCACCGGTATTCCTTCAGATCTCTACGCATTTCACCGCTACACCTGAAATTCTACCCCCTCTACAGTACTCTAGTCTGCCAGTTTCAAATGCAATTCCGAGGTTGAGCCCCGGGCTTTCACATCTGACTTAACAAACCACCTGCATGCGCTTTACGCCCAGTAATTCCGATTAACGCTCGCACCCTCCGTATTACCGCGGCTGCTGGCACGGAGTTAGCCGGTGCTTCTTCTGTAGGTAACGTCAAATCCATACGCTATTAACGCATGAACCTTCCTCCCTACTGAAAGTGCTTTACAACCCGAAGGCGCTTCTTCACACACGCGGCATGGCTGCATCAGGCTTGCGCCCATTGTGCAATATTCCCCACTGCTGCCTCCCGTAGGAGTCTGGACCGTGTCTCAGTTCCAGTGTGGCTGATCATCCTCTCAGACCAGCTAGGGATCGTCGCCTTGGTGAGCCCTTACCTCACCAACTAGCTAATCCCACCTAGGCATATCCTGACGCGAGAGGCCCGAAGGTCCCCCTCTTTGGCCCGTAGGCATCATGCGGTATTAGCCATCGTTTCCAATGGTTATCCCCCACATCAGGGCAATTTCCTAGGCATTACTCACCCGTCCGCCGCTCGCCGCCCAACAAATCCTCCGAAGATTCAATGTTGTCGCTGCCGCTCGACTTGCATGTGTTAGGCCTGCCGCCAGCGTTCAATCTGAGCCATGATCAAACTCTTCAATTTAAGATTTTGTTCGGCTCAATGAATACTGACTTCAAAACTGCTCTTACTCGAAAGTAAGAAGTAATTTTAAAGCTATTATCGTTCCAACAGAACGATAATGAATTGACTGTGCCAAGTCTTTCGACTCGTTTGGTCACTCAGTTCATTGAAACCTAATTTGATACCGCTTTCCGTTAAGAAAAGAAATATCTAATTGGATTATCATCAACGAGTGCCCACACAGATTGATAGGTTCTTATTTTTAAAGAGCTTGCTTTGTTCGAAAACTTTCTCTCAAAGCGGAGGTGCATTCTAACGAGATAATTGAGAGTAGCAAGTACTTTTTCAATTTATTTTCTCAGAAGCTTTTTACCTCTCCGACATTGCTGAAGCCTTATCGCATCTGCTGTGTCGGTGGATGCGCATTATAGGGAGTTACTTTTCTTTGGCAATACTAAATATGCATTTTTTTCCAAAAAAAGCATCAACCGAACACTTTGCATCCAACAAGAAGAAAAGAGCAAAATAACACTCAGGGTTTACACAGATTATTCACAAAAATCTGTGGGTAACTATTCGTCACTATCAAAGAAATACGATATTCGAGAGCGTGGATTAATATACTCTTTTACTTTATCTGGGAGTTTCGACGGATGAATCGCCTTAACTATCTTAATATCTTTGGATGCAAGCTCAATAATCGGTGCTTGAGTGCGCGGTACCGTCGGGTCGTACACCAATACATTGGGATATAACAAATGGGAGTCGTTTACCGAGATCACCAAGCCAATCATGTTATTTGAAAGTTGAACCACCGTTCCTGGCGGGAATACTCCCATAAACTTGATTAAAATATTGAGGTTTTCTTCTTTATATAGATGTTTACAATTCTTATAGAGATGAGAGAGCGCGGTGTAAGGGATTTTCTGTTCCGCGACAACCGGCGTATGGCACAAGTTGTCAAATGCATTAGCAACCATGATCACCTGAGTCAATTCACAGATCGCATCTCCTTTTAATCCCTCTGGATAACCTGAACCATCATTTAACTCGTGATGCTGAGCAATAACGGTTTTTGCACTATCCGGAAAGCAGTCAATCTCATTAGCGATGTCTAAGCCATACTTTGTATGTAACTTGAGGTAGTTACTTTCAGGTTCAGTCAATGGCTGTTGTTTTCTCAATATCGCTGTGGGAATCTTAATTTTCCCCATGTCATGAAACAGCGCGGCAAAAGACAGAGCTTTCAACTTCTCAGCTGAATAGCCTTTTGCTCTGCCAATCATCATAGCGATGACCGCAACATTTAGAGAGTGAAAGTAAACATCTTCAAATTCATTCTTACCATTCATAAGGTGCAGCGTGACATTGTCGTCAGACATCAACTTATCAACAATGTCATCAATTAACTGCTTAGCTTCATCTACGGCATCAATAGGACGATTACGTATTTTCATCATCACCGCTCGCATACGTGCAAGCGAGCGCTCAAATTCTTTTTCGCACTTAATCACACGACGACGATAAGCATTGAGCTTTTCAATACGATTTTGCTTTTCTTGCCATAACTTTTGAGCTTCTAAATCTAGCGATTCATCTGTAGAAACATCTTCCTGTGGTTGGTTTACAGGTAAAGGCGATGCGTCACTTTGCTCGGGGTTAAAGTAGACAAACTTAATGCCAAGATGACGGATCATTTCTACTTGTTGATGATCTTTAATTTTAAAGCTATTCAGTAAGAAAGGATGATCATTCCATTTTAGAGGAAGGCGAATATGTAAGCCGGGTTGTATCCGGTCCACTGTCAGTTTTAATGAAGCCACTGTATTAACAAGATTCTCGTTATAATTCTCAGCTCAGAATGTTAGTGAATTCATTCAACTAAATCATCTACTGGAAGACGATTAATGCTCTCTCTGTGCTTCCTATCAAAGAACCAAAAAATTAGGCCACAAAACTTGTGGCCTAGAACGCGCAATATGTAACGAGAAGAGCAATAAAGGAGATGAAACATACTCTTTGCTATTTCAACTCATCCAATTCCTCATTATTGCCCTTTTGCCTGTGTAAACCCACCGTACAGATCCAAACGCCTGTGACGTAAATTTGTGACAGAACCCTCTGTGTTCAGTTGTTTTAACTTGGTTAAGTCAACATCGGCAAAAATGATCATTTCTGTATTCGCATTCGCTTCAGTTAACGTTGCATCATGCGGAAAGTAAATGTCAGATGGAGAAAATACTGCTGACTGCGCATATTGAATATCAACATTGTCCACCCGTGGCAAATTACCAACACTTCCGCCAATCGCGACATAACACTCATTCTCTATCGCTCGAGCTTGAGAACAAAGACGGACGCGTTGATAACCATTTTTCGTGTCCGTCCAAAAAGGAACAAAAATGATCTGAACGTCTTGCTCCGCCATCATTCGACCGAGCTCTGGGAACTCACTGTCATAGCAGATCAAAATACCGATTTTACCTGCGTCCGTTTCAAAGACTTGTACTTGATTACCACCATCAATCACCCAATCTTTTTCTTCATGCGGTGTAATATGGATTTTGTACTGAGCATTAATTTGACCATCTCTCTGTAATAGATAAGCAACATTAAACAGTTTCCCATCTTCAATTACGGGCATACTTCCAGCAACAATATTGATGTTGTAGGTCACCGCCATCTGAGAAAAGCGTCGTTTTATCTCGTCACTAAAACTCGCCAAAAAGCGAATTGCTTCCACTGAGTTTTGGTCTTTTTTCAGTCCCATAAGTGGCGCATTAAAAAACTCAGGGAACAAGGCAAAGTCCGCTTTGTAATTGGCGAGCGATGATATGAAAACTCAGCCTGCTCTAAAAGATCGTCCAAATCATTCATGGCTCGCATTTGCCATTGGACAACGCCAATACGAACGAGGGTCTTTTCGACATCATGGATTGATTCGATATCTTCTTCATAAAAGAAATTATCCCACTCCAATAAGGTGGCATAACCTTTTGATGCATCATCCTCTGGGAGGTATCCACGCATGATACGTTTGACGTCAAAGCCATTCGCTAATTGAAAAGAGAGAATAGGATCATGCAGTTCACGGCGTTTTACTTTATCGATGTAATCCGCGACAGAAAACTCGTCAGAATATTTGTGGTAATTGGGAATACGTCCACCAGCTAAAATTGCTTTGAAGTTTTTACTTCGGCACAACTCTTTACGTGCATCATAAAGCCGTCGCCCTAAACGAAGCCCGCGATAATCAGGATGAACAAATACATCAAGTCCGTACATTGCATCGCCCGTAACTTGGTTCTGAATAACGTTGTTTTCCGTGATGATGTCTGTATATAAATGAGGAAGCGAAAAACGGTTGTAATCAACTTTTATCGTCAGTGCCGCGCCCACAATTTTCCCATTGTCTTCAATGCAAATCTGCCCATCTGGAAACTGGTGAATCAGGTCCATAATCGTCATTCGAGGCCAAGAACCTCCAACATCGTGAAATACAAGATCCATTAATTCTGCAAGCTCTGAGTAATCTACCGCTTCAATCGTTCGTAGAGAGAGTTTGGGCGTGTTGCTGTCCATTTTAGATATTCCATTATTCATTCAGTAGTGCATGACCGAGAATGTCACAAAAGGAAAAAATCAGATATATAAGATCATCACATATATGAATTTATAGTGTGACGGCTCACTACTAAACATTTCAAAAATCTTCATTTAATGCAAAGTTTCAGATAAAAACACAAAAACAAAAGAAAATGAAAGAAGTAGTGGAAATGCCATGCATAAAAAAATTTACTCTTTATTGATAGTAGCCTCTGTTACTACAACAGCAACCGCATCTGAAAGCACATCTCAATACTGGCAAAACTATTTAGCGAGCAGAAACGCCAATAGCGATCTCATTGATGTTAACAAATACGAGCTAGATGGATTGATTCCACCTAATTTTTCGTATGCAGGCTACCAGACAGGGATTAACCCCTTACCTCAAAATATTGAGCCTAGCTATAAGGTGTTCAACATACTCGATTTTGGGGCCATTGCTAACGACAACATAAGCGATAAACCTGCTTTTCAACGTATGGCAAAGGCCGTTTCAGAGTATGTCAAAAACGGGACAAATGGTGCGGTCTTTTATGTTCCAAAAGGACGTTACATAATCAATTCAGCCTCTGACAATCAACTAATTGATAAAAAAGACAAACAACAAATCACTCACCATCAAACCATCCGGATTATTGGCAGTAACATCGTAATAAAGGGCGATGGTACCGACAAAACCATTCTTGTCATGAAAGATCATTTATTTCCAGAATCAGAAAGTAAGATGTGGTCAACGCCTTACCTAGTTCAAGTTGGAGGGGATAAATCTAAATTTAAAACCGCCACTACGACAAAGGTAGTGAAAGACGCAATTCGAGGCAGTAGCTTTGATGTATATGTGGCCGATGCAAGTACTTTTAATGTTGGAGACTATGTTGAACTTGAGGGCAACATTTCTAATCAGGAACGAATAAAAGAAGCGATTGATCCTTATAAATTTGAACGAAACAAACAAGGAAAACCACTTTGGGCCGCTCTTGCAGCCAATCTACGCAAACTCGAAAAGCACCGGATTATCGCGATCAATGGCAATCGAATGACCTTTGATGTACCTATTGCCCATAACATCATCGCTCAAGACACATGGACCGTATCAAAAATAAACCCTGCGGCTAATATTGGTATCCAAGATTTAAGTTTTGAGGGTGCTTGGAATGGCGATTTTATCCATCACAAAAATGCTATTCACGACAGTGGTTATAGTTTTCTCCGATTATCGCTTGCTGTAGATAGCTGGATTAAAAACGTGAAAATCACGAACTTTAGCCAAGGGATACAGGTCGCTAACTCATTCAACACCACGGTGCAAGACATTACCTTAACGGGTAATCCAGGCCATTTAGCTCTGTCCATTTTATACGGAAACCACAACCTAATTAAGGATGTGAATGATTCGGCTCATACATGGCATGCTCCAGGTTTATCAAAGTTTTCTACCCACAATGTCATTTTGCGTAGCCAATATTCGCCAAAGATGGGGCTAGATTTGCATGGTGCTCAATCTATGGATAATTTATTTGACAATGTGAGAGGCGGATTTGTAAAAGGACATTGGGGAGCCGCTGTGCAGAACCAACCAAATCACCTGAAAGGCTTATATCTGTGGAATGCTGAAAACTTAGGGGAGTCGAACAAAGATCTCTACTTTATGTCCAGTGATGGCAAATACGGCAAATTAATCATGCCGCACTTAATTGGTTTACATGGCAATCCATTACAGGTGCAATCCCAGCGAGAATACATGCTGGCTGCAACGCAAAAGCAATGGGCTGAGTACAAACACTTACCAGCGCCAAACGTTGCCCAAGCATATATCGAATCAAACGGTAAGCGAGTGTTTCCAGAATCACTGTATGAAGCGCAACTAGACTACCGACTATCTCTAAAAGAAAAGTAATTATAACGCGTCACAAACAACAAAGCCTCGGGTTGTACCGAGGCTTTGTTCTATCTTATTTCTTCAATTTTATTCGATGAAGAGACCGTGCATTTTCCAATTAGAACAATGCCTGTACACCATCAAATAGCATATTTAACCCACTAACTAAAAAGAAAATACCTTTCACTGCATTCCAAAGCCTTTTAGGTACTGATTTGTTATACAGCGCTCCAGCACAAAAAAGAGCGCCAATAAGTGAACATAGAATTCCCCACATAAAATCATCTATCACGGGAGTGAAGATCACCGCATCATGTATGCCTTCGGTGATGAATTTATACCCTACCACGCTCACAAAGCCGAGAAGCCCAATAAGTACGATAAATTTAATTAATAGCGTTCTGTTACTTGTCATTTTGTACTCAGCTAAAGGCTATATCTTGTTAGCCATCAATATCATCCAAATGGATCATAAGGAAAGAACTACGAGGGGCTTTTATATTGGAGCAGATACAACAAAGTCCCGACTTTCGTCGAGGCTTTGTCATTTAAATATGGTACCGGTAGGCGGACTTGAACCGCCACGCCCGAAGGCAACGGATTTTGAATACCTCACATGGTCTTTTAACTAGCTGTATTTACTAGGATACTGTTGGATATAAAAGACCATGGAATGGGATTGTGTTGGATCTACATTACATGCTTCAGACACAGAATCACTTGGTAATCACAAATCGAAAAGCTAATATAACAATAACTTACAGCCTTAATTCTATACATCAAGGAAAGGGCGTACACACTATTGTCATTAATAGCTTTTTATCCGAAGACACTGACGATATCTCAGATTGGTTAAAGATTGTAGACCAACGATACTATCAGCTTTCTGTTCATCGCAATCATATTTTTTCATTTACTTCTTTCGGATTTGGCCTACTCAAGCAATTCCATGTTCGGCGCACGAAAAACGCCTGACAGAATATACTGACAGGCGTTAATTTCTGATGTTAGGCGAGGGTTATTGACAGCTTGCTGCGCCGATATCCATCCACACGCTCGCAACTCCAGGCTCTTCACCCTTTGTCCACCACTTGGCTTGCCACTGACGGCCATTGTGCGTAGTGATGTCATTGCCGTTGTACACTACGCCTTTGCTCCAGCCCAGTTGTACATCGCTAATCAATTGCCACTGGTCAGCAGTGCGTGATGGTTTATTGCCTTGGGTCCAGTACTTGGCTTTCCAGACTAAGTTATCTTGGCTGACAATATCGCCACCGGTATATACCGTTGCTGATTGCCACTGTGGGTACTTGCCAGCTTCTGGGTCGGTTGTGCCGCAGCTACTATCAGTGCTTTCCACCGTGATAATGCGTGGCAATTCTGTCACATTTGCTTCGCTATCTTGAGCACGGTAAAGCAACTCGTAATGACCAGCAACATCAGTATTAACTATGCCACTAACCCTAATAGAAGCGCTAACATCACCGTCTAGATCATCTGTTGCACTCACGCCATCGAGAGGATCAAATACTGAACCTTGCTCAATAGTTATATTACTAATTCCATGCAACGTGGGCGCTAAAGATGGTGTGCTTGATAAATACACCACTGAGGTAGAAACCGCCTTGCCATCGGTTACAGTGAGAGTCACAGGCTGGTTTTTCATCGCTTGCTTGGGTGTCGCAATAACCACCTTGCCACTGTTTTCACCCGACTTAATGCTAAAGCCTTCGGGTAACTGCCATTGATAGCTCAACGAAATGTTATTTTCGGACTTCACCATGGCATCCAGTTCAACATCCTGACCTGGGAAATAGCTCGCTTTATCAATTAATGAGAGTTCTGGGCCTTTCATATAACTAGGGGAAGTCAAAATCTCAACTGAGTTTACGATATCCAGGAAGTGGCTAGCATTCGTCACACCAGCATCACGAGTATAGTAACGGCCTGTGAAGTTTGTGCCCTCATAAAAACGAACTCGGTAATTAGCTGGAATATTATAAGACGACAGCTTGTTGCCAAAATCAAACGAATTTAGATCCGCAACATTTGCAGATAGTTGCACCATTTCACCACTTTGATCGAGCTCAGAATAGAGCTTAACTGCAGAGTATGGCGACATTTCCGGCACAGAGATGTCGATGTTCATCAGTACATGCGTCTTCGTCCCATCAACATACCTTTGCATGATTTTTAACGGCAAAATACCTGAATAATCGCCAACCTCGAGGTGCCTGTTTTTATCTGGATGGAACTCAAAATTAAAGATCGCATTTTTGTCATTACAGGTAGCTTGCGAGTTTAATGACATTACTTGCCCACAACTCCAACGATATGCAGTGATATACGCAACCTCTTGGGTTTCTGTGTTGCTGTTTTCAATCACCACAGGCAGTTCTAGCTTGTGAGTTTCATGCCAAGTTGGCGCGATAGGCCCTTGCTCTGGATAGAATACCAGCATGCCATCATAGGGATGACTACCCTCTTTTTCAAACTTAGTGACTTTAGTAAAGTCATTGATTGTAAAGATTTCAATATCAGCATTTACCACCTCTGGATCAAACGGTGGCACCATGGCGTCGAACCAGTTAGTCGTGTGCCTGATGACGTTGTGCTGGATCAACTCGCCTTGCGCATTATACATATCAAGAGGTACCCAAGCGCGCGACAATAGTGAGGCCGTTTTATAAGACTCATATTTTAATGTCACGTCGGTTGCGTCATTGATATTGTGGTTAATAGGGTAAGCTTTACCTTTAGACTCTAACCACATTTTTATCGGTAGATTAAGCTCTGCTGCGCTGTGCTCTTCGTTTGTGTGCTCATCAAGATATTGTGGATACACCAACGAATACTCATCACGATGGTGCATAGTAATTTTAGGGTTATTGAAATAAACCGGCTCACTGCTGCTTATTACTATACCATCGTTAGAGAACGGTGAGACAGCAACATTATTAAGCTTAACCGGTTTGGTACTCGCCGGTACTGCAATATTCTCGGCATAATCCTCAAGCCAAGGGTTTTGTTGGTGTATCAAGGAGGCTTGCCAACCAACATTTCTTGTTGGTGCAGCAGCAGCGTGAAGACCAATTAGCTCGCCAGTGGTTTGTAAGATAACTGGTGAGCCAGAGCTGCCTGCTTCAGTATCACAGTTATATAGCATGGTCGAGTTGTCTTGACCAAGGATAGAGCATGGATTCCCATCATCATGTTCACTGGCAACAATAGTTTTATGGTAGCCTTGCGGTATCATTAATGGTGAACCATCTGGTACTTTCTTATTTGCCAGCTTTAAGCCACCGAACAAACGCTTTATTTCTGAGTTAATCAAATCAAATTCGTTGACTTTGAAAAAGCTATAATCAGCACCGTGTTGGCCACTAATCGTTACTTCAGTCACTGGCAAGCGAATAATATCTTCTATTTGATTATCACCTTCACAAGAGCTATGACGATAATTAAACAAGGCAACAGTATCGTTAATTGGCCTAGGCTCTCCAATTACATGGTAGTTCGTGAGAAATAAGTTACCCGCACCAATCGAAGATGCAGATCCTAGATTATTATTATTTAAAGCAATTGCGCTACGACCCCAACCATAAAACTCAGCCCCTTGATAACAAGCAAGACGTTTGCGGCCATCAACACCAACGGCATTACGCTCCGTAGCACCCTCTGCCTCCTGAGAATATAAGATTTTGTCAATAACCAAACGAGCATCTTTAGCCAGTTGCACGCCATTTGGCAGAGTTAACGAGACAATAAAACCACCTTGCTCAGGCAGGTAGAGTTGGTGCTCGCCATTGGTTAGTCGGAAGTTATGGTGTAGTACGTCACCCGCTTCGGTGCGAATGGTAATACCCGTTCCTGTCGGTAGGTTGTGTGCTTCTAGCTGTAGATGTCTAAAGCTGTTGTTGCCTTTATCGCTAAAATAAAAGTTTTTGTTATAGACGCCTTTTGCGCCAGCTAGTAGATCCATTGCAATGTTATTAGCATCCAGATCATTCGCCACTGCACTTGCTGACAGCAAAGATAGCAGTAATGTGTTCTTTATAAACTTCATACTTAATAATTTTCTAATGTATGACTTATTGATGTTGAGCAATAAGCGATGTGTTTTTTTTTGTTATTCGCCAACAATACTTAGTCACTCTCATGCAACCTCATTGGTTGAAAAGTATTTGCTGAATGAGCCACATTGCATTTGAGTAGGTTCCAGTTAACTGAAACGTCTTACAACATTTTTCATTTAACAATTTTGCTATAAGCATTGTTGTCATTGATGGCTGTTTGGGGGAGTTCAACAATGGCGTCATGCGCTTCACCTCTATCAGAATGGGAGGAGAGCTGATAATAATGATGCGAGTAACGCTAGTGCAGAATATTGAGTTTACATGTTGTAATTCCTTATTGATGGTTTCAATAAGGCAAACAAAGCACGTGCATAGGCTACCGAGTGTGAGTTAGGAGCTCATTCGGTAATTCATGGCGTCCCCGCTATCTTAGGATTCATCCCTTAGACCGGAAGCTTTGCGTCCCAGTATTTCTACTGGTTTGCCTTTATCATCTATCGCCAACAGGGGTGATGGCTTGCGGGGTAGCATAAAGATAAAAATTTTAAACGCAACAAGCTGTTGATAAGAAAGATTTATACTTTCGAAAACAGTACTCATTTGACGTCTTTGAATAGCCACCAAATCAGTAGACACTCTTTAACTTGATTTCATATTGCTTTTCATACTCTACTGGCGACAACTGATTATTGGAACCATGTCGGCGTTTAATGTTGTAGAACATCTCAATATATTCGAAGATGTCCATACGAGCTTCCTCTCTAGTGGTGTAGCACTTCCGCTTAATTCTTTCTCTTTTGAGTAACTGGAAAAAACTCTCGGCAACCGCATTGTCGTGACAATTACCACGGCGACTCATACTTGATTCAAGACCATGCTGTTTCAAAAAACAGTCCCAATC
The DNA here is from genome assembly GCF_905175395.2 of Vibrio sp. B1REV9. Taxonomy (NCBI): domain Bacteria; kingdom Pseudomonadati; phylum Pseudomonadota; class Gammaproteobacteria; order Vibrionales; family Vibrionaceae; genus Vibrio; species Vibrio sp. B1REV9. Next base: position 951,482 of record NZ_HG992745.1, on the reverse strand, counting down.
GTGACTGGTATACTGGCTACCTTGATCTGAGAGGACGAGCACTTTTCCTATAGGCGAACGGCGCCAAACCGCCATCAGCAAAGCATCGAGGACAAGTTCTTTAGTTATTCTACTTTTCATTGACCAACCAATTACTCGCCGAGAGAATAGATCTACAACTACTGCCAAATACAGCCAACCTTCGTGCGTTTTGATATAGGTAATGTCAGTTACCCACGATTGATTGGGCGCGATCGGGTTGAACTCTCTTGAGAGTTTGTTAGGAACAATGATGTTTTCGGCACCACCCTTGGGGCGTGGCTTTCGATAGCCTCTTTGCGACTGAATACCTTCTCGCTTCATTAGTCTATGAACTTGGTTAATTCCACAGATTTCCCCTTCATCTCGCAGGTCACTGTAGATTTTTCGATAACCATACACACAGCCTGACTCCAGCCAAAATTGCTTTATAAGTCCGAGAAGGTATTTTCGCCGCTTTTCTTGTCTACTATCTGGATTTTTTAGCCAAGAATAATAACCACTTGGGTGAATTCCAAAGACTTTACACATGCGCCGAACAGACCAGATGGTCTGATTCGCTTTTATAAAGGCATACCTCAGTCGGACTGGCTTGCGAAGTACACCGCGGCTTTTTTTAGTATGTCTCGCTCTTCTGTTACCCGCTGCAATTCCTTTTTAAGTCGACGAATTTCAGCACTTTCATCAGATTGAGCTTGGTATAGTGAAGAGTTGGGACCGTAACGTTTAACCCACGCATACAAACTATGGCTCGTTGTTCCTAGTCGCGCAGCAACATCAGCCACGCTATAACCTTTTTCAGTCACTTGTTTGACTGCTTCAATTTTAAATTCTTCTGGATATCTCTTGCTGCTCATAAGCACCTCTCTATTAGTCATTTTGTCTAACTAAAAGGTGTCTATCAAGTCGGTGGCTATTCACACCAACCTTTTTGTTTCATTTTTATAACAAAGCACTAACGTGCTCTTGGCGCGAGATAGAAACAAATGAATATGGACAAACTCAGGGTAAATCGCATTTATGACCCACTATCCATACTCGCCCTAAAGGAAACACCGCACTCACTCCCATTGCTTGTTGAAGCAATGGGAGTCACTAATGTCAAAAGCTCGGTACAAACCAACCAGACTGGTTAGAATTAAAATCCACTCCTTGGTTTAAAAATCCATTTCTCAAGCTCCATTGAACTGTTCCCCTCTGAATCCCGACTGCAACGTTTAAGTAAAACGTTGTAGAACGTTACCCAAACGAAAAAGGCTTCCCATCACACCATGACGAACATGGGACAATGGGAAGCCTTGATTTCACTAGGAAGTGACTGGCAAATTTTATGGTGCATACATGGTGTTTTCAACTTAATTGGTTAGTGATGGACTAATCCACCGTGACTTGTATCTCATCGAATACTTCCATATGTAGGTACGTCATAAAGTTCAGTTCCCACATCTGGTAGAAGTCTATAACGTTCGTGTCACTAATAGGTTGAGGTGGCATATAAAGAAATGCCGCTTCTCCATTGGCAAAATCAAAATCAACTTCTTTAGCCAGTTCAGGATATGGATAGCCTACGTAACTAAAGTCCGTAATATAACTAAAGTGCCACAGACCACTCTCTTGCTCGATACGAATTTCAACCGGATGCCAGCCCCCCTCAGCGCTGAAACTGGTATCGCGGAAATTGTATGTTAGAGCTCTGGTTGATGCCGTTGGTAGGTCATGTTGATTGGCGATTTGTTCAAGCTTGCTTCTCAAGTCTTTGCTTACTGGTAGCAGTGATCGCTCAACGTCAAAAGTTAAGTTCATAATAAATTCTCTTTTAAATTGTTAGGGAAGCACTCTTGGTTAGTGCTAGGTATGAAAAGCCAGAGTTGGCTTGATTGGTAAGAATTGATGACTTTCAGGGTTATTCAGGCTTAGTTTCGCCCCCCACTAGCGACAGCAATTCATCACGACGTTGCTCAAAATCTGGTGCGAGTTGGTGAAGAAACACTGACTTTTCCGTCGGGATAATAAGACCAAGCCCCCTACAACAAGCCATGAGAAAACCGCTATTGTTGGCCGAGCCAGATTTGAATAGAGATTTCACCACAGTACTCTTAAATGGCTTGGTATCCTGAGCACAAAGAACATTCATCAAATCAGCTAAGCGTATATTTTCACGGCTGAACAAACCACCTCCTTCGTTTCCTGTCATACGGATATAAAGCTCATTTTCCTCGTCATGTAATACGATTTCATAGAACACATGGTTTGTTGTTTTCGGGCTTAGCTTTTTCGCTTTACCATCGAGTACGATATTAGTGAAATGATCGACTGGCTTATCGTCAGTAACCGTGACTTGTTCATTACCCTCTACGATTTCAGCTTGAACCGTTTCTTGTTGTTGATTTGATTTACGTGCCATACGACACCTCCTTTAAGTTGGAATAGTTCAGGTTTGATTTGGATTTAAGATTCAGCTTGGTCAGCGAGCTTGACGACAGGGAATGTTGGACTGTTCATTGGAGCGCAACAGTAGACTCCACCACCCTCCATAGTCACTATGGCGACCGCCAGCAACCAAGGGCAATCATCATCGTTTAACAGCAGAACCCACTCAGGGTAGTTAGAAACAAAGCGCAGGAAATGCTGATCTTCTTCGGCTTGTTCACTCAACGTTTCGTCGGTATCGGACTCCTCAATCAAGTACAAGGTTGTACTGACTTCATCCCAGAACGCTTTAGTGCTTTCTTCATCACCGAATGGCTCTATCAAATGTTCGAGGAGTTTTGCTTTAACACCATCGGGTATTGGTAGTGATACTACTTCCTCAAACTTATTTACTTTCTTCATAATTAATTTCCCTCTAATAATGAAAAAGCCCTCGTGCAGCGAATAGCTGCACGAGGGCTTTTTCTAATGATTTGATCTAAATATTGCTTGATTTATCCAAGTGACAAACCACCACTCACCATGTCCGATAGATGCGAACCAATTTCACGCCTACGTCCTACGGTAAGCTTGGAGTAGCGCCTTGTTGATGACAGATCTGCATGATTTAACTGCTTGGCTATATCGTGTAACGGAACCCCACGACTCGCCAGTAAGCTACCTACCGTATGCCTAGCAGGACTGATAGGTTTCCCCTTACGACGTCCAGCAAAGATATAAGGGTTATTCGACACCTTGGGTATAGACCGTAAAATCTCGACCATGTAATCACTCAGATAGATAACATGACTACTACCGTTTTTCGTATGTTGGATAGTAAGAGTTTGCTCGCCCCAATTGATGTCATTCCATAAACGAAATCTCAGCTCCTTATCGCGTAGTCCAGTTAGAAATAGCAGAGCAAGAAATGCCCCTGTGTGCCTATCTGGATACTCCAAGGCATGGCGAATAAAATCCTTTAATTGAACTTCCGACAAATAACCCGTGCGCACATTATCTTCTTTCATCAAGCTCACCTTATCCGCTACTAAAGGCGCATCCATCAACTTGTAAGCTTGGCGATTAATCGTTTTCAGTAATGCCAGCACTCGATTAATTGAAGCAGTAGCATAAGGCTTGCCTGTAGTCTTGCTAATAGCACCCTGCATTTCCATTTGGATCTTAACAATATGCGCAGCAGTGAGCTGATTGATTGGAACATGATGTATCGACTTAGCATGGCGAAACCTTGCGACCTCATCTTTCCAAGATCGTTTCTGCTTGGCTAATGGCAGATAGACCTCATTAAAGAATCGCTCTAGGGTCATAGAAGAATCGACTTTTTCAGTATCACGCTCGATCTTCGGATCAATACCCTCAAGGATTTGCTGGCGATATTCTTTAGCTTTTTTACGCAGCGTAATTAAGTCAGTGTCATTATGTCGCCCTAGACCGATGCTGGATTTTTTACCAGTCACAGGGCTAGTAAACCTAAAAATGAACCTAATTGAACCCTGTCTCTTGCCAACTAAACACCGCACTCCAACAGGCAAACCAGAGTCTTTCATAGCAGACAAGTTAACTTCGTAATCGGTGGATTTAGCGTTGGCAGGATTGGGCTTGAGATTGTTTAGAAATGCTGTGGTGAGTCGTGAACTTGTCACATTTAACCTCCTGTATTATCAGTGTATACAAGAGGTTAATATATGTTTGGATTGCTGTTTATTTCGGTAATATAGACAAGTGCACTGAACACTATATATCTAAAACCAGTTATCTATTTAGTGGAGGGTAGTTTATCGGTTTTACTCTTATCTTGTTCCGAATGAGAGTCGCCTAAAGCAATAACACTCAGTGCAACTGGTTCTACTTGAGTGCTCAATTCCATTCCCACCCCCGAATTTTGTAGTGCTTTCTCATTTTCAACCTTATCACTAATCATAAGAAGTAAGACTGCTATGCTCAGTAGAACACCACCAATTCCAAGATAAAAAATCTTAGCTTTTGTCGTACTCCTAACATTTTTAATACCTAAAATACTAACAGCACTTTCTGCGCCAATTTTTTGGGTCAAATTTATATTAGGCAAATCCAGCTTCAACTGCTCTTCTATCTCGATACCTTTGAGAACGGCACCTTTTAGTAAAGGGTGATACCAGTAAACATCCACTAAAAACACAAGCATCCAAACAACAAGAGCACCTAATGCGAGAAATGCTGCTACTGGTACTTCATATCCTAAAATTTCTGCCTCGTATTGAGATTTTAAACTAACACCAATCGCACTAATAAATGCTGAAATAATAAGTAAACCAAAGTTACGAACTTTCATTTCAAGATCATTAAAATGTTGCTGAACGTCGACAATCTTCTTCCACACATCAACGTTTAGCTTTAGTCGCTCTAAATCTACGTTATCGTTATTGCTCATGTTTTTTTCCATCAAACGCACAAAAATCAAACAAGTCTAATAATTCAGAAAAGCTATCAACAGAATACGTTGGTGGCATTGAATGATAATTTTCTTTGATCATTTTCTCTCTTTCTACATCAGCATCGGTCCAATGGGTTACTGAGCGCAACAAATCATACCCTTCCACATTTTGCTCAAAATGGCTTGTGCCATATCTAGCAAACACATCTGTAACACCCGCTTGTTGAGCCATGTCTATATCTTTCATCTCACTGTCACCAATATAAACACAGTCCTCCACATTTGCTCCAACCTCGCTGATTATATCCAAAAGCAATTTAGGATTAGGCTTTGTTTCACCTTCTGGAGTATGCCTAGGTTTAGTTAATTGAAAGTTAAACTTTGTCCCTGAGCCAAGTTCATCAGGTAACTCATGATCAGGTGGAGAGAAAAGATAATCAATATAACTATCTAAGCCAAACGTCTTTAGTCTATATGATGTGTAATAAGACTTTGACTCCGTGTACGCCACGATCAACACCCCTTTTTCTTTTAAAGACTTAAGTGTCGACTCAACTGTTGGATATAACTGGAAGTGTTTTTTTCTTGCAGATCTAAAAGCATGAATTGCTTCATCAAGAGCCATATTAACTCCTTCTTCCGAGCCGTATAATGACAATAGTGATGGTAAACTTTGAAGGATAAATGCGTATTCTGCGGTGCCATGCTCTTGATGAACCTTTTTCATTTCAGGCAAGATCACATCACTATTCAATCCTGTAATCTCATATACCTTTTCAAGCATCGCCGCATTGCTTGCATGCCAAATGCTGAACCAATCAAAAAGCGTATTGTCTAGGTCAGTAATGAGAACATTTTTATTCATCTAGCAACTCTGTATTCATTTTAGGGGGAATCTAACAACAGGTTATCATCTGGCAGCACTCAGTCAAAGAGAAGCTATCACCATTCACGGTGCTGTGCCCACTTTGGCGCTCGTTTCACTGCAATAAAACTTACAAAGCACAACACCAAACGACGTTGTTAATGTATATCCCCTACCGCCTTGATACACACTAACCAACAAGCCCCAATGATAAAAGGCTTTAACCGAAGTTCATCAAAACGATCTTTTACCCAAACCAAACTTCATACCTAAATTCATGTCACCGTAAATTCACCATGGTTCTTACACCCCACAGCCCTTGGTGATACTGGCTTGCGAGATTGCAGCTTTTAGCAATTGTTGGATTTACTAGGATTCCCTTGCGCACAGAATCGTCATGCGATGAACCATAGATAGACCATGGGAGAAAATTAAAGGCTGATAAAGATTGTCTATTGAGAGAGATTTTCTGCTGATAACAGGAAAGAAAAGCTGAGGTAAGCTTTGATTAGCCTAGAAACAACAAAGCCCCGACTTTCGTCGAGGCTTTGTCATATAGAATATGGTACCGGTAGGCGGACTTGAACCGCCACGCCCGAAGGCAACGGATTTTGAATCCGTCGTGTATACCAATTTCACCATACCGGCATCTTTGGGCTATTGCCCTTTGATGATTGGCATTATACGTAAGCTTTTATGCTTCGCAAGCAGAAAAATCTTTGATAACGACCGTTTGCTGATAATTTAGCCACAAAGTGTGATAAAGAATCTATTCTGATGGGTGATTCCCCTCTACTGCTATCTCTAAACTTTCTCGAATAACATAATCAATCTGATCGTAAACTGTGACTCTGTGCGTTAGGTCTCTTTTCACAAGCAAGCGGAATCTATATTCTGACGCACAATTTTAAAGGTAAGTGATAGAACTATGACTACTTCAACGACTCTTCCACCCGCCGGTTTTTTTCGTCGAATCGCGGCTTTGATTTATGACACTCTTATCATCCTCGCGATCGAGATGATGGCTGCGGGAGTCGTCATGGCAATTGTTTTTGCTTTGAATGCTGCAGGGTTATTAAGCTATGGCGAATATGTGGATGCTGCTGATATGCTAGGAAAACATCCGGTGCTAAGCCCACTGTTCACATTATATCTTGCAGCGGTATGGATTTACTTCTTTGTATTTTTCTGGACAAGAGCAGGACAAACCCTAGGGATGCGAGCTTGGAAGATGCAGATCCGTAACAGCAAAGATGGTGGACCTATTACCATCACTCAAGCGTTAATTCGCTTGGCAACCTCTGGTTTTGGATTGGCAAACCTAACGGTTCCAATTGATCCGCAAAAACGAGGCTTCCATGACATCTGGGCAAAAACCGAAGTTGTGGTCTTGCCAAAAGCGAGATAGCAGAGCGGTAAAAGCAAACAAAAAAGGAAAGCACTGTGCTTTCCTTTTTTATACGGTTAATTTTTTTGAATAACTATAGCTTTCTTCTTAGTAAAGAAACGGCAATGGCTAAGAACACCAAACTTGGCGCTAAGGCACCAAATACTGGCGGAATGCCATAAACTAACGTGAGCGGACCAAAAAATTCACTGGATATGTAGAACGTAAAGCCAGCAACCACGCCTGAAAGCACTCGTGCCCCCATCGTCACACTGCGCAATGGGCCAAACACAAATGACAGTGCCATTAACATCATCACTGCGATAGATAAAGGCTGGGTCAACTTACGCCAAAACGCCAGTTCATAGCGCGAAGCATCTTGCTCTGAAGCTTTTAAATAAGTAACGTAATCATACAGTCCACTCAAAGAAAGCTCTTCTGGTTTAACCGTTACTACCGCTAGCTTGTCTGGCGCTAAAGAGGTATGCCATTCCATCTGTTCTAAATCACGCTTGGTAATGACATTTTCATTTTCCATATCCGTGATTTGTACGTAGCGCATCAACCAATTGTTATCTTGTTGGTAATCCACCTCTTCCGCAAAGATCACTTTTTCGAGGTTCTTATTTTCATCAAAACGCCACATGTTTAAACCGTAGAGTTTGTCATCCTCAACTTTTCCAATGAAAATGAAGTCGTTAGCATCACGCGCCCATACCCCAGCTCGGACCGAAGCAATGCTACCGCCAGACAGGGCAAATGCTCGTAAGTCACGCGCCATCTTTTGTGCCTCTGGGGCCCCCCACTGACCAAGCGTCATTACGATGAGCATGAGAGGCACTGCCGTTTTCAATACCGAAAGACCAATGTCCAACTTTGAAAAACCAGCGGCTTGCATCACAACAAGTTCAGAGCTTGAGGCCAACATACCAAGGCCAATCAATGCCCCCAGTAGTGCCGCCATTGGGAAAAACATTTCAACGTCGCGAGGGATGCTCAGCAATACAAAATAAAGAGCATGCATCAAATCGTAAGCACCACGCCCAACCTTACGCAATTGCTCTACGTATTTAATGATGCCCGATAAGCCAACAAAGGTCGCCAAAACCAAGGCTGTGGTAGACATAATGGTTCTACCGATATATAGGTCTAAGATTTTGAACACAGCTTACGCGAGCCTCTTCTTACGGAATTTGTCTTTCATACGTCGAGCAGGAACACTGTCCATCATGTTTGCCAAAATAGCGACAATGAGCAACATAGCATTGATCGGCCACATACCAATTGCAGCAGGGATCGCTCCATCTTCCAGTGCCGATTTCGTCGCACTGATTGCTAGGAAATAGGCTAAGTAAATCAAAATCGCTGGCCCCATCTTAGCGAAGCGTCCCTGACGCGGATTCACTGCAGAAAGTGGAATGACGAGCATCGTCAACAATGGAATACAGACAAATAAAGAAATACGCCATTGCAGTTCGGCCTGAGCTTCCGGATCAGGATGTCCGATTAAATCCACCGTTGGGTAAGCTTCCCAATCACGACCTTTTTCCTTCACCTCTCGTTGACCAATCACACCTTCGTATTGATCAAACTTAGTCACCATATATTCAACGCGAGTAGGCACACCTTCATAACGCGTCCCATCATGCATGGTGATGATCTGACGTCCATCGGATAGTTCTTTTACTTCACCAGAAGAAGAAAACATCACACTAGGCAAGATAGAGTCACGTGGACGCATCTGCGCAACAAACACATTACTGAGCGTGCTATTTTTTATGTCATCAATAAAGACAACCGAAGATCCATCTGGCGTACCTTGGAATTGCCCTTTCTTCAAAAGATCAACGCTGTTTTCCGCTGCCACCTGTTCATACAGTTGTTCAACGCGATCTTGAGACCAAGGCGATAACCATAAAGCATTGAAAGCCGCAACAGCAGAGGTAATCAATGCTAAATACAACGCCGCCTGTACCAAGAACTTATTCCCGATACCTGTCGCGTTCATAACCACGATCTCGCTCTCTGCATACAGACGCCCGAAGGTAATCAATATGCCGATGTACAAACTTAATGGCAGCATCAAAAGCCCCATCGCAGGCATATTTAGACCTACAACAGAGAAAATCAAACCGGCTGGAATATCCCCATCAGAAGCATCAGCAAGTACGCTGATGAACTTCTGGCTCACAAACACCAAAAAAAGCACGAAGAAAATCGCAAATTGGCTCTTGAGTGTTTCGCGGATCAAATATCTAACAATAATCACGCTGAAATTACCTATACAAAACTTGTTTTTTTGGTCGAATCACTATAGTTTCCCGTTGAACCATTTATTTTTTTAAAAATTATAAACTAAATGTTAGCGCTTAAATCAGCTCAGCGGTAATGCTAGAGCTTAAATTCAACAAGTAAGCGTTCATTATCTAACATTTAGAGCAATTTGTCTTCAGGATGTAGGAGTACGCATGGAGTTCAGTGTTAAAAGTGGCAGTCCAGAGAAACAACGTAGCGCATGTATCGTTGTTGGTGTGTTTGAACCACGTCGCCTCTCTCCAGTAGCCGAACAACTTGATAAAATCAGTGACGGTTACATCAGTTCACTACTTCGCCGTGGTGATCTAGAGGGTAAACCTGGTCAGATGCTACTACTGCATCAAGTACCAGGTGTATTGTCAGAGCGCGTTCTACTCGTAGGTTGCGGTAAAGAACGTGAACTAGGCGAGCGCCAGTACAAGGAAATCATTCAAAAGACGATCAGCACACTTAACGAAACAGGCTCAATGGAAGCCGTATGTTTCTTAACAGAGCTGCACGTTAAAGGCCGCGATACTTATTGGAAAGTTCGTCAGGCGGTTGAAGCAACAAAAGATGGTCTATACACGTTCAACCAATTCAAGAGCGTGAAACCAGAAACTCGTCGCCCACTGCGTAAACTTGTGTTCAACGTACCAACGCGTCGTGAGCTAAACCTGGGCGAGAAAGCTATTTCTCATGGTCTAGCGATTGCGTCTGGTGTAAAAGCATCGAAAGATCTAGGCAACATGCCGCCTAACGTAGCAAATCCAGCTTACCTAGCTTCTCAAGCTCGTCGTCTTGCCGATGACTACGAAACAGTTACGACCAAAATCATTGGTGAGCAAGAGATGGAAAAACTAGGCATGACCTCTTACCTAGCGGTAGGTCGTGGCTCCAAAAATGAATCTATGATGTCTGTCATCGAGTACAAAGGCAATCCAGATTCAGATGCAAAACCTATCGTACTAATTGGTAAAGGCCTGACTTTCGATTCGGGCGGTATCTCACTAAAACCTGGTGAGGGTATGGATGAGATGAAGTACGACATGTGTGGTGCGGCATCTGTATTCGGTACCATGAAAGCGTTGGCAAAACTGAATCTACCGTTAAACGTAGTTGGCGTACTTGCTGGTTGTGAAAACATGCCAGGCCGCAACGCTTACCGTCCAGGTGATATCTTAACAACCATGTCTGGCCAAACCGTTGAAGTTCTGAACACAGACGCTGAGGGTCGCTTGGTATTGTGTGATGCACTGACTTACGTAGAGCGTTTCGAACCAGATTGTGTGGTTGACGTTGCAACGTTGACGGGAGCTTGTGTTATCGCACTTGGTCACCACATCAGTGGCGTACTTTCAAACCACAACCCACTGTCTCACGAGTTAGTTAACGCATCAGAGCAAGCGAGTGACCGCGCATGGCGTTTACCAATGGCAGATGAGTACCATGAACAGTTGAAGAGCCCATTTGCTGATATGGCAAACATCGGTGGCCGTCCAGCAGGCACAATTACTGCGGGTTGCTTCTTGTCTAAGTTTACTAAGAAGTACAACTGGGCACACATTGATATTGCGGGTACTGCATGGAAATCAGGGGCAGCAAAAGGCTCGACAGGTCGTCCTGTCTCAATGCTTGTCCAATTCCTTTTGAACCGCAGCGGCCAAGAGACAGAAGAGTAATTTCTGAACAACATCAAAAAGGGCCGCAAGGCCCTTTTTTATTATCCCAATATTCTTGAGAATGAATGAGGGTTAAGATGGTCTTAGGATGAGACCTTAAGCAAACGAGAGAATGATGCACAACGCCACTTTCTACATCATTAAAGAAGAAAGCCCACAAGCAACCGTTTCGGGGTTTGAACAATACATCGTGTTTTTGACTCAGCACTTTGCTCGTCAAGGCGCTAAAGTATATTTGAACTGCCAAGATAAACGGCACGCGGAGCAACTTGCTGAGGCTTTCTGGCAAATTGATGCTGATAAGTACATGGCACATAATCTCGTAGGTGAAGGGCCCAAATACGCTACGAATATAGAAATTGGCCATGAGGGTGTTAAGCCATCTTGGAATCGTCAGTTGGTAATTAATTTGGCGGAAAATGAGACAACCTTTGCGAACAAGTTTGCTCAAGTGGTAGACTTCGTCCCTTGCGAAGAAAAAGCTAAACAGCTCGCAAGAGAAAGGTATAAAATTTATCGTCAAGCAGGATACCAACTGCAAACAATCGAAATTGATTATCCTTAACGGTCAATCCTTATAGTTAAGGTGATCTTACGAAGATCCCTCACTTATAAAGATTGACTTAGATTCAACCATCAACGTATCCATTAAAAGAGCGCTATGGAAAAGACATACAACCCAACTTCAATCGAACAAGCTCTGTATCAGACTTGGGAAGAGAAAGGCTACTTTAAGCCACACGGTGACACTACTAAAGAAGCTTACAGCATCATGATTCCGCCACCGAACGTCACTGGTAGCCTACACATGGGCCACGCGTTCCAAGATACGATCATGGATACGCTTATCCGTTGTGAGCGCATGAAGGGTAAAAATACTCTTTGGCAGGTAGGTACGGACCACGCAGGTATCGCAACACAGATGGTTGTTGAGCGTAAGATCGCTGCAGAAGAAGGCAAAACAAAACACGATTACGGTCGTGAAGCTTTCATCGACAAAATCTGGGAATGGAAAGGCGAATCAGGCGGCACTATCACTAAACAGCTTCGTCGTCTTGGCGCATCTGTAGACTGGGATCGTGAGCGTTTTACGATGGACGATGGTCTATCTAACGCCGTTCAAGAAGTGTTCGTACGTCTATACGAAGACGACCTAATCTACCGCGGTAAGCGTCTAGTTAACTGGGATCCAAAGCTACATACAGCTATCTCAGACCTAGAAGTAGAGAACAAAGACACCAAAGGCAACATGTGGCACTTCCGCTACCCACTAGCAGATGGCGTTAAAACAGCAGATGGCAAAGACTACATCGTTGTTGCAACGACTCGTCCTGAGACCATGCTAGGCGATACTGGTGTTGCGGTTAACCCAGAAGATCCACGTTACAAAGATCTTATCGGTAAAGACATTATTCTTCCTATCGTTGATCGTCGCATCCCAATCGTGGGCGATGAGCACGCAGATATGGAAAAAGGTACTGGCTGTGTGAAAATCACACCTGCGCACGACTTCAACGACTACGAAGTTGGTAAGCGCCACCAGCTACCAATGATCAACATTCTGACTTTCGACGCGAACATCCGTGACGCTTCTGAAGTATTCAACACGAACGGCGAAGCAAGCGACGCGTACAGCACAGAACTACCAGCTAAATACCACGGTATGGAGCGTTTTGCTGCTCGTAAAGCTATCGTTGCTGAATTCGATGAGCTAGGTCTACTTGAAGAAGTGAAAGATCACGATCTACAAGTTCCTTACGGCGACCGTGGTGGCGTGGTTATCGAACCAATGCTAACGGACCAATGGTACGTGCGTACTGCACCTCTAGCGAAAACGGCGGTTGAAGCAGTAGAAAACGGCGACATCCAATTCGTTCCTAAGCAATACGAAAACATGTACTTCTCTTGGATGCGTGACGTTCAAGACTGGTGTATCTCTCGTCAGCTATGGTGGGGTCACCGCATCCCTGCTTGGTACGATAACCAAGGCAATGTTTACGTAGGTCGTGACGAAGACGAAGTTCGTAAGAACAACAACCTAGAGTCAGTCATTGAACTTCACCAAGACGAAGACGTACTGGATACATGGTTCTCTTCTGCACTATGGACGTTCGGTACTCAAGGTTGGCCAGAGCAAACTGACGATCTGAAAGTATTCCACCCTTCAGACGTACTAGTAACTGGTTTCGACATCATCTTCTTCTGGGTTGCGCGCATGATCATGATGACCATGCACTTCGTGAAAGACGAAAACGGCAAACCACAAGTACCATTTAAGACGGTTTACGTTACTGGTCTAATCCGTGACGAAAACGGCGACAAGATGTCTAAGTCGAAAGGTAACGTACTTGACCCAATCGACATGATCGATGGTATCGACCTAGAGTCTCTAGTAGAGAAGCGTTGTGGCAACATGATGCAGCCTCAGCTAGCGAAGAAGATCGAGAAGAACACTCGTAAGACGTTTGAAAACGGTATCGAAGCATACGGTACAGACGCACTACGTTTCACTCTTGCAGCAATGGCATCAACAGGTCGCGATATCAACTGGGATATGAAGCGTCTTGAGGGTTACCGTAACTTCTGTAACAAACTATGGAACGCAAGCCGTTACGTAATGATGAACACAGAAGAGCAAGATTGTGGCTTCAACGGTGGTGAGATTGAATACTCACTAGCGGACAAGTGGATCGAGTCTCAGTTTGAACTAGCGGCGAAAGCGTTCAACAACCATATCGACAACTTCCGTCTAGATATGGCATCTAACACGCTTTACGAATTCATCTGGAACCAATTCTGTGACTGGTACCTAGAGCTAACTAAACCAGTTCTATGGAAAGGTACTGAAGCGCAACAACGTGGTACTCGTCGTACACTAATCACAGTTCTTGAGAAGACTCTACGTCTAGCTCACCCAGTGATTCCTTACATCACTGAAACTATCTGGCAAAGCATCAAGCCACTGGTTGAAGGTGTAGAAGGCGAGACAATTATGCTGCAAGCACTGCCTCAATTCGACGAAGCAAACTTCAACCAAGAAGCGCTAGACGATATTGAATGGGTGAAAGCGTTCATTACAAGCATCCGTAACCTACGTGCTGAATACGACATCAACCCAGGTAAACCGCTTGATGTAATGCTTAAAGCTGACGAAAAAGACGCAGCTCGCCTAGAAGCAAACAAACAAGTACTGATGTCTCTAGCAAAACTAGAATCAGTACGCGTACTTGCAGCAGGTGAAGAAACGCCAGCGTGTGCAACGGCATTGGTTGCTAAGTCTGAGCTGATGATCCCAATGGCAGGTCTGATCGACAAAGACGCAGAACTTGCTCGTCTAGATGGTGAAATCAAGAAGACTCACGGCGAAATCAAGCGTATCGAAGGCAAACTAGGTAACGAAGGCTTCGTAGCAAAAGCGCCTGAAGCCGTTGTTGCTAAAGAGCGTGAGAAGCTTGACGGCTACAAAGAGACGCTAGCTAAGCTAGAAGAGCAGAAGACAACGATCGCTGCACTTTAATCGCTAAAAACTAGAATAAAAGAATCAAAGGGTTGGTGTGAAAGCATCAACCCTTTTTTTGCATTTTATCGCTCGGACAGCTTTCAAAGATATTCATCCTTCTCTCCTACTCTTCCTCCCATTTAATAGTTTTTACCTATCAAACTAATCTTAACTGCCAATTGGATTTAATGATAATAATTCTCAATAATAGCTCTATCGAAACAACACAACGATTGAGTAATTATCATGAAAAAGACACTAACCTTTGCAGCACTCCATTTTACTATCGCGTTTAGTGTCGCTTACGTGCTTACTGGCGACATTCTCATTGGTAGTTTAATTGCCATGATTGAGCCTTCAGTGAACACCGTCGCTTTCTACTTTCATGAAAAGGCATGGGCAAAAGTCCCAGCGCTTAAAGCTCGTCAGTGGATGACCAAATTAAAAACCGCAAGCTTTGCCACTATCCACTTCAGTGTTGCCTTTACCGTGGTTTACTTGCTAACAGGTGATGCGTTTGTTGGTGGTGTTATGGCGATGCTCGAACCAAGCTTGAATACAGTGGCTTACTACTTCCACGAGAAAGTGTGGATGCGTCAATCAGATAGCCAAGCAGCACCACAGTTTTGTTTGCACCAACATGCTTAAACGAAATATATTGGGTCACAACTCGTGACCCTTTTTTATAGGCAAAACATGAAACAAATTGCTGGCTTCACCCTCCGCCCAATCACAGCGCAAGATAACTCTGGCATTGCTCAAGTCATTCGAAAAGTCTCTGCTGAGTATGGCTTAACCGCAGACAAAGGTTATGGTGTGGCCGATCCAACACTAGATGACATGTACTCGGTTTACGACCAACAAGGCGCAGCCTACTGGGTAGTCGAATACCAAGGCGAAATTGTGGGCGGCGGCGGCTTTGCACCTTTAGCTGGTGAGCCAAATGTGTGTGAGCTGCAAAAGATGTACTTCTTACCTCAAACACGAGGACACGGCTTAGCTAAACGCATCGTCGCATTGAGCTTACAACTGGCGAAACAGTTTGGGTATCAGCAGTGCTATTTAGAAACGACAGAATGTCTAAGAGAAGCGGTAGGCTTGTATGAAAAGCTAGGCTTTGAGCATCTCGATGCCCCGCTAGGACAAACAGGGCATGATGCATGTGAAGTCGTGATGCTTAAGACGCTATAGCGTTTTATCCCCAAACTTAAAGTACAAGATGGGTAACACAGAGCTCTTGGCTAAGTGCCACTGTAAATGCTTGGCATTGCCCATCCAACTCCACCACGAGTTCGTAGAGATCTTTTGGATCGGGATTGTTAAGATCGGCATACTTTGGTGCTTCGATCTGGAATAAAGCACTCGCATGATCCGCTCGGACATCGATAGGAATATGGTAAGTCATGCCATTAAACTTAACCGATGCCGATACTAAGCCCGGCGCAAAAGTTTGATAGTACAAGTCGACTTTAAACTCACAACCACCACCGTGGTGCCAAATCTGCTCGGTAGCCACGCGGTCTAAACGCACATTGCGAATAAACTGCAGATACGGCTCTTGCCATACCCCTAAGCGCTCATCACTCTTTTGGTATTCATGATCCGCAAGTGAGCACAACTCTGGTTTATCCTCATCCAGCAGAAGATCTTCTTCTTCCTCAAGGAACAGGATCTCAAAACGGTTACGCCCCATTTGCATGAATGGGCGAATGTCTTTTTTGTACACACTTTGTGAACCGTCACAGTCGAACAATGCAACCCCGTTCAAACGCACTTCAGCATGGTAATCCACACCACCCAACACCATTTCTACCGCTGGGAATGCCATCATGGATTCGTCCACTTCAATGTCGTGCATCAGGTGCCACTCTTGCTGATGAATCGCTTCTTCAGTCAGTTCAGTAGGCAATACCTGACTCAAAGGAGCAGGGAAAGTAATGTCATCCTGTGGGATAGAAAGGTCCGTCAGTGGAGAGACTTGCCATAAACCGGCGAGTGAGAGTTGCATATACACCTTGAGCTAGATCAATTTTCACGCATTATATACTCAAGTGACTTCAATATGCACGAATCACTATGCTTATGTCACTTTAGTAAATGACAGGCATAAAAAAACCAGCGATAAACGCTGGCTTCTTAAAATGAATAAGTCGATTACTCTTCGTCTTCATCATCTTCGTCAGGGTAAAGCGCATCTTCGCCTTCGTAGTAAGTACCCCAGCCGTCATAAATGATGTCGTATTTTTCTGCAAGATGAACCAGCTTCTCAACCTGTGCGTCAATTGCCTCCGCGTCTAGCGCGGATTCCATCGTTGCATCACAGCAAAGCAGTTTATTGCCGTCTTCATCTTCTGTTTCTTCTGCTTCAAGCACATCAAAACCCATTTTGAATGCTTCAACTACCGCTTTTTCCAACGTGTCAAAATCTTCTGCAAACAGGTGATGTTCGATCTCGTATAGAGAATCTGGGTCACTGCCGTCTTCTAGCAGTGCTGCAATGATATCGCGAGTCTCTTCCTTTTGAATCTCAATTAATTCTTCTACTGATAGATATTCATCTTCGTGAGACATGTATTAGCTCCAGATTAGTGACTTGATAGAAACATTATACCCAAAACTTGAGTACGCTGATGCGGTGAAATATGGCATGGATCGCAACGAAAAGCCACAAACAAACCGCAATCAGCACCGATTCTCAGTGATTATTTCTTTCCTAAATTAGAAATCCAATCACGAAAAACAAAAAATTAACAAAAAGCATGAATATTTAATATTCAGAAGATCCTAATAAACCCAAGACACCCTAAATTCCACGCGCTTTGCGTGTTTATGACTATGGAGTGAATACAGTAAAACTGGAACATGAGAAGTGATCCGAATAAAGAAACAGCCGCATGTGCATATTTGGGAATATTTAGTCATCTTTTATGCACAAACCGTGTATTTCGCATAATCGAAAGAGAAAAGAATAAAAACGCACTTTTCCCCAATCATCTCGTAAAAAATAAAATATCGAAAAATAAACACACCAACAAACAATGTAGAGCAATCGAACATAAAGACAACAACAAGCAGGATATTAACAAAGTGGAACAACTTGCATCTTTGCTTCAAGCTTGTCATAACTAACCGCTGGAAAATTTGTAAGGATACAAAATGAGTAAGCTGTACGTTGGTTCAGAAGTCGGTCAACTAAGACGAGTACTATTGCATCGCCCAGAGCGTGCCCTAACCCACCTGACCCCATCAAACTGTCATGATTTACTGTTTGATGATGTACTTGCGGTTGAAGCGGCAGGCGAAGAACATGATGCGTTTGCTCGTACATTGCGTGGTCAAGGCGTTGAAGTATTGCTGTTGCATGATTTGCTCGTAGAAACACTCGACGTGCCAGAAGCCAAACAGTGGTTACTCGGCACTCAAATATCAGACTTCCGCTATGGCCCAACTTTCGCTCGAGATTTACGCCAATATTTCATGGCGATGGACAACGAACACCTAGCCACAATCTTGCTTGGCGGTTTAGCTTATTCAGAACTACCTATTCAATCATCTTCTATGCTGCCAAAGATGAAGCAGCCTCTTGATTTTGTTATTGAACCTCTGCCAAATCACCTATTTACTCGTGATACATCTTGCTGGGTATATGGTGGCGTCTCTCTTAATCCGATGATGATGCCCGCTCGCCAGCGTGAGACCAATCATCTTAGAGCAATATATCACTGGCACCCTACCTTTGCTGGACAAGACTTTATCAAATACTTTGGTGATGAAGATCTCCACTATGACAATGCCAACATCGAAGGGGGGGATGTATTGGTGATTGGCAACGGGGCTGTTCTGATTGGTATCTCCGAACGTACAACCCCACAAGGTGTCGAAAACCTAGCGGCAAACCTCTTCAAATCAGGCCAAGCGAAAGAAGTGATTGCGATCGATTTACCAAAACATCGCTCATGCATGCACTTGGATACGGTGATGACACACATGGATGTGGATACATTCTCTGTGTATCCTGAAATCATGCGCAAAGATCTCGACACATGGCGCTTAACACCAAAAACAAATGGTGAAATGCATGTTGAAGCCTCACACAACTATCTGCACGCGATTGAATCCGCACTCGGTTTAGACCAATTAAAAATCATCACAACGGGTGGTGACAGTTATGAGGCTGAACGTGAGCAATGGAACGATGCCAACAACGTACTCACTGTAAAACCAGGTGTCGTTATTGGTTACGAGCGCAATGTTTACACCAACGAGAAATACGACAAAGCAGGCATTGAGGTATTAACCATTCCGGGCAATGAGCTTGGCCGTGGTCGTGGCGGTGCACGTTGCATGAGCTGTCCTATCGAACGCGACGATATTTGAGAACAAACACTCACTCTATTCCGTGAATAAAGACTAAGGTTGATGTGTATGCATCAACCTTTTTTGTTATTACATAAAAATAATTATTCACAATAAAAGCATTTATATGTTTAAATGCTTTTATCTTATCACCACTAACGTACTTAAGGACGAGCTATGGCTTTCAATCTCCGTAATCGCAACTTTTTGAAGCTATTGGACTTCTCAACAAAAGAAATCCAGTTTTTGCTCGAACTGTCTGCAGAGCTAAAAAAAGCAAAATATGCAGGAACAGAGCAGAAGAAACTTCAAGGTAAAAACATCGCATTAATCTTTGAAAAATCTTCGACTCGTACCCGATGTGCGTTTGAAGTAGCAGCGTTCGATCAAGGTGCCCAAGTGTCTTATATCGGACCATCGGGGTCACAAATTGGTCACAAAGAATCAATGAAAGACACCGCACGAGTGCTGGGCCGTATGTATGATGGCATTGAGTACCGTGGTTTTGGTCAATCCATCGTGGAAGAACTTGGTGCCCACGCAGGCGTTCCCGTATGGAATGGATTGACGGATGAATTCCACCCAACCCAAATCCTAGCCGACTTCCTAACGATGCAAGAATATGGGCGAGGAAAGCAGCTGCACGAAATAACCTTTGCTTACCTTGGTGATGCACGCAATAACATGGGAAATTCACTTATGGTTGGTGCGGCAAAAATGGGAATGAACATCCGCCTCGTTGCACCAAAAGCGTTCTGGCCAGAAGAAGCGTTAGTGGCGACTTGCCAAGAGATTGCACAACAGAGTGGTGCAAAGATCACGCTTACCGAGAACGTCGAAGAAGGTGTAAAAGGTTGTGATTTCTTATACACCGATGTTTGGGTCTCTATGGGTGAATCTGCAGAAGCGTGGGATCAACGAGTAGCGCTTATGACACCTTATCAAATCAACATGGATGTGATTAAACAAACAGGCAATCCTCACGTGAAGTTTATGCACTGTCTCCCTGCTTTCCATAACGATGAGACGACTCTTGGTAAAGAGGTCGCAGAGAAATACGGAATGAAAGGTCTTGAAGTCACCGAAGAGGTGTTTGAGTCAGAATACTCTATCGTATTTGATGAAGCAGAGAACCGCATGCATACCATCAAAGCCGTGATGGTCGCGACATTGGGAAGTTAACCAATATTGGTAATAAAAAGCATGATGTAATCGCTTGCGCTCACTAAAGTTAAGCGTATAATGCTCGGCAATTTGTCTGAGGATTACGAAATGAACAAGCCGATTGCGGACGTAAAAATGCGATTTGCTCTAACTAAGCGACTACGCTTACGTGCTGTTATTTTCGTTAATTCTATTGAATTTTAAAACCTCCCCATTTGGGGAGGTTTTTTTATGTCCAAAATTCCGCGGCGGTTAATTTTGGGGATAGTCACCACTGTTATAGGGAAGAAGATCATGGCGAACTCGCTTTACCAAAAGCACATCATCTCTATTCCAGAGCTTTCACGTGAAGAACTGGAACTGATTGTTGAAACTGCAGGTCAGTTAAAAAAAGAACCTCGTCCAGAGCTGATTAAAAATAAGGTTGTTGCTAGCTGTTTCTTTGAGCCGTCCACACGTACCCGTCTCTCGTTTGAAACAGCAATTCAACGCATTGGCGGCGATGTAATTGGCTTTGACAATGGTGGTAACACCTCTCTTGCTAATAAAGGGGAAACGCTATCGGACTCGGTTCAAGTGATCTCTTCTTACGTAGATGCATTCGTCATGCGTCATCCTCAAGAGGGTGCGGCTCGCTTAGCGTCAGAATTTTCAAATGGCGTACCTGTGATTAACGCTGGTGATGGTGCAAACCAACACCCAACACAAACACTCCTTGATCTGTACACCATTGCCGAAACGCAAGGCCGTCTAGATAACCTTAACATCGCATTTGTCGGTGATCTTAAATATGGCCGTACAGTGCACTCTTTGACGCAAGCGCTAGCGAAATTTAACAATATTCGCTTTTTCTTTGTCGCTCCTGATGCTCTCGCTATGCCAGATTACATCTGTGAAGAGCTTGATGAGGCAGGCATTCAATACAGCCTACATACCGATATGGAAAGCGTGATCCCAGAGCTAGATATTCTATACATGACTCGCGTTCAGAAAGAGCGCTTTGATGAGTCAGAATATGCACACATCAAATCTGCGTATATCTTAACCGCATCAATGCTAGCGGGCGCACGTGAGAATCTAAAAGTGCTGCACCCATTACCACGCGTCGATGAAATTACCACTGATGTTGATGCTACACCGCATGCTTACTTCTTCCAACAAGCTGAAAATGGCGTTTATGCACGCCAAGCGCTGTTGGCATTGGTTCTAAACGAAACACTGTAATCGAGGGAGAAAAACACATGACTAAAGAAACTCAATTGCAGGTAGAAGCAATCAAAAATGGTACGGTTATCGACCATATCCCTGCACTGATCGGTATTAAAGTGCTAAAGCTATTTAATATGCACAATTCTTCCCAACGTGTGACTATCGGTCTCAACCTACCATCATCAGCACTCGGCCATAAAGATCTGTTGAAAATTGAGAACGTCTTCATCAGTGAAGAACAAGCAAACAAACTCGCTTTATACGCACCAAATGCGACCGTAAACCAAATCGAAAACTATGAAGTGGTTAAGAAGTTGGCCCTTGAACTACCAGAGACCATCAGCAATGTCTTTGAGTGTCCAAACAGCAACTGCATTACTCATAATGAACCTGTATCAAGCAGCTTTACGGTTATCAAAAAGAAAGAAGAAATCCGCTTAAGATGTAAGTACTGCGAGAAAGTATTCGCTCGTGAAATTGTGACTGAACGTTAAATGCAATTTCACTTTCTGTTTACGCTAAACTGACTAATACCCCGCTTTCGCGGGGTATTTTGCTCTTTACGTGCCACGTGTTTAAAGGCACACTGATCACTCTTTATATCCCCACAAACTGATGGAAGCATTCAAATGACGAAAGTACTTCACACTGAATCTGCACCGGCAGCAATCGGTCCTTACGTTCAAGGCGTAGATCTAGGTAATATGGTTCTAACCTCAGGCCAAATCCCAGTAAACCCAGCAACAGGTGAAGTGTCTGAAGACATCGCAGAGCAAGCTCGTCAATCACTAGAGAACGTAAAAGCAGTCGTAGAAGCTTCAGGCCTTAAAGTCACTGATATCGTAAAAATGACGGTATTCGTTAAAGATCTAAACGATTTCGGTACGGTAAATGAAGTGTACGGCAAGTTCTTCGATGAGCATGAAGTAGCAAACTACCCTGCGCGTTCTTGTGTAGAAGTAGCACGTCTACCTAAAGATGTAGGTATCGAAATTGAAGCAATTGCAGTTCGCAAATAATTGCTATTGTTCATAAGCTAAAAATTGCTTGTAAACCAAAAACTGTTTATAAGCTGAAAAATGTTTGCAAGCACAAAAAACGGGTAGCTCAGACTACCGTTTTTTTATGGTCATTTTGCTGTGACTTCGCAGTGAAACTTAAGCGGCATTACGCTGTTTCACTTCTTCATCCAGCGCTTCCAATTTCTCTTTCATTTGCTCTCGACAGAGATTCGCCAGATCGCGCACACTGTCTTTGCCATAATTTTCAGTACTGATTGGTGGTAGCATTTCAACAATCACATGACCGTTATTCCAACGGTTCAATTTCACTTTATCCGTTGAACTGCACACGATAGGAATGATAGGTACCCCTGCACCAATTGCTGCATGGAAAGCTCCGGTTTTGAATGGCAGTAAGCCACGACCACGTGAACGTGTCCCCTCAGGGAACATCCAGATAGAAACGTCGCTCTTTTTAATGCTATCAACGACTTGGTCAATCGTACCTTTCGCTTTAGAGCGGTTTGCACGGTCAATCAAAATATTACCTGTTAGCCAGTAAAGCTGACCAAACAATGGCATCCACGCCAAGCTTTTTTTACCAACAGTCACCACTTTTGGCGTGACCGCAGAAGAGACCGTAAACAAATCATAATTATTTTGATGGTTAGCAATATAAACATGCTGACCACGGGAATAAGCGTCTTCTGGAATGCGTAATTCTAATTTAATACCAAACACGCGAGACATCTTGCCGAAAAGTCGACCAAAGGTGAAAACGTGTTTAGGGTTTCGAGGGCTAAATAGGCAGTAACCACAACCACCAATAAACATCACAATTGCGAAAATTGCGACAGCAAATACACGTAACAGTGCAATCATTGTTGTTCTCCAGGAACCGGCTTTGCGCCAGGTACAGCTATTATTGTCTTTTCATAATCAAAGTTATGAAAGAAAACGCGATATAAAAAAGCCGAAACTTGAGTTTCGGCTCTCTTGATATCCAAGTCACCTGCAACGCAGTTTAACTTGCCTCGCTCACTCGCTCAATATTTGCGCCAAGTGCAGCCAGTTTATTTTCAATTTTGTCGTAACCACGGTCGATGTGGTAAATACGATCAACAATCGTTTCACCCTTAGCAATACAGCCGGCAATCACCAAACTCGCTGATGCACGTAGGTCTGTTGCCATCACTTGCGCACCACTTAGCGAATCGACATCACCACAAATAACCGTGTTGCCCTCGATCTCTGCTTTCGCGCCCATACGCATCAACTCTGGTACGTGCATAAAGCGGTTTTCAAAGATGGTTTCAGTGATCACGCCGCCGCCTTTCGCCATCATGTTCAACAGCGTAAATTGTGCCTGCATATCAGTTGGGAAACCTGGGTGTGGAGCTGTACGAATACTTACCGCTTTCAGTTCGCGATTGGTCATATCAACAGAAATCCAGTCTTCACCAGTTTCTACCAACGCACCTGCTTCCTCTAGCTTCGCAAGTACTGCTTCAAGTAGGTGAGCGTTGGTGTTACGACAAACAACTTTACCACCAGAAACGGCTGCAGCCACAAGGAAAGTACCGGTTTCGATACGGTCAGCAACAACGCTGTGCTTACCGCCACCAAGACGTTCAACACCTTCAATAGTGATGGTATCAGTACCTGCTCCAGAGATTTTCGCGCCAAGTTTGTTTAGGAAGTCAGCCGTATCGACAATCTCAGGTTCACGTGCTGCGTTATCAAGCGTGGTTTTACCCTCAGCTAACGTTGCCGCACACATGATAGTGATGGTTGCGCCAACACTCACCTTATCCATCACAATGTGAGCACCTTTAAGGCGGCCATCAACTTCAGCTTTTACATAACCATCTTCTAGTGTGATCGTTGCACCTAGCTGTTCTAGACCTGTAATGTGTAGGTCAACTGGACGAGCACCGATTGCACAACCACCAGGTAGAGATACCTGGCCTTTCCCAAAACGAGCAACAAGAGGGCCAAGCGCCCAAATTGATGCACGCATGGTTTTCACCAAGTCGTAAGGTGCGCAGTATTCATTAATGCTGCTTGGATCGACATGAACAGAACCATTGCGGCTTACTTTAGCGCCTAAACGCTTAAGCAGCTCCATCGTCGTATCAATATCGCGAAGATGTGGCACGTTTGCCACTTCTACTGGCTCTTCCGCCAAGATAGACGCAAACAAAATCGGCAGTGCTGCGTTTTTTGCACCTGAAATAGTCACTTCACCAACAAGTGGTTTGTCTGACCCAATAACTCGAAACTTTTCCATCAATAAACCTTAAAGCGACATTAGCTTTTTGTCACGTGCCCACTCTTCAGGAGTGAACGCTTTGATCGATAGCGCGTGAATGTCATTACGCTGGATGTAATCCATCAGAGGACCGTAAATTAACTGCTGCTTCTTAACGCGGCTCATTCCATCGAAACAAGCATCAACAGCAACCACTTCATAGTGGCTACCTTCACCTTTAACATGCACTTCTTGAAGGTTTAGTGCTTCTTCTAGTAACTGTTGTACTTTTGCGCTATCCACAATTTACCCCTGATAATTCTGTATATGTTTGGCCACTAAAGATTCAACGTTGCTTAGCTGAAACAAAGTGCGCAATTGCGCCGGCACGAAACTGAGCATTATATGACAGTTTCGTTTTTTTGCATGCTCTATTAAGTGGATTAACATCACCATTCCGGCAGAGTCAACACGCTCAATCCCCTCTAGCGAGCATTCTAACTCTGCTTGAGAAGGCATCCACTGTTGTGCCACGGCCCATAAGGCTGGTACGGAATCCCGATCCAACGCTCCTGTAAGCTTAAGAATGTCGGTCTGTAAATGCCACTGGCTATGAGATGATGCCATTACTTGCTCGCCTCGAAACGAATTGGCTGAGCCGCCAATTTCTCAAGGTCTTTCGCTACGGCTAGAATGCCGTCTTGGCGAATCTTCGTATTCCACTCTGACTGTTTGCTTGACAGTAAACTAATACCCTCAGCCACCATATCAAACGCTAACCACTCACCCGTTTTCTTGTCTTTACGCAGTTTAAACTCAAGTTTGATGTTAGGACGCGGTGCGTCAACGATATCAACCTTGATGCTAGTAATGCGTTTAGACGCATCTAAGTAGGGCTCAGGACCAAATTCTATTTTCTGATCCGAATATTGTGTTAACACTTGCGCGTATGACGTCACCAAATAAGCACGAAATGCAGTAATGAATTCACCGACATCTTCACGCTTTGCCCCTTTTAAATTTGGACCTAACAGTTTTAATGCTGCATAGCGATCGTTAACGTAAGGCATCAACTCTTCTTCAACGATGGTTTTCAGCAAATTTGGATCTTGTTTAATTTGTGGTTGTTCTGCTTTCAAACGATCAAATGTCACTTCCGCAACCTGCTTCATCATCTGATAGGGTTGAGTCTTATCTACTTCAGTGGCCATTGCACCGAATGCAGAAAATACCGCTAAAAAAGAAAGTAATAATCTTAAAAACATGGGTTATTCCTTACCTGAATCGCCTGAACCACCAATGCTATATAAAACCTGACCGATAAGATCTTCCAACACCAATGCAGATTTGGTGTCTTCAATCGTATCGCCATCGACTAGCATTTCTTCATCATCAAAAACAAAGCCTGGTACCAAGCCAATGTACTGTTCACCAATCAATCCAGATGTCAAAATTTGCACGCTAGAAGTTTCTGGAAACTGATTGTACTGGCTGTTAATCGATAAGCTCACCACGGGTAATAGGCTCTGAGGATTAAGTGTGATGCTGCTTACACGCCCAATCACGACACCACCAACTTTCACCGGAGAGCGAACTTTCAAACTACCAATATTATCGAATTCTGCTTTTAGGGTATAAGTATTGCCAGAGCCCATGCTTTTTACGTCAGCAACCTGAAAAATCATCACAAGAATCGCGCAAATTCCTGCTAATACAAAGCTGCCAACCCATAATTCAGTTTTACGTGTTTGTTGCATGATTAATTCCCAAACATCAATGCGGTCAGTACAAAGTCTAGCCCTAGTACTGCTAAAGAAGAATGCACAACAGTGCGCGTGGTTGCTCGGCTGATTCCTTCCGAAGTTGGAATAGCGTCATAGCCATTAAATAGAGCAATCCAAGTAACCGTAATAGCAAACACAACACATTTAATGGTGCTATTACCGATGTCTTGGCCTAATTCGACCGATGATTGCATTGCCGCCCAGAAACTGCCGTGATCAACGCCTTTCCAGTCAACCCCAACTAATTCTGCGCCCCAAATGCCTATCGCCATAAAAATCATAGCAAGCAGTGGCATTGAGATAACACCAGCCCAGAAACGTGGCGCAATGACACGCTTAAGAGGATCAACAGCCATCATTTCTAAGCTAGACAGTTGCTCCGTTGCTTTCATCAAACCAATCTCTGCCGTTAATGCAGAGCCTGCACGCCCAGCGAACAGTAACGCAGTGACAACCGGGCCAAGTTCACGTAAAAGCGATAACGCGACCATTTGACCAAGGCTCCCCTCTGCACCGTAATCCACTAGAACAACATAGCCTTGTAAACTGAGCACCATGCCGATAAATAGGCCAGATACCACGATAATTGCCAGTGATTGCACACCAACGGAATACAATTGCTTTAGGAGTAAAGGGAAGTTTTTGACAGGCTGGGGCCGAGAAACCAAAGCACCAATCAGCATTAGCGTCGCTCGACCAAAGGCTTCACAAATCGCCAATGTTCGCTTTCCTAATGAGGCGACAAAATGAATAAAGTTATCGACCATCAAATAAGTCCTTCTCGATACTTTGTGCAGGAAAACGAAATGGTACAGGGCCATCGGCATCGCCTTGCAAAAACTGCTGTACGCGAGGATCTGGATTTTCGTTTAGCTCTTGTGGCGTACCACAAGCAACAATTTTTCCGTCTGCGAGTAAATAAACCCAATCGGCAATACTCATCACTTCCGGAACATCGTGTGACACCACGATTGACGTTAGGCCTAGAGCTCGATTCAAGTTACTGATCAACTCAACCAAAACCCCCATCGTGATCGGGTCCTGACCAACGAACGGTTCATCATACATAATCAGGTCAGGATCAAGAGCAATGGCACGGGCCAATGCCGCACGCCTCGCCATACCACCAGAGAGTTCACTTGGCATTAACTCCGCAGCCCCGCGAAGTCCAACCGCTTCGAGTTTTAGAAGAACCATGGTTCGAATCAGTGTCTCGGGTAGGTCTGTGTGTTCACGCAAAGGAAATGCAACGTTATCGAACACCGTCAAATCCGTAAACAACGCACCCGATTGAAACAACATGCTCATTTTTTTTCGTGCATGGTAAAGCTTCTTACGTGACAACGCGGGAATATTGTCACCATCAAACCAGATTTCACCTTTTTCAGGAGACAACTGACCACCAATCAAACGCAGTAGGGTCGTTTTACCAATTCCCGATGGGCCCATAATGGCCGTCACTTTACCTTTTGGTACACGCAAATCTATATCATCAAAGATCGTACGATCACCGCGAGAGAAAGTGAGATTATGTAAAGTAACTAAATCGTTGTTCGACATATTATCTCTTCTACTATTTATAAGTGTTCACTTACAAAGTCGTTAAGTCATTCTCGCTGAACCAAGCATTTTGAGGTTACTTCGAAAGATGAACATCTCAATACTACGTCGGTACATTTATTATGGATGCAATCATAAGCACATTGAGATGCAATTAAAAGCACTGTTCAATTAATTCAAGGATCCTAGCTTTCGTTAATCTTTTAAAAAACAAAATGAAATTCGGCATCCGTCTTCTTATTTGCAAACCAAACTCTATTGGCGCAGAAGAACTCGAATTGGGTGCGCATTTTCGTTACTAAGTCTTAATTTATTTGTTGTTTATCTTCCATTTTTCGCTGCAAAAGGTCAAAATTGGCGGTTACTCATTTTACATATTTACTTACTTAGGAATTATCATGCTCGAAGCCGTAGCGTTGCTTATCGTCGGTCTTGTATTACTCGTTTGGAGTGCAGACAAACTGGTTTTCGGTTCAGCTGCTCTTGCCCGCAACGTTGGCATTTCACCTTTAGTTATCGGCATGACAATCTTAGCGATGGGCTCATCCGCACCTGAAATGATGGTATCTGCGACTGCTGCATGGGATGGCAAAACCGATACGGCCGTCGGCAATGTTCTCGGTTCAAACATCGCAAACATCGCGCTAATCCTAGGTATTACAGCTCTGATCAAACCACTGTCTATCAGTTCTGCTGTCATTCGTCGTGAATTGCCTTTAATGATAGCAGTAACTGTCCTTGCTGGTATTTTGCTATGGGATAACCACTTAGGTTTTTACGAGGGCGTTCTGTTATTTGTGTTATTTGGTGGCTTCCTCTATGCCATGCTTAAGATAAGTCGCAAAGAACAAAAAGCAGGCGATGCCTTTATTGAAGAGCAAGAAGCCGAAATCCCTGAGGGCGTAAGCAATCCAAAAGCCATCATGTGGGTCGTTATCGGTCTTATTCTACTTCCAATTGCCGCTAGTGTTCTTGTTGATAACGCCGTTATTATTGCCAAGTTCTTCGGCATGAGTGACCTCGTCATTGGCCTAACGATTATTGCAGTAGGTACCAGTTTGCCTGAGCTAGCAGCATCATTAGCTGGCGTATTGAAAGGTGAAGACGATATGGCGGTAGGTAATATTATCGGCTCAAACGTGTTTAATATTCTTGCAGTAATGGGCCTACCAGGCATTATCAACCCATCAATGCTAAGCGAATACGCTATGGGCCGTGATTTCTGGGTAATGCTTGGCGTATCACTACTGCTTGTCGCAATGTGCTTAGGTAAATCACGCAGTATTAATCGTATTGAAGCCAGCATTTTATTGGTCTGTTTCGTCGCATACCAAGGCTACCTACTTACAAACATGACCGCTTAAAAATAGAATAAATTACGATAAATTGGAGCATTAATATGTCCATTCAGTTTGATTTTCGTGCTGCTGCCAAACAAGTTCTAGATATCGAAGTCTCTGCACTTCAACAACTAGACCAATACTTTGACGCGCAATTCGAACAAGCTTGCGAGTTAATTCTTTCTAACCGCGGCAAAGTTGTTGTTATGGGCATGGGAAAATCAGGCCATATCGGTAATAAGATCGCGGCAACCCTCGCAAGTACAGGCACCTCTGCTTTTTTTGTTCACCCTGGCGAAGCCGCTCATGGTGACTTGGGCATGATTAGCGCTGGAGATATTGTTATCGCAATATCAAACTCTGGTGAATCTCACGAGATTTTATCGCTGTTTCCTGTACTAAAACGATTGAACATCACCATCATCAGCATGACAGGCAAGCCCGACTCAAACATGGCAAAGCTTTCTGATCTGCATCTGCAAATCACAGTACCGAAAGAAGCGTGCCCGTTAGGTCTAGCACCAACGAGCAGCACAACCGCAACATTGGTTATGGGCGATGCGCTTGCTGTCGCTTTGCTTCAAGCTAGAGGCTTCTCTGCCGAAGATTTTGCACTTTCTCATCCAGGTGGCGCACTGGGAAGAAAACTGCTTCTCAAACTGTCTGATATTATGCATATAGGTAGCGCGCTACCAAAAGTCGCGCCAAATGCGCTCATTCGCGATGCATTACTCGAAATTTCAGAGAAAGGATTAGGAATGACCGCCATCGTTGATGAACACGATGCTATGCTTGGTATATTCACTGACGGGGATTTACGCCGCACGCTAGACAAACGCATCGACATTCATACCACGAGAATTGGTGAAGTCATGACACAAAACCCAACGACTGCCCACCCTGAAATGCTCGCGGTTGAGGGATTGAATATGATGCAAGACAAGAACATCAATGCACTGATTTTATGTGACAATAACAAAATCGTTGGTGCTTTGAATATGCATGACTTATTGAAAGCGGGCGTAATGTAACTTGTACATGAGTTGCACAATACAATAAATTTAACGATTAATTTATCAGATTAAGGCAGTAGTCAGGGAAGTACTGAGCTAAAAGAAGGCCTTTATTATATGAGTTTAACTCGCCTTATTTATGTGCTGTTGATCTTTGTTATTGCATGGTGTGGGTATTACTTACTCACGCCGAAAAATAACGATGGTTTACAGGTCGCACCCAATTTAGAACTGCCTATGTTCAGTGGTACTGGACTAGAAAACATCACATATGGTGAAAATGGTGTCCGCAGTTACATCATTCGTTCTACCACATTAGATCATTATGCCAAAAGTGGTGAAACCATTTTTAATGACCCAACACTAATGGTCTACCGTAATGGTAGCGTTATTGAGTGGAAAGTTAGCGCGGTCAAAGCCGTGCTAGATGAAGACCAAATCCTGACGTTGTACGATAACGTACTCATGCAAAACCTATTGCCAGATGCAAGCTTTAACACGATGGCAACAGACAAAATGGTCATCAATCTAACCAACCGTGATTTTAAAGCGGATCAACAAGTAATGTTGGTTGGACCGCAATTTGAAACGACAGGAGGCGCAATGAAAGGCAACTTAAATGCTCACACTGCGACTCTAACAAGTGAAGTTCAAGGTCGATATGAAACCGTTACACCTTAGCCTATTAGCACTGGTATTAGCTGCACCACAAGCGCTGGCACTAAAATCAGACACACAACAGCCCGTTTACATTAATTCTGACACACAACAAGTGGACATGAAGAGTAATCAGGTTGTCTTTGAGGGCGATGTCTCTTTGAAACAAGGCAGCATCAATATTGATGCTGACCGAATCATCGTGACTCGTGACCCAAAAACCGAATCAATTAAACAGATTCAAGCGTTTGGCAAACCTGCCACTTTTTCTCAGTTGATGGATGACGGCAAAACACTAAATGGTCAAGCAACAGAGTTGGATTATCGTATCGCGACTGATGAACTGACGATGAAAGGTCAAGCGCAGCTCGCACAAGATGGTAATACGATCCGTGGCTCATCAATTCGTTACCAAATTGGCAAGCAGAAGCTTGTTGCTGACAGCTCAAAAACTGAGCGTGTGACCACGATTTTGCAACCTAATCAAATCGAGAACTAATATGGCGGTACTGAGCGCAAAAAACCTGGCGAAAAGTTACAAAAAACGCAAGGTCGTCACTGATGTGAGCCTAGAAGTGGAATCGGGCCAAATTGTCGGACTTCTCGGGCCGAACGGTGCTGGTAAAACAACGTCATTTTATATGATTGTCGGCCTTGTTCCTCGTGATGAGGGCTCGATTACTATTGACGATCAGGACATCAGTATTCTCCCAATGCACAGCCGATCTCGATTAGGTATCGGCTACTTGCCTCAAGAAGCCTCTATCTTCCGTAAGCTTTCTGTCGAAGACAACATCATGGCCGTGCTAGAAACACGCCAAGAACTTACCCGAGAAGAACGTCAAGATAAGCTCGAAGATTTATTGGAAGAATTCCACATACAGCACATAAGAACCAGTGCAGGTATGGCACTATCAGGTGGTGAACGTCGACGAGTTGAAATTGCACGTGCACTCGCTGCAAACCCACAGTTTATTTTATTAGACGAACCTTTCGCTGGTGTTGACCCGATTTCGGTAAATGACATCAAAAAAATCATCGAACATCTACGTGACCGCGGTCTTGGTGTATTGATCACCGACCACAACGTTCGTGAAACTCTCGACGTATGTGAAAAAGCTTACATCGTAAGCCAAGGGCACCTTATTGCTTCTGGAACCCCAGAAGACGTTCTCAATAATGAACAGGTGAAACAAGTTTATCTCGGTGAACAATTCCGTCTATGATTACATTAGGAACGGTAAGATTCTGAGCATTACAAGGTAAGTAACACTGAATGAAACCTTCATTACAACTCAAGCTAGGTCAACAGTTAGCCATGACGCCGCAACTGCAACAAGCAATTCGCTTGTTACAATTGTCGACGCTAGACCTTCAACAAGAGATCCAAGAAGCATTAGATTCCAACCCGCTTTTGGAAGTTGAAGAAGGCCACGAAGAAGCTCAAGTCAACGGTGAAGATAAGTCAGCTTCAGAAGCCGCTGACAGCAGTGCAAACGACGCCTCGGAACCCGACCTTCCCGATAGCTCAGATGTTATTGAAAAATCAGAAATTAGCTCTGAGTTAGAAATCGATACCACTTGGGATGATGTGTATAGCGCCAATACAGGTAGTACTGGAATAGCACTCGATGACGATATGCCAGTGTACCAAGGTGAAACAACTGAGTCGCTGCACGACTACCTAATGTGGCAATTGGATTTAACACCGTTTAGCGAAAACGACCGAACTATCGCAATCGCGATCATTGATGCGGTTGACGATTATGGCTATTTGACGCTCACTCCTGAAGACATCCATGAAAGCTTCGACAACGAAGACATTGAATTGGATGAAGTCGAAGCAGTTCGCAAACGCATCCAACAATTTGACCCTCTCGGTGTGGCCTCTCGTAACCTGCAAGAGTGTTTACTGCTGCAATTAGTTACTTTCCCAGAAGATACCCCATGGCTTGCAGAGGCAAGAATGGTGCTGAGAGACCATATCGATCATCTGGGAAATCGTGACTACAAGTTGGTGCTCAAAGAAACCAAATTAAAAGAAGCCGACTTACGCGAAGTATTGAAGCTCATCCAGCAACTTGATCCTCGACCGGGCAGTCGCATTACTCCTGATGATACTGAATACGTCATCCCTGATGTTTCTGTATTTAAAGACCATGGTAAATGGACCGTATCCATTAACCCTGACAGCATTCCAAAACTCAAAGTAAATCAACAATATGCCCAACTTGGAAAAGGCAACAGTGCGGATAGCCAGTACATCCGTAGCAATTTGCAAGAGGCAAAATGGTTAATTAAGAGCCTAGAAAGCAGAAACGAGACCCTTCTCAAAGTTGCAAGATGTATTGTTGAACATCAACAAGATTTCTTCGACTATGGTGAAGAAGCCATGAAGCCAATGGTCCTCAATGACGTAGCATTGGATGTGGATATGCATGAATCAACGATCTCTCGTGTGACAACGCAGAAATTCATGCACACACCGCGTGGCATTTTTGAATTGAAGTACTTCTTCTCTAGTCATGTCAGTACAGACAATGGTGGAGAATGTTCGTCCACAGCAATCCGCGCACTCATTAAAAAACTGGTTGCCGCTGAAAATACAGCGAAACCATTGAGTGACAGTAAGATTGCTGATCTTCTGGCTGACCAAGGGATTCAGGTCGCAAGGCGAACCATTGCGAAATATCGCGAGTCCTTGGGTATCGCCCCATCAAGTCAGCGTAAACGCCTACTTTAAGGCACCAACTGAAAAGGAAAGTCTATGCAAATCAATATTCAGGGCCATCACGTTGATCTTACCGATTCAATGCAAGACTATGTTCAAAATAAGTTTCAGAAGCTCGAAAGGTTCTTCGACCATATCAATCAAGCTCATGTCGTATTAAAAGTTGAAAAACTCGACCAAATCGCGGAAGCTACGCTCCATATAAATCAGGGCGAAATCCACGCTTCATCAACGGATGAAAGCATGTACGCAGCGATTGACTCGCTGGTGGATAAATTAGTTCGTCAACTTAATAAGCACAAAGAAAAACTAAACAGTCATTAATCATGCAACTTAGCGAAATACTGTCACTGGACTGCACGAAAAGTGCAGTCCATTGTACAAGTAAAAAACGAGCCCTCGAAATGATCAGCAAAATTGTTGCTGATACCACAGGCCAAGATTCAACAGAACTGTTTGAGTGTATGCTCAGCAGAGAAAAAATGGGTAGTACTGGTATCGGCAACGGTATCGCTATCCCACATGCAAGAATGTCATCTAGCGACAAAGCCATCGCCGTTTTACTTCAATGTGATGAGGCGATTGAGTTTGACGCTATCGATAACCGACCTGTCGACCTTCTTTTTGCACTCCTCGTACCAGAAGATCAGTGCAAGGAGCACCTCAAAACACTATCCTCAATGGCTGAACGTCTGAGTAACAAGCAAGTACTGAAGATGCTACGTAATGCTCAGAGCGATGAAGAACTTTACGACATTATGATTCATCAGTAATCGAGGCGATCACCATGCGATTAATCGTTGTTAGTGGGCACTCAGGTGCAGGAAAGAGTGTTGCCCTGCGCGTGCTTGAAGACTTGGGGTATTACTGCGTCGACAATCTACCAGTGAACCTACTGGATGCGTTTGTTCAATCCGTCGCAGACAGTAAGCAAAATGTGGCGGTTAGCATCGACATTCGCAATATCCCCAAAAAGCTCAAAGAGCTTACCAGCACACTAGAGAAGCTAAAATCAGAGCTGGATGTAACGGTACTTTTCTTAGATGCCAATAAAGAAACGCTGCTTAAACGCTACAGTGAAACTCGCAGAATCCACCCTCTTTCACTCGGTCAGAGTTCTCTCTCTTTAGAGCAAGCGATCGAACTTGAGCATAATATTCTGACGCCGCTCAAGGCTCATGCCGACTTAGTCCTCAATAGCAGTGGGCAATCGCTGCATGATTTAAGTGAAACCGTCCGTATGCGAGTATTGGGACGAGAGCGAAAAGATCTCGTAATGGTATTTGAATCATTTGGCTTTAAATACGGTTTGCCGTCTGATGCCGACTACGTTTTTGATGTGCGTTTTTTACCCAACCCACACTGGGAACCGGCATTGCGACCACTAACCGGATTAGATGCTCCTATTGGTGCTTTCTTAGAGCAGCACCAATCAGTTCTCGAACTAAAACAACAGATAGAGAATTTCATTGAGACCTGGTTACCGCTACTTGAGACAAACAATCGCAGTTACCTCACTGTCGCCATTGGTTGTACCGGTGGAAAACATCGCTCAGTGTATCTGACACAAAAAATTGGCGAATACTTTGCAGCTAAAGGTCATCAAGTCCAAATTCGCCACACTTCATTGGAAAAAAACGTTAAGGAATAACGGTGGAACTAAGTCGTAAAGTGTTGATCCAAAACCGTTTGGGGCTACATGCTCGAGCAGCAATCAAATTGGTCGAACTGGCGCAAAGCTATAACGCAATCATCACGATTGATAACGAAGAAGACAAAACCGCAACCGCAGATAGCGTGATGGGATTGCTCATGCTTGAGTCTGCTCAAGGGCAATACGTTACCATCCACGCTTGTGGTGATGATTCTCAACAAGCACTCGATGCGGTTTGCCATTTAATCGAAGACAAGTTTGATGAAGGCGAGTGATCCACTCGCTTTTTGCTTATCTTTAGTGTGATATCCCACACCACTTCCTATCCCCTGCATCTCTTCAACAAATAATTTCTTCGACTTTCACAAGTTGTTATTAAAAGGTGCCTAGAATTAAGATATTATTCAAAGCATTGTAAATTTCAGGAATTAGGAGGTATCAATGGCAGAGCAAATAGAATTCGACCAAGCTCACCAAGCCCTCCAAGAAGTCACTGAAGCGCTGGAAAACGGTCGCTTCGTCCATGTTCGCCGTCAATTGCAGGACATGGAACCTGAGGACATCGCTCATCTTTTAGAGGCCTCCCCACGTAAAAGCCGCGAAGTACTTTGGCAGTTAACTGACCCAGAGGACTACGGTGAAATCCTTGACGAGCTAAACGAAGACGTTAAAGACAGTCTTGTATCCAAAATGGCGCCAGAAGCACTTGCTGAAGCGACAGAGGGCATGGATACCGATGACGTGGCTTACGTACTACGGAGCTTACCAGATACACTATCGCGTGAAGTCCTATCACAAATGGACTCTGACGATCGTCTGCGCGTCGAAACCGCCCTATCCTACTCTGAGGATACCGCTGGCGGATTGATGAACACTGACGTAATTACCATTCGTGGTGATGTAGATGTGGACGTTGTCTTGCGTTATTTGCGCATGAAAGGTGAATTGCCAGAAGCAACCGATGCTCTTTACGTCATTGACGATGAAAACAAGCTCATTGGTGAGTTGCCGATTACCACACTTATCACCACGCAACCTGATGTCAAAGTCATTGACGTGATGGAAGATGCCGATGATGCCATTACCGTCGATACCAGTGACTCTGACGTTGCAAGCCTATTTGAACGTCGTAACTGGGTATCTGCGCCAGTCGTCGAT
Organism: Vibrio sp. B1REV9; assembly: GCF_905175395.2. Taxonomy (NCBI): domain Bacteria; kingdom Pseudomonadati; phylum Pseudomonadota; class Gammaproteobacteria; order Vibrionales; family Vibrionaceae; genus Vibrio; species Vibrio sp. B1REV9. The sequence continues at coordinate 915,015 of NZ_HG992745.1, read as the reverse complement.
GAAAATCAGCACCTGGTTGGCCGTATCACCATCGATGACGTTGTTGACGTTATCCGTGAAGATGCAGAACACTCTATGATGAGCATGGCGGGTATGGATGATGATGAAGATACGTTCGCGCCAGTATTTAAATCTGCTCGTAAACGCAGTGTCTGGTTAGGAGCAAACGTTCTTGCAGCACTGGCTGCAGCTTCTGTTTCCAATATGTTCGAAGCAACACTCGATCAAATGGCAGCCATTGCGGTTCTCATGACCATCGTACCTTCCATGGGCGGGGTTGCAGGTAACCAAACCGTTGCACTTGTGATCCGTGGCTTAGCGCTCGGTCACATCGGTGATGCCAACAAACGAGAACTTCTGATGAAAGAGGCTGCCATCGGCTTGCTCAACGGTATTATGTGGGCACTGATCATCGGTGGTATTGTCGTCGTTTGGAAAGGAAACTGGATGCTTGGCGGTATTATTTCTGCCGCTATGTTGACCAACCTATTAGTAGCCGGTATTGCCGGGGTAAGTATTCCAATACTGCTTAAAAAGATGAATATCGACCCAGCACTCGCGGGCGGGATGGCACTGACAACTGTCACCGACGTGATAGGTTTATCGGTATTCTTAGGGCTTGCTACTTTAGCCATCTAAGACGCATAAGCCTTACAAGCTTATTTAGGACGGATCGCAAGCCATAAAAAAGCCTGATGATAAACACATCAGGCTTTTTTAATCCTCTATCACTCACTTTTAGTGAAACTATTCGCCTGCGACTTTCATCGTATCAAGCAAAATAGAACCCGTCTGGATTTGTGAGCGGGTCTCCACATCACTGCCGACAGCCACAATTTTTGTAAACATTTCTTTTAGGTTACCAGCGATCGTGATTTCCGAGACTGGGTACTGGATTACGCCATTCTCAACCCAGAACCCTGCTGCCCCACGGGAGTAATCGCCCGTCACAACATTAACGCCTTGGCCCATGGTTTCTGTTACCAGTAGACCAGTGCCCAGCTCTTTCAGCATTTGCTCGAAGTTTTGCCCCGTAGACTTCACATACCAGTTATGAATACCACCAGCGTGACCCGTTGGCTCCATCTTCATCTTGCGAGCAGCGTAGCTAGTTAGCAAGTAAGTCGCCAAAACACCATCTGTGATGATTTCACGATCTTGAGTGTAAACGCCTTCACTATCAAATGGGCTTGAAGCCAAGCCACGTAAAACATGCGGACGCTCAGAAATATTAAACCATTCTGGCAACACTTGTTTGCCAAGGTGATCCAACAAGAAAGACGATTTACGGTATAAGTTACCACCACTGATTGCCATCACAAGGTGGCCAATCAAGCCCGTCGCAACATCAGCGGCAAACATAATAGGATACTTACCCGTCTTAAGTTTTTGAGCGTCTAATCGGCTAATGGTTTTTTCTGCGGCTTGACGGCCAACCATCTCAGGAGTCCACAAGTCATCACGATGGCGAGCAACGGTATAGCTGTAATCGCGCTCCATTTCGCCATTCTTACCAACACCAATAACACAACAACTGGTGCTATGGCGACTTGAAGCATAACTTGCTAATAAACCGTGGCTATTACCATAAACTTTCACACCATAATGGCTGTCATAGCTCGCACCATCACTTTGCTTAATGGCATCACTGTAGCTTAGTGCTTCTTTCTCGGCAGCAATGGCAACTTCTGCTGCATAGTCAGGGTTAGGTGCATCAGGGTGGAAAAGGTCTAGGTCCGGAATTTCTTTGACCATCAACTCTTTAGGCGCAGGGCCTGCAAATGGGTCTTCTGATGTGTATTGAGCAATGTCTAATGCCGCTAAGACGGTTTGCTTAATTGCGGCTTCGCTCAAGTCTGATGTGGAAGCACTGCCTTTACGTTGCCCACGGTAAACGGTGATACCAAGTGCACCATCGCTGTTGAACTCCACATTTTCCACCTCGCCCATACGAGTGGAAACACTCAAACCAGTGCTCTTGGTAATTGCGACTTCAGCCGCATCAGATTTTGCTCCAGCAATCTCTAATGCTCTTGCAACGGCTTGTTCTAGCTCAATTCGTTGCTCGGTAACCTGCTGTTTAATATCCATTGTCTTTCACATCATGTATTCGATGTACAATAGAATAACAAGAATTTCGCTTTCTCCCCACGATTCTTGTTAAAATAGTCATAATATTAATCAGAACACAGGCAACTGAAATGGCACGTAAGAATCAAAAAGCGCCATGGGAACCAGAAGAAGAGATCATCTGGGTAAGTAAATCCGAGATGAAACGCGACATGGAAGAGCTGCAAAAGCTTGGTGAAGAGCTCGTAGGTCTTAAACCATCGACTTTAGAAAAGTTTCCATTGAGCGAAGACCTAAGAGAAGCCGTTGCAGATGCACAGCGCTTTAAAAACGAAGCGCGTCGTCGCCAACTGCAACGCATCGGTAAATTGATGCGCTATGAAGATCCAGAGCCAATCCAAGCGGCACTGGACAAAGTTCGTAACAAGCACTCGCAAGCAACCGCCGTACTCCACAAATTAGAAGTACTGCGTGATCGCGTGGTTGAAGATGGTGATAAAGCTATTGATGACGTGATGGAGCTTTACCCTACAGCCGATCGTCAACGCCTTCGTCAGCTTGCTCGTCAAGCTGCGAAAGAAAAGAAAGCGGGCAAGCCTGCGAAGTCTTACCGTGAGATTTTCCAAATTCTAAAAGCGCTGAACGAAGAAGAGCAGTAATTCGCTTACCTTTAAAAACGGCAAGAAGCATCAAATACAAAGCAGATCTCATGATCTGCTTTTTCGTCTCTGCTGCTAGCAAAGTCTATTGATGCTCTCACCACACTGAAATGCATTGATGTTTTCGATTAATATGTCAGCTAGACGCTGAAGAGAAGAATCGCTTCCCCAGGCCACATGAGGGGTAAGCAACAAATTGGGTAAATCCATATTCGCCACCAAAGGATTATTGCTATCTGCTGGCTCCTGCGTAAAAACATCAATACCTGCAGCCGAGATTTCTCCTCGCCTTAGTGCATCCACTAATGCTTGCTCATCGACCAAGCCACCACGCCCTGTATTGATCAAGATGGAAGTTGGCTTCATTAACTTCAGTTCCACTTCACCAATTAAATTATGCGTATGTTCATTTAACGGACAGTGCAAAGAAATGGCGTCACAACGTTTAAGCAAATTTTCAAAGGGAACGTAACCCTTTCGACATTCACTTACGCCTTTCCGTTCGGAAAACAGTACGTTCATGCCCACTGCTTTGGCTAAATGTGCGGTTGCTTGCCCTAACGTTCCGCTTCCAATTATACCTAAAGTACTACCAGCAATATCAGCTATTGGATGAGTAAAAAAGCAGAACTGTTTATTTCTTTGCCATTCCCCAGCCGCAATATCTTGGTGATAGCCAAATAAATTACGACGCAGTGCAAATAGCATGGCAATAACATGCTCAGGTACAGAACGGGTGGCATAGCCACGAACGTTTGCCACTGCAATATTATTCTGGGCGCAATAATTGATGTCGACGTTATTGAAACCCGTTGCTGCGACCGCAATCATTTTTAAGTTAGGCAATTGAGCCAAAACCATTTGGTCGAGGACAACTTTGTTGCTGATGACAATATCGGCCTCAGCCAAACGTTCTACCACTTGGTCTGCCGAGGTTAAATCATACTCAATCCAATGATGAGCGAAATTAAGACGAGGTAACTGGATATGCTCGGGGATGGTTGCACGATCAAGAAAGACCACTTTAGGCAGTGACATAACGGCTCCTTTTTATTCACTGCCTAATGGAAATGTTATGAATGAGGCAGTGTTTTATAGTCTGGTAATTTACGCTCAGGGTCGAAATAGTCAAAGATCATCTCTTTCGCTTCCGGATAGAAATCACAAGGTACAAAAATACTGCGTAGCCATTGACTCTTAGGGTGGTAAAAACTCAGCTCTGCTGCGTGCAGCTCCAATCGAGCCGAGAATGCTTTCGCATCTTCAGTCGCGTAAAACTCATCTCCCACAATTGGGTGCCCTAGAGCTTGCATGTGTACACGCAATTGATGGGAACGTCCTGTAATAGGTAACAGACGTACGATTGTGGTCTTAGAGCCATCTTGATGCTCTTCTCGCTTAGCGACCTGAAATAACGTCTTGGATGGCTTGCCATCTTCAAAACACACTTTCTGTAGTGGGCGATTCGGCCAATCACAGATCAGGGGCAGATCGATCTCCCCTTCTTGCGGCTCTATATGCCCCCATACTCGCGCATAGTAGATCTTATGCGTCAGACGATATTGGAACTGTTTCTTCAAGGCACTTTCAGCACGCTTATTTTTCGCTAACACCATCAAACCCGACGTCGACATATCCAAACGGTGCACCACCTGGATCTCCGGGTATTCTTCTTGTAGACGACTCCACATACTATCGTGATGCTCAGCAAGACGCCCAGGAACAGACAGCAAACCTGATGGCTTGTTCACAGCCAAGATATGATCATCCTCAAACACAATATCGGTCCAAGGATCTGTCGGAGGGTTGTACTCAAGCATTGCCATCTGTGTGCTCTCAAAATATAGAAAGAAAAGGAGGGGTATTTTAATACTAAAACGACTCCCGTAAAGGAGCCGTTTTGATTATCGTTTTTCTAGATAAAAACCAATTAGTTGTGACTTACCACGATCAAACGTAGCGAATCGAGTTGAACTTGAGCTTGGTTAATATAACCCGTCAACTCTTTAATTTGTGCTTCAATCGCATCAATCTCTTCGTCACGAATATTCGGGTTTACCGCTTTTAGTGCTTGTAAACGTTCAAGCTCTGAATTCAAGCTTTGCTGCATCTCTTGATGAGCTTGCTTACGAACCGCTTCAACCTGTGGTTCAACCAATATATCACCGGCTTCTATTAAACGATGAACCTCTTTCTGAACAGAAGTCACTAGCTTGCTCGCAAGGTGACGATTTACTGGGCTAAGTTGACGGTTAAAGCTCTCAAACTCTACTTGAGCAGAGAGATCATTACCTCGGCCATCCATCATTAAGCGAATCGGCGTTTTTGGTAGAAAACGCGCAATACCACTGCGTTTTGGTGCTTGTGCATCCACCGCGTATACCAATTCAAGTAGAATAGTACCCACTGGTAGCGCTTTGTTCTTCAGCAAAGAAACCGCAGAGGTACCCACACCTTCGCTCATCAGCAGATCGATACCACCTTGAATCATTGGGTGCTCCCAACTGATGAAGTGCATGTCTTCACGAGAAAGCGCGGTATCACGATCAAACGTAATGGTTGCGCCCTCATATGGAAGACCAGGATAGCTCGGCACCATCATGTGTTCAGACGGTGTCACAACTAAGGCATTTTCACCTTTATCGTCTTGGTTCAGACCAATGGTATCAAATAGAGACAGCGCAAACGTCACTAGGTTAGTATCGCCGTCTGTTGATGCGATTTTCTCAACGATTTGCTGTGCTTTTTCACCGCCATTAGAGTGCATTTCTAATAAGCGATCGCGGCCCTGCTCTAACTGAGATTTCAGCGCTTTATTTAACTTAGCCGACTCTTCAATCACTTCATCAAGGTTTGCAGTATCGCCCGAAGCAAGCATCTCAATAAGCGCGTCTGAATACTTGTCATAAACCGCGCGACCTGTTGGACAGGTTTCTGCAAAGGCATTCAAACCTTCATCAAACCAACGAGCCAGAATCGATTGTGAAGTGCCTTTTAGGTATGGAACATGAATATCGATATCGCGTTTCTGACCAATACGATCAAGACGACCAATGCGCTGCTCTAGCAAATCCGGGTTGAATGGCAGATCGAACATCACAAGCTGATTAGCAAACTGGAAGTTACGACCTTCAGAGCCGATTTCGCTACAGATGAGAACCTGTGCACCCCCCTCTTCCTGAGCAAAATAAGCCGCGGCTTTATCACGCTCTAGAATCGACATTCCCTCGTGGAATACCGTTGCGCGGATACCCTCACGCTCACGTAAAGCTTGCTCTAGTTGCAACGCAGTACTTGCACGAGAGGCGATGACTAGGACTTTGTCACTGCGTTTTTCTTTTACTTTTTCAAGTAGCCAGTTAACGCGAGAGTCAAATTGCCACCAGCTTGAATCATCACCTTCAAACTCTTGGAAGATTTCCTCTGGATACAAGTTCTTCATTGCACGCGCTTCAGGCGACATCTTACCGCCAATCATGCCCGCAACACGCATGGATGTGGTGTATTGCGGCGGAATATCCATTGGCATCAAATGCACATTACGAACAGGGAAGCCTTTAACAGCAGCACGTGTATTACGGAACAACACACGCCCAGTACCGTGACGATCCATTAGATTGTCAATCAACTCCTGACGCGCTGATGCTTTTGCTTCTTCATCGCTGTCACTTTCGATAATACGAAATAGCGGTTCAACGTCCTGCTCAGAGAGAAGTTCTGTGATCTGGTTTTTAGCGTCATCGGCCAGTTTATGGCCTGAGAATAATGACGTAATTGCATCCGCAACAGGTGCGTATTGCTCTTCTTCTTCAACAAACGCTTCATAATCGTAGAAACGGTCAGGATCAAGTAGACGCAAACGAGCAAAGTGACTCTCACGGCCAAGTTGCTCTGGCGTTGCAGTCAGCAGTAGCACACCAGCTGTACGCTCCGCTAATCCCTCGACGACTTGATATTCACGACTCGGTTTGTCTTGGCTCCACTCTAGGTGATGTGCTTCATCGACAACCAACAGATCCCATTCCCCCTCTAATGCCTGCTCAAAGCGCTTACGGCTCTTACGTAGGAAATCAAGAGAACACAGCACATATTGCTGAGTATCAAATGGATTTTCTGCGTCTGCGAATGCTTCAATACAACGCTCTTCATCAAAGATAGAGAAGTGCAGGTTGAAACGACGCATCATTTCAACTAACCACTGGTGTTGTAATGTCTCAGGCACTACGATAAGAATACGCTCAGCTCGGCCAGCCAGCACTTGCTGGTGAATGATCATGCCCGCTTCGATAGTTTTACCAAGACCTACTTCGTCTGCTAACAGTACGCGTGGTGCATGTCGGCGGCCAACTTCGTGTGCGATATATAACTGATGTGGGATCAAACCTGCACGCATACCGCACAAGCCACGCATTGGGCTCTTATGCTGTTCAAACTGGTTTTTCAGTGCACGGTAGCGCAATACAAAGTTGTCCATGCGATCAATCTGACCCGCGTACAATTTGTCTTGCGGTTTATTAAAACGGATCTGGTTACTAAGGAATATTTCACGCAGTACGACTGCGGTTTCCTGAGTGTCTTCACGAGTACCGAAGTAGGTGTATAAACCCTCATCTTCTAGTACTTCTTCAACTTTTAATGACCAACCTTCTTGGCAATCGATGACATCACCGACGTTGAACGTTACTCGGGTAACTGGCGCATCGTTACGTGCGTAAACTCGGTTTTCCTCTGATGCTGCAAACATCAATGTCACAGTACGAGCATCCATTGCTACTACGGTACCTAAACCTAAATCGCCTTCCGTATCGCTAATCCAGCGCTGACCCAAAGCAAATGTCATGAATTGACTACCTCGTTATTTGTTTCTTGGTGAGTGTTTCTGTTGGCCTACTTATGCTCGTTAGGCATGGATAATAGTGTAGATCTGATTGCAACTTCTGCTACCTCCATTCTACTCTTTATGCCACACCAAGCTGAGTAAACAATCGCCAGCCTCGCATGATAATTCAGGCTCATCAGAAGCACAGAAAAGGTCGGTAATCTTACTTGAAGCTGTGATACAGGTCACGCCTAAACGAACAAGCGAACCAACTTTTTTTCCTGAATTACGAATGCAATCAAATTGTAAAAAACTCATGACAATTATTGAGTTGCAACAAGCAAATATTACGTATACTTCTAATAAGGATGCTTACATGACATATGTGTATATGTAGGCATATTGGTACACGATTAGGATCAACACGGGTTTGCAGTAAGTTGTCTTGCTACTCGGTTGCGCACTAACCGACATTGCCGGACGACCTCTATTGCAAGTAAATAAAGCTAGGACAGCGCTGTATTCCTAGTTTTCTTTAAGCAAAGCCGCGCTGCGGCAAGGAGACGCTATGGGCGATACCGATCGGAAACTATTTGTACTCGATACCAACATCCTCCTCCATGAACCTTTCGCCATTTTTTCTTTTCAAGAGCACGATGTCGTCATTCCTATGACCGTGCTAGAAGAACTCGACCGAATTAAAGACAGTAAGCGCGACGTCGCTCGAGATGCACGCGTTGCAATTCGCGCTATGGAAGATTTATTCAAAGACGCGACACCCGATGAAATTTCAGAGGGCATTCCCGTATCTAAAGACAGCCCAAGCCAAGGCACGATTTCTATTTTGGCGGATTTTGAATTGCAGGAAACCGTCAAAGCTTTCGCCGACAAAGCCGGTGACAACCGCATACTCAATGCGGTGCTTTATCTGCAAAACAAACGAGCACCTCGTGAAGTCGTGCTCGTGACGAAAGACATTAATATGCGCCTTCGAGCCAAAGGGGCTGGCGTTCGTTTTGTCGAAGACTATCGCACCGACCAGCTCATTGATGATATCCAGTACCTTACAAAAGGCTTCCAGCAACGTGAGGGAGACTTTTGGAGTCACGTCGATGATGTTGAAAGCTATGCTCTAGGAGGAAAAACATTCCACAAACTCAACAAAGAGCCGTTTGATCCAACGTTTATTAACCAATACATCATTGATCAAGACAGCGATTTTGTTGGCCGAGTAGAAACTATTGTTGATGACAAAGTGACATTGCTCGACCTCAGCCGTGAACGCATGATGCACCGTCGAGCTTGGGACATTACCCCGAAGAATATCTATCAAGGCATGGCGATGGATGCCTTACTCGACCCAGATATTGATTTGGTGATTCTGACCGGTGCAGCAGGCAGTGGTAAAACACTACTGGCCATGGCGGCCGCATTGGAACAAACCATTGAAAAAGGCATGTTTGACAAAATCATAGTAACGCGAAACACACCAGACATTGGTGAATCGATTGGCTTTTTACCAGGTTCTGAAGAAGAAAAGATGATGCCATGGCTAGCCGCTGTCACTGATACTTTAGAAGCGTTGCACAAGCACGACCACTGCACTGAGGGCTCAATGAAATATATCTGTGACAAAGCCAACATTCAGTTTAAGTCGATTAACTTTATGCGTGGCCGCTCCATTCAGAACGCATTTGTGTTGCTCGATGAATGCCAAAACCTAACCGCTTCACAAATCAAGACCATCATCACCCGCTGTGGGGAAGGCACAAAGATTGTGTGTTCAGGTAACTTAGCTCAAATAGATTCTCATTACCTCACACCCGTGACGTCTGGTTTGACTTATATGGTCGAGCGTTTCAAGAACTTTGAAGGCAGCGCCAACATTCACCTAAATGGCGTGGTACGCAGCCGATTAGCAGAGTTTGCCGAAGAGAATTTGTAGTGACCTATCTAGTCATCTAAAGTTCTTTGCCTGCAACTAGTCATCTAAAACTAATCACTGACAACGAATCACCTAAAACCAAAAGAGCGCTCAATGAGCGCTCTTTTTAATTTGGAGTGACGATGACTTACTCAGTACCACCAACGGTAATGGAATCAAGTTTCAATGTTGGCTGACCAACGCCAACCGGTACACTTTGACCCGCTTTACCACACACGCCAACACCTCTGTCGATGCTTAGATCATTACCTACCATCGATACTTGCTGCATCGCTTCGATACCTGAACCGATAAGCGTTGCGCCCTTCACTGGACGAGTGATTTTGCCATCTTCAATCAAGTACGCTTCCGATGCTGAGAAGACGAACTTACCAGAAGTGATATCCACCTGACCGCCACCGAAGTTTGGTGCATATAGACCTTTCTTCACCGTAGAGATGATCTCTTCTGGCGAGTGTTCACCCGGCAGCATGTAAGTGTTGGTCATACGTGGCATTGGTAGATGCGCGTAAGACTCACGGCGACCGTTACCTGTTGGGTTTACACCCATTAAGCGTGCGTTTAGCTTGTCTTGCATGTAGCCTTTTAACACACCATTTTCGATAAGCGTATTGTATTGACCATTGACACCTTCATCGTCTACGTTCAATGAGCCGCGCAGATCTTTTAGCGTGCCATCATCGACGATAGTACAAAGTGGAGACGTCACTTGCTCACCCATCTTGCCAGAGAACACGGAAGACTCTTTACGGTTGAAGTCACCTTCCAAACCGTGGCCTACGGCTTCATGTAACAATACGCCAGGCCAACCTGAACCTAGTACAACAGGCATCATACCCGCGGGAGCGGCTTCTGCTTCTAAGTTAACCAGCGCCATACGAATCGCTTCATCGGCGAAATAGAACGCCTGTTTTACACCATTGCTTTCAGACAAGAAGAAGTCATAGCCAAAACGGCCACCGCCACCAGCACTGCCACGCTCTCGACGATCGCCTTTTTCAGCTAACACACTGATTGACAAACGAACAAGAGGGCGAGTGTCTCCCGCGTAAGTGCCGTCTGTTGCAGCAACCAACATTTGCTCATGCACACCGCTGATACTAATGGAGACTTCTTTGATAAGTGGCTCTTTAGTACGGATGTACGCATCAAGCGACATTAACAGTTCGGTTTTTTGTTGCTTTTCCCAACTTGCTAGTGGGTTTACCGCATCATAGTAAGCTTGGTTGTCAGAACGTTTGAACGCATGCACTTTGCCATTTTGACCTTGCTGCGCAATACCACGCGCTGCAATCGCACTTTGCTTCAAACCGTCTAGTTGAATTTGGTCTGAATAAGCGAAACCGGTTTTCTCGCCAGTGACGGCACGAACACCAACACCACAATCAATGTTGAAAGAGCCATCTTTAATGATGCTGTCTTCTAGAACCAGAGACTCATGCCAGCTGGACTGAAAGTAAATGTCCGCGTAATCGATCTGGCGCGTCGCAATGCTCGCTAGTGTGTCAGCGATGTCTTGCTCTGTCAGACCGTTTGGGGCAAGGAGTGCCTGTTCTATTTGGTTTATGCTCATAGTTAGCTCTTTTATTTCCGTTTCAATGCATTTTGAAAGCGACTGTGTTGAGTCAGCGGCATATTCTGCCTTACTTGCTGGCTGTGTGACAAATCTATCTCAGCCACCAGCAATCCTACTTGATCATCGAGTTGTTGATGAATACAGCCCCAAGGGTCAATCACCATGGAGTGTCCCCACGTTTGGCGACCACATAGATGGGTCCCCGTTTGCCCGCATGCAAGAACCCAACACTGAGTTTCAATGGCACGCGCTCTTAACAAGACTTCCCAATGCGCTTTACCTGTCACCGCAGTAAAAGCGGCTGGCACAACAATAATTTGGGCACCTGCTAAGCGTAGCGCTTTAAATAACTCAGGAAAGCGCACGTCATAGCAAATACTTAAGCCTACCGTACCAATATTGGTCTCTGCCGTCACGATTTGGTTGCCAGCCTTAAACGTATCGGACTCTCGATAGCTGCCATGTCCATCGGCGACATCCACATCAAACATATGCAGTTTATCGTAATGAGCAATGCATTCGCCTTGCGATGAGAATACTAATGTTGTCGTTGTGACGCCTTGTTCTGAACGAATCGGCATACTGCCCAATACCAAAGTCAGCTGGTTTTGTTTTGCAATACCAGACAAACGTTGCTGAATCGGACCGTCACCCAATCTTTCCGCATTCTCATGATACGCGTTACGATTGGCAAACTGCGTGGCGTTTTCTGGCGTCACAACCAGCTTAACGCCTTGTTTAGCTGCCAGTTCACACTGCTGAGCGATAAAGTCCAGATTCTCATCGATATCCGGACCAGATGTCATTTGAATGATGCCAATTCGTTCCATCTACTTAGCTCCTTTGCGCTCATTCATAGGTAAAGACGAATGATTACTTCGCTTGTTTACGCATTTTTTCTGGCAATTTGTACTCGCCCTTACTACGTGACATCTCTTTTACCGTTGGTGAATCAAGTGGTCCTTTCACTTCGTAGTTTACCTGGGTGAAGACTTCAACAACGGGAGAAATCACTGTTGATATCGCCAGCACATATAATGCCGTTTGAGGTGCTACCGCAAAAGCGGTCAACATTGGTAAGCCCGAGGTAATATCTGGCGTAAACTTCACTTCTGCGTCCACAAGGCGACGATTAATATCAGCCATACCTCGGATTTGCATTTCACCCGCCAACGCATCCATCACGATATCATTAGTAACAAAAATGCCATCCTGAATTTTGCCCGTACCAGTGATTGAATTAAACGCCATACCTTTGTCAAACACATCCGTAAAGTCGAGCTGCATCTTGCGGATAATTGAATCTAAACTAAACAACCCCAATAAGCGTGCTGCACCGCTAACTTCGGTGATCACGCCTTTACCAAACTCGGTAGAGACGTCACCTTGCAAACTTTGAGTCTTCATCGACCACGGAGCGCCATCCCAATCAAGATTTGCACTAATCTCAAATGGCGCACGCTGAATACCAGAAGTAATACCAAAGCGTTCCATCAGGTCACTGTTGTTCTCGCCTTGTAATTTGATATTCAGATTCGAATGACTGCGATCTTTATTGAGCTCCCACCAACCATTCATTTCCACCTTACTCTGACCACTGCTAAACGTGACCTTGTTCCACGCCAAGCGGTTATCTTGCCGTGAAAGGTCAACATTGACCTTACCGACCTTATAACCTTGAAGCCAAAAGTCATCGATATTCAACGTTAAATTTGGTATCTCTTGGTGTAGCTTTCGATCCAAATCGGAGATCAAGGGTGCCGCTTGATCCTCACTGGCAAACAAAGAGTTTCTTTCATCGGTTATTTCATCAAACCCCGGAATGTATAAATGCAAGTGTTCTAATGACACCGACAAATCATAAGGCTTAAGGTACGTGGCATTACCTTTCAACTCTTGACTATTGACATCCAAGAGCCAACTCAAATGCTTTTTGCGAGCGGTTAAATCCACATCATGAAAATCAATGCCCGCGACTTTAAGTGTTTTTACATCCATACCCACGCGAGTTGGTAATGGGATTGCCGGCGTTTTCATATTTGCCAACACGGACGACACATCACTGACTGGTACGTGACCTAAACCCACCCAATTATCAAGGCTTAATGAGTCCAACTGAATCGAGGCATCGTGACCAACAATCGGGCTAATCTTAAACTCTCCCTCGCCGACAACGAGATTTGTCGCCGTCAAAATAGGCACATCTCCCGTGATATCAATTTCTGCTTGATACTTCGCATTCGGGATTTGCAAACGTGCAGAGATATTTTCTTGATTACCTGATGCCTGTAATCTTGCTTGACCCGCTTCCCCTCGTTCTTTATTCAATGGGGACGGGTATTGGCTTATCAGTTGATTTAACTGCGCAAGCACACCAAGTTGATACGTAAAACCGACATCATTAAGCTGTAAATCAATATCCATTTGCCATGGAGCATGCCCCGAGACTAAGCTCAACCAACGCTCACCTAAATAAGGCTTGAGCGGGTCAACCGACCAATCCCCCAGAGTATTGATTGCCACGTTATAGCCTTGCTCTGCATTTTCACCACGAAAATCCAAAGAAATCGGCTGCTTTAACAAAACCGCAGACAAACCCGATGTTGTCACGACGTCGTTATCAAACTCTATACGTCCTGTGGCCTTTTCCAATGTCATCGGCGGCGCTTCAATATCGACACGATTCTCCTTTAGATCCGCATAACCCCATGCTCTTGAGTCTTTATCGGTATCGAAAGGAATATTGAGCTGAAACTCTGAATACACCGGCCCGCTGACTTGTAAAGCTGTCAATGCAGCACCAACAGAGTCCACCAATGGCGTCGCCATCATATAGTCACGAACTTCATTACCTGGCGCACTCGCCTTGGCTTCTATTTCGATGTGACCATTCTCTGCCAATTCAGGAATGCGCCCTGTGATACGTTTCGCTTTCACACCGTTCAACGTTGCTGACTTAGAATCCAAATACATCGCATCGTTTTCGAACAATAAATCAAGTTGAAGATCAGTAATCGTCGGCCACGCGGTATCAAAACTAAACTTCGCGTTCTTCAAACCCACCCAAGCTTGGAACATCCCATTATGTTCTTTATACGGAAAGTCACCTAATTCGCCATACCAAAGCAGTTTAGCGGTGTTAACTTTCCCGCCTTGAATTGCAGTCGAAAGGTAATCGGTAAGATCTTGTCCTAACGCTGGCGCTGGTAGGTAGCGCCATGTTTCACCAGCATTGTAAAGATCAGCTTCGGCATAAAATGACAGGAATGGGCTTTGATCTTTGGGGAAATCCAAACGAAATGCACCAAGCACTTGTAAATCAGGCGTAGCAGCCGTGACTTTGTCTGACCATAAACGCCAACCACTTTCGTCTTGCTGCCAAATAACATCGACTTCCGCTTGCTTTACATTCAGTGGCGCTTGAAACACATCACCATATGGGAAAACATCATCAATGACGGTGATCTTTGCTTTCGCTTGCTTGAGATCGCCAAACACCGAGCCTTGTACATGATTAAAGCCCGGCAGCAATTCCCATTGCGTTAGACCGAGCTGATCAAGCTCTGCTGAATATTTCAGCGTGTCTAAACCACCATTCATGGATAAACGGATGTCTTCCACTCGCCCTTTGGCCGCAAGCTTATTCAGCAAATCACTGATAGGCTCCGACTTTGGCGCCAATTTGACAAGCGGTGTTAGCGCTTCAATATCCAGTTGAGATAAGTTAAGCAACCAACCATCTGGCTGCCAATCAAATGCGATGTCTAATTCTGGCCATGGGTGATCATCCGTGCGAATTTTGAGTGAGTGACCATTTACTTTCCAGCCCTGCTTATCTGGCGATAGCTTAAAAATGCCGGATTCCAACAATAACTCATGCTGGCCATTTTCATTCCACACAAGCTCTGAGGGTTTTAGTTCAACATAAGCGTAATGAGGATGACTATGCTCCAAGGTTAGCCATGTATTTAAACTTACACGTCCCGATTCAATTCCAGATGCATCTTGTACATAAGTCGTCAGCCAAGGGGTGACGGATACATCTTGAGCGCTAACATAGAATTCACCAGAAATATCCAATAATGACCCATAGTCTCTAAAGTTAGCGCTTACCAACAACGCATTGAGACTCGCATCCGCGATACTGACGGTGCCCTCTGCTAAGTGGTGTTTACCACGGTTACTCCATCGCAACTGGGCGATATCTAAGCGGCGAGTTTCCCCCGAAACCGATTTATACCAAACACGGGAATCCGTGATCGTAAAATCCTCAAACTGGCGTAACAGCAGCGAGTCAAGCTGATCAATTAGCTTACTTTCACTACGTGCACTACTTGAAGATTGAGGAGAGGACTCCCCGCGAGGTAACAAATCCAGAGAGCGAATATCTAATGCCAAATCACCAATCGTTAAATCAGCAATAACCGGTTTAAACTGCAACAAAGATTGAATTAAATCGAACTCAATGTGAATTTCATCAACCGCAAAACGTGCTTCGGGGTTATTGGGCAGATTGGCTTCTAAACCTTGCAGAGCAATAGATGGGTGGCTATTACGCCAAGAGCCAGCAACGCTGGTAATAGAAAAGTCAAAACCTGAGCCTTGCTTGACCCAGGTTTGAATTTCATCTTGGAAGTGGTTAAGTTGTGGGAGAGCTACGCGCAAGGTTGTTACGATGATGGCAAGAAAAACCAATACCGAAACCAATACCCACGCGCAGAAACGCCCGAAACGGTTAAAACCAGAATTCACAAATTTTCCAATTACATCATTACGACGTCAAACTGCTCCTGAATATACAGAGGCTCAGCTTGAATACGAACTTGTTTACCAATAAATACTTCAAGTTCAGCCAGTGCGTGTGATTCGTCGCCCAACAAAGTTTCAGCAACAAATGGGGATGCGTAAACGACAAACTTGTCGGCATCATAAGCACGGTTTACTCGAGTGATTTCACGTAAGATTTCGTAGCAGACGGTTTCTACTGTCTTCACGCTGCCACGCCCTTCGCATGTTGGACAACTCGAACAAAGAATATGTTCAATGCTTTCTCGCGTGCGTTTACGTGTCATTTCAACGAGACCCAATTGGGTAAAGCCGTTGATGTTGGTTTTCACGCGATCTTTAGATAAAGCCGCCTCAAGCGAAACTAATACACGCTTGCGATGTTCCTCTGACGCCATGTCGATAAAATCAATGATGATTATCCCGCCAAGGTTGCGCAAACGAAGTTGTCGTGCAATCGCCTGTGTCGCTTCGACGTTGGTGTTGAAGATGGTTTCTTCAAGGTTACGACGGCCAACAAACGCCCCAGTATTGATATCAACGGTCGTCATCGCTTCGGTCTGATCGATGATTAGGTAACCGCCCGATTTGAGCTCGACCTTACGCTCCAAAGAACGTTGGATTTCGTTCTCTGTATCGTACATATCAAAAATAGGTTTATCGCCCTCGTACAGCTCAAGCTTGTCTGTCAGCTCAGGCACATATTCAGAAGTAAACTCTTTAAGGTTTTCATACTCAAGACGAGAATCGACCATGATTTTGTCCAGCTCAGTACCAACAAAATCACGCAATATACGCTGCGCTAAACCAAGCTCACCATAAAGTGTCGAACGCGTTTTATATTTTGAACGACGTTCCATGACTTTTTGCCATAGACGTTTCAAAAATGCCGCATCTTGTGAAAGCTCTTTCTCGTCAGCGCCTTCCGCTGCCGTGCGAATGATAAAACCACCGTGCTCGTCGCAGTAATGGTTAACCACTTTCTTAAGACGCTCACGCTCACGCTCACTTTCAATACGCTGAGAAACACCAACATGACTCGCCCCTGGCATAAACACCAAGTAGCGCGATGGCAATGTAATATCAGTGGTTAGACGGGCACCTTTCGTACCGAGAGGATCTTTAACGACTTGCACAACAATGTCTTGGCCTTGGCGAACCAATTCAGAAATATCACGAACCTGAAATTGCTGCTTTTCGTTCTCTGCGACACACTCGGTGTGCGGCACAATATCTGACGCATGCAAAAACGCCGCTTTATCTAGGCCAATATCAACAAACGCCGCTTGCATGCCTGGCAATACGCGACTGACTTTGCCTTTATAAATATTGCCCACAATGCCTCGACGGGCTTCACGTTCAATATGAACTTCTTGTAGTACTCCACCTTCAATCATGGCCACGCGAGTTTCACTCGGGGTCACGTTAAGCAGCAATTCTGCACTCATGTGCACACCTCAAAACAATTATAAAAATTCTTGAATTAGCTGATCGGTTTCGAACAAAGGTAAGCCTACTACGGCATGGTAACTGCCTTCTATTCGGGTGACGAAACGCCCCCCGAGCCCTTGAATTCCATAACTTCCAGCTTTATCGCATGGTTCTCCTGACTGCCAATATTGTTCGATTTCTTCTTCGGTCAGTGTTTTGAACCACACGTCAGTGATCACGACCACTGAGTGTTGTTGTTCTTTTGATACGACGCTCACTGCGGTCATTACTTGATGTTGACGACCTGATAAGTTGTTGAGCATACGTTTTGAATCTTCAAAACTATTTGGTTTTTCTAATACTTGGTTTTCACATACCACGACAGTATCTGAGCCCAATACAACAGAATCAGGCTTAGCCATCGCTAAGCCTGCCTGAGCTTTTTCCAGAGAAAGACGCAGAACATAGTCTTGTGCTTGCTCGTGATCTTGCTTAGCTTCTTCAATGTCAGGAAGCACAACGTCAAAATCATAACCTAGTTGAGCAAGCAGCTCTTTTCTTCTCGGAGAACCCGATGCGAGAACGAGGGATAAGCCCTTTTTCACAACGCTACCTTACGTGCCAAGCGCGACGTACGCGTCGCATAAGTAAAAACATCCATGGCCAAAGTATACAGTTTATTACTGCAGTCCATAGAGATAATGGATTAAATACTACATCCTGGTTCAAATATTCCCCACAGAATATAAGAAGCTCCAATACCACGGTAAAAAAGGCAATCAAGATAGATTGTTGCCACAGTGCCATGTTACGGATCACCAGGAAGTTCAGTGCCACCAAGTAGACAACGATCGACATCATCATGCCTCTGATCCCTAAGGTCGAGCCAATCAAAATATCCCAGAGTAGCCCGAGCACTAGTGCCGTACCTACGTTCACACGATGGGGCAATGCAAGCACCCAGTAACATGTGACCAAGAATAGCCATGATGGACGAAGAAGATCTAATACGCCCGGCCAAGGGATCGTTTGAAGTACAAGAGCAACAAAAAAGCTGACACCAATGACCACTCGGCTACGCACTACACTATTGGCCATTTGTCACCTCTTGCTTAGCACTTTCTTCCACACTGGATTGCAATACCTTGTGCTGACGATCTTCATTCGGCCAGATCAACAGCAAATACCTCAAACGGTCAAACTCCACGACTGGCTCAGCCTTGATTGCAGCAAACTCCTGACGTGGATCGTGAGCAACCGATGTCACATTCGCAACCGGATACCCTTCAGGATAAATCCCGCCAAGACCTGACGTTACTAATAAATCGCCGACTTGAATATCCGTACTAGTTGGAATGTGTTCCAATTGGATCTCATCAACTTCACCATTACCAGAAGCAATCACGCGAATATCATTGCGGATAACTTGTACAGGAATCGCATTCTTTGCATCGGTAAGCAGGAGTACACGAGCATTATGTGCCGCAACAAAAGTGACCTGACCAACAATGCCTTTTTCATTAATGACAGGTTGACCTACGTATACCCCGTCAATTTGTCCTTTATCGATAACAACTTGGTGTCGATATGGAGAAGTATCTACCGCCATCACTTCTGTCACGACTTTCTTCTCATCACGGACAAACGAAGATCCAAGCAACTTACGTAGACGCTGGTTTTCTTCTTTATATTGATCGAGCAAAATCAGTTCGCTCTTCAGGCGAAGCACTTCACGCTTCAAACTGCGGTTGCCATCTATCAGCGACTGACGAGTATTTAAACTCTCAAACATCCCATCGAACATGCTACGAGGTAAATTTGCAGCGTATTGTATTGGAGCGACCATACTATTAAGCAGGTATCGAACGTTAGAGAACGTATCTAGACGGTTATCAGCCAGCATCAAGCTCGCCGACACGATGACAGCAAAAAACAGACGCAATTGCAGAGATGGGCCTCTGCCAAAAATCGGTTTCATCTTGTTTTTGACCTGATTGCTACCATGATATTGAGCCTTACTTGGCAACCTGAGAAATCACAAGATTCTAGGTATGGAGCAGATTGAAATTACAGAGAGAGCAGAAATGATGGTGAAGCCCGTGCAGAGCTTCACCGAACACTTTATTCTTCAGAGAATAGATCGCCACCGTGCATGTCGATCATTTCTAGAGCTTTACCGCCACCGCGAGCCACACACGTTAGTGGATCTTCAGCGATAACCACTGGAATACCCGTTTCTTCCATTAGAAGACGGTCTAGATCTTTGAGTAGTGCACCACCACCAGTTAATACCATGCCGTTTTCAGAGATATCAGAAGCGAGCTCTGGTGGACACTGTTCTAGTGCAACCATCACTGCAGATACGATACCAGATAGCGGCTCTTGCAGCGCTTCTAGGATTTCGTTTGAGTTTAGGCTAAAGCTACGCGGCACACCCTCAGCAAGGTTACGACCACGAACTTCGATTTCACGAACTTCATCACCTGGGTATGCAGAACCGATCTCATGTTTGATCTTTTCAGCAGTCGCTTCACCAATCAAGCTACCGTAGTTACGACGAACGTAGTTGATCACTGATTCATCGAAACGGTCACCACCGATACGTACAGAAGACGAATAAACCACACCGTTTAGTGAGATAACTGCCACTTCAGTTGTACCACCACCGATATCAACCACCATTGAACCTGTAGGTTCAGAGACGCGTAGACCAGCACCGATTGCCGCCGCCATTGGCTCGTCAATTAGGTAAACTTCACGTGCACCCGCACCCAGTGCTGATTCACGAATAGCACGACGCTCAACTTGAGTAGAACCACAAGGAACACAAACCAGTACGCGAGGGCTTGGTTTAAGGATGCTGTTATCGTGCACTTGCTTGATGAAGTGCTGAAGCATTTTTTCAGTTACGTAGAAATCTGCGATAACACCGTCTTTCATTGGACGGATAGCTGAGATGTTACCCGGCGTACGACCAAGCATCTGTTTTGCTGCATGGCCTACAGCAGCAACGCTTTTTGCAGAACCTGCACGGTCTTGACGAATAGCAACGACTGAAGGCTCATCAAGGACAATACCTTGGCCTTTTACGTAAATTAGAGTGTTGGCAGTACCTAAATCGATAGATAGGTCGTTAGAAAACATGCCACGAAGTTTTTTAAACATATTCTTCGCTCATCCTGCAAAAATTTAGAAGACAAAAATTGTCCTAAATGTACCAATGCCTCGCTGTCACAGCAAGGCATTGGTACACAAACATGAGCAGAAAGCCTCAATTTCTTGCAGTTTCCTTACTTAACGCAAGAAACCGGCGTTTGTTACTGTGCGGTTAAACCCGGTTCACCACGATAAATCACGCGATCATTGCCGCGATGAATACCAAACGTGACCACCGATGATGGATTTTCTTCTCCACTTTCCGTTTTATCCCAGTTGTATTTGAGCCAAGGTAGGTCATTACCACCCGGATCAAGGTTTAGCCAAACACGACTTTGTTGACGGTTAGATTCCGCTTCTGTGGCTTCAATTGAGCGAGAACGACCAGCGATCACTTTGCCACCTGCACTCAGTGCCACATCGACATCCTCCGCGACGCCATCTGTATTTTTCTTTTCCGACCAAACCAGCTTTTGTTTTTCTTTAATGCCTTGAACATCCGTTTGGCTGTCATCTAAGTTGAGAGTGAAACGTTCACCATTCCAGTATTCAATACGAAGTGGAATATGTATTACCGTATCTGTGCCTTGTTTTTCACCCGCATCGGATAAGTTAACGCGTCCAAAGCGAATCTTAGGCTGCATAATTAAACGCGAGTCATTAGCTTTATCTACATTCAAGAAAGAAACCGGATCCTGACTATTACCCGCAAATACCAAGCCAATTTTCGTCACATCCGCTCCTTGATTATAAGGACCATCAGCATAACCTTTTGCATCGTTTATCTTGGTGAAATCTTTAATAAAGCATGCACTACCAATCGAGCGATTCGAAGAATCAGCACCACAAAGCGAATTACCGCCTATAGTGAAAGATCCGAGACTCTTCGTCTTATCAGACAACCTCCAGCTGCCCTCTGAGTTAGGGGCATCAAATCTCCCAGCCAATGCATCTAACTCATCAATATTAAACATGGCTTGATTCGCAGACTCGAACAACGCATAGTTTTTGAGTGAATCTTCATTCGAGTTCAATGCCTCAACCGAATAAGAGACACCATCAAAAGGCTGCCCCATATAAGCAAAGTTTTGTGCTCCTGGGTAATTCCAATCACTGTCACTGTCAATGACTTGGAAATATTTAGGATAAAAACGACCGATAGTGACGTGATTGTCCGTCAACGATTTTTGGAAGTACGTTCCTGATGTTTTCAAGTCCAATGAACCTACTTCATTCCAAGCATATTCCACCGTCAGACCTGACTTAGCATTATCTTTGTTAAATTCTAATTGCTGTTTATCTCCTAGATTCGCGATATCGCTGTCTGTTGAGGATGGATAAGCAATAGAGAATTCAGTATCAAATTGTGCTTTAACACTTTCATCTGAGAAGAAGTTTTGAGTCACTGGATAGTCACAAAGCTCACTTGCCTGACCTTTCGAGTCACTATGTACAACTGGTTTGTAAGTCACACTAAAGCTCTCTCCAGATGGGATAAAGCCGCCATCAGAGCCTTGGGTTCCTGGGTTCAATTTTCCACCGTTCTTTGCAACAATATTGCATGCTGCAATTTTCCAAGGTCGTGACTGAACGGTAAATGAACCTGTGAGAACCGTTTCCAAAGATTGCGAACTATCATCACCTTTAGGAGCAATTGGACAATTACTAGAATAATTTGGATCACAAGTAAACTTAGTGTCAGTTAACGTAACCGTATAAACCCCTGATTCCATGACTTTAAACGGGCTAGAAGTCACGCCTTTACTACCATCAGAAAACGTAGGTGCATAAGTAAATAAACTTTCTTCCTTACGTCCTGTTTCTGGCGTTGCAATATCCCACTCTACAATTGGTGTACCTTGATAGCTTTTAACAACCGTTTGACTATCATTTTGACAAGCGAGCACCTTGGTCTCTATCTGAGAGCCTTGGCCCGCGATAACAAATTGCGGTTGTACATCAAATTTATAAGGTACAAACCTGAAAGTTGACGCTAACGTCTTTGATGAATCATTATCGAGAGTAACGGTTAACTTATAGTCTTTATTCAACTCTATTTTGTCGTTATTAGTAACCATTACAGATAGTTTAAGCTTTCCTAAATTAGATGAGCTGTTGCTAGTAATAAAGTGTGGATAGCTACCAGACCCGACGTTGTCAGCAACTTGAACAGACAAACCGCTTTCATTTGGTCCGACTCCAACAGTCACGCCCGTACTTTCCGGTTGAGTGCCATTTTTCGTTTCAATGATAAAACTAGGCTGATCTTCACCACATGTCAGGGCATATTGTTTTGTTGGGGTTAGTGTTAGTTCATAGCTTGTTGGGGGATCAATACATTCAGTTGCGGCTTGAATTTTCGCAGTCGATGTCAGTTGAACAGATCTTGCGGAAACAGAGCCATAAACAACGGCATCGCCACTCATCTCAACATGCTTTTCGCTGTATAATAATCCGACAAACTGCGCATCACCATTGAGATCTACATATTCTCTATCACCAGATTTGGGAATATTATGGACATTCACTCGAAGTTCTGCGTCTGCAAGTACCGGTAACTGCGGATTTGCCCAACTCGTTATCTCAATACCAAAGTGGCTTCGGTTGTTCACTGCCAAACTTCTTGTATCTATCGTAACGGAGTTCCCCGATCTAACAATGACTTTTCCGTCTTCCCAAACATCAATTTTGCCAATTTTATAATGTCCAGACTTAATAATAACCGTCCCACCAACAGACAAAGTTTCATATGTTTGATTATCATCATCAAGGATTAAAGTATCACCAGCCAAAACTGTTCGGCTCTCCCCCAGGTGATTTGGAAAGTTCTCTAAGGCTTCTTGCCCTGTCATCAACCCCTCATCACTCGTACAAGTTTGTTCTGAGCATGCCAATGTGCGATCATAAATATGGTCAGGTAAAAAACCGAGAACTCGCTTTCCATCGACAAGTGGAGCCCCTACGATTGTCGGACTGCCATATAGGTGTAGCTCACCATCCTTATCATCAACAGGAATGTATCCATCTGGTCGCTTCCATGTTTGAACTGGACTATTAAATCCATTACACATTGGGTTGGCGTTTGCTTTTTCAAACATGAACCAACCAACATCTTCATCCTTGTGGCCCCTTTCTTTATCTTTCTGCATATCTTCTTCAATGATAAAGGCGGCAGAATTTTTCGTCACATCACAGCGTTTTAGCCAACCTCCATTTGGACCTCGACGTGAGTTTTTATTTGCAACCAAAATAGGCGGCTCATTAAAGCTCGTTCCATCAGGGAACGGTGTATATACAGAACACCCCTCAACAACAGGGTCAATGACAGGATCTTTCGTATTTAACGTGTATTTCGTTGTACCGTCACCTAGCCAGAATTTGCGTCCATTGATATAACCAGCACCTTGACCTGCAACAAAAGCGAGCGTTTCTTTTGTACGCAAGTTGCTGTAAACCTCTGAGGTCTCAAGCGAGATTTTGGCTTTCTCTTTAGTAACATCCCGAGCAAGAGCAGTGAACCAATCTGAAGACCGATCATTATTTCTAGTCTGGGACTGAACTAAAACGCCGGGTATTTTATCGAAATGGTTCAATCCAAAGTCAGCGAAATCTATGGTTACCCCGTTATTTCTTTCGCTCTTTTTTTCAGATGCAGCAACCTTAGTATCAATTGTGCCTGCGACAATTTTTGAGCCATTATTCAGCTCTAATACACCTGGTTCGATAATAAAATAGTCCACTTTTGCCATTTCCTTGTGGATGACATCTCTATCTTTATCCCAAAACGAAACCTTAGAGTCCGCTTTGTTATGTGGGGCAAATTCTTGCACAATCGTAGCTGTGGAATAACTTGTGTTCACAACAGAAACCGTTGATGGGTACTCACTTACACGCGGAGATTTTCTTGATAATGACGCATCAATGGTTGGCATGACGAATACTAGAGGCTTAGATTTAGTTCTATCGTATGTATTCTCAAAATCAATCGTACAGGTGTATTTATTGCCATCCATACGACAATTTCCGCGATCCACGGTGCCAAACTCGAATGTCGGCGAACGATTAATCGGACCTACTGGAGGAACCAGCTCTTCGAAATTAGAACAGTGAATTGTACCGATATCATCACCGACATCAGATGCAAGATAATTACCAGACTTTAAACTTACATTCATAGAGTCAATAAGTTCATAACTCGATGCTCTTGCGAGTTTTCTAAAATAACGCAACGTACCTGTACTTGAGTCATGAGTTATTTTTACATCGTAAAACAAGCCTTCGGTAAGGCTACGCTCGTTAAATAAATAAGACCATGAACGGTTTTCACTTCGCTTATGCTTCGTATACCAAAGGTAGTATCCATGTTGGCCTTGCTGAAGTTTAACCGCTTGAAAATCATCATCAGCTTCAACACGGAATGAAATCGTGAAATCACTTTGCCCTAGCACATTGCACTGCGAAGCTAACGTAATATTTGGCAGCATTAGCGAAAGTGCTAACAAGATAATTATCTTTTTCATTATTGTTGATACTCCCTAACCCAAATCTCTTGTTGGCGCTGAACTTTTGTCACCCCGGAGCCACACATTGCCGTGGCTTGCACCTTAAATAAAGATTCTGCATCTGAAGCACCTTTATTAAAGGTGCCTATTTCTGAACATTGCATCGCTTCGATCTCACAACCTGTTCCTTGTGCCACATCTGGCTTTTTGCCATTGACACGATTCGAACATAGCGTTGTAAACGCAGCGCTGGTTCCGTTTAATGGATAAAGCTGAGTAAGCGCCCACTCATTGGCAGATTGGGCGATAAACCACGCTTTGGTTCCTAAAAATTCACGTGTGAGTGTGCTTTGGTTGGACCAATTCACACGCATTAATGACGAAGCCAAAAAGCCCATCACAATAATGACGAACAGCACGATAATTAAGACATTGCCTTGAGGCTTTCTTCTATGGGACATTGAGCACCTGCACGTCTTGTTGGTAAACACTGCGCTCACCGTCTTGAACAAACTCCAAATTAATATGGACAAGGCCACCGCGCTGAAGGGTTGGTTCTTTATAATGCATTTTGCTGACTGCTGTATTAACGTTCTCTGCAACCGTCACCCCATTGCGAGTAATCTGGCCACTGTCAAAGCAATAACTCACTTGCGAGTTTTCTTGGTAGATATAGTGACGGCTGGAAATAGAAGAACTATCAATGCTATCCGCGGCGCCTGAAATCTTAAAAACGCCATCTTTTTTAGTAAATTCGCTAACAGAGAAACTTTGTGGCGATGAGGGTGATAAATCCTGTATACGACTTGGGTTTATCACTAACCAACTGTCTTTGGGCATTGTTTCTCGGTCGATATCATTACCAAGAAGAAATTCTAAATTTCCATCTCTTAAGTTGTAAAAGCCTGAGAACTCGATAGGCACAAACGCCAAACAATTGCTTGAGGGTTCATAAAAGCTATTTGGCACCGCATGGCGAATCTCGCGCGACATTTTTTCTAATACAAACTGCGCTTGAGTTTGAATTCGCTGGCGGTCGATAGAATCCGCATAACCTTTCATCCCAAGCTTCACATAACCGGCAATACCTAGCATTATGATACTGCCAATCACAATCGTGGCGATCATCTCTATTAAAGTAAAACCCCGCATTTTCATCAGTAGTTTCCTCTAAAAGCGGTAAGCGATAGTGGCTGAGTATTGCTGGAGTAAATGGTCATCGTCACCTTTTTGTAAGGCGTGATAATCGTAGACTTGGTAGGTGCAGAGTTGTTTGTCGTAATATCGTAATAAGCGACTTTCACCTCAACCCTAAAATTCTTGTAACTGTCACCACTGTCTTCACCCAAAATATCACTAATGTTACCGCGCTCTTTTCCCTGACACTTATTGACCGTTGTAGGCGTACTCCAACAGCCAATGTAATCATCAACGTCATTAAAATCACTTGGCCGATTTTCTTCGCTGTCTTCACCTAAATCATCAGGCTCAGTACAACGCTCTTGTTTCGTACCATCATCTCCCTCTCCACAGCGAATCACGCCACCATCAAAGTCGCTGTTTTCATCAAAACCCCGCGCCAATATTTGCGACATAAAACTTTGCGCTAAAGCTGCTGCGCGAGTTTGATAATGAGGCGTTGCAGAATCACGCAACTGTGGAACAAGAAAGGAGGTATAGGCAATCATGGCAATGCCCATCAAAACGATGGCGATCACCATTTCAATCAAGGTCATGCCGCCTTGGTTCTTCAGCCTTTTATTGCTTAAGCGTTTCAGGATTAAGCGCTTCATGTTTAGACGCTTCATGAGCACTCTTCCTCTGACACATACCCTTGGCTATTGATCTCAACACGGCAGCGGCTACCACCATTTTTATCCCGGATCAGGATAGAGACACCTGCAGAAGCAGAACCTAATGGATTGCCTAATAAATTGAACTCTATTGGCGAAGTACCGCCACTCAACTCAAATACCGCTTGTGGGTCAGCCACATAATCACTGCGAGATTCGCGCTGAGCCTTGTTCATGTCACATGCGGCTTTAGAGCCAATGCAGGAGCCAGAAACTTCGAGAATAAAGTTGGTGTCTTCATAATCAACATTCGATTGCATGCGATTGACTTGCACTTGGCGGATCACGGAAATGGCTTGTTCTTGAAGTGCATAAGCGGAGATGCTAGCCGTGCCCATAAAACGGCTGGCCGCATAAAGCGAAAGAATAGAGAGCAGAACGATCACTAAGATCAATTCCATCAGCGTAAACCCAAATGCAGAGCTGCGATTTTTCATAACCCAACCTTAGGTCCAGAACAAGCAAATTAAGTATAAGATGAAATTATTAGAGTAATGATAGAGTTATCACATTTTTACATGAAGTGTGAGCGGTATACGTCTCGCGTTATGGCTAGTTATTGTCACCTTTGGCTTCATCTAGCTCTTTCTCGATGCGATCGTAGGTTTTTTTGTTGCTCAACGATTCAGAAACATGCTCTGCGGTTTGCTTGGTTTGCTCCCACTTCGCTTCATAGGTTTCTGCTTCAAAGCTGATAAATCTTGGCAATACCACATAGCCAACCACACCGAGGAGAACTAAAACAACAACGAACTCAACAGAGCTCAAACCGGAGGATTTACGCATATTAAGCATTCCGAGATTAACCAGAATTGGGAAAGAAAAGGCCAGACAGGCTGGCCTTTAGAAATATCACTAACACTTATCTGCTTCAGCAACTGTAATTACTGGAGCTGCACTTGATGTTGCAGCTTTGTAAGTAACTGAACAATCCCAATTTGAACTATCTGCAAACGTAAACTGAGTGACCGCACCAGCCGTGGCTGCACCACCTGATTGAGTCCAATCGCCTGAGTCATGTAGCGCTGCTTTAATACCACTAGCGTCTGCTGTTGGGTAACCATGAATAATTGTCACGTTACCTTCTGCTGAACTAACTGTTTCCAGGGTACTGCTATTCTCTTTACCTTGAATCGCAGCTTTACCATAAACAATGCCAGAAGCACCTTGCATCGCACCTTTAAGTCCCTCTAACGCAGATACTCGTGCATCAGATTGTAGGTTAAGGAAACGTGGTGCAGCCGTCACCGCTAGAATGCCTAGGATCACAATAACCACTACCAATTCGATAAGGGTAAAACCACCTTGTCTTTTCATTGTTTTTCTCTCTATGTAAGCATGCAGAGTGACTGCAAAATTTTGGTCGCATGACCCTGTTATTTGAAGCCATAATAAAAGCCAACGTGACACATTTACGTCATGTTACAACTTTTTTCTTATGGAAATATTTGCATTATACCGACTTTATGAACCATTTGTAGTACTAAGGTGTCAAATAATTCACTCCGCCGAGTTTTCGACACTCAATTTCAACTGGTTACCACTCGATATAACTACAACTTTATAACCATTTGCGTAAGTATAATCA
Organism: Vibrio sp. B1REV9; assembly: GCF_905175395.2. Taxonomy (NCBI): domain Bacteria; kingdom Pseudomonadati; phylum Pseudomonadota; class Gammaproteobacteria; order Vibrionales; family Vibrionaceae; genus Vibrio; species Vibrio sp. B1REV9. Next base: position 886,631 of record NZ_HG992745.1, on the reverse strand, counting down.
CACATATAATTATTACTTTTAACTACGCCACGAATTTTCAACAACTCGCTCGCCATAATCTTGCGTTGTGGGTAATGCACCGCCAACCAATAGTCACAATCCAGTTCCCCATCAGATGTAAATGGCGACACCAACCCATCATTGGTCATTTTTAGCTTAAAGCCATCCATCATCAAGATGTTAGGCTCCCCACTGACGAGCCAAGCTTGCTGATAACGCTGAATACTGGCGCGCATCCAAGCTTTCGCCATTTTGCTGCCAGATAAACTCGCTTCTTGTTCGATAGGCTTTAGATTCTGCACAAAAGCCACCAGCACGATCATCACCACCAAACCACCGAGAATGGCCGTTGCCCTCCTTGGGTTTTCAACCATGTTTTAACCGCCTTTGATGATGTCCAACATGCCCCACATCGGCAGGAAGATACCCAGCGCCAAGACCATTACCATACCAGCAACAATGACCAAAAGTAATGGTTCTATTCTAGCGGTCAGGGTTTTCAGATCGTAATCCACCTCACGATCATAAAAATCCGACACCTCAAGCAAGAGTTCATCAATACGACCGGTTTCTTCCCCCACCGCGATCATTTGTATGACCAACGGCGTAAAGATTTTACTGTTAATCGCCGTGACAGAAATGGTGCTGCCCGCTTCGATCGAGGCTTTCATTTCTAAAATACGGTTTTCAAGAAACTTGTTGCCCAGCGCTTCCCCCGCCAACGCTAATGACTGGTTTAGTGGGACACCAGATTTGAGCATCAACGAGAAAGTACGCGCAAAACGCGATAACTGCGCTCGGTTGACAATGCCTCCGACAATTGGCAAGCGTAAACGAAATTTATCAAACGCTTCTTGCCCGTCTGCCGTCGCAACCCAAGCTTTAAAAACAAAAAACGCCCCGACAATCGCGGCAATCAACAATCCCCAGTAGTGAACAAAGAAGTTTGAGGTCGCAATCAAGATCCGGGTTGGCAATGGCAAGTCGACACCAAAACGCGAGAACATCGAAGCAAACTCAGGGATCACCAAGATATTCAGGATAAACATCGCAATGGTGATAAAAATGATCACAAACGTCGGATAACGCATCGCTGCTTTGATTCGTTTGCGTGTTTCGAGCTCTTGTTCGTAATAATTGGCCAATTGCAGCAACGCTTGGTCGAGACGACCCGTGTTCTCACCGACGTTGATCATCGAGACAAATAACGGGCTGAATACTTTGGTATGTGGCTGCATCGCAGAGGACAAACCACGACCATTACTCAATTCAGATACCACGTCTTCTAGCGCGTCTTTCAACTGCTTGTTCTCACAGTTCTGTAAGAGTCCACGCATAGAGCGAAGCAACGGCACGCCGGCTTTGGTTAAACTAAACAACTGACGTGAGAATAGAATGATCGCCTCCAGAGGGATCGCCGGAACAAGGAGCTTAGCTAAGCTCACTTTGTTCTTCATGGCTTCTTTTTCTAAGCGAATGTTGAGCGGGATAATCCCCTTGTTCATCAATGCTTCTGCTGCGGCTTCTGCATTGACAGCATCCACTTTACCACTGGTGGCTTTACCGTCTAGAGAGCGGCCTTGGTAACGAAAAGTTGGCATTCACTTACCTATATTAAGATCGGTTCAACTTGACCAGAGGCATCACCCTCACCCAGAGCCATTACTTCATCAAGGCTGACGGTGCCTTGCAGAGCGAGCTCCATTGCCGAAGCAAGCAGTGGCTTATAGTTTGGCGAGCGACGAGCGACCTGTGCAAAACCAACCGCATCGTTAGCACGCAACTTATCCATCATTTCTTGTTCAAGCTCTAAGATTTCGAATACACCGATTCGACCACGGTACCCCGTCATATTACAGTTTTGGCAGCCAATGCCTCGGTGGAATCTTGTGCCCACCTGATTTGGGAATCGCTCTGCTAACCAGTGCTGACGAGACGCATCAAGCTCATCCGTCGTTTTACAATCTGGGCACACACGGCGAACCAGACGCTGAGCAACCACCGCCCGCACCGCACTTGCGACCAAGTAACCCGGCGCCCCCATATCAATCATGCGCAGTGCACTGTCGATGGCATCGTTCGTATGCAGTGTACTCAACACTAAGTGACCTGTCAGTGCTGCTCGCAAGCCGATTTCAACCGTTTCTTGATCTCGCATCTCACCGATAAGGATGATATCCGGATCCTGACGTAAGAAAGTACGCAACACACGAGAAAACGTCAGATCAATCTTACTGTTGATCTGTACTTGGGTAATGCGAGGTAAGCGGTATTCCACTGGATCTTCTGCTGTGATGATCTTTTTACCTGGCTCATTAAGTTCACTCAAAGCACCATAAAGCGTGGTAGTTTTACCCGAACCTGTTGGTCCTGTTACGAGGATCATGCCATGCGGGCGAGCCAGTTGATGACGTAAACGCGCCAACAACTCAGGAGGCAAACCAGAATCTTCCAACTTTCTTAGACCTGATGACTGGTTAAGCAGACGCATAACCACGGATTCGCCATATTGTGTTGGCAGCGTTGACATACGAATATCAATCGACTGACCACGCACTTTGATATTAAAGCGACCATCTTGCGGCAAACGTTTTTCAGAAATGTCGAGGTGCGCCATTAGCTTTAAGCGCAACACCAATGCAGAAGCAATATTCACCTCGTTAAGCAAGGTTTCTTGCAGTACGCCATCAATACGTTGACGTAAACGCAGCACTTTATCGTCCGGCTCAATATGAATATCGGAAGCGCCAACTTGCACTGCATCTTCAAACATGGAGTTGACTAACTTAACAACCGTGACATCTTCACTGTCACCCTCATCAATGCCATATTCAAACCGTTCTGAATCTTGGTGTTCTGCTTGCAACTGCTCTGCAAACGATGCGATTTCTTGCGTTCTTCGGTAATAGCGGTCGAAGCTTTCGATTAACTGACGCTCCGGCGCAATGATAAATTCCAGATCGTATTGCCCAAGCAAGTTCATCAACGACTCTTGGGTAAACAGATCCGCAGGATCACTCATTGCCACTCGCAAGGTATCACCATTTTGAGCGACAACTAACGCACGCAAACGACGCGCATGCACTTCAGGTAACAGCGGCACCGCGTCAGGATCAACAGGCGCTCGGCTTAAATCAATCAGCGGCAAACCTAACTGCTGAGATAAAAACTCCAGCATCTGCTTTTCGGTAATAAAGCCGAGATCAATCAACGCATCGCCAAGCTTCTGGCCTGTATTTCTCTGAGCAGATAAGGCCTGCTGAACTTGATCTTCCGAAACAATATTTTCTTCGACCAAGAGATCGCCTAAGCGTTTTCTCAACTGAATTTTCATTGTGCACTCTCCAGTTGTTTTAAGAGTTTTAAGCGATCGCGAATGAACGCCTGTGATTGATTTGAAATACCGACTTTACCCAGCGCTTGCTGGTAGGAAGCCATTGCCAATTTGAATTCGATTGCTCGTTCTTGCTGAATCCCAAGTCCCAACCACCAGCGTGCATTTTCAGGCTCTCGCTGAGTAAGCAGTTGGTAACTTTCTAACGCAATATCGTTCTGTTTTTGCTTCTGGGCTAGCGCCGCTCGCATCGCTAAATAATCGCGACTTGGCATTGGTGGAAGGTGCACAAGTGGGCTAAGTGCCGCTTCAGGTTGATTGGCTTTCACCAACAACTTAGACAGCGCAAGACGCAACACTTGGTTGTTCACATCTAAATTAATCCCCGCTTGGAGAATATCGTACGCTTCACGCGTATCGCCTTTACCAAAATATAACGCCGCCAGTTTTTGGCGAGCTTCAACATTCGTTGGCTGATAGCGCAGTGCTTCATTAAATGCAGATAACGCACCTTTCATATCATTAGCATCCATAGCCTTATCTGCGCGTATTAACGCTTTTTCGGCAAGTTGCTGGTGAGAAAGCTCAACTTGCTCTATTCGCATCGAGCTTTCCTGGACCATGGCAGGCAATGATTTTGGCTCATGATTGACTTGTGCCAATAGCACCGGCTTTTGCACCGCGTTATGTACAGAAACAGCCGGTGTTTGAACATCGTTAGTCAGCACACCACGCTCAGCTTGAGACGGGTTATGCGATTTAGGTTGAACTCGCACCTGAGATTGAGCTTGCTCTTGAGGCTTAACCACCACCGTTTCAGAAACTTGATGTGCTCTTTCTAGTGGTTTGGTGTACACCACTTCATCAAGATCAGGGGTGACTTTACTCGTAGGTGAATGTGTAACTCCTGCCGTTTGGTGGACAGGCTTTGATGACGAATCTAGCGTGTTATCGGCTAGGTTCGGTAAAGACACCCCATTTTGCTTTGCGTAGGATGGCGACTGTGATACAGCCCACCCACCAACGGCTAAGCTCAATGAAAAACCAGCAACTAGCCACAGCCAAGGTTTACTCTTTGTGACGCTTGGTACTTCTGCTTTGGTTAAAGCAGATGGTGCATCTTTTTCAGCAAGTTCTGATAATGCTTTATTAATCGCACTCAAGACTGACTCCATCCCCAAAATACAGGGGTCTTAAACTTAGGTTTACGGGCATCAAAGGTGTCATGCATGGCCACATAAACGTGATGATTTTTTAAAAGGGTGCAGCGATCGTTAAATGCAGAAAGTAACGCTTTATGACTGATTTGATTAATCAGCCGAGGTATCCCCATTGCTGAACGCCAAATCGCTTTTTTCTGCTCAATCGTCAATATATGAGCGCCATTTCCCGCTTTATCCAACCGGTTGTTGATATAAGCCACCCCCTCATCCAAAGAGAGAGGACGAAGATGGCAATTAAAGGTAATGCGTTGACGAAACTGTCTGAGTTCATGTGTAGCCAAACGCTCATCGAGCTCAGGTTGACCAAACAACACCAATTGAATCAACTTATGCTGCTCTGTTTCTAAATTGCCAAACAGACGTAAGGTTTCTAACGCTTGCTCTGATAGCGCTTGAGCTTCATCAACAATCAGCACTGTTTTTTTCCCGCTACTGTGCACCTCAATCAAACGGTCCTGTATCAACGACACAATACGTAAAGGATCGTCTTCTTGAACACCCAACTCCCTGGCGACAGCAAACTGTAATTGCTCGCCGCTAAGAACAGGGTTTGGTAGGTAGACAAGCTCAACTTGGGATTCAATTTGCTCAATAAGCTTACGGCACACCATGGTTTTACCCGTGCCTACTTCCCCCGTCACTTTAATCACGCCTTCTCCCATCTGCACAGCAGCAAGTATGGTCTGAATAGCTTCGTAGTGCGGCACCAACCCCAAAAACATCTCTGTATTTGGGGTCAATGAGAAAGGCTGAACTCGGAACCCAAAATGCGATAAATACATATGCGGTTTAAAACACCAAGATGATGATACAACTCCCGTCTGCGTTATTGCGCGTCAGGGAACCACTCTTGCAGTAAATCACGTGAGCGTTCTAGCTCTTTCTGCCATGAGTTCACACCAACAACGGTCGGTTTAAGCAAAATCACCAGTTCGGTTTTTTCCGTCACATTGTTCACATTGCGGAACAAATGCCCTAGCGCTGGTACGTCACCAAGGAATGGTACCTTAGAAACCAATTCGCGGTTTTGCTGCTTCATCAAGCCACCAATCACAACCACGTCACCATCTTTTGCTCGAATTACAGAATCTGATTCACGGATAGAGCTTTTTGCCAAAGGAAGTTGAATGTTTTGGAATTCACCACCTAGGTTCAATTGTTTTACTTCTTCTTGAACCTCAATAACCGCTGGATGAACGTGAAGGAAGACATTTCCCTTGTCATCAATTTGCGGGGTTACATCGAGAGAGATACCAGAGAAAAACGGCGTCAGTTCCACTTCAGGTACCGCATTGGAGTTTTCACCATTACCGGCATTGCTCGAAAGTTCAGTCACGAAGTATTCATCCGTACCTACTTTGATCACTGATTTTTGATTGTTGGCCGCGGTAATACGAGGGCTTGAAAGGACATTCAAGTCACCTTGTGTCGACATAAAGCTCAAAACCGCTTCAAAGTTACCATCAGAAATCGTTACATTGGTTTGCCCACCCAATAGAGAGCCGATCGCGTCCAATGGTGGCAATGCGCTTGCTGCACGCTCCACAACAACACTGCCAGAGTTACCAATCGAAGCCGTCATATCCGACCAATTGATACCTTGCTGATAACCATCACTCAAGGTCACTTCTAAGATCTTCGCTTCAAGAATTACCTGACGCTGCATTCGTTCTTGCGAAACGCCTAAGAACTCACGAACTTCACGAATTTCATCAGGGAATGCTCGTACTGTGATCACCCCAGCTTGTGGCGTCACAACCACACTTTGACCTTTGCCTGAGCCAATGAGGTCTGCCACCGATTGTTGCAGCAAAGGCCAAAAGTCACTTTCGGTAATGGTCTCAATGCGTGTGCCACCAGTCGAGGTCGTCGAGCTATTATCCGAATTCGAGCTTGAAGAGTCCGAATCATCCGAGCTGCCACCAGAGCTTGATTTACCCGCCGACGTTACCGAACCAGTTACGATACTCGTCAAAGAGCGACCTGAGCGTTTGAATTGCAAATAGTCAACCGGAATGGTGACCGTACGCATACCCGCAGGGTACACCTGAATCACTTTGCCCGTTTGGACAACGTCGTAGCCATACATATCTTGTACGACACGTAACACTTCATCCAAAGTCACATCAGATAAATTAACCGTGATGTTTCCTTGTACTGCAGGGTGAATGGCAACACTGTACTCTGTACCTTTGACTAAAGAGGCAAAGAAACTGCGCGCCTCAACCGCATTCGCTTGAATACGGAAACGCTTCAGCATTCCTTGCTCTGAAGTGACATTGGTATCAAGGTTTGGCATTAGATCGGCTTCGACGGAAGATGGGATCTCTTCAAGTGCTCGACTGTTTGCTTCATTAATAGATTCATTAAGAGCTTGCTTCACTTCAACTGGGTCACGGTGACCCATTGAACACCCCATTAAAGAAGCAATTGTTATTCCTACAACTAATTTGCGCATATCTGATCAGGCTCTGGTTATTATTTTTTTACATTCAAACGGAAAAGCTCAAGCTTCCAATGACGGTCGCCTCGCTTTAAGGTTACAAATTCACTGGTAATTCGCGACACTCGATACCCATTAACTTGAGCTCCTTGCTCAATAAGGCGGTTATTCAATATGGCGATACAATCTGAATTTGGTTTGCATACGATGCTATTGAGCGTCGGTACACGATACTGCTTCACTTTAGGCTTAGCTTGCGCTTGAGCAGCCGGTTGTTTCCACCCTAATGGCGCGGTTGGATCTTGATTCGCAAAAACAGAACCAGACACCACTACGAGGGCAATTGAGATCATGAGTTTCTTAACCACCGATAAACTCCTCTCTTGAACCTAATGTGTAAACTTCCAGTACCAACTTCGCTTTTGGATATTCTTCCACTTTGTAATTGAAGCTGCGCCAGTAGTAACTCGAAGGTAACCCCTCTAACTTGCTTAGGTAATTAACGATAGAAAAATAATCGCCCGTCAGCTCCATTCGAACCGGATGAACGTAGTAGCCTGAGTATTGAGAAGCTTCTTTATCTTCCGTGATCGGTTCAGCAGGTAATGTCTGCAATGACAGCAAATGAATACCGCTTTGTTTTTCCAATACACTTTCGAGTAATTGAGCCATTTGAGATGGTGTAATTAAGTGCTCAATGATCTCTGACAATTGCATAGAAAGGTGCTGACTTTCCGCCAACAGATCAGAGATTTGTTGATCTATTTCCGCATTAGGATCTTTTTTCAACTGCGCTTGAATGCGCAAAATATCAATTTCTGTCTTTTGGTTCGTGAGCTTTAAGTTACTCAATTGCTTATCGTTACTGGCTACCTCATTTAATTTCGGTTCCAATACCAACGTAAACAACAACATAACAACCGTCACCAAGCCACAAAGCGCCACCAGCATTTTTTCTCGAACGCTCATTTCTTCGAAACGTTCTTCTAAAGAAAGCCAAATATCATTCATTGCGCTTTGCCTCCACGAGTCTTCAACTCAAACGTCACTACGTTGTCCTCGTTGCGACCAATGCTCACATCATCGAATGTACGTCCAATTAGGCTAATTTCATTCTTAAACTGACTCACCCAGTTTGGTACTGCGCTCGGCGTTTTCGCTAAACCTTTAAGATCGAGCGTAGTACTGTCGATGTGAATGTCTGACAAAGAGATATTGCTGCTGCCTAGCTTCGCCAGCGACTGCATCACTCCGGAGTAGCCTGTTCTTTGCGAATCGTCATATTTCCCAACCGCTTTCATCGAGTCGCGTTTGGCTTTTACTTCTCGCTCTAGTCGGGCTTTTGCCGCTAACTTATTGGTATCGGGTTGGTGTTTACGAAGCCTAACTTGGTAACGTTCTAGTTCCGACTTCATGATACTGCCTTTGCTCTTTACAATCGCAATCTCATCTTCGACGCCTGAGCTCTGCCATGTCACATAGCCGTAAGACAACACGATCAAAGCGGCAGCAACCACCCAAGAAATGACCACATTCTTTAATGTCAGTAAGTTTTTTTTCGGTTTTAAGAAGTCTGGATATAGATTAACGCGACGCACACCCGTATTGGCAGCCGCGCTATCGGCTAACACTCGCCCTGAAAGTTCATGCTCTTCTGCGAGCAAAGGAGAAACTTTAGTGCTCAAACGGTAGTTCAGGGATTGAACCAGTTCATTCTCATCCTCTTCATCACAACACACTTTCAGTTGGTGTAACTGAACATTACGTAACTGTGAGGACAAGTAATCGATCGAACGCTGCAATTCCAGTGAAAGGCTGTCCATTTGCAATTCGCTTGATGGAACGCCAGTTAATGGTGGTGTCACACTGCGAATTGAACGGTGGAATGCGATGGTATGATCAACAAAAGCACTGATTCTAAAATGACCGCGTTTACTTCGTTGTAGAAGTAAAAAGTGACCAAGTTCTCCAGCGGTATCACCCCATACATCATCTTCCGGGATAATCGCATCCAGCGTTAGGTTGACACGGCTAGCAAGAAGCGCCAGTTTGTCCACCATTTTTCTTGATACTACATACGCTTGCACCTTGCTTGAGTTTGGCAGCTCAACTGCATCGGCAATGATGTCAATGGCACGTTCAGAAATCAGCTCTTTCAACAAAAACGGCAACGCAGATGGCCACTCATTCCGAGGCATCGCCGGTTTGTCGATTTGATACATCTGATAATAGTTGTGCGAGAGTACGACACTTAAAGCGTCATAACCACTCGCTGCGACACTCAACGCTTGTTCACAGGCTCTCTCCCAATTTGAGTCAGAAATTTCAAATCGAGAAGGCCGACTGCTTGAGGCCGGTGTTGATAAATAGATGGCATCTGGTTGAACAACCAAAAAGCACGTACGCCCACCTATCGATGAGCGCTTCAGCTTATCGAATACTGCTTTAAAATCCATGTTCGTTATCTTTATTTTTTCCGCCAGCGATTGCGTCTTCCCAATTTAACTTGGGAATCTGAATGAGAACTTAGCGTGATGCTTGGTACTGGAAGAAACTGTTCTTCTGCCGAAAAATAGCGTCCCTGACCACCGAACACCCCGAGTTCAACCAAGGTGTTCAACTCATGCTTATTCTCTATACCCACTGCTATTATTTTAGTTTTACTGTTTGCAGCTGCGCCCAACATACTTCGGACAAACAACTGATTTTCATGCCTTTGATCGATCTTTGCGACCAAACTTCGATGAATCTTAAGGTAACGAATGTCCACTTCTTTTAAATAATGAGTACTGACTATCGTTCGCCCTGCCTGCCCAATCATGATCTGGCACTCTAAACCGGCCAGCATTTTTGCAACAGGTCGCATAAAATCGAAATATCGGACAAATTGCGCTTCAACAAACTCAAACGTTAGGCATTTTCTCTGCTCTCGAGACAATTGCAAAAGCTCATCTCGAAACCACTTAAAATACTCTCGATGCCCAAATGGCACGACATTGAGATTGAGGACGTAGTGTCTAGAGCTATCAAAGTTATCTTTAAAGTCTTTTAAGAACTTATTCAAAACCGCACGATCCATCTGTGCTTCATAGCCCACTTGCCGCACTGCTGAGATAAAGCGAGACGCTTTTACCATGCCATTCTCTGGATCGAGGATTCGACAGGTTAACTCATTATGCAATGCTTTTTTATGCTTCATATCACCTATTGAATAGGCGGATTGTGCGTAGAGTATCACATTTTCAGAGGTGAGTGCTGAATCAAATAGCGTACGCCATCTCACACTGCCGCGCACATTTTCATCATGATTCCATTTTTTGAAGCGACTCCAGTTATTGCTATTTTGTAGCTGAGCACTCCTTAACGCCGTTTCCGCCTCATCGATAATTTGACTATGACGCTCGCCTTCCTTGTACATCGTCATTCCGATGTGACACCAGTTTTCTTCATCTAATGGGTATGGTGGGTGCAATTTTTCGAGCTGACGAATGCATTGCGAAGCCAAGTTTGCCACGTCTTTACCGGAGTGATGAGGAAGAAATAGAGCAAAGTCCGCGTCATAGTATCGGGAGAAGACGACATCGGGAAAACGCTGCACTAAATTTGATAATAAGCTACCCACCTCGACGATAAATTCATCACAGGTTTGCTTGTCTTGCTCTTCTTCTACGAGCTTCCAGTCTTGAATTCGTATTAAGAGCACGGCACCACGAGCGCCACTTTCCAAAAGGGCGGATTCCAATTTACTATCAAATAAGACACGATTTGCCGTGCCTGTCAGCTTATCGAGGAACGTCTGTGTTCGAATAAATGTATCAAAACGACTTCGTTCTTGACGTGCATCTTGGAGCTCTTCAATCAAGACATCGAGCGCTTCACTCGCTGTATAAGGCCACTCCCGCTCGTCCCCTTTTGCATACTGCTCTACCCGGCCAGCCAATATCATTCGACCGCGCTCTTCAAGCATCTCGGAGCCCTCTAGTTGCTCTTTTAACCAAGCAACACCGCGCATTAAGCAAAAAATGATCAACACGACGGCTAGCGTGATCGACCACAGAGCCTGCATCGAGTAGCCGTAACCGAGGTAAGGAGGAAGTGCCTTGAAATAGATAACGTAGTCTTGATTGTGAGCGAGTTGAAACTCTTGCTCAATCAGTATCGATTTATCTATCTTATGAGAGGTGTCTTTGAAACGATAAACAACGGCATTATTGGTCGATAGCGTCATTTCTACGATGTTACTTGCTTGTAGCATCTTAGGCATCCAACGCTGCATCGAGTACGCAGCGTCAGGATCTTCCATCTCTTTATCAACAACTTCAACAATCCCCTCCAAATAATGGGTGAGATATTCTTGTCCAAGCCGTTTAAAAGAGAGGGTGCCACCGACAAACAAAATAAACATCGCGCAAATAACGATCATGGTGACAAAGGCCACCAAACGCGTGCTTAACTTTAGAGTTGGGGTATACCTCATGAATACCAAATTCCTTTTCTATTCATCATATACCTTGTTGAATTACTTATACTTGATAAGTGTTCAGTAAACAATCGGATTCGTACAATAGTGAGAGGCTAAGACTAACAAATACCAGACTTTAGTACCAAACAAGGAGCGCAAAGTCGTTAGCCAAAATGGCAATAAAAAAGCCGCGTGATTACGCGGCTCATGGGATTCATAATAAGAACAATCTCAGAACGGAATGTCGTCATCAAAATCCATTGGTGGCTCATTGTATTGCTGCTGTGGTTGCTGCGGAGCCTGTTGCTGCTGTTGTGGTGCATTGTACTGCTGCTGTGCAGGTTGTTGTGGCTGACCCCAACTACCTTGTTGCTGCTGTTGTTGTTGACCACCCATTGGAGCGCCACCTTGAGCACGGCCACCAAGCATTTGCATAACGCCATTAAAACCTTGTACTACAACTTCTGTTGTGTACTGATCTTGGCCTTGTTGGTTTTGCCACTTACGTGTTTGCAATTGACCCTCAATGTAAACTTGTGAGCCTTTACGTAGGTATTCACCTGCTACTTCAGCTAGCTTACCGAATAGCACTACACGGTGCCATTCCGTTTTTTCGCGCTGTTCACCAGTCGCTTTATCGCGCCATGAGTCAGAGGTAGCAATAGTAATATTTGCTACTGCACCGCCATTAGGCATGTAACGAATTTCTGGGTCATTGCCAAGATTTCCCACTAAGATAACTTTGTTAATTCCACGGCTGGCCATGATGTGCTCCGTCTCACTCTGGATATATATAAAATTTTAGCGCATTAGAATAACACGCTTTAATGTTTTGATTAAAGTCCAATCCGATTGTGTAACTTAGACAACACACTGTCAGCAGATACACCAACGAAACTTCAATGTGTTGCATTTTTGATTCGCTTTGCAAACATCGTTTCGTGAACCTTTGAATCTCAACGCATTTCTTCATTAAGCATGTGGTCCTTAGCAATCAATAATGACAACGTATGGGCGATATTGCATAGGGAGAACTCAACACGTGAAAAAATCAGCTTACGCGAGAAAACTGTTTCTTGTCAGCGTAGAAAAACATGCTGAAAGAAAAGTAGAAGCGATAGAGAAATACATGGATATCGAGATCCCGGTCATTACGACGGATGCCTTGATGGAGGCGAATCCCACACACCGCAACAAGATATTAGTGATTGACTATGCTGAACATAAATACCTGATTCAATCTATAAAGAACCTACCGTTGATTTGGAAGAACTTTGAGACCGTCGTGTTCAACGTCCCAAAACGTCTCACCACTGATGATTTGCTGACGCTCGGACAGCTAAAAGGTATTTTCTACCAGTATCAATCCACAGAACAAGTTGGTGAGGGACTCATGGGTATTATCAATGGGCAAAACTGGTTACCAAGAAATGTCACAAGCCAACTGCTCCATTACTATCGCAATGTCATCAATACACATACGGCGCCAGCAACCGTTGATTTAACTATCCGTGAACTCCAAGTGCTTCGCTGTTTGCAAGCAGGCTCTTCAAACATTCAAATGGCGGAAGATCTTTTCGTCAGTGAATTCACCATCAAGTCACACTTGTATCAGATTTTTAAGAAGCTTTCGGTAAAAAATCGTGTTCAAGCAATAGCTTGGGCAGATCAAAACCTAATGTCTTAATCAAACCATGCCGTATAACTAATGTTGTGACATCTGGACTATGTGTCATTCTGCCTCTGGTTTCACAGTTTTTCTTACTTTATTCATGATTCATATGCATCTATCGTGTTAAAGTATCGCCCAAATTCTTGACTAAAAATGAGAAAGGATATTCCCCCAATGATTAAAAAATGTCTATTTCCTGCGGCAGGCTACGGTACTCGCTTCCTACCAGCGACCAAGTCTATGCCAAAAGAGATGATGCCAGTGGTAAACAAACCTCTGATTGAATATGGCGTAGAAGAAGCGATTCAAGCTGGTATGAACGGCATGTGTATCGTTACTGGTCGTGGTAAGCACTCAATCATGGATCACTTCGATAAGAACTACGAACTTGAGCACCAAATCAGTGGAACTAACAAAGAAGATCTGCTGGTAGACATTCGTGAAATCATTGACTCTGCAAACTTCACTTACATTCGTCAACGCGAAATGAAAGGCCTAGGCCATGCAATTTTGACTGGTCGTGAGTTGGTTGGTGATGAACCATTCGCGGTAGTTCTAGCGGATGACCTTTGCGTGAATGAAGAGGAAGGCGTTCTTGCTCAAATGGTTACGCTATTTAAGCAATTCCGTTGCTCTATCGTTGCCGTTCAAGAAGTGCCTGCAGAAGAGACGCACAAGTACGGTGTGATTTCTGGTGAAATGATCAAAGACGATATTTACCGCGTTGACGACATGGTTGAAAAACCTGAGCCTGGCACTGCACCAAGCAACCTAGCTATCATTGGCCGCTACATCTTAACCCCAGATATTTTTGAGCTAATCGAAAATACTGAGCCAGGTAAAGGTGGTGAAATCCAAATTACAGATGCGCTGCTTAAACAAGCAAAAGCAGGCTGTGTACTAGCATATAAATTTAAAGGCCAACGTTTTGACTGTGGTAGCGTAGAAGGCTACATCGAAGCAACAAACTACTGCTTTGAAAACCTATACCTAAAAGATGAGAAAAAATCAGAATTGGGTAAGCACGCAACAAAACGCGAAGCGTAATAGCACCTGTATCGTCCTCAATATGTGAACATATTTGAGGGCGGGACATCACTTTCATGTTAAAAGCTCGGTCTTGTGCCGGGCTTTTTGTTTACTGTTTTTTTGTCCAGTATTCTCTTTGCACATTTCTCACACTATGTAATACTTGCCTCACTTGGTTATACATAGAGCAAAAACGATGGATAAAATAGAAGTTCGTGGTGCCCGCACCCATAACCTCAAAAACATCAACCTCACGATTCCCCGTGACAAACTCACCGTGATCACCGGGTTGAGTGGTTCAGGTAAGTCTTCTCTCGCTTTCGACACCTTATATGCAGAGGGCCAAAGGCGTTATGTGGAATCGCTTTCGGCGTATGCTCGCCAATTTTTGTCTCTAATGGAAAAACCAGATGTTGATCATATTGAGGGCTTATCACCAGCAATTTCAATTGAACAAAAATCGACATCGCACAACCCACGTTCAACCGTAGGCACCATTACGGAAGTATACGATTACTTGCGCCTCCTTTATGCACGCGTAGGTGAACCTCGTTGCCCAACTCACCACACACCTTTAGCGGCGCAAACCATCAGCCAAATGGTTGATAAAGTGCTCGAGTTACCCGAGGGCAGCAAAATGATGCTGCTTGCTCCGATCGTGAAAGAACGCAAAGGTGAGCATGTAAAAACACTAGAGAATCTTGCCGCTCAAGGTTTTATTCGAGCCCGTATTGATGGTGAGACCTGCGATCTTTCCGATCCACCAACTCTAGAACTTCACAAAAAGCACACCATTGAAGTGGTTGTGGACCGTTTTAAAGTGCGCCCAGACTTGCAACAACGCTTGGCTGAATCATTCGAAACGACACTAGAACTTTCTGGTGGCATTGCTGTTGTCGCACCTATGGATGGCGACGGCGAAGAAGTGATCTTCTCTGCCAACTTTGCTTGCCCTATTTGTGGCTATAGTATGCAAGAACTTGAGCCTCGTTTGTTCTCGTTTAACAACCCTGCCGGAGCCTGTGGCACGTGTGATGGCCTAGGTGTGCAGCAGTATTTCGACCCAAGCCGTGTAATTCAAGATGAATCTTTAAGTTTGGCACAAGGTGCGATTCGCGGCTGGGATCAGAAAAACTACTACTACTTCCAGATGCTTTCTTCGCTGGCGGATCATTACGGATTCGATCTTCATGCACCGTTTAATTCTCTGCCAAAGAAAACTCAAGAGATCATTTTGAAAGGTTCTGGTCGCACAGAAGTCGAATTCAAATACATCAACGATCGCGGGGATATTCGTGTTAAGCGTCATCCTTTCGAGGGTATCCTGAATACACTTGAGCGTCGTTATCGCGATACAGAATCAAACTCTGTACGTGAAGAGCTTGCCAAATACATCTCCACCAAATCTTGTTCAAGTTGTGGTGGAACTCGCTTACGCCTTGAAGCGCGTAACGTCTTTATTGCCGATACAACGCTGCCAGAGATTGTTGAACTCAGTATTGCCGATGCATTGGATTTCTTCCACTCTCTGAAACTAGAGGGGCAACGTGCGCAAATCGCTGAAAAAGTGATGAAAGAGATCAACGATCGCCTGCAGTTTTTAGTTAACGTTGGCTTGAACTACTTAAACTTGTCACGCAGTGCGGAAACGCTATCAGGCGGCGAAGCTCAGCGAATTCGTTTAGCTAGCCAAATCGGTGCCGGACTTGTTGGTGTCATGTACGTTCTGGATGAACCCTCTATTGGCCTCCACCAGCGTGACAACGAACGTCTACTAAAAACACTGACTCATCTGCGTGATTTAGGTAATACCGTGTTAGTCGTCGAGCACGATGAGGATGCAATTCGCTGTGCTGACCATGTGATCGATATTGGTCCAGGTGCGGGAGTGCATGGCGGAAACGTGGTTGCTGAAGGGACGATGGAAGATATCATCGCGAACCCGAACTCTTTAACAGGACAGTACCTAAGCGGTGCAAAAGAAATTGCCATACCGAAAGAACGTACACCGCGTGATCCAAAGAAAACCGTTGAACTGCTTGGGGCAACAGGTAATAACCTGAAGAATGTTGACCTATCCATCCCTGTCGGCTTGTTCAGCTGTATTACTGGTGTATCAGGCTCGGGAAAATCAACGCTGATCAACGATACGTTCTTTAAAATCGCGCACACCCAACTCAATGGGGCAACGACAGCACATCCATCACCTTACAAATCCATCAAAGGCCTAGAGCACTTTGATAAAGTGATTGATATCGACCAAAGCCCAATTGGTCGAACCCCACGCTCAAATCCGGCGACTTATACTGGGATCTTTACTCCAATTCGTGAACTGTTTGCGGGTACACAAGAGTCTCGTTCACGCGGTTACAAACCGGGCCGCTTTAGCTTTAACGTTCGCGGTGGTCGTTGTGAAGCCTGTCAAGGTGATGGTGTAATCAAAGTGGAAATGCACTTCTTACCCGACGTATATGTTCCTTGTGATGTATGTAAAGGTAAACGCTACAACCGTGAAACCCTAGAAGTGCACTACAAAGGAAAGACTATCGATGAAGTGCTAGGCATGACCGTTGAGGACGCTCGCACTTTCTTTGATCCTGTTCCTGCGATTGCACGTAAGTTGCAAACGCTCATGGATGTCGGCTTATCGTACATTCGCTTAGGTCAAGCGGCGACAACACTGTCAGGTGGTGAAGCACAGCGCGTAAAATTAGCAAGAGAGCTTTCTAAGCGTGATACTGGCAAAACATTATATATCTTGGATGAGCCGACAACCGGTCTACACTTCCATGATATTCAACAGTTACTCACCGTACTGCACCGTTTACGCGATCACGGCAATACTGTGGTTGTCATTGAGCACAACCTTGATGTGATTAAAACGGCAGACTGGATCATTGACTTAGGGCCTGAAGGTGGACAAGGTGGTGGTGAAATCATCGCTCAAGGTACACCAGAAGATGTGTCTCAGATCAAAGGTTCACATACTGCTAGCTTCCTTAAACCTATGTTGAAGTAGAAAAAACAGGTAAAGTACAAGACCAGCCAATGCTGGTCTTTTTTCATTCAAAACAACACAATATCTATGGCAACTATACACGTTAGTGGAACCAAACTTTCACCAAGCAAAGTAACCGTTCCTCTCAATAGAAAGTTTCTTATCGCATTGGCAACATTATTTTTGTTGGCGATGCACTTTTTTATGCCAAACCCTGGTGGCTCAGGCCTTGCCCTGTCATTCAATGCAAGCACTTGGATCGCATTTAGCTTTGCGTTAGGTATTGGATGCTATCAACTTGCGACCAATCGCGTTCTGCGCTATTCCAAACTAACCATTGCCTTATTCGCCAGCTGTATGATCATGACGATCCCCATTTTCTATCCAAATGCTAACACAGCACTGGCGGCTAACAAGCTAATCGGTCTTTGGTGTGGCATGCTATTTTTCGTGGTGTTGCAGCAATTCCACTTTAGTAATAAGCACCGTCAACGCTTGCTGTGGTTTATTGTTCTTGCCGTGGTCATTGAAGCCATCTTTGGGTTGGTTCAATATTTATATCTACAGCCTGGGAATGTGTTTGGCTATAACACAGAAGCCAATCGTCCTTATGGCATATTTCAGCAACCTAATGTCATGGCGAGCTTTCTTGCTACAGGGCTAGTGATCGCAAGCTATTTACTTGCTCGTCAACCTTACAAGTATTCTCACAAGCTAAGTGATGTTTACTTACTTTATGCGGTGCCCGTTCTGACCATACCCCTAATTGTCGCTCTCGCCTCTCGCACTGGTTGGCTTGCCTCTATCATTGCAGTATTGCTGATCATTCCATACATGTATCGTTACGCGACAAAAGGACGCTTTCTGCGTTGGGTTGCTTCATTAGCTACCGGACTTCTGTTGTCTGTCACCATTATGCATATGGCTTTTCCTGATGGCGGAGGGCTAGCGAGCGAAAAGGTGAATATGGAATCACCAAGAACCTATACTTTTCCACAAGCCTTAGACATGGTGATAGAGAAACCATTCACGGGTTATGGATATGGTAAGTTCGAGTCTGAATACATGCTCTATACCGCTCGCCAACATGCGCTTAATGAACACTACCCAGCGGGATTGCCATCAATGGACCATCCACATAATGAACTGCTCTATTGGGGAGTTGAGGGTGGTTTATTGCCAATATTGGGTATCATGTTAGCCATGGCGATCGTACTTCATCGCATTTCACAAGCGAAACGAGGAACTCGTCTTGCATTACTTGCGCTCTTTATCCCTATCATTTTACATTCACAGTTGGAGTACCCGTTTTATCACTCCTTTGTACACTGGATTATTTTTATCATTCTTCTGTACTGGGTCGATCAGCGCGTATCCCGTTATCATCAAGCACCATTTAGCAAAGTGACGAAGAGTTTGCTTCGTGTATGCAGCCTCATCATTCCTGCTGTCATTAGCTTTTATATGATCAGCGCATTACATACTAACTATATCTTGATGAAATTTGAGACAACTCGCCCAACCAATCCGGAGATATTGAATCGTGTGACAAACCCAGTAGTTTGGAAAGATCGTTTCGATTGGGATGTCTATAGCACATTTTTGAACATTGGACTCTATAAGCAAGATCCAAGTTTAATTCAGCCTTATATTGATTGGTCTTTGGCAATCATCAAAGATAAACCACGCCCAGCGTTTTACAACAATCTGATCTTAGCTTATCAAGGTTTGAATGACTCAAGTAAAGCAGAGCAAATCCGTGCCGAAGCTCAATTCTTGTTCCCTAAGATCGATTTTAGTGACATCAATTACCAACCACCGTCTCAAGCAGTTTCTGCCTCACCAACCTCTGGTGTTGGCAAATAAACACAAAAAAGCGAAGGGAAACCTTCGCTTTTCTTTATCCGTACACCATCATTTTATTCGTTCAACGATTCTTCTAAAGCACGCAAACACAAAGCAACATTTTCTGCTCGTGCACCATACCCCATCAAACCAATTCGCCAAGCTTTCCCAGCCAGTGCGCCAAGACCCGCACCAATTTCTAAATTGTACGTTTCCAATAGATGATTACGTACTTTAGCTTCATCTATACCCTCAGGAACATAAATGGCGTTAAGTTGAGGTAAGCGATCGGCTTCCTCCACCACAAACTCAAAACC
The DNA here is from genome assembly GCF_905175395.2 of Vibrio sp. B1REV9. NCBI lineage: Bacteria > Pseudomonadati > Pseudomonadota > Gammaproteobacteria > Vibrionales > Vibrionaceae > Vibrio > Vibrio sp. B1REV9. Next base: position 867,308 of record NZ_HG992745.1, on the reverse strand, counting down.
GAGTTTCTGCAAGCCTGCCTTTAGTTTTTCATGCATCTGCCTATGACGCGCCCAAGCATTTTCCAAACCCTCATTTTTCAAAATCAGCAACGCTTCATGTAAGGCATATAAACTATTGACTGGCGCAGTATGGTGATAACTGCGTTTGCCATCACCGCTCCAATAACCCAAAACTAAACTTTGATCTAAGAACCAACTTTGCACCGGTGTCGTTCTCGATTGAATTTTCTCAATCGCAGCAGGAGAAAATGTCACAGGTGATAAACCAGGAACACATGACAAACACTTCTGACTTCCGGAATACACCGCATCTAATTGCCATTCATCAACGTAAAGTGGCACGCCACCAAGTGATGTCACCGCATCAACAATTGATAGCAATCCATATTGCTTCGCAAGTTTACCCAATGCTTGTGCATCACTCACAGCACCTGTTGACGTTTCTGCGTGTACAAACGCCAAAACCTTTGCATCTGGATGTTGCTGTAGTGCCTCTTCAACTTTATTCACCGAGACCGCAGATCCCCATTCATCATCAACGACGATGACTTCACCACCAGCACGCACGACGTTTTCACGCATACGTTCACCAAAGACGCCATTACGACAGACAATCACCTTGTCGCCTCGTTCGATTAAGTTGACAAAACAAGCCTCCATTCCCGCGCTACCTGGCGCAGAAACCGCAATAGTAAATTCATTTTCAGTTTGGAAAGCATATTTTAGTAACTGTTTTAATTCATCCATCATCGCGATAAAAAGTGGATCTAGATGACCAACAGTCGGTCGACTTAACGCTTGTAATACTTGAGGTGAAATATCTGATGGGCCAGGCCCCATCAAAATGCGATGTGGTGGAATAAAGCTTTGGATTGACATGTCAGCTCCTTGATTGCAGTCATTCATCCTGAGCAAAATAAAAGTTCTATTCAAAATGATTGCTCAGGTATTGAACTTTTCACCCTAATAGATTTTTTGTCTAACAGCAATTAGCCCTAAGTATAGAGGTCAAACCACTGTCACAAATTCGTTAATAAAAACTTTCATTTTGGTTGAGATATTGATTGACATTGTGACAACAAAACCGTTCAATGTTTGAGCTTTATGCAGAAGAGGAGCACTGCCCAGGTAGGTGATTTGTGGAGCCGCAATTCCAATACTCATCACTCAGGGGGAGCAGTGCCGAGGTAAGTCAAAGTTGCAGGATTTGACTTGTCGGTTGGCTTGGGTTGAGTCCCATCAACTGTCATCAGCACCGTCTGATGAAGAGCTTCTGAGGGTAAATTTTTTAATGACATTCTTACTACCTCTCTATTTGCTCTGTTCCTTTCCTCACTAAATATTGGATGTATTAGACAACCAACTATTGTTGTTATTTTAGGAAGTCGTGGGAGAACGCAGTGAGCGCATTTAACGTAGCAAAATTCGGTGGGACCAGTGTAGCCAACTTTGAGGCAATGAGCCGTTGCGCTACCATCATTGAAAACAATTCAAATACCCGTCTTGTTGTCAGTAGCGCATGTTCAGGCGTGACAAATCTTTTAGTAGAGCTAGCAAATGGTGTACAAGATCAAGAACATCGTGCAGAAATACTACAAAAGTTAGCGAATATTCACGAATCAATCTTATCGCAATTAGAAGATGCCACCAAAACCGCAAGTGAGGTTTATGCCATTCTAGATACGGTAACGAGCCTAGCCGAAGCCGCATCAATTCAAGCCAACACCAAATTGACCGATCACCTTGTCGCTTGTGGCGAGCTAATGTCGACTCATATCCTTGCGCAGGTCATGCGTGAACGTGGCGTTCAAGCAACTCGATTTGATATCCGTGACGTACTTAAAACGGATGGAAACTTTGGACGAGCAGAGCCTAGCCTTAAGGCCATTTCGCAACTTGCACAAGAAAAGCTGATTCCCTTATGCAAAGAGTACGTTGTTATTACTCAAGGCTTTATTGGCTCCGATGAAAATGGAAACACCACCACTCTAGGACGAGGTGGTAGTGACTATAGTGCAGCACTCATCGCTGAGGGAGTGAAAGCATCTGGTCTCGAGATCTGGACAGATGTGCCTGGGATTTATACCACCGATCCTCGCATTGCATCAAAAGCAGCACCAATTCCAGAAATCAGCTTTAGCGAAGCGTCTGAAATGGCAAATTTCGGTGCTAAAATCCTTCACCCATCGACGTTGGTTCCAGCACTTCGTCACGATATTCCTGTCTTTGTGGGCTCTTCTAAAGAACCAGAAAAAGGCGGAACATGGATTCGTCATCAAGTAGAAAGTTCGCCGCTATTCCGTGCTCTAGCTTTACGTTGCAACCAAACCATGGTCACATTACGTAGTGCAAACATGTTCCACGCCTATGGCTTCTTAGCAAAAGTTTTTGAGATCCTCGCCAAGCACAAAATCTCCGTTGATTTGATCACAACGTCTGAAATCAGTGTGTCATTAACATTAGATCAAACCGATACCTCAGGTGGTGCTCCTCAGTTGCCACAAGCTGCGCGCGAAGAGCTTGAGGCGTTGTGCAAAGTAGAGGTGGAGCATGACTTATGTCTTGTCGCTCTGATTGGAAACAATATGAGTGAAAGCAAAGGCTATGCAAAACAAGTATTTGGCACGCTAGAAGACTTCAACCTACGGATGATCTGCTACGGCGCTAGTCCACATAACTTGTGTTTCCTCGTCCACGAATCAGTATCACGCCAAGCTATTCAGAAACTACACACAGAGCTATTTGAACAGTAAAAACGCTTTTACTCACGAGTAAAACTTTATTCGCCAAAAAACAATAAGGGCTGCGCAAGACAGCCCTTGTTTTGTTGGTTTGATTAACCATTAATATTTGGACCTAGCCACTTCTCCGCTTCGATCCGTTCCCAACCTTTGCGATCAGCATAACTCTGCAGTTGATCCTCTTGAATCTGAGCAATCGCAAAATAACGAGAGTCAGGATGCGAGAAGTACCAACCTGATACAGATGCACCAGGATACATTGCATAACTCGATGTTAGCGACATTCCGATATTCTCTTCAACATTCATAAGCTCCCAAAGTGGTCCTTTCTCCGTGTGTTCAGGACAAGCCGGATAACCAGGTGCTGGTCGAATACCTTGGTATTTTTCACGGATCAGTTCTTCATTTGATAGATCTTCATCCGCTGCGTAACCCCATATCTCTTTACGTACTCGCTCATGCAGACATTCGGCAAAGGCTTCTGCAAGACGATCAGCGACCGCTTGAATCATGATTGCATTGTAATCATCACCTTGGGCCTTGTACTCATCGGCGAGTTCTCGCTCACCAATACCACCAGTCACCGCAAAGGCACCAATCCAATCCTGCTTACCTGACTCTTTTGGTGCAACATAATCCGACAAACAGTAGTTAAAACCTTTCGGTTTCTCAGTTTGTTGACGTAAATTAAGCAATACTTTTGCAACTTCAGTACGAGACTCGTCAGTGTAGACTTCAATATCATCGCCCACACTTGCAGCAGGAAATAAACCACACATCCCTCGAGCCTTAAGTAACCCCTCTCGTTCAACACGATCCAGTAACTCATTGGCATCTTTGTATAATCGCAGAGCTTCTTCCCCAACTTCTTCATGATCAAATATAGTTGGGTACTTACCTACTAACGACCACGTCATAAAGAAAGGTGTCCAGTCGATATAACGACGGAGCATCGAGATATCAAAATCATCGAAGATATGAATCCCCGGTTTTACAGGAGCTGGCGGTGTATAGGAGGACCAATCTATAGCCACTTTATTTGCTCGTGCTTCTTCTAAAGTTACTGGCTTAGTTCGTGGCTTTTTACGGTTATGTTGATCACGAACACGGTCATAGTCCGCATCCAACTTTTCAACAAAACTAGGGCGAAGTTCATCTGAAAGTAGCGATGTACAAACTCCAACCGCTCGGGATGCGTTGTTTACATAAACCACAGGGTGTTTATAGTTTTGCTCAATTTTAACAGCAGTATGCGCTTTTGATGTGGTTGCACCGCCAATCAGTAATGGGAGGTCAAAATCAAGGCGTTCCATCTCTTTTGCGACATGCACCATTTCATCAAGAGAGGGAGTAATTAAGCCAGACAAACCAATGATATCAACGTTTTCTTCTTTGGCGACTTTGAGGATCTTTTCGCATGGAACCATCACTCCTAGATCGATGATTTCATAGTTATTGCACTGCAAAACTACCCCAACAATATTTTTACCAATATCGTGTACATCACCTTTTACCGTCGCCAGTAAAATCTTGCCATTCGATGAGCCAGCCTGTTTCTCTTTGTTAATAAATGGCTCTAAATGGCCGACAGCCTGCTTCATTACGCGTGCAGATTTGACCACTTGGGGAAGGAACATCTTACCCTCACCAAATAAGTCCCCAACAACGTTCATACCATCCATCAACGGCCCCTCAATAACTTCAAGTGGCTTAGATGCCTTGAGACGAGCCTCTTCAGTATCCTCAATGATGAATTCAGTAATGCCTTTGACAAGGGCATGCTCTAAGCGCTTTTCGACAGACCATGCTCGCCATTCCAAAGCGGAGGCATCCTCTTCTTTACCTACCCCTTTTCCAGCAAATTCTGCTGCAATATCGAGTAATCGCTCAGTAGAGTCATTTCGACGATTAAGCACCACATCTTCTACCGCTTCACGCAATTTATCAGGTACGTTATCATAAATTTCTAACTGTCCCGCATTTACGATTCCCATATCCATACCGTTTTTAAAACAGTGATACAGAAACACGGCATGAATCGCCTCACGAACGTAATTATTGCCTCGGAAAGAGAATGAAACATTAGAAACACCGCCAGAGATCATGGCATGTGGTAGGTCACGTTTGATATCAGCAACAGCTTCAATAAAATCCACCGCATAGTTATTGTGTTCTTCAATACCGGTAGCCACCGCAAAGATATTGGGGTCGAAAATGATATCTTCCGGGGGAAAGCCAACTTCATCGACTAAGATTCGATAAGCGTTTGTACAGATTTCAAGCTTGCGCTGGCGAGTTTCCGCTTGGCCAACCTCATCGAACGCCATCACTATCACTGCGGCACCATAACGACGTATCAGCTTCGCTTGCTCGATAAACTTTTCTTTTCCCTCTTTCAGGGAAATAGAATTAACGATCCCTTTTCCTTGAATGCACTTTAAGCCTGCCTCAATAACTTCCCATTTAGAAGAGTCCACCATAACCGGAACTTTAGAAATTTCAGGCTCAGAAGCACATAGATTTAAAAAGCGCACCATGCATGCTTCTGCATCGAGCATGCCCTCATCCATGTTGATATCAATGATCTGCGCACCGTTTTCAACTTGCTGACGAGCCACTTCTAATGCCTCATCGTAGAGCTCCTCTTTAATAAGCCGCTTAAAGCGAGCGGAGCCCGTTACGTTAGTGCGCTCACCAACATTGATGAAGAGTGAATCTTTCTCAATCGTTAATGGCTCTAACCCTGAAAGACGACAAGCGACGGTCAGTTCGGGTAATTTACGCGGAGAAATCCCCTCAACAGCTATCGACATTTGGCGGATATGTTCTGGTGTCGTACCACAACAGCCGCCTATAAGATTTAAAAAGCCACTTTCTGCCCACTCTCTAACATGCTCTGCCATATCTTCTGGCGACAAATCATATTCACCGAAAGCATTTGGCAATCCAGCGTTTGGGTGAGTGGAAACAAAAGATTCTGAAATACGAGAAAGCTCTTCGACATAAGGACGCAGTTCATCTGGACCAAGAGCACAATTCAAACCAAAACAAAGCGGTTTAACATGACGTAGAGAATTATAGAAAGCCTCTGTCGTTTGGCCAGAAAGAGTACGACCAGAAGCATCGGTAATCGTCCCAGAGATCATGACAGGTAGATCAATTGATAGCTCTTCAAAAACACTATCAACAGCAAATGCACACGCTTTGGCATTGAGCGTATCAAAGATGGTTTCGATTAAGATAAGATCAGAGCCACCCTTTATCAGGGCGCGAGTAGATTCGGAGTATGCTTTAACTAACTCATCAAAGGAAACATTTCGATAGCCAGGATCGTTCACATCAGGAGAAATAGAACAAGTTCGGTTGGTAGGACCAAGAACACCAGCAACATATCGCGGACGATCAGGCGTTTTAGTGGTCCATTCGTCAGCGGCTTCACGAGCGAGTTTAGCGGCTGCGAAATTTATCTCTTCGCTCAAACACTCCATCTCATAATCAGCCATCGCAATAGTCGTTGCGTTAAAGGTGTTCGTTTCAAGAATATCTGCGCCAGCTTCCAGGTAAGCGCAATGAATTTCTTTAATCAATTGAGGCTGAGTCAGCACCAACAAGTCGTTGTTGCCTTTTAGGTCGCAATGCCAATCAGCAAAGCGCTCTCCTCTATAATCTTGCTCTTCAAGTTTGTATCCTTGAATCATGGTACCCATACCACCATCGATCAGCAGAATACGTTCCATCAATAGAGCTTCAATCTGTTGTCTTACATTACTTCCCACAGTACAGCCTCATTCCCTTAATTATCTCACCATCCTATCACACAATTTAGAGGAGTCTAGACGTCCAAAATACGAATTGTGATTTTTTTGTATCCTTTCTAGTAACAAAATAATCTCGAAAAAATGTTTGCTATTTAGCCAACATAGTCCGAGAATTCCATTCATAAATTGTTACAAATAGAGAATCTCATGTCGGTATATCATACTTTATGTTTCTTATCTGCCGCTGCAATGCTAATTGCTTTTATAAACAGTAAGATAGGAAAAATGCAGACCACCATAGCAATCACTGCAGGCTCAATGATACTTTCTCTTCTTATTCTAATTGCTGGTCAAAATGGTTGGTTTCAACTAACTGAAATAGCAACAGAAACCATCACTAGCATTAATTTTGAAGATTTTTTACTTAAGGGGATTCTTGGATTTCTTTTATTTGCAGGTGGTCTTGGTATAAAACTACCCAATTTAAAAGATCAAAAGTGGGAGATAACTGTTCTTGCTCTGGGAGCGACACTATTCTCGACATTTTTCATCGGTTTTGCTCTCTATGGATTTTGTTTACTTATCGGCATTCAATTCGATTTAATATATTGCTTACTCTTTGGCGCATTAATCTCACCAACGGATCCCATCGCAGTATTAGCTATCGTCAAAAAGTTACATGCACCAAAACGCATCTCTACACAAATAGAAGGAGAGTCACTCTTTAATGATGGTTTTGGCCTTGTTATTTTTGTCACTATTTTTACCATTGCATTCGGAACAGAAGCGCCAACGGTTGGCAGTGTCGCATTACTGTTTATTCAAGAAGCGATGGGCGGAATTGTTTATGGTTTCTTACTTGGTCTTCTGTTCCACTACTTAATTTGTGCGACCGATGATCATTCAATGGAATTGCTACTAACAATTGGCATTCCAACCGCTGGTTATGCCCTGGCAGAATACCTACATGTATCAGGTCCATTAGCGATGGTAGTCTCAGGAATTATGATTGGGAACTGGACGCGGTTTATTGGCTTCTCAAAAGAGAGTGAAGATCACCTAGACCACTTCTGGGAGTTGGTTGATGAGTTTCTAAACGGTGTCCTTTTCCTCTTGATCGGAATGTCTATGCTGCTGTTCGAATTCCACAAAGAAGACTGGATTCTCATGGCAGTATCGGTTCCATTAGTGTTGTCAGCTCGCTATCTAAGTGTTTTCATCTCTTACATTGGCTTTAAACGCTACAGAACGTACAACCCTTGGTCGATAAGAATTCTAACGTGGGGAGGCTTACGAGGTGGTCTTGCTTTAGCCATGGCTCTTTCGATTCCATCGGGGATCTTAGTCATTCCTGATAAGCTGATCGACGTGAAAGAAATCATTATGGTCATGACTTACTCTGTGGTTGTTTTCTCAATTCTTATTCAAGGCTCAACCATCACACCAATGATTGAGAAAGCGAAGCTGGCCGAAAGGGAGTTGGAATAAACGCTTCTCGAGCGACATTCCATATATTAGGGTCAGATAAAGATAACGATTAGGCAGCCAAATGGCTGCCTTTTTTATTTCATCTAAATATCCAAATACATACCAGTTAAAGAAAAATTCGATTACTCGCTCTCCCCCCTAAGCAAAACTGTCACTCGAAGCGCGACAAGCTCTGAACAAATACCTCATCGAAACAATCCTTAAGTTTCCGGGCCACATGGGACTGGAGAGTGTTGATGTCAGGTTTCAAGATGAGGCGAAATTTGGCCAGCAAAAGACGACAACTCGACTTTGGGCTGAACGTGGTTCAAGGCCGAAAGCGGTAAAACAACAGCAATTTGAGTATGCTTATTTGTTTGACTCATAATGCCTCATTAGAGGGTTCGAGAAGCAATGGTTGTTCCTTGGGTTAGCAAGGCGATTATGGTTGAGCACCTTAAGCAGATCTCCGCAGTCACCAAAAGAGGTCATCACGCAGTGGCCATCATGAATGTGCTGGCTAATACACCAATGATATTGCACAAGGGGTCCATAATATCAGTATCATCAAACTCTCCCCCCTACTCTCCAGAGCTAAACCCGATTGAGCAAGTTTGGAGTTGGCTCAATCAGCACTATCTTGCCAACCAAACTTTGACGATTATTGGGATATTGTGACGAAAATATGCACTGCGTGGAATCGATTCTTAGAGAACGCTGATAGAGTTACCAACATGTGCACAAAAGACTGGATTAACCTAATCAGTTAATTTTCCAAAGGTATTATTCCTAACTTCTGTCAGCAGCATAATGGCTTTTGAGGGGAACATGACGAGTATTGAATATACGAAAAAGCCCCAGCATTGCTGCTAGGGCTTTATCTGAATAAATGGCGGAGCGGACGGGACTCGAACCCGCGACCCCCGGCGTGACAGGCCGGTATTCTAACCAACTGAACTACCGCTCCGCACTGGTTAGACATTTAAGTCTAAGTTTTTGTCTTCACTTTTTCATAAAAAGTGAAAATAAAATTAAAGCCTGGCGATGTCCTACTCTCACATGGGGAAACCCCACACTACCATCGGCGCTATTTCGTTTCACTTCTGAGTTCGGAATGGAAATCAGGTGGGTCCAAAATGCTATGGTCGCCAAGCAAATTCTTTAATCTGGAAAGCTGTTTCTGTATTCTCTACACAATCAAGTCTTGTTCTTGCTTTGAGTCCATCAAAACCCTTTGGGTGTTGTATGGTTAAGCCTCACGGGCAATTAGTATCAGTTAGCTCAATGCCTCACAGCACTTACACACCTGACCTATCAACGTCGTAGTCTCCGACAACCCTTTAGGATACTTAAAGTATCAGGGAGAACTCATCTCAAGGCTCGCTTCCCGCTTAGATGCTTTCAGCGGTTATCGATTCCGAACTTAGCTACCGGGCAATGCGTCTGGCGACACAACCCGAACACCAGAGGTTCGTCCACTCCGGTCCTCTCGTACTAGGAGCAGCCCCTTTCAATTCTCCAACGCCCACGGCAGATAGGGACCGAACTGTCTCACGACGTTCTAAACCCAGCTCGCGTACCACTTTAAATGGCGAACAGCCATACCCTTGGGACCGACTTCAGCCCCAGGATGTGATGAGCCGACATCGAGGTGCCAAACACCGCCGTCGATATGAACTCTTGGGCGGTATCAGCCTGTTATCCCCGGAGTACCTTTTATCCGTTGAGCGATGGCCCTTCCATTCAGAACCACCGGATCACTATGACCTGCTTTCGCACCTGCTCGAATTGTCATTCTCGCAGTCAAGCGGGCTTATGCCATTGCACTAACCTCACGATGTCCAACCGTGATTAGCCCACCTTCGTGCTCCTCCGTTACTCTTTGGGAGGAGACCGCCCCAGTCAAACTACCCACCAGGCACTGTCCGCAACCCCGATAAGGGGTCAACGTTAGAACATCAACACTACAAGGGTGGTATTTCAAGGACGGCTCCACAGATACTAGCGTACCTGCTTCAAAGCCTCCCACCTATCCTACACATGTAGGGTCAATGTTCAGTGCCAAGCTGTAGTAAAGGTTCACGGGGTCTTTCCGTCTAGCCGCGGGTACACTGCATCTTCACAGCGATTTCAATTTCACTGAGTCTCGGGTGGAGACAGCGTGGCCATCATTACGCCATTCGTGCAGGTCGGAACTTACCCGACAAGGAATTTCGCTACCTTAGGACCGTTATAGTTACGGCCGCCGTTTACCGGGGCTTCGATCAAGAGCTTCGACCGAAGTCTAACCCCATCAATTAACCTTCCGGCACCGGGCAGGCGTCACACCGTATACGTCATCTTACGATTTTGCACAGTGCTGTGTTTTTAATAAACAGTTGCAGCCACCTGGTATCTGCGACTCTCGTCAGCTCCATCCGCAAGGGACTTCACCATCAAGAGCGTACCTTCTCCCGAAGTTACGGTACCATTTTGCCTAGTTCCTTCACCCGAGTTCTCTCAAGCGCCTTGGTATTCTCTACCCGACCACCTGTGTCGGTTTGGGGTACGATTCCTTACAATCTGAAGCTTAGAGGCTTTTCCTGGAAGCATGGCATCAATGACTTCACTACCGTAGTAGCTCGACGTCGTGTCTCAGCCTTAGAAAGAGCCGGATTTACCTAACTCTTAAGCCTACGCACTTGAACCTGGACAACCGTCGCCAGGCCCACCTAGCCTTCTCCGTCCCCCCATCGCAATTGTAAGAAGTACGGGAATATTAACCCGTTTCCCATCGACTACGCCTTTCGGCCTCGCCTTAGGGGTCGACTTACCCTGCCCCGATTAACGTTGGACAGGAACCCTTGGTCTTCCGGCGAGGAGGTTTTTCACCCCCTTTATCGTTACTCATGTCAGCATTCGCACTTCTGATACCTCCAGCATGCTTTACAACACACCTTCAACGGCTTACAGAACGCTCCCCTACCCAATGAAGTAAACTTCATTGCCGCAGCTTCGGTTTATTACTTAGCCCCGTTACATCTTCCGCGCAGGCCGACTCGACCAGTGAGCTATTACGCTTTCTTTAAATGATGGCTGCTTCTAAGCCAACATCCTGGCTGTCTGAGCCTTCCCACATCGTTTCCCACTTAGTAATAATTTGGGACCTTAGCTGGCGGTCTGGGTTGTTTCCCTCTCCACGACGGACGTTAGCACCCGCCGTGTGTCTCCCGGATAGTACTTACTGGTATTCGGAGTTTGCAAAGGGTTGGTAAGTCGGGATGACCCCCTAGCCTTAACAGTGCTCTACCCCCAGTAGTATTCGTCCGAGGCGCTACCTAAATAGCTTTCGGGGAGAACCAGCTATCTCCAGGTTTGATTGGCCTTTCACCCCTAGCCACAAGTCATCCGCTAATTTTTCAACATTAGTCGGTTCGGTCCTCCAATTGATGTTACTCAATCTTCAACCTGCCCATGGCTAGATCACCTGGTTTCGGGTCTATATCCAGAGACTGAACGCCCAGTTAAGACTCGGTTTCCCTACGGCTCCCCTAGATGGTTAACCTTGCCACTGAATATAAGTCGCTGACCCATTATACAAAAGGTACGCAGTCACAGGACATAATGCCTGCTCCTACTGCTTGTACGTACACGGTTTCAGGTTCTATTTCACTCCCCTCACAGGGGTTCTTTTCGCCTTTCCCTCACGGTACTGGTTCACTATCGGTCAGTCAGTAGTATTTAGCCTTGGAGGATGGTCCCCCCATATTCAGACAGGATATCACGTGTCCCGCCCTACTCGATTTCACTGAATGTGCGTTGTCGACTACGGGGCTATCACCCTGTATCGCCGGACTTTCCAGACCGTTCGTCTAACGCATATAAAGCTTAAGGGCTAGTCCAATTTCGCTCGCCGCTACTTTCGGAATCTCGGTTGATTTCTTTTCCTCGGGGTACTTAGATGTTTCAGTTCCCCCGGTTCGCCTCATTAACCTATGAATTCAGTTAATGATACTAGCTTATGCTAGTGGGTTTCCCCATTCAGAAATCCCAGACTCAAATGGTTGTTACTACCTAATCTGGGCTTATCGCAAGTTACTACGTCTTTCATCGCCTCTGACTGCCAAGGCATCCACCGTGTACGCTTAGTCACTTAACCATACAACCCCAAAGAGTTTCAGAAGAAATCTTGAGTTTGTTGTTTAAACAACCAAAGTTGCTATCTCATTATTTGAATGAGCGAGATAGCTATCGATTTTGCCGGACTCAAATATGTTTTGCTTTCGCAAAACCCAAGAACACTTGAATGTGTTTTGTGTATTCATCGAAATGAATACTTTGAGAACTTTACAAACAAACGCTTATCTATATAAGACAAGATTTGTTTTGTCAGCTTTCCAAATTGTTAAAGAGCTAGATTCATTAAGAACCATTTTTAAAAACTCTCGTAAGAGTGCTTAAAGATGGTGGAGCTATGCGGGATCGAACCGCAGACCTCCTGCGTGCAAGGCAGGCGCTCTCCCAGCTGAGCTATAGCCCCATCTAGGTGTCGATACTGCATACCAATTCCTAAAAGGAAGTGGTGGGTCTGAGTGGACTCGAACCACCGACCTCTCGCTTATCAGGCGAACGCTCTAACCACCTGAGCTACAGACCCAGTATCGTCTCTTTTACTTATAAACCGTATCAATCTGTGTGGACACTCATCGTGAGTAATCATCGTATAAGGAGGTGATCCAGCGCCAGGTTCCCCTAGCGCTACCTTGTTACGACTTCACCCCAGTCATGAACCACAAAGTGGTAAGCGTCCTCCCCGAAAGGTTAAACTACCTACTTCTTTTGCAGCCCACTCCCATGGTGTGACGGGCGGTGTGTACAAGGCCCGGGAACGTATTCACCGTGGCATTCTGATCCACGATTACTAGCGATTCCGACTTCATGGAGTCGAGTTGCAGACTCCAATCCGGACTACGACGCACTTTTTGGGATTCGCTCACTTTCGCAAGTTGGCTGCCCTCTGTATGCGCCATTGTAGCACGTGTGTAGCCCTACTCGTAAGGGCCATGATGACTTGACGTCGTCCCCACCTTCCTCCGGTTTATCACCGGCAGTCTCCCTGGAGTTCCCGACATTACTCGCTGGCAAACAAGGATAAGGGTTGCGCTCGTTGCGGGACTTAACCCAACATTTCACAACACGAGCTGACGACAGCCATGCAGCACCTGTCTCAGAGTTCCCGAAGGCACACCTGTATCTCTACTGGCTTCTCTGGATGTCAAGAGTAGGTAAGGTTCTTCGCGTTGCATCGAATTAAACCACATGCTCCACCGCTTGTGCGGGCCCCCGTCAATTCATTTGAGTTTTAATCTTGCGACCGTACTCCCCAGGCGGTCTACTTAACGCGTTAGCTCCGAAAGCCACGGCTCAAGGCCACAACCTCCAAGTAGACATCGTTTACGGCGTGGACTACCAGGGTATCTAATCCTGTTTGCTCCCCACGCTTTCGCATCTGAGTGTCAGTATCTGTCCAGGGGGCCGCCTTCGCCACCGGTATTCCTTCAGATCTCTACGCATTTCACCGCTACACCTGAAATTCTACCCCCCTCTACAGTACTCTAGTCTGCCAGTTTCAAATGCAATTCCGAGGTTGAGCCCCGGGCTTTCACATCTGACTTAACAAACCACCTGCATGCGCTTTACGCCCAGTAATTCCGATTAACGCTCGCACCCTCCGTATTACCGCGGCTGCTGGCACGGAGTTAGCCGGTGCTTCTTCTGTAGGTAACGTCAAATCCATACGCTATTAACGCATGAACCTTCCTCCCTACTGAAAGTGCTTTACAACCCGAAGGCCTTCTTCACACACGCGGCATGGCTGCATCAGGCTTGCGCCCATTGTGCAATATTCCCCACTGCTGCCTCCCGTAGGAGTCTGGACCGTGTCTCAGTTCCAGTGTGGCTGATCATCCTCTCAGACCAGCTAGGGATCGTCGCCTTGGTGAGCCCTTACCTCACCAACTAGCTAATCCCACCTAGGCATATCCTGACGCGAGAGGCCCGAAGGTCCCCCTCTTTGGCCCGTAGGCATCATGCGGTATTAGCCATCGTTTCCAATGGTTATCCCCCACATCAGGGCAATTTCCTAGGCATTACTCACCCGTCCGCCGCTCGCCGCCCAACAAATCCTCCGAAGATTCAATGTTGTCGCTGCCGCTCGACTTGCATGTGTTAGGCCTGCCGCCAGCGTTCAATCTGAGCCATGATCAAACTCTTCAATTTAAGATTTTGTTCGGCTCAATGAATACTGACTTCAAAACTGCTCTTACTCGAAAGTAAGAAGTAATTTTAAAGCTATTATCGTTCCAACAGAACGATAATGAATTGACTGTGCCAAGTCTTTCGACTCGTTTGGTCACTCAGTTCATTGAAACCTAATTTGATACCGAGGTATCTAATTGGATTATCATCAACGAGTGCCCACACAGATTGATAGGTCTATATTGTTAAAGAGCTTGGCTTTCAGTGCCTTAGCACTTAAGCGAGGTGCGTATAATACGCTTTTCACTTTGAAAGTCAACATAAAACTCTAAAAAACTTCAGAACTTTATGGTGACTTGCTTAAATATTAAGCAAGTGCAAAATTAAAGCCTGGCGATGTCCTACTCTCACATGGGGAAGCCCCACACTACCATCGGCGCTATTTCGTTTCACTTCTGAGTTCGGAATGGAAATCAGGTGGGTCCAAAATGCTATGGTCGCCAAGCAAATTCTTTAATCTGGAAAGCTGTTTCTGTGTTCTCTACACAATCAAGTCTTGTTCTTGCTTTGAGTCCATCAAAACCCTTTGGGTGTTGTATGGTTAAGCCTCACGGGCAATTAGTATCAGTTAGCTCAATGCCTCACAGCACTTACACACCTGACCTATCAACGTCGTAGTCTCCGACAACCCTTTAGGATACTTAAAGTATCAGGGAGAACTCATCTCAAGGCTCGCTTCCCGCTTAGATGCTTTCAGCGGTTATCGATTCCGAACTTAGCTACCGGGCAATGCGTCTGGCGACACAACCCGAACACCAGAGGTTCGTCCACTCCGGTCCTCTCGTACTAGGAGCAGCCCCTTTCAATTCTCCAACGCCCACGGCAGATAGGGACCGAACTGTCTCACGACGTTCTAAACCCAGCTCGCGTACCACTTTAAATGGCGAACAGCCATACCCTTGGGACCGACTTCAGCCCCAGGATGTGATGAGCCGACATCGAGGTGCCAAACACCGCCGTCGATATGAACTCTTGGGCGGTATCAGCCTGTTATCCCCGGAGTACCTTTTATCCGTTGAGCGATGGCCCTTCCATTCAGAACCACCGGATCACTATGACCTGCTTTCGCACCTGCTCGAATTGTCATTCTCGCAGTCAAGCGGGCTTATGCCATTGCACTAACCTCACGATGTCCAACCGTGATTAGCCCACCTTCGTGCTCCTCCGTTACTCTTTGGGAGGAGACCGCCCCAGTCAAACTACCCACCAGGCACTGTCCGCAACCCCGATAAGGGGTCAACGTTAGAACATCAACACTACAAGGGTGGTATTTCAAGGACGGCTCCACAGATACTAGCGTACCTGCTTCAAAGCCTCCCACCTATCCTACACATGTAGGGTCAATGTTCAGTGCCAAGCTGTAGTAAAGGTTCACGGGGTCTTTCCGTCTAGCCGCGGGTACACTGCATCTTCACAGCGATTTCAATTTCACTGAGTCTCGGGTGGAGACAGCGTGGCCATCATTACGCCATTCGTGCAGGTCGGAACTTACCCGACAAGGAATTTCGCTACCTTAGGACCGTTATAGTTACGGCCGCCGTTTACCGGGGCTTCGATCAAGAGCTTCGACCGAAGTCTAACCCCATCAATTAACCTTCCGGCACCGGGCAGGCGTCACACCGTATACGTCATCTTACGATTTTGCACAGTGCTGTGTTTTTAATAAACAGTTGCAGCCACCTGGTATCTGCGACTCTCGTCAGCTCCATCCGCAAGGGACTTCACCATCAAGAGCGTACCTTCTCCCGAAGTTACGGTACCATTTTGCCTAGTTCCTTCACCCGAGTTCTCTCAAGCGCCTTGGTATTCTCTACCCGACCACCTGTGTCGGTTTGGGGTACGATTCCTTACAATCTGAAGCTTAGAGGCTTTTCCTGGAAGCATGGCATCAATGACTTCACTACCGTAGTAGCTCGACGTCGTGTCTCAGCCTTAGAAAGAGCCGGATTTACCTAACTCTTAAGCCTACGCACTTGAACCTGGACAACCGTCGCCAGGCCCACCTAGCCTTCTCCGTCCCCCCATCGCAATTGTAAGAAGTACGGGAATATTAACCCGTTTCCCATCGACTACGCCTTTCGGCCTCGCCTTAGGGGTCGACTTACCCTGCCCCGATTAACGTTGGACAGGAACCCTTGGTCTTCCGGCGAGGAGGTTTTTCACCCCCTTTATCGTTACTCATGTCAGCATTCGCACTTCTGATACCTCCAGCATGCTTTACAACACACCTTCAACGGCTTACAGAACGCTCCCCTACCCAATGAAGTAAACTTCATTGCCGCAGCTTCGGTTTATTACTTAGCCCCGTTACATCTTCCGCGCAGGCCGACTCGACCAGTGAGCTATTACGCTTTCTTTAAATGATGGCTGCTTCTAAGCCAACATCCTGGCTGTCTGAGCCTTCCCACATCGTTTCCCACTTAGTAATAATTTGGGACCTTAGCTGGCGGTCTGGGTTGTTTCCCTCTCCACGACGGACGTTAGCACCCGCCGTGTGTCTCCCGGATAGTACTTACTGGTATTCGGAGTTTGCAAAGGGTTGGTAAGTCGGGATGACCCCCTAGCCTTAACAGTGCTCTACCCCCAGTAGTATTCGTCCGAGGCGCTACCTAAATAGCTTTCGGGGAGAACCAGCTATCTCCAGGTTTGATTGGCCTTTCACCCCTAGCCACAAGTCATCCGCTAATTTTTCAACATTAGTCGGTTCGGTCCTCCAATTGATGTTACTCAATCTTCAACCTGCCCATGGCTAGATCACCTGGTTTCGGGTCTATATCCAGAGACTGAACGCCCAGTTAAGACTCGGTTTCCCTACGGCTCCCCTAGATGGTTAACCTTGCCACTGAATATAAGTCGCTGACCCATTATACAAAAGGTACGCAGTCACAGGACGCAATGCCTGCTCCTACTGCTTGTACGTACACGGTTTCAGGTTCTATTTCACTCCCCTCACAGGGGTTCTTTTCGCCTTTCCCTCACGGTACTGGTTCACTATCGGTCAGTCAGTAGTATTTAGCCTTGGAGGATGGTCCCCCCATATTCAGACAGGATATCACGTGTCCCGCCCTACTCGATTTCACTGAATGTGCGTTGTCGACTACGGGGCTATCACCCTGTATCGCCGGACTTTCCAGACCGTTCGTCTAACGCATATAAAGCTTAAGGGCTAGTCCAATTTCGCTCGCCGCTACTTTCGGAATCTCGGTTGATTTCTTTTCCTCGGGGTACTTAGATGTTTCAGTTCCCCCGGTTCGCCTCATTAACCTATGAATTCAGTTAATGATACTAGCTTATGCTAGTGGGTTTCCCCATTCAGAAATCCCAGACTCAAATGGTTGTTACTACCTAATCTGGGCTTATCGCAAGTTACTACGTCTTTCATCGCCTCTGACTGCCAAGGCATCCACCGTGTACGCTTAGTCACTTAACCATACAACCCCAAAGAGTTTCAGAAGAAATCTTGAGTTTGTTGTTTAAACAACCAAAGTTGCTATCTCATTATTTGAATGAGCGAGATAGCTATCGATTTTGCCGGACTCAAATATGTTTTGCTTTCGCAAAACCCAAGAACACTTGAATGTGTTTTGTGTATTCATCGAAATGAATACTTTGAGAACTTTACAAACAAACGCTTATCTATATAAGACAAGATTTGTTTTGTCAGCTTTCCAAATTGTTAAAGAGCTAGATTCATTAAGAACCATTTTTAAAAACTCTCGTAAGAGTGCTTAAAGATGGTGGAGCTATGCGGGATCGAACCGCAGACCTCCTGCGTGCAAGGCAGGCGCTCTCCCAGCTGAGCTATAGCCCCATCTAGGTGTCGATACTGCATACCAATTCCTAAAAGGAAGTGGTGGGTCTGAGTGGACTCGAACCACCGACCTCTCGCTTATCAGGCGAACGCTCTAACCACCTGAGCTACAGACCCAGTATCGTCTCTTTTACTTATAAACCGTATCAATCTGTGTGGACACTCATCGTGAGTAATCATCGTATAAGGAGGTGATCCAGCGCCAGGTTCCCCTAGCGCTACCTTGTTACGACTTCACCCCAGTCATGAACCACAAAGTGGTAAGCGTCCTCCCCGAAAGGTTAAACTACCTACTTCTTTTGCAGCCCACTCCCATGGTGTGACGGGCGGTGTGTACAAGGCCCGGGAACGTATTCACCGTGGCATTCTGATCCACGATTACTAGCGATTCCGACTTCATGGAGTCGAGTTGCAGACTCCAATCCGGACTACGACGCACTTTTTGGGATTCGCTCACTTTCGCAAGTTGGCTGCCCTCTGTATGCGCCATTGTAGCACGTGTGTAGCCCTACTCGTAAGGGCCATGATGACTTGACGTCGTCCCCACCTTCCTCCGGTTTATCACCGGCAGTCTCCCTGGAGTTCCCGACATTACTCGCTGGCAAACAAGGATAAGGGTTGCGCTCGTTGCGGGACTTAACCCAACATTTCACAACACGAGCTGACGACAGCCATGCAGCACCTGTCTCAGAGTTCCCGAAGGCACACCTGTATCTCTACTGGCTTCTCTGGATGTCAAGAGTAGGTAAGGTTCTTCGCGTTGCATCGAATTAAACCACATGCTCCACCGCTTGTGCGGGCCCCCGTCAATTCATTTGAGTTTTAATCTTGCGACCGTACTCCCCAGGCGGTCTACTTAACGCGTTAGCTCCGAAAGCCACGGCTCAAGGCCACAACCTCCAAGTAGACATCGTTTACGGCGTGGACTACCAGGGTATCTAATCCTGTTTGCTCCCCACGCTTTCGCATCTGAGTGTCAGTATCTGTCCAGGGGGCCGCCTTCGCCACCGGTATTCCTTCAGATCTCTACGCATTTCACCGCTACACCTGAAATTCTACCCCCCTCTACAGTACTCTAGTCTGCCAGTTTCAAATGCAATTCCGAGGTTGAGCCCCGGGCTTTCACATCTGACTTAACAAACCACCTGCATGCGCTTTACGCCCAGTAATTCCGATTAACGCTCGCACCCTCCGTATTACCGCGGCTGCTGGCACGGAGTTAGCCGGTGCTTCTTCTGTAGGTAACGTCAAATCCATACGCTATTAACGCATGAACCTTCCTCCCTACTGAAAGTGCTTTACAACCCGAAGGCCTTCTTCACACACGCGGCATGGCTGCATCAGGCTTGCGCCCATTGTGCAATATTCCCCACTGCTGCCTCCCGTAGGAGTCTGGACCGTGTCTCAGTTCCAGTGTGGCTGATCATCCTCTCAGACCAGCTAGGGATCGTCGCCTTGGTGAGCCCTTACCTCACCAACTAGCTAATCCCACCTAGGCATATCCTGACGCGAGAGGCCCGAAGGTCCCCCTCTTTGGCCCGTAGGCATCATGCGGTATTAGCCATCGTTTCCAATGGTTATCCCCCACATCAGGGCAATTTCCTAGGCATTACTCACCCGTCCGCCGCTCGCCGCCCAACAAATCCTCCGAAGATTCAATGTTGTCGCTGCCGCTCGACTTGCATGTGTTAGGCCTGCCGCCAGCGTTCAATCTGAGCCATGATCAAACTCTTCAATTTAAGATTTTGTTCGGCTCAATGAATACTGACTTCAAAACTGCTCTTACTCGAAAGTAAGAAGTAATTTTAAAGCTATTATCGTTCCAACAGAACGATAATGAATTGACTGTGCCAAGTCTTTCGACTCGTTTGGTCACTCAGTTCATTGAAACCTAATTTGATACCGAGGTATCTAATTGGATTATCATCAACGAGTGCCCACACAGATTGATAGGTCTATATTGTTAAAGAGCTTGGCTTTCAGTGCCTTAGCACTTAAGCGAGGTGCGTATAATACGCTTTTCACTTTGAAAGTCAACATAAAACTCTAAAAAACTTCAGAACTTTATGGTGACTTGCTTAAATATTAAGCAAGTGCAAAATTAAAGCCTGGCGATGTCCTACTCTCACATGGGGAAGCCCCACACTACCATCGGCGCTATTTCGTTTCACTTCTGAGTTCGGAATGGAAATCAGGTGGGTCCAAAATGCTATGGTCGCCAAGCAAATTCTTTAATCTGGAAAGCTGTTTCTGTGTTCTCTACACAATCAAGTCTTGTTCTTGCTTTGAGTCCATCAAAACCCTTTGGGTGTTGTATGGTTAAGCCTCACGGGCAATTAGTATCAGTTAGCTCAATGCCTCACAGCACTTACACACCTGACCTATCAACGTCGTAGTCTCCGACAACCCTTTAGGATACTTAAAGTATCAGGGAGAACTCATCTCAAGGCTCGCTTCCCGCTTAGATGCTTTCAGCGGTTATCGATTCCGAACTTAGCTACCGGGCAATGCGTCTGGCGACACAACCCGAACACCAGAGGTTCGTCCACTCCGGTCCTCTCGTACTAGGAGCAGCCCCTTTCAATTCTCCAACGCCCACGGCAGATAGGGACCGAACTGTCTCACGACGTTCTAAACCCAGCTCGCGT
Organism: Vibrio sp. B1REV9; assembly: GCF_905175395.2. NCBI lineage: Bacteria > Pseudomonadati > Pseudomonadota > Gammaproteobacteria > Vibrionales > Vibrionaceae > Vibrio > Vibrio sp. B1REV9. The sequence goes on along the minus strand of NZ_HG992745.1, from coordinate 846,586 downwards.
ACCACTTTAAATGGCGAACAGCCATACCCTTGGGACCGACTTCAGCCCCAGGATGTGATGAGCCGACATCGAGGTGCCAAACACCGCCGTCGATATGAACTCTTGGGCGGTATCAGCCTGTTATCCCCGGAGTACCTTTTATCCGTTGAGCGATGGCCCTTCCATTCAGAACCACCGGATCACTATGACCTGCTTTCGCACCTGCTCGAATTGTCATTCTCGCAGTCAAGCGGGCTTATGCCATTGCACTAACCTCACGATGTCCAACCGTGATTAGCCCACCTTCGTGCTCCTCCGTTACTCTTTGGGAGGAGACCGCCCCAGTCAAACTACCCACCAGGCACTGTCCGCAACCCCGATAAGGGGTCAACGTTAGAACATCAACACTACAAGGGTGGTATTTCAAGGACGGCTCCACAGATACTAGCGTACCTGCTTCAAAGCCTCCCACCTATCCTACACATGTAGGGTCAATGTTCAGTGCCAAGCTGTAGTAAAGGTTCACGGGGTCTTTCCGTCTAGCCGCGGGTACACTGCATCTTCACAGCGATTTCAATTTCACTGAGTCTCGGGTGGAGACAGCGTGGCCATCATTACGCCATTCGTGCAGGTCGGAACTTACCCGACAAGGAATTTCGCTACCTTAGGACCGTTATAGTTACGGCCGCCGTTTACCGGGGCTTCGATCAAGAGCTTCGACCGAAGTCTAACCCCATCAATTAACCTTCCGGCACCGGGCAGGCGTCACACCGTATACGTCATCTTACGATTTTGCACAGTGCTGTGTTTTTAATAAACAGTTGCAGCCACCTGGTATCTGCGACTCTCGTCAGCTCCATCCGCAAGGGACTTCACCATCAAGAGCGTACCTTCTCCCGAAGTTACGGTACCATTTTGCCTAGTTCCTTCACCCGAGTTCTCTCAAGCGCCTTGGTATTCTCTACCCGACCACCTGTGTCGGTTTGGGGTACGATTCCTTACAATCTGAAGCTTAGAGGCTTTTCCTGGAAGCATGGCATCAATGACTTCACTACCGTAGTAGCTCGACGTCGTGTCTCAGCCTTAGAAAGAGCCGGATTTACCTAACTCTTAAGCCTACGCACTTGAACCTGGACAACCGTCGCCAGGCCCACCTAGCCTTCTCCGTCCCCCCATCGCAATTGTAAGAAGTACGGGAATATTAACCCGTTTCCCATCGACTACGCCTTTCGGCCTCGCCTTAGGGGTCGACTTACCCTGCCCCGATTAACGTTGGACAGGAACCCTTGGTCTTCCGGCGAGGAGGTTTTTCACCCCCTTTATCGTTACTCATGTCAGCATTCGCACTTCTGATACCTCCAGCATGCTTTACAACACACCTTCAACGGCTTACAGAACGCTCCCCTACCCAATGAAGTAAACTTCATTGCCGCAGCTTCGGTTTATTACTTAGCCCCGTTACATCTTCCGCGCAGGCCGACTCGACCAGTGAGCTATTACGCTTTCTTTAAATGATGGCTGCTTCTAAGCCAACATCCTGGCTGTCTGAGCCTTCCCACATCGTTTCCCACTTAGTAATAATTTGGGACCTTAGCTGGCGGTCTGGGTTGTTTCCCTCTCCACGACGGACGTTAGCACCCGCCGTGTGTCTCCCGGATAGTACTTACTGGTATTCGGAGTTTGCAAAGGGTTGGTAAGTCGGGATGACCCCCTAGCCTTAACAGTGCTCTACCCCCAGTAGTATTCGTCCGAGGCGCTACCTAAATAGCTTTCGGGGAGAACCAGCTATCTCCAGGTTTGATTGGCCTTTCACCCCTAGCCACAAGTCATCCGCTAATTTTTCAACATTAGTCGGTTCGGTCCTCCAATTGATGTTACTCAATCTTCAACCTGCCCATGGCTAGATCACCTGGTTTCGGGTCTATATCCAGAGACTGAACGCCCAGTTAAGACTCGGTTTCCCTACGGCTCCCCTAGATGGTTAACCTTGCCACTGAATATAAGTCGCTGACCCATTATACAAAAGGTACGCAGTCACAGGACGCAATGCCTGCTCCTACTGCTTGTACGTACACGGTTTCAGGTTCTATTTCACTCCCCTCACAGGGGTTCTTTTCGCCTTTCCCTCACGGTACTGGTTCACTATCGGTCAGTCAGTAGTATTTAGCCTTGGAGGATGGTCCCCCCATATTCAGACAGGATATCACGTGTCCCGCCCTACTCGATTTCACTGAATGTGCGTTGTCGACTACGGGGCTATCACCCTGTATCGCCGGACTTTCCAGACCGTTCGTCTAACGCATATAAAGCTTAAGGGCTAGTCCAATTTCGCTCGCCGCTACTTTCGGAATCTCGGTTGATTTCTTTTCCTCGGGGTACTTAGATGTTTCAGTTCCCCCGGTTCGCCTCATTAACCTATGAATTCAGTTAATGATACTAGCTTATGCTAGTGGGTTTCCCCATTCAGAAATCCCAGACTCAAATGGTTGTTACTACCTAATCTGGGCTTATCGCAAGTTACTACGTCTTTCATCGCCTCTGACTGCCAAGGCATCCACCGTGTACGCTTAGTCACTTAACCATACAACCCCAAAGAGTTTCAGAAGAAATCTTGAGTTTGTTGTTTAAACAACCAAAGTTGCTATCTCATTATTTGAATGAGCGAGATAGCTATCGATTTTGCCGGACTCAAATATGTTTTGCTTTCGCAAAACCCAAGAACACTTGAATGTGTTTTTGTGTATTCATCGAAATGAATACTTTGAGAACTTTACAAACAAACGCTTATCTATTTAAGACAAGATTTGTTTTGTCAGCTTTCCAAATTGTTAAAGAGCAATAATAGCTCGAAGCTTTCGCTTCAAAACCATCAATCTGTGTGGACACTCATCGAGACTCATTTGTCTTCACTTTAAAAAGTGAAAGCAAACTATCCGTATCGTATAAGGAGGTGATCCAGCGCCAGGTTCCCCTAGCGCTACCTTGTTACGACTTCACCCCAGTCATGAACCACAAAGTGGTAAGCGTCCTCCCCGAAAGGTTAAACTACCTACTTCTTTTGCAGCCCACTCCCATGGTGTGACGGGCGGTGTGTACAAGGCCCGGGAACGTATTCACCGTGGCATTCTGATCCACGATTACTAGCGATTCCGACTTCATGGAGTCGAGTTGCAGACTCCAATCCGGACTACGACGCACTTTTTGGGATTCGCTCACTTTCGCAAGTTGGCTGCCCTCTGTATGCGCCATTGTAGCACGTGTGTAGCCCTACTCGTAAGGGCCATGATGACTTGACGTCGTCCCCACCTTCCTCCGGTTTATCACCGGCAGTCTCCCTGGAGTTCCCGACATTACTCGCTGGCAAACAAGGATAAGGGTTGCGCTCGTTGCGGGACTTAACCCAACATTTCACAACACGAGCTGACGACAGCCATGCAGCACCTGTCTCAGAGTTCCCGAAGGCACACCTGTATCTCTACTGGCTTCTCTGGATGTCAAGAGTAGGTAAGGTTCTTCGCGTTGCATCGAATTAAACCACATGCTCCACCGCTTGTGCGGGCCCCCGTCAATTCATTTGAGTTTTAATCTTGCGACCGTACTCCCCAGGCGGTCTACTTAACGCGTTAGCTCCGAAAGCCACGGCTCAAGGCCACAACCTCCAAGTAGACATCGTTTACGGCGTGGACTACCAGGGTATCTAATCCTGTTTGCTCCCCACGCTTTCGCATCTGAGTGTCAGTATCTGTCCAGGGGGCCGCCTTCGCCACCGGTATTCCTTCAGATCTCTACGCATTTCACCGCTACACCTGAAATTCTACCCCCCTCTACAGTACTCTAGTCTGCCAGTTTCAAATGCAATTCCGAGGTTGAGCCCCGGGCTTTCACATCTGACTTAACAAACCACCTGCATGCGCTTTACGCCCAGTAATTCCGATTAACGCTCGCACCCTCCGTATTACCGCGGCTGCTGGCACGGAGTTAGCCGGTGCTTCTTCTGTAGGTAACGTCAAATCCATACGCTATTAACGCATGAACCTTCCTCCCTACTGAAAGTGCTTTACAACCCGAAGGCCTTCTTCACACACGCGGCATGGCTGCATCAGGCTTGCGCCCATTGTGCAATATTCCCCACTGCTGCCTCCCGTAGGAGTCTGGACCGTGTCTCAGTTCCAGTGTGGCTGATCATCCTCTCAGACCAGCTAGGGATCGTCGCCTTGGTGAGCCCTTACCTCACCAACTAGCTAATCCCACCTAGGCATATCCTGACGCGAGAGGCCCGAAGGTCCCCCTCTTTGGCCCGTAGGCATCATGCGGTATTAGCCATCGTTTCCAATGGTTATCCCCCACATCAGGGCAATTTCCTAGGCATTACTCACCCGTCCGCCGCTCGCCGCCCAACAAATCCTCCGAAGATTCAATGTTGTCGCTGCCGCTCGACTTGCATGTGTTAGGCCTGCCGCCAGCGTTCAATCTGAGCCATGATCAAACTCTTCAATTTAAGATTTTGTTCGACTCAATGAATACTGAACATTCCTTTCGCTAATAAATAGCAGAAGTAATGTTTGAATTGACTGTGCTGAATCTTTCGATTCAATGGTCACTTCGTTTCATTGAAATCTAATTTGAAGCCAAAGCTTCTAATTTGGATTATCATCAACGAGTGCCCACACAGATTGATAGGTTCTTATTTTTAAAGAGCACTCTTCTTTGTGACTCACATCACTTCGGAAGAGGCGGCCATTCTAACGAGATAATTCTCTATGTCAAACACTTTCTTGCTTTTATTTTACTTTTCAAAAGTAAAGGCAGTTCGCTGCTTGGCGTTCTTTCTGACCCTGCCGACCTAGCCTTGAACCCTTGTGAGCTCTGCCCTGTTGACAAGGACGCATTATAGAGATCGAGGTCACATTGGCAAGTCCTATTTTGCAAAATTTGCAAAAATAATGGTTAAACGCTGACTTTTCGATCAAAGCCTTATTTATTTAACTTTACCCAAAGAAAGCAAACAACTTATCCACAGAGTTATTCTTTTCAAGCTCACTTTCAACTCTTATAAACAAAGAAAGCTGCCTCACTGCAGCTTTCTTTGTTTCGTCTGAACACCGGGCCATGAGCGTAACAGCTAAATACCAGAGCCATGTTGCTCGGTACCATCGTCCTCATGTAACCCACACTCGCGTTTTAATCCAAAGAAACGCGTTTCTTCTTCTGACATTCCTGGCTCCCACTTTCTTGTCGTATGAGTATCTCCTACAGAGAGATAGCCTTGATCCCATAGTGGATGATAACTCAAACCATACTCTTCTAAATAGTAGTGCACGTCTCTATTCGTCCAGTCGATCACTGGCAAAAACTTGAAGACACCATTTTGAATCGACAAGATAGGTAATCCAGCACGTGATTTGCTTTGCTCTCGGCGCAGCCCTGAGAGCCAAGTTCCAATGTTTTGCTCTCGCAAAGCTCGTCGCATTGGTTCAACCTTATTTATCTTGTTGTATTTTTCTATTCCCTCGACGCCTTGTTCCCAAAGTTTTCCATAACGCGCTTCTTGCCAATGGGCACTTTCTTTTGCTCGATACACTTTAAGGTTGAGGTTCAGTTGCGTTTTCAACTGATCGATGAATTGATATGTCTCTGCAAATAGATATCCGGTGTCCGTTAGGATAATTGGGATATCCGGTTTTTGTTGTGTCACAAGATGGAGCATCACGGCGGCCTGGATACCGAAGCTGGACGAGACTGCGAACTCCCCTTCCAAGTTTTTCAATGCCCACTTTATTCTCTCTTGTGCCGAAAGCTGTTCGAGCTCGACATTGATTTGAGCAAGACGGAGGATTTGCTCCGTCTTAGTTAATGTCAGTAACTCTGTTAGCTCCGGTTTAGACGCTACAGAATCAAGCATGGAAGTCCCTCTTTGATACAAACACTTCTTGGATAATGCCAACTCGAATCGTGAAATCGCCAAATGCTTCGCATTCTTCACGTTCAGCAGCCCAACGAGCCACCAGCTGATCAATCTCTTCTAAGATTTGCTTATCCGTAATGTTCTCTTTATACATCTTCGGTACACGAGTACCGCCGCGGTTACCTCCTAGGTGCAAGTTGTATCTACCTGGTGCTTTACCAACTAAGCCGATTTCTGCCAGCATTGCTCGACCACAACCATTTGGACACCCTGTTACACGAAGAATGATATTGTCTTCTTCAGGTAGACCATGCTTTTCTAGAATACCTTCTACATCGGTTACGAACTGAGGAAGGAAGCGTTCTGCTTCTGCCATTGCTAATGGACATGTTGGGAACGCCACACACGCCATCGAGTTCTTACGTTGTTCACTTACGCAGTCATCCATCAAGCCATGTTCACGAGCAATCTTCTCGATCTTCGCTTTTTGGCTTTTTGGTACACCAGCAACAATCAGATTTTGGTTTGCTGTCATACGGAAATCGCCTTTATGGATTTTGGCAATTTCAGCAACACCCGTCTTAAGTGGTTTACCTGGGAAGTCTAATAGACGGCCGTTTTCTATAAAGAGCGCTAAATGATGCTTACCATCAATCCCTTCAACCCAACCAATACGGTCACCACGTTCTGTGAATTCATATGGACGGCTTTGCTCAAACTTAACACCAGCACGTTTTTCTACTTCCGCTTTAAACACATCACTACCAACACGATCTAATGTGTACTTCGTTTTTGCATTCTTACGGTTTGAACGATTACCCCAATCACGTTGCGTCGTCACTACAGCAGCGGCAACATCAAGTGTTTTCTCTAATGGGATAAAGCCAAAGTCATCTGCTCTGCGTGGATAAGTTGATGTGTCGCCATGCGTCATCGCTAGACCACCACCCACAAGTACGTTAAAACCAACCAGCTTGCCGTTATCTGCAATCGCTACAAAGTTAAGATCGTTAGCGTGTACGTCTACGTCATTTTGCGGTGGGATAACCACTGTAGTTTTAAACTTACGTGGTAAATAGTTCCTACCCAGAATCGGCTCGTCTTCTTCAGTACTTTCTACTTTTTCACCGTCTAACCAAATCTCTGCGTAAGCGCGTGTCTTTGGTAATAGATGCTCACTGATTTTCTTCGCCCATTCGTACGCTTCTTGGTGTAGCTCCGACTCCACTGGGTTAGTGGTACACAACACGTTACGGTTAACATCACCCGCGGTTGCAATCGAATCAATACCAATGCTGTTGAGCGTTTGGTGCATCAACTTGATATTTGGTTTTAGCACGCCATGGAACTGGAACGTTTGGCGAGTCGTAAGACGAATACTTCCATATAAAGAGTGCTCAGTTGCAAACTTGTCGATCGCTAGCCATTGCTTTGGTGTAATGATGCCACCCGGCATACGTGCACGAAGCATGACGTTGTGCAACGGCTCCAGCTTTTGCTTAGCACGTTCGTTACGGATATCGCGGTCATCTTGCTGGTACATTCCGTGGAAGCGAATCAATTGGAAGTTGTCTGCAGTAAAACCACCTGTAATGCGGTCCTGCAGATCTTGTTCAATCGTTCCACGCAGTAAATTACTTTCTCTTTTAAGGCGCTCGTTATCCGAGAGTGGTCCAAGCACCTCACCTAATACTTCTTGGCTGTTTGATTGTTGATTCGCGCTCATTAGTACACATCCCTTTGGTAACGTTTCGCTTTACGTAGATCGTTGATCAATGCTTCTGCTTCTTCACGAGAGAGCTCACCTTGTTGCTCAGCTACAAATACCAGCGCATCGTGAACATCTTTTGCCATACGAGTGGCATCACCACATACATAGATGTAGGCACCATCTTGAATCCATTGCCAAACTTGTTCAGCGTTTTCTAGGATACGATGTTGAACATAGACTTTCTCTGCTTGGTCACGGCTAAACGCGACATCAAGGCGAGTCAGCAAACCTGACTTGAGATACTTTTGCCATTCAACTTGGTAAAGGAAATCTTGAGTAAAGGTACGGTCACCAAAGAACAACCAGTTCTTGCCTTGTGCGTCACGATTATCACGCTCTTGAATAAAGCTGCGGAAAGGCGCAATACCAGTACCAGGACCAACCATGATGATTGGTGTGTTGTCATCTTGTGGTAGTTTGAAGTTATTGTTGTGCTCAACAAATACTTTCACTTCACCACTTTCTTCTAGACGTTGAGCGAGGAAGCTAGATGCTCCGCCATAGCGCTTTTCATCACCTTTGTCGTATTCAACTAAACCGACAGTTAGGTGTACCTCTTCATCCACTTCCGTTTGACTCGAAGCGATAGAATATAAACGCGGAGTTAATCGACGAAGTAAACCAACCAATTCTTCTGCGCTTAGCTTGGTCTTCTTCTCGGCAAGCACATCCACGATTTGCGTATTTACGGCGTATTCACGAAGTTTGTCTTTATCTTCCACTAGCTTTTGTAGCTTCTTGCTACCAGAAAGCTCTGCAAACTTGGTGACGAGCTGAGGATTAGAAGCGGTAATCTCATATTTACTAACTAAGGCGCTGTGAATAGATAAACTCTCACCATCCACTTCAACACTCTCTACGCCGGATAAGCCTGATTTCGCTAAGATTGCGTTAGCAAGCTCAGAGCTGTTGTCGAACCACACGCCTAGGGCATCTCCTGGTTGATAAGTCAGACCTGACTCGTCAAGATCAATCTCTACGTGGCGAACATCTTTGCCTGAATCACGGCCTGTGATTTTCTGACTTGTCAGAAGCGTTGCTGTATATGGATTTTGCTTGTTATAAACAGAATGTCCTGGAGCCGCTTGCCCAACGGGTAGTTGAACTACTTCTGCTTCATTACCTGAAGAAAGGGCCTCTTTTACTTGTTCAAGCGCTTGCTTACGCCATTCTGCGGCAGATGCTTCATAATCCACATCGCAATCAATACGTTCGATAAAGGCTTTTGCACCTAATTTAGATAAGTAAGCATCGAAGTCTTTTCCCGTTTGGCAGAAGAACTCGTAGCTTGAATCACCCAATGCAATTACAGCGTATTGCAGGTTTGGTAACTTAGGGGCTTTCTTAGATTGAAGGAACTCATGCAGTTCAATGGCATTATCTGGGGCCTCGCCCTCGCCATTAGTCGAAGCTACGATGATCACATGCGTCTCTTTTGCTAAGTTCTTGCCTTTATAATCACTGGCATCAAACAGCTCTACAGCAATACCCTCAGCTCTGGCTTCTTGCTCTAGTGCTTCAGCAACCCCTTTAGCGTTACCAGTCTGAGATGCAAAGATGATGCTTAATTTGCCTGTTGGTTTAACCGCAACTGCTGCCGCCCCTTGAGTAATTGGTGTCGCAGCTACTGAACCTGGTTGGTTTTGTGCTAAACCCCAAAAGTAACCACTAACCCAAGCAAGTTGCTGCGAAGACAGCTCTGAGATCGTTTGCTGGAGTGAACTAAATTGTTGATCGTTGAGAGGGCCTGAGATTGGTGACTTACCACCTTGCCCATTATTATCTTCCATCACATTCTTGTGTGAATACTCATTCTTTTGAAAAGACATTGTCACGACATCCCTATTCATTGCGTGACGATAGATTAACCACTCTCCTTAATAACAAGAAAGAATAGAAGTGAATGTTTTATAACTTTTTGGAAGTATAAACTTGATAAACACTTATCGGTCTTCAATACGAACTTGCTGAAAACCGACAGCCATCGCTGACTTCGATGCCGTATCGAGATCATCGTACAGACACTCTTCTCCGTGAGTATCGGTTAAAAAAACAAAACCACCATGGGCGTGACGAAACTCTACAACCCACCCCCCTTCTTGTATCGACGGTTCGATAATGGCTTCTACAAGCTGCTTTTCACGAAACAGATGTCTTAATTCATTGATGGTCATCGTTAGGCCCTGCTCCCTGCTTCTCACTTTTCATAAGCATGGCCCAACTCTCCTGTATTAGGGATGAATTTCGAATGGATATAATGAAGTGGTATAAAAAAACGCCGCTTATAAAGCGACGTTTTAAAAATAGTGTTTCACGGTCTTACTTAGAAAGAGAATTCTGCGGTAGCAAAGAAGCCGTTAGCAAAAATAAACTCTTTGCCTAAATCAGAGAGAAAAACTTCTGATTCAAGATCAATCACTCGATAGCCTGCTCGCAACGCTAGCTGAGATTCTTGAAAAGGAATACGATACTGAACACCTGCCATTAGGTCTGTACTCTTGATGCCTTTATTATCACCAAAATTCATTTCACCAATCACATCGAAATTGGTCTTTGGAACCGTGATTTCAGCATAGCCGTACCAAGCCCAAATCAACTCATCGAATTCTTCCGTACGGGCATTCGTTCCTGCATCAATGTACTTTGTATCACTCAAATTACTAAAAGTCAGACCCGCATCGAAATGTAAAAGGTCGTGCTCAAGAATTTGATAGTAAAGAGTGAGATCTAGCTTATCAAAGCCCATGTAATCAGCATCAATACTGGAGTAACGAAGACGCGCATTTGGTACGTATTTTACATCATGCTCAACCGCCACATAGTATGACCCTGACGTACTGCTATCTCTTCTTACTTCATTAACTTTGGTGTCCGCAGCCCAAACTTCCGCACCAACCGTCGTCTTAAAAGAAGACTCTTGCGCAAAAACAGAAAAAGACGCCGCCAAAGATAGTGTCGCTAAAGCGAATGTCGCTTTATTTGTCATGTGGTGTTTACTCCGAGATAGCTAATTTCAACATTAAGGGCATGCAAGAAATACTACCATACTCTTACAGCCCTCAATCAACTAAATCTCTACAATCCATTACTTATAACGAGGCTGACCAACACAGTTCTTAAAAAACCAAATACCCAATGCAATCACAATCAGCCATGGTAGCAATTTCAAAACAACCCCCACCATACCAAGTAAAAACATCACAACTAATGCAATACCTGTTGCGGCAAATACGGTCATCATTGTGATACCTGTAACAAGTAAGGTCGCGGCAAAGACTAATATAAAGATAAGCTCCAACATAATCACTTCTCCTTTGTTTTAATATGACTAGAGCAGATTCTGTACCAACTTATAAAAAACACCTTAAAGCTATGATTTTCAGACAAAAATAAAGCCAGACGTATTTCTACAGCCTGGCTTTTCCATTTATAGGTTGGTATTTTTTACCAGTCCCTGGTGAAATTTACACATTTAGTTCTTTTGGAATCTTCGCTAATGCGTCTTGCAGCACTTCCAAACCAGAACCTGGCTTATGCGCATTTTCACTAATATGACGGCGCCATTGACGTGCGCCTGGCATGTTTTGGAATAGTCCTAACATATGGCGCGTAATGTGGCCAATGTAGGCACCTTTTGCTAACTGCGCTTCAATGTATGGGTACATCTCTTCAACGATTTCACTGCGTTTTTTCACAGGAGCGCTAGAACCAAACAACTCTTGGTCCACAGACGCTAACAAATACGGGCTTTGGTAGGCTTCACGACCAATCATTACACCATCAAGATGCAATAAATGCTCTTTTGCTTCTTCTAGCGATTTTACGCCCCCATTAACAGCGATAGTCAGGTGCGAAAAGTCTTTTTTTAATTGGTAAGCGCGTGGGTAATCCAGTGGTGGAATTTCACGATTCTCTTTCGGGCTCAGACCACTTAGCCATGCTTTTCGCGCATGGATAGTAAACTGCTCACAACCACCTTTCTCAGACACAATTGAGATAAAGTCCGTCAGAAATTCGTAAGAGTCTTGATCATCGATACCAATACGCGTTTTTACTGTTACCGGTACATCAACGACATCTTTCATCGCAGCCACACAGTCAGCCACCAATTGTGGCTCGCCCATTAGACATGCACCAAAGCGACCATTTTGAACACGATCAGATGGGCAACCTACGTTTAAGTTGATCTCATCATAACCACGCTCTTGAGCTAACTTAGCACACTTAGCCAAATCAACTGGGTTGGAACCACCAAGTTGTAGTGCTAACGGATGCTCTTCTTCGTTATAAGCAAGAAAATCTCCTTTTCCATGAATGATCGCACCAGTCGTCACCATTTCGGTGTACAACAAGGTTTCCTTGGTCATCAAGCGATGGAAGTAGCGACAATGACGATCAGTCCAATCCAGCATTGGTGCAACAGAGAGCCTGCAAGAATGAGTCATGATTAAAACACCCGTTTTACGTTACCAAGATAGAGCGCGACAAGACGCTCAAAAAATTAAGTCGGGTATTGTATACTCACTGTGCAGCGGATGCGAGCATTGTGAATTCACATACTCTGGCGTGTATTTATGCACAGGTGTCTCATTCTGTGATAGCCGCGACTTACCTATTAAATCCTCACTTGCTTTAGTTCATGATTTTCGTGCAGATAGCAGGTAAAATAAGCCTCTTTTGCAGGCATAGCCATTGCAAATGGTTTATCACAAACATATCCGATAGTTATGGTGAAAGGTTTGGACCCAACAATCATTGAACAAATTGAACGTATCTGCGCACAGCGTGGAGTAAGATTAACTCCGCAACGCCGACGTGTGTTTGAGCTAATTTGTTCAAATCGCCGCGCATCGAGTGCGTATGAGCTATTGGATCTACTGAAACAAAGTGAGCCACAAGCAAAACCACCAACAGTATACCGAGCATTAGACTTTCTTCTCGAACAGGGCTTTATTCATCGAGTAGAATCAACCAATAGCTTTATTACTTGCTGCTCATTCAATACTCAACAGCACTTTTTCCAACTACTAATTTGCGATAAATGTGGTGATGTCGTTGAACTTGAAGACGAGACGCTGATATCCTTATTAGCCAATAACGCCGAGAAATACGGTTTCAAATTGACGAATCACGTTATTGAAACTCATGGTGAATGCCAAACTTGTTCCTCGGAGATGAAAAAAGAAAGATAGAAGAACGTTATGCGCGCTGAATTTGTAAACCCGTTTTTAGCTTCTCTCATGAATGTGCTAAAAACCATGGCTTCACTTGAGTTGAAGCCACAAAAACCGCGAATCAAGAAAGATGAGATCGCACGAGGGGACGTTTCTGGACTTATTGGTATGGTTGGTCCACAAACACGTGGCTCAATGTCAATTACCTTTGATGAAGCGTTGGCATTAGAAATCATGCAAAACATGCTTGGTGAACGCCCTAACGGTGTGAATGAAGAAGTCACCGATATGGTTGGCGAGATCACAAACATGGTAACTGGTGGTGCGAAACGCATTCTAGCAGAGAGCGGTTTTGATTTTGATATGGCAACACCTATCGTCGTATCAGGTAAAGGTCACACTATTCGCCACAAGTGTGAAGGCTCAATCATCATCATGCCTTTCTCTTCACAATGGGGAAATGCATTCATCGAGATTTGCTTCGAGTAAATGAGAAAAAATAGGTTGGTCAGTGCCAACCTATTTTGTTTCTGCCTAAGGCAATAAAAAAGGTCAGCGCTTGCTGACCTTTTCTTCTTCTATTCAGACATTAAGCTTTGAACGCTTTAAATGCATTGATTAGACCGTTTGTCGAGCTATCGTGTGAGTTGATTTCAGACTCATCTGCTAGCTCAGGTAGGATTTGATTCGCTAGTTGTTTACCTAACTCAACACCCCATTGGTCGAAACTGAAGATATTCCAGATAACACCTTGAACGAAGATCTTGTGTTCGTACATTGCGATCAGGTTACCTAGCGTGCGAGGTGTGATTTGCTTAACTAGGATAGAGTTCGTTGGGCGGTTACCTTCAAATACTTTGAACGGCACTAGAGACGCCATTTCTTCTTCGCTCTTACCTGCTTTCGCAAATTCTGCTTTTACGATTTCTGCAGACTTACCAAATGCCAATGCTTCTGTTTGTGCAAAGAAGTTAGACATCAGTTTTTGGTGGTGGTCGCTTGCTGGGTTGTGGCTGATTGCTGGTGCAATGAAGTCACATGGGATCAGCTTAGTGCCTTGGTGAATCAGCTGGTAGAACGCGTGCTGACCGTTAGTACCTGGTTCACCCCAGATGATAGGGCCGGTTTGGTAAGTCACTGCGTTACCATCACGGTCAACGTACTTACCGTTAGATTCCATGTTACCTTGCTGGAAGTACGCCGCGAAACGGTGCATATACTGGTCGTAAGGTAGGATTGCTTCAGACTCAGCACCATGGAAGTTGTTGTACCAAATACCAATCAGAGCAAGAATCACCGGGATGTTACTTTCTAGATCTGTCGACACGAAGTGGTTATCCATCTCGTGAGCACCGTCTAGAAGCTCGATGAAGTTGTCGTAACCTACAGCTAATGCAATTGAAAGACCAATTGCAGACCATAGTGAGTAACGACCACCAACCCAGTCCCAGAACTCAAACATGTTGTCTGTGTCGATACCAAACTCAGATACCGCAGGAGCATTCGTAGAAAGCGCAGCGAAGTGCTTAGCAACGTGTGCTTGATCGCCAGCTGTTGCTAGGAACCAATCACGAGCAGAGTGCGCGTTTGTCATGGTTTCTTGAGTCGTAAACGTCTTAGACGCGATCAAGAATAGCGTTGTTTCTGGGTCGACTTTCTTTAGAGTCTCAACGATGTGAGTACCATCAACGTTAGAAACGAAGTGTAGGTTTAGATGGTTTTTATATGGCGCGAGTGCTTCTGTCACCATGTAAGGACCAAGGTCAGAACCGCCGATACCGATGTTGACGATATCTGTGATTGCTTTACCTGTATAGCCTTTCCACTCACCACCAATTACACGCTCTGTGAATGACTTAATTTTTTCAAGAACCGCGTTTACCGCTGGCATTACGTCTTCGCCATCCACCATTACTGGCGTATTAGCACGGTTACGTAGTGCTGTGTGAAGAACAGCGCGATCTTCAGTTTTGTTGATCGCTTCACCACTGAACATCGCTTCAATTGCTGACTTAAGCTCAGTCTCATTAGCAAGTGTAAACAAATGCTTTAGCGTTTCCTCATTGATTAGGTTCTTTGAGTAATCGACGAGGATGTCTGAACCGAAACGAGCAGAGTATTTATCAAAACGTGCAGCGTCTTGAGCAAATAGCTCTTTCAGGTCCATATCTTGTGCTGATTCGAAATGCGCAGTTAACGCTTTCCAAGCTTGTGTTTGCGTTGGATTGATATTTTTCAACATGGTCATTATCCCGATGTTACAGTAGGTTCCATTCCTTACAGTCTAGCGAAAACTGTGGAATCCCCGATTTAGCAAAAAGTATAAAATAGATGTTTGGGCAAATTGCCACAAAACAAGTCTTTGTAGTTTTTTTTCAGTCATCAATTATGACGGAGTGCCATTGCACTCACATTGAGTTAGGTCACGTTCCCTGTTTCGAATTTAAACAATTCATTTATGCTGTAGGAAATCATATCATTTAGTAATAACTGGCTCTAATTGGATTAGGATAGACGCCAAAGCAAATTTTTCCAAAGGAATGCAAATGTGGGTACAAAAAACACTTCAATTAAAA
Source organism: Vibrio sp. B1REV9 (assembly GCF_905175395.2). NCBI lineage: Bacteria > Pseudomonadati > Pseudomonadota > Gammaproteobacteria > Vibrionales > Vibrionaceae > Vibrio > Vibrio sp. B1REV9. Next base: position 831,181 of record NZ_HG992745.1, on the reverse strand, counting down.
GCGCGTAGCCGTGGCTTTCATCTCATCACTGATGAAATTGAACAACAATTACCTCAAATCCAATCACTCTCAGTAGGTTTGTTACATCTATTCATTCAGCATACTTCTGCTAGTTTGACCTTAAATGAAAATGCCGATCCGACTGTTCGCATGGATATGGAAGCCCATTTTAATAAATTTGTGCCTGAGCGAGCACCATACTACCAACACACTTATGAAGGTGATGATGATATGCCCGCTCATATAAAAGCATCGTTGCTTGGCAATAGTGTGACAATTCCGATTCAAAACGGCCAATTAGCTTTAGGTACATGGCAGGGAATTTACTTAGGTGAACATCGAGGCGACGGTGGTAGTCGTCGCATTATCTGCACCATTAACGGGGAGTAAGGCAAACAAAAGACCAACCTCTTCGTTAGCCTCTTGTCATCATATTCAATTAAAAGGGTTGGTTGATCATCACTCTGAAAAGGCCTTCATCAGCCCCTTTTGCCATTTCAGCTCGAACCACAATTCCCTCGACTTGGAAACGTACTGCACCACCGATATTCCACTTCATGTCTTCATGTAGCGTTTTTAAATCGTAATCATCAGCAACTCGGCCAACCTCTACAAATGCAACCCACTGCCACCAAGGCAAGTCATAGTAATTAATAAGAGGAATATCATCTAGCGGTTGCCAATCTGGTAATACACGGTATTCCGCGGAATAGTGAATCGCGCTACGCCCATGATAACGACCTGCGGTATAACCACGTAACCGATATAAACCACCTAAGCGAACTTGCTCTTGCTCTGGTGGGCGGCTGCACACAGCACCATCACACTGATTCCATGTCGGTGTATCAGCCGTATAAAAATCAAACGCCAATACTTGCTGATCAAACCAATCACCTAATGGCCCTAACGAGTAGTACTGACTGTTTTGGAATTCCCACTTCAGCCATAAATCTTCCGGCTGTAAGCTTTCTGCCCCCGTCGTTAGGTCAAATGAGGTATGGGAACCACGTGTGGTGTTACGCACACTGTCTCGGTTATCCCAATCAAACGTCAGGCGAAAGCCTGTGGCCTCTTCTTTTTTGTCATTATAAATATCCAACTCACGAGAAGAGTAAAATGGCGTGAATATAATGGAGCTAACACCCGATTCAACTGGAGAAGCAAAACTCACATCGCGAATCGGTTGGAATGCACCAAGTAACCCATGTTCACGTACGTTGCCCCAATCAAGTAAGTATTTAAACTCTAACTGATAGTTTTCTTCATCCCCATTAGTAATGGTTTTGTCATCGGTGAACGAGTGATTGGAACCTTGGCCCCCCAAGTAATAGGGGTTATCGTTATAGCGTGCTTGGTACATCTGCGCGCTAACCAATAAATTCGAAGACAACGCATAATTGAATGCAGAAAGAAAACCGACGTAACTGTCTTTTTCAGAATAGAGTCCCATGCCAAACAGTGCTGCTTGAGGTTGCCCTACTCCCTTTGCGACACCAGCAATACCGACAGTGCTACCCAGTATTTCAGTACTGAAATAGAACGGTACAAATGCGGAGTCTTTCTCTTTTGCGATAACTGGCGAAGATAAAAAAGCTGGCACTAAATGCCAGCACAGAAAGTAATCTTTTCTTCATGAGTTACTTTGAATATTCCATTTCAACGCGAGAAGTTAATTTCGTCACCAGTTCGTAAGCAATGGTACCAATATGGCTTGCGACTTCTTCCACTGGCAAGTCTTTACCCCATAAAATTGCTTCGTCACTGACTTTATCGGTGGCATCTGGCCCTAAGTCCACCGTCAACATGTCCATAGAGACGCGGCCTGCAATCGGCACTTTACGACCGTTAACCAGAACTGGTGTGCCATTAGGTGCCGTGCGTGGATAACCATCACCGTAACCCACAGCAATCACGCCCACTTTAGTGTCACGCTCACTGGTCCACATACCGCCATAACCGACACTCTCGCCTTTCTTCACTTCACGTACCGCAATCAGGTGAGATTTGAGCGTCATAACAGGTTGGTACCCCATGTCTTGCGCAGTTTTGTCACTAAATGGAGACACCCCATACATGATGATACCAGGACGAACCCAATCCAAATGACTTTGCGGCCATGCAAGCATACCGGCAGAAGCCGCCAAAGAGCGCTCCCCTTGACACCCTGAAGTCAACGTCATAAATAACTCTAGTTGTTCCAGAGTAATGTTGCTATCGAGTTCATCTGCACACCCAAAATGGCTCATATAGCGAAGTGGTTTTGCGACATTCGAGCACTCTTTTAAGCGAGAGATAAATTCCTCATATTGCTCAGAACGAACGCCTAGTCGATGCATTCCACTGTCGATTTTCAGCCAAACAACAACAGGCGTTTCAAGCTCCGCTTGCTCGAGAGCTTCCAGTTGCTCTTCACAATGAATCACGGTTTGAATGTTATTGGTGACAAGCACGGGAAGATCGCCTTGCGAGTAGAACCCCTCTAATAGAAGAATGGGTTTTACGACACCACATGCTCGTAATTGAAGCGCCTCTTCAATACGAGCAACGCCAAAAGCATCAGCGTGAGTAGCATTCTTAGCAACATGACGTAAACCGTGTCCATAACCATTCGCTTTCACTACCGCCATAACTTTGCTTGTTGGCGCTTGTTGTTTTACACGTTGTAAGTTGTGTTGCAATGCTGACAAGTCAATGCATGCCTTCGCCGCTTTCATGTAGCTCATTACATTACTCATCATCGATATCAAATGCTGGTCCCGCGTAATTATCAAAGCGAGAGTGTTGACCTTGGAACGTTAAGCGAACAGAGCCAATTGGGCCGTTACGCTGTTTACCAATAATAATTTCTGCCGTGCCTTTATATGGGCTATCAGGGTGATAAACCTCGTCACGGTAAATGAACATGATCAAGTCAGCATCCTGCTCAATGGAACCCGATTCACGCAAGTCCGAGTTAACAGGGCGCTTATCTGCACGTTGCTCTAGTGAACGGTTTAACTGTGATAGTGCAACAACAGGTACATTAAGTTCTTTCGCCAATGCTTTTAGTGAGCGAGATATTTCTGCGATTTCAAGGGTACGGTTATCCGACATTGCAGGAACACGCATCAATTGAAGGTAATCGACCATGATCATCGATAGACCTCCGTGTTCACGAGCCACTCGACGAGCACGGGAACGAACTTCTGTCGGTGTTAGACCTGAACTGTCATCAATGTACATGTTTTTCTTCTGCATGAGGATTCCCATCGTAGAAGAAATACGTGCCCAATCTTCATCGTCCAACTGACCTGTACGAATCTTAGTTTGATCAACGCGAGATAAAGAGGCCAACATACGCATCATTAGCTGTTCAGCGGGCATCTCTAGAGAGAAAATCAGTACCGGTTTTTCTTGCTGCATTGCCGCATTTTCACACAAGTTCATCGCAAACGTGGTTTTACCCATCGAGGGACGAGCCGCAACGATGACTAAATCAGAACCTTGCAGACCCGCGGTTTTCTTATTCAGATCAGTAAACCCAGTATCAACACCTGTCACACCGTCTTGCGGTGTTTTATATAACAGCTCAATACGCTCTAACGTTTTTTCAAGAATGTTATCGACATTCTGCGGGCCTTCATTTTCGCTAGTACGAGATTCGGCAATGGCGAAAACTTTACTTTCCGCTAAGTCGATCAAATCTTCTGAGCTACGCCCCTGAGGATCATAACCTGCATCAGCAATCTCATTTGCGACACCAATAAGTCCACGAACAATCGCACGCTCTGCAACGATATCAGCGTACGCATTAATGTTTGCTGCACTCGGCGTGTTCTTAGCTAAATCAGCAAGGTAAGCAAAGCCACCCACATCTTCGATTCGCTCATGGCGCTCCAAGTGTTCAGATAAGGTAATCAAGTCGAGAGGCTTGCCCGCTTCAAGAATAGACTTCACGCCATCAAAAATAAGACGATGTGGACGGCTATAGAAATCGCTGCTAACAACACGCTCTGCAACCGTGTCCCAACGCTCGTTATCTAATAAGAGACCGCCAATCACTGATTGTTCTGCTTCCAGTGAGTGCGGTGGGACTTTTATTGCGTCTACCTGACTGTCTAAAGGTTTGCGATTTCTATTTTCCGCCATGACTTTGCTCGATAACTACTATTGACCCGAGATTATAACCTCAAAGAAGACTAAGATGCTCCTTTGATGCGACAATTACTTGTTAAGAATTCATGCTTTCAATTTTTGTCTTATTTTACATCAAATAAAATTCATCCAATTATTGACCGATTCCAATATCTGTATCAGGATCAGGCCCTCATTTTTCATTCGATTCGAGGTATACGTGTCCCGATACTGGTTACTTAGCTTTAGCATACTCTGCACAGGTCTTGTGTACGCTGAAGAATCAGTAAAATCAGAGCAAGAAATTGATACACCTAGCCCTCTCAAGACCGAGGTTGAATTTGGCTATCAAGCTCATACAGGGAATACAGACACTCGCTCCCTAAACTCCCGCTTAAGTGCGGAGTATACCGCTGGACGTCATCGTTCAATGGGAGAATGGAAATATTACAATCTTTATAAAGATGGGGAAGAGGATAAACGTTCTTCGACCTACACTGTCCAAAGTGACTACAAGTTAGGGCCAAAAACATACCTATACGGCAGTTTTAAAGGCGTTGACTCTCGTTATACCGCTTATTTTAAGGACTATACTCTTTCTGGTGGTTTAGGTTATCAGTTTGCTTACACTGAGCAATTTACGTTAGAAGTCGAAATTGGCCCTGGTTTTCGTTATCAAGAACCAAACTTAGATGAGATCGATGACGATGACATTATCTTTCCAGATATTGTTCAAGAGGGTATTTTTCGTGGAAATGTTAACTCAACGTGGCAAGCTCTCGACAATTTGAGCTTAGGGGTTGATGTCACCGTAGTTAGTGGTAGGAGTAACACCCGTTTCGATAGTGATCTTAATGTTATCAACAAGATAACAGAGGACATTGCGTTAAAGCTTACTCACTCTCGCCAATACCACGACAAGGTGCCCAATAACCTTGAAAAAGCGGACAGTGTTTTCTCTGTAAACCTTCTTTTCGTTTTTTAATTCTTACCTTTTCGTTCTCGCTTTTTACTTTCCCCATTAAATCTCAGACATAAAAAAAGCACCTCCTGAGAGGTGCTTTTAAAATACGTCTTGATACTGAATTAGTCAGCAGCAACAACTTGTACTTTCGCAGTAGCGAAAACTTCAGAGTGAAGTTGGATGCTAATTTCGAACTCACCAGTTGTACGTAGTGCGCCTTCTGGAAGACGAACTTCGCTCTTAACAACTTCAACGCCAGCAGCTGTAATAGCTTCAGCGATGTCACGAGTACCGATAGAACCGAATAGTTTGCCTTCGTCACCAGCTTTAGATGCAATAACAACTGCTTCTAGAGCGTTAACTTTCTCAGCACGTGCTTCAGCAGCTACTAGTTGCTCAGCAACTTTAGCTTCTAGTTCAGCGCGACGAGCTTCAAACATTTCAACGTTAGCTTTAGTAGCCATAACTGCTTTACCTTGAGGGATAAGGAAGTTACGAGCGTAGCCAGATTTAACGTTTACAGTATCGCCAAGACCACCTAGGTTACCGATTTTATCAAGTAGAATAACTTGCATTGCTTAATCCTCTTTCTTAATAAAACGACCGATTACTGATGCTTGTCAGTGTACGGTAGTAGAGCTAGGTAGCGTGAACGCTTGATAGCGCGAGCTAGTTGACGTTGGTATTTAGCGCTTGTACCAGTGATACGGCTAGGAACGATTTTACCAGCTTCAGTGATGTAGTTTTTAAGAGTTGCTACGTCTTTGTAATCAATCTCTTGTACGCCTTCTGCTGTGAAACGGCAGAATTTACGACGACGGAAGAAACGAGCCATGGGCTATCTCCTGATCTTAAATTTGAGTAATATTGTCGGCATGTAACACTAATTTTCCCACACCATTTCGGCCGGTTTGATAAGCGACAAAGCCACCTACCTTAATGCTACTGCCTTGTACTAAATTCTGAGTTAATGCTTGTGACCTAAGCCCACTGACGACTACCGGCATTCGACAATAAACTTGTCGAGGTAGGTCAGCTTCGATAACAGTAGAGCGATGCTCTAACCAAAACCGACAGTGTTCTATGCCACTAGGGCTTTTACTACGAATGGGCGGCTTGGCAATGGTGCCACTCAGCTCCATTCGATTGGTCATAAGAAATATTACTCAGCAGCTGCTTCTGGCTTAGCTTCAGCACGCTCTTCGCGACGAGGAGCACGCTCTTCTTTCTGCTTAAGCATGATAGATTGCTCAGTGATAGCCGCTTTAGTACGCATGATCATGTTACGTAGAACTGCATCGTTGAAACGGAAAGCAGTTTCTAGCTCATCGATAACAGCTTGGTCAGCTTCAACGTTCATTAGAACGTAGTGAGCTTTGTGAAGCTTGTTGATTGGGTAAGCCAGTTGACGACGACCCCAATCTTCTAGACGGTGGATTGTACCGCCAGTTTCAGTGATAGAACCAGTGTAACGCTCGATCATGCCAGCAACTTGCTCGCTTTGATCTGGGTGCACCATGAATACGATTTCGTAATGACGCATGGGTTGCTCCTTACGGATTATTCAGCTTCCACAAATGGCTCAGTCGTCCAGAGGAAGCAAGGAACTAAAGAAAATTGACTGAGTTTAAGGAGCACGAATAGTACAGAAAGGCGGCAAAATAGGCAAGTGATTATTTACACCGCTCGATGGATATTTTTATAGGGATGGAGGCAGAGAGAATAAAGGCTGCCAGTAAAGTGACAGCCTTATAAATCAGGGGACTACAACATTTAATTTTAGCGTCTATTTTACTTGTGCAAGTTCGGTGCGCATTTTGTCAATCACTTGTTTGTAATCTGGCTCGCTGAAAATAGCCGAACCCGCTACAAACATGTCTGCGCCCGCTTCTGCTATTTCACGGATGTTCTCTACTTTCACACCACCATCGATTTCTAGGCGAATATCACGACCAGACTCATCAATCATCTTACGTACTGCACGTAGCTTATCTAGTGTGTGAGGAATGAATGATTGTCCACCAAAACCAGGGTTAACTGACATCAGTAGAATTAAATCAACTTTGTCCATGATGAACTCAAGGTGTGCAAGTGGCGTTGCTGGGTTAAGTACCACACCAGCTTTACAACCGTGCTCTTTGATAAGTTGGAGAGTACGGTCTACATGCTCAGATGCTTCAATGTGGAATGTAATCATCGACGCTCCAGCCTTGGCAAAGTCAGGGATGATACGATCAACAGGCTTGACCATTAGGTGGACATCGATGGGTGCCGTGATGCCGTAATCACGTAATGCCTTACACACTGGCGCACCAAAAGTCAGGTTTGGTACATAGTGGTTATCCATAACGTCGAAGTGCACCACATCCGCACCCGCTGCGAGTACTTTCTCTACGTCTTCACCGAGACGAGCAAAATCAGCCGATAAAATGGATGGAGCAATTAGAAAATCTTTCATACCTGACCTCAGTAGTGGCGAGCAAACAGCAAATAATTTGCGCGCAATTCTACCGAAGCCAGTGGGGAGATCCACTATTTAGATGCAATAGTGTGAGAACTAAGAGTTGGATTTATCCGCGTTTGAGGCACGAAATAGAGCAAGCAGCTCATCAACTTTATTACGACCGCTGCCGTTGCGGCTGATAGTACGCTTCACTTTGACCACATTAAGCTCTGCACCATGGTACAGACGACGCGTCAACGTAGTATCGTGATTCGAAATTAATACAGGGATACCGCGTTCGGTTGCAGCTCGCTCAGCAATATCAGCCAATGCCGCTTGGTCATCAAGCGTAAAGCCGTTTCCGGCATAAGAGGTAAAGTTCGCCGTGTTCGAAAGTGGTGCGTATGGAGGATCGCAATAAACCACACTGCCTTTACGCGCTCTGCTGAATGTTTCTGGATATCCCTCACACACAAAGGTGGCTTTCTTGGCTTTTTCAGCAAAGAATTCCATCTCAGCTTCTGGGAAATACGGCTTCTTGTAAGAACCAATGGCACGTTGAAGCCACCTTTTTTGTTGTAACGGCACAAACCATTAAAACCAAAACGGTTCATGTACAGAAACGCTAGAGAGCGATACATGACATCGTCAGTTTTATTAAATTCAGCGCGAATGCTCAGGTAGGCTTCTTTGCGGTTGTTCTCTGCAACAAACCAACGCTTCGCTTCAGAGATGTAATCTTCAGGACGCTCTTTCAGCAAGTTGTAAAGATTAATCAGGTCAGGGTTGATATCTGCAAGAAGATAATGCTCATAGTCAGTATTTAGAAAAACTGAACCAGCACCAACAAAAGGTTCAACTAGCTTCCGAGCGGGTGGTAAATGACGTTTTATGTCTTCAACCAGACCGTATTTTCCTCCTGCCCATTTAAGAAAGGCTCGTTGCTTTTTCATCTACTGCTCTATCTATCGACCGAAAATTAAGGCTGCGGAATGTAACATATTTTTCAGCGAAGCTCAGGATTATTTCACTCGCTCTATCTCTCGCTGAACCTGACCTAAAGATTTCGCCCAAGGGCCAATAGATTTCAGTGAGTTTGGTAGGCTTTCGACTGCGTCTCTGGCTGCCTGAATCGTTGGGTAATCGCTATACGTAATGATATACCACTCTACACCATCACGGGTAGTTGGATAAATGCGCACCTGATGACTAAGTTGATGTTCATCTAGAAAAGCTTGAACGTCACTCATGGATGTCATAGCCGCAAGTTGCAATGTGTAAGCTCTTGGTGACAACGCTTTTAGTTCTTCACGAGCAAAGGAAAATTTCACAACCGGTGCGTTCGACTCTGTTTGACGGTGAGAAGCATCACTATCATTCGCTTCAATCACTTTTATCAAAGATGAGCTAGCACGACTTTGTTCTGGGAGTTCACTTTCAATCGACTCCATGCTATCTGAATTCAATTGGTTGCGTTTTTCTGGCGCAGGAGCCCCCTCGAGCAAAGCGTCAACAACATCAGAATCAATAACGACACGTTGTTGAGTATCATCAGAACCAACACTAGCGACCTCATCGGTCACCACAGGCGGCAATGCGTCAGAATCATCCGTCACTTGCAACGAATCAAATGAACGACCTCCTGTATCACTTGGTGTTTCTACAAGCTCTCCTGCATATTGCTCGTTATCCGGTTCGGTAAGCGTTGGAATTGCCGTTTGCTCTACACTGCCGGTAATTTGTTGTGCCTTTTCTTCTGGTGTAGGTTGGTTGTACATCCACCAATAACCACCAGCCGCCAACAAGAGTAAAGCCAGTACAATGAGTGCAATATTCAAGGGTGAGCCAACAATTGAGCGGATAATAATCCTTTTTTCCACTTTCATCTCTCCTAACGCCATGATGTCGCCCGGTACCGGGTCAACTTTTTTAAATGCATCTCGAACACGTTTTTCGTTTTCATCATCAACATATCGAATAACAAGAGATTCAAAAAAACGACGTGCTTCGACTTCCGACAACACCTCAATATCGAGCTCCACAGGCTTATATTCCTGTCCATAACTCAAACGTGACAGCACGGGCTCGAGCAGTCCGGTCTGCGTAAATAATAAGATGTTGACTTTCCACTTTGGGTTGGTTTGCGCAGCAAGCACCAACATCCAAAGCTCAGAAATCAAAATATCGCTCAACCTATGCGCATCATCAATGACGATGGCGATATCGCAAGGATCGTTGCCTAAAATACGCTCTAGACTATCCGTTATCGTATCTTGCTGATTGAAAAGCGCATCTGACACCAGCTGACTCAAAATAAGCGTTCGATGCTGCACGTCATCATGGTTGGCTCGACAAAGTAATAAGCATTGGTTTTTATTGCTAGCACCTAATTCAAGATACCTCTGCGCCAACCAGGTTTTTCCATACCCAATAGAACCGTTTATTGCGATCAAATTAGAACCAAAGTTAGTCAATAACCCTAACCTGTCTAATAGCTCTGTTTGCGAATCCAGTTCTAGGACGTGAGCGAAACTCATCTTATTACCTTAATAAACAACATACATGATACGTAAATACGTCATTCAAAGTTAAATATCACGACCGAAGTCGATGGCTTGTTTGATTACGTCTTGCGGTGTGTCGGCGATAACGTCTGCACTACCAATGCCTGTTGGCAGAACCAGGCGAAGTTGACCAGATAACACTTTTTTGTCGCGCATCATGTGAGTCATAAAGTCGTCAAAACTCATGGTTTCAGGGGTATGTACCGGAAGGTTTGCGCGACGTAAAATCGCAATAATGCGAGCTAATTGCTCTTGAGAAATCAAACCACGAAGGTGCGATGTTTTCGCTGCCATGACCGTTCCTGAAGCGACCGCCTCACCATGCAACCAATTACCGTAACCTAACTCTGCTTCAATGGCATGACCGAAAGTATGACCAAGATTAAGCAACGCTCGAATGCCTGATTCTTTTTCATCCTGAGCAACAACTTCCGCTTTAATCTCACAACAACGTGCAATTGCGTAAGTCAACGCTTCTTCTTCCAGAGCGTACAAACGCTCAAGGTTTTCTTCGAGCCATTCGAAAAATACACCATCATAAATAATGCCGTACTTAATGACCTCTGCCATCCCAGCAGCAAATTCACGCTCAGGCAATGTCGATAAACAACTGGTATCGATGATGACCGCTTTCGGTTGGTAGAAAGCCCCAATCATATTTTTACCCAAAGGATGATTAACCGCGGTTTTCCCCCCTACGGATGAATCTACTTGGGATAACAAGGTCGTTGGGATCTGGATGAAATCCACACCACGTTGGTAACATGCGGACGCAAAACCAACAAGATCCCCAATCACACCACCACCTAACGCAATAATTACTACGTCACGAGCATAGCTTCCCTCTAGCAGGAAGTTCATGACTTGATTAAATGTGTCTAAGCTTTTGTATTGCTCACCATCGGGCAGCTCAAGCAATGAGGCATCACAACCAAGCTGTTTTAGCTGGCTAAGAATTTTGTCCGCATACAGAGGAGCAACCGTGACATTACTGATCACGATAACTTTCTGATTGGCGTTTTTGTTTGAAAGAATTTGGGAAAGGTACGCCGGGTTATCAAACAACCCGGCGCCAATAGAGATTGGGTAGCTACGTTCAGCTAGATTGACCGTAATCCGTTCCATCGGTGTGCTCCATTCAAAAGATAATTGCTTATCTCTCTTCTAGCATTTTTACGATCTGGTTGGCTACCACTTTTGCACTCTGATCGTCAGTACGAACCGTGTAATCCGCTACTTCTTCGTATAACGGGTTACGTTCGCCTGCCAATTGCTCCAATACTTCGCGAGGTTTATCTGTTTGAAGTAGTGGACGCTTCTTGTCACGGTTTGTGCGTGCAAGTTGCTTCTCGATAGTTGTTTCTAAGTAAACAACGACACCACGGGCTGAAAGGTGATTGCGGTTTTCTTTGCTCATGACAGAGCCGCCACCTGTAGCTAGCACGATGCCTTGCTCTTGAGTGAGATCTTCAAGTACAGCTTCTTCGCGTTTGCGGAAACCCTCTTCACCCTCAACATCAAAAACCCAAGAGATATCAGCACCAGTGCGTTCTTCAATCACAGTGTCTGAATCAACAAACTCCATGTGTAGTTGCTGTGCTAGATGTCTACCAATTGTACTTTTGCCGGCACCCATTGGGCCAACAAGGAAAATATTACGTTTCTCAGCCATATTCAGCGGTATTTTACAACGTTAATTCAATAAAATCGCCACAAGTAAACACAGCCGAACCGCTGTTATACAAGGCTCGTGGCACCAATTCCTCACAGATATTTCGTGATAAGACCCGAAATTATCCAAGCATGGTGCCACTAATGCAACTTTATTTTTGATCTATTCACATTTTCATCGGCCAAACACTACTGAATTACGACCTTTGGCGTCACGAAAATCAACAACTCACTTTTGCCTACTTTTTCATAACTTCGGCGAAAAAGCGCGCCAAGCAAGGGTAAATCACCAAGTAAAGGGACTTTGTCAACGGCATTACTGAGGCTATGTTGGAAAATACCACCCAATACCACCGTTTCACCATTATTGACCAAAACTTGAGTGCCAATTCTCTGAGTATCAATCGCAACCGCTTCTCCAGTGCCGGTTTTCACCACTTGACCTGGCCTGTCTTGAGTCACGCTCAAATCCAACACTAAGCGATTATCTGGCGTTATCTGCGGTGTCACTTTTAAACTCAATACTGCTTTTTTAAATGTCACCGACGTCGCCCCACTTGATGAAGACTCCAAATACGGAATTTCCGTTCCTTGCTCAATATAAGCAGGTTTCTTATTGGTGGTGATCAAGCGTGGGCTTGAGATGATTTCTGCTTTCGATTCCTGCTGCAACGCAGACAACTCTAAATCAAGTAAAGTCCCTGCCCCTAACTTTGCGACTTGAAAAGCGAGGCTAGTGGCACTTGGGTTGGTCGCTGCAAGGTTAACATTAAGAAAATCATCAATGCCAACGCCACCATCATACAAACCAAGCGTGGCGAGATTATTTTCAATCGAGCCTCCAACCGTTGAACTGCCATTTATACTTGTAAAACCCCAGCGTACCCCAAGCTCATCGAGATTCCCCTCATTAATGGTGACAATGCGAGCTTCAATCTGTACTTGTTTCACGGGAATGTCTAACGCTTCTATAATTTCGCGAATAACGTCAATGTTCTCTGGTAATTCTCGCACCAACAATGAATTCGTACGCTCATCAACGGTCATACTTCCCCTCTCAGAAAGCATGCTGATATTACCCTCGCCATTGATCATTTCCGCAACGTCCGAGGCTTTTGCAAAATTCACTTTGATGATCTCAGAGGAAAGCTCTCCTATTTCTTGCTCAAGCTTTTGCTTTTCAAGACGCTGCTTTTCTCTTAGCTCCAGTTCATCTAATGGGGCAATCAAAATAACATTGCCATCAACCCGCTTATCCAATCCTTTCACTTGCAAAATGATATCTAACACTTGTGGCCAAGGTACGTCATCTAAGCGTAACGTCAGATTACCCGACACAGAATCCGATACCACGAGATTGAAATCGTTATAGTCAGCAATTAACTGCAATACATTTCGCACCGGAATATCTTGAAAATTGATAGAGATTAAACGCCCTTTATTCTTCAAAATGTTCTGGCTTTGTGCTTGCTTAGTTGACTTTTCTTTCACCACTGTCACTTCTAACCAGCGTCCTGACAGGCGATAGTCATAGCGGTATTCATCGGTCGTATAGGCCAACAAACGTGTGGCCGAATGATAACGAGAAACGTCAATTTGCTTAATGACGGTAGAGAAATCTCTCACGTCCAAAAGGTGCAATTGGTTATCACTGACCGAAGTATTAAGCAGCTCAATACTTAACCCATCTCTTTCACGTTGTATATCAACCACGACAGACGATGACGTTAGCTCAATCATGATCACCGCTTCTGTATTGTTATCTGCACGGAAGTCTATCGATTTTAATTCATTCGGTGGTGACGCCTTTGCTCTCCCCTCTGATGCCAAAAACATAAATAGCCACACAGAGAAAAAGCCAATCACCATCCTTGGTGTAAGCATTGATCCTTTATTCACTTTCATTACTCGTTTAAACACCCATGTTGTTACTTCAACGCTAATGTCACCTTGCGCTTTTTCCAGCACCCCAATCCATCCGGTAAGGTTTCATTTATTAACAAATGATCACTCGAGATAGACGCGACGAAACCATTGTTTTGACCAATATATTCCCCAGTCTGAACTCGATATACCGTACCGCTCGGCACTTGAATAAGCCCTGACATTTGTGCTCCCATCCCAATCACACCTTTTAGACGCAATCTTTCTAATGGGAAACGCTCCAATTGCTCCGACGATGCTCTTGATGTCGGTTGCCAACAGTCTAGCGTTGCCATTGGTTGTATCACCGAGTGCACCTCTTTAGGCAGTGCGAAAGGCGTACGGCGCACTGATGCTTTATAGGGTAAGACTTGATACGCTGTGGCAGGCTTAAGTTTAATAACGTCATCGCGAGCCTGACTTTCAACATCACGAATGAAGTCAATTAACGATTCATCGTTAGCTTGACAACCGAGCAATAGCACGCTGACTAACACCACTACGTTATTTTTCATTTTTATTGTCTTCAGACTTGAGTTGGTAGGTATTCGCTTTAATACGAAAGTGCAATGACTCACTTTCTTGACTCACTCGCTGCCAAATTACATCCTGAAAAACAATAATTCGGGGTAATGCCGCCATCGCTTGAGTAAAACGTCCAATATCATGAAAATCCCCGGTTAACTCGAGTTCAAGAGGCAGTCGATAAAAAAAGTGCTCAACCTGCTTTTGCCCCCAATCCATTCGAGTGAACTTAAGGTTGCTGTCGATACCAAGCTGATTGATTGATGCCAACATGGTAGCTAGCTCTTTTTCTGCGGGTAATTGCAGTAACAACTGCTCATATCGCGAGGTCAACTCATCGACTTGTGATTGCAATTGAGGCAAGGCTGCAGCCCTATTCGCTTTGATTTGAAATTCTGTTCGCAGGGATTGCTCCTTTTGAACAAGATCGTTAAGCCGCTGATTCTCGGGTTTCAAATAAAACCAATAGCCAACGATCTGAAGCGCAAAAATAAAGATCAATATTGCGACGGTCTGAGCCTGTATTGGCCATTCAAGCATCTCATCCACATCCAAGTCTTGCCAATTAACCATGATGTAGACTTCCTGCCCCTTGCGCTTCCCGTAATCGAAAAGAGACATTAAATTGTTGGAATGACCTCCCAAAGCGTGATTTTCCATGAACAATAGAATGCATATCCACTTCATAAAGCTTTGCTGAACGCTCCATATTATCGAGCATCGTCGCCAGATGGGATGTGCTATCTGCAATCCCAGAAAGCTCAACGTAATAGTGATTGATTTTAATCTTGTCGACATAAACCCCCTCAGGGATCACCGAGGGGATAAGATTCATAAACGCCGTCGTTTTGCTTCGTCCTCGCTGTAATTGGTCAACAACATTTAATCGCTGCAGAACTTGGCGATGCTCTTGCTCCGCAATTTTCATCGCTTCAATCCGCTGATCAAAAAGCGTAATGTGATTGGAGAGATAATCTAGACGCTTTTGCTGCTCAGCTTGTTGAGCCTGTAAATACTGACTTCCTCCCCACTGAATGATCGCCGCAATCATTACTCCAAAAACAGCGAGGCTAACAAAACGGTGACGATGCGCCTTACGTTGATACTCGCGCCATGGCAACAAATTAATGCGATACAACATTGCCATGCTCCAACCAATGAATACCTCGAATCGCGAGGCCCGCAGCAGCAGTAAACCGGTGCGATTGCACAGCCGTATGCTTATGCGGTGACACCATCAATATAAACAACTCGAACGGGTTGAGTGTTTCACATTCCATGCTCAATTGACTCGATAACGCTCTCTTTAATTGGGGTGTGACAAAACCGTCACCTGTAATCCAGATACCGGTAATATTGAGAGAACCATTGAAAGAAGCATAAAGCTGCAGTTGACGCTGAACTCGCTCAATCAGAGCTTGCTCTTGGTGTGATTCATCCACCTGTAAACAAGCACCTTTCTGATATACTGATGGCGTTTTTTCAGACCATGAACTTGATGAGAACTCTTTGTGAAATAATTCACCCTGTTCAGTAAACATTGTGAACGATGATTTAACGTTGCCTACATTGAGCAAGCAGTACGTACTTTTCTCTGGAAAATGCTCCGTCGCGAGCTTCCACATATGACCTAAGCTTTGTGATGCCACCTCTACTAACACAGGCTTTAACCCTGATTGTTGTAAAGCATCGACTCGAGAATCAACAACGTCCTTACGAGTAGCAAATACTTGATAATGTTCAAGTCCATCCGTTTTATTCTTCACATCATCTAAAACAAAATCTAAACTAAGCTCTTGTAAGGGGAAAGGTGATTGATGAGCGAAAGCTTGCATGACCGCATAGTCTCGTTCACTGCTATCTAACCCTGGTTCTATTTGCAGTTTTTTGCTGATCACGGCATTTTCTGGCACCGAAATCGCGACACGTTTAGCCCCGAAAGGCAGTGCTTTTTTTATCTCTTTAAGTGTCTTTACAATTTCTTGATGATTTATGGTGTTATTTTCAGCGACAATACATTCTTTCAATATTATTTCTTTGTAGTCCAGTACCGCGTAATGGCGACCACTAGGCTTAAGTACCACGGCTTTGAGACTGTTATGGCCTATGTCGATGCCAGTAACGACGAGTTTGTCCATTGCTACTCTCGCTCCGAATTTTCTTCGTGCAAAGGTTGTGATTAGCATTTAAATAAGAGTTAATATCTCTATGTGCTAAATTTTGACCAAAGAGTACAAGGGTTTGTCATCCTACAGCCTCAACCAATCAGGGATTCTCCGGTGAAGTTCATAAAGCGTTTATTATTTTTAACATTGTTTTGCATAATTCTTGGAGTCATCACGATTTTCGGCTTCTATCAATACGTAAAGCCTGAATTACCAGACGTTGCAACACTAAAAAATGTTGAATTACAAACACCTATGCAGGTTTTCAGCCAAGACAATAAGTTAATAGCTCAATTCGGTGAGAAGCGTCGAATTCCTGTTACCTACGATGAGATCCCACAGGATTTGATTCATGCTCTGATCGCAACCGAAGATAGCCGTTTCTATGAGCACCCTGGTATTGACCCTATTGGCATCACTCGTGCTGCGATTGTTGTTGCTCTATCGGGCTCTGCCAAGCAAGGTGCGAGTACCATCACCCAACAACTTGCGCGTAACTTCTTCCTATCTAACGAAAAGAAGATCATGCGAAAGGTTAAAGAGATCTTTATCGCTATTCATATCGAGCAACTTCTGACTAAGCAAGAGATCATGGAGCTGTACGTAAATAAGATCTTCCTCGGTTACCGTTCATACGGTTTCGGCGCTGCAGCACAAGTCTACTTTGGTAAGAGTTTAAACGAGTTAACTCTGAGCGAGATTGCAACGCTTGCGGGTATGCCAAAAGCCCCTTCAACAATGAACCCTATCTACTCACTAGAACGCGCAACCAACCGCCGCAATGTCGTTCTGATGCGTATGCTCGATGAAAAATACATCACCCAAGAACAATACGACCAAGCTCGTTCAGAACCGATTGTCGCTCGCTACCACAGTGCTGAAATTGAACTTTCAGCACCGTATGTTGCGGAACTCGCTCGTTCATGGGCAGTAAAAGAGTACGGTGAGGAGCAGGCTTACACTTCTGGCCTGAACATTTACATGACTGTCGACTCTAAACTTCAAGATGCCGCAAACGCGGCGGCAATCAATAACCTACTCGCTTACGATGAACGTCACGGCTACCGTGGTGCAGAGAAAGTGCTTTGGAAAAAAGGTGAAGCAGCTTGGGATGTCGAACAGATTGAAAATCACCTTAAAAAGCAACCGACTTACGGTGAACTTTCTCCTGCAGTAGTCACAAAGGTCGACGAAAAAAGTGCTCAAGTATGGGTGAAGAACAACGATGAGCAAACTATCGCATGGACAGGCATGAACTGGGCTCGCAAATTCTTAACCGATGAGCGTCAGGGACCAGCGCCTAAATCGGCCAAACAAATTCTTGAACCAGGCCAACAAGTCTGGGTACGTGAAATCACAGCAACCGATAAAGACGGCCACATCACTCATAGTTGGAACTTAAGCCAAGTACCGAATGCAAACACCGCCTTTATCGCAATGAATCCAGAAAATGGGGCGGTACTCTCTCTTGTTGGTGGCTTCAACTTTGTTCACAGTAAGTTTAACCGTGCGACGATGTCGGTGCGTCAGGTTGGGTCAAGTATTAAGCCTTTCATTTACTCAGCAGCATTAAATAAAGGTCTAACATTGGCATCACTTGTCAATGATGCACCGATTAACAAATGGGATGCGGGTTCTGGCTCTGCATGGCGTCCAAAGAACTCTCCACCAACTTACATTGGTCCAACCCGTCTTCGCATTGGCTTAGCACAATCGAAAAACGTAATGGCCGTCCGTACGTTGCGGGAAGTTGGTCTAGATGAAACTCGTCAGTTCTTGACTCGTTTCGGTTTTGATATCAATGAGGTTCCTCGTTCAGAAACTATCGCGTTAGGTGCAGGTAGCTTAACCCCAATGGAAGTAGCCCAAGGTTACTCTGTCTTTGCGAATGGCGGTTACTATGTTGAACCTTACTACATTGACCACGTTCAGAGCGCGTTTGGTGAAGTGTTGTTTAAAGCAAATCCAAAAACCATTTGTCAGCATAATTGTCCACAAATGACGACAGCTGAAGAAGACAAGTTTGCTGCTGAATTTGGTGAACAAGATGTTCCTTTAGAAACCGTAGCGATCAACACAGCTTCCAACGATGAAGGGCCAAACTACGCTCCACAAGTCATTTCACAGCAGAATGCTTTCTTAATGCGTGAAATGATGTACAGCAATATCTGGGGCGGTGGTAGCTGGCGTGATGGTACTGGTTGGAATGGTACTGGCTGGCGAGCTCAAAAACTGGATCGCCGAGACATCGGCGGCAAAACAGGGACAACTAACGACTCTAAAGATACTTGGTACAATGGGTATGGTCCTGGCATTGTGGCTATCTCGTGGGTAGGTTTCGATGACCACTCTCGCACACTAGGCCGCACAACCGTAAACAGTAACTTAGGCAAAGGTCAAATCTCTGGTGCAGAGTCTGGTGCAAAAACTGCAGAGCCCGCATGGATTGACTTTATGCATGCCGCATTAGAGGGCGTCCCTCAGCGCAGCAAAGAAGTACCTGATGATATTGTTCGTGTTCGTATCGATCGTAATAGCGGCCTTCTCACTCACAAAGTGGATGGATCTTCGATGTTTGAGTACTTCGAAAAAGGGACAGAGCCAACGGAGTATGTCGGAAATAACCTCGAAGACAGTATTTACTCAACTGGTGGTGGCAGCACTGAAGAGCTATTCTAACATGGAAAATAAAATGGGGAGCCAGATTGGCTCCCCATTTTTTATTCGAATTGTCTTAAACTCAACTCTAATTATGCAGCAACAGATGTCTGCTGTTCATCGAGAATGCTCTTTATCTTAGCGGCTAAAGCTTCAAAACGAGCTCTCAGTGGCGACCCCGGACGATAGACTAAAACAATACGTCTTGATGGTACTGGGTTCACCGCAGGTAAATAACACACGCCATCTTTTTGCTTCTCGTGAGGAACAGATAACTGTGGTAAGAGGGTGATGCCAGCACCTGCTGCAACCATGTTACGTAATGTTTCTAAACTCGTCGCTCTAAAGCGTTCATCATCTTTTGCGCCAGCAGCAAAGCAAAAGCCTAATGCCTGATCACGCAGACAATGCCCATCTCCCAGAGACAACACCGTTTTCCCATTTAGCTCTAACATATCGATATGATCTAACATCGCCCACTCATGATCGCATGGAACCGCGACACTAAGCGGTTCGTTATAGACCTCGATCTCCTTAAATGGCTCAGTCTCAGGTACTGACGCTAAAACAAGGCAGTCTAGCTTCCCCTCTTCCAACTGACGGACCAATTGATGCGTTTGAGCTTCATGTAGAAAAAGCTCCAAATCAGGAAACTCATCTTTTAATTGAGGCACAATTTTGGGCAATAAATACGGGCCGACAGTAGGAATAAAGCCAATGTGCATTGGGCCATTCATAGTACCACTTTGACCGCTTGCCATATCTTTAAAAGTTTTTACTTCGCTTAAGATGCATTTGGCCTGATCCACCAACTGAAGACCTGAATCAGTGAATAGGACGCGTCGGCTACTTCGTTCTAAAAGTGCCGTTCCTAGCTCATCTTCAAGCTTGCGAATTTGCCCACTTAAAGTTGGTTGACTAACAAAACAGGCTTCCGCTGCCTTTCGAAAATGCTTGTGCTCCGCAAGCGCTACCAAGTATTCAAAATCTCGAATATTCATAACGTACGATTCGCTTCTTTTTTTACGATAGAAATAATCTATCAAAACCATAGCATTAAACGATTAGAGCTATCAAAGTTTTTTTTCAATAATGAGGGCAACAAAGCGAAACATAGCGCTAAAAAACGATAAGCTCTACTCGGACTATTTACAAATTGAAAAAGGAAATCATCATGTTTGCATCAAAAGAAGGTCAAGCAGTTCCACAAGTCACTTTCCCAACACGTAAAGGTGACGCATGGGTAAACGTAACAACGGACGAACTATTCAAAGATAAAACCGTTATCGTATTCAGCTTGCCGGGTGCATTTACTCCGACGTGTTCATCAAGCCATCTACCTCGCTACAATGAATTGTTTTCTGTATTCCAAGATCACGGCGTTGATGAAATTCTATGTATATCCGTCAACGACACATTCGTGATGAACGCATGGAAAGCCGATCAAGAAGCAGAAAACATCACATTTATCCCAGATGGTAATGGTGATTTTACCGATGGTATGGGCATGCTGATTGAGAAAAACGACTTAGGCTTTGGTAAACGCTCATGGCGTTACAGCATGCTTGTGAAAAATGGCGTGGTAGAAAAAATGTTCATTGAGCCAAACGAGCCAGGCGACCCGTTCAAAGTCTCTGATGCCGACACTATGTTGAATTACATTGCACCGGGACACAAAGAGCAAGAGTCTATCACTGTATTCACTAAGCCAGGCTGTCCTTTCTGTATGAAAGCGAAACAAAACCTAATCGACAAAGGTTTAAACTACGAAGAAGTCGTACTAGGTAAAGATGCAACAACAGTCAGCTTACGAGCTATCTCTGGCCGTTCGACAGTGCCTCAAGTATTTATCGGTGGTAAACATATCGGCGGTAGCGAAGAGCTAGAAACGTACTTGGGATAAGCAGCCTATACAGGGATGGGTGAAGTGTCATGAGTGCGACTGGATGAACTCCATTTCACCTGTCACCGACCAACAAAAAGAGCCTCGTCATGAACGAGGCTCTTTTTTGCTTTCTCTGCTTACGCAGTCATCATTGCGTAACGACTGACTAACACGATTGCAGTTAAGCCGATAGTGAAGAAACCACCAGCAAGACCAAGCGCTACTTTAAGTTCTGTCGACATTATACTTTTTCCCATTTTAGGCTGACAACGAACCATACATCAGTTACGTGCTACAAAAGTTTATCCAAGCTAATTTTCCATTTTTGATTTCATCACTCTACTCGTTCTGGCTTTGCAACAGTCTGCGGCGTTATAACAATCTGTGGCGTTATAAGTATCTGCTGCGTTATAACAACCACAATAAGCAAATGATCAACGTCTACATAGGAAAAACGCATTCACCTATCTAATGGGTATATAATTCGAAATAAATAGAGAGCTAGAGGCGTGTTATGTCTTGTCGTAGCTGCCAAGAACATTGGTTTTGGAAAAAGATTGGCCGTTGTCAGCGGTGTATGGATCAACTGACGGTGCTTTCCGTCCTATGTTGGATCGTATGGTGGTTTGTATTTCAAGATGATCCACATAGCATTGAGTCGATCGCCCTGATCTTTGCTGGTTTTACTTTCAATGGTTTACTGTTCTTACATCTATGGATGCGTTTTATCATCCTGCCATGGCAACGTCGTCAAAAAAAGACGAATAACCGAAAGGGGCGTAAAAATTCACATCGTTCAGATGACAAGTAAGCGTCAGAGAACAGAGAACAGAGAACAGAGAACAGAGAACAGAGAACAGGTTACTATCAAAGATCTAGTAAAACGACGATCTAGCAAAACGCTCAATAGAAAAAAGCCCCAAAACCAATATCGGTTTTGGGGCTCTCTTAGATTCTTCTAAGAAAAAGCAGTGGTACTTTAATAGACCGGGCTTCTTCTCAAAGGTTCCGTCTTTTTGTTATGATTTTTTTAATCAATAACTCAATAGGAGAAAAATCATAGAGCTAGGCAACAAAACTTTTTTGGATTACTTGCTCAATTAAATTGATCTCCAAAGCAACTTCATCACATGCATGCTGACGTGGGCACTGATCACAATCTTTCAGTACTTTCTCTGGTAGCAATGACTTTGAAGTTGGTAAGAAACTTTGCTTCATAAAGAACTCTGGGGTACGAGTGAGCACAAAGACTTTCTTAATCGCCATCTGACGAGCTTTCTCAACTAGGTAGTTCACGATAGCACTTCCCTGCCCTTGCCCTTGCCATCCCGCCTCAATGCCCAAAGAGCGAATCTCTGCAAGCCCAGAGTCGTATACATATAAAGATGCACAACCAGTAACTTCTCCGTGGTGCTCGGCAACAGCGAAAGATCCAATATCACGCACCAATTCGTTGCGTGAACGAGGTAGGTTTTCACCCATATTCGCCCAGTATGCCACCATACCCTCTAATGTTTCGATATCGGTTAAACGAGCAGGACGTACTTTGATCGAAGAAGTATCACGTTGAGACAAACGTTTGTCCGCTTGATCGACGGCGTAAGCCACTTGCTGTGGCGCGACACCACCAAGTGCACAGCGCTTCTCTAGACACGAGTCAATGGTCAGAATGTCATACACATCCGCTTCAATCACTTCAGAGAAAGCTTTCAGCTCGTCAATCGACAGCTCTTCCAACGCACAACCTTTCGCAATCGCACCAACTACGGCAACGCCAACGATATGGTGCGCTTCACGAAATGGGATGCCTTTCGCCACTAAGTAATCCGCCAGTTCGGTAGAGTTTGCATAACCTTGTTTCGCCGCTTCTAGCGTACGCTCACCATTGACCTTAATACCATCAAAACACAGTGCCGCCATTTC
The DNA here is from genome assembly GCF_905175395.2 of Vibrio sp. B1REV9. NCBI lineage: Bacteria > Pseudomonadati > Pseudomonadota > Gammaproteobacteria > Vibrionales > Vibrionaceae > Vibrio > Vibrio sp. B1REV9. Next base: position 808,347 of record NZ_HG992745.1, on the reverse strand, counting down.
CATGCAGTCGTTCCATGTATCAAGTGCATCAAACAAACCTTCTTTGTCTTCTTGCATGTCTTTGTTGTAAGCCAGTGGCAGCGCTTTAACTGTCATCATCATGCCAGCCAATGCGCCGTACACACGACCCGTCTTACCACGGATAAGTTCTAATGCATCAGGGTTTTTCTTCTGTGGCATCAGAGAAGAGCCCGAGGTCACCGTGTCTGCCAATTCAATGAAGTTAGATTCACCCGAATTGTAGAAGATCATGTCTTCTGCTAAACGCGAAAGATGCAACATCGAAATAGACGCCACAGACATCAATTCCATCACATGGTCACGATCGGAAACTGAATCCAATGAGTTACGTGTTGCGCGATGGAAACCGAGATTGTGAGCTAACTCTTCACGATCGATTGGGTAAGCGGTACCCGCAAGCGCCCCAGAACCAAGTGGGCACGTATCCAAACGCTTAAGTGCGTCACTCAGACGCGAGTAGTCACGTTCAAACATTTCAACATAAGCCAAACACCAGTGAGCAAACGTCACAGGCTGAGCACGTTGCAAGTGCGTATAGCCCGGAAGCACCGTTCCTTGATGTTGCTTAGCGACGCCTACCATTTGTGCTTGTATACGATCAAGCGCAATCAACAATTGCTGACCTTGCTGACGACACCAAAGCTTCAAGTCCGTCGCTACTTGGTCATTACGAGAACGACCAGTGTGTAGCTTTTTACCCAAATCCCCAACTTTGTTAATCAACTGCTGCTCAACCCAAGAGTGGATATCTTCCGCATCCGAACGTAAAATTTGCTGTGGATCTTCCATCACTTCCAGTTTGAGCTCATTCAGTGCTAACTCAAGTTTTTGCTGCTCGTCTGCTGATAACACGTCAACAGAAAGCAAGGCTTTTGACCACGCAATTGAACCAACAATATCTTGCTCAGCCAATCGGTAATCGAAACGCAATGAATCGTTGAAGTCCTTAAATCTGGTGTCTGCCGCTTGGGTAAATCTTCCGCCCCATAATGCCATTGCGTCTCTCCTGATGACTATTGCTTACGCTAACGTGCTATTCATTAAGTGTTGACCAAACAACTGATCATTTGCTCACTTTTTGTTATGTTTCAACGTTACGATAATTACAGCGAAAAATAAAGTATAAATTCATTATTTTCACATATTTATTCATAAGTTTTTTATCATTATGCGCACCGTATGAGCAAAATAAAAAAGACCTGCCCAACATGGACAGGTCTTTTTTCTAACGTTTAAATTAGTTTATTTTTTCTGATTATTCAAAGCACGAATGCGGCTGGATAGTGAATAGAGACGAATAAAGCCTTCTGCATGACTTTGGTCATAAACTTCGTCCGCACCAAAAGTTGCAAACTCCTCAGAATACAAGCTGTTATCTGAACGTTTTTGCGTAACCGTCGCGTGGCCTTTGTAGAGCTTCACTACTACTTCACCATTTACGTCCTGAGCTAACTCCTCTGATGCCGCAAGAATTGATTTGCATAGTGGCGTAAACCAACGGCCATCGTAGACAAGGTGAGATGCTTTCAAACCAAGCTCTTCACGGAACTCAAATGAGGTCTTATCGAGAACAAGCTGCTCTACTGCACGTAGTGCTTCCATCATGATGGTACCACCCGGCGTTTCATAACAACCACGTGACTTCATACCAACCAGACGGTTTTCTACGATATCGACGCGACCAACACCATGCTTAGCACCTTTTTCGTTTAGGTAAACCAGCGCGTTGTATGGCGTCATGGCTTCACCATCGACTTCAACGATTTCACCTTTCGCAACTTTAAGCGAGACATACTCAGCTTCATTTGGAGCTTGTTCAGGGTCGACTGTCCACGCCCAACAATCTTCATTTGGCGCATTCCACGTATCTTCTAAAACGCCGCCTTCAGTAGAAATGTGCCATGCATTTGCATCACGTGAGTAAATCTTAGTCAAAGATGCTGAACAAGGGATGTTGCGCTCCGCTAAGTAATCCAAACACTCTTCACGGCTCACCAAATTCCATTCACGCCAAGGAGCGATAACATGCAGATCCGGTGCTAATGCTGCAAATGCACCTTCAAAGCGTACTTGGTCGTTACCTTTACCCGTACAGCCATGGCACAACGCATCTGCGCCGACTTTACGGGCGACTTCTACCTGCGCTTTGGCGATGATAGGACGCGCCATAGAAGTGCCCAATAGGTATTTACCTTCATAGTAGGCACCGGTTTTTAATGTCGGATAAATGTAGTCCGCTACCATCTCTTCTTTCAGATCTGCGATGTAACACTCTGAGGCACCAGAAGCTTTAGCTTTTGCTTCAATGCCCTCTAGTTCTTCTGCACCTTGACCTACATCGGCGACAAAAGCCACCACTTCACAATCGTAGTTCTCTTTTAGCCACGGGATGATAACTGATGTATCGAGACCGCCTGAGTATGCGACTACTACTTTCTTTACGTTCACTTTGCTCATGTTTCTACTCCAAACTTATCTGGCGCTGCGCTCGGCGGTCAGTGCCAACCACTTCCTAATGTTCAATTCTTTAACGGTTTTGCTTCTGCTCTATTGCGGCAGAAACTGCGTTCCGATACTTTCACCCGCGAATAGCTGGGTCAGTTTCTCTGGGTAACGCCATGTCGCTACTTCGATAGGACGACCAAGATCACTGGCGGCCTCCAAAGCGGCTTTAACTTTGACGATCATGCCGTCGGTGATCACTTGACCTTTGATCAATGCATCGGCTTCTTGCTCGGATAGCGTTTTGATCAAATGACCTTTGCCATCCAGCACACCGCTCACATCAGATAGAAGCACTAACTCCGCATCTAACGCACCAGCCACGGCAACAGCGGCCTGGTCAGCATTCACATTCATCATTTGACCTTTATCTGTCAGGCCAATTGAGCTAATGATTGGCAGTGCGCCTATGTTTAGTACCGCTTGTAATAACGTTGAATCACCCGGTGATGCTTGGCCTACTGCGCCTAACTCTGGAGCAAGTTCTTCGACACGACACAATCCGCCATCTGCAAGACTAAGTCCTACCGCATTCAGCCCATCAGCAATCGCTTGACCTTGCAGTAACTTGTTTGCCGTACCTGCAAGCGCACCTGCAATCACAGGAATTTGCTCATAAGGCGTCACGCGTAGACCATTTTTCTTTACGGTTTCAAGCTGAAGCTTTGCCATTAACTCATCAACTAGGTAGCCACCGCCATGAACGATGGCGATTTGTCGCTGCGCCGACTTTTGGTATGCCGCAATAGCAGCAAACAACTGGCTTAAGGTTTGAGTGCAAGATAGAGCTGCACCACCGAGCTTAATGACTAAAGGAGCTTGATTAGTTTGTGTCATCGCATTTCCCTCTTTCAACGACTACAGCAACGCTGTCAGTTCCGGGTAACCGTAATGAATATTGAGACATTGCATCGCTTGACTCGATGCACCTTTAAGTAGGTTGTCGATCGCAGAAATCACTATGATGTGTTCGCCATGTACCTTCCAGCCGATATCACAGAAAGGCGTGTTTTCGACATCCTGAATACGTGGAACACCGTCACCTTTAAGGCGAACCGCTGGCTTGCCTTGGTAAGCTTGTTCAAATGCTTGTGCCACTTGTGCTTCCGTCACGCCTTGCGCCAACTTCATCGTGATCGTGGCAAGAATGCCGCGCTTAAAGTTGCCTAGGTGTGGAGTAAAAATCACATCGCAACTCAAATGCTGAGCAATCTCTGGTTGGTGACGATGGTTAAAGACACCGTAAGGTTGCAAGCTCACTTCACAGAAGCTGTTAACCATGGAGGCTTTACGCCCTGCACCTGATACACCGCTGGTTGCGTTAATAACTGGCCATTGGTTGCTATCCAGTAATGCGTGTTCTAATAAAGGTTTGATTGCAAGCTGTGAAGCGGTTGGGTAGCAACCTGCCACTGCAATCAAAGGAGTGGTTTTTATTGATTCTTGGTTCCACTCTGCTAAGCCATATGCTGCTTTATCTAGCCAGTTGTTATGTTGATGTTCGAAGCCATAAAAAGTGTTGTAGAAGCCTTCGCTTTTCACACGGAATGCACCCGATAAGTCGAATACCTGACAACCTGCCTCTAAAAAGATTGGGGCTAGGTCGTGGCTCACTTCATGGGCCGTTGCCAGAAAAACCACATCAGACACTTGAGAGACTTGCTCAGGATCAGTCAAGGGCGAAACTGGCATATCAATCACCCCCGCTAGCTTGCCGTGCAACTGAGCAATATTCTTTCCTGCATCTACGCTATTGGCGGAAACGTATAAACCTGATAGCGTGAGTTCAGGGTGTTTGTTGACCATTAAAGCCAACTCTGCGCCGGTGTAGCCGCTGGCTCCGATAATCGTGGTTTTTAGCATTACATGACATCCATATACTTAAGGCTCAAAATGACTATTCATATTTAATTTTTGCTTCATTTTGATTTTTTATTCATTAAATATGATTTAATATGTGTTTTACATTTTTGTGCTCTGTCTGTCAATAGGAGAATGGAAGAATCCATGCAATTACCAAGTTTTCTAGAGGTCTATGAAGGACTGATCAGCACCTCTTCGATCAGCTCAACTGATCCAAGCTGGGATCAAGGCAATGCCAAAGTGATAGAGAAGCTAGCTTCTTGGTTTAAAGATCTTGGCTTCAGCGTTGAAGTAATCGAAGTGGAACCAGGCAAACACAATATGATCGCACGTATGGGCGAAGGTGAAGGCGGTCTACTTCTGGCAGGTCACAGCGATACCGTGCCATTTGATGAAGGGCGCTGGAGTTTTGATCCACATAAGCTGACCGAGAAAGACAACCGCTTTTACGGTTTGGGTACGGCCGATATGAAAGGCTTCTTTGCGTTTATTTATGAAGCGGTAAAGAAAGTCGATTGGAGTAAGCAGACCAAACCACTTTACGTATTAGCAACCTGTGATGAAGAAACTACCATGTTGGGAGCTCGTCATTTCACTGAGAGCGCACCTTTTAAGCCGGATTACTGCATCATTGGTGAACCCACCAGCCTAGTACCGATTCGTGGTCACAAAGGACACGTAGCAAATGCCATTCGCGTAACGGGTAAATCCGGTCACTCATCCGATCCTGCTTTAGGCGTCAACGCAATTGAGATCATGCATGAAGTCATGTTCGCCATGATGCAACTGCGCGACAAGCTAGTAAAAGAATATCACCATCCGGGTTTTGCCATTCCAAGCCCTACCCTAAACCTAGGTCATATTCATGGTGGTGACAGCGCAAACCGCATTTGTGGTTGCTGTGAACTGCACTACGATGTTCGCCCTCTTCCTGGTATTAGCCTTGACGGCTTAGAGAACATGCTGCGTAACGCATTGAAAGAAGTAGAGGCGAAATGGCCTGGACGCATCGAAATCATTCCTCTGCATGAACCTATCCCAGGTTACGAGTGTCAACATGATCACCCATTCATCGGTGGTGTGGAAGAGATCTGCCAAACAAGCTCGGAAACCGTCAACTACTGCACAGAAGCGCCTTTTCTACAGCAATTATGCCCAACGTTAGTACTTGGCCCAGGCTCTATCGATCAAGCCCACCAGCCAGATGAGTTTTTATCATTCGACTTTATCGACCCAACCATTGATGTGTTGTCCCGCGCCATGGTCAAATATTGTTGTTAGTCGCATTTTGAATAATCTTCTCCATGCAGCTCCTTCGAGCTGCATTTATCTTTTCGTTACCTCAACTTTCTAGCACGCTATATCCCTCTTTTTACACGCTATTTTGTAATTTATTTTCACTTAGCTTCAACTAGCTAACGTAATTTTGCTCTAAATCAGGAGAGAGACGGAATAATTACAAAGTTACTCGGCTTTATTTGACTACAACTGGTGCTTTTCGCTAGATTGGAGTCTCAACAAGGACAATGGATGTAGTTTTTTTACGAGGCAGGATGACAATGAACGAAAAATACGCCGCACTCAAAAGCAATGTGCGCATGCTGGGCCACTTACTCGGCAACACGATTCGCGATGCCCATGGCGAAGAGATATTCGAGAAAGTGGAAACCATTCGTAAATTATCCAAATCGGCTCAAGCTGGAAATCAAGGTGACAGAGACAGCTTAATTGAAGAAATCAAAAGCCTACCAGATGAGCAATTGACGCCAGTAACACGTGCGTTCAACCAATTTCTAAACCTGACGAATATTGCTGAGCAATACCATACGATTTCACGCCATTGTGATGAGCACATCTGCGAACCTGATGCGATTAACACGCTTTTCTCTAAATTGGAGCAAAGCGATGTCAGTAAACTAGATACTGCACAGGCCATTCGTGAATTAAATATCGAATTGGTACTCACCGCACACCCTACTGAAATCACCCGTCGCACTATGATCAACAAGCTAGTGAAGATCAACGAGTGTCTATCCAAGCTTGAACTTAGCGACCTATCATTAAAAGAGCGCAAGAAAACCGAACGTCGCCTAGAACAGTTGATCGTTCAAAGTTGGCATTCCGATGTGATCCGCCAGCAACGCCCAACACCTCTTGATGAGGCCAAATGGGGCTTTGCCGTTGTTGAAAATTCACTATGGGAAGCTGTGCCTGATTTCCTTCGAGAAATGAATGACCGCCTAAAATCTTACCTAGGCGAAGGTCTGCCTATTGATGCTCGCCCGGTGCATTTTTCCTCTTGGATGGGCGGTGACCGAGACGGCAACCCGTTCGTGACTCATAGCGTGACTCGTGAAGTACTACTTCTGTCTCGCTGGAAAGCTGCCGACTTGTATCTAAATGACATCAATGAGTTGATCAGCGAACTGTCCATGACGGTTTGTAATGACAAAGTCCGTGAACTTGCAGGGGACGATGAGCATGAACCATACCGTGCAATCCTAAAACAAGTACGCTCACTACTAAACGAAACCAAAGACATTCTCGACGCAAAAATTAACGGCCAAAAACTGGCAGTGAAAGCACCGCTACAGAAAGTAGAACAGCTTTGGGAACCTCTTTACGCGTGTTACCAATCACTAACAGAATGTGGCATGAGCGTCATTGCGAATGGCTCACTATTAGACACATTGCGTCGCGTAAAAGCGTTTGGTGTTCACCTTGTTCGCTTGGATATCCGTCAAGAAAGTACACGCCACGCTGACGTACTTTCTGAGCTAACTCGTTACCTAGGCATTGGTGATTACGAGCAGTGGAGTGAGCAAGATAAGATTGCTTTCTTAACCAACGAACTAGCATCTAAGCGACCTCTTCTGCCTCGCGACTGGGAACCATCAGAGCCTGTAAAAGAAGTATTAGATACCTGTAAGATCATCGCAGCACAACCACGTGATGCATTTGGTGCTTACGTGATCTCAATGGCGCGTACCGCGTCTGACGTATTGGCTGTGCATTTACTGTTGCAAGAAGCAGGCTGTCCTTACCGCATGGACGTATGTCCATTGTTTGAAACTCTTGACGATTTGAACAATGCGGAAGCCGTCATCAAACAGCTAATGGGCATCGACCTATACCGTGGCTTTATCCAAAACCACCAGATGGTGATGATCGGTTACTCTGATTCAGCAAAAGATGCCGGTGTCATGTCGGCGGGTTGGGCCCAATACCACGCGATGGATTCACTGGTTAAGGTTGCGGAAGAAGAAGGCGTTGAGCTGACTTTATTCCACGGCCGAGGCGGTACGATTGGTCGTGGTGGAGCACCTGCTCATGCAGCACTGCTGTCTCAGCCACCGAAGAGCTTGAAAGGCGGTTTGCGCGTCACAGAGCAAGGCGAAATGATTCGCTTTAAACTTGGTCTACCAGACGTTGCTGTAAACAGCTTCAACCTATATTCAAGTGCGATTCTGGAGGCAAACCTATTGCCACCACCAGAACCAAAACAAGAATGGCGCGATCTAATGGATGTACTGTCGGAAGTTAGCTGTGAAGCATACCGTAGCATCGTTCGCGGCGAACCCGATTTCGTCCCTTACTTCCGTCAAGCAACACCAGAGTTGGAGCTAGGTAAACTGCCTCTAGGATCTCGTCCTGCAAAACGTAACCCGAACGGCGGCGTTGAAAGCTTACGTGCCATTCCTTGGATCTTCTCTTGGAGTCAAAACCGTTTGGTACTACCAGCATGGCTAGGCGCGGGTGAAGCCATTCAGTACTCTGTAAACAAAGGCCATCAGGCACTGCTAGAGGAAATGTGCCGAGAATGGCCGTTCTTCTCAACTCGCTTAGGTATGCTTGAGATGGTTTACACCAAGTGCAACATGGATATCTCTCGCTACTATGATCAACGCCTCGTTGATGAGCAACTACAGCCTCTGGGTGATCGTCTGCGTGATCAACTTCAACAAGACATTAAGTCCGTACTGAATGTAGAGAACAACGAGAACCTGATGCAAAGCGACCCGTGGGGCCTTGAATCTATTCGTTTGCGTAACATCTACGTTGAGCCTTTGAATATGCTTCAAGCAGAGCTTTTATACCGTACTCGTCAAACAGAAGAAGCTTCTGCTAACTTAGAAGAAGCGCTGATGGTAACGATCGCAGGTATCGCTGCAGGCATGCGTAATACAGGTTAATCTTGTTCAATCTGAGGGCTGAGCGGATGCTCCGCCCTCGCCTTACCGTACAATCATTTTCACTATGTACGATACCACCCTAGCTTAATGCTCCATTAAAAAAGCAAAAAAACCACATCTAACAAAATAAATAACTACCACCGAGGACTATTGAGTTTTTTATTAGTTTTTTACCCGTTTTTTTTCCTACTATTCCACTTTATGCTTATTATTTATATACTACTCTTTCGCTGAGAGCAGATAATTCCAACCCAATAAGCTCCAGCATGATGATGGCTCAACCATCATTCTAGGTGATAAACGGCTTTCAAGGTGACATTACCAACATTGTTTTATTACTAACATTGTTCGGTGCTACCTATACATATCAATGATTAAGTGCCAAAAAGAGCACTCAAGTATACGTAGTTTGTTTACAAGTTTATTGACCATTTGGATTGAAGACATGTCATTACCACACGTAATCTTAACCGTACTTAGCACTCGCGACGCAACCGGTTACGACATCACTAAAGAATTCTCAGCTAGCATCGGTTACTTCTGGAAAGCAAGCCACCAACAAGTTTATCGTGAACTTAATAAAATGGCGGAAAAAGCGCTGGTTACTTGCGTACTAGAACCTCAAGAAGGTAAACCTGATCGTAAGGTATATTCAATTACCGACGCTGGGCGTAGTGCATTAGGTGAGTGGTTCGATCAACCAACGGCACATCCAACCGTTCGTGATGAATTTTCAGCAAAACTTATTGCTTGCGCAGTACAACCAGCAGCACCTTTCCGCGACCAACTATCTGAACTCGTTGATGAATCGCGCAAATTGGTTTCTCACTACAAAGAAATCGAAGCCGCTTACTACGCAACCCCATCAACACTCGATAAACAAGCTCGCCTAGAGCGCCTGACTCTTCGTCGTAACCTGATGCTGCGTGAAGCATGGATCAATTGGGCTGAAGAAGTTTTAACTGAACTTGAAGTGATTGGTTAATTTACACCATTACTTAAATTGAAACGAAAAAGGCTTACCGATGGGTAAGCCTTTTCTTTTGTTTATCTTGGGGAATGGAAATTACGCACCTGACGCCACTTGTGGGCGCACACCTAACGTATGGCAAAGTGCATAAGTCATCTCTGCGCGGTTAAGAGTATAGAAGTGGAAGTCTTTCACACCCTCACGACTGAGTACACGCACCATATCAATCGCCTGACTAGCACCAACCAACTGACGTGTCACCGGATCATCATCCAATCCCTCGAATTGCTTACTCATCCAGCCTGGTACTTTCACGTTGTTCTGTGCGGCAAAGCGTGATGCTTGTTTAAAATTCGATACTGGCAAAATACCTGGGACGATTTCCACATCGATACCAGCCGCCACACAGCGGTCGCGGAAACGCAGGTAAGACTCGACATCAAAGAAAAACTGAGTGATCGCACGATTGGCTCCAGCATCTACTTTACGCTTTAGGTTAAGCAAATCTGATTGCGCACTCTTCGCTTCTGGATGTACTTCTGGGAACGCCGCCACAGAGATATCAAAATCATGGCGCGCTTTAAGCAGTTCTACTAAGTCCGATGCGTACATATCTGGTGCGCCGCCACCTGGTGGGATATCACCACGCAGAGCAACGATATTTTTAATCCCGTTATTCCAGTAATCATCTGCAATGTTGATCAGTTCGTCACGAGTTGCATCGATGCAAGTTAAGTGTGGCGCAGCAACTAAGCCGGTTTCTGCTTTGATTTCTTTGATGATGGAGTGCGTTCTATCTCGTTCACCAGAGTTTGCACCGTAGGTGACTGAAACGAACTTAGGGTTGAGCGTTTTTAGACGGTGTACTGAGCTCCATAGTGTCTCCTCCATCTTTTCGCTACTTGGTGGAAAAAACTCAAATGAGACGTTGATATTGTCTGATAGTTCAGCGATATTTTGGTTTAAGGCGTCAATATGGCCTGCATGCGTGTATCCCATCTTACTCTCCCTGTGGTAACTCCACCACGAAATCAAAATTCCTTAAATCGACGTTTAGACGTCTATATGTCTCCAGGATGTATTGAATACGATTTAATGTCAACCTCATGACTATGAATTTTTCTCAAGTTAACAATGAGAGCAGCTCAAGTTCCAATTCAACTGCTTTCTGAGCTTTCTTTTTACATTCATATCATGCACACCTAGCAATAAAAAACCTCGGCATCGAACCGAGGTTTTCATCACCGCTTACCGCTGTCTATTCAAAACACTATGTTTAGCACTGAACCGTTAAACAATACAGCTAGAAAAGCCCAGCTAAGCGGTTGAGATCGGATTGAATCGCACCCGCAGTGACATCTCGTCCTGCTCCAGGGCCTCGGATCACCAACGGGTTGTCTTTATACCATTTACTTTCAATCGCGAAGATATTGTCACAGGGCAGCAGATTCGCCAACGCATGTTCACGAGACAGCGCTTCTACACCGACCGTCGCTTTTCCATTGCGCTCTAAACGAGCAACATAACGAAGTACTTGGTCATTCTTCTGCGCCTTATTCAGGCGCTCTTGGAGAATCTCACTCAGCACGTCCCCTTGGTCAAAAAAAGTATCTAAGCTCAATTCACGTAGCGATTCTGGGACCAGTGACTCAACCTTGACGCTTTCAGGTTCAATGTCCAGACCTGACTCTCGCGCTAAGATGACTAGCTTGCGCATCACATCCGAGCCATCTAAATCAGAACGAGGGTCTGGCTCTGTAAGACCTTGCTGCCATGCTAAGTCGACTAACTCGCTAAAAGGTACTGAACCATCAAACTGTTGGAACAACCATGACAAGGTGCCAGAAAAAATACCCGATACTGCGACAATTTCATCCCCACTTTCACGTAAATCACGCACGGTATGATTGATTGGTAATCCGGCTCCAACCGTTGCGTTATAAAACCAGTGACGTCCAATCTTAGCAAAGGCATCTTGAACTTGATGGTAGTATTCACTGCTCGCAGAACCCGCAACCTTATTAGCAGAGATAAGATGGATGCCTTGCTGAGCAATTTGCACATAACGCTCTGCAAGCTCTTTACTTGCTGTCACATCGAGCACAACGGCTTCATCATAATTCTGTAAGGCTCCCAATTCCGTTAACCAACGGCCGTCATTTCCAATGCTTTCCTCATCAAAATGAGACAACACTCTCTCTACATCAATCCCTTGGTCATCAAACCAATAGGCCTGACTATCAACCACCGCGACCAATTCGAAATTCATTCCGTGCCGTTTTTCCAATTCATTTTTTTGAGCAGCAAAAAGCGATAACCAACTAGAGCCAATGTTTCCTTTTCCGCAAAGCGCAACAGCAACACGCTTTTGGGCTTGGAACAACTGATTATGAATGCTTGGTACTATGCTCTCCACATCTGCTCGGCGCAAGATCGCCACTAAGCTCAAGCCCGACTCCGTTTCAGAGAAAAACTCCACCGGAGAGTGCTTTAACTGTTGGAAAAAACCAAAGCAGTGATGGGCATTTTTTGTCACACCTGCACCAACTGCAGCAAGAAGCGAATAGCCCTCTTTTAATTTGATTTCCGCTTCAACCGCCAGATCCTGTAAATACTCTAGCGCACCAGCTGCGATTTCAGCGGTATAAGCCAAACGCAGAACTTGCTTATCATCTTGCACTTCAAATGCGAGAGGCTCTAACTGCGCTCGTTTTAACGCCTGCAATACACCTTTTTGAGCACGTGAAAAATCATGTCCATGAAAGAACGACAGTTGAACTAAAAGTACGTCATCTAAAGAAGTAATGATTTTAGCACCACGACCCGAAGCTAATACGCGTTCAATACGAGTTGATCCCGATTCTGGCTGATAGCTACATTTGAGGTTCAAATCCATCGCACTCTGAGCCACGGGCTGAAGTGTTCTGCTATGAAGCACTGGCGCAGCCAAACGCGCAAGCTCACTGGCTTCATCCAAACGTAGCAATGGCAATAAACAAGCATCCGATACTAGTCGAGGATCCGCACTATAAACGCCAGCAACATCACTCCAGATAGTGACCGTGCTCACTCCAGCTAGCGCGCCGATGATTGTTGCAGAGTAATCTGAGCCATTACGGCCAAGTAATACCGTTTCTCCCGCACAGTTTTGAGCCATAAAGCCTGTAATAATCAATCGTTTATGATTATGTTGCGCTAGTATTTCTTTAATTAACGGGTAAGAACGCGCGCGATCAACCTCTGGCTGTATCCCAGATTCTGCGCGTAAAAACAGCCGAGCATCTTGTGCGATAGCGGCTAAATCCTGCTGCGACAACAATGCAGCCAGCAAGCGAGAAGACCACACTTCACCATGACCTAACACTGCTGCCTTTTGCGGCTCTGTTAACGGGGCAACCAATTCCGCCAGCGTAGTGAATTCATCCTGTAACAAGGCGAGCAATTCGCTCTTAACATCCCCCGCCAGAAGGGTCTCAACCAATTCTATTTGAAACTGTCGTAAGCTGTGCAAAGCTTCATGAGCAAGGCGGCCATCTTTTTCTAAGCCATCCAAAAACTCAATTAATCGATTCGTCGTTTTTCCCGCAGCAGACACCACAACGAGATCGTTTTCTGCTGAATATTCTTTAAGAATACTGGCCACACGTTGGTAACACTCGGAGTTCGCTAAGCTGCTGCCACCAAATTTATGCAGCTGACGTTGTACACTCATGATCGTTATACTCCCCGTTACAGTGCTGCTTTCGTAAATGCTTGTTCAAGATCAGAAATCAGATCTTGCGCATCTTCCAGACCAACAGATAAACGCAATAATTGTTGAGATACTCCAGCCTCTGCCAACGCAACGTCACCCATCGCACGATGCGTCATTGAAACTGGGTGACAAATCAAGCTTTCTACACCACCTAACGACTCAGCAAGGGAGAACAGGTCAAGCTCTTTAACGAACACTTTTAATTGTTCAAATGACCCTGCAAACTCAAAGCTGAGCATCGAGCCGAAACCTGATTGTTGTTTCTTCGCGATATCATGACCAGGGTGTTCAGGCAAACTTGGGTGATAGATCTTGGCGACTAAGGATTGCGTTTGAAGATACGCTAACACTTGCTGAGAACTTTCTTCGTGAACACGCATTCGTGCACCCAGCGTACGAATGCCTCGCAGTGTCATGTAACTATCAAATGGTGTACCCGTTGCACCAATACAGTTACCCCACCATGCCAACTCTTCAGCGTGCTCTTCGCTCTTAGTGATCACCACACCGCCAATCACATCAGAGTGACCATTAATGTATTTCGTCGTTGAGTGGATAACAAAATCTGCACCTAGCTCTAAAGGCTTTTGATATACGGGAGTCAAAAAGGTATTGTCTACGGCCACTAACGCACCAACTTGTTTCGCTTTCTCACACACTGCCGCGATATCAACAACGCGAACTAGAGGGTTTGATGGCGTTTCTAGCAGGATGAGCTTTGGCTTTTTCGCAATCGCAGCATCCAGCGCTTGCTGATCGGATTGATCAACAAACTGAACCTTAAAGTCGCCTTTATTTGCTCGGGTGTTGAATAAACGGTAGGTGCCGCCGTAGCAATCGTGTGGTGCAACAATGAGATCATCTGGCCCAAGAAACGCCGAAACCCAAAGGTTTAATGCCGATGTTCCACAGTTGGTCACCACTGCACCTTTACCTGATTCAAGCTCATATAACGCCTGCTCCAACAATCCTCGGTTTGGGTTACCTGAACGGGTATAATCGTATTGAGGGACTTCACCAAATGCCGGGAAGCCATAGTTAGTTGAAAGGTAAATTGGTGGTACTACAGCGTGATATTGACTGTCTGATTCGATACCTGTGCGTACAGCAATGGTCGCAGGCTTACGGGTGCTCATGAGTGTATCCTTTCACGGGTGGTGACATCTAAACGGGAATGCGCTATATCTAACTCATATTACTCAATTGATTAACACTCTTCCCTAACTATTAACGTCACTTTACTTGCCTAAAAACAAGACGTCAACACTTCTAGACGTCTATATGTCTTTGCTTATGGCGGTAAATGCAGCTAAAATCGCACCTACATTTAATTTTCCAACTTATTACATTAATGAAGGTGCGCAATGGCTGACTGGAATGGCGAATACATTAGCCCATATGCTGAGCACGGTAAAAAAAGCGAACAAGTAAAAAAGATTACCGTCTCTATCCCGCTAAAAGTTTTAAAAGTACTGACTGATGAGCGAACTCGCCGCCAGATCAATAACTTACGCCATGCAACTAACAGTGAACTTCTGTGTGAAGCATTTCTACATGCTTACACAGGTCAACCACTGCCAACGGATGAAGACCTTCGTAAAGACCGACCTGATGATATTCCGGCTGAAGCAAAAGCGCTGATGACCGCAATGGGCATTGAATTCGAAGCGTTTGACGAAGAATAATTGCTTACAAATTCGTCATCGTTTGGAAGTAACGCCGGGGGGTTGCTTCAACAAAACCAAAAAGGGACGCCAACGCGTCCCTTTTTTTATCTAGAGCATCACTCTGCAATTTATTCAGCCATGTAGTTTTCTGGCATTTCAATACGAGCAACACCTGAATTGACTGCCGCTTTAGCAACCGCTTTCGCCACTCGTGGCAATAGACGTGGATCCATTGGTTTTGGAATGATGTAGTCGTTGCCAAATTCGAGCTTATCAACACCTGCGGCTTTTAATACCGCTTCAGGCACTGGCTCTTTCGCCAACTCTCGAATTGCATCCACCGCCGCTAGCTTCATTTCATCGTTAATCTCACTCGCACGCACATCCAAAGCACCTCGGAAGATGAATGGGAAACACAGTACGTTGTTTACTTGGTTCGGGTAATCGCTACGGCCAGTCCCCATGATCAAATCATCACGCACTTCATGAGCGATCTCTGGTTTGATTTCAGGATCAGGATTCGAACAAGCGAATACGACTGGCTTATCGGCCATCAGTTTCAACGCTTCTGCTGGCAGTAAGTTTGGACCCGATACCCCTAAAAATAGATCCGCCCCATCAATAACATCTTCAAGCGTGCGTTTATCGGTGTTGTTCGCAAACAGCTGTTTGTATTCATTCAAATCATCACGACGCGTATGGATCACCCCTTTGCGATCCAACATGTAGATCTTTTCACGCATGGCACCACATTTGATCAATAGCTCCATGCATGCCACAGCTGCTGCACCGGCACCAAGACACACAATTGTTGCTTCTTCTAGCTTTTTTCCCTGTAGTTCAATAGCATTTAACATACCCGCAGCGGTAACAATCGCCGTACCGTGTTGGTCATCGTGGAATACCGGTACGTCACAACGTTCAATAAGACGCTTTTCAATCTCAAAACAATCTGGTGCCTTGATATCTTCAAGATTAATACCACCGAAAGTGTCAGCAATGTTTGCTACTGTGTCGACAAATTCGTCGATCGTACGGTGCTTTACTTCGATATCAATTGAGTCTAGACCAGCAAAACGTTTAAACAGCAGCGCTTTACCCTCCATTACTGGTTTAGAAGCTAACGGACCAAGATTACCCAATCCAAGAATCGCCGTACCGTTGGAAATAACCGCAACCATGTTACCTTTCGCCGTGTACTTGTACACATTGTCGGCATTTTGCGCGATTTCACGTACAGGTTCCGCAACACCAGGGCTGTATGCAAGCGCAAGGTCGTTAGCCGTTTCCGCTGGTTTAGTCAGCTCTACAGCAATTTTTCCTGGCGTTGGGTAGGCATGGTAATCCAATGCTTGTTGGCGACGTTCTTCTTCTGGGGTGAGTTCTTGGCGATGCTCTTCAGACATGTATCTGTTTCTCTTTTGTTATGGTTTCGGTAAGGGGGAGTAAATATTAATGTATAGAAATCAATCTTCATAGGCAAGATTGCGAGCTATATCTTTAAAAAAGAGCAAACTAGTAGAGATAAGACCAGATACCTGGAAGTGACACCTGATTAATAAAACAGGTGTCATTTGGTGATTTAATGAATCAAAAGTAAAGCGCGACTACTCTTCATCAACATACTGTGCTTGGAGGTAATTTTCGATGCCAGACATCTCGATAAGGCCAAGCTGAGTTTCTAACCAATCAACATGCTCTTCTTCATCTTCCAGAATATCTTGGAACAAATCTCGAGAAACATAATCACGAATATCTTCCGCATAAGCGATCGCATCTTTTAAATCAGGGATAGCAGCCATTTCTAACTTCAAGTCACACTCAAGCATCTCTGGCGTGTCTTCGCCTATCATCAGTTTGCCAAGGTCTTGAAGGTTAGGAAGCCCCTCTAGAAATAGAATGCGTTCAATTAAATGATCGGCATGCTTCATTTCATCAATAGACTCGTGGTATTCCTTTTCAGCAAGGTGTTTCAATCCCCAATCTTTATACATGCGAGCGTGAAGAAAGTATTGGTTTATTGCGATGAGCTCATTACCGAGCACTTTATTGAGATGTTGAATTATGATTGGATCGCCTTTCATGACAAAGCCCTCCTCTTTGGCTTCATATAACTGTAGAAGCAAATGAGAAGGTGTCAAAAATGAAGCGTGTCATTAGCTAACTTGTTTCAGCACTAGATATTCTGTTTCTGCTAAAATTTCTTTCGCTTGTTTAATGCACTTACCGCATTGACTTCCTAAAGCAGTGCATCTTTTAATTCCTCGAATGTCCGTTATGCCCTCATCTATCGCCAACTTCCTAATTTTCTTGTCAGAGACACCATGACAAAGACAAACGTACATATTCAAAACCCCTAAATTCTACCTTGGAATGAAATATAAACAATAATCGTTCTTGTTACCAGTTGTATTAATAGGGGTTACAGAACGTTTTGTTATATCAATTTTGAGCATTTAATGAACTTTCAATGACTTAGCAGGTACAAAAAAGGGAAGCCTTAGCTTCCCTTTTTCTAGCGCTTTCTTCAAAAAGAAGAAGAGTGCAAGAGTTCGTTTAATTCGTTAAGAATTAAGCGAAGATCTTAGCAACAACACCAGCACCTACTGTACGGCCACCTTCACGGATAGCGAAACGTAGACCTTCATCCATTGCGATTGGAGCGATTAGCTCAACAGTCATTTGGATGTTGTCGCCTGGCATTACCATTTCTACGCCTTCTGGTAGAGAGATGTCACCAGTTACGTCAGTTGTACGGAAGTAGAACTGTGGACGGTAGCCTTTGAAGAATGGAGTGTGACGACCACCTTCATCTTTAGAAAGTACGTATACTTCTGACTCGAACTTAGTGTGCGGAGTGATTGAACCAGGCTTAGCTAGTACTTGACCACGTTCAACGTCATCACGCTTAGTACCACGTAGAAGTGCACCAACGTTCTCACCAGCACGACCTTCGTCTAGAAGCTTACGGAACATCTCAACACCAGTACATGTAGTTGTAGTCGTGTCTTTGATACCAACGATAGCAACTTCGTCACCTACGTTTAGGATACCGCGCTCGATACGACCAGTAACTACTGTACCACGACCTTGGATTGAGAATACGTCTTCGATAGGCATTAGGAATGGCATATCTACTGCACGCTCTGGCTCAGGGATGTATGTATCTAGTGCTTCAGCTAGTTCAATGATTTTCGCTTCCCACTGCTCTTCGCCGTTTAGTGCGCCTAGTGCAGAACCTTGGATAACTGGTAGGTCATCACCTGGGAAATCGTACTCAGATAGAAGTTCACGAACTTCCATTTCTACTAGTTCTAGTAGCTCTTCATCGTCAACCATGTCACATTTGTTCATGAATACGATGATGTAAGGGATACCAACCTGACGGCCTAGTAGGATGTGCTCACGAGTTTGTGGCATTGGGCCATCTGTTGCAGCAACAACTAGGATACCACCGTCCATCTGTGCAGCACCAGTGATCATGTTTTTAACATAATCCGCGTGTCCTGGACAGTCTACGTGTGCGTAGTGGCGAGTTGGAGTGTCGTACTCTACGTGAGAAGTAGAGATTGTGATACCGCGCTCACGCTCTTCTGGAGCGTTATCGATAGATGCGAAGTCACGAGCAGCACCGCCGTATACTTTTGCAAGTGTAGTACAGATAGCTGCAGTTAGAGTTGTTTTACCGTGGTCAACGTGGCCGATAGTACCAACGTTTACGTGCGGTTTTACGCGTTCAAATTTTTCTTTAGACACAATCGTGTTCCTTCCTAGTTATGATTCGCTGGGATCATTATTGATCTCAACGCGCCAGAAATTGTTATTTTATGCGCCAACGCTCGTTAGCGCAATATTTGGACGGCCTGATCACGCAAAAAGTCTTAAACTTTTTGTGGATCAAACGTCAAATTAGTAACCACGTTCAGCCATGATTGCTTCAGCAAATGTCTTAGGCACTTCAGCATACTCATGGAACTCCATAGAGTAAGACGCACGGCCTTGAGTTGCTGAACGTAGGTCGGTTGCGTAACCAAACATTTCAGAAAGAGGTACTTGAGCACGGATGATCTTAAGACCTGCCACACCCTCGTCCATACCTTCGATCATGCCGCGGCGACGGTTAAGGTCACCAACAACATCACCCATCCAGTCTTCTGGAGTGGTTACTTCAACTTTCATCATTGGTTCAAGAATCACTGGGTTTGCTTCAAGAGCACCTTTTCTAAAGGCCATTGAACCAGCAATCTTAAATGCCATTTCGCTTGAATCAACATCGTGGTAAGAACCATCGAACAACGTTGCTTTAATATCTAGAACTGGGTAACCCGCTAGAACACCGCTATTCATTTGCTCTTCGATGCCTTTCGCTACCGAGCTAATGTACTCTTTAGGAACCGCACCACCCACGATCTCGTCAACAAAGACAAAACCTTCACCCAGTTCAGAAGGCTCCAGTTTGATCCATACGTGACCGTACTGACCGCGACCGCCAGATTGGCGAACGAACTTGCCTTCTACTTCCGCAGTACCACGGATGGTTTCACGGTAAGCAACTTGAGGTTTACCAACATTACAATCAACGCTGAATTCACGCTTCATACGGTCAACGATGATATCTAGGTGAAGTTCACCCATACCAGAGATCAGTGTTTGACCTGTTTCGTCGTCCGTTTCCACGCGGAAAGATGGATCTTCTGCTGCTAGTTTACCTAGAGCAACGCCCATCTTATCTTGATCAGCCTTTGAGCGAGGTTCTACTGCGATCTGAATAACTGGTTCAGGGAATTCCATGCGCTCTAGAATCACTTTGTGGTTCTGGTCACATAGAGTGTCACCTGTTGTTACGTCTTTCAGACCGATTGCAGCGGCAATATCACCCGCACGGATCTCTTTCACCTCATCACGCTTGTTAGCATGCATTTGTACAATACGGCCAAAGCGCTCACGCTTCTCTTTTACAGAGTTATAAACAGAGTCACCTGTGTTTACAACACCAGAGTAAACGCGCATGAAAGTCAGTGTGCCTACGAACGGGTCAGTTGCAATCTTAAACGCTAGCGCAGAAAACGGTTCGTTGTCGTCAGCATGACGCTCAACTTCATTTTCATTTTCGTCGATACCTTTAATTGCAGGTACATCAACAGGTGATGGTAAGTATTCGATTACAGCGTCTAGTACTGCTTGTACACCTTTGTTCTTAAACGCACTACCACAAGTAGCCAGTACGATTTCGTTATTTAGTGTACGAGCACGCAGAGCTTGTTTGATTTCAACCTCTGTTAGCTCACCTTCTTCAAGGTACTTATCCATTAGCTCTTCGCTAGCTTCTGCTGCCGCTTCAACTAGGTTGTTGCGCCATTCATCAGCAAGTTCTTGCATGTCAGCTGGAATGTCTTCGTAAGTGAAAGACATGCCTTGATCGGCTTCGTTCCAGTTGATCATTTTCATCTTGATAAGGTCAATAACACCTTGGAATTCTTCTTCTGCACCAACATTAAGTTGGATTGGAACAGGATTCGCACCAAGACGGTTTTTAATTTGGTCTACAACACGTAGGAAGTCTGCACCAGTACGGTCCATCTTGTTTACAAATACGATGCGTGGAACATGGTATTTGTCAGCTTGACGCCATACAGTTTCAGACTGAGGTTCAACACCTGATGAGCCACAGAACACGACAACTGCACCATCGAGTACACGAAGAGAACGTTCTACTTCGATTGTGAAGTCAACGTGTCCAGGAGTATCAATGATGTTTACGCGGTGATCTTGGAATTGAGCTTCCATACCACGCCAGAAAGTTGTTGTTGCTGCAGAAGTGATTGTGATACCACGTTCTTGCTCTTGTTCCATCCAGTCCATGGTTGCAGCACCATCGTGAACTTCACCGATTTTGTGAGAAAGACCAGTGTAGAACAGAATACGTTCAGTGGTAGTTGTTTTACCTGCATCAACGTGAGCACAGATACCGATATTACGGTAGCGCTCAATAGGAGTTTTGCGAGCCACGGTTGAATCCTCTTATACTTAGAGACTTAGGGACTATTGCTATGTCGAGAAAGCTATCCCCTAGATATAGCAATAGTTCCTAGCATGCGCATAGGAACTAAAGAAGTGCTGCAAGGAACCTTGCAGCACTGAAAAGGTATTACCAACGGTAATGTGCGAACGCTTTGTTTGCGTCAGCCATGCGGTGAACGTCTTCACGTTTCTTAACCGCAGTACCTTTGTTCTCAGACGCGTCTAGCATTTCAGCAGCTAGGCGTTGAGCCATAGATTTTTCACCACGCTTACGCGCAGCTTCAACCAACCAACGCATAGCAAGTGCGTTACGGCGAACCGGACGTACTTCTACTGGTACTTGGTAAGTTGAACCACCTACACGGCGAGATTTAACTTCTACCGCTGGGCGAACATTTTCAAGAGCTTCTTCAAATACAGCTAAGTGATCTTTACCAGATTTCTCAGCCATAGTGTCTAGTGCAGTGTAAACGATTTTTTCTGCAGTAGATTTTTTACCGTCAACCATAAGGATGTTAACGAATTTTGCCAGCAGTTCAGATTTGAACTTTGGATCTGGAAGGATCTTACGCTGACCAATGACGCGACGACGTGGCATGGAATTTCTCCGTTGTCTTATTCTTCAGGTTATCCAAAACTTTGCAGTTTCTTCAAAAAATTAAAATTTAATTTTAGTGTTTGGCCTTACTTAACGCTTCTTTACAGAAAGAAGGGCATTAAGACTTAGGACGCTTCACACCGTACTTAGAACGACCTTGTTTACGGTCGTTAACGCCAGCACAGTCAAGTGCACCGCGAACAGTGTGGTAACGTACACCCGGAAGGTCTTTTACACGACCGCCACGGATTAGTACAACACTGTGCTCTTGAAGGTTGTGACCTTCACCGCCGATGTACGATGTAACTTCGAAGCCGTTTGTCAGACGTACACGACAAACTTTACGAAGTGCTGAGTTAGGTTTTTAGGTGTAGTAGTGTAAACACGAGTACATACACCACGTTTTTGTGGGCACGCTTCTAGTGCAGGCACGTTGCTTTTAACAACTTGCTTTGCACGAGGCTTACGTACCAACTGGTTAATAGTTGCCATTAACTAGCTCCTGATTTACTTGAAAGTAAGCTTTGTGAAAAATCTATCCCTAACAACTCTTGGCAGTTAGGGACGCAAAATTCTATGCAGCAGTGAGAGGTGTGTCAAGAAATATACGGATCTTTTTTGTTCAATTAGGACAATTCGTCCGTAAACCTCATTAGACAAGAAAAAAGGGTCAATCCCAAGTTAAGGATTTGGCTTGTTTTACGGTTAATTCTACAAAGCCAGAGTAGTTCACAACCTCAATCGATGGGCTGATTCGATTACTCATGCCTCTTGCTTCAACATCACTTTGTAACACATAGACCAGGGGACCTTTTACTAAAGTGAATGCTTGATGTTGAGGATTTGCCGCATAGATGGCATCTTCAACTAACAGCACGGCATCTTGTTCGCTGTAAAACGCCGTGGCGTCGTTTAATGCTGTTACGGATTTGATGATGTGTAACATGGCTTCCTCAAAATGACAGCAATTTACCTGCTTGTTGCAATTTAGCTTTGAGTTGGTCAGTACTTAATGCTTCAGCCGCGATAACCAAATCGGCTTGAGCCAAACCTCGCTCTGAAAGTGAATCCGAACAAACGAAGACTTGCTCAATATCGTACAAATCAAACAACTTAAGCATAGGCGCATAGTCTTTACTCAATATGCCACTCGGTTCTTGACCTAGCAGTAATTGATAAACACCATCCCCAACAAATAATACCGTAATGTCCTCACAGTACGCAGATGCGGCTAGCAGGGCATCAACCCCTTCTCGTCCTGCGCTATTGCCATGGGGGGCACTACGAAATAGATAAGTTAACTGACTCAAAACTGCACCACTCTATCTTGGATAAGCATCGCCTCAGCCAAACTGCCTAATCCCGCTTGTTCAAAACCATGAGCTAAGTTGTTTTGAGTAAGGCCATGTTGGTTTGCTTCACTCTCACCAATAATGCCTCGACGAAGCGCTGCTGCCACACAAGTTTCAAGACGAATGTTATGCTGTTGAGCCAATGTCTGCCACGCTTTAGTGAGATCAAATTCGTCG
The DNA here is from genome assembly GCF_905175395.2 of Vibrio sp. B1REV9. Lineage (NCBI taxonomy): Bacteria > Pseudomonadati > Pseudomonadota > Gammaproteobacteria > Vibrionales > Vibrionaceae > Vibrio > Vibrio sp. B1REV9. The sequence goes on along the minus strand of NZ_HG992745.1, from coordinate 785,229 downwards.
TTTGCTGGTACACTCAATGCCGTACCATTGGTGACGCCATCTTGATAAAAGAACACACTGACCAGAGTGTGCCCTTGTTCAATAACCGCCTGTGCGAATTGATAGGCACTGCGTGCGGATTGACGCCCATACACAGGGCCATTAACGACCAACGTGTAAGTTAATTTACTCACGCTCATTCGTCCTCAGTCTTACGCTGACGAATATAAAGATAAACGGTATGTTTTGAGATATTCAAACGGTCTGCAACACGGTTAATTGCATCTTTGATATCGAAGATGCCTTTATCGTATAGCTCCATCACAATCTGACGATTTTTGGTATTGTTCGATACTGATTTATCAGCATTGATCTCTTCAATCGTGCGTTCAACTGTTTGGTCAACGAGCTCCTCTACATCACTCGCAAAGTTAACCGATGAAGCGGCTTCTTCGGCTTCTTGCGTAGGCATAAATGACTGCAAAACTTGAGAGAAAGGTGCATCAAGGTTGACGTTGATACATAGCAACCCAATCACGCGATTTTCACCATTACGAATAGCAACGGTGATAGATTTCATAAGTACACCGCCTTTCGCACGAGTAAAGTACGAGCGTGAGAAGTTACGCTCAGAACCCTCAATGTCTTTCAGCATTCTTAGCGCAAGGTCGGTAATCGGAGAGCCAACCTGACGGCCGGTATTCTCACCGTTAGCAATTTTGATTGCAGAGGTATTGAGATCTTCTAAAGAGTGAAGAACTATCTCACAAAATGGGCCGATTAGACTGGCAATGCCGTCTACGACTGCTTCATAAGATCTCAAGATGATTTTATCGTGCTCTGTAAATGGCATCACGTTGACAGATTCCATTTCGAGCAACATCTCCGCATTTATTGTTTCTGTAGTTGTCATAAGTCTTCGAGCGAAAAATCAACAAATTGGTGTAAGTTTATCAGAAATTTTGAAAGGCAACCTAGCAAACTCATCAACTAGTGACCTAGAACAAAAAAGGCCCGAAAATCGGACCTTTTTTCATCTACTTATAGAAAAGACGAGCTTATTGAGCTGCGTTGTCATTCTCAACTTTTAGTAGTTCTACTTCAAATACTAGCGTTGAGTTAGCAGGAATACTTGGTGTGTCTTGCTCACCGTATGCTAGCTCTGGCGGGATAACGAATTTGAACTTAGAACCTACTGGCATTAGCTGAACACCTTCAGTCCAACCAGGGATTACTCGGTTTAGTGGGAACGTTGCTGGTTCGCCGCGATCGTAAGAGCTGTCGAACTGAGTACCGTCGATCAATGTACCTTTGTAGTGTACTTGAACAGTATCCGTGTCTTTTGGTTTCTCGCCTTCAGCTGGCGTTTCAACTTTGTATAGAAGACCAGATTCTGTCTTAACTACGCCTTCTTGCTTCTCGAATTCAGCACGGAAGTCATCGCCAGCTTTCTTCGCTTCAGCCGCTTTCTCAGCCGCTTGCTTTTGCATGGTTTCTGCAACACGCTTGTCTAGAGATTCTAGAGCTGCACGAGTTTCTTCTTCGTTAAGCGCTGCATTGCCTTTGAATACGTCTTCGATACCTTTAAGCACTAGGTCTTTGTTTAGGTTAATACCGATTTCGCTTGGCTTCTCGATACTTGCACTTAGGTAGTTAGCAAATGACACACCAATTGCATACGCCGCTTTGTCATCGTCGGTTTTAAAGTGAACCGCTTTGCCAGTTTCAGCTTGAACTTGTTCTGCTTGCGGTGCCACTTCTGGTTTTGTTTCTTCTTTTTGACAACCTACCGCTAGCATTACTGTTGCAGCAAGTAGCGACACTTTTAAAACTGATTTCATTAAATTCTCCAAATAATGGCTACGCCATTGGTTGTTGTGCACAAATCTTCTATGAGACTAGTGAAGACAATCGTTATACCAATATACTAGCTATATGTCTCAAGACACAAACTGGATTATTAGATGTAATGCAAAGAATTTCTCATTTATTCCTACATTTAGTTGTCATCACTACGTTAAATGGATGCTTTTTTACCCATCACGATGTTCAACGATGGCCACTTGAACCTCAAGGCTCCACCAGCTTTGCTCTCAGTAGAGATGCCCGCTTTGCTTTACTCTACTCCAAAGAACACCATTTGGTATTGTGGGATTTAGAACAAAACAAGCAGCTTGCAAAGCTAGGGGAGCTCGATCAAGACGCCAGTGTGGTTTCTCATATTCGCATTTCTGACAATGGTCGATATGCCATAACAGCAAGCCAAGTCAATTTCGCCGTTTGGGATCTGGGGTGGACACAAGCCACGGGATTATGGTCTATCTCAGATGCACTTATTCGTGACGTTGACATTACTGCGAATGGTGAGCAAGTGTTACTGGGTCTTTCCAATGGAAAAGCAATACATGTCAACTTAGTCACCGGACGAAGATTGGAGTTCCTTGCTCACCAAGAAAAAGTCAATTCTGTGGCAATCTCCCCAAATGGGCGCTTTGCACTAACGGGGGGAAATGATTACAAAGCTTACCTATGGGATACAAAAAGCGGATTAGTGATACGGACCTTTGAGCATGACCAACGTGTGGTAAGAGTCGCATTACAACGAGATGGGAAATTAGCCATGACTTCCGATGCGGGCAACCAAGCCATTATTTGGGATTTAGAAACGGGGGAAGAGATGGCTCACCTCAGTAGTTGGTCGCGCCAGTTAATTTTCTCTACCGCACGATTCTCTGATGATGGCGATTTACTGGTTACTGGGATGCCATCTGGCCGAGTGATGGTATGGAATACCCAAACGGGCAAGCGAGTCGATGGATTTGAAGTCGAGCCGAAAAAAGATACTCGCCCTCCTCGCGCGGTCGTGTATGATGCTGCCTTTGATTCCAAGCAACGTGTAATTACTGCCACATCTGCGGGCATTGCCCAAGCTTGGCAGCTAGAGAACGGATCATGACAGACAAACTCATTCAGCAATTAGAAGCACGCATTAATGACTTAGAATGTCAGCTTGCGTTCCAAGAACAAACTATTGAAGATCTGAACGGTGCTTTATCGCAGCAGCAACTGCAAATCACCAAGATGCTCGATCAGATGAAATACGTGGTAGGTAAAGTGAAGAATATGGATTCGTCGAATTTAGCCGATCCATCTGAAGAAACACCACCACCGCATTACTAAAATTCAGATATCAATAACATAAAGCCCAGAACGCATTCTGGGCTTTATTGTTTTTAGCCGCGGTCAAAATATTTAGTCACAGACCAAACTACTCATCAGCGTAAATGCTTACACTGAGTTCACCTTGCGTATTAATACCTGCTCGGTACATACCGGTACTGTTCATCGCAAAGTGCAGCTCTCCTTGAGCATCAATAGCAATTAAACCGCCCTCACCGCCCATCACTTTGAGTTCACCTTGAATGATATGCTCACATGCCGTATGCACGTCTTCTTGTAAGTAACGTATACGAGCTGCAACATCTTCCGCCACGCGCTTACGAATAAAGAACTCACCGACACCCGTGGTTGATACTGCTACGACACCATTCTCTGCCACTGTGCCGCAACCAATCAGAGCAGAATCTCCAACTCGACCGTACTTCTTATTGGTTACGCCCCCCGTACTGGTTCCGGCTGCTAAATTACCATGTTGATCCAGCGCTACTGCGCCGACCGTACCATGCTTGCGGTCATCCGGATAACGAGATTCAGATAACGCAAACACCCCTTTCTCACGCATAGACTGCAGCTGTTCATACCGGCGATCGGTAAAAAAATAATCCTGCTCGGTGTACTCATAACCTTGTTCAAAAGCAAACGTCTCTGCCCCCTCGCCCACCAACAATACATGGTTGCTGTTTCGCATCACGTCACGGGCGAGTTCAATTGGATTCTTAATATGACGAACACCAGCAACTGCACCTGCGGCTTGGCTTTTTCCATCCATCACAGAGGCGTCCATTTCCACCATCTCGTTATGTGTCAAAACAGAGCCTTTACCAGCATTAAAGTTGGGAGAGTCTTCCAACACTTTCACTGCCATCACGACCGCATCTAAGGCTTCACCACCTTTTGCTAAGATTTGGTGCCCAGCTTTTACTGCGGCCTCTAGATCCGCCAAGATAGATTGTTGCAATTCATCGCTCATCTGTTCACGCAAGATGGTGCCTGCACCGCCATGAATGGCAATCGAGAAAGGTTTTGTCATCGCTTTGTCCAACTATTGTTACTTGTGACCGTGGTTCCGTGTATATCGTGGTTCCGTGTATATATTGCACTACACCCCAGATAAGAAAAAAGCGCAAGTTGAAACCTCAACTTGCGCTTTTTAAAATTTTGCTAGATAGCGTTATCTAGTGAAGATCGTGCAATTAGTGAGAACCGCAACCGCCGCCGCCACAACATTCGTGGTCGTCGCCTTTCTCTTCGCCGCCGCAACAGCCGCCTTCGTGATCGTGGTCGTGACCACCACAGCAACCACCACCTTGGTGAATGTGACCGTGTGCGATCTCTTCAGCTGTTGCTTCACGAGTAGCCATTACTTCTACTTCGAATGTTAGTGTTTGACCAGCAAGCATGTGGTTACCATCTACAACCACTTCATCGCCGTCTACTTCAGTTACTTCTACAGGGATTGGGCCTTGGTCAGTATCTGCTAGGAAACGCATACCAACTTCAATTTGGTCAACGCCTTGGAATACGTCTGCAGGAACACGTTGAACAAGTTCGTCGTTGTGCTCACCGTAAGCTTCTTCAGGAGATACTGTTACAGAGAACTTGTCGCCTGCCACTTTGCCTTCTAGCTCTTTTTCAAGACCAGTGATTAGGTTGTCATGACCGTGTAGGTAATCAAGAGGAGCGTCAGCTGTTGATTGGTCAACAACAACACCGTCTTCCAACATTACTTTGTATGCAAGGCTTGCAACAACGTTCTTTTCAATTTTCATGCTAACTCCAGGGAGATTAATTGACTTAACCAGAATGGGGTTAAGTACCAAGATGGTAGTATTATGGGGATCAATTATTGAAGTTCAATTATTCTGGCTTAAAAATCCCGATCATTTCTTGCTGCGAGTGTTTATTTTTATCTACAGATTGCGGTTTACGCTGCTCGGTATAATCACAATCGACACACTCCACAAGCTCAATGTTATTCTCGATCCACCAACGTAATGTGTCTTGTTGGCTGCACTTCGGGCAATTTGCTCCTGCAATAAAACGTTTCTTAATTTTCAACTCTATTCCCTCTCCCGCTCTATGTTTTGCGGGTACTACTTCCAATGATTAGGTGACTGTTGATCGCTTTCCATTTCGCGACCAAAAATTTCCTCTAATTCTTTACGCGCTTCTTTTGAGCGCTGAGCGAGTTCTTTATCTTCACTATGCTGAGGCAACAAGTCCTTGAGCATAGCATTATCAAGTTTTCGAAAATGTGCTTCTGCCCGCTTTGCTTGATACGGATGCATACCTAACTCCACGAGCGCTTGGCGACCAAGATCGAGCGCTCCTAAAAAGGTTTCACGCGAATAATTTTGCACACCATGATTCATTAATTGATACGCTTCCACACGGCTGCGTGCACGTGCAAGGATCTTTAGTTTTGGGAAATGAGCACGACAAATATCAACGATTGCCATGACTTCATCAGGAGAGTCAGTACAGATCACTAGCGCTTCTGCTTTGTCAGCCCCCGCCGCTCGCAGAAGATCAATCTGAGTCGCGTCACCATAAAACACTTTATAGCCGTATTTACGCAGTAAGTGGATCTGGCTAGCATCACTCTCTAATACCGTCACTTTGATCTTATTGGCGTACATCAAGCGCCCAACAATCTGACCAAAACGACCAAAACCGGCAATGATCACGCGTGGGCGGCGATCAACAACGTTGCTAGTCACGCTCTCTTCTTCTTGATTGAGCGTATGTGCAAACCACTTCTTCTGCCCCATGAGCAACAACGGTGTGGTCACCATCGATAAACTCACCACCACCAGCAAGAACGCCACTTGTTCTTTATTTAAGATCCCCTCTTGATTGGCTGCAGTGAAGATAACGAAAGCGAACTCCCCCCCTTGACTCAAAATCGCAGCCATACGACTGCGCGACTTGGCACGAACTCGAGCAGTACGAGCCAAGACATACAACACCAAACCTTTCACCGTGACTAAAGCCACTACAGCACCAATAATTGCCAGCGGTTGAAGTGCTAATAACCCCAAGTTGACGGCCATACCTACGGCGATAAAAAACAAGCCAAGCAGCAAACCTTTGAACGGTTCAATCGCAATTTCGAGCTCATGACGGTACTCACTTTCAGCAAGTAACACCCCCGCCAAAAATGTGCCGAGCGCCATGGAAAGCCCGAGTTTTTGCATGGCGACAGAAATGCCAAGCACCACCAGCAACGCTGCGACAGTAAAGAGCTCGCGTACACCACTCATCACCACAAATCGGAACAGGGGACGCAACAGGAAGTGACCACCGACCAGTAAAGCCAGCACACTTCCCAACACAAAAATAGCATCCAGCCAGTCACCACCACTTTGCCCACCAGCCAATAACGGCAACATGGCGAGCATAGGGATCACGGCAATATCTTGAAACAGCAATACTGCAAAGCCAGACTGCCCAGTTTCAGTACCGGTTTGCCCTTGTTCTTCAATCACTTTAAGTGCAATTGCCGTGGACGAAAGCGCCAGCCCCATACCGATAACCAAACTGACTTGTATGCTCAATCCAAACAAACTGACAATACTGCCAATCACGGCGGTGGTTATGATGACTTGCGCTCCGCCTAAGCCAAGTATTGGCCCTCGCATTTGCCAGAGTTTTTTAGGATTCAATTCCAATCCAATTAAGAACAGCAACAATACGACCCCGAGTTCCGCAAAATGGAGAATGGCATCCACATCACTGATCAAGCCCAACCCCCAAGGACCAATTAGGACTCCAGCAATCAGATAACCAAGAACAGACCCAAGCCCAAGGCGTTGCGCGATCGGTACAGCAATCACCGCCGCAGAGAGAAACACCACGCTACTTTGAAGAAACTCACTGGTTATCGCCATGCTGACCTCCTTGCTCATCCCACTCTCTCAAGGGATCATTCAGCCATTGACGATATTGCTCTGCATGTTGATAGCGTTCGATGTCTGAGACATTACGCGACCAGTACAGCACTAAAGGTTCCATCCAGTGCATTTGGCACAGGGCTGCGGTTAACTCGAACGGTTGCAATATTTGCTCAAGAGGATACTTATTGTAGCCCTTAGGGCTAAACGCATCTTCTTTGCCCCCAGTGGTAATGACACTACGCCAATATTTGCCCTCTAACGCACAACCATCACCGAATGCAAATCCTTTACCTAATACGCGATCCATCCACTCTTTCAATAATGCCGGACAGGAGTACATATAAAGAGGGTGATGAAATACGATCACATCATGCTCCTTAAGCAGAGTATGCTCGTAATTCACATCAATAAAAAAATCGGGATACGCACCATAAAGATCGCGCACCGTGACATGATCAAGCGATTGAATTTTTTTAATCATCACTTGATTAGCAATCGAATTTTGTGGCTCTGGATGAGCATAGATAACCAGAACTCTTGGGGGAAGAGGCGCTGAAACAGCCAAATAGTCGTCCTTGTCTTTATTTTTATCCGTTATCAAATTGTTATACTTTTTTGTATAGCATAATGCAATTAAAGCGCAGAGATCGACTTTTCCTGCCAATAGCCCTACTATTCATCGCGAGATAAATGACTAAGAAACGCGCACTGCGCAAAGTGAATTAAAACCCTATGATTACCTTCTCTGATATTCAGTTACTGCGTGGCGGTAAACCTCTTTTAGACCAAGCATCAGCAACCATTCACCCAGGCGACAAAGTGGGTCTTGTAGGTAAAAATGGCTGCGGTAAATCTACCCTGTTCGCATTACTAAAAGATGAACTGTCCATTGATGCCGGCTCATTCAGCCAACCTCAACATTGGGAATTGGCTTGGGTTGCACAGGAAACGCCAGCACTCGACCGCAGCGCACTGGAATACGTTATTGATGGTGATCGTGAGTTCCGTGATCTTGAAGCTCAACTGGCTATCGCCGAAGAGAAAGACAACGGCACACTGGTTGCTGAGATCCACGGCAAGATTGAAACCATTGGCGGTTATAGTATTCGCGCACGCGCTGCCGAACTGCTTGATGGTCTGGGCTTTAGCCAAGAGCAAATGAGTTGGAGTCTTACCCAGTTTTCTGGTGGTTGGCGTATGCGCCTTAACTTAGCTCAAGCGCTATTATGTCGCTCAGATCTACTGTTGCTCGACGAACCGACCAACCACTTGGATTTGGATGCTGTAATGTGGTTAGAGCGCTGGTTACAAAATTATCCAGGTACGCTAATCCTTATCTCGCACGACCGTGATTTCTTAGATCCTATCGTTGGCCGCATTATCCATATCGAAAATCAACAGCTAAACGAATACACCGGCAACTACTCATCATTCGAAAATCAGCGCGCGCAAAAGATGATATTGCAACAAGCGATGTTCGAAAAACAGAAGAAGCAGATGTCGCACATGCAAAGCTACATCGATCGTTTCCGTTACAAAGCTTCCAAAGCACGCCAAGCCCAAAGTCGCATAAAAGCGCTAGAACGTATGGAAAAAGTGCTGCCTGCGCAATTCGATAACCCTTTCAGCTTTGAATTCCGCGAGCCAACGGCATTACCAAACCCAATCATGATGATGGATGAAGTATCAGCCGGCTACGGTGATAACCTGATCCTAGAAAAGATCCGCCTTAACTTAGTACCGGGCAGTCGTATTGGCCTACTTGGCCGCAACGGCGCTGGTAAATCAACCTTGATCAAGCTGCTTTCTGGCGAACTTAAAGCACAAGGTGGTGATCTGACTTACTCGCAAGGCGTAAAAATTGGTTACTTTGCTCAACATCAATTGGAAACTTTGCACCCAGAAGAAACGCCACTGCAACACATGATGCAAATTGCGCCAGACCAAACGGAACAGCAATTGCGAGACTACCTAGGTAGCTTTGGTTTCCAAGGCGATAAAGCACTAGAGAAAGTCGCACCGTTTTCAGGAGGTGAAAAAGCACGCTTGGTACTGGCATTAATCGTATGGCAAAAACCCAACCTATTGCTACTCGACGAACCAACCAACCACTTGGACTTGGACATGCGCCAAGCACTGACCATGGCACTGCAAACTTTTGAAGGTGCGATGGTGATTGTTTCGCACGACCGTTACCTATTACGTGCGACAACCGATGACTTATACCTAGTCCACGATCGTCAAGTTGCCCCATTCGATGGCGATTTGAACGATTACTACAAATGGCTGACAGAGCAACAAAAAGCCGAGCGAAAAGAAGCCCAAGCGTCACAACCGGTGAAAGATGGAGCCAATAGCGCGGCGGCAAAAAAAGAGCAAAAGCGACGCGAAGCAGAATTCCGTAAACAAACGGCGCCAATTCGCAAAACGCTGACACAGTTAGAGAATAAAATGGATAAGTTAGGCGAGGCGTTGGCGAGAGCAGAAGAACAATTAGTCGATAACTCTCTGTATGAAGCCGAAAATAAAGCTAGACTTAACGAAGTATTGGCACTTCAAGCATCAAGCAAATCAGAGCTTGAAGAAGTGGAAATGGAATGGATGTCTGCCCAAGAAACACTCGAGCAGATGGAGCTAGAGTTTAATCAATGACAAACAAGCACGTAGAATTCACTCTTACCTTAGAACACCTTTGGCAGTTCAGCCTGCAATTTTATGGTGTCCGCGAAGTGAAAGAAGCGTGCTTATCATTGCAGAACAACTACCACGGTAACGTGAACTTATTACTGCTGCTCAAATGGCTTGATGAGCAGCAGGTCATTTTCCTAGAACAAGATTGGCCAATCCTTCAAGGCTGCATAATGCGCAGTGAAACGCTCCTCAGCTCTTATCGAGAATTACGTCGTCACCTCAAATTACAAGTCAATGATGCTTTGTATCGTGAAGCATTACAGTTTGAGTTACAGCTAGAAAAGCAGCAACAATCGGATCTTGTGGATTGTATTAATTCTCTTACTCTGGTGAATAACGATGGTGAGCCACTGACGCTAAGATACTGCCGTCAACTTGGGGGGGAGCACCTACAACACGCGTTTTCAATGCCATTTCCTGATAACCATCCCCTATAATATCGCCCATAACCCCGTAATATATCTATACTAAAGCTATAAAGGATTATATTAATAAGTTCTTCAGCCAACACGAAGGACCATATAAGAGCAGTTAGGTATGACACAATTTTTCGCAGCCGCTGGGATTAAGAACCCACACCTTCAAACCTTATTACCACGATTCATTCGTAAAAAAGCCTTGTTTACACCCATTTGGCAGACTCTCGATACGCCTGATGGTGACTTTCTTGATTTAGCATGGTCTGAACGCATGGATATGAGCCAAAACAAGCCTATATTCGTTTTGTTTCATGGCTTAGAGGGATGTTTTTATAGCCCCTATGCAAATGGGCTGATGAATGCATTTTCTCAGTCAGGATGGCTGTCTGTCATGATGCACTTTCGTGGCTGTAGTGGAAAGCCGAATAAAAAAGCACGAGCTTACCATTCAGGCGAAGTCACGGATGCTCGCTTCTTCCTGGAATATTTAAATAAGCAGTTTCCAAATAACCCAAAAGTTGCGGTTGGCATTTCTCTTGGTGGCAACATGCTGGCAAACTACTTGGCACAATACAAAGACGACCCAATTTTAAGTGCCGCGACCATCGTATCTGCACCGTTAGATTTGGCTGCATGTGCCAATCGTATTGAGCAAGGCTTTTCTAAAGTTTACAAACGTTACTTGCTTTCCTCACTCAAACGTAATGCGCTACAAAAGCATGATTTGATCCAAGGTGAGCTTGCCCTTTCTTACAGCTCGATCAAACGAGTCACTCGCTTATATGAATTTGATGATCTCATCACGGCGCCTCTGCATGGGTTTAAGGATGCTCAAGATTATTATGAACAGTGCTCTGGCCTCAGTAAGCTGCAACAAATCACTTTACCGACACTGATCATTCACGCAAAAGATGATCCCTTTATGACCGACGATGTCATTCCAAAATTTGTACTGCCTGACAATATTGATTATCGCCTGTATGAGCATGGTGGGCATGTGGGTTTTCTAACTGGGACCGCCTTAAAACCTAAGTTTTGGCTAGAAGAGGCCTTGCCAGCCTATTATGAAAGCATCTCTTCCGAGTACCTTTCTGCTGTATCCGCATCACGAACCTTGTAAACTAACTGAGGCAAATAGCCCTAACCGTCATAAAAGTTTGAGGTATTTATGATCATTCCATGGCAAGACATCGCGCCAGATACACTAGAAAACCTGATCCGTGAATTCGTTCTCCGTGAGGGGACAGACTATGGTGCGGTAGAAATTTCGTTGCAAGACAAAATCGAACAAGTGAAGCTGCAACTAGAGAAAGGTGAAGCGGTCATCGTCTTTTCAGAGCTTCATGAAACGGTTGATATACAGCTAAAAGCAAAGTTTTAGACCTCTCACATTTTTGCTGAATCCCTCTCGATGACAACGGCTTGTTACATGCTATAGTGGGATTTCGACCGTGCAGCATATTCGTATGCTGCACATTACAGGTAAGTAATTTTCGACAAGGTTTGTCATGTCAGCGAAACATCCAATCATTGCGGTTACTGGTTCGTCCGGTGCCGGCACTACAACTACATCCGAAGCTTTCCGTAAGATGTTCAATATGATGAACATCAAACCTGCATGGGTGGAGGGTGATAGCTTTCACCGTTTTACTCGTCCAGAAATGGATGTCGAAATCCGCAAAGCTCGAGAGCAAGGCAAGCACATCAGCTACTTTGGTCCTCAAGCCAATGACTTTCCCGGCCTAGAATCATTTTTCCGCCAATTTGGGGCAGAGGGCACGGGCAGCGTACGCCGATACCTGCACACCTTTGATGAGGCGGTGCCTTACAATCAAATGCCTGGCACTTTCACACCGTGGCAAGACCTACCCGAAAACAGTGACGTCTTGTTCTATGAGGGGTTGCATGGCGGCGTGGTGGATGGCGAAGTAGACGTTGCTCAACATGTCGATTTTTTGATTGGCATGGTCCCTATCGTAAACTTGGAGTGGATTCAAAAATTCGTCCGCGACACCCGTGATCGCGGACACTCACGTGAGGCGGTAATGGACTCCATTGTTCGTTCTATGGACGACTACTTAAACTACATTACGCCACAATTTTCTCGTACTCACATCAACTTCCAGCGCGTACCGACTGTAGACACATCCAACCCGCTAAACGCAAAAGGGATCCCAAGCCTAGATGAAAGTTTCGTTGTGATTCGCCTGCGTGGAATTAAGAATGTCGATTTCCCTTACCTACTGGCGATGATTGACGGCTCATTTATGTCACGTCATAACACCATTGTTGTGCCTGGCGGTAAAATGAGCTTTGCTATGGAGCTCATTGTTAGGCCAATACTGCAACAACTCATCGAAACGGGAAAAATCGGTTAGAAACGTCCGTATTAAGGTGTTTACTTTTCATACCGTGATCATGTGCACAGTTTTGCTTACAAAATCTCCGCCATGGCACGATTAAAATCAAGAAATCGTTTTAGAAAAAGGATACTATTTCTAACCGAAACATAAGAGAGCTTGCAGCATAGAAAAAGTGCTCTTATTCTAGTAGGCCAATTCAGGCTGAGCTAAAATATGGATAGCGCAAGCGTACCCTGCAGAGGAAGTGAGATATTATGGTTCTAGGTAAACCTCAAACCGACCCAACATTAGAATGGTTTCTTTCACACTGTCACATTCATAAGTACCCATCAAAAAGCACGCTAATTCACGCGGGCGAAAAAGCAGAAACTTTGTACTACATCGTTAAAGGTTCTGTTGCGGTTCTTATCAAGGACGAAGAAGGTAAGGAGATGATCCTTTCTTACCTAAACCAAGGTGACTTCATTGGTGAGCTTGGCCTATTCGAAGAAGACCAAGAGCGTACAGCTTGGGTTCGTGCTAAATCTCCTTGTGAAGTGGCAGAAATTTCTTTCAAGAAGTTCCGTCAACTTATCCAAGTAAACCCGGATATCCTTATGCGCCTTTCTGCGCAGATGGCTCGTCGTCTTCAAGTTACTAGCCAAAAAGTAGGTGACCTAGCGTTCCTAGACGTAACTGGTCGTATCGCTCAGACTCTTCTGAACCTAGCTAAACAACCAGATGCGATGACTCACCCAGACGGCATGCAAATCAAGATCACTCGTCAAGAAATCGGTCAAATTGTTGGCTGTTCTCGTGAAACCGTTGGTCGTATCTTGAAAATGCTAGAAGAACAAAACCTAATCTCTGCACACGGTAAAACTATCGTTGTATACGGGACTCGTTAATTTCTTAATCAGTTAGTTTATTCATTAACTAACTTCTCATCGAAATAACGTTCAAATTATAAAGCCACCCTCGGGTGGCTTTTTCTTTACTTGGATGCGTGTTATTTACTGTTCGTGCTCTCAAAGATTTTGTCTGCTGATGCCGCAACAAAACCCGTGTACAGTTCGCCACTTTCCATCGGGTAACGTTTTGCAAATTCATAGAAACCACCAGGGATGACTTGTGCCCCATCCATGAATGTGACAGGGACTTTATCTGCCATGGTAGAAGACTGCTCTAAAAGTACTTCTGGTGTGCCTTTTACTTCACCACCATTTTCGTTAATGATAAAGCCTGCTTCTCGCAAATAGTCATTCACCTGCTTCACTTCTTCATACTGATTAAGCTGATTGACGCTCACTGTGAAGTGGTTAGCTCCGTAACCATGAGCCGCTAGCCAAGAAGCGTACTCACTCTCTTTCGCTAAGATTTGGAAGTCAGCATGGCTAAGGTCCCACAAACGTCCGCCGTACAAGAAGTCACTGCCGGTCAGTTTAGAAGCATCAACCTGCTCTACCAGTTTATAAACAATGCCTTGTACCTCTGGTGAGCACTCATCCACTTTCAATTCACTGATGAAGACTTTTGGTTGTTTCGGATCTGGATGCTCAAAATGTTTTGCCACCAGCTTTTTGCTTTCAAATACGTAGTCACCACAGGCTTTGTAACCCACCGCTAGGAATGGCTTCGCCAACGTTTCAATGCCTAGAGGAGCGACATTAAACGTACGCAGCGCAATATGGTCATTAATAAGAGGTTCATCTTCTTGTAAAAGTTGATGCACTTTAGCAGCAGATGGGCAAAGGCGTTGAATATAGTCTTTCCACAGCGATTCAAATAACAGGTCGGGCGTCATAACAACTCCTTGTTACGAAATGTTAGTTATAGGCAGAAGAAGTTGACCACTCGTTCACAGCCGAAAGGCTATCCAGAATTAAGAACGAGTGGTCATCAACCTGTGACGGTATGTGTGGCATTAAGTGCCAGTCAGTCAACACGCTCTGGAAAGTCTTAAGCTCACCTTTGGCGTTTGCCAGCGCTTACCTGAGTAAATAGCTCTGGCAAATAGAAGCAGTAATACTTTGTCACTGCTTCGTATACTTGATTACAAGCTAACACCCGGGCTCAATGTTGCAGGTAAGATCGTTTCTTGTCCCTCCATTGATGCCATTGGGTACGCACAGTAGTCCGCTGCATAATAAGCACTTGGACGTAGATTGCCTGACGCACCAGGGCCACCAAACGGAGCATCACCACTTGCTCCTGTTAATTGGCGATTACGGTTCACGATGCCAGCTCTGATATGATCAACGAAATAGTCCCACTCTTGGTCGTCGGTTGAAACGAGACCTGCGGATAGACCAAATCGCGTATCGTTCGCTAACTCAACCGCTTTTTCTAGCCCTTCGTAGCGTATAACTTGCAGCAGTGGACCGAAGTACTCTTCATCTGGTAACACAGCAATGTTCGTCACATCGATGATGCCCGGAGAAACAAACGCCGCTTCACCTGCTCTTGCTTCAATCAAGCTCTCGCCACCCAGTGCTTGTAAGTTCGCTTGTGCATCCAAAATGAACTTGGCTGCCGCAACCGAAATTTGCGGTCCCATGAATGGCGCAGGCTCTGCAAATGGTTGGCCTACTCGAATATTGCGTGTCGCTTCCACCAGCTTCGTGATCACGGCATCGCCTTTGTCACCAAATGGGATATACAGACGGCGTGCACAGGTACAGCGTTGGCCTGCACTAATGAATGCCGATTGAATGATGGTGTAAACTGTCGCATCTAGATCGCCGTAGTTATCCGAGATAACCATCGGGTTGTTGCCGCCCATTTCAAGCGCCAACATCTTATCTGGCTGACCCGCGAATTGACGATGCAAGACGTGCCCTGTGTTTGCGCTCCCGGTAAACAACACACCATCAATACCTTTAGCATCAGCAAGAGCAATACCAGTTTCTTTCGCGCCTTGGACTAGGTTAATCACTCCTTTTGGTAGACCAACTTCTTCCCACAGTTTCATTGCGAGTTCACCCGTCCACGGAGTTTGTTCAGATGGCTTGAATACAACGGTGTTACCCGCAAGCAGTGCAGGCACGATGTGACCATTTGGTAGGTGGCCAGGAAAGTTATAAGGACCGAATACCGCCATCACACCTAGTGGGCGATGACGCAATACAATTTGGTTGCCCGCAGCTTCACGGGTCGCCTCTCCTGTTCGGTCGTGGTAGGCGCGGATAGAAATGGCGATTTTTCCAGCCATTGCCGCCGCTTCAGTGCGAGTTTCCCAAATCGGCTTACCCGTTTCTTTAGCGATAACTTCGGCGATGGTTTCGCTGTTCTCTTTTACTTTTTCAGCAAAAGCCAAAACAATCGCTTCACGCTCTGCGAATGGGCGTTTTTTCCACTCAACAAACGCTTCACGTGCCGCATCTACGGCTTGATTCACTTGTTCTGCGGTTGCACCTTTGCCTTGCCAAATCACTTCTTGATTATATGGAGATAAAGACGTTAGGGCTTCCCCTTGACCTTGTACCCACTCACCTGCAATCCAATGCGTCATTGTTTCTATCCTTAAAATCTGTCGTCAGTTACTGTGGAAGAAGACGGATAAAATCTCCGTCCTTAACCAAAAGCGCTTCCGCCAATTCAGGCGCAATTACGACACTATGTGTCTCAGCGTCATACGCCGCCTTTGCCGCTGCGGCTCGAAAATCTGCAAATGATGAATTGCACATCAAAAAGTCTTGTGTGCTCGTGTGCGGAGCAATTCTCACTTGAGCTCGGAATGAGTGACGTACCGACTCAATATTTCGTAAATCACATTCTACGGTTGGACCACCATCGAAGATGTCCACGTAACCGCGATTTGTGAACCCTTCATTTTCAAGTAACTTGAGCGCTGGGCGAGTGTTGTCATGCACTTTACCGATAACAGCTTGTGCTTCTGGACTCAACAAATTGACATAAATCGGCAGCTTTGGCATCAAGTCAGCAATAAAGCCTTTTTTACCAATACCCGTTAAATAGTCTGCCAAAGTGAAATCAATAGAGAAGAAGTGTTCTTGTAGCCACTGCCAGAATGGTGAATTACCTTGGTCGTCGGATACGCCACGCATCTCTGCAAAAATGGTTTCAGAGAAACGTTCAGGGTGCTCAGCCATCATTAAAAAACGGCATTTGGACATTAAACGGCCATTCAAACCACCACGGAACTTCTCGCGCAAAAACAAGGTACATATTTCGCTATTGCCCGTGTAGTTGTTACCAAACGTCAGTAGCTTTACAACGTTATTAACGCCGAGCTTTGGCGATGAGTGAACGACTTTACTGATGTGGTAAGAGTAAAACGGTACGTCCCATCCGATCGAAGCTTCAATCCCCGTCGTACCCGCGACCTCTCCGGTTTCAGAATCAAAGCCGACCATAAGGTAGCCCTCATCCCCCGCCTCTTTTACGTCTGGTTTAGCAAAGCTGTACTCTGAGTGTGTAATTCGATTGGTTAATAGCTCTTCATTAACCGGCAGAGATGTAAATCCATGACCTGATTCCACCGCACAAGTGTGCAGCGCATCATAATCCGACATTGCAATAGGGCGAACAACTAGCATCAATACTCCCTCCAGATGCAAGAAGATCCTAACTATAGTGTAGGAACAATTCCCCCATCAGCGATCCTCGATGGGGGCGTCTGCGTTGACAATAAACTGATCTGCGCGTTTAAACTAACGTCGATATGGCTTTATCCAGTTTTGCCAAGCCTTCTTCGATTTCTTGTTGTGTGATCACGAGTGATGGAGTGAAACGTACGACATTGGCACCCGCAACCAATACCATGAGACCTTGTTTACCAGCAGCGACTAGTACGTCTCGCGCACGCCCCTGCCATTCATCATTCAGCGCAGCACCTAATAGGAGACCTTTGCCACGCACCTCAGAAAAGATATTGTACTTCGTATTAATCTTCTCTAGCCCCTCACGGAATAGCGCTTCACGCTCAAGGACACCGGCTAACGTTTCAGGCTTGCTGACTTCCTCAACCACCGCCTCAGCAACGGCACAAGCGAGTGGGTTACCACCGTAAGTAGACCCGTGAGTGCCGACTTTCATGTGTTCCGCCAGTTTTGCAGTTGTTAACATCGCACCAATAGGGAAACCACCGCCAAGTGATTTCGCGGTACTTAAGATATCTGGTGTGATACCCAGACCTTGATATGCGTAAAAGTGACCGGTACGACCATTACCCGTTTGAACTTCATCAAAGATAAGTAAAGCATTGTGCTTATCACACAATTCACGGACGGCTTGAGCAAACTCTGGTGTAGGGGGAATGATACCGCCCTCACCTTGTAGTGGCTCCATCATAATCGCACAAGTGCGATCTGAAATATGCGATTGCAGCGCTTCAATGTCATTGTAAGGCAAATGCGTAACATCACCAGGCTTAGGTCCAAAACCATCCGAGTAAGCTGCTTGACCACCAACGGTTACCGTAAAAAACGTACGGCCATGGAAACCTTGTTTAAATGCAATGATTTCAGACTTTTCTTGACCATGAACATCTGCGGCATAACGACGGGCAAGTTTTAATGCAGCTTCATTCGCTTCAGCGCCAGAGTTAGCGAAAAAAACACGCTCAGCAAAGCTGACTTCGGTTAGCTTTTTGGCAAGTCGTAGTGCTGGCTCATTGGTCATGACATTACTTAGGTGCCAAAGCTTATTGCCTTGTTCAGTCAACGCATTCACCATGACAGGATGACAATGTCCAAGGCAACTCACCGCAATGCCACCGGCAAAATCGATGTATTCATTGCCATCTTGGTCCCAAACTCGTGAACCCTTTCCTTTTACTGGAATCATTTCCATCGGGTTATAACAAGGCACCATGACCTCATCAAATAAACCGCGCTCTACTTTATTTTCCATCGTCATTGCACATTCCTTTTTGATACCGCATGCCGAGCAGATAAGCGAATTTGGCCAGCATTCATCACCAGCAAATAATGTTTTGCATTTAAGCTATCACGGCATTGTATTTACATTTAATTAACCATTTCAATAGTGATTTATTCTTTTCGTATCGGGAGCAAGCCACCATTAATCACTACCTATGAGTATTTATGCACCAATAATTATAAATTGAGAAGCAAAATTTAATAAAAGCCACTTATGACAAGGCTTAAACAGAAATGATAAAAATGAATAGTGCACGCCAGAAAAGTAGAACGCATAGTTTTGCATTCTCTTCCCTAGTGGAAAAAGATGAAGAATTTGTTAAGAAAAGTGATCCTGATCAGATCATTTCACGTGAGAGAAAGTTAGCTAGAAGCTCATGACCTTGTTCTGTCTTTATAGACTCAGGATGAAACTGTACCGCATCAATTGGCAGGGTTTTATGTTGATAACCCATGATTTCATCCATGCTGCCATCTGAAAGTTCCGTCCATGCCGTCAATTCAAACACGTCTGGTAGGGTGCCATTTTTTACCACTAAGGAATGGTAACGAGTCACTGTAAGTGGGTTGTTGAGGTTTTTAAATACGCTGCGACCATTGTGACGGATCGGCGATGTTTTACCATGCATCACTTGTCTTGCGCGCACCACTTCACCACCAAATACCTGCGCAATCGCCTGGTGACCTAAACACACCCCTAATATAGGTAACTTGCCAGCAAAGTGCTCTATCGCTTGTAGAGAAATGCCCGCCTCATTTGGTGTACATGGCCCTGGTGAAATAACAAGGTGGGTTGGCTTGAGCGCCTCAATGCCTTGGATATCAATCTCATCGTTGCGCACAACCTTAACGTTCGCCCCTAACTCACAAAAGTACTGGTAAAGGTTGTAAGTAAACGAGTCATAATTATCAATGATCAACAACATAGTGTTTAGGTTGCTCCAATCCATTCTTGGCAGTTCAGACAGGGGTTATGCCACAAAAGTGCCATTGAGGCGGTATTTTGCTATACAAAATCAGAAAGGCAAGGTTTTGCGATATAAATTTACTCAAAGACAAAAAACCCCCGCAAATGCGAGGGCTAAAGAAAGTAAAACTTTAAGCTGTATTATGGGCGAGCAACAAAGCCTACTGCCGCGTACGCTTTCTTCAACGTTTCAGCCGCACGAGCCGATGCTTTGTCTGCACCTTGCTTCATCACTTCGTTCATGTATGCACGATCTGCACGGATACGATGGTATTCCGCTTGGATTGGCTCAAGCATAGTAACCAGTGCTTCACCCACGTCTTTCTTGAATGGGCCATACATTTCAACGCCTTTGTATTTCGCTTCAATCTCTTCAAAGCTCATGCCTGTCGCCGCAGAGTAAAGACCCATTAGGTTAGAGATGCCTGCTTTGTTTTCCCAATCGTGAGCAATACGTGGTGGCATTTCAGCGTCAGTTTGCGCTTTGTTGATCTTCTTGATGATCGACTTAGGCTCTTCCAGCAGCGTGATAACGTTCTTACGGTTGTCATCTGACTTAGACATCTTCTTGGTAGCGTCTTGCAGGCTCATTACACGCGCATTTACCGTTGGAATGTAAGGCTCTGGTACTTGGAAGATTGGCTGCTCTGGCGAGTAGATGTTGTTAAAGCGGTTCGCAATATCACGCGCTAGCTCTAGGTGTTGTTTCTGATCGCTACCTACTGGCACTTGATGCGCACCGTAAAGCAGGATGTCTGCAGCCATTAGAACTGGGTAATCAAACAGACCCACATTTACATCACCAAACTGGCTTGAGCTGTCTTTTGAGTAACGTGCAGATTTATCTTTAAACTGCGTCATACGACCCAGTTCACCCATCTGGGTGTAACAGTTAAGAAGCCAACCAAGCTGAGCATGCTCTGGTACGTGTGACTGAACAAATAGCGTGCTCTTCTTAGGGTCAACACCAACTGCCAGACAGATCGCCAGTGCATCTAGAGTCGCTTCATGCAGTGCTTTAGGGTCTTGACGAACCGTAATCGCGTGAAGGTCTACCACACAGTATTGGCAATCATAATCGTCTTGCATCTGCTGCCATTGACGTAGAGCACCCAAGTAGTTACCGATACTTAGTTCACCTGAAGGTTGAACACCACTCAATACGATGGGTTTGCTCATTAGAATGATTCCTTTGACTTCTTAATCTAATTAAATGAAAAAACCGTGCAGCGATAGGCGCACGGCTTACTCAGTGTACTCATTAACGAGTATTTTGGAAGCTCTTTTGTAGCCGTTATGCAGAAACGGCTACAACGTCCAATAATTCTGCCAAACTGTCAGCAACAAAATCTGGATTTGATACTGAAATAGCCTCGCCATGGTTGTAACCATAAGTTAAACCAAATGAGGCGCAGCCTGCGTTCTTCGCTGCTAAAATGTCGTTTTTAGAGTCACCGACCATCAGCATTTCACTTGGTTGAATTTGGTGTTTTTCCATTAACCAATTCAATGAGACTGGGTTTGGTTTTTTCTCTGGAAACGCGTCACCACCTAACACATCAACAAAGTACTTTGCGATGTCATGCTTCTCCAGAACGTCAGGGACAAACTTAGAAGGTTTGTTAGTCACAAGCGCCATAACAAAACCCGCCTTGTGCAACTCTTCCAGTGTCTCTTTTACCGTAGGGTAAAGGTGGCTTAGCTTATGACCACTTTGCTCGTAGTAATCATCAAACAGCACACGCGCTTTTGCACGAAGCTCTTCGCTCAGTTCAGGATTGATGGTCAGGCTTTGGCTCAGTGAGCGTCCAATCAGCACATCTGCGCCGTTACCCACGTAATCTCGAACCTGCTCTTCTGAAACCGATGGAAAGCCAAGCGCTTGTACTGCTTGGTCTGCCGCAACCGCCAGATCTGGCACGCTATCAAGCAAAGTACCATCAAGGTCAAAGGCGATGAATTTAATGTCTTGTTGAGTCATAACTTCCCTGAAGATTTTTATTTATATTCGGTGAAAACAACAAAGGATGGCACCCCATCCTTTGTTTTTATCACTGTGACTGATTTATCTTAACGTTTTTTATCAGTTATTTAGCAGCAATACGCTGACGAACCGCTTCAAACAAACAGATGCCCGATGCTACAGATACGTTCAAGCTTGAAACGCTGCCTGCCATTGGGATCTTAATTAGATCGTCACAGGTTTCGCGAGTCAGACGACGCATGCCGTCACCTTCTGCCCCCATCACGATAGCCAGAGGGCCGGTCAGTTTCGCTTGGTAGATGTCGTGTGTCGCTTCACCCGCCGTGCCCACAAACCAAATGCCTTGCTCTTGCAATGTACGCATCGTGCGCGCCAAGTTGGTCACTCGGATCAATGGCACGACTTCAGCAGCACCACAAGCGACTTTGCTTACCGTTGCGTTCATTGGTGCAGAGCGGTCTTTCGGTACAATGATCGCCGCAACGCCAGCTGCGTCTGCATTACGTAGACAAGCACCTAGGTTATGCGGATCCGTCACGCCATCCAATACCAATAACAGCGGAGATTCATGCTGCGCTAAAATGCCATCAATGTCGTTTTCGTTCAGCTGTTTCGCTGGCTTCACACGAGCAATGATACCTTGGTGGTTAGCACCATGCGCTTTATCGTCTAGCGTTTTACGAGTCATTTGTTGGATAGACACACCACAAACCTGAAGATCATTCAGAATTGGCATTAGACGATCGTCTTGACGACCTTTTAAAACATACGCTTCGATAAAACGTTCTGGTTCGCGTTCTAGTACCGCTTTCACTGCGTGAATGCCGTAGATAAATTCGTTACTCATTATTTAACCTGTTTTTCTGGTCAGTGCCCACATCAATTTAACTTGGCGTATTCACACCAAGTTAAATCAGCGATTTCACCTACTCTGCGTTACTTTGAGTACGCGTGGTTTTCTTCGGCTTACTGTGTGGCTTTTTCTTACGTGCCTTTTTCACTTTCGGCTTTTTCGCGCTTTCAGTGTCACCACGCTTCGAACCACCTTTGCGTTTGCCGGCCTTTTCACTTGGCTCAGGTCGCTTAGTTGGCTCGATAGCTGGTGTAGCACGCGTACCGTTTGACTCTTTTGAAGAGCGCGTTGAGGTACGTTTTTTCTCTTTCGCTTTGCGTTTTGCTTCTGCTACACGCTTCTTCGCGGTCTTGCCTTTGCCGCGTAGCTTACGACTTGTTTCGATCAATTCAAAGTCAATTTGCTTGTCATTTAAGTTCACCGCAAGCACTTTCACTTTCACCGCATCGCCTAAACGATAGATGTTACCGAAGCTTTCACCGATAAGTCTTTGACCGATCGGATCAAATTGGTAGTAGTCGTTGGCTAGTGTCGAAATGTGTACCAAACCATCGATGTGCAGCTCTGTTAAACGAACAAAGAAGCCAAAGCTCGTCACGTTGGCAATTACGCCATCAAGCTCATCACCAACGTGATCTTGCATGTATTCACACTTCAACCAATCAGCGACTTCGCGCGTTGCATCGTCTGCACGGCGCTCTGTCATCGAACATTGCTCACCGTAGAAGTCCATATCGTCAAATGAGTAATGGTAACCACCCGTTGGTGTCCAGCGGTCTTGATTACGGCCTTCTTCTTTGGCAATCAAGTATTTGATTGCACGGTGCAGTAATAAGTCTGGGTAACGACGAATTGGTGACGTGAAGTGCGCATAGCGTTTCAGTGCTAAACCAAAGTGACCGGCATTGTCTGCGTTGTATACTGCTTGCTTCATTGAGCGCAACAGCATCGTTTGGATCAACTCTTTATCCTGACGCTCGGCAATTTGCTTAACCAAATCAGCGTAATCCGTTGGAGATGGCTCTAAACCACCGCCTAAGTTTAAGCCCAGCTCGCCAAGGAAATCACGGAAGCCTTGCAGACGCAATTCACCCGGAGATTCGTGAACACGGTACAACGCCGGTTCTTTCGCTTTCTCAACATAAGACGCTGAAGCGATGTTCGCTAGGATCATACACTCTTCGATGATCTTGTGAGCGTCATTACGAATCACTGGCTCGATGCTTTCAATCTTACGATCCGCATTGAAGATGAATTTCGCTTCAACGGTTTCAAACTCAATTGCACCACGATTATCACGCGCTTCTTTCAGCACTTTGTACATACTGTGTAATTCTTCTAGATGAGGCACCAGTTTGTGATAACGCAAACGAAGATCTTCATCCCCCTCAAGAATTGCTCCTACTTTGCTATAAGTAAGACGAGCGTGTGAGTTCATCACGGCTTCGTAGTGTTTGTAACCCGAGAGTTTGCCCGTCTCAGAGATGGTCATCTCACATACCATACACAAGCGATCGACTTGTGGGTTTAGTGAACATAAACCGTTCGATAGCACTTCAGGCAACATTGGGACAACTTGCGATGGGAAGTACACAGAGTTACCGCGGTTGATGGCTTCTTTGTCGAGAGCAGTGTCAGTGCGTACGTAGTAACTTACGTCAGCTATCGCAACCCATAAACGCCAACCGCCGCTCTTTTTCTTCTCACAGAAAACCGCATCATCAAAGTCACGAGCATCTTCACCATCAATGGTCACCAATGGTAAATCACGCAAATCAACACGACCTACTTTTGCTTCTTCTGGCACTTCTTCGCCTAGGTTAGCAATTTGCTTATCAACCGCTTCTGGCCAATCGTGAGGGATTTGGTGAGTACGAATTGCAATTTGCGTTTCCATTCCTGGTGCCATATTTTCACCAAGAACTTCAATGACTTTACCCATCATGCCACGTGAACGAGCGCCACGGTCTGTGATTTCAATAACAACCACGTTACCCATACGAGCACCGGCTTTGTGCTCATTGGGGATCAGGATATCCTGGCTGATTCGAGAGTCATCCGGTACAACATATGAGTAACCATATTCAAGGAAGAAACGTCCTACGATCTGTGTCTTACGCTCTTCCAGCACTCGAACTAAACGCCCTTCACGACGACCACGTTTGCTATTGTCTGTTGGTTGCACCAACACGTAATCACCGTGAATGATATGCTTCATCTGATGGTGAGGTAATACAATGTCATTGTCCTTGCCAACACTGCCCTCAGGACGTACCCAACCATGGCCATCTTTGTGGCCAATAACGTACCCTTTTACCATTTCGAGCTTTTCTGGTAATGCATAGCACTGACGTCGTGTAAACACCAACTGCCCATCACGCTCCATCGCTCGGAGTCGACGACGCAAACCCTCGTACTGCTCTTCACCATCAAGCTGTAGTGCTTCAAACAAATCATTACGATTCATCGGTACGCCGGCTTGTTGTAGAAACTCAGTAATAAACTCTCGGCTTGGAATTGGGTTTTCGTAATTTTGGGATTCACGATCCGCAAAAGGATCGTTTGGAATGTTGTCTGACATAGGCGTGCCTATCTAGCAAGGAAGGTATAGAGCTAGTATATCCGAGTCTCTTGATAAGCTACAGAATTGCTTTGAAAAAAGAACGAACTGAATGAGATTTAAGAACTATGGGCGCGTAAGCAAGATCAATAGATCAGAATTGTCGGTGATGAGATCTTCAATTGTGCAATCATCGAGTGCCGCTAAAAAAGCCATTTTCGCTTGAGCTAACTTTTCTTTCAGGCGACATGCTGGCGTAATATGGCAAAATTCTACTGAACAGTTCACCAAATCTAATGGTTCTAAATCACGCACAACACCACCAATAGTGATCGCTTTTGCTGGCTTCATCAAGCGTATCCCGCCATTTTTACCACGCACTGTATGCACATAGCCAAGTTGCCCAAGGCGATTAATCACTTTCACCATATGGTTACGAGATACACCAAATAAATCCGTTACCTCAGTAATGTTGGTAAGCTCATCTTTGGGTAATGACGCTAGGTAAATCAAGGTTCTGAGTGCGTAGTCGGTAAAACTGGTTAGCTGCATAATGCGCTCCTCTCTGGTCTCAAAAGTGTAAATCTTTTCTTGATTAAAAGATACATTTGAGATACAACTTTAAACATGCATTATAAATACAACTTTAAATAGGAAACCACTATGCTCAGCAATCAAACTATTGATATCGTGAAAGCCACCGCCCCACTTTTGGCAGAAACTGGACCAAAATTAACTGCACATTTTTACGATCGCATGTTTACGCATAACCCAGAATTGAAAGACATTTTCAATATGAGTAACCAGCGCAATGGTGACCAACGTGAAGCACTATTTAATGCGATTTGTGCGTACGCAACCAATATTGATAATCTACCAGCACTTCTCGGTGCAGTAGAAAAGATCGCACATAAACACACCAGCTTTTTGATCACCGAAGATCAGTACCAAATTGTGGGTAAACACCTACTCGCAACAATTGATGAGCTGTTTTCTCCTGGCCAAGATGTCATTGATGCGTGGGCTGAAGCTTACGGCGTGCTAGCAAACGTCTTCATTCAACGTGAAGAGCAAATTTACCAAGAGAACGCTGCACTTCAAGGTGGTTGGCGTGGTTTACGTGAATTTGAGTTGGTGGGCAAGCAACGTGAAAGTGAAAATGTTTACAGCTTCGTTTTCAAACCGGTTGACGGTGAAAAAGTTGCAAAATACAAGCCGGGACAATACCTTGGTATCTACATCAACAGTAATAAGTTCGAAAACCAAGAGATTCGTCAATACAGCCTATCTTCTGCGGTTCAAGAGAACACTTATCGTATCTCTGTAAAACGAGAACAAGGCGGTAAAGTTTCTAACTTCCTACATGATGACCTAAACATTGGCGATAAAGTACAACTTGCTGCTCCAGCAGGTGACTTTTTCATGGATGTGGAAACTCATACACCAGTGGTTCTGATTTCTGCTGGTATTGGCCTAACACCGACACTTTCAATGCTTGAGAGCCTTTCAGATCACCAAGCGCCTGTCACATGGGTACACGCAGCAGAAAACGGTCAACAACACGCATTTAAACAACACGTAAACCAATTTGTTGGCGCAAAAGAAAACATGAACTCACTGGTTTGGTATAACCAACCAATGGCTGAAGACCGACTTGGTGAAGACTTCCACTTCACGGGCCTTGTAAATCTACGCGAAATTGAAACCGCCTTAAAGCAAGACAACGTGCAAGTGTACTTCTGTGGTCCAGTTGGCTTTATGCAACACGTAGCGCAACAACTGCTTGAAATCGGTGTATCACAAGAGCAATTCCACTACGAGTGTTTCGGCCCACACAAAGTCGTTTAATCGCTCGCAGCAACTCTTCAAGAAAAACGACAAAGCCCACATGATGTGGGCTTTGTTATGTCTATTCTCAGAGTATTATGACGTCGCAGGGTTGCATGACGCGCCGTTTTTGAGAGTACGAATTACCAGAACGTATCGCGTCGCTTTGCGCGTGCAATGATGTTCTGTGGCATGCGCTGCTCGAGACCATTTCTCAGCATCGCAATACGTTTATGTTGGCGTTTGTCAGCCGTAACAGAGTTATACAACCAACGGTACGCATCTTCATAATCGAGAGGGCTACCGTAATCTCGCAAAAGCAATTCTGCAAGATGAATACGTGCATTTAAATTTCCCATCGCCGCGGCTTCACGCAAGTATGGGATCGCACGCTCTTTATCTTGTTGCACTAATGTGCCACGAGAATAATAGCGACCAATTTGCTCGAGCGCTGCTGGCAAACCTTGGTGTGCCGCGTTTTCCATGTAATAAAGACCAAGCTCTACGTCTTGATCAACGCATACGCCCCAAGCCAGCATATCGCCATATAGAAATTCATAAGATGGCAAATTAATGCGTGTCGCACGAGCTACGATATCTTCCACCAACTGGCAGTTGTCAGCGCGTACGCGTTCTAAGTGCTTATTCTGCTCAATAAGCTTAATAAGTTCTGCTTCGGTGTAGATGGGCACTGGTGCACCTACATCGGAGACATTCGCTTTAACCGATGTTGCACTCAGCATCAATAACAGTGAAGCAGCCACTGCTCGTAACTTCATAATTTACTCTTTAAGGTATCTGAGAGACCAAAGATCAGCGAATGACCTCTTCTGCTTATAAAGCTTATCGGCAAAGGTGACTTAAGCTTTAGACAATTTTTGCCCCTCACTTAAGCTTAACGGCAATAAGTTGCCATGGCGAATACCATCTCTCAGAGAGACGAGCACATCACAGATACAAAAAAACCGGCTAGAAAGCCGGTTTTTAAATTCTCTAACGAATATCCATTAAGCACCAAATGGGTGAACTTTAATGATAGTCTCGTTACGGTCAGGACCTGTTGAGATAATGTCTACTGGTACGCCAGTCAGTTCTTCAATACGCTTGATGTAATCTAGAGCTGCTTGAGGAAGCGCATCGATAGATTTAGCACCAAATGTGTTTTCAGACCAACCAGGCATTGTTTCGTAGATTGGCGTTACTTTTTCGTACTCATCAGCAGCCATTGGCGAAACTTCTAGTACAGATCCATCTTCCATCTTGTAACCAGTACAGATTTTTAGCTCTTCAAGACCATCTAGTACGTCTAGTTTAGTTAGACAGAAGCCAGTTACTGAGTTGATTTGAATTGCACGACGCATCGCAACCGCATCAAACCAACCAGTACGACGTAGACGACCCGTTGTTGCGCCAAACTCGTGACCAACAGTACCAAGGTGCTTACCTACTGGATCTTGCTTGTCTAGACCATCGTATAGTTCAGTTGGGAATGGACCTGCACCAACGCGAGTACAGTAAGCTTTCGCGATACCAAGGATGTAACCTAGGTGACGAGGACCAAAACCAGAACCTGCAGCAACACCACCAGCAGTCGTGTTAGAAGAAGTTACGTACGGGTAAGTACCGTGGTCGATATCTAGCAGTGTACCTTGAGCACCTTCGAACATGATCTTGTCGCCGCGCTTACGTGCTGCGTCTAGTTCGTCAGTTACGTCCATAACCATAGAAGTCAGTAGTTCAGCGTAGCCTTTAGCTTGCTCAAGTACTTCTTCGTAGCTTACTGCGTCTGCTTTGTAGTAGTTCACTAGAGCGAAGTTATGGTATTCCATTACTTCTTTTAGTTTCTCAGCGAATGCTTCCATATCGAATAGGTCGCCAACGCGTAGACCGCGACGAGCAACTTTATCTTCGTATGCAGGGCCGATACCACGACCAGTTGTACCGATAGCTTTTTTACCACGTGCGATTTCACGCGCTTGGTCTAGCGCTACGTGGTAAGGAAGAATTAGAGGACATGCTTCAGAAATGAAAAGACGTTCGCGTACTGGAATACCGCGCTCTTCAAGAGGTTTCATTTCTTTAATTAGAGCTTCAGGTGATAGTACAACACCGTTACCGATAACGCATTTTACGTTATCGCGAAGGATACCTGATGGAATTAAGTGAAGAACGGTTTTCTCACCGTCAATTACAAGTGTGTGACCTGCGTTGTGACCGCCTTGGTAGCGCACCACGTATTTTGCATCTTCAGTTAAAAGGTCTACAATTTTACCTTTACCTTCGTCACCCCATTGGGTGCCTAGAACGACTACGTTATTTCCCATCTTTCCAAGTCTGATTGCTAGTTAAAAAAGGATTCTAGCACTGAATCTCGCATCTTGCAGTCATTTTTTGTTCACAGACTTGATACTAGAATGCAATCTCACCAACGTAGCTCATTTCGAAATCAGTACATCACTGATAATATTTACTTTTCTAAATTCAGTTAGGAATCACTATGTCTGAGTCTATTTGGCTCGCAATCGGGCTCGTATTGATTGTAGAAGGGATTGGCCCCTTAATCGCGCCCAATGGATGGCGCAACATGGTCGCTCAACTCAGTCAGCAACCCGATAATCAGCTGCGTCGCATTGGGGGTTGCTTAGTGGTTGCGGGTGCCGTCATTGCCATTATGATGAGTTAACACACTCACGAAACCATTCCATCAAATACAAAAAAGGCTCCTTTCGGAGCCTTTATCATTTATCAACACGCTTATTGTGCTGACGCACCTTTCGCGTTATTCATGTACTGGAAGAATTCACTCTTCGGATCCAATACAAGAATGTCGCTCTTAGAGCTGAACGATTTCTCGTAAGCTTTCAAAGAACGTAGGAAGCTAAAGAACTCAGGATCCTTGTTGTACGCTTCTGCATAAATCTTCGCAGCTTCTGCATCGGCCTCACCTCGTGTTACGCGAGCTGTTTTATCGGCTTCTGCTAATACCGTCGCAACTTCAAGTTCAGCTTGAGCACGAATAACTTCGGCTTTCTCACGACCTTGAGAACGGTGTTTACGAGCTACTGACTCACGTTCTGCACGCATACGTTTGTAGATAGAATCACTGATGTTGTCAGGTAGATTGATCTTCTTCATTCGGAAGTCAACAATCTGAACACCTAAGTCTGTCATCGCACTTTCGCGGGTGCCTGTCAGTACGTTTTCCATGATTTTATCGCGTTCGCCGTCGATCTCTAATGCTTCTTTCGCCGCTTCAGTAGTGACGACTTCGCTGTCAGAACTTTCTGGCAAAACATCGTTATTACGCGGGCCTGAAACAATCTGTTTGATCTCGCGAGAACCGATTTCAGAACGTAGAACGTCTGTTACTTTACGTTCTAATAGGGCTTCTGCCGTCAGCGTGTTGCCACCACCTGTCGCTAGATAGAACTGACCAAAATCTTTGATACGCCACTTAACATAGCTATCAATGATTACGTCTTTTTTCTCTGACGTTACAAAGCGGTCTGAGCGGCCGTCCATTGTTTGAATACGTGCATCAAGTGTTTTCACACGGTCAAACAAAGGCATTTTGAAATGCAAACCTGGTTCATAGATACGAGCAATATCATTGTTATCTTTCAGTACTCGACCAAAGCGAATCACAATGCCTCGTTCCCCCTCAGGGATCACGAACAGTGACATCAGCATCAAAGCTAGAGCGATGACCAGTACAGGGATCATTAACTTACGCATTCTTAGTATCTCCCTTGACGTGTACCAGTTGAACGAGATTGAGTATCCGTTGTACCGCTAGTACTTTGAGATTCCAACTCAATTTTGTCGTAAGTCGAAGACGAGCTTGATTTACGTTTTGTTTGTGTCGTTCCTTCCTGACCAGCAAGTTTGTCGATCGGTAGGTACAACAGGTTGCCGCTTGATTCAGAGTCAATCAGCACTTTCGATGTGCTTGAATACACTTCTTCCATTGTATCTAGGTACAAACGGTCACGAGTAACGCCTGGCGCTGCTAGGTACTCTGGTAAGAGTTTTTCAAACTGAGCAACCTGACCAAGTGCTTCATTCGTAATACGTTCGCTGTAACCTTGCGCTTCTTTCTTCAGACGTTCAGCACGACCTGTTGCCTTAGGAAGAATGTCATTACGGTACGCTTCTGCTTCACGTTCAAAACGCTCTTCATCCTCACGAGCCGCAATCGCATCATCAAATGCGTCTTTTACTTGCTCAGGTGGACGTGCAGACTGGAAGTTCACGTCAACAATCATCAAACCCATATCATAATTATCAATGATTTGGTTTAGTGTTTCTTGTGTGCTTTGACGAATTTGCTGACGGCCGCTTGTTAGGATGCTGTCCATTAGCGAGTCACCAATTACCGCACGTAGCGCAGAGTCTGTTGCTTGACGCAAACTGTCATCCGCATTCGTTACTTGGTAAAGGTACTTGTATGGGTCAGAGACACGGTACTGTACATCCATTGCTACCGTAACAACGTTTTCGTCTTTCGTTAACATTGTGCCAGAAGCACGCAAAGAACGAATTGCCTGTACGTTTACAGGCGTCACTTCATCAATAAAGCGAGGACGCCAGTTCAGACCAGGATCGACGATACGGTCATATTTACCTAAACGCAGTACAACACCACGCTCTGCTTCACCGATGGTGTAAAAGCCAGCGAAGAACCAAACTGCAATCGCGATAACTGCAATGACACCGAAGCCAATCGCACTACCACCACCGCCGATAGGTGAACCACCGCCGCCTTTTTTACCAAACTTACCACCCAGCTTTTGACTCAGTTTGCTGAACACTTCATCTAAATCTGGCGGACCTTGATCTCTGCCACCAGGACGCTGGCCACCGCGATTATTATTACCCCATGGGTCATTATCGCGGCCATTATTGCCGTTGTTATTTCCAGGCTCATTCCACGCCATTAGAAAGCTCCATCATTTGATATGACGTTATACTGTAGCAGTCCTTTAAGTGACTATAAAGCCAGTCAAAACTGCCCCTTCTCTTTTTTCAAGTCTAGACCAATCTACTTGCTGCATTCGAATCGCGATCAACAAGTTACCATCCTGGTCATACTCCTCACGTTGAATACACTTCATTTGGAAGAATGTACTACGGAATCGTCCTTGATACTGTGGAGGAATTCGCAACTGATGCTCAACCATTTGAGAAGCCAACCGCTCGGTCAGCGCATCAAATAGGAGATCAATACCGATTCCATCCATGGCGGAAATCCAAACTGCACGAGGCACGCCTTCTTCGTCGCGCTCAATGCGTGGTTTCTGCTCATCTAGATTGTCAATCTTATTCATGACGACGAGACTTGGCACTTCATGTGCGTCGATCTCTTCTAATACTTCATGAACAGCTTGAATATTCTCACGAAAACGTTCATCACTGGCATCAACAACATGTAACAAAATGTCAGCTTCTTGCGTCTCTTGTAGGGTCGCTTTAAAAGCTGCCACCAAGTCATGTGGCAAATGTCGAATAAAACCAACGGTATCTGCGAGAATTGCAGGGCCTACATCTGCTAACTCTATTTTACGTAAAGTAGGATCAAGAGTAGCAAATAGCTGATCAGCTGCGTACACACCCGCTTCAGTTATACGGTTGAAGAGTGTCGACTTACCCGCGTTGGTGTAGCCTACGAGAGAAACCGTTGGAATTTCTGCTCGATTTCGGGCACGGCGTCCCTGTTCACGTTGCTTCGCTACTTTTTCTAAACGACGAAGTATCGATTTAATTCTCTCACGCAATAGTCGACGGTCGGTTTCCAGCTGAGTTTCACCTGGACCACGTAAACCAATACCGCCTTTCTGCCTTTCAAGGTGTGTCCAACCGCGAATCAAACGAGTAGAAATGTGACGAAGTTGAGCCAACTCTACTTGTAGCTTACCTTCGTGCGTTCGAGCTCGTTGAGCAAAGATATCGAGAATAAGACCAGTGCGGTCGAGAACTCGACATTGGCACAGTGCTTCGAGGTTACGTTCTTGGGCAGGAGAGAGGGAGTGATTAAAAATCACAATTTCAGCACCCGTTAATTGCACCGTCGATGCAATTTCTTGTGCTTTACCCTCTCCGACATAGTATTTCGGGTGTGGGGATTGACGGCTACCAGTCACAACTTGCAGCGCATCAACCCCTGCGGAGGAAACTAGCATTTCAAATTCAGCCAGATCTTCCCATTCACCTTCTTGCGTGAAGTTGATATGAACAAGTACGGCTCGCTCACCGGATTCATAACGGTCAAACAAGCAATCAACTCCTTATTGTAGAAATACTAAATGAAGAATTAATCTTCAGATTTTTCTTGTGGACGATCACCTTGAGGACGATCACCACTATGGTGGCTCACTGGGCGAGCCGGAACAACTGTAGAGATTGCGTGCTTGTACACCATTTGGTTTACAGTGTTTTTCAATAGGATCACGAACTGATCAAATGATTCGATCTGACCTTGAAGTTTAATACCGTTCACAAGGTAGATAGATACCGGGATACGCTCACGACGTAGCGCATTTAGGAATGGGTCTTGTAGAGATTGCCCCTTAGCCATTTTTATTTTCCTTATTTAATTTGTAGTTGTAATTATTTAGCTAGCGGTGCAATGCAAAAGGTACTGCTTTTTTTGCATCTGAGCTAAACGAGTCAAAAAGCACTCTAAGTAATTAGCAGCATAGTATAAAAACCGCCAACAACCGATCCTTTGAGAGTGCGTTCACGCCAAAACGATCACATTATACACAGCAATCTCAATCAGATGCTATTGCTTCTGACATGGTTGCCAATGCTTGTTCAATGTTATCGCTATCCAACCAAGTTAAATCATTCCAGCTGCGTAACCAGGTGATTTGTCGCTTGGCCAATTGACGAGTTGCGCATACGCCACGAAATATCGCTTCGTCACGTGTACACTCTCCGTCTAAATACTCCCACATCTGTCTGTAACCAACACAACGAATAGATGGCAGATCCGGATGAAGATCTTTCCTCGCGTGAAGCGTTTTCATTTCATCTTCAAATCCAGAAGACATCATTTTTTCGAAGCGAAGTTCAATTCGACGGTGAAGTTCTGCCCTATCCTTGGGAGCAATTGCGAACTGTTTCACTCTAAACGGAAGGCTATCACCTTTAGTTTGAGTCAGTTCAGTAAGAGTTTGACCTGAAATACGAAAAACTTCCAATGCTCGAGACAAACGCTGAGGATCATTAGGATGAATTCTCGCAGCCGATACAGGATCAATCCCCTTAAGCTCATCGTGCAACACTGACCAACCTTTAGTCAATGCTTCTTGTTCAATTTGCTGACGAATTTCAGGATTTGCAGCAGGAAGAGGAGATAACCCCTCTAGCAGCGCTTTGTAATACAACATAGTTCCACCAACAAGTAGCGGAATTTTCCCCTCAGAAACAATATCATTCATTGCCTTAAGCGCATCACGACGAAAATCTGCAGCAGAATAAGATTCGCTCGGATCTAAGATATCGATAAGACGATGTGGCGCAAGGCTAAGTTCGCGTTCATCGGGTTTTGCTGTTCCAATATCCATACCTTTATAGATCAAGGCGGAATCTACACTGATGATCTCAACGGGATACTTTTGGCGTAGACGAATGGCTAGCTCTGTTTTACCTGATGCTGTTGGCCCCATTAAAAAGAGTGCCAACGGTAGTTTGTCTGTCATGATTTCAATTTGGCAATTGTGGCAGAGAAATCAACAGCAGAGACAAATTTAAGGTCTTCTAGTGGTAATTGACCATGTCTTAGCTGTTCAAGTTCCGCAATAATTTGAATGGCTTCGGAGAGAGTATAGTGGCTCTTAACCGTAGTGACCTGCATAGCAAGCCAATTTATCAGCTCTGATAACATCGAAGCGTCTGCGCTCTCTCCTCTCACACGCGTTTGCGCGTAAGATAGCAGATCTGGAATCAAAATTTGTAGGTTTTGTTGACGCAGTGGCGAGGGCACCCCCATCACCATCAAGGCTTTGTCATTGCGCGCCTTCAGCTGAATACCCAACTGGGCAAAATCTTGCTGATAATCCTGAGCAAACTGAATCAGTTCTGGCTCCAGTTTTACTGACAGCGGCACTAAGAGAGGTTGAGCTTTTAAAGCCTCATCTCTTGGTGTTAGCTGACCTTTCGTCCGATAAAACTCAGCTCTTGGCAGTGCAACCAAAGCCACACCGCTATCACTGCTCATCAAGACAAACTGTTCGTCCACCACCGCCAGCGCTTTACTTAGTGCCGTAACAGGCGGTAAAGCAACTTCTACCGATGTTCTTACTGGCGCTTTTGAGGCCTCTGTTTGAGGATCAAAATCAGGCGTTTGCAACAGTTCATGATAAGCACGCACTTCTTGTTTACTTGGTGCAGGCTCGGCATGACGTTGTTCTTTACTTGAAGTTGGTTTAGGTGTTGGTTTTGACTCGATCCAATCAGTTCGCTTGAACGAATCCGTCGTCCGGACTTCTCGCACTGAAGACTCACTGGTTGCACGATCGCGCGGCTTCGCTTCATAGTCCGATCGCCCCGGATAGGCTGGTGTGTTATCAATCGCTTGATACACTCGCTCAGGTACAGGTGAACCAATTTGCTCCGGTGTACTTATTGACTCCGGTGAACTTATTGGCTCCAGTGAACTTATTGGCTCCAGTGAACTTGCTGTTTCAGGAGCAGGCGTCATCGCCTCAAATGGTTTTACTGTCTCGGCAGGATCTGCATGATAGAACGCCGATTTGTTCACGTGCGGTTTATCAATCACTGAGCTTTGAACAAGCGCATCCGCTAGAGCTTGATAAATAAAGTCATGCACTAATCGCGCTTGATGGAAACGCACTTCATGTTTAGCGGGGTGCACATTGACATCGACTTGATGTGGATCGAGTTCAATAAACAGCACGTACGCAGCAAATTGATCGGATTTTAAGCTCATCTCGTAGCTTTGTCGGATAGCGTGATTAATGAGCTTGTCACGCATCATACGTCCGTTCACATAACAGTACTGCAAGTCACTTTGTTGTCTTGCGCCCTCTGGTGTTGTGATCCAACCGTGAAGTTTTAGGCCTTGATGCTCTAGCTCAATGCGTAACATATGGCGTACGAAGCCATTACCACACACCGCGGCTATGCGCTTTTCGGTTTGAAGCTGATTTTTTGCCGCTCGATATTGACGGACCATTTTCCCGTTATGGCGGACATTAATGGTCACATCAAAACGACTTAACGCGATGCGTTTCAATAACTCATCAATGTGAGCAAATTCCGTTTTCTCTGTACGCAAAAACTTACGTCGCGCAGGCGTATTGAAAAATAAATCTAAAACTTCAACCGAAGTTCCAATCGGATGCGCCGTCGGCTGCAATGTTACTTTCATGTCACGCCCTTCAGAATAGGCACTCCATGCTTGCTCTTGTGTTGCGGGGCGAGAGGTAATGGTCAAGCGAGACACAGAGCTAATACTGGCTAACGCTTCACCGCGAAAACCTAAACTCATGATGGCTTCTAAATCATCCAAAGTGTGTATTTTAGAAGTCGCATGGCGGCTGAGCGCGAGACCTAACTCATCTTTCACAATCCCTTTACCGTTATCACGCACGCGGATCAGCTTAGCGCCGCCTTTCTCGATATCAATATCGATACGTGTAGCGCCAGAATCGAGACTGTTTTCTACCAATTCTTTCACGACAGAGGCGGGTCTTTCGACGACCTCCCCTGCCGCAATTTGGTTTGCCAATCGTGCTGGCAAAATCTTAATGGTCATGATGAGTTAAGCGCTCACTTACTTATTAGGAATAATCAGTACTTGTCCAACGGCAAGTTCATCAGAACGTAAGTTATTTGCCTTACGGATACTCGATACACTGACGCCATATTTTGCTGCAATCTTACCTAAATATTCTCCGCGAGCTACTTTGTGCTTACGAATCGGCTTATCTTTCACTGCCACCGTAATTTTAAGCTTTTGCCCGACCCAAAGCGTGTCTGACTTCAGATTATTTTGGCGGCGGATATCGGCTATTTTCACTTTGTAGTGGCTAGCAATCTTACCGAGGAACTCACCGGATTTAACCGTGTGTGTGATCGTCTCCGTTTCAACCGTATTGGGTTTATTCGGAATAGAAACCGAAACCGCACCAGAACCAGGGATTTTCAGTTTCTGGCCAACGGCTAAACTGCTTGATTTAAGCTTGTTCTCACTCATGATTGCCTTGGTTGACGTACCATATTTTTGAGCAATAACTGAGAGCGATTCACCGCGTTTCACGGTATGAACCGCTGGCTTGGCCGACGATGAGAACACGGTTCCCTCTGGTGGATTATCTTTTAAATATTTCACCACCGCTTTGGAGATCGCTCGTGCCAATTTGTCTTGGTGTGAACGCTGGAACAACAACTTTTCTTCAGTCGGGTTTGAAATAAAACCGGTTTCAACCAACACCGATGGGATCTGCGGTGAACGCAATACTGCGAGACTGGTGTTGATGGGCTTCGAGTTAT
Organism: Vibrio sp. B1REV9; assembly: GCF_905175395.2. Taxonomy (NCBI): domain Bacteria; kingdom Pseudomonadati; phylum Pseudomonadota; class Gammaproteobacteria; order Vibrionales; family Vibrionaceae; genus Vibrio; species Vibrio sp. B1REV9. The sequence continues at coordinate 748,110 of NZ_HG992745.1, read as the reverse complement.
GTAAACGCGCAACCTTGCCCATTTCACCTAGAATCTCAGTAGCAAGCTTATAGCCCTCTTTTTGTGAGTGACTAAATTGCAAATCCAGTAACGTTTGGTTTACGTTCCGATCACTGGAATTACTGACAAATGCGGTGCCTGAACCACCTAATAGCTCAGACTGCTTCTCATGGTTTTCTACCCAACGAGATATCTCTGTATTTGCTCGGCGAGTATTAAGAACAAATACCGAACCACCACGCGGCTGAGGAGAAGTGAATGCATCCGCATGGATCGATATCAACAAATGCGCGTCATTTTCGCGAGCGATTGCCACTCGACGATTGAGGTTTACGAAATAATCCCCTTTACGTGTCATTTTTGTCTTAATACCCGGAACCGCATTAAGTTGAGCGGCAATCTTATGAGAAATACTCAGTACCGCATCTTTTTCATACTTACGTCGTGATGGACCTATTGAGCCAGGGTCTTCGCCTCCGTGACCCGGATCAATGACAATCAAAATCTCTTGCGCACGCTGAACCGTACTCATGTCTTTGCTTGGCGTTGATGGCGTACTCGGCTTGGCCTTTGCTGGCGCCGTTGATGTTGTTTTACCGTGTGGCAAATCAATGACCAAACGATGACCATACTGGCCACCAGGCGTTGGCTTCAATTTAAAGACTTCAGCTTTCACACTTTTCTTTAACTCAAATACCAAACGATACGTATTTTTATCTGGCGGAGAGCTCTTGCGAACAAGCTTTAATACTGGACTATCCGTTACCGTCACAGGCAACTTAGCTTTCATCACGGTGTTATTAATATCCACCACTAGCCGATCTGGCCCAGAGAGAGAAAAATAGGAATAGTCCGCTTCCGAGCTCAAATCGATGACGACACGCGTTTCATCTGGAGACGGCCAAACTCGGAAACTTTTAACGACGTTAGCAAATGCTAAATTGGGGATGATAAGGAGAAAAGTGGCGACTAACGCCGCCACTGCTCTAAATTTAGAAAGACTCAACATAGCTCCAATCGACTGAGTAACTGTACACCATATTCATTATTCGCCGTTAATTCGGCAACACGCTGCTCGCCTTGGTAGCGAATGTCCACATCTAAATCAGGTTGTGGCAGCAATCCATGCCCTTTTTCAGGCCATTCGACTAAACAAATTGCATCATCCGTAAAGTAATCTCGAATACCCATAAATTCCAATTCTTCAGGATCGGCAAGTCGGTAAAGATCAAAATGGTAAACTTGCCATTTATCTAACTGGTAAGGCTCAACCAGAGTATAGGTTGGGCTTTTTACGTTTCCTTGATGACCAAGAGCACGGACAAAACCACGACTGAATGTTGTTTTACCTGCGCCTAAATCGCCATGCAGGTAAATGGTGGTCTGTTGAGAACAAAGCTGAGCTAATGCGGTGCCCAGAGCTACCGTTTCATGCTCATCTTTAAGATTAAATTGTTTCGTGCTCATTAATGTTTCTCTAACTGATGATCGTTGACTATATAAAAATCAAAAGAACAGGAATAGTAAACTGTGTTGGTTTTGAGAGACAAGCTTTCAAATGTCATATGTGCGAAAAAAGTAGCCAAAATGATGGAAGCTAATCCTATGATCTTGTTAAGTACGTTAACGGTCTCGACCATAACACTTTCAGTTTTTATTCGCTGGGTTCAAAACCTATTCCGAGACTTTCTGGTAGCACCGACTCCTAAGATCCGTTAAGATCCGCCCCCCTTTTATCTTGGTGGTAAAACATGAACTACGAACAACTCGCACAACAAATCAAAATTTGGGGTAAAGAGCTCGGCTTTCAGAAAGTTGGTATCTGCGATGTTGATCTTAGTGAACATGAGGCCGCTCTGCAAAAATGGTTGGACGCTGGTTATCACGGCTCAATGGACTGGATGGCTCGCCATGGCATGATGCGCGCGAGACCCAGTGAGCTTTTACCAGGAACCGTACGCGTCATCAGCGTACGCATGGACTATTTGCCACCGGAAGCAAAGTTTGCCTCTAATTTAGCGAACAAAAACCACGCTTACATTAGTCGTTATGCACTAGGACGTGATTACCACAAGCTCGTAAGAAAACAATTAAACAAACTTGGGCAACTTATCGAACAAGAAGTTGATCAATTGGGCTATCGCCCCTTTGTCGATTCTGCACCAATTCTCGAACGTCCATTAGCCCAAAAGGCTGGGCTGGGTTGGACGGGCAAGCACTCCCTCATCTTAGATGAAGACTGTGGTTCATGGTTTTTCCTTGGTGAGTTACTTATCGACTTACCATTGCCCATCGACGAAGCAAGTATTGACCAATGTGGAAAATGTCGAGCATGTATCACGTCTTGTCCAACTCAAGCCATTGTGGATGACAACGTTGTCGATGCTCGACGCTGCATTTCTTATCTCACCATCGAGTTTGATGGTGTGATCCCAGAAGAGTTCCGAAAACCTATGGGGAATCGCATTTATGGTTGTGATGATTGTCAGTTGGTTTGCCCTTGGAATCGTCATGCTGAGATCACCGAACAAGAAGACTTCCACCGCAGAGATAGCTTTATCGATCCCGATCTCGTCACGATGTTCCTATGGGATGAGCCACATTTTCTAAAACAAATGGAAGGCTCTGCGATCAGACGAATCGGACACCTACAATGGCTACGTAATATTGCCATTGCACTTGGCAATTCTGAATATAGTCTGCGTGTGGTGGAAGCGCTAGAAACGCGCCAAGGTGAAAACCCAATGCTAGACGAACATATTGAATGGGCATTAGCTCAACAATTTAATCAAACGCCATTAGAAAGTACGGGGTCAATTGAAACCAAGCAGAAACGATTAATTCGAATTGTTGAAAAAGGACTTCCTAGAGACGCTTAAGACCTAGCGTATATGCATGCAATTGAAAACAACAATTACATGCTCAATTCATGATGCTGTTCTCAATTCTGAAATGTGGAAAAACAAAAAGCACCCAGAACAAAATGGGGTATAAAAAAAAGTTAAACACAACTTCGGGAAATGACTAGGATCAAAAAAATGCAAGTTAATGATCCTAATTTAACGTATTCGATCCCTACCTCTGGCGGCATTTTCGTTTATAAACAACAACTTATAAACCAAATATCTACCCTTATTATCTGCAAAAATAATAAAGATCTTTCTTTTCTTCTTTTAAAAACCTAGCTAAAAACACTTTATCAACCAACTTATCCACAGAACGATGTATGTGGATAACTCTGTGAATTGAATAGGTTAAACTCAACCAAACACCAAGTCATTGATTATTGAACGAGCTCTTGCACTGTTTAATACACAGACAAAATCGCCCAACATCTGATGATGTTGATTAAAAGCTTATTTTTGGGATTGATGCTTCTCAGCATTATGAAAAGAGCGAAATGAGTGGGATGTAGAAACCAGGAATAAGTCTGAGTTTCATATCCAAAGATGGCTTAAATACGATAAAACTAAGTAGCTATCTTAAAGATTGGTTGCGGGGGCCGGATTTGAACCGACGACCTTCGGGTTATGAGCCCGACGAGCTACCAAGCTGCTCCACCCCGCGTCCGTATTGTATCACCGTTAAGTACGATGTGAATTTTGTTTTCGCATAAGAGAAAGTAGGACTACATACATTCTCTAAGAAAATTGGTTGCGGGAGCTGGATTTGAACCAACGACCTTCGGGTTATGAGCCCGACGAGCTACCAAGCTGCTCCATCCCGCGTCCGTATTTCACCGTTAAGTACGATGATAACTTGTACTTTCTGCTTAAAGAAACTGGAGCGACACACGAGGTTCGAACTCGTGACCTCAACCTTGGCAAGGTTGCGCTCTACCAACTGAGCTAGTGTCGCATCATAAACTGCCTGAGCGTTATGCTAAATAACATTCAAACTGTTTTGAATTTGTTTGGTTGCGGGGGCGGATTTGAACCGACGACGCTTCGGGTTATGAGCCCGACGAGCTACCAAGCTGCTCCACCCCGCGTCCGTATATTATTGTAAAACTGGCTGAAAAACAAAATCTACGCAAAAGCGTATCATTTATCAGGTGAGAATTACAATGCACTGTTAAGCACAATGAAAGCTATAAAGTTGGAGCGACACACGAGGTTCGAACTCGTGACCTCAACCTTGGCAAGGTTGCGCTCTACCAACTGAGCTAGTGTCGCAAAATCACTGTTAAGCACAATGAGGGCTATAAAGTTGGAGCGACACACGAGGTTCGAACTCGTGACCTCAACCTTGGCAAGGTTGCGCTCTACCAACTGAGCTAGTGTCGCAATATCACTGTTAAGTACAATGAAAACTATCTTGTCCACTTAAAGAAAGTGGAGCGACACACGAGGTTCGAACTCGTGACCTCAACCTTGGCAAGGTTGCGCTCTACCAACTGAGCTAGTGTCGCAATGTCACTGTTAAGTACAATGAAAACTATTTTATCCACCTGAAAAAGTGGAGCGACACACGAGGTTCGAACTCGTGACCTCAACCTTGGCAAGGTTGCGCTCTACCAACTGAGCTAGTGTCGCATCATAAACTGCCTGAGTGTTATACTAAATAACATTCAAACTGTTTTGAATTTGGTTGCGGGAGCTGGATTTGAACCAACGACCTTCGGGTTATGAGCCCGACGAGCTACCAAGCTGCTCCATCCCGCGTCCGTATTTCACCGTTAAGTACGATGATAACTTATACTTTCTAATTAAAGAAAGTGGAGCGACACACGAGGTTCGAACTCGTGACCTCAACCTTGGCAAGGTTGCGCTCTACCAACTGAGCTAGTGTCGCATCATAAACTGCCTGAGCGTTATGCTAAATAACATTCAAACTGTCTTGAATTTGGTTGCGGGGGCCGGATTTGAACCGACGACCTTCGGGTTATGAGCCCGACGAGCTACCAAGCTGCTCCACCCCGCGTCCGTATTTCACCGTTAAGTACGATGATAACTTATACTTTCTAATTAAAGAAAGTGGAGCGACACACGAGGTTCGAACTCGTGACCTCAACCTTGGCAAGGTTGCGCTCTACCAACTGAGCTAGTGTCGCATCGTAAACTGCCTGAGCGTTATGCTAAATAACATTCAAACTGTCTTAAATTTGGTTGCGGGAGCTGGATTTGAACCAACGACCTTCGGGTTATGAGCCCGACGAGCTACCAAGCTGCTCCATCCCGCGTCCATGATCACCATTTTAAGCATGATGATAACTTATACTTTCTAATTAAAGAAAGTGGAGCGACACACGAGGTTCGAACTCGTGACCTCAACCTTGGCAAGGTTGCGCTCTACCAACTGAGCTAGTGTCGCATCAACAACGTTTCCGCTGTTCAGGGCTGCGAATTATAAGAGCATTTTTTTGTGATGCAAGTCCTTCGTTCAAAAAATCTTTAAATTTTTACTGATCGATGAAAAAGCAAGCAAAAGGTTCATTTATTACAACAATTTGGATCACAGCCTTAACAGTTAGATCGTAAAGATCGTTTCACGATAGTACTTAAGCTCTGCAATTGACTCTCGAATATCATCCAGTGCCAAATGCGTGCCTTGTTTAGAAAAACCATCGAGGACTTCTGGTTTCCAACGGCGTGTCAGTTCTTTTAGCGTGCTCACGTCTAGATAGCGGTAATGAAAGTACTCTTCAAGCTCTGGCATGTGTTTATAAAGAAAACGGCGGTCTTGACCAATACTGTTACCACAGATCGGAGATACACCTTTAGGCACCCATTTTTCCAGAAATTCGATGGTTTTCACTACTGCATCTTGTTCTGTAATGTCACTATTGCGTACACGTTCAACCAAGCCGCTTGCTGTATGGGTATTCGTGCACCAATCATCCATCTTAGCCAATTCATCTTCAGGCTGATGTACTGCTAGCACTGGGCCTTCTGCCAAAATGTTTAGCTCGCTATCAGTGACGATAGAGGCGATTTCAATGATTTTGTGCGTCTCAGGATCAAGTCCTGTCATCTCTAAATCAACCCAAATTAAATTTTGATCGCTAAAGGACATGGTTACGCTGCCTATTTGTTTATCGATAAAAGAGGTACTATACCTGAAAATACTTGAAACACGATACTCACAAACCTGAGTCGAGATCGAACTCAATCGTTTGATTGACCCCATATTAAGTACAACATTGTGGCAAAAAAGAAAAAGTTAACCAAAGGTCAAGTGCGTCGCGTACGCAGCAACCAACAAAAGCGTCTTAAGAAACAAGAAGATTCCGTTCAATGGGATGAAAGTATGCTTGGCGCAAGCAAACAGGGATTGGTCATCACTCGCTTTGGTCAGCACGCTGATATCGAAGATTTAGAAACGGGTGAAATACAACGCTGTAACCTTCGTCGCGGCATCGAGTCACTGGTTTCTGGTGATCGCGTGCTTTGGCGAGAGGGGCTAGAGTCCATGGCAGGGATCTCCGGCGTTGTTGAAGCGGTGGAGCCTCGTTCATCGATGCTCACTCGCCCAGACTATTACGATGGTCTAAAACCGGTTGCTGCCAACATCAATCAGATGGTGATCGTCTCTTCAGTGCTACCAGAGCTTTCTCTTAATATCATTGACCGGTACTTAGTTGCTTCAGAAACGCTCAGCATTGCGCCATTGCTCGTCTTGAACAAGGTTGACCTGTTAGAAGAAAAAGACCGCGCAACGTATGAACAATGGCTGACTGAATATCAGCGCATCGGCTATAAAGTTCTGTTTGTTAGTAAAAAAACAGGGGAAGGTATTGCTGAGCTTGAGGTGCAACTAAGAGATCGTATCAATATCTTTGTTGGGCAATCCGGTGTCGGAAAATCTAGCCTTGTCAATGCGCTGATGCCAGAACTAGAACAAGAAGTGGAAGAAGGTGAAGTATCCGAAAACTCCGGATTAGGGCAACATACGACCACTGCGGCACGTCTTTACCATATCCCAACCGGTGGCGACCTTATTGATTCACCGGGAGTACGTGAGTTTGGACTTTGGCATTTAGAGGCGGAAGAAGTCACCAAAGCTTTCGTAGAATTCCGCCCTTACCTTGGTGGCTGTAAGTTCCGTGACTGCAAACACAACGATGACCCTGGCTGCATTCTGCGTGAAGCGGTTGAGAAAGGTGACATCAATGAAACGCGCTTTGAAAACTACCATCGCATTCTAGAAAGCATGGGAGAAAACAAAGCAAACCGTCAGTACTCACGCAGCAAAAAGGCAGACTTGTAACTGAGTAGAGTCTGCGATTGTGTAAGAAAACATCACCTAATACTGACAAGCAGATTAAATTTCAGTAACATCACGCGCCCTAAAGCGAGAATCTAACAGAAGTATCGGAAATAAAGATGGACAAGATTAAAGTTGGACTGCAGTACTGGATCCCACAACACGGGCTAACGCGCCTTGTGGGTAAACTGGCTTCAGCTGAGGCTGGCGGTCTAACAACAGCTATCATTCGCTGGTTTATCAAACAATACAATGTGAACATGGATGAGGCAAAGCACTCCGATCCTAAACACTTCAAAACCTTTAACGAGTTCTTTGTTCGTGAGCTCAAAGATGGCGCTCGTCCAATTGCTGATGGTGAAAAAGTGATTACTCACCCTGCGGACGCATGCGTAAGCCAATTCGGTCCGATTGAAGATGGTCAGCTAATCCAAGCTAAAGGTCATAACTTCTCAGCACAGGAACTACTTGGTGGGGACGCAAAACTGGCAGAAGAGTTCCAAGACGGTTCTTTCGCAACATTGTACCTATCGCCTCGTGACTACCACCGTGTTCATATGCCATGTGACGGAACTCTACGCCAGATGATTTACGTTCCTGGAGACCTATTCTCAGTGAACCCACTAACCGCAGAGAACGTACCGAACCTTTTCGCACGCAACGAGCGCGTAGTATGCATCTTTGATACAGAGTTTGGCCCAATGGCACAAGTACTGGTTGGTGCAACCATCGTCGGTAGCATCGAACAAGTATGGGCTGGCACCATCACGCCACCTCGTGGTAACACGGTATTCAAATGGGATTACCCTGCAGAGGGTGACAAAGCCGTTATCTTGAAGAAAGGCGAAGAAATGGGTCGCTTCAAGCTTGGGTCAACCGTTATTAACCTGTTCGCAAAAGATGCTATCGCATTCGATGAAAGCATGGAAAATGGCAAGCCGACGGTAATGGGAACCCCTTACGCTCATCAACAGTAAGTTCTTTGCTCAAATCTATCTTAAATAGCCTCCGTTCTCGGGGGCTTTTTTGATGAAAAACAAAACTCTGTTCGAAATTTAACCTTTCTTATCCAAACTCATACTCACCTCTAAGTCCCTAAAAATACAATCGTTTAATCTAGCATCAGGAATGAACTGTGTAAGGGGCAGCCGATGCCGAAGATGAGTACGGACACACTGGTCAAATTACTGGTGTGCTTATTAGTTCCACTGGGTGTATTAATGATGCCCATAGACATGATCCCCATTGAAGATCTCACGTTAATTCAACATCGTCTTCTAGCAATATTTCTTCTTGCTGCATTGCTGTGGGTACTGGAGCCCGTCCCCGTTTTCGCCACTTCGATTCTGATTATCGCTCTCGAATTAATCATGATCTCAGACAAAGGCTTACACCTATTTCGTAACCCACCAGCGGGACACGATTTAGGAGAGTTAATTGCTTACACAGACATCTTCTCTGCTTTTTCCTCCCCTATCATCATTCTTTTTATGGGTGGTTTTGCTCTCGCGATTTCCGCTTCAAAATACGAACTTGATAACAACCTCGCCCGCGTATTGCTCAAACCATTTGGCACTCAACCTAAGTTCATCATGCTGGGGTTAATGTTGATCACGGCTGTGTTTTCCATGTTTATGTCTAATACGGCAACAACCGTGATGATGCTCGCTTTACTTGGCCCTATCGTGGCTGCTGCACCAAAAGGCGATTTAGGTGTTAAGGCGTTAGTGTTGTGTATTCCTATTGCCGCTAATACTGGTGGTATAGCGACACCAATCGGCACCCCTCCTAACGCAATTGCACTTCAATACTTAACGGGTGAAAACAGTATCGATTTCCTTTCTTGGATGATGATGGGCTTACCTTTCGTTTTAGTGCAGCTCACCATTGCTTGGTTCCTCCTACAAAAACTATTCCCAAGTAGTGAGCCAGAAATGAAGTTACGATTAAATGGTACGTTTAAGAAGAATTGGCGTGCTATTGTGGTTTATATCACTTTCGCCATGACGATAGTGTTGTGGATGACGACCAAAATACACGGAATGAATACCTATGTTGTCGCCATCATCCCACTTGCGGTGTTCACTCTTACCGGCATCATGGGTAAAGAAGAGCTAAAGCTGATTAACTGGGATGTCCTGTGGCTAGTTGCTGGTGGTATTGCCATTGGCATTGCTCTGGATAAAACCGGATTAGCAGAAGCCCTAGCCCACGCAATTGACTACGAAACATTATCACCATTTGCGGTTGTGGTTGCACTTTCCATTGTGTGTTGGTTGATGGCGAACTTTATGTCTAATACGGCAACAGCAAACCTATTGATGCCTATCGCGGCGGCCATTGGCGTATCTATGCCTAGTTTGGCTGCCATAGGTGGGTTACAAGGCTTACTTGTTGTCGTCGCGTTCTCTGCATCACTCGGTATGATCTTACCTGTATCAACACCACCAAACTCACTGGCATACTCAACAGGCTTAATCGAAAGTAAAGACATGGCCAAGGTCGGCTTAATCATCGGCTTAGTTGGTTTGTTTATCGTTTACGGCGCTGTTCTCATATTATTCTAGAACGCAGACCACTGAGGTGTGAACAAACACCTCAGTGGCTCTTCAATGATTTCTTTACTATCTGATCTATAAACCAATTTTCTTTAAAGCCCAGTTTCATATTCATTCAACAAATTTTTGAGCATTATTTGCACTGATTCCCTCAAGTATATCGAATAAATGTCGATATATACCTTACAGCCTTTCATGTCACTATTCGTACTTGAATCGTCTCATATCACTTGGAGTCACTGATAGTGACATTGAACTTCTTGTCTGTTTTATGAAGGTAGGACAATGAGAAACACAATAAAATTAAAAATACAGATTGCGATTGCAATCATTATCGCCATTGTTAGTGGCGTTCAAGCTTGGGTGTCGGTGAGTCAACTTCGTGAAGAAACATCTTCAACGCTCAATCGAGAAATCCAAAATATTTCTTACGCTACTGGCAATTACATCAGTGACTGGCTTGCGATTCGCAGCGACATGATGCTAGCCAACGAGAACCTAATCGCAAACACTGAGAATGCGGATAGGGAAATGCTGCTTACTAAACGGGCAGGCAAGTTCCTCTCTGTCTATGCGGGATTCTCTGATGGCACTATCGCTTACGGAGACAAAACTGAATCTTGGCCATCCGATTATGACCCACGCACTCGTCCTTGGTACCAAGATGCAATGTCTCAATCTAAGCTGATCATCACTGAGCCTTATCAAGACTTTGATGGCAGTATTGTGGTGAGCTTTGCAAAAGCCTTTAACCAAGGAAAACAAGGTGTACTGGCTGCTGACCTAACCGTTACAGACATCATCAATGAAATATTGAACATTAAAATTGATAACAATGGATTTGCATTTCTTGTTGATGGAAACAATAACCTCGTTGCGTACAAAGATGAAAATCTAAGCCAAAAACCGCTCACTGACCTTAACCCTAGCCTTACGCAAAGCACCATGATGAGCCTAGCCAATGATGCCCAATTGGAGACGATTCAATGGCCAAATCAAGGTGACAAACTGGTTTATATTGCGAAAGTACCTGGCACTGATTGGTCATTAGGCATCGTACAAGATAAAGAAATGGCATTTGCCTCAGTCTCAGAGCAAATCACATTTACAGCCATTGCCTCTCTCATTCTGTACCTTGTTATTGCTGCGATTAGTACTTACATCATCACTCGTTTACTCAATCCACTCCAAACGCTATCCGAAGCTATTTCTGAACTATCTCAAGGCGAGGGGGATTTAACTCAACGCATTAAGATTGAACGTATGGATGAAATTGGCGAACTGGCAACGCATGTGAACCAATTTCTAGCACAAATGCAGACTATGCTAAAAAGCATCGTTGAGGACAGTGAACAACTGTCCGTTCAAGCGAATAAAGCAAATGAACTCTCCGCTATGGCCGCCGCACGCGTTGAAAATCAGCAAAATGACGTCAACCAAATTGCAACTGCGATTCATGAAATGTCAGCAACAGCGGCAGAAGTCGCAAGCCACGCAGAACTGACGGCAAGTGCTTCACAAAACTCTGCATCGGCATGTATTGACGGACAAAATGTCATTCAGAAGAACCGTGAAGCGATTGTCGAGTTAGCAGAACAAGTGAGCGATGCCGCAAGCGTGATTTCTGAGTTGGAAGCGAATACGCAAAGCATCAACCAAATCCTGTCAACCATCCAAGGTATTGCAGAGCAAACCAACTTGTTGGCACTCAATGCCGCAATTGAAGCCGCGCGTGCTGGTGAGCAAGGCCGTGGGTTTGCCGTGGTTGCGGATGAAGTACGCGTACTGAGCCAACGCACTCATGGTTCAACGGAAGAAATCCGTACCATGATCGAAACATTGCAAAACAATACTAAGCTGGCGGTTCATAGCATGCAAAGCAGCACCAGCTTGGCAGATACCAGCGTTGAGTACGCTCAGCAGGCACACGACAGCCTAACGAGCATCACCAACTCAATCACAGAAATCAACGACATGGCAATGCAAATAGCGAGCGCGGCTGAAGAGCAGCGTGCGGTAAGCGAAGATATCAGCCGTAATACTCAAGGTATTAAGGATGATGCAGATGTCATTGCCGAGCAATCTCTCCAAAGCAGTGATGGGGCGCATCAAATGTTCGAAACTGCCAATACCATGCGCGAGAACATCAGTCGCTTTAAAGTCTAAACCATATCCTAGAAGCAGCTCAACGAGCTGCTTTTTTATTGGGACTGATAGACACTTTTCGATCTTTATAAATTCATGCATATTAGAGTATCTCCCCTGCTCTACAAGGATGTCTCGCAATCATGGGTTATGAATGGCTGGCGTTATGCGCCGCTTTCTTATGGGCTGTTTCTAGCTTAATTTCTGTTGTTCCCGCGCAGCATCTCGGTGCGTTTGCTTATAGCCGTTGGCGTATGGGTTGTACTGCAATGATTCTCTCTAGCATGGCATGGATAACGGGAGGTTGGCTCAGTGTCTCGACAGAACACATTACACCGATGATGGCGTCTGGTTTGATTGGTATTTTTATTGGCGATACTGCTCTGTTCGCCTGTTTGAATCGCATGGGACCACGCCAAGCTGGCTTACTATTCTCTTGTCACGCCGTCTTCTCTGCTATCTTAGGTTACTTCCTATTTAGCGAAAGCATGACTGGTACGGAGTTGATTGGTGCAGCCTTAGTCTTCAGCGGTGTCGTGATGGCAATTTTCTATGGTCGACGCGGGCAAGCCAGCAACGCACTAGAAGAGATCAAAGGCAACGTTTGGATTGGTGTCGGGCTCGGTTTAACCGCCGCTATGTGCCAGGCTCTGGGTGGCATCATCGCTAAACCTGTCATGCTAACCAATGTTGACCCTGTTGCCGCCTCCGCGATTCGTATGATCAGTGCTTTCGTCGCGCACTGTGCACTGTGGTTAATTGGCGCGAAAGTGGCTCGCGCAACGCAAACCATCACATGGAAAGTTTTTGGCATCACTGCATTAAACGGCTTTTTGGCCATGGCAGTGGGTATGACATTGATTCTATATGCCCTGCGTGAGGGTAACGTCGGGATGGTGGCGCTGCTTTCTTCAACAACGCCGATCATGTTGCTGCCATTGTTGTGGGTTTACACCAAGAAACGTCCGAATCGATTCGCTTGGTTTGGCGCTGCACTGGCGGTCATAGGCACTGGTATCCTAGTGCAATAGCTCAGGTTCAATGAGGGGCTATCGACCTTGGTAACTCACCGCCTTGCCAAACACAAAATGACAGATACAAAAAAAGCCCGAGTCGAACTCGGGCTTTTATCATTCTGAATCGTCAGTTAATTACTTAACTAGCACTTCACCAGACATTTCTGCAGGGATTTCTAGACCCGCGAGAGAAAGCATTGTTGGTGCAAGGTCAGACAGTTTACCGCCTTCTTTGAACTCAACCGCTTTGTCACCTACGTAAATTAGAGGTACTGGTAGGTTAGTGTGAGCAGTGTGGATGCCGCCAGTTTCAGGGTCGATCATCATTTCTGCGTTACCGTGGTCTGCCGTGATCAATAGTTGACCGCCAACTTCTTTGATCGCTTCAACCACTTTACCAACGCTTTCATCTAGCGCTTCGATAGCTTGCTCAGCCGCTTCGTAAACGCCAGTGTGACCAACCATATCTGCGTTTGGGTAGTTACAGATGATAGTATCGAACTTACCAGACTTGATAGCAGCAACCATCTTCTCTGTTAGCTCTGGAGAGCTCATTTCTGGCTGCATGTCATAAGTTGCTACTTTTGGAGAAGCAACAAGTTGACGCTCTTCACCTTCAAATTCGTTCTCAACACCACCGTTGAAGAAGAATGTAACGTGTGCGTATTTCTCTGTTTCAGAGATACGTAGCTGAGTTTGACCTTGCTTAGATAGCCACTCACCGTAAGTGTTTTCTAGAGACGCTGGTGGGAATGCGATAGCTAGAGGGATGTCAGCCGCGTATTGAGTCAACATCACGAAGTTAATTGCAGGGAATGCTGCACGCTCAAAGCCATCAAATGCAGGAACGAATGCACGAGTGATTTGGCGTGCACGGTCAGCACGGTAGTTCATGAAGATAACTGCATCGCCATCTTGCATGATTGCGTCTTCTTGACCATCTACTTTGATTGCCGTTGCTTTAACGAACTCGTCATTTTCGCCGCGAGCGTAAGCCGCTTCTAGACCAGCAACTGCCGTATCGAAAGTAAACTCTGCTTTCGCTTGAGTTAGAAGATCGTAAGCCACTTGAACGCGATCCCAGTTGTTGTCACGGTCCATTGCGTAGTAACGACCCACTAGAGAAGCAACGCGACCTTTACCTAGTTTCGCAAATAGGTCTTGGAAACGTTGTAGTGAGTTTTCTGCACTACGTGGTGGCGTGTCACGACCATCTAGGAAGCAGTGTAGGTAGATTTTCTCAGCGCCACGAGCGTTAGCCATTTCAACGGCTGCGTAGATGTGATCTTCGTGAGAGTGAACACCACCTGGAGACATAAGACCCATGATGTGTACTGCTTTTTCAGCTTTTACAGCAGAGTCGATAGCTTCTACTAGTGCTGCTGTCTCAGCAAATTCACCGTCAGCGATAGATTTAGTAATACGAGTTAGATCTTGGTATACAACGCGACCTGCACCGATGTTGGTGTGACCAACTTCTGAGTTACCCATTTGACCATCAGGTAGACCAACGTCCATACCTGAAGCAGAGATTAGAGTGTTAGGGTTGTTCGCAATCAGTGCATCCATAACTGGTGTTTTAGCATTTGCAATTGCGTTACTTGCTGTGTCTTCACGGTAACCGTAACCGTCAAGGATAACTAGAGCCAATGGCTTCTTAGCAGACATAGTGATGACCTCATCAAATTTAAGTAACTTTCGGCGTAGGGCTTCATTGCCCATCTAACCTTGAAACAAAACTAGCGTAATTTTACTACACTTTTTAACCAGAACTGTAGGTTAAGATCAAATAATGTTTGCGATTTATTGTTGCTATCTTACAAGTTAGCAAGCAATACGACTTTGTCTGCAAACGTGTTCCACAAGCATAGTCACTTTCAAGATGCTTTGTATAACCACCGAAATACTTAGGTGAAAAACTTTTTGTTGATACCTATATTGCGCTTTTGAACGTAGAAGTGAAGTCAATTACATCAATTAGAGTGATAGGAAACATCGATACTAAGATTGCAGGAATAACCACTCCAAAAGAACTTTAACGCAAGCGATGAGATCTCAATTATAGGTTAGAAAATTTTAACCCTCTCGCCTAAGACGATTAACCTCGCTATACTCCTGCTTTATTTTTCCGCCAACAGTGTAAGAGCTCAGGACATGCAAGAGTACATTGAATTTTTCCAACAGAACATGATTCTATCCTTAGTATGGGTAGGTCTTCTTGTCGCTTTCATCATGAGTATCGTGAAATCAGCGACCTCAGCATACAAAGAAATCAACGTTAACCAACTGACTCATCTTATGAACCGTGAAAACGGTATTGTGGTGGATATCCGCGCGAAAGATGAATTCAAAAAAGGTCATATCACCGACGCAGTTCACATTTTGCCATCAGATATCAAAGCGGGTAACTTTGGTAGCCTTGAAAACCAAAAATCAAACCCAATCATTGTGGTATGCAAAACGGGCCAAACCGCTCAAGAAAGCGCAAACCTACTAGCAAAAGCGGGCTTTGAAAATGTAAGCCTACTGAAAAACGGTTTGATTGCGTGGAACGAAGCGAACCTTCCACTCGTACGTGGTAAGAAATAAGGTCGCGGTGAAAACAATTTTACCGGCCTCGTTTTTATAAACTGAGCAAATTGAAAGCAGTTGACGCGTTAAGTTGTGATGCTTTGCACGTAATGAACGCTTCACCTAGTCAAGGCAAATTTGCTCAGTTAGTCTCAGGACAAAACATATTTCGAGGTTTAGAGGTTCTAGACCTAACAAATTTTTATTAAGGATTTAAAAATGGCTGAAGCAGCACCACAAGCAGCACAACAAAACTTCGCAATTCAACGCATCTTCCTAAAAGACGTTTCTTTCGAAGCGCCTAACTCACCAGTAATGTTCCAAAAAGAGTGGAACCCTGACGTTAAACTAGACCTAGATACTCAAAGCCGTGAACTTGGCGAGGGTGTTTACGAAGTTATCCTACGTCTAACCGTTACTGTTAAGAACGAAGAAGAAACCGCGTTCCTATGTGAAGTTCAACAAGGTGGTATCTTCACTGCTGAGCAAATGGAAGCAGGCCAACTAGCACATTGCCTAGGCGCATTCTGCCCGAACATCCTATTCCCTTACGCTCGTGAAACTATCTCAAGCCTAGTGGTAAAAGGTACGTTCCCTCAACTGAACCTAGCGCCAGTTAACTTCGACGCGCTATTCATGAACTACCTACAACAGCAAGCTCAACAAGGCGAAGCTGAAGCGTAATTCACGCTTTGTAAGTGACGTGTTGCATTCCAAATGAATGAATTCACGTCCTATACTTGAAAAAATGCACAAAGTGTCCAATTAGCGATGCGATGTGCATTTTTTATTTCTGAAAGATCCTAGTTCCTAATCCCTAGAGATCGTAAAATCTGGCGATTATGAACTAGATTCTACTAGTAGAAAGACAATTAGGCGGTAGCATGACACACGCAAATACCAACAATGCTTACGGTAAAGACATCGCAATGACGGTGATTGGCGCAGGATCATACGGTACTTCTTTAGCAATCTCGCTTGCTCGTAACGGCGCGAACGTCATCCTTTGGGGGCATGAGCCAGAGCACATGGCACGCCTTGAAGCAGACCGTGCTAACCATGAATTCCTACCTGGGATTGATTTCCCAGAGAGCTTGATCATTGAATCGGATTTAGAAAAAGCCGTTCAAGCAAGCCGTGACTTGTTAGTTGTCGTTCCGAGCCATGTTTTCGGTATTGTACTGAACAGCTGCAAACCTTTCTTGCGCGAAGATTCTCGCATCTGTTGGGCAACCAAAGGCCTTGAGCCAGAAACCGGACGTCTACTCAAAGAGGTCGCTTTCGATATTATTGGCGACAGCTACTCATTAGCAGTGCTATCTGGCCCTACGTTTGCCAAAGAGCTCGCTATGGGCATGCCAACTGCGATTTCTGTCGCTTCTCCTGATGCGGAGTTCGTTGCAGATCTGCAAGAAAAAATCCACTGCAGCAAAACTTTTCGTGTCTACGCAAACAACGATTTCATTGGCATGCAACTTGGCGGCGCGGTGAAGAACGTCATCGCAATTGGCGCTGGTATGTCTGACGGTATTGGTTTTGGTGCCAATGCACGTACTGCACTGATTACCCGTGGCCTTGCTGAAATGTGCCGTCTAGGCGCTGCACTTGGAGCACAACCAGAAACCTTTATGGGCATGGCTGGTCTTGGCGATCTTGTTCTAACTTGTACCGATAACCAATCACGTAACCGCCGTTTTGGTTTAGCGCTCGGCCAAGGGAAAGATGTCGATACAGCACAAGAAGAGATCGGACAGGTTGTTGAGGGTTACCGCAACACCAAAGAAGTTTGGATGCTTTCTCAACGAATGGGCGTTGAAATGCCAATAGTTGACCAAATTTATCAAGTACTGTATCAAGGGAAAGATGCACACCTGGCAGCGCAAGATTTACTTGCTCGTGACAAAAAAGCGGAAGGGAAGTAGCACTCTAACGCCCTTTGAACCTCATCTGAGAAGATTAAACGTTGTCGGGTCACGGAAGAACCACTCAGGATATTGAGAATGAAACACTGCGAAAAACAAAAAGTCTGGAACAAGATCGTTTCAGAAGCCCGTGAAATGTCAGAACAAGAGCCTATGTTGGCGAGCTTTTATCATGCAACCATCATCAAGCATGAAAGCTTATGTGCCGCGCTGAGCTACATTCTGGCCAACAAATTAAACACTGCATCCATGCCTGCAATGGCAGTACGTGAAGTGGTTGAGGAAGCTTTTTCGGCGGATCCTAACATCACGGATTTTGCAGCGTGCGATATTTGTGCCACGGTCAATCGTGACCCAGCAGTGTCAATGTACTCAATGCCACTACTGTATCTAAAAGGCTATCACGCTCTTCAAGGTTACCGCGTGGCAAACTGGTTGTGGAAACAAGGCCGTCATGCCTTAGCGACGTACTTGCAGAACCAAATATCCGTCGCGTGTCAGGTCGACATTCACCCTGCCGCACGTATCGGTAGTGGCATCATGTTAGATCACGCAACCGGCATCGTGATCGGTGAAACCGCCGTGGTTGAAAACGACGTTTCTATTTTGCAAGATGTAACCTTAGGCGGTACAGGTAAAGAGGGTGGCGACCGTCACCCTAAAATTCGTGAAGGCGTAATGATTGGCGCTGGTGCAAAGATCCTCGGCAACATCGAAGTAGGCGAAGGTGCGAAAATTGGCTCTTGTTCTGTTGTGCTGCAAGCGGTGCCTCCGCACACGACAGTCGCAGGTGTGCCTGCAAAAATCGTTGGTCGCCCAAAAACAGACAAACCCTCTCTCGACATGGATCAAGGCTTTAATGGTAAGTCACAAAGCTTTATCCATGGCGATGGCATTTAGTCATTTCTTCTTATTTGACACATACGTGGTAGGAAATTCTCAAGTGCGGAAACAAAATCACCCAGTACTACGCTCGGCTATTTTATTAACTTGTGCTTTATCTGCCACTTACTCCCTCACCTCTTCTGCCGCGAGTCAGCAAGAGCTAAAAGGCGTTTCGAGCGAAATCAGTCGTCAGAAAAAGTCATTAACCTCTCAAGAAAAGCAACTTAACGACCTGCAGCAATCGTTGAAAAGCCAAGAACTCGGCATCTCTAAGTTAGAGCGCGAAATCCAACAAACTAAAGCGGATTTAACGCAGGCCGATAAAAACATCCATAAATTAGAAGAGAAAATTGCTCTGCAAGAGGGACAACGTCAGGCGCAAGAAGAAGAACTAAAGCAATTGATTCAAACCTATTACGTCACCGAGCGTGCTAAAGCCAACGGCCACCTCTTAAACGAAGGCGTAGAGGAAGATCGAATTAGCCAATACTTCCAGCATCTTGCTAAAGCACGTGCAGAAGTAATTGATGCAATCACCAAAACCACTCAAGAATTGGCTCACAACAAGAACCAACTTGAATTGGAAAAAGAACAGATTGAAAGCTTACTAAAGCAACAATCGGAAAAACGTTCGTCTTTGGCAAGCACGCAATCGCAACGTAAAGGTACGTTGAGCAAGATTCAAAAGAGCATCACGGACGACAAACGCTATCTTGCAGAGCTACAGCGCAATGAGACTCGTCTAAAAGCAGAAATAGCGAAAGCTGCGAAACGTAACGCAGTACCTATGGACGGTATCGCAAAACAACGTGGCAAACTGCCATGGCCAATAAAAGGCCGTGTATTACATAACTTTGGTACCAAGCAAACTGGCCAAGTGAACTGGAAAGGCATGGTGCTCTCTGCCAACTATGGTCAGCAAGTCAAAGCGGTTTACCCTGGTACGGTGGTGTTTGCTGAATACCTACGTGGTTATGGTTTGGTTGTGCTACTCGACCATGGCAAGGGCGATATGACGTTATACGGCTACAACCAAGCGTTAACGAAAAAAGAGGGTGATAAGGTGACAGCCGGCGAGGTGATTGCTCTTGCGGGTGATACTGGCGGTCAAGACAGACCATCACTGTACTTTGAAATTCGTCGCAACAGTGAAGCGCAAAACCCAAAATCTTGGTTAAAGCGTTTATAGCTGCCGTTTGCAATTCCTGTTCTAAACCGCCTTTACAAAAAATCGTCGAACCACAAAAAACGAAGGAGCCACTCAGCTCCTTCGTTGCGTTCGCATTAAAGAAAACCCTGCATTCAAGAAAACGCTATGCGTAGTACGTCTCTACCGCATCAATAAAGGCCGCAAAATCATCTTTACTTAATGCATTGATGCCTGCTGCCGCTTCTCGGCCGCCACCCGTGGGGAACTGACCACACACTGACACGGCTCCTTGCTTGTTATTCAGTGGCGCACGAAGAGAAACCGTGTAAGTGCCATCTGCATTTTCAGTTAATACCGCATGCGCAGAGTCTGGGTTTTGGTTTGCAAGCCAATTGCCATAGACGCCACTAATTCGACGTGATGCGGCATTGTTTGGCAATACAAAAAGCTTGAGTTTTGAACTTTCATGAACGGCTGGTACTGCTTGCGCTGTATCCATATCTTGCTGATAAGCGGACTGCAATTGGTAATATGGCGATGCATTGTCTGCGATTGCATCGAATGGTGAGACGTATTGCTTTAAGGCTTGGTACAAGTCTGCAGGATGGAAATGAAGATCATCAACTTTTGAGCCATAGCCATTGTAGTTAATCAATGTACCGAGTTCTTTTAACTGCGCTTTCTGCCTTTCATCCAAGTCCGCTTTATCCGCTAACTCATCCGCTTTAGCAATCAAGTTGTCTCCATAAGCGGCCGTGATTGCCCATGTATGAAAACGCCCTTTCAACAACTTATCGACAATCAAAGCCGTACAAGTATTCGCATCAAGATCAATGTGCGCATCAAGATTTCCATGCGATGGGATCGTGCCGGAACGGTGGTGATCCGCATAGAAAACGTGAGCACCTTGAGCCAGAGCTTGTTCCAGTGCGCTCATATTTTTTTCCATCGACACATCGAAAATAGCAAGCTCATCACCGGCTTGCACTTCCACTTGTTCGACGAGCTTAATATCGCGCTTAACGCCAGTCACTAACTGTGTTTCCAGAGGATCAGCAAAACGCCATTGAAGCAAAGCAATGATGCCATCAGCATCACCATTAAAGACATCGTAGTTCATTAAACGATAGTTCCCTTACCGATAATTCATACTCTATTGTGCTCAGAGAGCCGAGCAAGTCAACTTACGAGGTGAATAGAAATGAGAGCTCAGCTCAAAAACAAATCAACAGGTCTAACCAGATTCACTGTGCACATCAACAATGAAGAGTGCTCAGTGCTTCTTCTAACAGTTGCAGCTGCTCCAAACCTTGTTCTGTAGCAACGGGCTTAACAACATTCAGCATTTGCAACATGCCTTGCTTAACCATTTGCTCTGTGATGTCAGTTTTTGGCGACATGGCTGATTGATACGCCAACCAACTGCATGCGATTAAATGTAAGGTACAAACCAGAGACTTCAACTGAGTATCGTCAATATGCAGCAACTTCAGAGAAACAAACTCTTGCACAATCGCAATCAAGTTAGCCTGTAGCTTGTCTTGAACATCGATGTATTCATCGTGTAACTGTTCGTCTCTCGACAAAATTTCCGGTAAGTTGGCGTAGAAGAAACGATATTTCCACATCAAGGTAAAGATAGAATCAAGATAGCTTTTTAACATGGTCAGGCTTTCTTGAGAGCCTTGAATCGGAGTAAAACGCTCTAATAACTCTGCAGAGTAAAGCGCAAAAATCTCACGCACGATTTCTTGTTTATTGCGGAAGTGGTAGTACAAATTTCCTGGGCTAATTTCAATGTGATCGGCTATGTGATTAGTCGTAATATTTCGCTCACCATGTTGATTGAACAGCTCCAGTGCTGCATAGACGATTCTGTCGCGCGTTTTCATCTTTATCGTATTCCCTCTTGACTATCTGATCGAGTATAACGACTTCACCCATCTAGATCGAGAGAGGGTCCAAATACGGTAACATAGCAGACCAGTTAAGATGCCCATCGTATTCGCAATAAGGTCATGCCAAGACGTCTGTCTACCAACATAACCTTGCAGCACTTCAATCACGGCACTAAATGACAAAATCACCATTGCCGCATAATAACGCTGCCGCCACTGCAACACACAAAAGCTACCTAAAAAGGCAAAACCACTGTATGCCATCGCGTGTTGCATCTTATCTAGATAGGCAACGTCTCCCCAATTCTGTAAATCCCCAGAACTCAAGGAGAGGTAAGCAATCAAAGCAGCATAACTAAACAAAATAAAGCGAGCAGCGGCAAGGTTCATCTAAAAATCCTAAGCAATTGGAAATGGGAACGCGGTGACTTGGTCAATATGGTTACAGCCTAATGCCAGCATAATCAGGCGATCAATACCTAATGCGACGCCAGCACAATCTGGTAGGCCCGCCTCTAACGCTCCAATTAAGTGGTAATCGATCGGCTGTGGTTTTAAACCCATTTCAATACGCTTGGCATTATCTTGTTCAAAACGTGCCAACTGTTCTTTTGGGTTATCCAGCTCATGGAAGCCGTTTGCTAGCTCAATGCCTTTGAAGTACACCTCAAAGCGATCCGCAACTCGGTGGTCTTGCGGGTTAATCTTTGCGAGTGCCGCTTGCGATGCAGGAAAGTCATAAACAAATGCAGGCACTTGCTGGCCAATCTTAGCTTCCACACCAATACTGAACAACAATTGCAGCAAGGTATCGCGATCTTGTTCTGGCTCTGCAATGTCACTCAGCCCTAGCTTAGCCGCGACCACTTTTAGCTCTTGCATTGAGCCCTCTAGTGGGCACACGCCTAGCACATCAATAAAAGCTTGCTGGTAAGTCATACGATCCGCCGCGCCACATTTCAGAACCAATTGAAGCAGGTCATCCATTTCGTCCATCAACTTATGGTGATCAAACCCAATGCGGTACCACTCCAACATAGTGAATTCAGGATTATGGTAGCGGCCATTCTCTTCATTACGGAAAGCTTTGTTAATTTGGTAAATACAGCCGCTGCCTGCAGCTAGCAAGCGCTTCATGTGAAATTCGGGACTGGTCATAAAGAACAGCTTACGACCATCAGCATAACCCGGCCCCACAAACTCAGTCTGGAAAGTATGCAAATGAATGTCCGTCACCGTGGCGTGGCTCATGGCTGGCGTGTCAACTTCCATCACCTGTCGCTCGGCAAAGAATTGACGAATTGCGCTAATCAAAGCCGCACGTTGACGAAGTTGCTCCATAGAAGCAGTAGGTTGCCAGTTCGTTTGCATAACAAAACTCTTAAAAGGTTAGTGAGCAGGAAAAATAGCAATTTTGGCATGGTTTGCCTAGCTCAGCGAGGGGGGAATCGGCTCAATTTTCTCAAACTAAATACGAATAAAAATCGATTAAATTTGAAGCAAGCATTCTACGTTCTACAGTACATTAAATCACCACAATTAAGCCTATTATCAATGAGGGTAATGTTAGGCAACAGTCGCGTAACATTGATGAGCTTTACGTTTGTGCCTCAAACGTTTCGTGCCGTGATAGCAGTCACATAACCTAGAATTTCTATGCTCCCGTGTGCATT
This sequence comes from Vibrio sp. B1REV9, assembly GCF_905175395.2. Taxonomy (NCBI): domain Bacteria; kingdom Pseudomonadati; phylum Pseudomonadota; class Gammaproteobacteria; order Vibrionales; family Vibrionaceae; genus Vibrio; species Vibrio sp. B1REV9. The sequence goes on along the minus strand of NZ_HG992745.1, from coordinate 725,086 downwards.
ACCGGAGAAAAAACCCAAATACATCAATTTTTCTGCCACACGCCTACCCTACACTAACCTTACTACTTTAGGGGGATTGCCTAAAACACCCTCCCCCACACTCACAATAACAAGCGGATTTCCGCAATCACACACTGGAGGATAACTGTGCAAATTATCACCACAGATATCGCAGTCATCGGCGCTGGCGGCGCTGGTCTTCGTACTGCTATTGCAGCGGCTGAAGCTAACCCTGACTTAGAAGTAGCACTTATTTCGAAAGTTTACCCAATGCGTTCCCACACGGTAGCGGCAGAAGGTGGCTCAGCAGCAGTTATCAAGGATGAAGATAGCTTAGACAATCACTTCAACGATACCGTTGGCGGTGGTGACTGGCTATGTGAACAGGACGTTGTTGAGTACTTTGTAGAGAATGCGACTCGCGAAATGATCCAGATGGAACAATGGGGTTGCCCATGGAGTCGTAAAGAAAACGGTGAAGTCAACGTACGCCGTTTTGGTGGTATGAAAGTTGAACGTACTTGGTTCGCTGCCGATAAAACTGGCTTCCACATGCTTCACACGCTATTCCAGACATCAATGAAGTACGACAACATCAAACGTTTCGATGAGTACTTTGTTGTTGACTTGCTTGTTGATGACGGTGAAGTGCAAGGCTTGATTGCAATCCACATGTCAGAGGGCGAGCTAGTTACGATTAAAGCGAAGTCTGTTGTTTTAGCAACCGGGGGCGCAGGTCGTGTATACCACTGTAATACTAACGGCGGCATCGTAACGGGCGACGGCATGGCGATGGCTTACCGCCACGGCGTTCCTCTACGTGATATGGAATTCGTTCAATACCACCCAACTGGTCTACCAGGTACAGGTATCCTAATGACAGAAGGCTGTCGTGGTGAGGGTGGTATTATCGTTAACAAAAACGGTTACCGTTACCTACAAGACTACGGCATGGGCCCTGAAACTCCAGTGGGTGAGCCGAAAAACAAATACATGGAGCTGGGTCCACGAGACAAAGTTTCTCAAGCTTTCTGGCATGAACAACAGAAAGGCAACACCATCAAGCACCCTCTTGGTGATGTGGTGCATCTAGACCTTCGTCACCTTGGTGAAGAGTATCTACAAGAGCGTCTACCGTTCATCTGTGAGCTAGCGAAAGCTTACGTGAACGTTGACCCAGCAAAAGAGCCAATTCCAATTCGCCCTACTGTTCACTACACCATGGGTGGTATTGAAACCAACGGCGAATGTGAGACTCGCATTAAAGGTCTATTTGCGGTTGGTGAGTGTGCATCAGTGGGTCTTCACGGTGCAAACCGTCTAGGTTCTAACTCACTAGCAGAATTCGTCGTATTTGGCCGCGTTGCGGGTGAACAAGCAGTGAAGCGCGCAGCGGAATTCAAAGGCTGGAACGAAGACGCTATCGCAGAGCAAGTAAAAGCGGTTGAAGCTCGCATCGAAGCACTAATGAACCAAGATGGCGATGAAAACTGGGCGGATATCCGCACTGAAATGGGTCACACCATGGAAGCGGGCTGTGGTATCTACCGTCAAGAAGATTTGATGCAAGCAACGATTGATAAGATCACGGAACTTAAAGCTCGTTACAAAAAGATCAGCATCAAAGATAAAGGCAAAGTATTCAACACTGACCTTCTATACGCAATTGAAGTGGGCTACGGCCTAGAAGTTGCAGAAGCAATGGTCCACTCTGCAATCCTACGTAAAGAATCTCGTGGTGCACACCAGCGTCTAGATGACGGCTGTACAGAGCGTGACGATGAGAACTTCTTGAAGCACTCGCTTGCTTTCTTCCAAGAAGACGCAGCACCAACTATCGACTACAGCGGCGTGAAGATCACCAAGTCTCAGCCAAAAGCACGTCTATACGGTGAAGCGGCAGAGAAAGCGGCAGCAGCAGAAAAAGCCGCTGAAGCAGAAGCGAAGAACGCAGAGGAGCAAGCATAATGTCAGCAAACCGCATTCAAAAAGTGAACGTTCTGCGTTACGACCCAGAAAAAGACGCAGAACCATACACTCAAACATTCGAAGTGCCATTTGATGAAACCATGTCAGTGCTTGATGCACTAGGCTACATCAAAGACCACTTAGATAAAAACCTGTCTTACCGCTGGTCTTGCCGTATGGCGATCTGTGGTTCTTGCGGCATCATGGTAAACAACGTACCTAAGCTTGCTTGTAAGAGCTTCCTACGTGACTACCCAAATGGCGTGACTATCGAGCCACTCGCGAACTTCCCAATCGAGAAAGATTTGATCGTTGATATGACGCCGTTCATCGAGCGTCTAGAAGCCATCAAGCCTTACATCATTGGTAACGATCGCAAGCCAGAAGACGGCACAAACCTACAAACGCCAGAGCAAATGGCGAAATACAAGCAGTTTGCTGGCTGTATCAACTGTGGTCTGTGCTACGCGGCATGTCCTCAGTTCGGTTTGAACCCTGAGTTCATCGGTCCTGCAGCTCTGACTCTGGCACACCGCTACAACCTAGACAGCCGCGACAACGGTAAAGATGAGCGTATGAAGCTGATCAACGGTGAAAACGGCGCTTGGGGTTGTACATTCGTAGGTTACTGTTCTGAAGTTTGTCCTAAAAACGTAGACCCAGCAGCGGCAGTAAACCAAGGCAAAGTGGAGTCTTCAATGGACTTCGTGATTGCTATGTTGAAACCTGATGGTTCACCGAAAAAAGTGGAGGCATAAGGATGAGCAACCGTAAACCTTACGTTCGTGAAGTAAAACGCACTTGGTGGAAAGATCATCCTTTCTACCGCTTCTACATGCTACGTGAAGCGACAGTGCTTCCTTTGATCCTATTCACTATTTTCCTAACTTTCGGTCTAGGTTCACTAGTAAAAGGTCCTGAAGATTGGCAAGGTTGGTTGGAATTCATGGCAAACCCTATCGTGGTAGCGATCAACATCGTTGCACTACTAGGTAGCCTATTCCATGCACAAACTTTCTTCAGCATGATGCCACAGGTAATGCCTATTCGTTTGAAAGGCAAACCAGTGGATAAGAAAATCATCGTTCTGACTCAGTGGGCAGCGGTAGCGTTCATCTCACTGATCGTTCTCATCGTGGTGTAAGGAGCTTGAGTAATGAAACCGAATTATAGTGTTAATACAGCGCCGAAACGTTCTGATGAACCAATCTGGTGGGGCCTATTTGGTGCCGGTGGTACTTGGTTTGCGATGATTACACCAATCACTGTGCTAGTACTAGGTATCCTAGTGCCACTCGGCGTAATTGATGCAGAAGCAATGAGCTATGAGCGCGTGTCTGAATTCGCAACCAGCATCATTGGCGCGCTGTTCATCATTGGTACGCTAGCATTGCCAATGTGGCATGCTATGCACCGCCTACACCATGGCATGCACGATCTTAAATTCCACACAGGTGTGGTTGGTAAAATCGCATGTTACGCGTTTGCAGGTCTGATTTCTGCACTCGCTGTGATCTTTATCTTCATGATTTAAGATACTGACCTAAATGTAAAAAGCTGGCAACACGCCAGCTTTTTTTGTTTCAGTAATATAATAATTACAACGCAATAAAAAAGGCCGCCAAAGCGACCTTTCTATGAGAAGCTATAAATTACTTCACACGACCTACGTATTCAGCGCTACGAGTATCTACTTTGATTACTTCACCGATAGAGATGAATAGTGGAACACGTACAACAGCACCTGTTGATAGTGTTGCAGGCTTACCACCTGTACCTTGAGTGTCGCCTTTTAGACCTGGGTCTGTATCAGTAACTTCTAGTTCAACAAAGTTTGGTGGTGTAACAGTAATTGGGTTACCGTTCCAAAGCGTGATCATACAAGTGTTGTTTTCTACCAACCACTTAGCGTTCTCACCCACAGCTTTTGCGTCTGCAGCGATCTGTTCGAACGTCTCGTTGTTCATAAAGTGGTAGAATTCGCCGTCTGAATATAGATAATCTAGGTCGATATCCATTACGTCTGCCACTTCACAAGTGTCACCAGACTTAAATGTTTTCTCTAGCACTTTACCAGAAAGAAGTTTACGAATTTTAACGCGGTTGAATGCTTGGCCTTTCCCTGGTTTAACGTATTCGTTTTCCAGAATTACACAAGGCTCGTTATCAAGCATTAACTTAAGGCCGCCTTTAAATTCATTGGTGCTAACTGTAGCCATTTTGTCCTCTTACATTCTTAGAGCTAAATTCAATGCCGCACATAATAACCCGAAAAGTCGAATCTGTTGAGCAAAACTGGCTCAAACAGTTAGCGAATGGGATCTCTGATCCTACAAAATTGCTGGAAATGTTGGAAATAGATCCATCGCCGTGGCAGGACGGGTTTGCTGCGCGTAAGCTGTTTGCACAGCGTGTACCGCAAAGTTTTGTCGATAGAATGGAAAAAGGCAATCCTTACGATCCACTTTTACGCCAAGTATTACCTTTGAGCGAAGAGTTTGAAGTACACGATGGCTACTCCAATGATCCGCTGGAAGAACAAGATAACGAGATTCCGGGATTGCTGCACAAATACCGCAACCGTGCCCTAATGATCATAAAGGGTGGTTGCGCAGTAAATTGCCGTTATTGCTTCCGTCGCCACTTCCCTTATCAAGAAAACAAAAGCGGTAAGCAAGCGTGGACAAAGTGCTTAGAGTACATGGCACAGCAACCAGAGCTAAATGAAGTAATCTTCTCTGGTGGCGACCCTTTGATGGCAAAAGACGATGAGATCCACTGGCTTTTGGAGCACATCGCACAAATCCCACATATCAAACGCCTGCGTATTCACAGCCGTTTACCCGTGGTAATCCCAGCTCGTATTACTGATGAGCTATGTCACCTACTTCGAACTTCTCGTCTGCAAATTGTCTTGGTGACGCATATCAACCACGCTAACGAAATCAATACTGAATTTGCCGCTCAAATGGCGAAGCTAAAGCAAGCGGGTGTCACTCTGCTAAACCAAGGTGTTCTGCTTAAAGAGGTTAACAACAGCATTGAGGCACAAGTAGCACTAAACGAAGCCTTGTTTGATGCAGGTATTTTGCCTTACTACTTACACGTTTTAGATAAAGTCCAAGGTGCAGCACACTACTTTGTTTCCGATGAAGAAGCCAAAGCAATCATGCGCGGTGTGATCACGCGAGTTTCTGGTTACTTGGTGCCTAAGCTAACCCGCGAAATTGGCGGTCGCCCAAGCAAAACCCCACTCGATCTGCACCTAGAGTGAGTCGCTAGCCGTATATAAGATTGTCGTTACGAGCAAAAGCTTTTGTTCGATCGAACGGTCTTATCTATGCATACTCCGAAAATTTGGAGGTTAAGATGCAAGCAACTTTTGAACATTATTTCGATCTTGGCCCATTCAGTTGGGCAGCATTACTTTGCTGTGCGATCAATGGTTTGATGATAGGCATAGAACGTCAAACTCGAGGAAAACCCGTTGGTATTCGTACCGCAATTCTCGTTATCTCAGGTACTTATCTGTTTATGTCGATGGCCGTCTCTTTGTCACCAAATACCCTAGATCAAGCTCGTGTACTCGGCCAGATCATTACGGGTGTTGGCTTCTTAGGTGCTGGCGTGATGATGACTCAAGATGGCAAGATCCACGGTGTAACTTCTGCCGCAGTAATTTGGGTATTGGCAGGGCTAGGCTTAATGATCGGTTTAGGCTACCTAACTCAATCCATTATTATCACCGTCTTAGCACTGACCGTTTTACTCGGCGTAGATAGAGCGGAAAACCGAATAAAAGCGCTGCGTCGTGGTGTTCACCAAAAGATGCAACAACGCAAAACTTCTACACGAATCATCAAGTAAATCCGAGTGATAAAAAAGACCCCGGCATCATACCGGGGTCTTTTTTATCTGGCGTTAAGCTAGGAAGAACACTTAACTTTTGGTGAAGTTCGCTGATTATTTAGCGAAGTTCACGATAGGGAAACACTTGAAGAAACCGTTGTCTGCACAGTTTAGAAGACCAATTTGAACACCGTCAATTTGATCAGTCATGTTGAAAAAACCTAGCTGGAAGTTAGATTTTTTAGAGATACTTGCCAGACCGATATCTGCCATTGTGTAGCCTTCAGAGTAGTTCACTGCACTCCAGTTTAGACCTTCAACGTTATTCGTTACGTTTACCGCACCTAGGTTAAGACCGGTTGTTTGGCCTTGGTTCCAGTTGAATAAGCCTAGCGATACACCTTTCATTTCTTGGTTTACTTTAGATGCACCAAAAAGCAGACCAAAGTTCACACCTGTAGTGCGGTCTGTTTCAGACATACCTAGTAGAGAGAAGTCGACACCTTTTACTTCATTTACTTGACCGTGAAGAACAGATAGACGAACGCCACCAACAGAAGAATTTGATGGCAAATTAGTATTGTCGATAGTAGAAAACATCACTGGTGAGCTATCTGCAAGAGCAACAGGTGAAGCGATAACGGCAGCAACGGCCAATGACGTCATTAACTTTTTCATTTTAATCTCCAGAGGAAGTATGTAATTTACAACACAGTGTAGTGTTCAGATTCTGCGCTATTTTAACCGAATAGATGTTAGCGTGAAGTCATATTTTATTATTCTGCATGCATAAGAACATATTCATAACTCTGATTTTTAAAGAATTTATCCACATTTCATCTACAATCGTGACAAAACAGCACAAAATCAATGCCATTCCCTCCTTACAAATCAGTAAAAATTCTTTTATCCCTAACCATCGTGAGATAGCAAACTCCGACAAAAAAATGCCTAAACAACAAACATAAAAAAACCGAGGCATTCACCTCGGCTTAATAGTTTGGTTTGGTCGGTTGTCTTTAAGCTATAACGCCTTAGAGCAAAGAGAAAGCGCGGAGTTTACGCATGTAAATGAGCACTTTCGATGCCGCTATAAGGGGTTAAAGCGACAAGACAAGCAGCAAATTACATCATGCCGCCCATACCACCCATACCGCCCATACCACCCATGTCAGGCATGCCGCCATCTTTTTGTGGTAGGTCAGTCACCATCGCTTCAGTCGTGATCATTAGACCTGCTACTGATGCTGCAAATTGTAGTGCGCTACGAGTTACTTTAGTTGGGTCTAGGATGCCCATCTCTAGCATGTCGCCGTATTCGCCTGTTGCTGCGTTGTAGCCGTATGAACCCTCACCCGCTTTCACGTTGTTCGCTACTACTGACTCTTCGTCACCAGCATTCTTCGTAATTTGACGGATTGGTGCTTCCATTGCACGTAGTGCAACGCGGATACCAACGTTTTGCTCTTCGTTGTCGCCTTGTAGGTCAACAATCTTAGATGCCGCACGGATTAGTGCAACACCACCACCAGCAACAACACCTTCTTCAACCGCTGCGCGAGTCGCGTGTAGCGCATCTTCTACGCGGTCTTTCTTCTCTTTCATTTCAACTTCAGTTGCTGCGCCAACTTTGATCACTGCAACACCACCTGCTAGCTTAGCAACGCGCTCTTGTAGTTTCTCTTTGTCGTAGTCTGACGTTGCATCTTCAATCTGTTGACGGATTTGAGTAACACGACCTTGGATCATCGTTTCTTCACCCATACCATCGATGATAGTGGTGTTTTCTTTGGTGATCGCTACGCGCTTCGCTTGACCTAGATCTTCTAGAGCGACTTTTTCTAGCTCTAGACCTACTTCTTCAGAAATCACGATACCGCCAGTTAGGATAGCGATGTCTTGTAGCATTGCTTTACGACGGTCACCGAAACCAGGTGCTTTTACTGCTGCTACTTTCACGATGCCACGCATGTTATTCACAACCAGTGTAGCTAGTGCTTCACCTTCAACATCTTCAGCAATGATCAGTAGTGGGCGAGATGCTTTCGCTACTGCTTCTAGTGCAGGAAGAAGCTCACGGATGTTCGAGATTTTCTTGTCTACTAGAAGAATGAATGGGTTTTCTAAATCAACAGAACCGGCTTCTTGGTTGTTGATGAAGTAAGGCGATAGGTAACCGCGGTCAAACTGCATACCTTCAACTACGTCTAGCTCATCTTGTAGCGCTTGACCTTCTTCAACCGTGATAACACCGTCACGGCCTACTTTTTCCATTGCTTCAGCAATGATGTTACCAACGCTTACATCAGAGTTTGCAGAGATAGTACCAACCTGTGCGATGGCTTTAGTATCGTTACACTCAACAGATAGTTCTTTTAGTTGCTCAACCGCGGCGATAACCGCTTTGTCGATACCGCGCTTAAGATCCATTGGGTTCATACCCGCAGCAACCGCTTTAAGGCCTTCATTTACGATAGATTGAGCCAGTACTGTTGCTGTTGTTGTGCCGTCACCCGCAGCGTCGTTAGCTTTAGACGCTACTTCTTTAACCATTTGTGCACCCATGTTCTGGAATTTGTCTTCCAGTTCAATTTCACGTGCAACTGATACACCATCTTTAGTGATCGTTGGAGCACCAAAAGAGCGGTCTAGAACAACGTTACGGCCTTTAGGGCCCAGTGTTACTTTTACTGCGTCCGCTAGAATGTTTACACCCTCTAGCATTTTAACTCGTGCGTCATTACCAAATTTAACGTCTTTAGCAGCCATCTTTGATTTCCTTTCTAAATTCTGTTTTCAATTTTGTTTTAAATCAGAGCAAAAAATTACTCAACGATTGCTATTACTGAACGATCGCCATGATGTCGTTTTCAGACATGATCAGCACTTCTTTACCGTCGATTTTCTCAGTCTTAGTACCGTAACCTTCAGCGAAGATCACTGTATCACCAACCTTAACATCTAGCGGTAGCACAGTACCGTTTTCTAGGATGCGGCCTTTGCCTACAGCTAAAACAACACCGCGAGTCGATTTTTCCGCAGCAGAGCCAGTTAAAACAATGCCACCAGCTGACTTAGATTCAACTTCTTTACGTTCAACGATAACTCGGTCATGTAATGGACGAATGTTCATCGGTCGTCTCTCCTGAAAATTTTCATGTTTATTTGATAATTGCCCGCGAGGGGCACGTGATCACTATATAAGGGGCAAGACCAAGGATCCCAAGGGTAAACGGAGAGTTTTTTGTGACTTAGTTAAAAGAACGAACAGTTAAGCAACGGTTTGCGTGCAAAATGCCCACTCGCTCGTCCTGTGGCTTTCTTGTATCCTTGCCACTCCCTCACCAGATAGACGTCGAAAATGCTGGAAAAACACAAGCCAGACAATCAGGCTGAAGATAAGCATGGTTTGTTGACCGCGCCCATTCCTGACACCTTGCGAAAAATGACCATTCCTATGACGATGGGCATGATCGCCATTTTGATGTTCAACTTGGTGGATACCTTTTTCATTTCACTGCTAGGCACTCAGGCGCTTGCTGCGATCAGTTATACCTTTCCAGTGACATTCGCGGTGAATTGCATCACCATGGGGATTGGTATGGGCCTTTCGACCAATATCGGTCGACTGCTTGGACAAGGCCACGCCCCACAAGCCGCGCGCTTTACCACTCACGGCTTATTGCTTGCTATCACTTTAGTGACTATCGCCTCGTCACTTGGCTTTTTTACTATTGAACCCCTATTCCGCTTATTAGGTGCCAAAGAAGATTCCATCCCACTGATTGAGCAGTACATGCAAGTTTGGTATCTGACCATTCCTCTACTCGTCATTCCTATGGCAGGTAACAGTGCAATTCGAGCCACAGGCGATACCAAAACTCCGGCCAAAATCATGATGCTAGCTGGGCTTATCAACGGCATACTCGATCCATTGCTTATCTTTGGTTATGGCCCTTTTCCTGAGCTAGGCATTCAAGGGGCAGCAATCGCCAGCGCATTCAGTTGGCTTGGCGCGTTGTTTGGCTCTTTCTATGTATTGATAAGACGCGAAAAGCTGCTAGCTCCACCTCAATGGCAGTTCATAAAACAAGATTGGCAACAAACGTTGAAAATTGGCACGCCTGCAGCACTTTCTAATGCAATGACCCCATTATCGGGGGCAATACTAATGATGATGCTATCAAACCATGGAACCGCTGCCGTGGCCGCTTATGGTGCAGCACAACGTATTGAGTCAATTTTGATTCTGGTCTTGATGTCTCTAACCTCTGCTCTTACGCCATTTATGGCGCAAAACTTTGGGGCTAAAAACCCTAAGCGAGCCTTTACTGGTTGGTTCCTAAGCATGCGTTTTGCTGTCGTATTCCAAGGCTTTATCTTCTTGATGATGGTACCACTCAGCATTCCCCTTGCGGCGCTGTTCTCACAAGAAGCAGCGGTAAAAGATCTACTGTGGCATTATTTGCTCGTTGTGCCATTTAGCTATGGTTTCCAAGGTATTGTGATGATGCTGGTGAGTGGCTATAACGCTATGCACAAACCGCTGCGCGCCTTCCAGTGGAGCTTTATGCGCTTGTTTGTCTTTACGTTGCCAGCGGCATGGATTGGCAGTCAGCTTTATAGCATCGAAGGTTTGTTTATTGGCATTGCTCTAGGCAATACAATGGGGGGGATACTGGGTTATTGGTTTGCACTGCGTGAGCGAAGAGTAACCTTGGCAGAACACCAACCATTAGCTTAATTACCCAATCACTTCATTACTTAAAAGTACAGATAATAAAAAACCGCGGATAACCGCGGTTTTTTTAGACTTTCACTTTAGCGAGCTGGCTTAGAATAGCTCTTCAGCAACTTGGTATAGATCATTACGTACTGGACGCTTCATGTTCTCGATTGCATCGATAATGTCGTGGTGAACAAGTTGCTCTTTCACGATACCAACACAACGGCCACCATGACCTTCCATTAGTAGGTGAACCGCGTAGTTACCCATGCGAGATGCTAGAACACGGTCAAATGCTGTTGGACGACCACCACGTTGAATGTGACCAAGAACCGTTGCGCGAGTTTCGCGACCCGTTCCCGCTTCAATTTCTTTCGCAAGTTCGTTTGCATCCATCATCAGCTCAGTTAGTGCGATGATTGCGTGTTTCTTACCTTTAGAGATGCCATCTTGGATATTGCTAATTAGCTTCTCTTTATCTAGACCAGTTTCTGGAGTGATGATGTACTCACAACCACCTGCAATTGCAGACATCAGAGTTAAGTCACCACAGTGACGACCCATGATTTCTACAATAGAAATACGTTGGTGAGAAGAAGACGTGTCGCGTAGACGGTCGATTGCATCGATAACTGTGTTTAGCGCGGTTAGGTAACCGATGGTGTAATCTGTACCTGCGATATCGTTGTCGATTGTGCCTGGTAGACCGATACATGGGTAACCCATTTCAGTCAGTTTTTTAGCACCCATGTAAGAACCATCACCACCGATAACAACAAGTGCATCGATGCCGTGTTTTTTCAGGTTCTCAATTGCTTTTTCGCGTACCGCTACTTCCTTGAATTCAGGGAAACGTGCAGAGCCTAGGAATGTACCACCTTTGTTGATCACATCAGAAACACTAGAACGATCTAGCTGTTCGATACGACCTTCATAAAGACCTAGGTAGCCATCATAAACACCGTAAACTTCCAATCCCTCAGATAGTGCTGTACGAACTACGCCGCGTATTGCAGCGTTCATACCAGGTGCATCACCGCCACTTGTTAAAACACCGATCTTCTTAATCATGCTCACCCTCGATCTTTGGCAATCAATTTATTTAATTTTCTTCTAGGCCCCTTGTTACCAAGCAACCTGCATAATCCAGAACTGTGCGTTATGTTACATTTCCTCTACAGGAATACCAATGAAAACACACTTTTTTATGTAACTTTTCTACTTATGTAAGAGTATTACAGTTCCTTATAGCAACTTCGTTGATTCACATCAGGATCACGATTCTTAATAAGTAGTGATGGAAAGATAGTCAACCAACGCTTATTTGTCGCTAGCTTTCGTGTAATTTTTAGACCTCTACCAATCTTGTGCCTTTTGCTCTCTCTCTGGGCCAAAAACGACCGATAGTGGGTCTTGATGAATTAAGACATCTGCATCCGGGAACAAAGAAAGCACATTGTCTTCCACCTTATCGGCTATCTGGTGGGCATCAATCAAACGCAAGTTATCATCCAATTCTAAGTGCAACTGAATAAAACGCGTCGGCCCAGACATTCGAGTACGCAGCTGATGCACACCCAGTACTCCATCCACTCTTAGGCACTCTTTGCGAATCTGCTCCAGCTCTTCATCTGGCAGTTTTCTATCCAACAAGGTCTGAATCGCTTCGCTGACCATTTTGAATGCACTATATAAAATAAAAACGCCAATCCCAACTGCAAACACAGCATCGGCTTGTGTCACCCCAAAGTAACTCAGCCCCAGAGCCACCATAATCGCACCGTTCATGTATAAGTCAGTTTGATAATGCAGGGAGTCCGCCGCAATCGCCTGACTTCCGGTCTTGCGTACCACATGTTTTTGGAACATCACTAATCCCAAAGTGACAACGATGGCAAAGAGAGAAACATAAACCCCGAGTTCAGGCGAATTCAGTTCGTGCGGACGGAAAAATCGCTCAATACCATTCAGGATTAGGAAAACAGCAGAGCCAGAGATAAACATCGCCTGTGCCAACGCGGCTAACGATTCCGCTTTACCGTGACCAAAAGTGTGTTCTTTGTCTGCAGGCTGTAGTGCATAACGCACCACGATGAGATTCACCACGGAAGCGGCAATATCCAACATTGAATCGATAAGAGAGGCTAATAAGCTTACTGACCCCGTCACCCACCACGTGATGACTTTTACTATGAGAAGAAGCGTCGCGACAATGGTTGCCGTCCAAGCTGCTGTCGTGACCAAGCGTGCGTATTCGTGTTTCATAATCAAAGAGTTAACTCAAACCATTTATCAAGTATACCTTGTCGGCCGTGTAATGAGTATGAAATCACTCAATCAAAAAAGGCAACTCACGGTTGCCTTTTCTATGTTACCTAATTCGCAATTAGCTATTGTGATGCTTTTGCATGCGTTTTTGCATTTTCTCACCACACTTTTGTTGACGCTCTTTTTGCAGCTCAACAAATTTTGCTTTTTGCTCTGGCGTTAGCACGCTCAACATTTGGTGTTTTTTCTCTAGCATTTTAACGCGACGATCTGTTTGTTTTTCTACCATCTCTTTTGCTAGGTCGCTTGCTGCTGCTTCATCGAAGTTGTCTGCCAATAGAAGCGCTTGAACTTTATCATGGTGCGCTTGACGCTCAGCCATGCGTGCTTCTTTACCATCAGCAAATTTTGCTTTCATCTCTGCTTTGTTCGCTTCACGCATGTCTTTTAGTTGGTCTTTTTGTGCATCAGTCAGGTCAAGTTGGCGCATGATGCCGCGATCCATTCCCATACCACACTCACCATTAGGACCTTTGTGATGGTCTTTACCACCAAATGCGAACGCACTCGCCGCACCAAGAGTTAGAGGTAGAACAACCGCAGCTAGCACAAGTTTTTTTGCAGATTTCATAATTTGATTCCTTACACAGTTTAGTGACTCTTCTGAGCTGTTCTCACAGCGCTTGAGTGTAGAATACGAGCTTGTCGGTAAAGCAACGTATAGAGAGCGTAAAGAATCGTAAAGAGTCATTTTTACGCTCATTCTTAACAGCTAATACCATGTAATATTAAGACTGAAGAAGTAATTGATAGGTACTCAAATGGCGAACATTCTTTTAATTGATGACGATATCGAGCTTACTAGCCTGCTTAAGGAAGTGCTAACTTTTGAGGGATTTAATGTCAGTGAAGCCAACGATGGCGAAGCAGGATTAGAAGCCATCAACAGCGAGATCGATCTTATCTTACTTGATGTGATGATGCCGAAGCTCAATGGAATGGAAACCCTAAAACGCTTACGTGAAAACTGGGAAACGCCTGTACTTATGCTAACGGCGAAAGGTGAAGAGATAGATCGAGTGATCGGCCTAGAACTTGGCGCTGATGACTACTTACCAAAGCCGTTCAGCGACCGTGAATTACTTGCACGTATTCGAGCGATATTACGCCGCACCAGCAATAACCAAAAGAGCACGAAAAACAGCGATTGCATTGAGTACCATGAAATCAAACTGTTCCCAGGTAAGCAAGAAGCCTATTGCGAACAAGCATTACTCGATCTTACAACTACCGAGTTCGCATTGCTGACACACTTTGTGCAAAACCCTGGGCAGGTGCTCACTAAAGAAGCCTTAAGCTTAGACGTACTTGGCAAGCGTTTAGCCGCATTTGACCGAGCGATCGACATGCATGTATCCAACTTACGCAAAAAGCTGCCAGATCAAAATAACGGTAAGCCACGCATTAAAACCCTACGTGGGCGTGGTTATATGTTGATTGAGGAAGACTAATGCGACGATCACGCTTCAAACTTCCGAAGATAAACAGCTTGTATGGGCGCATCTTTGCCATCTTTTGGTTCACCATGTTTTTGGTTTTGATGGCGGTATTATCACTGCCACACCTTGACCCACGTAAAGCTCGTGATATTCCTACCGACCATTATCAACGGATGATTGAAATACGTGATGGCATAGAGAAAAAGTTTCGTAAACAAGACAATCTCGGCAAGATCTTATTTAGTATTGAGGGGCACAAACGTAGTAAGCACGACCCTAGGCCTCGTGTCTTCTTTTCGGACCTTGAAGGTAATGTATTAACGACGTCAAACCGTAAAGACTTTCAACTACGCGCGTTACAAAACTTCGTTACCAGTATTGATGACCTAAAACAGCCAAAACAAAAGCTTTACGGTCGTTATATGATTGCCGGTCCAATGCCGATCAATATCGCCAACTCAGATCTGCTGATGTATGTCGGTGTAAAGTGGAACGAGCCACCACCAATCCTACTGCGTCTGTTTGACCACCCATTACAATTGCTACTCGCGGTCATGCTGGTGAGTACACCGCTATTATTGTGGTTAGCATGGGCACTGAGTCAACCAGCTCGCCGACTAGAAACCGCAGCACAACGCGTTGCTAAAGGGGAGTTTGTTATCGACCCAAACCTAGAAAAAGGTACCTCCGAGTTTCGTCAAGCAGGAACCAGCTTCAACCAAATGGTCGAAGCCGTGAATCAAATGATTTCTGGTCAGCAACGCTTGCTCTCAGATATTTCGCATGAGTTGCGCTCACCATTAACTCGATTGCGCATGGCAAATGCACTGGCCACACGTAAGCAAGGTGAAAGCCCAGAGTTAACTCGTATTGATACAGAAGCTCAGCGTTTGGAGCAGATGATTGCTGAATTGCTTGAGCTGTCGCGCATGCAAGTGAACAGTCACATGACGCGTGAGACTCAACCTATTGCTAGCTTATGGGAAGAAATCATCAAAGATGCGCAATTTGAAGCGGAGCAAATGGGTAAAACGCTCAGCTACTCTGCGTTACCTGATCGCAGCATCTCGGGAAACCCTAAATTGTTGATGAGTGCAGTAGAGAACATCATTCGTAACGCCATTTACTACGGTAAAGACGAGGTGAAGATCGATATTCAAGACAATGCCGACGCACTGAGCATTACGGTTGATGACAATGGAGAGGGAGTGCCAGAAGAAGAGCTCGACGCAATATTTCGTCCATTCTACCGTGTATCGACGGCACGAGATCGTCACTCTGGAGGTACAGGGCTTGGCCTAACAATAACCGAAAGTGCGATTCGCCAACACAGCGGTTCCATTATTGCTAGTCGCAGCCCACTTGGAGGGTTACAAGTTCAAATTGTTCTGCCTCTGATCAAAATCAGTCACTAACCCCACCGAGAGCAGCATCCACTTTTGTGGTGTGATATTACCGTCTCCTCCAAGATAGAGGGGGGGCGGTAGAACTCGACTTCCTCATCTATACCCATCCCCTTACTATTGGGTATATACTGCTCACCTCTTTTGACCAATCTATTCCAATACCATGTTTGATATCGCTCTATACGAACCAGAAATTGCGCCGAACACCGGCAACATCATTCGCCTGTGTGCTAACTGTGGTGCGAATCTCCACTTAATCGAGCCACTAGGTTTTGATCTTGAGGAGAAAAAAGTCCGCCGTGCAGGCTTGGATTACCACGACTTGGCACGCGTCACTCGTCATAAGAACTATCAAGCGTTCATCGAATATCTAGAAAAAGAGAAGCAAGGCAACTACCGCCTATTCGCTTGCACGACCAAGACGACAGGTCACCATGTGGATCCGACGTATCAAGCAGGCGATGTGTTGATGTTCGGTCCGGAAACTCGTGGTCTACCTGCAGAGATCATTGAAAGCTTACCGATGGAACAGCGTATTCGTATTCCGATGATGCCTGATGCTCGCAGCTTAAACCTATCCAATGCCGTCGCCATCATCGCCTTTGAGGCATGGCGTCAAATGGGCTTTGACGGCGCGCTGTAAGCACACCGAATAACAGACACTAAAAAGGGCGCACAATGCGCCCTTTTATATTTTAATTTTCCGAAAGGATATTAGTTGAGCTTATTACGATCATTGTCGTCTTTGCGCTCATACTCCCCTTCAAACGTGTTGCCATTGTCCGATTGAGAATCATATGGGTCACGACGAAACGGACCTTGTTCAAATGGCCCTTGGTTTGAAAAACCACCTTGGAAACCACCCCCATGAACCGTTTTTACGACCATCTTGCTCATGAGGTACTTAGCAATCAAAGCTCTCGGAGCTGGCAGTAATACAATCATACCTAGCGCATCTGTCATAAAGCCTGGCGTTAATAGCAACACACCAGCCACTGCAAGCATGACACCTTCAAAGATTTGCTGAGCAGGAAGCTCACCTTGCTCTAGACGGTTTTGTACCGACATTAGAGTCTGAATACCTTGGCTACGAACCAAAGATGCGCCAACAAATGCCGTAATCAAAACCAAAGCAATCGTAGGCCACAGCCCTAAGAAACCTCCCACCTGGATAAATAGGCCGATTTCGATGATCGGGACGAAGATAAACGCCAATAATAAGATAGGAAACACACGCCCTCCTTTGTTTCAATAAGTTTAATGGCAAACGCCCACTAAGCTCAAACGAATCGTTGTAAAAAAGCGTGTTCATACTAAACATCGCACCCCACCAAGAAGAGGCATATTGATATCGTTCGATCTCCCTCATCCATCGGCATGAAATGATGAACGCTGATAAGAGTTCAAGGAGGGTAATCTTCCATTTTTGCACTCTAAAAATGCATCCATGTAGATAAAAAGTGCCTACCCACAAAGCGTTATTCATATCTCATTCATACTTTGCAAAATATTGACGCATCAAAAGCGAAAAAGGTGATCTAGTTACTATTTTTATGCGCCAAGTGCAGTATCATGTTTCACATAAGTCAGGACGGATTTTCCAGCCAAAAATTCTGATGAACGGATTCTTGAATGCAGAAATGGCTAATAAATAACTTTATTATCAGAATTATCATCTAAGGATCCTGTTATGGCTACCCTATCTGATGCTCCAAAAACAGCAAACCAAGCCACTCGTATTGAAGAAGACCTATTAGGTGAACGTCACGTTCCTGCAGATGCATACTACGGTATCCATACTCTTCGTGCGATTGAGAACTTCAATATCTCAAGCAGTACTATTTCTGACGTCCCTGAATTTGTACGCGGCATGGTGATGACGAAGAAAGCCGCTGCATTAGCAAACAAAGAACTAGGTGCGATTCCAAAAGACGTTGCAAACTACATCCTTGAAGCGTGTGATTTGATCCTTGAAACAGGTAAGTGCATGGATCAGTTCCCATCAGATGTATTCCAAGGTGGCGCTGGTACTTCGGTAAACATGAACACCAATGAAGTTATCGCGAACGTTGCACTTGAACTCATGGGCAAAGAAAAAGGCCAGTACCAGTTCATCAACCCGAACGATCACGTGAACAAGAGCCAGTCAACCAACTGTGCTTACCCTACTGGTTTCCGTATCGCGGTTTACAACAGTGTTCATCAATTGATGGAAGCGATCGAGTACCTAAAAGGAGCATTCGAGCTTAAAGCACAAGAATTCAAAGACATCTTGAAAATGGGCCGTACTCAGCTTCAAGATGCCGTTCCTATGACAGTGGGCCAAGAGTTCCATGCATGGGCAGTAACATTAAACGAAGAAATTCGTGCATTAGATTACACATCTAAGCTATTGCTAGAGATTAACCTAGGTGCCACGGCAATCGGTACCGGTCTAAATGCACCAAAAGGTTACCAAGCGCTCGCAGTGAAACACCTAGCAGAAGTAACAGGCCTAGAAGTGGTTCCTGCAGAAGATTTGATCGAAGCGACTTCTGACTGTGGTGCTTACGTAATGACGCATGGCGCACTAAAACGCCTAGCGGTGAAACTATCGAAGATCTGTAACGACCTTCGTCTTCTTTCTTCTGGTCCACGTGCAGGTCTAAACGAACTGAACCTACCAGAGATGCAAGCAGGCTCTTCTATCATGCCAGCTAAAGTAAACCCAGTTATCCCTGAAGTAGTAAACCAAGTTTGCTTCAAAGTTCTAGGTAACGACAATACGGTTTCTTTCGCAGCAGAAGGTGGTCAGCTACAGCTAAACGTAATGGAACCTGTCATCGCACAAAGTGTATTTGAGTCAATTTCTCTTCTACACAATGCGTGTGTGAACTTACGTGATAAATGTATTGATGGCATCACTGTAAACAAAGAAATCTGTGAGAACTACGTTTACAACTCTATCGGTATCGTGACTTACCTTAACCCATACATCGGCCACCATGAGGGCGACATTGTTGGTAAGATCTGTGCTGAAACAGGTAAGAGCGTCCGTGATGTTGTTCTAGAGCGCGGTTTATTAACTGCAGAAGAGCTAGATGACATCTTATCGGTTGAAAACTTCATGCATCCGACTTATAAAGCGAAACGCTACGAGTAATATCATTAAATAAGGGGTCCCATACGGGGCCCTTTTTTAGGCTTTCATACGGTTAACCACACTTTTTCTAAGCTTTTATTACCGTGGGCCACGGCGATTCTGATTTTCTAAACGCTTATTCTCAGCTCAAGTGTTCACAAAATCAGGATCAATAAAAAACTAAAAAGAGGTATCAATATGGTAATGGTCGAACTCTTCGTGGTTCTGCTCTTCATTTATTTGGGGGCAAGAATCGGTGGTATCGGCATTGGTTTTGCCGGTGGTGCCGGGGTCATTGCGTTGTCTTTAATCCTAGGCGTTCCGACAAGCCAGTCTTACATCCCCGTCGATGTAATTTTGATCATCATGTCTGTAATTACCGCTATCGCAGCAATGCAAGTAGCCGGTGGTTTGGATTGGATGGTACAGGTTGCGGAAGACTTTTTGCGTAAACATCCAGAGCGCATCACTTTTTACGCACCTATCGTAACATTCCTAATGACACTGCTAGCGGGTACGGGCCATACGGCATTCTCTACTCTGCCAGTCATCGCAGAAGTAGCAAAAGGCCAAGGTGTTCGTCCGTCTCGTCCTCTGTCTATTGCAGTTGTCGCATCACAAATCGCAATCACTGCATCGCCAATCTCAGCGGCAGTTGTGGCATTCGCAGCAATGCTGCACCCATTCGGCGTTGACTACCTAACGCTTCTTGCTGTTTGTATCCCAACCACGTTCATCGCGTGTATGATCGGTGCATTCGTTGCTAACTTCATGGGCAGCGAACTTAAAGACGATCCTGAATATCAACATCGTTTAGAGAACGGTCTGATCAAGCTAAGCACAGAATCTAAACGCGAAATCCTGCCAACCGCGAAGAAAGCAACATTCATCTTCCTAGGCGCAATCGCATTCGTAGTATGTTACGCAGCAGCAATTTCTGGTTCTGTCGGCCTTATCGAGAACCCTGCTCTGGGTCGTAACGAAGCCATCATGACGGTAATGCTAGCAGCCGCAGCAGCAATCGTAATGAGCTGCAAAATCGATGCTGGCAAAATCCCATCAGCGGCGACATTCCGCTCTGGTATGACAGCGTGTGTGTGTGTTCTTGGTGTGGCATGGCTAGGTTCTACATTCGTGAACGCGCACGTTGATGGCATCAAAGAAGTCGCTGGTGCACTGCTTGCTGACTACCCATGGATGCTAGCACTTGTTCTATTCTTCGCATCAATGCTGCTTTACTCTCAAGGTGCTACCACTGTTGCGCTTATGCCAGCAGCACTAGCTATCGGCGTGGCACCACTTACCGCCGTTGCGTCTTTCGCTGCAGTAAGTGCATTGTTCGTACTACCAACTTACCCAACGCTACTTGCCGCGGTTGAGATGGACGACACGGGTTCAACTCGTATCGGTAAGTACGTATTCAACCACCCATTCTTTGTACCTGGTGTGGTAACCATCGCTTCTGCGGTAGCTCTTGGCTTCGCATTTGGTGGCCTACTGATCTAGTAGAAACAGAGTCTTACTCGGGGAGCTTAGGCTCCCTTTTTTATTGTTCATAACATCGAATCATGCACAACAAATCTGCAATGTCATGAAACTAATTGGCTCAATTCAAGGTCTGATTGAGTTACACTAACGACAATTATCTAAGATGAATTGAACCTTTTTATGCGTGCATTACTCTCCGTCTTACTCCTGGGGTTTATTACCTTTTCTGCGCCATCAATGGCTTTGTTTGGGAACGATCAGTTAGGGAATACGACAAACAATACTTTTGGCAGTAGCAATGACAGTTTTGTGCCTGTCGATCAGGCTTTCCCATTCAACTACTACCAGCAAGACGGCAAACTGATGCTGGATTGGCAGGTACGTGATGGTTACTACCTGTATCAAGAACGCTTATCGGTAACTGGCGAGAAAGTGTCGCTAGGCGAACTGCAGATGGAAGACGGAACACCACATAAAGATGAATTCTTTGGTGATGTGCATATCTACACTCAACCTATCTTCGTCAACGTACCAATGCATGATTGGCAAGATGGTGCGCGTGTAGTGGTGCAGTACCAAGGCTGTGCCAAAGCAGGCTTCTGTTACCCACCAGAAACCCACATGATTCCTATCAGTGTATTTACGTCGTCAAACTCTGATCCTACGATGACACCGGGCGCATCAGCAGCAGAAGCAAAACTTACGGTTGCGCCACCAGAAGCAGAATCCTCTCGCTCAACAAGCAGAGCATCAATACCAGTCACGCAACAAGACAGCCTTGCTGAAAATCTTGCCGACAACTGGTGGACACCATTCTTATTTTTAGCATTAGGCATAGGTTTGGCATTCACACCTTGTGTGTTACCGATGTACCCAATTTTAACCAGCATCGTGCTTGGCAGTGGCAAACTAAGCCAACGTCGTGCGCTGGGCTTATCATTTGTTTATGTACAAGGCATGGCGCTGACTTACACCTTACTTGGTCTTGTGGTGGCATCAGCGGGCATGCAATTCCAAGCTGCAATGCAACATCCTTACGTATTAATTGGTTTAAGCGTATTGTTCGTTGTGCTTGCGCTTTCTATGTTTGGCGTTTATACCCTCCAACTACCAAGCAGCGTCCAAACTTGGCTCAACAACTTAAGTAACAAACAACAAGGTGGCAACAGCGCTGGCGTGTTCGCTATGGGCGCCATCTCTGGATTAGTTTGCTCACCATGTACTACTGCACCACTTTCTGGCGCTTTGCTTTATGTGGCACAAAGTGGAGATTTACTCACTGGGGGGATTGCCCTGTACGCACTCGCGATGGGTATGGGAATCCCCCTGATTCTGGTTGCAGTATTCGGCAACAAACTACTACCAAAAGCTGGTGGTTGGATGGACCGCGTTAAAACGTTGTTTGGTTTTATTCTGCTTGCGGCGCCTATTTTCTTACTAGAGCGCATCTTGCCAGAAGCATGGGCCACCGCTCTATGGTCGGCTTTAGGAATCGCCGCTTTCGGTTGGCTATATCACCTTAAAAACAACTTACCGTTTGGTGGCTGGAAACAAAGTGCCATAGGTATTGTTGCTGTATTGGGTTTATTTGCTTCAGCACAACCCGTACTGAACTATTGGTTTGGAAATAGCACTACCGTGCAAGCTCAACAGACAACTGTGGACTTTATTCAAGTGACCAACGTAGCAGAACTTAAAGAGCAATTAGCTTTGGCAAAACAAGCCGGTAAGCCTGTGATGCTCGACTTCTACGCGGATTGGTGCGTGGCATGCAAAGAGTTCGAAAAGTACACTTTCCATGATCCGAGTGTCGAAGCCAAGCTGCGAGGCTTCGTGCTTCTGCAAGCGGACGTGACGAAGAACCAAGTTAAAGATATCGAATTGCTTAAACATATGAATGTACTCGGTTTACCGACCATCGAATTTTGGGATGCAAGCGGTGAACACATTTCAAATGCTCGTTTAACTGGTTTCATGCAAGCCGAGCCTTTCTTAGAGCACATCAACCGATTCTGATCATGAATCATTCAAACGCCAGTGATTAAACACTGGCGTTTTTTATTGTTCTGATTTTCAAGAAAAATGCGTTTATATGCAAAATTGCTAATAAAAGTCGATTTGGTTCAGACTTTTAGCGGATACTTATTGTCCAACTTCTCAAAGATCGACAATAATTCCTTTAACTAAATAGTCAAAAGTGTTTAACGTCATGGATTCGACCTACACCATAATCATCGCTGATGATCACCCTCTTTTCCGCAATGCCTTGTTCCAATCGGTACACATGGCAGTGAGTGGTGCTAATCTTCTCGAAGCTGACTCTTTAGACGCACTGCTCGCTTTACTGAAAAAAGAAGAAGAACCCGACCTCGTATTATTGGATCTAAAAATGCCGGGGGCAAATGGCATGTCCGGCTTAATTCACTTACGTGCAGAATACCCAGACTTACCTATTGTGGTTGTCTCTGCGAGCGAAGAGCCTGCTGTCGTCACTCAAGTCAAAAGCCATGGAGCATTCGGTTTTATTCCTAAATCAAGCGACATGCGCGAGCTGGTAAGCGCGCTTAATCAAGTCCTTAACGGTGACCCATTCTTCCCAGATGGACTCATCACTAATAATGCCGCTTGCAATGATTTAGCCGAAAAAATAGCCGCATTAACACCACAGCAATACAAAGTCTTGGGTATGCTTTCAGATGGGCTACTCAACAAGCAAATTGCTTATGAGCTAAATGTCTCAGAAGCAACGATCAAAGCGCATATGACCGCCATTTTCCGCAAACTTGGGGTGAAAAATAGAACTCAAGCCGTCATCTTGCTTCAGCAGATAGAGCCTGAGCAATAACCTATTAATTATTCACACTTATATGACTTAAAAAGAACAGCAGACGTTAAAATAATACACCAACCATCGTAGGTCAGTGCTCATGAGACGCGCACGAACAGCGTCGTTATCGAACGTTTTCACAAGCTAGAATGACCCACTATTTACGAGCATTGGTGTGGACTGCACTACGCAGCCTTTTCGTCCCTCTGTTAAACCTCTAACTCTGGGAGGCCATACTTTGCTAAGTATTCTCATCACTCAATTCGTCGTCTTATGGGCAGTCATCGATCCTGTCGGTTCTGTGCCTGTGTATCTGTCCCAAACCCAACACCTTAGTGCCAAACAGCGTCGACTCGTTGCACTAAAGGCCATTGCGATTTCAACCGGCGTATTACTTTTCTTTCTAGTTGCGGGTCAACTTTTACTTGAAGCTATGCAAATCCCACTTCCTGCATTTCAAGCCGCTGGTGGATTAGTACTGCTCTTATTTGCACTCACCATGATCTTTGGCGAAGCAAAACCAGAACAAGAACAGAAAATGCAGAAAGAGTTGGATAAATCCGCCCTTGCCGATCTCGCGGTCTACCCATTAGCGATCCCCTCGATAGCCTCTCCGGGAGCAATGATGGCGATAGTGATGTTAACCGACAACAACCGTAACTCTTTAGTCGATCAAGCCATGACTGCCGGTGTCATGGTGGTGGTGCTATTTATCACGTTGCTCTTGCTACTAGGCGCAAATACCATCCAAAAAGTAATCGGCAATGTTGGAGCCGCGATCATCAGCCGTGTGATGGGCTTAATCCTCTCAGCGGTGGCACTCAACAATTTACTACTTGGGATCAGAGACTTTTACCTATGATAAGTAAAACTCTTAGACCTTTGGCTAATTTAACATCAAATTAACATCACGTTTTTATCTCTAATTTCACCTAAACGCCCTAAACAAGGGCGTTTTTACTTTTCATTGCCCCGACTAAAGTTGAAAAGAGTTCTTGCCAACACCTTGCTAAGGTACATGGTGAAACATTTTTTTAACAACAATACCGATCGTAAGGAGACGGCAATGGCATTTGAAAGCGAAGAAAGAGCCAAAGCCTATTGGGATAAGAACGTGAAGATCATGGTACGCCTGATGGTGATCTGGTTCGTCGTATCTTTTGGCTGCGGCATTTTATTTGTCGACGTACTGAATCAATTTCAACTAGGTGGATACAAACTAGGCTTCTGGTTTGCTCAGCAAGGCTCCATCTACACTTTCCTAGGCATTATTTTCTACTACGCGTGGAGAATGCGCCAACTTGACCGTGAATTCGGCGTAGATGATGAGTAAGGAGTAACTCAGATGGATTTGAAAACGATAACCTACCTGGTGGTTGGCTCAACCTTCCTCCTGTACATTGGGATTGCGATTTGGGCTCGAGCAGGCTCAACAAAAGAGTTCTATGTCGCTGGTGGCGGTGTTAACCCTGTAGCAAACGGCATGGCAACCGCAGCGGATTGGATGTCAGCAGCATCTTTTATCTCAATGGCTGGTTTGATTGCCTTTATGGGTTACGGCGGTAGTGTCTTCCTAATGGGGTGGACGGGCGGCTACGTTCTGCTAGCTATGCTTCTCGCTCCGTACCTGCGTAAGTTTGGTAAATTTACTGTACCCGAATTTATCGGTGAACGCTTCTATTCTAACGCGGCTCGTATCGTTGCGGTTGTGTGTCTGATCATCGCATCGGTCACTTACGTAATCGGTCAGATGAAAGGGGTTGGCGTTGCGTTTGGTCGCTTCCTAGAAGTCGATTACGCAACAGGTCTAGGCATCGGTATGTGTATCGTATTCATCTACGCAGTAATGGGTGGAATGAAAGGCATCACCTACACGCAGATTGCTCAATATTGCGTACTCATTTTAGCTTACACTATTCCAGCAATCTTTATCTCTCTGCAACTGACAGGTAACCCTCTACCACAAATCGGCCTCGGCAGTACCATTCAAGGCACTGACGTCTACCTGCTTGATCGGCTTGACCAAGTCGTCACCGAACTTGGCTTTAGTGAATATACGACCGCCGTCAGAGGTGACACACTAAACATGTTCGTATACACCATGTCTCTTATGATCGGTACCGCAGGCCTTCCGCACGTTATCATCCGCTTCTTTACCGTGCCTAAAGTTCGTGATGCTCGTACATCTGCAGGCTGGGCGCTATTTTTCATCGCGATTCTATACACAACAGCCCCAGCAGTATCTGCAATGGCTCGCTTGAATCTGATGGATACCGTTAACCCAGCACCAGGTCAACACCTTGCTTATGATGAGCGCCCTGACTGGTTCAAGAACTGGGAAAAAACGGGCCTACTTGGCTTCGATGATAAAAATGGCGATGGTCTGATTGAGTACACTTCAAACCCAGCAACCAACGAACTAAAAGTTGACCGTGATATTATGGTATTAGCAAATCCAGAGATTGCTAAATTGCCAAATTGGGTCATCGCATTAGTCGCAGCTGGTGGTTTAGCAGCAGCACTATCTACCGCTGCTGGTCTGTTGTTGGCAATCTCATCAGCCATATCCCATGACTTAATTAAAGGGGTTATCAATCCGAACATTTCCGAGAAGAAAGAACTGCTCGCAAGCCGAATATCGATGGCGGTGGCCATTGCGTTTGCGGGTTATCTTGGCCTCAATCCACCGGGCTTTGCCGCGGGAACCGTAGCATTAGCGTTTGGTCTGGCTGGTTCATCTATCTTCCCGGCACTGATGATGGGTATCTTCAGCAAAGGCATTAACAAAGAAGGGGCTATCGCGGGTATGGTTGCGGGTATTAGCATCACGCTATTCTACGTATTCCAACACAAAGGCATCCTATTCATTCCAGAATGGAAATACCTACAGAGCTGGGGACAAAACTGGTTCCTAGGTATCGAGCCAAATGCATTTGGTGCTATCGGTGCAATATTCAACTTTGTCGTGGCATTCGCGGTATCGAAAGTAACGGCTGAAACTCCACAAGAAGTGAAAGATCTCGTTGAGCACGTTCGTGTACCAGTTGGTGCAGGCGATGCTGTAGACCACTAAATCTCAACTCACACCACAAAAGCCCCATTTGGGGCTTTTTTATTCACTCAATTAGGTTAACGTAGCTCATATCAATTTCGATAGTAAATACGAATACAAAGCCACGGTAAAACAACTCAATCCAATTTTAGACATGGTATACCCAAGCAACTTTATCTCTGCCAGCTTAGGTATGAGGTTTCTTAGGTATACCGTTGTAGCAAGGAAGCCAAGATGTTCAAAAACAAGCATATTACGATCGCCCTGTTAGTGGCACCGATTCTTTCTCTGATCGCGTATTTCGGCACTGACATGGCCCTCAGTGAAAAACCTCAAGCCGCCAAAGAAGGGGAGAGTTACAAGTTAGTCGGAAAATCCAACTGCCGTTACACCAGTGGATTGTGTGATATGGAAAATGGTGATTTCAAAGTGAAGTTTCGCTCAGAAAAGCTCACGAAAGACAGTTTGGAATTATCACTCAATGCCGCCTACCCACTGGAGGGGGTGAAAATTTCTGTCGTTGATGACCAAGCACAAAATACCCAGCCTTTTGAGATGACTCGCGCTGATAACGCTGGCCAAAATTGGACCATCACGCTTCCTAAGCCTGCATCTGAAGAAAGCTGGTTACGTGTAGCGATTCAATCAGAGGGAACGCTATACTATGGCGAGACACAAACGGCATTTGTGAAATACGAAACGTTATTTACAGAATAATCATCCATCGACGCGAAATACCGCCAAAAGCGACCGCCTTAGGGAGGCCGCTTTTATGCAACTCGATTAAGCACAGAGCGCAACTTTAGGGGTTTTACTGGTTTCGCGATGAAACTGAAACCATTTGCTTTGATCCCATCCATCATGTCATCGGTTCGATCTGCACTGATAATGACGCCTTCGAAACGGTTACCTAAGCGCAAACGACATTGCTGCAATACCTCTAGTCCCGTTCGACCATTATCAAGACGATAGTCGGAGAAAATCACGTCCGGAGTCCAGTCATCTTCAAGCACTTTTAAACTTTCAACGATATCAGTCGCTAGGCGAATGTCGCATCCCCAACGTGAAAGCAAGTTTTCCATACCGACCAAAATTTCAGGTTCGTTATCAACGCACAAAACGCGGATATGACTCAAATCTGATTGCTTGCTCTTTACTGTAACACTTGGTTGTACGTGTACTCTTTCTGCTTTATCTAAAGTAATCGAGAACACACTACCTTGACCAAACCAAGAGCGCATTGATATCTCATGCCCAAGAACTTGAGCAATACCTTTCGAAATGGCAAGACCAAGCCCTAAACCTTGATCAGAACGAACTTGCGTACCACGGCTAAACTCTTCAAAGATTTCTTGCTGTTTCTCTTGCTCAATGCCCATACCGTTATCCCACACATCGATACGCACATTACCTTGCACACGCCGTACACCCAATACCACCTTACCATTTGGGCTATAACGAAACGCATTAGTTAAGAAATTCTGAACCACTCGACGCAGCAACTTCGGATCGGATTTCACCATTAGGGACGAGGGGATCATCATAAAGTCAATCCCTTGCTGTTTCGCCAGCGCGCTGAACTCTGCATTCAAATTCGCAAGGACATCGTTCACGGCGAAAGCATGAACATGAATATCCAATTTCCCTGATTCCAAACGCGAAATATCCAGTAAGTCACCAATTAAATCTTCCGCAGCGCCAAGTGCACTCTCGATATGGGTAGAGAGTTTTTGTGTTTCATTGTCTTTGGCGACTTCCGATAGCGAAGAAGCAAACAATCGCGCCGCATTAAGCGGTTGCATCAAATCATGGCTAACCGCAGCCAGAAATCGAGATTTAGATTGAGATTCATGTTCTGAGCGCTGCGTGGCAGCAACCAACTGCTTGTTCAGTTGCTCCAACTCGCGAGTACGAACACGAACACGCTCCTCTAAGGTCTCATTTGCATCTTTTAGCGCTTGTTCTGCATCTCGAAATACAGTGATATCAGTAAAACTCATCACAAAACCGCCACCAGGCATCGGGTTTCCTTGCACTTCAATAACCCGACCATCCGGTCGAATACGAGAAGAAGTATGACGCGTACCTTGTTCTAAATGAAAAACACGTCGACGAACATGATCTTCTGGGTCTCCGGGGCCACACAGACCTTGCTCAGCATTATGGCGAATCACATCCGCAATAGGGCGACCAACTTGAATGAGTCCAGGAGGAAAAACAAACAGTTCCAGATAACGCTGATTCCATGCCACCAGCCGCAACTGTTTATCGACAACAGCGATACCCTGGCCAATGTGCTCAATTGCACCTTGCAACAATCCACGACTGAAGTCATACAATTCCGATGCTTCATCAACAATGGTGGCAACTTCTTCAAGCTGCATGTTTCTTCCTTGCAAAGCAGAAGTAAGTACTAACTTTGCTGAAGACGCGCCAAACACGCCCGCAAGGACACGCTCAGTATGCCTAATCAAGGTAGATGGTGCCTGTTGGTTTGGTAACAACGCTTCTGGTTGTTGATTCCAGTATGTTTGAAACGCCGATTTCACTCGTGTACGTCCAACAAAGCGAGAAGCGAGCATCTCCAGTTCGCTCACGGTGACACGGCTTTGATACAAACTGATGTTTTCACTTTCAGGCAACGGCGTACCAACAAATGAGGCAGATTGTAAACGTTCACTCAGGCTTGGGCGCGTCGCCAATGAAACCAACACAAAACACAGAGCATTTGCGGCAACACTCACAATCATTCCCCAATCAGAGATTGCGATGCCAAGATCCGTCAGTAAATCAGGTGGTGTGATCAGCCAAATCAATAAATTATTACTCGCATCACCAGCTAGCATGCCAGTTTGGCTCATCAAGGTTATTAACCAAATGGTGAAGCCAACCAATAACCCAACATAAACGCCTTTCTTATTTCCCTGTCGCCAATACATACCACCAATCAAAGGAGGGGCAAACTGAGTGATTGCAGCAAATGAGAGGAAACCTATCGCTGAGAGTGAGTGAATACTATCTAGCGCCTGATAAAAACCCCACGCCCCAACTAACAGCAACAGAATTAAGCCACGACGAATGCGCAGTAACAGTTCAGAAAAGTGATGGTGATTGCGTTGAGACAACTTCATGCGACGCAAGATCAGTGGCATGACCAAGTCATTAGACACCATGATGGCTAAGGCGATCGTGGAAACGATGACCATGCCACTCGCAGCGGACGTACCACCTAAAAATGCCAATAGAGCAATATCGTTAGCACCCACCGCCATTGGTACGCTTATCACGTAAGTATCTGCAGGGCTTCCACTGAGCAAGCTTTGCCCTACCCATGCAATCGGCAGAACAAAAATGCCCATTAAAATCAAATACAGTGGAAACAGCCAACGCGCGACGTGTAAATCCTGAGCTCGCTCGTTCTCAACAACCATGGTATGAAACTGACGCGGTAAACAGACAATCGCCAGCATGGTCAGTATTGTGTGGATCAATAAGGTTGGAATATTTGGCGATTCATAAGTCTGAGCTGCAATGTCTGCTAGATGGAAACTTTCCGTATCGATTGCAAGCCAAACAATAAATACACCGACAACCAAAAATGCCACCAGCTTGAGAACGGATTCAAATGCAATCGCCATCATCATACCGCGGTGGTGCTCGGTGTTATCAATGTGGCGAGTACCAAATAGCATGGTAAAAATCGCAAGTGCTCCAACAACAAACCAAGAAACACTGAAATTTTCACTGCCTAACTGAGAGGGTAGATCTGGAGCGATGATTTCTAACCCCATGGTAATGCCACGCAGTTGCAACGCGATATAAGGTAAAATGCCTGCAACAGCAATTAACGTCACCGCAACGGCAATACCTTGAGATTTACCATAGCGCGCAGCGATAAAGTCTGCGATCGAGGTAATATGCTCTCGCTTAGCGATCAAAATGAGACGAGCCAATACCCGCCAACCAATCGTAAAAACAAGAATGGGCGCGATATAGATCGGTAAAAAAGACCACGGATTATTGCTCGCTTGCCCAACTGTGCCGTAAAACGTCCATGACGTGCAGTACACTGCAATCGACAAACTGTAGATCCACGGTCGCCAACGCGCCAACCATCTCTTTTGTTTGTCACCATACCAAGCGATAAAAAATAGAATTCCCAAATACGCTAAAGAAACGGGAATTACGAGCCATCCTTGCATTCGATATCCTTTCTTACCTCTGTTGCCATTCGTGATTTAAAAGGCACAAAAAACCTCTCCGTAAGGGAGAGGTTTCATTTAACACTGCTTTCACAACAGAGACAAAGGTTAGTTTTTAATCTCTGTCACAGAAGCTTAATTCTGTGCTTCTACTGCATTTTCTGATACATCGACGACGTTACGCTGAGCATCCTGAGGTTCGACTTTAATGAACAATGCAAAAAAGCCCATAGACGCCATAACCCAGAAAATGTTCGCCCCCCAATGCTCATATCCCCAACCACTGAGCACAGTCATAAGTGCGATAACAGCGCCCAATGGAATTGCGTTATACAGTGCTTGCAATGCCACCATCTTGTTCTCTGCAGAATTTTGAATGTATTGAATCGCGGCAATGTGGGCAGTTGCAAACGTCACGCCATGAAGCAGTTGAACCATAACTAACGCAAAAATTGACGTGGTTGCAGCCGTCATTCCCCATCGCAACATCACCCCACCCGCGGCAACGACAAATAACGATCGTAATGCCCAACCAGCAAATAAACGCTTACTAAACGCAAAAACGGCGACTTCTGCCGCGACACCTAAGCTCCACAAATAGCCAATCACATTTTCAGAGTGACCTGCGGCTTTCCAATGAATGGCACTAAAGCCGTAGTAAGCCGCATGACTCCCTTGAATCAATGCAACTAATACGAGAAATTTTACAACCGGTTTGTCTGTCAATAATGCCGATAGCTTCGGGCGTTGCGTATGCTGACCACTCTGGGTCACTGGCATTGGATTTGTGTTACGCATCGCAAACAACAATGAAATGAACACTCCCACCATCGCCGTGTACAAGATCATGTCAGAGCCAAATTCTGCCACTAGAAAACCGACCACGGTAGAACCTGCGATAAACGCAACAGAGCCCCATAGACGAGTACGTCCATAGTCGAGCATTTTCAAACGAGAGTAGTAATTCGCCATCGCGTCCGATAACGGAACCACTGGGCCACAACAGAGATTGAACAATACGGTCACTAATGCCATTAGCCAAAAATTGCCACCCGTAAAAAAGTGAAAACCGACAAAGATAAGGGCTGCAAAACTTAACCAACGCAATGCTGGCATTAAGTGTTCGACTTTATGCACACGTGGTGTAATCACCATATTCGCGACGCAACGCGTAGCTAAACCAAGACCCACAAGTAAACCGATGTCTGTTGCAGAGACACCCTGCTCTTTAAACCACAACGACCAAAATGGCAGGTATACGCCATACGCAAAAAAGAATCCGAGAAAGTACTGGGAGATCCAGCCATACGGAGAGGGTTTCAACATCACTGACATCCTAAAAACGGCAAAAACGAACAAGTTTCGTCACGTAAACGATTGGGAGAGTGAATTATGGATCGCAATGTGTCATAGAAAAAGGGAAGAATCGGCCATTTCCTCTTTCCTCTATGGCACAGGATTTCAGCAAAAATAGATTACATCAATTTAGACCAAAGTCGTCTGGCTTCAATGGAGAAAGTTGTCAGACTTAAAGAGTATTCCCATCACATGTAGGTGCTTTCATGCCTGACAAATTTAATATGCAATCTCCACCGTTCAATCGCCTAACTGACGCACAGCAAAATAGACTGCGCTCGTCTCTCGATGTGGCATACTACCGAACGCGAGATGTCATCTTAGCTTGTGGACAAGATAACCCTCACCTGCACGTGCTGATTAAAGGCGCTGTTGAAGAGCGCTCAAAAGATCAAGACGAAGTGTTTGCTCACTACGCCAATGACGACATGTTTGATGTGCGATCCTTATTCGAAGAAAGCGTCCGTCATCAGTATGTGGCACTGGAAGATACCCTCTCGTACTTACTGCCCAAAGAAGTATTCCTTGAGCTGTATAGCGAGAACGGACAGTTCGCCGCCTACTTCGATAACAACTTATCAAAGCGCCAAGCTCTCGTTGAAGCAGCTCAGCAGCAGCAAAACCTTGCCGAATTCATTCTGACGAAGGTAGATAGCAGCATCTATCATCCGCCAATGTTATTGGCTCCTGATATGCCAATTAATGAAGTCACCAAAACACTCAAAGACAATGGCATCGATGCTGCTTTGGTTCTGCTTAGCCAAGAGGACCCACGCTTAGAGCAATATCCATCGGCACATCCCTACGCGATTGTAACTCGAACTAACATGCTGCATGCCGTCATGTTAGATGGGCATCACCTTGACACTCCTGTTAATGAAATCGCCACATTCCCTGTCTATCACGTCGATCAAGGCGATTTTCTGTTTAATGCCATGATCACCATGACACGAAACCGCATGAAGCGCCTGATGGTATGCGATGGAAACGAAGCCATCGGCATGTTAGATATGACTCAGATCCTCAGTGCTTTCTCGACGCACTCTCACGTACTGACACTCAGCATAGCGCGAGCCAGCAGCGTGGAAGAGTTAGCCCTTGCTTCCAATCGACAGCGTCAGTTGGTGGACAGCTTACTGACCAACGGCATCCGTACTCGTTTCATCATGGAGCTGATATCCGCAGTCAACGAACAAATCATAGAGAAAGCATTTGAGCTTGTCGTACCACCAGCATTGCACGACCACTGTTGCTTGATTGTCCTAGGTTCTGAGGGGCGTGGTGAACAAATCCTTAAGACTGACCAAGATAATGCATTGATTATTCAAGATGGTTTGGAATGGGAACATTGTACCGCCGTAATGCAAAACCTAACGCACACCTTGCAGCAACTTGGCTATCCACTTTGTCCTGGTAAAGTGATGGTTAACAATCCGAAGTGGGTCAGAACGCAGCAAGAATGGATTAAGACTATCGATAATTGGATTGCTAAAGCACAGCCTGAACAGATCATGGATTTAGCCATATTCAGTGATGCTCACGCGGTCGCAGGCAATCGAGATCTTCTCACGCCTATCACCGAGCACCTCAGAGACAGCATGGAAGATCGCATGTTGATTCTGTCTGATTTCACTCGCCCTGCTCTGCAATTTTCCGTGCCTCTTACTCTATTTGGTAACGTCAAAAGCGCTAAGGATGGGCTAGATATCAAGCGTGGCGGCATCTTCCCAATCGTACATGGCATTCGCACCTTGTCATTGGAATACGCAATTGAAGAGAAGAACACCTTTGAACGTATCGAAGCACTGAGAAAAAAACGTATCTTAGAACCGGAAACCGCAGATAACCTCAATGAGGCGCTAAAGCTGTTCTTCAAGATCCGTTTGAACCAGCAATTGAGTAAGCAAGAAGCCCTGAACAACATCGACATCAAACAGTTAGATAGGAGCGCACGAGACCTGCTGCGCCACAGCTTACACGTGGTAAAGAAGTTTAAGCAGTTCTTAGGCTTCCATTATCAAATCCGTGATTAGAGTCTTTTAGGCAAATAAGACGAGAGGTGACAGGGATGAATTGGCTACAAAGGAAATACTGGCATTACAAGCTGAAAGGCTCACCTTATCAGCCACTATTTTGTTCGCCGCAAAAAACGAGTTTGTCTCTCTCGATTGCGAAACCACCAGCTTGGACCCAAATCGTGCCGAGCTGGTCACTATCGCCGCAACTAAAATCATCGACAACCGCATCATCACCAGCAAGCCATTTGAAGTTCGACTTCGCGCCCCACAATCACTCGATTCAGGCTCGGTAAAGATTCACCATATCCGCCACCAAGATTTGGTTGATGGTATCAGCGAAAAAGAAGCGCTGATCAAACTGCTCGACTTCATCGGCAATCGTCCTTTGGTCGGCTACCACATCCGCTATGACAAAAAGATCCTCGACCTCGCCTGTCTGAGGCATTTAGGCTTCCCACTACCTAACCCTCTCATCGAAGTGAGCCAGATTTATCACGACAAGCTCGAACGTCATTTGCCCAACGCCTACTTCGACTTAAGTCTTGATGCTATTTGTAAGCACCTTGAACTGCCGATTCAAGACAAACATGATGCCCTGCAAGATGCTAAGTCTGCCGCGTTAGTATATGTGCGCCTCACGAAAGGTGACTTACCAAAATTTAGCGTACCGTACACCCAATA
The DNA here is from genome assembly GCF_905175395.2 of Vibrio sp. B1REV9. Taxonomy (NCBI): domain Bacteria; kingdom Pseudomonadati; phylum Pseudomonadota; class Gammaproteobacteria; order Vibrionales; family Vibrionaceae; genus Vibrio; species Vibrio sp. B1REV9. Next base: position 690,625 of record NZ_HG992745.1, on the reverse strand, counting down.
ATCTCGATGATACACTTTCGACCAACCTCCCAGAATCAGGTTTATTTCCGCAAATTTTCAGCACATCACTCGCTCTCATCCTAAAGTCTAATTGTAGAAATAACCGCTGTGACGGACAGTTATACGCACAGCAGCGCTCTGGACTCAATTGGTTCTTTATTCAATTGACAACAAAGAGCGTGAAACAGCCCTACAAAAGACTCAGGTCGAGAATTATAGGCACAAGGAGAGAAGCCATGAGCGAAGCCCACGTTTATCCGGTAAAAGAGAATATTAAAAATCATACGCATGCGGATAATGACACTTACCTAGCCATGTATCAGCAGTCAGTCACCGACCCTGAGGGCTTCTGGAGTGAACACGGCAAAGTCGTCGATTGGATAAAACCATTCACTCAAGTAAAAAACACCTCTTTTGATACTGGTCACGTCGATATTCGTTGGTTCGAAGACGGCACGCTGAACGTGTCTGCAAACTGTATTGATCGTCACCTTGCCGAACGTGGCAATGAGGTCGCAATCATCTGGGAGGGCGACAACCCAGCTGATGACAAAACACTAACATTCAATGAACTGCACAAAGAAGTATGTAAATTTTCTAACGCACTGAAACAACAAGGCGTACGAAAAGGTGACGTAGTTTGTCTTTACATGCCGATGGTCCCTGAAGCTGCCGTTGCAATGCTGGCATGTACTCGAATCGGCGCTGTCCATACCGTCGTTTTTGGCGGTTTTTCTCCAGAGGCACTATCAGGACGCATCATTGACTCTGATTCAAAAGTCGTCATTACCGCTGATGAAGGCGTTCGAGGCGGTCGCGCGGTTCCTCTAAAGAAAAATGTCGATGAAGCCCTGACAAATCCTGAAGTAAAAACGATAGAAAAAGTAGTGGTACTAAAACGCACGGGTGGTGATATTGAGTGGCATGAGCATCGTGATGTTTGGTGGCATGAAGCAACCGCCGTTGTTTCTGATGTATGTCCACCGGAAGAGATGAAAGCCGAAGACCCTCTATTCATCCTTTATACATCAGGCTCAACAGGTAAACCAAAAGGTGTATTGCACACCACTGGTGGCTACCTCGTCTATGCGACCATGACATTTAAATACGTGTTTGATTATCAAGAGGGTGAGACATTCTGGTGTACGGCGGATGTAGGTTGGATCACAGGTCATACTTACCTAATTTACGGCCCTCTTGCAAACGGCGCCAAAACCATTTTGTTCGAGGGTGTACCAAACTACCCAAGCACAGCACGTATGAGCGAAGTGGTCGATAAACACCAAGTTAACATTCTTTATACCGCACCAACGGCTATTCGAGCCCTGATGGCGAAAGGAAATGAAGCGGTTGCCGGCACATCTCGTTCAAGCCTACGTGTCATGGGTTCCGTTGGTGAACCAATCAATCCTGAAGCGTGGGAGTGGTACTACAAAACTATTGGTAACGAAAAGTCACCTATCGTTGATACTTGGTGGCAAACCGAAACGGGTGGTATTTTGATTGCCCCACTACCTGGAGCCACAGATCTAAAACCAGGCTCTGCAACTCGTCCATTCTTTGGTGTGCAACCTGCCCTTGTCGATAACATGGGTAACATCATTGAAGAGACTACGGCAGAGGGGAACTTAGTCATTCTCGATTCATGGCCTGGTCAGATGCGCACGGTGTACGGCGATCACGAACGATTCGAGCAAACCTACTTCTCAACCTTTAAAGGCATGTACTTCACCAGTGATGGCGCACGTCGTGACGAAGATGGCTACTACTGGATTACTGGCCGTGTTGATGACGTACTAAACGTATCTGGTCACCGAATGGGTACGGCAGAAATTGAATCCGCCCTCGTTGCACACGATAAGATCGCAGAAGCAGCGATTGTGGGCATTCCTCATGACATCAAAGGTCAGGCAATTTACGCTTACGTCACGCTTAATGATGGCGACTTCCCATCGGCTGAATTGCATAAAGAAGTGAAAGACTGGGTACGCAAAGAGATTGGCCCTATCGCAACACCAGATGTTTTACATTGGACTGACTCTCTACCAAAAACGCGCTCAGGTAAGATCATGCGTCGCATCCTGCGTAAGATTGCCACTGGAGATACCAGCAACTTAGGTGACACCTCAACACTGGCAGATCCAAGCGTAGTAGATAAATTGATCGCAGAGAAAGCGGAACTGGCATAACGCTCAGCCCTTTTTGCACAGTTAACCCTAAAAGCCGCCATTGCATATGGCGGTTTTTTTGTACGTGGGTGCAAAAGAGCCCCTAAAAACTACGTGGCAATTATGTTGTTTTTGTTAACTTGGTTACAGAAACGGTGGGCACTATTGGGAGATTAGACCAGTAAATTGCTGCTAATTGCTGTGAATTAGCTATAATCTTGGTCGATTTTTTAAAATTTGCGCGGTTTTAACAAAAAAATCGTGCTGATTTATCGTATATTTGGGAATATAAACGTTCTGCTCACGATAAAGGAAGATAGCAACACAATGTCTGCAAAGTCACGGATTCTAGTTCTAAATGGGCCAAATCTTAATCTATTAGGCCTACGAGAACCAACACACTATGGTAACAATACCCTAGCACAGATTGTTGACGCTTTGGCTGAACAGGCTCACAAGTCTGGAGTAGACCTTGAACACCTGCAATCGAATCGCGAGTACGAACTGATTGAAGCTATCCACGCCGCATATGGCAAAGTGGACTTCATTATCATCAACCCAGCGGCTTTCACACATACCAGTGTTGCCCTACGTGATGCACTACTTGGCGTTGCCATCCCATTTATTGAAGTGCACCTATCGAACGTTCATGCGCGAGAACCGTTTCGTCATCACTCTTACCTATCAGATAAAGCGGAAGGGGTGATTTGTGGACTAGGTGCACAAGGTTATGAATTCGCTTTGTCTGCCGCAATCGCAAAATTGCAGGCAAGGTAAACCAAACACTCTGCAGCCCAATGGGTTGTCTTAATCACAAGATAAAAGAGAAAGAAAAGATGGATATTCGTAAAATCAAAAAGCTAATTGAGTTAGTTGAAGAGTCTGGCATTGCTGAGCTAGAGATTTCTGAAGGTGAAGAGTCGGTACGAATCAGTCGTCACGGCACAATCGCTGCACCAGCACCAGTTCACTACGCAGCAGCTCCAATTGCAGCACCTGCTCCAGCGGTTGCACCAGTAGCAGACGTGCCAGCAATGGCACCTGAAGCTCCAGCAGCAGTACCTGCAGGTCACCAAGTTCTTTCTCCAATGGTGGGCACTTTCTACCGTTCTCCTAGTCCTGATTCAAAATCATTCATTGAAGTTGGTCAAAGTGTGAATGCTGGCGACACATTATGTATCGTTGAAGCAATGAAGATGATGAACCAAATTGAAGCAGACAAATCAGGTGTGGTAACTGCAATCCTAGTTGAAGACGGCCAACCAGTTGAATTCGACCAACCACTCGTTGTAATCGAATAAGCGGGGCTTGCCTTATGCTAGATAAAGTAGTCATCGCGAACCGAGGTGAAATCGCACTTCGTATCCTTCGCGCTTGTAAAGAATTAGGAATTAAGACCGTCGCCGTTCACTCAACAGCTGACCGCGATCTTAAGCACGTACTACTCGCAGACGAAACAGTATGTATCGGTCCTGCTCGTGGTATCGACAGCTACCTAAACATCCCTCGTATCATTCTGCAGCAGAAGTGACGGGGGCAATTGCGATTCACCCGGGTTACGGGTTCCTATCTGAGAACGCAGACTTTGCAGAACAAGTAGAGCGCAGCGGTTTCATCTTCGTTGGTCCTAAAGCAGACACCATCCGCATGATGGGTGACAAAGTGTCAGCAATCAACGCAATGAAAAAAGCAGGCGTTCCTTGTGTACCAGGTTCTGACGGTCCACTAGATAATGACGAAGACAAAAACAAAGCTCACGCTAAACGTATCGGCTACCCAGTAATCATCAAAGCCTCTGGTGGCGGCGGTGGTCGTGGTATGCGTGTTGTACGTTCTGAAGCGGACCTTGTTCAAGCTATCGCTATGACTCGTGCAGAAGCAAAAGCGGCATTCAATAACGACATGGTTTACATGGAGAAATTCCTAGAAAACCCTCGTCACGTTGAAGTACAAGTTATTGCTGACGGTCAAGGCGGCGCTATCCACCTAGGTGAACGTGACTGCTCTATGCAGCGTCGTCACCAAAAAGTTGTTGAAGAAGCACCAGCACCAGGTATCACAGAAGAAATGCGTAAGTACATCGGCGAACGTTGTACTCGTGCATGTCTAGAGATCGGCTACCGCGGCGCTGGTACGTTCGAATTCCTATACGAGAACGGTGAGTTCTACTTCATCGAAATGAACACACGTATTCAGGTTGAGCACCCAGTAACAGAAATGGTTACCGGTGTTGACCTAATCAAAGAACAACTGCGCGTAGCAGCAGGTCAACCACTGTCATTCACTCAAGATGACATCAAGATCCGAGGCCATGCGATTGAGTGTCGTATCAACGCAGAAGACCCAGAACGTTTCCTACCTTCACCAGGTAAGATTGAACGCTTCCACGCGCCAGGCGGCATGGGTGTTCGTTGGGAATCTCACATCTACACAGGCTACACAGTACCACCTCATTACGATTCAATGATTGGTAAACTGATTACGTACGGTGAGAACCGTGATGTAGCGATTGCACGTATGAAGAACGCATTAGGCGAGATGATCATTGAAGGTATCAAGACTAACGTTCCGCTGCAACAGTCCATCATGAATGATGAGAACTTCCAACATGGTGGTGCAAATATTCACTACCTAGAGAAGAAGCTTGGCCTACAATAAGCGATCGCTAACCTCATGATAAATGCCCACATCTGTGGGCATTTTTGTTTTGTATACTATCTATACTCAAACAAATCGTAGAGTTCTGGTAAACTCTGCGCCACTTCATTCACTTTGAGAGCAAAAACAAATGCCTTGGATTCAAATCAAACTCAACGCGACCAATGAAAACGCTGAACTAATCGGCGACATGCTAATGGAAGAGACTGGCGCGCTGTCTGTAACATTTTTAGACGCGCAGGATACACCGGTATTCGAACCTCTACCTGGCGAGACTCGCTTATGGGGCGATACTGATATTCTGGCATTGTACGATGCAGAAGCAGACACAGACTTCATCATCACACAAATCAAAGCAAGTAGTATGCTTGCAGACGATTTTGCTTACAAAGTTGAACAGCTAGAAGACAAAGATTGGGAACGTGAGTGGATGGAAAACTTCCACCCGATGAAGTTTGGTGAACGTCTATGGATTTGCCCAAGCTGGCGTGACGTACCAGAACCTGACGCGGTTAACGTAATGCTGGATCCTGGTTTAGCATTTGGCACAGGTACGCACCCAACAACCGCATTATGTCTTGAATGGTTAGAAGGTCTAGACCTTTCAGGTAAGACAGTTATCGACTTCGGCTGTGGCTCAGGCATCCTTGCGATCGCAGCGATCAAACTAGGCGCAGAAAAAGTAGTCGGGATCGACATTGATCCTCAAGCACTACAGGCTTCTCGTGACAACGCAGAACGCAATGGCGTAGCAGATAAACTAGAAGTCTACCTCCCTCAAAACCAACCTGAGGGACTAATTGCTGACGTAGTTGTTGCTAACATTCTTGCTGGTCCATTACGCGATTTAGCTCCTATTATCAAAAGTCTTGTAAAGCCACATGGTGATCTCGCAATGTCTGGTGTACTTGATACACAAGCAGAGGATGTGGCGAATCATTATCGTGATGAACTTCACATCGACCCAATTATTGAACAAAGTGAATGGTGCCGCATCTCAGGTCGCAAGCAAGGCTAAGTAAGCTTTTCAAGGCTAATTGTTTGAATTTCATGCTAATTACAAAAACAATTTGTAAATGCTCAAATATTAGTCTTTTCACGCAGCAAAAAAATGCGTAAAATGCGCGCCCTTGCTGGTACAGAACTGTGATGACGTTTTGAAAATCGGAAACTATCAACTTAAGAACAATCTAATCGTAGCCCCTATGGCTGGTGTAACGGATAGACCGTTTCGCGAGTTGTGTCTTCGCTATGGTGCGGGAATGGCCGTCAGTGAAATGATGTCCTCCAACCCCAAACTATGGGGAACGTCGAAATCGAAGCAACGCATGGTACATGAAGGCGAATCGGGCATTCGTTCAGTACAAATTGCAGGCTCCGATCCACAGCTTATGGCGGATGCAGCTCAGTTTAGTGTTGAAAATGGTGCACAAATCATTGATATCAACATGGGCTGCCCAGCAAAAAAAGTGAATAAAAAGCTAGCTGGCTCTGCACTGCTTCAATACCCAGACATCATCAAAGAGATTTTGACTGCCGTAGTGAATGCAGTAGACGTTCCTGTAACGTTAAAGACCCGAACTGGCTGGAATACAGAAAATAAAAACTGTGTTCAAATCGCTAAATTAGCCGAAGACTGCGGCATACAAGCTCTTGCTCTGCATGGCCGAACAAAAGCCTGTATGTACAAAGGTGAGGCCGAATACGACAGCATTAAAGCGGTAAAACAAGCTATTTCCATTCCGGTTATCGCAAACGGTGATATCGATAGCCCGGAGAAAGCAAAGTTTGTACTGGAGTACACCGGCGCAGACGCTTTAATGATTGGACGCCCTGCCCAAGGTCGTCCTTGGATTTTCCAGGAAATCCATCACTATTTGGAAAACGGCACCACGATGGATGAACTTCCAAACCAGGAAGTGAAAGCCATTATGCTTGGTCATGTTAACGCTCTGCATGATTTCTATGGAGAGTTCTTAGGACCACGAATCGCGCGCAAGCACGTAGGCTGGTACCTAAAAGAACATGAACAAGCGAGTGAGTTTCGCCGTACCTTCAACGCTATCGATGCAGCTCCGCTGCAACTTGAGGCGCTCGAAGGTTATTTTGATAACGTTGCATCATAATTAAGAGAAGAGCTAGACCGAATATGTTCGAACAAAATCTGACTTCAGAAGCATTAACAGTAACTACAGTAACGTCACAAGACCAGATTACTCAGAAGCCTTTACGTGACTCTGTTAAAGCGTCTCTTAAAAACTACCTAGCTCAGCTAAACGGCCAGGAAGTAACAGAACTATACGAATTAGTTCTAGCTGAAGTTGAACAGCCACTACTAGATACCATCATGCAGTACACTCGCGGTAACCAAACTCGCGCAGCAACTATGATGGGTATCAACCGCGGTACTCTTCGCAAGAAACTTAAAAAATACGGCATGAACTAATCGTTCATACAGTACTTTTGTAAAAAAGGCTTAGTCTAAAGTGACTAAGCCTTTTTTATTTCCAACAAAAATACGTACGGGCTGTTAAGGAAGCCTACGTTTTAGAGAGAATTAGTAATATAAAATGTGATCTTAACTGATTGAGAGGAGGTAAAAAACAGATATAATCAAAGGCTTACAAAAATATAGGAATAGACTAAATGATACTTAAAGAAAGAGGAGATTGGCTTCACGCTATCTTAAACTCTCTCCCAGATCATGTCTTTATCCTAGATGAACAAGGCCGTTATATCGAAAGTTTTGGCGGAACATATCACTCTAATAACTTCAATGCTGAAAGTTATACCAACCTTTATCTAGACGATGTTTTATCGCCTCAAAAAGCATCTGAGCTTCTCGGTTATATTGATGATGTAATACGCTCTAAGCAGCCGAAAGTCGTTAAGTATAGTATCGCCCTACAAGATCACTTGTTGATGCCTATCGAAGAGCTAGAAGCCTTAGAAAACCCTGAAGAAACTTGGTTTGAAGCGATTATCCAACCAGTAAAAAATCCTGAAAGCAATAATAACTGGGTGACTTGGTCGGTAAGAAATGTGACCAAAACTCACCTGCTCGAAAAGCGCCTGAAACAACTCTCTGAGACTGATGAGTTAACAGGTGTGCTCAATCGACGGGCATTCCTAAGTCGCCTTGACGATGCTCTAAGTGCGCAATCTAGCCGCTCTCAAACACTATCCTGCATCATGATCGATATTGATCACTTTAAGGAGATCAATGATCAAGTCGGGCACTTCTCCGGTGACAAGGTGATCTGCGATGTTGCAAAAATCTGCCAAAGTGCGATACGTAGTAGTGACTTCATTGGCCGACTGGGCGGAGAAGAGTTTGCAGTAATATTAACAAATACGAGTGCGATACAAGCTTATGACGTTGCTGAAAGGATCAGACAGTCGGTTCAAAACACTTCATGTCAAGTAGATGATATTGAGATCAACACCACTGTCAGCATTGGTGTAGCAGAACACGATGAAGAAAACCCAACAGCAAGGCAGCTGATGATTCGTGCCGATAAAGCTATGTATTACTCTAAGCATACAGGGCGAAATCTGACGACCTTACACCACAAAAACATTCCTGATATCAAATCACAGCCATCATCGAATCTAAGAATCCAAAAAGTTTCTTAGCCTTTCTCTATAACCTCATTATTTCTTTATTCTGCAGTCCATGTGCTCACTTACCAAAGCACTTAGCCAACCAAGCTTAAACAATATTAAATCATAGATTCAGAACGTACTGTAAGGCCTCAAGCGCTGAGCTTGGTCATAATGCTGTTGTGATCAAGGATGGTATACAGATAACGTTGCCGAGCAATTTAACAAAATGAGTATTAGCAAGCTCCCCCCAATTCACCGGAGCTAAAACCAATAGAGTAAGCATAACGTTGGTTACGAACGCGCAATTGAGTAAAAAGATATTGTAGAGAAGGTGTGGAGTGCATAGCATTGCTTCTTGGAAAGCACCGATATAGTGACAACGGTGTACAAAGAGTGAATGACCCTAATCAATCAATTTTTCAGATTAGTATCATCAAATTAAGTTTGCTTTGCTCCAAATGCAAAAAAGCCCATTCTTTCGAATGGGCTTTTTCTAAAATTAAAGCCTGGCGATGTCCTACTCTCACATGGGGAAGCCCCACACTACCATCGGCGCTATTTCGTTTCACTTCTGAGTTCGGAATGGAAGTCAGGTGGGTCCAAAATGCTATGGTCGCCAAGCAAATTCTGTCTTTTTACTTCCACTTTTTTAAAAAGTGAAAACAAAAAGTTTGGAAAGCTGTTTCTGTGTTCTCTACACAATCAAGTCTGTTCTTGCTTTGAGTCCATCAAAACCCTTTGGGTGTTGTATGGTTAAGCCTCACGGGCAATTAGTATCAGTTAGCTCAATGCCCCTCACAGCACTTACACACCTGACCTATCAACGTCGTAGTCTCCGACAACCCTTTAGGATACTTAAAGTATCAGGGAGAACTCATCTCAAGGCTCGCTTCCCGCTTAGATGCTTTCAGCGGTTATCGATTCCGAACTTAGCTACCGGGCAATGCGTCTGGCGACACAACCCGAACACCAGAGGTTCGTCCACTCCGGTCCTCTCGTACTAGGAGCAGCCCCTTTCAATTCTCCAACGCCCACGGCAGATAGGGACCGAACTGTCTCACGACGTTCTAAACCCAGCTCGCGTACCACTTTAAATGGCGAACAGCCATACCCTTGGGACCGACTTCAGCCCCAGGATGTGATGAGCCGACATCGAGGTGCCAAACACCGCCGTCGATATGAACTCTTGGGCGGTATCAGCCTGTTATCCCCGGAGTACCTTTTATCCGTTGAGCGATGGCCCTTCCATTCAGAACCACCGGATCACTATGACCTGCTTTCGCACCTGCTCGAATTGTCATTCTCGCAGTTGCAAGCGGGCTTATGCCATTGCACTAACCTCACGATGTCCAACCGTGATTAGCCCACCTTCGTGCTCCTCCGTTACTCTTTGGGAGGAGACCGCCCCAGTCAAACTACCCACCAGGCACTGTCCGCAACCCCGATAAGGGGTCAACGTTAGAACATCAACACTACAAGGGTGGTATTTCAAGGACGGCTCCACAGATACTAGCGTACCTGCTTCAAAGCCTCCCACCTATCCTACACATGTAGGGTCAATGTTCAGTGCCAAGCTGTAGTAAAGGTTCACGGGGTCTTTCCGTCTAGCCGCGGGTACACTGCATCTTCACAGCGATTTCAATTTCACTGAGTCTCGGGTGGAGACAGCGTGGCCATCATTACGCCATTCGTGCAGGTCGGAACTTACCCGACAAGGAATTTCGCTACCTTAGGACCGTTATAGTTACGGCCGCCGTTTACCGGGGCTTCGATCAAGAGCTTCGACCGAAGTCTAACCCCATCAATTAACGCTTCCGGCACCGGGCAGGCGTCACACCGTATACGTCATCTTACGATTTTGCACAGTGCTGTGTTTTTAATAAACAGTTGCAGCCACCTGGTATCTGCGACTCTCGTCAGCTCCATCCGCAAGGGACTTCACCATCAAGAGCGTACGCTTCTCCCGAAGTTACGGTACCATTTTGCCTAGTTCCTTCACCCGAGTTCTCTCAAGCGCCTTGGTATTCTCTACCCGACCACCTGTGTCGGTTTGGGGTACGATTCCTTACAATCTGAAGCTTAGAGGCTTTTCCTGGAAGCATGGCATCAATGACTTCACTACCGTAGTAGCTCGACGTCGTGTCTCAGCCTTAAAAAGAGCCGGATTTACCTAACTCTTAAGCCTACGCACTTGAACCTGGACAACCGTCGCCAGGCCCACCTAGCCTTCTCCGTCCCCCATCGCAATTGTAAGAAGTACGGGAATATTAACCCGTTTCCCATCGACTACGCCTTTCGGCCTCGCCTTAGGGGTCGACTTACCCTGCCCCGATTAACGTTGGACAGGAACCCTTGGTCTTCCGGCGAGGAGGTTTTTCACCCCTTTATCGTTACTCATGTCAGCATTCGCACTTCTGATACCTCCAGCATGCTTTACAACACACCTTCAACGGCTTACAGAACGCTCCCCTACCCAATGAAGTAAACTTCATTGCCGCAGCTTCGGTTTATTACTTAGCCCCGTTACATCTTCCGCGCAGGCCGACTCGACCAGTGAGCTATTACGCTTTCTTTAAATGATGGCTGCTTCTAAGCCAACATCCTGGCTGTCTGAGCCTTCCCACATCGTTTCCCACTTAGTAATAATTTGGGACCTTAGCTGGCGGTCTGGGTTGTTTCCCTCTCCACGACGGACGTTAGCACCCGCCGTGTGTCTCCCGGATAGTACTTACTGGTATTCGGAGTTTGCAAAGGGTTGGTAAGTCGGGATGACCCCCTAGCCTTAACAGTGCTCTACCCCCAGTAGTATTCGTCCGAGGCGCTACCTAAATAGCTTTCGGGGAGAACCAGCTATCTCCAGGTTTGATTGGCCTTTCACCCCTAGCCACAAGTCATCCGCTAATTTTTCAACATTAGTCGGTTCGGTCCTCCAATTGATGTTACTCAATCTTCAACCTGCCCATGGCTAGATCACCTGGTTTCGGGTCTATATCCAGAGACTGAACGCCCAGTTAAGACTCGGTTTCCCTACGGCTCCCCTAGATGGTTAACCTTGCCACTGAATATAAGTCGCTGACCCATTATACAAAAGGTACGCAGTCACAGGACATAATGCCTGCTCCTACTGCTTGTACGTACACGGTTTCAGGTTCTATTTCACTCCCCTCACAGGGGTTCTTTTCGCCTTTCCCTCACGGTACTGGTTCACTATCGGTCAGTCAGTAGTATTTAGCCTTGGAGGATGGTCCCCCATATTCAGACAGGATATCACGTGTCCCGCCCTACTCGATTTCACTGAATGTGCGTTGTCGACTACGGGGCTATCACCCTGTATCGCCGGACTTTCCAGACCGTTCGTCTAACGCATATAAAGCTTAAGGGCTAGTCCAATTTCGCTCGCCGCTACTTTCGGAATCTCGGTTGATTTCTTTTCCTCGGGGTACTTAGATGTTTCAGTTCCCCGGTTCGCCTCATTAACCTATGAATTCAGTTAATGATACTAGCTTATGCTAGTGGGTTTCCCCATTCAGAAATCCCAGACTCAAATGGTTGTTACTACCTAATCTGGGCTTATCGCAAGTTACTACGTCTTTCATCGCCTCTGACTGCCAAGGCATCCACCGTGTACGCTTAGTCACTTAACCATACAACCCCAAAGAGTTTCAAAAGAAATCTTGAGTTTGTTGTTTAAACAACCAAAGTTGCTATCTCATTATTTGAATGAGCGAGATAGCTATCGATTTTGCCGGACTCAAATATGTTTTGCTTTCGCAAAACCCAAGAACACTTGAATGTGTTTTTGTGTATTCATCGAAATGAATACTTTGAGAACTTTACAAACAAACGCTTATCTATTTAAGACAAGATTTGTTTTGTCAGCTTTCCAAATTGTTAAAGAGCTAGATTATTAAGAACCATTTTTAAAAACTCTCGTAAGAGTGCTTAAAGATGGTGGAGCTATGCGGGATCGAACCGCAGACCTCCTGCGTGCAAGGCAGGCGCTCTCCCAGCTGAGCTATAGCCCCATCTAGGTGTCGATACTGCATACCAATTCCTAAAAGGAAGTGGTGGGTCTGAGTGGACTCGAACCACCGACCTCTCGCTTATCAGGCGAACGCTCTAACCACCTGAGCTACAGACCCAGTATCGTCTCTTTTACTTATAAACCGTATCAATCTGTGTGGACACTCATCGTGAGTAATCATCGTATAAGGAGGTGATCCAGCGCCAGGTTCCCCTAGCGCTACCTTGTTACGACTTCACCCCAGTCATGAACCACAAAGTGGTAAGCGTCCTCCCCGAAAGGTTAAACTACCTACTTCTTTTGCAGCCCACTCCCATGGTGTGACGGGCGGTGTGTACAAGGCCCGGGAACGTATTCACCGTGGCATTCTGATCCACGATTACTAGCGATTCCGACTTCATGGAGTCGAGAGTTGCAGACTCAATCCGGACTACGACGCACTTTTTGGGATTCGCTCACTTTCGCAAGTTGGCTGCCCTCTGTATGCGCCATTGTAGCACGTGTGTAGCCCTACTCGTAAGGGCCATGATGACTTGACGTCGTCCCCACCTTCCTCCGGTTTATCACCGGCAGTCTCCCTGGAGTTCCCGACATTACTCGCTGGCAAACAAGGATAAGGGTTGCGCTCGTTGCGGGACTTAACCCAACATTTCACAACACGAGCTGACGACAGCCATGCAGCACCTGTCTCAGAGTTCCCGAAGGCACACCTGTATCTCTACTGGCTTCTCTGGATGTCAAGAGTAGGTAAGGTTCTTCGCGTTGCATCGAATTAAACCACATGCTCCACCGCTTGTGCGGGCCCCCGTCAATTCATTTGAGTTTTAATCTTGCGACCGTACTCCCCAGGCGGTCTACTTAACGCGTTAGCTCCGAAAGCCACGGCTCAAGGCCACAACCTCCAAGTAGACATCGTTTACGGCGTGGACTACCAGGGTATCTAATCCTGTTTGCTCCCCACGCTTTCGCATCTGAGTGTCAGTATCTGTCCAGGGGGCCGCCTTCGCCACCGGTATTCCTTCAGATCTCTACGCATTTCACCGCTACACCTGAAATTCTACCCCCTCTACAGTACTCTAGTCTGCCAGTTTCAAATGCAATTCCGAGGTTGAGCCCCGGGCTTTCACATCTGACTTAACAAACCACCTGCATGCGCTTTACGCCCAGTAATTCCGATTAACGCTCGCACCCTCCGTATTACCGCGGCTGCTGGCACGGAGTTAGCCGGTGCTTCTTCTGTAGGTAACGTCAAATCCATACGCTATTAACGCATGAACCTTCCTCCCTACTGAAAGTGCTTTACAACCCGAAGGCCTTCTTCACACACGCGGCATGGCTGCATCAGGCTTGCGCCCATTGTGCAATATTCCCCACTGCTGCCTCCCGTAGGAGTCTGGACCGTGTCTCAGTTCCAGTGTGGCTGATCATCCTCTTCAGACCAGCTAGGGATCGTCGCCTTGGTGAGCCCTTACCTCACCAACTAGCTAATCCCACCTAGGCATATCCTGACGCGAGAGGCCCGAAGGTCCCCCTCTTTGGCCCGTAGGCATCATGCGGTATTAGCCATCGTTTCCAATGGTTATCCCCCACATCAGGGCAATTTCCTAGGCATTACTCACCCGTCCGCCGCTCGCCGCCCAACAAATCCTCCGAAGATTCAATGTTGTCGCTGCCGCTCGACTTGCATGTGTTAGGCCTGCCGCCAGCGTTCAATCTGAGCCATGATCAAACTCTTCAATTTAAGATTTTGTTCGGCTCAATGAATACTGACTTCAAAACTGCTCTTACTCGAAAGTAAGAAGTAATTTTAAAGCTATTATCGTTCCAACAGAACGATAATGAATTGACTGTGCCAAGTCTTTCGACTCGTTTGGTCACTCAGTTCATTGAAACCTAATTTGATACCGAGGTATCGAATTGGATTATCATCAACGAGTGCCCACACAGATTGATAGGTCTATATTGTTAAAGAGCTTGGCTTTCAGTGCCTTAGCACTTAAGCGAGGTGCGTATAATACGCTTTTCACTTTGAAAGTCAACATAAAACTCTAAAAACTTCAGAACTTTATGGTGACTTGCTTAAATATTAAGCAAGTGCAAAATTAAAGCCTGGCGATGTCCTACTCTCACATGGGGAAACCCCACACTACCATCGGCGCTATTTCGTTTCACTTCTGAGTTCGGAATGGAAATCAGGTGGGTCCAAATGCTATGGTCGCCAAGCAAATTCTTTAATTCGGAAAGCTGTTTCTGTGTTCTCTACACAATCAAGTCTGTTCTTGCTTTGAGTCCATCAAAACCCTTTGGGTGTTGTATGGTTAAGCCTCACGGGCAATTAGTATCAGTTAGCTCAATGCCTCACAGCACTTACACACCTGACCTATCAACGTCGTAGTCTCCGACAACCCTTTAGGATACTTAAAGTATCAGGGAGAACTCATCTCCAAGGCTCGCTTCCCGCTTAGATGCTTTCAGCGGTTATCGATTCCGAACTTAGCTACCGGGCAATGCGTCTGGCGACACAACCCGAACACCAGAGGTTCGTCCACTCCGGTCCTCTCGTACTAGGAGCAGCCCCTTTCAATTCTCCAACGCCCACGGCAGATAGGGACCGAACTGTCTCACGACGTTCTAAACCCAGCTCGCGTACCACTTTAAATGGCGAACAGCCATACCCTTGGGACCGACTTCAGCCCCAGGATGTGATGAGCCGACATCGAGGTGCCAAACACCGCCGTCGATATGAACTCTTGGGCGGTATCAGCCTGTTATCCCCGGAGTACCTTTTATCCGTTGAGCGATGGCCCTTCCATTCAGAACCACCGGATCACTATGACCTGCTTTCGCACCTGCTCGAATTGTCATTCTCGCAGTCAAGCGGGCTTATGCCATTGCACTAACCTCACGATGTCCAACCGTGATTAGCCCACGCTCGTGCTCCCTCCGTTACTCTTTGGGAGGAGACCGCCCCAGTCAAACAAACCCCCAGGCACTGTCCGCAACCCCGATAAGGGGTCAACGTTAGAACATCAACACTACAAGGGTGGTATTTCAAGGACGGCTCCACAGATACTAGCGTACCTGCTTCAAAGCCTCCCACCTATCCTACACATGTAGGGTCAATGTTCAGTGCCAAGCTGTAGTAAAGGTTCACGGGGTCTTTCCGTCTAGCCGCGGGTACACTGCATCTTCACAGCGATTTCAATTTCACTGAGTCTCGGGTGGAGACAGCGTGGCCATCATTACGCCATTCGTGCAGGTCGGAACTTACCCGACAAGGAATTTCGCTACCTTAGGACCGTTATAGTTACGGCCGCCGTTTACCGGGGCTTCGATCAAGAGCTTCGACCGAAGTCTAACCCCATCAATTAACGCTTCCGGCACCGGGCAGGCGTCACACCGTATACGTCATCTTACGATTTTGCACAGTGCTGTGTTTTTAATTAAACAGTTGCAGCCACCTGGTATCTGCGACTCTCGTCAGCTCCATCCGCAAGGGACTTCACCATCAAGAGCGTACGCTTCTCCCGAAGTTACGGTACCATTTTGCCTAGTTCCTTCACCCGAGTTCTCTCAAGCGCCTTGGTATTCTCTACCCGACCACCTGTGTCGGTTTGGGGTACGATTCCTTACAATCTGAAGCTTAGAGGCTTTTCCTGGAAGCATGGCATCAATGACTTCACTACCGTAGTAGCTCGACGTCGTGTCTCAGCCTTAAAAAGAGCCGGATTTACCTAACTCTTAAGCCTACGCACTTGAACCTGGACAACCGTCGCCAGGCCCACCTAGCCTTCTCCGTCCCCCATCGCAATTGTAAGAAGTACGGGAATATTAACCCGTTTCCCATCGACTACGCCTTTCGGCCTCGCCTTAGGGGTCGACTTACCCTGCCCCGATTAACGTTGGACAGGAACCCTTGGTCTTCCGGCGAGGAGGTTTTTCACCCCCTTTATCTCGTTACTCATGTCAGCATTCGCACTTCTGATACCTCCAGCATGCTTTACAACACACCTTCAACGGCTTACAGAACGCTCCCCTACCCAATGAAGTAAACTTCATTGCCGCAGCTTCGGTTTATTACTTAGCCCCGTTACATCTTCCGCGCAGGCCGACTCGACCAGTGAGCTATTACGCTTTCTTTAAATGATGGCTGCTTCTAAGCCAACATCCTGGCTGTCTGAGCCTTCCCACATCGTTTCCCACTTAGTAATAATTTGGGACCTTAGCTGGCGGTCTGGGTTGTTTCCCTCTCCACGACGGACGTTAGCACCCGCCGTGTGTCTCCCGGATAGTACTTACTGGTATTCGGAGTTTGCAAAGGGTTGGTAAGTCGGGATGACCCCTAGCCTTAACAGTGCTCTACCCCCAGTAGTATTCGTCCGAGGCGCTACCTAAATAGCTTTCGGGGAGAACCAGCTATCTCCAGGTTTGATTGGCCTTTCACCCCTAGCCACAAGTCATCCGGCTAATTTTTCAACATTAGTCGGTTCGGTCCTCCAATTGATGTTACTCAATCTTCAACCTGCCCATGGCTAGATCACCTGGTTTCGGGTCTATATCCAGAGACTGAACGCCCAGTTAAGACTCGGTTTCCCTACGGCTCCCTAGATGGTTAACCTTGCCACTGAATATAAGTCGCTGACCCATTATACAAAAGGTACGCAGTCACAGGACATAATGCCTGCTCCTACTGCTTGTACGTACACGGTTTCAGGTTCTATTTCACTCCCCTCACAGGGGTTCTTTTCGCCTTTCCCTCACGGTACTGGTTCACTATCGGTCAGTCAGTAGTATTTAGCCTTGGAGGATGGTCCCCCATATTCAGACAGGATATCACGTGTCCCGCCCTACTCGATTTCACTGAATGTGCGTTGTCGACTACGGGGCTATCACCCTGTATCGCCGGACTTTCCAGACCGTTCGTCTAACGCATATAAAGCTTAAGGGCTAGTCCAATTTCGCTCGCCGCTACTTTCGGAATCTCGGTTGATTTCTTTTCCTCGGGGTACTTAGATGTTTCAGTTCCCCCGGTTCGCCTCATTAACCTATGAATTCAGTTAATGATACTAGCTTATGCTAGTGGGTTTCCCCATTCAGAAATCCCAGACTCAAATGGTTGTTACTACCTAATCTGGGCTTATCGCAAGTTACTACGTCTTTCATCGCCTCTGACTGCCAAGGCATCCACCGTGTACGCTTAGTCACTTAACCATACAACCCCAAAGAGTTTCAAAGAAATCTTGAGTTTGTTGTTTAAACAACCAAAGTTGCTATCTCATTATTTGAATGAGCGAGATAGCTATCGATTTTGCCGGACTCAAATATGTTTTGCTTTCACAAAACCCAAGAACACTTGAATGTGTTTTTGTGTATTCATCGAAATGAATACTTTGAGAACTTTACAAACAAACGCTTATCTATTTAAGACAAGATTTGTTTTGTCAGCTTTCCAAATTGTTAAAAAAGAGAGCTATGTTTCTTCACAAGGAAGTACATTTTCTAAAGACTTTCAGAGTCGATAATTCCAACCACATCCGTTTTACTGAAGTGGTTTGGACGTTCCTATCCAAAAATACTTAGAGAATGGTGGGCGATACCGGGCTCGAACCAGTGACCCCCTGCTTGTAAGGCAGGTGCTCTCCCAACTGAGCTAATCGCCCACATAAGTTTTGATTCTTCGTGGAGAAGAATGGTGGGTCGTGCAGGATTCGAACCTGCGACCAATTGATTAAAAGTCAACTGCTCTACCAACTGAGCTAACGACCCAATGGTATCCCGTAGGGGAGTCGAACCCCTGTTACCGCCGTGAAAGGGCGGTGTCCTAGGCCTCTAGACGAACGGGACACTGGATTGAAGATATTGGGATATCTTCGTCTCTTTTACTTTATAAACCGTATCAATCTGTGTGGACACTCATCGTGAGTAATCATCGTATAAGGAGGTGATCCAGCGCCAGGTTCCCCTAGCGCTACCTTTGTTACGACTTCACCCCAGTCATGAACCACAAAGTGGTAAGCGTCCTCCCCGAAAGGTTAAACTACCTACTTCTTTTGCAGCCCACTCCCATGGTGTGACGGGCGGTGTGTACAAGGCCCGGGAACGTATTCACCGTGGCATTCTGATCCACGATTACTAGCGATTCCGACTTCATGGAGTCGAGTTGCAGACTCAATCCGGACTACGACGCACTTTTTGGGATTCGCTCACTTTCGCAAGTTGGCTGCCCTCTGTATGCGCCATTGTAGCACGTGTGTAGCCCTACTCGTAAGGGCCATGATGACTTGACGTCGTCCCCACGCTTCCTCCGGTTTATCACCGGCAGTCTCCCTGGAGTTCCCGACATTACTCGCTGGCAAACAAGGATAAGGGTTGCGCTCGTTGCGGGACTTAACCCAACATTTCACAACACGAGCTGACGACAGCCATGCAGCACCTGTCTCAGAGTTCCCGAAGGCACACCTGTATACTCTACTGGCTTCTCTGGATGTCAAGAGTAGGTAAGGTTCTTCGCGTTGCATCGAATTAAACCACATGCTCCACCGCTTGTGCGGGCCCCCGTCAATTCATTTGAGTTTTAATCTTGCGACCGTACTCCCCAGGCGGTCTACTTAACGCGTTAGCTCCGAAAGCCACGGCTCAAGGCCACAACCTCCAAGTAGACATCGTTTACGGCGTGGACTACCAGGGTATCTAATCCTGTTTGCTCCCCACGCTTTCGCATCTGAGTGTCAGTATCTGTCCAGGGGGCCGCCTTCGCCACCGGTATTCCTTCAGATCTCTACGCATTTCACCGCTACACCTGAAATTCTACCCCCTCTACAGTACTCTAGTCTGCCAGTTTCAAATGCAATTCCGAGGTTGAGCCCCGGGCTTTCACATCTGACTTAACAAACCACCTGCATGCGCTTTACGCCCAGTAATTCCGATTAACGCTCGCACCCTCCGTATTACCGCGGGGCTGCTGCTGGCACGGAGTTAGCCGGTGCTTCTTCTGTAGGTAACGTCAAATCCATACGCTATTAACGCATGAACGCTTCCTCCCTACTGAAAGTGCTTTACAACCCAGAAGCGCTTCTTCACACACGCGGCATGGCTGCATCAGGCTTGCGCCCATTGTGCAATATTCCCCACTGCTGCCTCCCGTAGGAGTCTGGACCGTGTCTCAGTTCCAGTGTGGCTGATCATCCTCTCAGACCAGCTAGGGATCGTCGCCTTGGTGAGCCCTTACCTCACCAACTAGCTAATCCCACCTAGGCATATCCTGACGCGAGAGGCCCGAAGGTCCCCCTCTTTGGCCCGTAGGCATCATGCGGTATTAGCCATCGTTTCCAATGGTTATCCCCCACACATCAGGGCAATTTCCTAGGCATTACTCACCCGTCCGCCGCTCGCCGCCCAACAAATCCTCCGAAGATTCAATGTTGTCGCTGCCGCTCGACTTGCATGTGTTAGGCCTTTGCCGCCAGCGTTCAATCTGAGCCATGATCAAACTCTTCAATTTAAGATTTTGTTCGGCTCAATGAATACTGACTTCAAAACTGCTCTTACTCGAAAGTAAGAAGTAATTTTAAAGCTATTATCGTTCCAACAGAACGATAATGAATTGACTGTGCCAAGTCTTTCGACTCGTTTGGTCACTCAGTTCATTGAAACCTAATTTGATACCGAGGTATCTAATTGGATTATCATCAACGAGTGCCCACACAGATTGATAGGTCTATATTGTTAAAGAGCTTGGCTTTCAGTGCCTTAGCACTTAAGCGAGGTGCGTATAATACGCTTTTCACTTTGAAAGTCAACATAAAACTCTAAAAAACTTCAGAACTTTATGGTGACTTGCTTAAATATTAAGCAAGTGCAAAATTAAAGCCTGGCGATGTCCTACTCTCACATGGGGAAACCCCACACTACCATCGGCGCTATTTCGTTTCACTTCTGAGTTCGGAATGGAAATCACGGGTGGGTCCAAAATGCTATGGTCGCCAAGCAAATTCTTTAATTCTGGAAAGCTGTTTCTGTGTTCTCTACACAATCAAGTCTGTTCTTGCTTTGAGTCCATCAAAACCCTTTGGGTGTTGTATGGTTAAGCCTCACGGGCAATTAGTATCAGTTAGCTCAATGCCTCACAGCACTTACACACCTGACCTATCAACGTCGTAGTCTCCGACAACCCTTTAGGATACTTAAAGTATCAGGGAGAACTCATCTCAAGGCTCGCTTCCCGCTTAGATGCTTTCAGCGGTTATCGATTCCGAACTTAGCTACCGGGCAATGCGTCTGGCGACACAACCCGAACACCAGAGGTTCGTCCACTCCGGTCCTCTCGTACTAGGAGCAGCCCCTTTCAATTCTCCAACGCCCACGGCAGATAGGGACCGAACTGTCTCACGACGTTCTAAACCCAGCTCGCGTACCACTTTAAATGGCGAACAGCCATACCCTTGGGACCCGACTTCAGCCCCAGGATGTGATGAGCCGACATCGAGGTGCCAAACACCGCCGTCGATATGAACTCTTGGGCGGTATCAGCCTGTTATCCCCGGAGTACCTTTTATCCGTTGAGCGATGGCCCTTCCATTCAGAACCACCGGATCACTATGACCTGCTTTCGCACCTGCTCGAATTGTCATTCTCGCAGTCAAGCGGGCTTATGCCATTGCACTAACCTCACGATGTCCAACCGTGATTAGCCCACCTTCGTGCTCCTCCGTTACTCTTTGGGAGGAGACCGCCCCAGTCAAACTACCCACCAGGCACTGTCCGCAACCCCGATAAGGGGTCAACGTTAGAACATCAACACTACAAGGGTGGTATTTCAAGGACGGCTCCACAGATACTAGCGTACCTGCTTCAAAGCCTCCCACCTATCCTACACATGTAGGGTCAATGTTCAGTGCCAAGCTGTAGTAAAGGTTCACGGGGTCTTTCCGTCTAGCCGCGGGTACACTGCATCGTTCACAGCGATTTCAATTTCACTGAGTCTCGGGTGGAGACAGCGTGGCCATCATTACGCCATTCGTGCAGGTCGGAACTTACCCGACAAGGAATTTCGCTACCTTAGGACCGTTATAGTTACGGCCGCCGTTTACCGGGG
This sequence comes from Vibrio sp. B1REV9, assembly GCF_905175395.2. Lineage (NCBI taxonomy): Bacteria > Pseudomonadati > Pseudomonadota > Gammaproteobacteria > Vibrionales > Vibrionaceae > Vibrio > Vibrio sp. B1REV9. Next base: position 669,075 of record NZ_HG992745.1, on the reverse strand, counting down.
CTTCGATCAAGAGCTTCGACCGAAGTCTAACCCCATCAATTAACGCTTCCGGCACCGGGCAGGCGTCACACCGTATACGTCATCTTACGATTTTGCACAGTGCTGTGTTTTTAATAAACAGTTGCAGCCACCTGGTATCTGCGACTCTCGTCAGCTCCATCCGCAAGGGACTTCACCATCAAGAGCGTACGCTTCTCCCGAAGTTACGGTACCATTTTGCCTAGTTCCTTCACCCGAGTTCTCTCAAGCGCCTTGGTATTCTCTACCCGACCACCTGTGTCGGTTTGGGGTACGATTCCTTACAATCTGAAGCTTAGAGGCTTTTCCTGGAAGCATGGCATCAATGACTTCACTACTATCCCCGTAGTAGCTCGACGTCGTGTCTCAGCCTTAAAAAAAGAGCCGGATTTACCTAACTCTTAAGCCTACGCACTTGAACCTGGACAACCGTCGCCAGGCCCACCTAGCCTTTCTCCGTCCCCCATCGCAATTGTAAGAAGTACGGGAATATTAACCCGTTTCCCATCGACTACGCCTTTCGGCCTCGCCTTAGGGGTCGACTTACCCTGCCCCGATTAACGTTGGACAGGAACCCTTGGTCTTCCGGCGAGGAGGTTTTTCACCCCCTTTATCGTTACTCATGTCAGCATTCGCACTTCTGATACCTCCAGCATGCTTTACAACACACGCTTCAACGGCTTACAGAACGCTCCCCTACCCAATGAAGTAAACTTCATTGCCGCAGCTTCGGTTTATTACTTAGCCCCGTTACATCTTCCGCGCAGGCCGACTCGACCAGTGAGCTATTACGCTTTCTTTAAATGATGGCTGCTTCTAAGCCAACATCCTGGCTGTCTGAGAGCCTTCCCACATCGTTTCCCACTTAGTAATAATTTGGGACCTTAGCTGGCGGTCTGGGTTGTTTCCCTCTCCACGACGGACGTTAGCACCCGCCGTGTGTCTCCCGGATAGTACTTACTGGTATTCGGAGTTTGCAAAGGGTTGGTAAGTCGGGATGACCCCCTAGCCTTAACAGTGCTCTACCCCCAGTAGTATTCGTCCGAGGCGCTACCTAAATAGCTTTCGGGGAGAACCAGCTATCTCCAGGTTTGATTGGCCTTTCACCCCTAGCCACAAGTCATCCGCTAATTTTTCAACATTAGTCGGTTCGGTCCTCCAATTGATGTTACTCAATCTTCAACCTGCCCATGGCTAGATCACCTGGTTTCGGGTCTATATCCAGAGACTGAACGCCCAGTTAAGACTCGGTTTCCCTACGGCTCCCCTAGATGGTTAACCTTGCCACTGAATATAAGTCGCTGACCCATTATACAAAAGGTACGCAGTCACAGGACGCAATGCCTGCTCCTACTGGCTTGTACGTACACGGTTTCAGGTTCTATTTCACTCCCCTCACAGGGGTTCTTTTCGCCTTTCCCTCACGGTACTGGTTCACTATCGGTCAGTCAGTAGTATTTAGCCTTGGAGGATGGTCCCCCATATTCAGACAGGATATCACGTGTCCCGCCCTACTCGATTTCACTGAATGTGCGTTGTCGACTACGGGGCTATCACCCTGTATCGCCGGACTTTCCAGACCGTTCGTCTAACGCATATAAAGCTTAAGGGCTAGTCCAATTTCGCTCGCCGCTACTTTCGGAATCTCGGTTGATTTCTTTTCCTCGGGGTACTTAGATGTTTCAGTTCCCCCGGTTCGCCTCATTAACCTATGAATTCAGTTAATGATACTAGCTTATGCTAGTGGGTTTCCCCATTCAGAAATCCCAGACTCAAATGGTTGTTACTACCTAATCTGGGCTTATCGCAAGTTACTACGTCTTTCATCGCCTCTGACTGCCAAGGCATCCACCGTGTGTACGCTTAGTCACTTAACCATACAACCCCAAAGAGTTTCAGAAGAAATCTTGAGTTTGTTGTTTAAACAACCAAAGTTGCTATCTCATTATTTGAATGAGCGAGATAGCTATCGATTTTGCCGGACTCAAATATGTTTTGCTTTCGCAAAACCCAAGAACACTTGAATGTGTTTTTGTGTATTCATCGAAATGAATACTTTGAGAACTTTACAAACAAACGCTTATCTATTTAAGACAAGATTTGTTTTGTCAGCTTTCCAAATTGTTAAAGAGCTAATCACTTCTCATGAAGTAACCATTTTTAAAAACACTCTGCTTTCTATTAAAAGAAAGTGCGTTTAAAGATGGTATCCCGTAGGGGAGTCGAACCCCTGTTACCGCCGTGAAAGGGCGGTGTCCTAGGCCTCTAGACGAACGGGACACTGGATTGAAGATATTGGGATATCTTCGTCTCTTTTACTTATAAACCGTATCAATCTGTGTGGACACTCATCGTGACTCATTTGTCTTCACTTTTAAAAAGTGAAAGCAAACTATCCGTATCGTATAAGGAGGTGATCCAGCGCCAGGTTCCCCTAGCGCTACCTTGTTACGACTTCACCCCAGTCATGAACCACAAAGTGGTAAGCGTCCTCCCCGAAAGGTTAAACTACCTACTTCTTTTGCAGCCCACTCCCATGGTGTGACGGGCGGTGTGTACAAGGCCCGGGAACGTATTCACCGTGGCATTCTGATCCACGATTACTAGCGATTCCGACTTCATGGAGTCGAGTTGCAGACTCAATCCGGACTACGACGCACTTTTTGGGATTCGCTCACTTTCGCAAGTTGGCCGCCCTCTGTATGCGCCATTGTAGCACGTGTGTAGCCCTACTCGTAAGGGCCATGATGACTTGACGTCGTCCCCACGCTTCCTCCGGTTTATCACCGGCAGTCTCCCTGGAGTTCCCGACATTACTCGCTGGCAAACAAGGATAAGGGTTGCGCTCGTTGCGGGACTTAACCCAACATTTCACACAACACGAGCTGACGACAGCCATGCAGCACCTGTCTCAGAGTTCCCGAAGGCACACCTGTATCTCTACTGGCTTCTCTGGATGTCAAGAGTAGGTAAGGTTCTTCGCGTTGCATCGAATTAAACCACATGCTCCACCGCTTGTGCGGGCCCCCGTCAATTCATTTGAGTTTTAATCTTGCGACCGTACTCCCCAGGCGGTCTACTTAACGCGTTAGCTCCGAAAGCCACGGCTCAAGGCCACAACCTCCAAGTAGACATCGTTTACGGCGTGGACTACCAGGGTATCTAATCCTGTTTGCTCCCCACGCTTTCGCATCTGAGTGTCAGTATCTGTCCAGGGGGCCGCCTTCGCCACCGGTATTCCTTCAGATCTCTACGCATTTCACCGCTACACCTGAAATTCTACCCCCTCTACAGTACTCTAGTCTGCCAGTTTCAAATGCAATTCCGAGGTTGAGCCCCGGGCTTTCACATCTGACTTAACAAACCACCTGCATGCGCTTTACGCCCAGTGTAATTCCGATTAACGCTCGCACCCTCCGTATTACCGCGGCTGCTGGCACGGAGTTAGCCGGTGCTTCTTCTGTAGGTAACGTCAAATCCATACGCTATTAACGCATAAACCTTCCTCCCTACTGAAAGTGCTTTACAACCCGAAGGCGCTTCTTCACACACGCGGCATGGCTGCATCAGGCTTGCGCCCATTGTGCAATATTCCCCACTGCTGCCTCCCGTAGGAGTCTGGACCGTGTCTCAGTTCCAGTGTGGCTGATCATCCTCTCAGACCAGCTAGGGATCGTCGCCTTGGTGAGCCCTTACCTCACCAACTAGCTAATCCCACCTAGGCATATCCTGACGCGAGAGGCCCGAAGGTCCCCCTCTTTGGCCCGTAGGCATCATGCGGTATTAGCCATCGTTTCCAATGGTTATCCCCCACATCAGGGCAATTTCCTAGGCATTACTCACCCGTCCGCCGCTCGCCGCCCAACAAATCCTCCGAAGATTCCGAATGTTGTCGCTGCCGCTCGACTTGCATGTGTTAGGCCTGCCGCCAGCGTTCAATCTGAGCCATGATCAAACTCTTCAATTTAAGATTTTGTTCGGCTCAATGAATACTGACTTCAAAACTGCTCTTACTCGAAAGTAAGAAGTAATTTTAAAGCTATTATCGTCCCAACAGAACGATAATGAATTGACTGTGCCAAGTCTTTCGACTTGTTTGGTCACTCAGTTCATTGAAACCTAATTTGATACCGCTTTCCGTTAAGAAAAGAAATATCCAATTGGATTATCATCAACGAGTGCCCACACAGATTGATAGGTCTATATTGTTAAAGAACTTTCTAACTAACTCGCCGCCTCAGCGCCTCGTCGTTAGGGGTGCGTATAATACGCTTTCCAATTTGAGAGTCAAGCATTTTTTCAAACTTCTTTTCTCTCTTTCCAACTCGCTGTGTGACTTCTGTCTCACTCCGTGTCGGTGGATGCGCAGTATAGGGAACTGAGAAATTAGCACAAGCATTTTTTGCAAAAAAAACCCAACCGCACAAATAACGAACACTGCGTGCATTTATTCACCATTTTCTCCCGATTTATTCGTATCCATGCCCTTTATTCCTGTAAAAAACCATTACTTGCCTAAGTAAAAACGGCCTATTTCTTTGCAATTTCGGTTTCGGTTATTGCTTTCTGCATCTTTTTCCCACTTTCTATTTCTTGAAAGCGAAAAAAAAGAGCAGGACAATAACGAGCTGCTCTTTGGTCTTTGCTTTTTACTTGGGGTATTTCAGGTGAAATCTTGGAAATATGTTTCTTCTATATATAGAAGAAAAGAGTAGAGCTTCCTTGCTCTACTTTTACGACAGATTAGTTGGGGATACCTATAAATGTCGTAGTAATTAAATGGCGCCTTGAGCTCATAAGAGTGGAGCATGCTTGCATTCCCAATGGCGCTATCTTCGAGAGGAACTTAGTTCTTCAATACTTTTACGGTGTAGCTACCATCTTTTTGTTGGTATAGACCGTGGATGTCGGTTTCGAAACCAGGGTAATGCGCACCGATCTCACAAAGCATCTCTAGGAAGTCCAGCACAGGGCGAGACTCTTGAGTCACCATTTCACCAGGAAGTACTAGTGGCACACCTGGAGGGTAAGGAAGGATCATGTTCGCACTTACGCGGCCAACCATTTCTTCCAGTTTGATTTCTTCGATGTTGCCACGAAGCTCTTCTTGCCATGCTGCGTGTGGTGTTACTTTCATTTCTGGAAGTACATCGAACGCTTTGTACATTAGCTCTGGTAGGTTGTATTTCTTAGTTAGGTCATGAATTGCTTGTGCTAGTTCTTGAACGCGCATGCCTTCATAGAAGCTTGGGTCTTCGTTGTATAGCGAAGGTAGGAAGCTCTTGATGGTTAGGTTCAAGTCGTAGCCACGTTTAAATTCAGTTAGACCGCGTAGCAATTGCATTGCTTTTGATTTGTCGATACCGATTGAGAATAGGAACAACAAGTTGTATGGACCTGTTTTCTCTACCACGATGCCGCGCTCGTCTAGGAATTTCGCCACCAGCGAAGCAGGAATACCTGATTCTTCTAGTTCGCCTTCTTTATTCATCCCAGGAGTCAGTAGCGTTACTTTGATTGGGTCAAGATACATGTGGTTATCGTCCATGTTCTTGAAGCCGTGCCATGTCTCGCTAGGGTCTAGTTTCCAACATTCTGTGGTATCGATGTTTTCTGGTTGCCATACATCGAAGAACCAGCTGTCGCTTTCTGCTTCTAGGCGTTTGATCTCTTTGCGGAAGCGGATTGCGCGATCGATAGAGTCTTGCATCAACTTCTTACCAGTGTTGCCGCGCATCATTGCCGCAGCAGTTTCAGTAGAAGCAACAATGCCGTACTGAGGTGAAGTTGAAGTGTGCATCATGAATGCTTCGTTGAAAGATTCTTTATCAAAATCACCTTTCACGTGAATCATTGAAGCTTGTGAGAACGCTGCCAACAGTTTGTGTGTTGATTGTGTTTCGTAGAACACTTTGCCTGGCATCGCTTCACCACTCATACCACATTTACCTTCGTAAATTGGGTTGAAGTTAGTGTAAGGCACCCAAGCACTGTCGAAGTGGATGTGTTTACAATCTAGCGACTCTTTGATGAATTGTGTGTTGTACAACAGACCATCGTAAGTTGAGTTAGTCACTACTGCGTAAGTTGGTGCAGTTGCACCTGGTGTTTTCGCCACTTTCTCTGCAATGACATCGCGGTTAAATTCGCTTTGTGGAATACCACCAAGGATACCGTATGCGTTACGAGTTGGACGGAAGTAAATTGGTGTCACGTCGCTCATCATCATTAGGTGAGTCAGAGACTTGTGACAGTTACGGTCAATCAGTACTGTGCTGCCTGCAGGTGCTGAGTACATACCAACGATTTTGTTCGATGTAGACGTACCGTTGGTTACAATGTACGAGCTGTCTGCATTGAATGTACGTGCGATGTATTCTTCTGCATCTTTATGTGGACCTGAGTGGTCTAGTAGAGAGCCTAACTCAGGCATTGAGATTGATACGTCCGCTTTAAATGTGTTTGGACCGTAAAAATCATAGAAGATGCTACCAGCAGGGCTTTTCTGGAATGCAGTACCACCCATGTGACCTGGAGTACAGAAAGTGTATTTACCTTCTTCTACGTATTTGAATAGCGCTTTAGTGAATGGAGGCATGATTGCATCTTTGTATGCCTCTGTCGCTTGGTTGATTTTGATAGCGATGTCGTCAGCCATACCTAAAGCGTACTCGAAGAAGCTCACGTTTAGACGTAGGTCTGTTAGTGAAATGTCTAGAGTAGACTGTTCGTTAGCAAATGCGTGAACAGGCAGTTTTTCGTTGATTTGGCTGATACGCTCACATAGTTCTAGTGAGTATTTATCCCAGTCGAACAACACACCGCAAATGCGTGGGTTCATCTCAATCATTTTGATCAAGTCTTTATCATCTACTGGGTAAACCACTTCGTAGCCCGCTTTCTCAAGAGCTGCGTGAAGTTGACGAACTGGCTCTTCTTTAAAGAACACACCCATGTGGTTCAAGATAGCGAATATATTCATTTGGACATCTCCAAGGTGAATGAGGGCGCTCTTTGCCATTTACAGGCAATGAGTAAGGGAGCGCCGCGTGAATTTGAGTTTTATGGGCTGGCACCGTAGTGCCAGCGTTTTGGGTATTAGTTGCTTGCTTGGGAAGGCATGTCGTCAGCGTGCATTTTCACGTACTGAGCAAGACCTGCTTTTTTGCTGTAGAACATCAAGATAACTAGAGAAACGATGAAGGTTGCTGTTAGCGTACCGCCCTCTGCACCTGCTAGTGCGATGAAGCAGAACAAACAAGCCACACCAGAGAACAGCATTACGAAGCCGTTACGTGTTGTCATACCTTCGAAGCGAATCAAGTTAATGCTTGAGTAGAAGTAAGGCAGCATAGTTAGTAGCACTGCGTCAGTCGTTAGCTGGTTGAACAGGTCTGATGCGTGTGCTGTTTTAGAGCTGAAGAACATCAATACAACCATCAGTGCAGTCATCTTGATTGACGCAAGGATTAGACCTTTCTTAGGCACACCATTTTTGTCAGTTTCGCCGTAGATTTTAGGGAAGTTGCCGTCGTTTGCTGCGCGTTTACCTGCTTCACCTACTAGCATCATCCAAGAACCTAGCGAAGTGAAACATGCTAGCGCTGTGAATGCTGATACGAATGGTGCTGTCCAGCTACCGAATAGCTCAGTGGTTGCTAGTGCAAATGGCGCACCTGATGCCGCTACTTCTGACGCTGGGAACATGCCGCTGATCATTTGAGTTGATAGGATGTAAATCACACCTGCGATACCAGTACCTAACATCGTTGCTAGTGGTACAGTACGTTTAGGGTTCTCTACCATACCAGTAGATACCGCTGCTGATTCCACACCTACGAATGACCATAGACAGATAAGAACCGCTGTTACTACCGCGTGGCTGTCAGTGCCTGCTGATACGTTCCAGTTTTGGCTGTAAAGCGCAGTATCGAAGTGCGTCCAACCAAATGCGGCTGTACCAACAACTGGGATAAGAATAAGAACTAGACCAAGCGTACATAGACGGCTTACCCAGCTACCACCAAGTAGGTTAACAAGAGTGAAGATCCATACTGATGCAATCGTCGCAATACCTGCTGGGATTGGGTTATTAAGCACAGGGAAGAATACTGAAAGGTAAGAAACACCTGTAATAGCAATAGCCAGGTTACCAATCCAGTTCGCGTGGTAATAAAGAACGCCCGTTTGGAAACCAAATACAGGAGATACTTCGCCAGCGTAAGCGATAGGACCACCTTCTTGAGGGTTTTTGGTTGCCAGACGAGCGTAAACAAACGCTAGACTCAGTGCACCGACCAAACAGATCAGCCAACTGAAGATTGAAACAGAGCCTACAGAAGCAAGGCTAGAAGGTAATAGTGCGATACCACTACCCATCATGTTACCGGCTACGACACCCGTACAGGCAATAAGGCCGATTTTTTTCGCATTCGATGACATAACATCTCCAAATCTATTCTACTCGAGTCAACATGACTCAAACTGAATGGTTATTAGCGAGATACTATTAGGAAGAACCTGCTGACCTCGCTAAATTTCGAAGTGAAGACTACGCCCAAAAACTGGAAAAAAAATAAACTTGGGGTTATCAATAAAATAATTAGCCCATCGGTATAAAACTGAGATAAACCTGATAAACTAAAAAATATAAAATCAATATATACAATCACTTAGATACAAAAACTAAAGCACCCCCATTCAAAAGGTAAAAATATCAACCTCAACCTATTTTCCATAAACCTCATAAGCCACCATCGTTCCAATAAAAGGGCGTATTAATTACTCAAACTGTTGATGAATGCTCTTACCCCTGGCCAACAACAATTGATGTGCATCAATGTTGTGATAGATCATTGTTCAGTAATGAATAAAGACAGCTCTTATTGCGGATAAATAACCTTGCAATTGCTACTTACAAGATCATTTCAACACTGAATGAGGTTCAATCTTATGAGTTCAGGCATAACGGAATGGACAGGTAGTAAATAGTAAGCAATAAGCAATTAGCAATTAGCAATTAGCAATTAGCTAATAACTCTCCGTAGAAACCATCACGTCAAACCATATTTCTCAAGTAATCTGACGATGAGCGGAGCGAGAAAGATGCAACAATTTTATCTGCCACATTTCAATACGAGACAATAGATAGCAAAAAGCCTTCCACCGAAGTGAAAGGCTTAATCTACATTCATTAAAACATTAGATATCAAACAGTATTACTATATACCGTTTTAGCAAAGCGCTCACATTACAACATGCGTACAACTGACGGGTGCACGGCTCGATACATAGCGTAATCAATGGCTTTCATGTTACTTGGGAAGACCAAGTTCTCACACAACAGATAGGTCTCAACAGAAGTATCAATATAGAATGCTTCACTGTAAGACTCACTTGCCCAATCCAAGTCGCCATCCAATTCAGCATGCTTGCCTCTGATCACGTAAGACAACACTGAATCTCTAATTTCAAGCGCCTGATTCAAATGCTGTTTTGCGGTATCAACATCCCCAACGATGGTTTCATGCAGAGCCAATGCCTCAAAGATACGGGGCTGAATAGGCCCAACCATCACTTCTGAATTCGTTTCCAGCGCATCACTGAGTTGTTGTACTCTTCCCTTTCGCAACTCTAGAGCTGGATCAAGTGCTTTCTGCACATGGTAAGCAATCAATAATTCAGCTTGTACATATGCATTCTCTGGCTCGATTTCTAGAATACTCTCCATTAAGTCAATGCCACGTTGGAATTGATTCACATCTGATACATTCAGGTAATGGTTCGCTTGGATAAATAATTTGAGCGCTTCTTGATTAGTTGGCATTCCCGCCACCAGCACCTGAGACTTTTCTTTGGCATCTGGAACTTTCAGAACATGCATCAAATCCAAAGAGGCTTGCTGCAGTACTGTCTTCAAATGATTGTCTGCCAATGCATATTGACGACTGAACAGCACTTTTTCTGAGGAATTGTTGCGATACTCGACCTCTAGAAAATTACCACTCTCGTTCGCTTTCACTCGAACCACTACCGATTTCCCGGGTACGATGCCATTAGTAAAGGAGGCTTTCTTGAGCATCACCCGATAATCACTGACTTGGGCAATATCCGCCATCAATTTCTGAGCAAAACCATCTGCAAGCTCGTAGCTTAAACTGTCTCGACTAAAATCATCTTGGAACTTGAACTCGATTAAATGAGTATCAATGGCTTGAGTGATACGAACTTCTGACTGCTTGTAGGTAAATACGCCCATCACCACGACCAAAAGACTGATCCAAATGAAGTTCATAAAACCTAAACGCCAAGGACTAATTTTGTTGGGTTTACGAGGGGCCTTTTTTTTCTCTTTTGACATCTCGCACACCGCACGAGTTAAAGGCCCTGCTGGGAATGCAATACTAGGCGTTGGCGCATCAAGTCTGACTTCTTCAACGCTTTCAACATCCGGAAAAAGAGCCTCTGCATCACAATGACGGCTTGCCAGAAATTCATCGTGCGTCATTGGCGTGACATTAGCCACCAGCTTATAACCTCGTTTAGGCACAGTGATCACATAGCTAATGTTTTCTTCTCTGCCATCACGCAACAACTTACGCAGCTCGAAGATAGACTGCGTTACCACTTGGTCAGTCACAATCGCACCCGCCCAAACGTATTGGATCAGCTCTTCGCGATTGAACACTTCACTGGCATGCTCAGCAAGAAAGTGTAGAAGGTTAATTAAGCGCGGTTCAACGGAAACTTCCCTGTCTTGTCGATACAGCTTATTTTCATCAACGCTTAAAACCCAATCATTGATCTGAAAATAGACTCCAACCATGTATGAAAACTCTCGTATCTAAAAGACAGCGCCGTTTAGGAATAAGTGGAATTACGTATTCTTTGGGTCGGCTAAAGGCGAGATTATAGGCGGTAAAACGGCCTGGACCTAGAAAAGCAAGCCGTCAAAAATGCAAACTTAAGTTAAGTGTCAGACGATTCCAGTGCCGCAAGGATAGAACAATGGCTGGCATCATCGTTGTTGTGCCCACAACAAGCATCGTTAATTTTCTTTAATGCCGTACGAATTCTAGTGAGTTCAGCAATCTTGTCATCTATCAACGTTAACTTAGCAGAAGTAATGGCTTTTACCTCTGCACAACTGTGTTCTGTGGCCTCTAATTTTATCTCTAGAAGCTCTTTAATCTCTTCTAAACTTAAGCCCAACTCTTTTGCTTTAAGAATGAAGCGCACTTGCTTTTGGTTCTCTTCATTATATAGACGATAACCCGAGTCACTTCGTCCTGCAGGCTTAATCAATGTATTTTTTTCGTAGAAACGTAATGTATCGGCAGTCACACCGCAGCGTTTTGCCAGTTCACCTATCTGAAACATAACTTCCCTTATTAACTATCTCGTTACTTTAAAAGCTAAATATCGTGGTTTTCATAATTATTTTTGAGATGCCAAACGATTGCGCGAGCTTTTTTGTAATAAATTGGTTAGAATACGCGCCATCAAATAGTGGAGGCTACTTTCTAGCCAGAGAGCTATCGACCTAAAAAGCTCTCAACAAAGGTCTTTACCAAAACTGGCCAATATTTTACCCCAAGAGGTAAAAACAAGTTCATTTTTGGCAAACATCTTTAACTCCGTGAATTTGAGGAAAATGGAAGCATGAACAACGCTCGTCCTATTCGCCGTGCGCTTATCAGCGTATCAGACAAAACAGGTATTGTTGAGTTTGCACAAGCTCTTGCTGAGCGCGGTGTCGATATCCTATCGACTGGTGGTACTGCTCGTCTACTTGCTGAGCAAGGCATCGCCGTGACTGAAGTCTCTGATTACACTGGTTTCCCAGAAATGATGGACGGTCGTGTTAAGACGCTTCACCCAAAAGTTCACGGAGGTGTGCTAGGTCGTCGTGGTCAAGATGATGACGTAATGGAAAAGCACGGCATCAATCCAATCGACATGGTCGTCGTTAACCTATACCCATTCGCAGAAACTGTTGCCAACGAAGGTTGTACCCTTGCTGACGCAGTTGAGAACATCGACATTGGTGGCCCAACAATGGTTCGCTCCGCTGCGAAAAACCACAAAGACGTGACTATCGTCGTTAACGCAAGTGACTACGGGCGCGTAATTGCAGAGATGGATGCAAACGAGAAATCTCTTACTCTAGAAACTCGCTTCGACCTTGCTATCGCAGCATTTGAGCACACTGCGGCTTACGATGGCATGATCGCAAACTACTTCGGCACTATGGTTCCATCTTATGGCGAGAACAAAGACGGTGACGAACCTTCTCCTGAAAACAAGAGCAAATTCCCTCGCACATTCAACCAGCAGTTCGAGAAAAAACAAGACATGCGCTACGGTGAGAACAGCCACCAAGCAGCCGCATTCTATGTTGAAGCAAATCCTGAAGAAGCGTCTGTTTCTACTGCACGCCAAATCCAAGGTAAAGCACTTTCTTACAACAACATCGCAGACACTGACGCTGCACTTGAATGTGTGAAAGAGTTCGACGAGCCAGCATGTGTGATCGTAAAACACGCGAACCCATGTGGTGTGGCTCTAGGTAAAGACATCCTAGAAGCCTACAACCGCGCTTACCAAACTGACCCAACATCTGCATTCGGCGGGATCATTGCATTCAACCAAGAGCTAGATGCTGAAACGGCAACGGCTATCGTTGAGCGTCAATTCGTTGAAGTCATCATCGCGCCTTCTGTTTCTGCTGAAGCGATTGGAGTTATTGCAGCGAAGAAAAACGTACGTCTACTTGAATGTGGCGAATGGTCAACGAAGACAACTGGCTTTGATGTAAAGCGCGTCAACGGTGGTCTACTGGTTCAAGACCGTGACCAAGGCATGGTAAGCCTAGATGACCTGAAAGTGGTTTCTAAGCGTCAACCAACAGAAGAAGAGCTGAAAGATGCCCTATTCTGCTGGAAAGTCGCGAAATACGTTAAATCAAATGCGATTGTTTATGCCAAAGGTGACATGACTATCGGTGTCGGCGCAGGTCAAATGAGCCGCGTTTACTCAGCAAAAATTGCTGGCATCAAAGCCGCAGACGAAGGTCTAGAGGTAGCTGGTAGTGTGATGGCCTCTGATGCGTTCTTTCCATTCCGTGATGGTATCGATGCCGCAGCAGACGCTGGCATCAAGTGTGTGATTCAGCCTGGTGGTTCTATGCGTGATGACGAGGTTATCGCTGCAGCAGACGAACACGGCATGGCAATGATCTTTACGGGTATGCGTCACTTCCGCCACTAATTCATATTGTTAGGTCCTAGTTACTAGGCCCTTGGGTGGTTAATAGCCCTGCCTTAATCAGGGCTAAACAGAATCATTTATAAAGGATTTTAATATGCGAGTTTTAATCATTGGCTCAGGCGGGCGTGAACACGCGCTAGGTTGGAAAGCAGCACAAAACCCAAATGTTGAGACTATCTTCGTTGCTCCGGGTAACGCTGGTACTGCGCTAGAGCCAAAGCTAGAAAACGTCAATATCGCGGTAGAAGACATTGCTAGTTTAGTTGCTTTTGCAAAAGAGAAAGCTATTGAACTGACCATCGTTGGTCCTGAAGCGCCGCTGGTTATCGGTGTTGTGGATGCTTTCCGAGAAGCAGGTCTGCCAATCTTCGGCCCGACACAAGCAGCAGCGCAGCTTGAAGGCTCTAAGGCATTTACTAAAGACTTCCTTGCTCGTCATAAAATCCCAACGGGAGCCTACGCAAACTTCACTGAAATCGAACCAGCACTGGCTTACGTACGTGAACAAGGTGCACCGATCGTGGTTAAAGCTGATGGCCTTGCCGCTGGTAAAGGCGTGATTGTGGCAATGACGCTAGAAGAAGCCGAAGACGCAATCAAAGATATGCTAGCGGGTAACGCATTTGGTGATGCTGGCAGCCGTGTGGTTATCGAAGAATTTCTAGATGGCGAAGAAGCAAGCTTCATCGTGATGGTGGATGGTGAGAACGTTTTGCCAATGGCCACCAGCCAAGACCACAAACGTGTAGGCGACAAGGATACTGGCCCTAACACGGGTGGCATGGGTGCATACTCTCCTGCCCCAGTCGTGACAAAGGAAATCCACAACCGCATTATGGAAGAAGTGATTTACCCAACAGTACGCGGTATGGCTTCTGAAGGTAACCCTTACACTGGCTTCCTTTATGCAGGTCTGATGATCGATACCGACGGCACGCCGAAAGTGATCGAGTACAACTGCCGCTTCGGGGATCCTGAGACGCAACCAATCATGATGCGTATGGAATCGGATCTCGTGGATCTATGTCTAGCGGCAATCGACGAGAAACTGGATCAAGTGGAATCAAAATGGGATCCGCGTGCGTCGATTGGTATCGTGTTAGCCGCCGGTGGTTACCCTGCTGCATACAACAAAGGCGATGTAATTTCTGGCCTGCCACAAGTTGAAATTGAAGGCGAGAAAGTCTTCCACGCAGGTACAGAGAATAAAGACGGCGACATCGTGACTAACGGTGGTCGTGTACTTTGTGCAACCGCACTCGGTAATAGCGTCTCAGAAGCGCAGCAACGTGCTTACGAGTTGGTAAAACAGATCAGTTGGGATGAAATGTTCCATCGTAATGACATCGGCTACCGTGCGATTGCACGCGAGCAAGAAAAATAATAACAACTTCAGTTGGCTAAAAAGACAAAAGGCGCATTAAGCGCCTTTTTTATTATTCTTTCACCAAGCAAGTTCAAGCGATGTTTATTCAGAGATAAACTTAGGTCGTTGAACACAATCAAAACTATCATCATTGAGCATCAATAATTCATCGACGGTTGCAGTATTACGCGATTCTTTGCCAATAAAAGCGATGTAACTATCGACTGAAGCGAGCCTATCAATGACAAAATTCGGCAACGTTTGATTAAATTCTAACGTAGCGTATTCGCGTCCTTTACACGTTTCGAATGTTTCACCATCCCAATAGCCTTGTATCAGATTCTGACCATCTCGAGATTCTTGCTTAATCGAGTCAACAACACCATTCGCTTCCACCTTGTAGCGTCCTAGCTGCTCACGCTGTATTGGTAGCACCTTACCGTTCACACGATATTGCTGATAAATCGCATCACCATCTTTATTGAATCGAATGTGGATTTGAAAAGGCACTAACCCTTGCTTGGTATCAAGTAGCTTGCCTTTTCGAATCAACTCTCGCAATTCACCATCGTCCCAACGGTAGTCACTTTGATAATACCCATAATCCCCCATCGTGACATAGTCAGCCGCAGTACTAACCCGAGTAAGACGCTCGGTCATCCAGTACAAGCTGGTCGTGTCTCCCATGACTTTTCCGCCAGAGAAGTGCGTAAATTGTTCTAGATTAGGAGTTTCTACGGAAGTACAGCCTGCAAGAGCAAGACTTGTTAAGAGAAGTGAAGTGAGTAGATGTTTGTTCATGAAATTGCACCGAGGCAGGAGACCTCGGTGCATTTTAACTTAGTTTACTGATTCTTTCAGCGCTTTACCTGCTACGAATGCAGGTACGTTAGCTGCTGCGATTTGAATCTCATCGCCAGTCTTAGGGTTACGGCCAGTACGTGCAGCGCGGTGGTTTACTTTGAATGTACCAAAACCAATTAGTTGAACTTGGTCACCCTCTTTAAGAGCGCCAGTTACACCCTCAAGAGTTGCTTCAAGAGCAGCTTTAGCTTGTGCTTTAGATAGGTCTGCTTTCTCTGCAATAAAGTCGATTAATTGGGTCTTGTTCATTAGGTTTCCCTTCTCATATGTTATCGAATTCGTCTCACTCTAAAACATAAATGCCCCATCTGGCAAAGGTTTGTAAGCGATCTTTCGATTTTCTGACGTAGTTTTAGCCATAATATGAGTATTAACTCACAATTTGTTACTACTTGCTTAAGTAAACCCCTTGCTTTCTAATGTAATAAAACCAATTTATATGGCACTTTTGCGGTTATAATTGCCGCAAATACCTTCTATCACACTACAATCAAGGGCAACTATGCTGCTGTTATCCATTTATATCTCTATTGCTATCGGCGTTTCATTTATCTGTTCGGTGCTAGAGGCAGTGCTACTTAGTATCAGTCCGAGCTATATTGCTCAACTTAGACAACAGGGGCACCCTGCTTCCGCGCAGTTAGAAAAACTAAAAGCGGATATCGACCGACCATTGGCTTCTATCCTAACGCTAAATACCATTGCTCATACCATTGGTGCAGCTACCGCGGGTGCACAAGCTGCTGTCGTATTTGGTAGCGAAGCACTAGGTATCTTCTCTGCGGTATTAACTCTAGCAATTCTTGTTTTGTCTGAGATTGTACCAAAGACCATTGGCGCAACTTACTGGCGTCAATTAGCACCTGCTGCCGCGGTTTCACTTCGCTGGATGGTATGGGCACTAACGCCATTCGTTTGGTTCTCTGAACAGATCACTAAACGCCTTGCTCGTAACCACCAAGCGCCTAAGATGCGTGATGAACTATCAGCAATGGCAATCTTGGCTAAAGAAAGTGGCGAATTTGCAGAGGGTGAGTCAAAAATCCTAAGCAACCTGCTTGGTATTCAAGATGTCCCTGTAACGCAAGTGATGACGCCACGTCCAGTTGTATTCCGTGTGGATGCGACAATGACCATCAATGAGTTCCTTGATAAACACAAAGAAACGCCTTTCTCACGTCCATTGGTGTACAGTGAGCAAACTGATAACATCGTTGGTTTCGTGCACCGTTTAGAGCTATTTAAGCTCCAGCAATCAGGAAGTGGCGAAAAGCAACTTGGTTCTGTTATGCGTCCAATTCAAGTGGTTTTAAACAATACGGTTTTACCGCGCGTATTTGACCAAATGATGAGCCACCGTTTACAACTTGCATTGGTTGTCGATGAATATGGCACAATTCAAGGCCTAGTAACGCTAGAAGATATCTTTGAGCACCTATTGGGTGAAGAGATCATCGATGAAGCAGATAAGAGCACGGATATGCAAGAGCTGGCTTACCAACGTTGGGAAAACTGGAAAGAACAGCACGGCGTGATTGAAAGCCGAGACGATGAAGAGGAAGAAGAGCAAGAGAAACAAGTGAAAGAGCAAGAGGCTCAAGTAACAAAGAAACCAGACTCTAAAGACTCATAACCATTTCCAATTAGCAAAAAGGCATCCAACTAGGATGCCTTTTTCATATCTATTCAACGATTAAAGTGCGATACCGATATTGCTCACGCCCTCTTCGCGTAATTCCTCACGCAAATCTTTAATCAAGCTGATGTCACGCTCTACCGCTTCACGCAGTGGACGGAAGATAGCCCACTGAACATCCCACTCTTCACATACGGCTTCGTTTTCTTTTTGATTGTCGTTCGTGATTGGTTCTTCACCTTGTGCTTGCTCTAGGTCAGCGACAGTTTGTACTGACTGTTGGCTCACTTTAAGCATTGAATCGAAAAGGTAGTCGCGATCCAACAGACCATGCAGCAGCGTTGACAAACCCTGACACGCATCCATCGCTGGGTAAACACCATAAAAGTCGTACTCATCCGCACTTGGGAATAGCTCTTCTAACTTCTCTAGTTGGCGTTCGAAGTTCACTTTTGCGTTCTTAACCGTCAGAATTTCCCATACACTATCAAGAATCGCTCGGTAAGCACGTGGCTCAGCAAATTCTGTATTCTCACAAAACATCGCATAGTTTGGATACATGCGTTCACACAGACACGCCATGAAAGTAATTTGTTGCCAAGGTTCTAGTTTTTCCAAACGAACCTGAAGAGGATTCTTAAGCATAGTCACTCAATCATTGAAGAAAAAATCAGCGAAAGTGTACTTGATTCATCACAGGGAAAAAAGTTAATGCAGCGTCGAAATCAGATTTTCCTGCTCTCAGAGCATCATGACACCTACGAAACGTTACTGGCGGAGAGAAACCTGCCCGATCTTTGCCTCACTGATCAACCTGAAGCAGCTCAGATCGTACTGGCGGATCCACCATTGCTATCACAAAGGTTAGACGAGTTTTCACAACTTGAATGGGTCCAGTCCACATTTGCCGGTGTAAACACTCTCATGAAGCCTAGTCGACGCCGAGATTATTCGCTGACTAATGTACGCGGTATTTTCGGTCCATTGATCGCAGAGTACGTGATTGGTTATAGCATTGCTCACTTCCGCCATTTTATGCAATACCACCAGCAACAACAGAGCAAGCAGTGGCAACCGCATCTGTATACCTCACTGCAAAACAAAACCATGGTGATTCTTGGTACAGGCAGCATAGGTAGCCACTTGGGTAAAGCGGCACAATTGATGGGAATGAAAACCGTAGGGATCAATCGTACTGGCATCCCAACTTCTGGTGGCGAATTCGATCAAACATTTCATGTTAACGAGTTAGGCTGCGCCCTGCATCAAGCTGATATCATCGTCAATACACTACCCAGTACTCCAGATACCCGCCGAATACTTAATAGTGAAGTGTTAAGCCAACTTAATCAGGCACTGTTATTTAATGTCGGACGAGGCGATGTGATTGATGAGGCTGGTTTATTACTGGCTTTAAAAAACCGTTGGGTAGATCATGCTTTTCTCGATGTATTTGAACAAGAGCCACTTTCACCGCTACATCCGTTTTGGAAACTTCCGCAGGTAACCATCACACCCCACATCGCAGCATTGAGTTTCCCTGAGCAAGTGGTCGACATTTTTGCAGACAACTACTTGAGTTGGCGAGACGGTTTCTCTCTTAATAATCAGGTCGATTTCGATAAAGGATATTAACCATCTTATGTCTTTAGAAACATTGCTGAAGCAATTACGAGCCTGCCAGATCTGTGCAGACGATTTACCTTTGGGGGCAAACCCTGTGGTACAAGCCGCAAAAGACGCACGTATCCTAATCATCGGACAAGCACCGGGGACGCGCGTACACAAAACCTCGATCCCTTGGAATGACCCAAGCGGCGATCGGTTACGCCAATGGCTCGATATCGACAAAGACACTTTCTACGACCCAAACAAAATTGCCATTGTCCCGATGGGTTTCTGCTATCCAGGTAAAGGAAACTCAGGCGATCTACCACCTCGTAAAGAATGCGCACCCGCTTGGCATAAACAGATTCTTGAGCACTTGCCCAATATAGCGTTGACGCTACTGATTGGTCAGTACTCACAGCAATACTATCTCACCAACAAACCAAAGACGCTCACGCAAACTGTTCAGCAATGGCAGGGTTGGGAACCTGACTTTATTCCGCTTCCTCACCCTTCTCCACGTAACACATTGTGGTTAAAGAAGAACCCTTGGTTTGAATCTGACGTCGTGCCATATCTTAAAAAACGCGTTCACTCGATGCTTTAGGTTACCGATGATCTAATTGCTTATTTATCTGCACAAGAAAATTAGCGCACAAAACAATCCAACATAAGTTATTGTTTATAAGAGTCTTTCATGTCTAGCGTACAGCTTGAATAGTAATTAGATCATGGCAGGCCAAATACTAATAGAGCTGTACAGCCTTACGTTTCAGATAAAAATCTGAATTTCAGGTAAAAAAATACCGGCATTGATTGCCGGTATTTGATTTCAAAAAGTCGAATTTACTTGTGGTAAGGCTTAGATAGCTCGTGTACCGCTTCCACAAATACGCCCGCGTTTTCTGGCGGCACATCCAAGTGGATGCCGTGGCCTAGGTTGAACACGTGACCAGTACCTGCATCGCCAAAGCCTTCTAGAATACCCGCTACTTCTTCACGGATACGCTCTGGTGAAGCGTAAAGCATTGATGGGTCCATGTTACCTTGTAGAGCCACTTTATCGCCGATACGCGCTTTCGCGTCTGCAATGTTGATTGTCCAGTCTAGACCTACCGCATCACAGCCCGTTGCTGCGATTTGCTCAAGCCACATGCCACCATTTTTAGTGAATAGCGTCACTGGTACGCGGCGGCCATCGTTTTCACGAATCAGACCATCTACAATCTTGTGCATGTATTGCAGTGAGAACAGGTTGTAGTCGCGAGGTGTCAGTACACCACCCCATGTATCAAATACCATCACCGATTGCGCACCCGCTTTAATTTGCGCGTTTAGATACTCGATAACGCTGTCTGCTAGCTTATCTAGCAGTAGATGCAGAGTTTGTGGTTCTGCGTACATCATCTTCTTGATCTTGGTGAACGCTTTCGAGCTGCCACCTTCAACCATGTAAGTCGCTAGCGTCCAAGGACTACCAGAGAAACCAATCAGTGGAACATCGCCGTTTAAATCTTTACGAATCTGGCGTACCGCGTTCATTACATATTGCAGTTCACCTTCTGGATCGGGAATACCGATCTTTTCAACGTCGGCTTTACATGTGATCGGCTTATCGAACACCGGACCTTCCCCGGTTTCAAAACGTAAACCTAAACCCATTGCATCAGGGATAGTTAGGATATCAGAGAACAAGATCGCAGCATCAAGAGGAAAACGACGTAGTGGTTGAAGCGTTACTTCTGACGCCAACTCCGCGTTCTTACACAAAGACATGAAATCGCCCGCTTGCGCACGAGTTGCTTTGTATTCTGGTAGGTAACGACCTGCCTGACGCATCATCCATACTGGCGTGTAGTCTACTGGCTCTTTAAGAAGTGCACGTAGATAACGATCATTTTTTAATTCAGTCATTCCGTAATTCCAATTGTTAGGCTTTCTATGAAAGGAGGTATTCTATCACTGATTTAAGGCCAATAGCTGTGTGCTTTGCAACCTGGATCAAGTTATTAACTTTTAAATCAATGCTTAATTTGCACCCAATCTTTATCAGTGTTAAAAATTTGTTCGCTAGCGAAAACTACAATTATAAACTGAGTACCCAGTACTCGGCATCTCATAACGACATCTTACTTACCCCCTCCCTCTCGGAGGGTTTTTTTTATCTCATTTTCAACTGATTAGAATGGATATCTTGCAGCGTCTGTTCGATAAGGGCTCTTGCTATCGTCCCTTTTGGTGCTACTGGTGGCATTTCATCAACCCCAAACCACTGCGCATCTGAGAGTTCAGTGTAATCTGGATTCAATTCGCCAGACTCGTAGTCAGCTAGAAATGCCATCATCATACTGGATGGAAAGGCCCAAGGTTGGCTGCCAAAATAACGAATATTTTTAACATTAACTCCCGTTTCTTCGTGTACTTCACGCGCGACGCACTCTTCTAAAGTTTCACCGACCTCCAAAAAGCCCGCTATCACGGTATACATGCCATTTCGATGACGTGGATGCTGAGCCAATAATATTTGCTCATCTCTGCGCACCGCGACGATGATGCATGGAAAAATTCGCGGATAATGTAATGTTCGACATTCACCACACTGCATGGCTAATTGATTATTATTGAGAAAATTACGACCGCCGCATTGGGGGCAAAAGCGCATACTCTGTGTCATATGGCCATATTGAATTGCCTTACTCAACAGAAGAAACATGGGTTCAGGAAAGTGCAAACAATCTCGCAGTGACTTAAGAGGAAGGTCTTGTTCTAATTCTGATAAGTTCACCCACATCACTGGAGAATTCTGGTAGTCCCCAATATGTCGCGCACAGTTTTCTGGTAGTGATAACTCCTCCGAAGTACCAAAAGGTATAGAACCATCGACTAACCAGACCTCAGTTCCTGCAACAACACACCAATATGCATTTATCATATGGTCTACTTTACCTTTTCTTAACATTACTGCGTCCCTTTGCTTGAAGTTCATTCATTTTACTGGCAATCTAAATTCATACCAGAGTTTGTAAGTCGCAATTTGCGTAAACAAAGTCTAGTAAGGACAAGAGTTTGTAATAACTACATTCACTTTGCTTTGCAAAGGATTTCCTCACCCACTGGGTGACAGATCATGAGGGCATGGTCATGCTAAAAAAATTCAAACAAACACAAGACCAATGGGGTGGCTCAAGTGAAGTCATTGATCATTGGCTAGAAACAAGACAATCGCTGATTGTCGAATATTGTAAGCTTGCAGCACTGCAACCTTGTTCGAAAACAAACGTCATTGAACTCCCATCTCCAGCCGAACTTCAGCACTTCTGTCAGCACCTTGTTGACTACATATCCGAAGGTCATTTTAAAATCTACGACATGGTAATGGATAAGTGGAAATCAACTGGATTTGTCGCGACCGATGATATCAACCAAACCTATGGAAAAATTGTGCTCACCACAGAGCCGCTCCTCAACTTTAATGACAAGTATTCCAACGTATCAGAGGAAGATGAGCTCGTAAGTTTTGATGCTGATATGTCGTTAGTCGGTGAGATTATTGAAACACGTTTTGAAGTGGAAGATCACCTGATTCAGCTAATCGCTGACAGTCTAGCGATGCCTCCTGGCGCCTGAAGAAGATGTGATAATACACTGTCTCAGGGATGATGGTAAAACATTGTCCCTTAGACATTACTCGCCTGATGAAATCAGTGTAATGAGATGGACGTGAAGCTAACGTCCGAGATCTGTCTTTTCCTAAAATCTGCTTTGTCCTAAAAATTGCTTATTACCCACAGAACACTATTTCCAATAACCAATAACCAATAACCAATAACCAATAACCAATAACCAATAACCAATAACCAATAACCAATAACCAATAACCAACAGAAACAAAAAAGGCACCCTAAGGTGCCTTTCAATTTCATTTCTTAACGATTATTCGTCAGAAAGCTTAGTCTTCTGAAGAGAAGCCTGCATTTAGAAGTGCTGCTAGGTTATCTGTTGCTTGTTCAGCAGATGGACCTTCTTGCGCTTCAGCACGCTTACTTTGACGCTCTTGGTGGTATGCGAAACCAGTACCAGCTGGGATCAGACGACCAACAATTACGTTCTCTTTCAGACCACGTAGATCATCACGCTTACCAGAAACCGCAGCTTCTGTTAGTACGCGAGTTGTCTCCTGGAACGATGCCGCAGAGATGAACGACTCGGTAGCTAGAGATGCTTTAGTGATACCTAGTAGCTCACGTTCGAAACGTGCAGGCTCTTTGCCTTCAGCTTCTAGTTCACGGTTAGCGATCTTAACTTGCGTGTATTCAACTTGCTCACCAGGTAGGAACTCAGAGTCACCAGCGTGAGTAATTGTACATTTACGTAGCATTTGACGAACGATAGTTTCAATGTGCTTATCGTTAATCTTAACGCCTTGTAGACGGTAAACTTCCTGAACCTCGTTCGCGATGTATTGCGTCACAGCATGCACGCCACGTAGACGTAGAATGTCATGTGGAGACTCTGGACCATCAGCGATAACATCACCACGTTCAACGCGCTCACCTTCGAACACGTTTAGCTGACGATGCTTAGGTACCATTTCTTCGTAAACTTCACCACTATCACGAGTGATAACTAGACGACGCTTACCTTTGGTCTCTTTACCGAAGCTTACTGTACCTGTGTGTTCAGCAAGAATCGCAGGCTCTTTAGGCTTACGAGCTTCGAACAGGTCTGCTACGCGTGGAAGACCACCGGTGATATCTTTGTTACCGCCAGATTTTTGTGGGATACGAGCAAGTGTGTTACCCACACCAACTTCAGCACCATCAACGATGTTTACGATCGCTTTACCTGGTAGGAAGTAATGCGCTGGCATATCAGTACCAGGGATCATTACGTCGTTACCTTGCTCATCTACAAGTTTGATAGCTGGACGCATATCTTTACCTGCAGCTGGGCGAGCCGCTGGGTCTGTCACTTCGCTTGAAGATAGACCTGTTAGGTCATCTGTTTGACGAGAGATAGTTACACCATCAATCATGTCAACAAACTGAACACGACCTGCTACTTCAGTGATGATTGGTAGCGTGTGCGCTTCCCAGTTTGCCACTGTTTCACCAGCTTCAACTGCTTGACCATCAGCTTTGTTTAGTAGCGTACCGTAAGGCAGTTTGTGCTTCTCTTTCGTACGGCCGAACTCATCAATGATAGTTAGTTCTGCTGCACGAGAAGTGATAACAATCTTACCGTCGTCTGCTAGTACGAACTTAGCGTTGTTTAGCTTCATAGAACCGTTGTTCTTAACTTGAACACTGTTCTCTGCCGCTGCTGTCGATGCCGCACCACCGATGTGGAACGTACGCATCGTTAGCTGTGTACCTGGTTCACCGATAGACTGAGCAGCGATTACACCTACTGCTTCACCTTGGTTCACTAGGTGACCACGTGCAAGGTCACGACCGTAACACTGTGCACAACAACCGAAGTCTGCATCACAGGTAACTACAGAGCGCACTTTCATGCTGTCTACTGAGTTTTCTTCCATGATCTGACACCACTTCTCATCAATTAGAGTATTACGTGGGATCAGAACTTCTTCAGTACCTGGCTTTAGAACGTCTTCAGCAACTACACGACCTAGCGCAAGCTCTGTCAGTGCAACTTTCACGTCACCACCTTCGATATGAGGCATCATATCAACGCCTTCTAGCGTGCCACAGTCGTGTTCGTATACAACCACGTCTTGAGCAACGTCTACTAGACGACGAGTTAGGTAACCCGAGTTCGCTGTTTTCAGTGCCGTATCCGCAAGACCCTTACGAGCACCGTGCGTTGAGATAAAGTACTGAAGTACGTTTAGACCTTCTTTAAAGTTCGCTGTGATCGGCGTTTCGATGATCGAACCATCCGGACGAGCCATCAGACCACGCATACCCGCTAGCTGACGAATCTGAGCTGCAGAACCACGAGCACCCGAGTCAGCCATCATGTAGATGCTGTTAAACGATTCTTGTTGCTCTTCTTCACCATCACGGTTGACTACCGTTTCAGATGAAAGGTTTGCCATCATCGCTTTTGCTACGCGATCGTTGGTCGATGCCCAGATATCGATAACTTTGTTGTATCGTTCGCCCGCAGTAACAAGACCTGATTGGTATTGTTCCTGGATTTCACGTACTTCTTCTTCCGCTTCCGCGATTTCAGTGTACTTAGCTGGCGGTACAACCATGTCGTCGATACCAACAGATACACCAGATAGTGCAGCGTATGCGAAACCTGTGTACATAATTTGGTCAGCGAAGATAACGGTATCTTTCAGACCTAGCTTACGGTAAGCCTCGTTAAGTAGGTTAGAAATTTGCTTCTTACCTAGCTTTTGGTTAACGATGCTGAACGGTAGGCCAGCTGGAACGATTTGCCATAGCATTGCGCGACCGACAGTTGTATCAACCATCTTAGTTTCAGTCGTGCTGTTGCCGTCTTCGTCTACAACTGTCTCTGTAATACGTACTTTAACACGTGCGTGTAGTTCAGCCGTCTTAGTGCGGTATGCTTTCTCAGCCTCTGCTGGGCCAGAAAGGTACATGCCCTCACCTTTCACGTTGATCTTGTCACGAGTCATGTAGTACAGACCCAATACAACGTCCTGAGAAGGTACGATGATAGGATCACCTGACGCTGGCGACAGAATGTTGTTTGTCGACATCATCAGAGTACGAGCTTCAAGCTGTGCCTCTAGAGTTAGAGGTACGTGAACCGCCATTTGGTCACCATCGAAGTCCGCGTTGTACGCCGCACACACTAGTGGGTGTAGCTGAATCGCTTTACCTTCGATCAGTACTGGTTCGAACGCCTGGATACCTAGACGGTGAAGTGTCGGTGCACGGTTCAATAGTACTGGGTGTTCACGGATTACTTCGTCTAGGATATCCCAAACGACCGCTTCTTCACGTTCTACCATTTTCTTAGCAGCTTTGATTGTAGTCGCAAGACCACGAGTCTCTAGCTTGCTGTAGATAAATGGTTTGAATAGCTCAAGTGCCATCTTCTTAGGAAGACCACACTGGTGTAGACGAAGGTATGGACCTACTGTGATTACAGAACGGCCAGAGTAGTCTACACGCTTACCTAGAAGGTTCTGACGGAAACGACCTTGTTTACCCTTGATCATATCAGCAAGAGATTTTAGAGGACGCTTGTTAGAACCTGTGATCGCACGACCGCGACGACCGTTATCTAGTAGCGCATCAACAGACTCTTGCAGCATACGTTTTTCGTTACGTACGATGATGTCCGGAGCTGCTAGCTCTAGAAGACGCTTCAAACGGTTGTTACGGTTGATCACACGACGGTATAGGTCGTTTAGATCAGAAGTCGCAAAGCGACCGCCATCTAGTGGTACTAGAGGACGTAGATCTGGCGGAAGTACTGGAAGTACAGTTAGGATCATCCACTCTGGGTTGTTACCCGAAGTAATGAATGCCTCTACCAGTTTAAGACGCTTAGTTACTTTCTTACGCTTAGTTTCAGAGTTAGTCGTTTCTAGCTCTTCGCGCATTTGTTCCGCTTCAGCGTGCATATCCATAGAACCTAGTAGGTCCTTGATAGCTTCTGCACCCATCTTAGCAGTGAACTCGTCACCCCACTCTTCTAGGCGATCCAGATACTCTTCTTCAGTAAGCATCTGAGATTTTTCTAGATCAGTCATACCCGGTTCAGTTACTACGTACATTTCGAAGTAAAGAACACGTTCGATATCACGTAGAGGGATATCCATTAGTAGACCGATACGAGACGGTAGCGATTTTAGGAACCAGATGTGAGCTACTGGTGAAGCAAGTTCGATGTGGCCCATACGGTCACGACGTACTTTAGTCTGTGTAACTTCTACACCACACTTCTCACAGATAACACCACGGTGCTTCAAGCGCTTGTATTTACCACAAAGACATTCGTAGTCTTTTACTGGACCAAAGATACGCGCACAGAACAGACCATCGCGTTCAGGTTTGAACGTACGATAGTTGATCGTTTCAGGTTTTTTAACTTCACCGAAAGACCATGAACGGATCATGTCTGGTGAAGATAGACCGATTTTGATTGCATCAAACTCTTCGGTCTTATGCTGTGCTTTTAGAAAGTTTAATAAGTCTTTCACAATCAGCTCCTGTAAGGAGTTAAAAGGAGCTCACTCGCTAAAGTGAGCACCTTCTACCAAATAATCGCTTTTGATTCTCTCGAAATTAATCAAGAGAGAAAGGGATTACTCTTCGTCTTCTAGCTCGATGTTGATACCTAGCGAGCGAATCTCTTTCAACAATACGTTGAACGATTCTGGCATACCAGGTTCCATGCTGTGGTTACCGTCTACGATGTTTTTGTACATCTTAGTACGGCCGTTAACGTCATCAGACTTAACCGTTAGCATTTCTTGTAGAGTGTAAGCCGCACCGTATGCTTCTAGTGCCCATACTTCCATCTCACCGAAACGCTGACCACCGAACTGAGCTTTACCACCAAGTGGCTGCTGAGTTACTAGGCTGTACGAACCAGTTGAACGAGCGTGCATCTTGTCATCAACAAGGTGGTTTAGTTTCAGCATGTACATGTAACCTACTGTTACAGGACGCTCAAACTCATCACCAGTACGACCATCAAACAGTTTTAGCTGACCAGATGTTGGTAGGTCTGCTAACTCTAGAAGAGCCTTAATTGACGCTTCTGGAGCACCGTCGAACACAGGCGTTGCGATTGGTAGACCGCCACGTAGGTTCTTGATTAGAGTACGTACTTCGTCATCAGATAGAGAAGCAATGTCTACTTTCTGACGAGTGTCGCCTAGATCGTAAACTTTTTGTAGGAACTCGCGGAATTTCGCTAGTTCTTGCTGCTCTTTAACCATCTGAGTGATCTTGTCACCGATACCTTTCGCTGCCAGACCTAAGTGTACTTCTAGGATCTGACCGATGTTCATACGCGATGGTACACCCAGCGGGTTAAGTACGATGTCGACAGGCTGACCTTTTTCATCGTATGGCATGTCTTCAACAGGGTTGATCTTAGAGATTACACCCTTGTTACCGTGACGACCCGCCATCTTATCACCAGGCTGAATACGACGTTTAACCGCTAGGTAAACCTTAACGATCTTCAGTACGCCAGGTGCTAGATCATCACCTTGAGTGATCTTGCGACGCTTAGTTTCGAATTTCTTATCGAAGTCAGCTTTCAGCTCATCCCACTGCTCAGCTAGTTGCTCAAGCTGTGTTTGCAGTGCGTCATCTTCTAGCGTTAGCTCTAGCCACTTCTTACGATCAGTCGTGTCTAGTTTCGCTTCAGAGTAACCACCCTCGATCAATACAGCGCGAACACGGTTTAGAAGGCCACCCTCAAGAATCTGGAATTCTTCAGTTAGGTCTTTCTTCGCTTCTTTAAGCTGCATTTGCTCGATTTCAAGCGCACGCTTGTCTTTCTCTACGCCATCGCGAGTGAAGACTTGAACGTCGATAATCGTACCTGATACAGAGTTAGGTACACGTAGTGACGTATCTTTAACGTCCGATGCTTTTTCACCGAAGATCGCACGTAGTAGCTTCTCTTCAGGAGTCAGCTGAGTTTCACCTTTAGGTGTTACTTTACCAACTAGGATGTCGCCACCCTTAACTTCAGCACCGATGTAAACGATACCTGACTCGTCTAGTTTAGACAGAGCAGATTCACCTACGTTTGGAATATCAGCTGTGATTTCTTCAGAACCAAGCTTAGTATCACGCGCCACACAAGTAAGTTCTTGGATGTGGATAGTCGTGAAGCGGTCTTCTTGAACTACGCGCTCAGATACTAAGATCGAGTCTTCGAAGTTGTAACCGTTCCAAGGCATGAACGCGATACGCATGTTTTGACCAAGCGCTAGTTCACCAAGGTCTGTTGATGGACCATCAGCAAGAACGTCACCGCGTGATACAGGTTCACCTGGCATCACACATGGGCGCTGGTTAATACATGTGTTCTGGTTAGAACGTGTGTATTTAGTCAGGTTGTAGATGTCGATACCAGCTTCGCCTGGTACTAGCTCTTCTTCGTTCACTTTAACAACGATACGAGAAGCATCTACTGACTGGATTACACCACCACGTTTAGCAACTGCAGTTACACCTGAGTCAACTGCTACGTTACGTTCAATACCAGTACCAACAAGCGGTTTGTCAGCTTTCAGTGTTGGAACTGCCTGACGTTGCATGTTCGCACCCATCAATGCACGGTTCGCATCATCGTGTTCTAGGAACGGGATAAGCGATGCAGCGATAGATACAACCTGGTTTGTCGCAACGTCCATGTACTGAGCGTGCTCACGAGGGTGTAGGCCAGATTCACCTTTTTGACGAGCTGTGATCAGCTCATCTGCAAAACCGCCTTCTTCAGTTAGCGCAGCGTTAGCCTGTGCGATAACGAATTGGCCTTCTTCGATTGCAGATAGGTAATCTACTTCGTCCGTTACAACACCATCTACAACGCGACGGTATGGAGTCTCTAGGAAACCGTACTCGTTACAACGCGCAAACGCAGATAGAGAGTTGATCAGACCGATGTTTGGACCTTCCGGCGTTTCGATAGGACATAGACGACCGTAGTGAGTTACGTGTACGTCACGTACTTCGAAACCAGCACGTTCACGAGTCAGACCGCCAGGACCCAATGCAGAAATACGACGCTTATGCGTTACTTCTGATAGCGGGTTGTTTTGGTCCATGAACTGTGAAAGCTGTGAAGAGCCAAAGAATTCTTTAACAGCTGCAGAGATTGGTTTCGCGTTGATCAGGTCTTGAGGCATGATTGCGTCAAGGTCGCCTAGGCTTAGACGCTCTTTAACTGCACGCTCAACACGTACTAGACCTACACGGAACTGGTTCTCAGCCATTTCGCCTACAGAGCGGATACGACGGTTACCAAGGTGGTCGATATCGTCCACTTCGCCTTTACCGTTACGGATCGCGATAAGCTTCTTCATCACTTCAACGATATCTAGCTCGTCAAGTGTGCCTTGCTCTTGAGCATCTTCACGGCCGATAGAGCTGTTGAACTTCATACGACCAACAGTCGATAGATCGTAACGCTCTTCAGAGAAGAATAGGCTTTCGAATAGTGCTTCTGCAGCTTCTTTTGTTGGTGGCTCGCCAGGGCGCATCATGCGG
The DNA here is from genome assembly GCF_905175395.2 of Vibrio sp. B1REV9. Lineage (NCBI taxonomy): Bacteria > Pseudomonadati > Pseudomonadota > Gammaproteobacteria > Vibrionales > Vibrionaceae > Vibrio > Vibrio sp. B1REV9. The sequence goes on along the minus strand of NZ_HG992745.1, from coordinate 639,128 downwards.
TAGATTTCTACCAATGCAGAAATACGGTCAACAGTGCTGTCGATACGTAGTGTTTCTGACATGAATGGACCGTGGTCTAGATCGTTCGTAAATAGAACTTCTAGCGCTTTGTGGCCAGCCTGAGATAGGTTCGCTAGTGCTTCCAGGCTAATTTCCTGGTTAGCGTTAACAATGATCTCGCCTGTTGCTTCGTTGATGTAATCTTTCGATGCAACTTTACCAACGATGTACTCAACTGGTACTTCGATGTGATCAACGCCATCTTTTTCTAGTTGGCGGATATGACGAGCTGTTACGCGACGACCTTGCTCTACGTAAACTTTACCGTTCGACTCAATATCGAATGACGCAGTTTCACCACGTAGACGATCAGGAACCAACTCCATAAGCAGAGTTTGGTCTTTCACTTCGAAGTTCACTTTCTCGAAGAAGATATCTAGGATTTCTTCAGTCGATTTACCTAGTGCACGAAGGATGATCGATGCTGGTAGCTTACGACGGCGGTCAATACGAACGTATAAGTTGTCCTTAGGATCAAACTCGAAGTCGAGCCATGAACCACGGTAAGGAATAACACGTGCGTTGTATAGAACTTTACCTGAAGAGTGGGTCTTACCCTTATCGCTGTCGAAGAACACGCCTGGGCTTCGGTGCAGCTGGGATACGATAACCCTCTCGGTACCGTTAATTACGAAGGTACCATTGTCTGTCATAAGCGGAATTTCGCCCATGTAGACTTCTTGTTCTTTAATGTCTTTTACAGTACCTGCTGGTGCGTCTTTATCAAAGATCACTAGACGCAGTTTTACGCGCAGTGGCTTTGAGTAAGTTACACCGCGGATTTGACATTCTTTAACGTCAAAAACTGGCTCACCAAGACGGTAGCTAACGTATTGCAGCTCAGAATTGCCGTTGTAGCTCTGAATTGGGAATACAGAACGGAAAGCAGCTTCAAGACCGTATTGACCTTCAGGATCCTGTTCGATAAATTTGTCGAACGAATCGAGCTGGATCGATAGCAGGTATGGAATGTCCAAAACTTGTGGACGAGTACCAAAGTCCTTACGGATGCGCTTTTTCTCGGTATAAGAGTAAACCATGGGGTTCCTCAGCTCGCTGATAAGTGACCCAAACTGTCCGCCCGCTCCTAGTTACTTAAGGGGGGTAAGGGACAGTGACTAAATAGCTGTTTACTGTAGTGACGTTTCATTTCGTATGAATGAAACGTTTTTTGCTTGGATATTAGGCGCTTAAACAGCGGGAAAATTCGCCTATACCCTACAGCGCAAAAAGGCCGGTGGTTAAAAAACCACCAGCCAATAGCCGTTAGGCTAGGAAATTAAGTAATAATTACTTAACTTCAACAGCTGCACCAGCTTCTTCTAGCTGAGCTTTAAGAGCGTCAGCTTCAGCTTTGTCAACACCTTCTTTAAGAGGTGCTGGAGCGCCGTCTACTAGAGCTTTAGCTTCTTTAAGGCCTAGACCAGTTGCGCCACGTACTGCTTTGATTACAGCAACTTTGTTAGCGCCAGCAGAAGTTAGGATTACGTCGAATTCAGTTTGCTCTTCAACAGCTGCACCAGCTGCTGCGCCGCCCGCTACTACAGCTGCTGCTGCAGAAACGCCGAATTTCTCTTCCATTGCTTCAATTAGTTCAACAACTTGCATCACAGACATTTCTGCGATTGCGTCTAGGATTTGCTCGTTAGTAATAGACATAACAATTCTCTTTTAAGTCAACAATAAGTTTATTAAGCAACCAGTAAAAAGCAAGGCTTATGCCGCTGCTTCTTGTTTTTGATCGCGGATAGCTGCGATAGTACGCGCCAGCTTAGCAGCAGAAGCTTCTTTCATGCACATCATTAGGCGTGCGATTGCTTCGTCGTAAGTTGGTAGTGTTGCTAGTACTTCAGCGTCAGTTAGAGCGCCTTCAAATGCAGCAGCTTTGATCTCGAAGTTTTTATTCTCTTTAGCGAAGTCTTTGAAAAGACGCGCTGCAGCACCTGGGTGCTCGTTAGAGAATGCGATCAGAGTAGGACCAGTGAATGTCTCTGTTAGACATTCGTAGTCTGTACCTTGAACCGCACGACGTGCTAGTGTGTTACGCACGACTTTCATGTAAACGCCAGCTTCACGAGCTTGTTTACGTAGAGAAGTCATTGCGCCAACTTCAACGCCACGAGAATCAGCTACAACTGCAGAAAGTGCACCACTGGCAGCTTCGTTGACTTCAGCAACAATTGCTTTTTTGTCTTGAAGGTTTAAAGCCATCTTGGATTTACTCCTGGTTGTCGTTACACCACTCACTATCATCACGACAGTGAGAGCTATTTAGGTGCATTCCCAGAAGAAAGTTAACTATATACATAGAGCTTTCTGTCAGTTCGGGCACCATCTACGTAGGATGATTAAGACTATTATAAAAATAGACACCTACGGTCTTGGACGGAGACTGGGTCTTAATTTACTTCAAACTAGTGAATAGTTTGAAGAACCAAAGTTCAGCCCCAACCACAATATTAGGCGCAAAATTATACACAAATTTTGCGCCTAAGCAAATAAATTATGCTTGAGTGTTCAGGCTAGCCTGATCAACAGCAACACCAGCACCCATAGTAGTAGAGATGCTTACTTTCTTCAGGAAAGTACCTTTCGCTGAAGATGGCTTAGCTTTCTTAAGAGCAACTAGAAGTGCTTCTAGGTTCTCTTTGATCTGCTCAGCAGAGAAAGTTGCTTTACCGATAGTAGTGTGGATGATGCCGTTTTTGTCGTTACGGTAACGAACCTGACCAGCTTTAGCGTTCTTAACCGCTTCAGCAACGTTAGGAGTTACAGTACCAACTTTAGGGTTTGGCATTAGACCGCGAGGACCTAGGATAGTACCTAGTTGACCTACAACGCGCATTGCATCTGGAGAAGCAACAACTACGTCAAAGTTCATTTCGCCTTTTTTCACTAGCTCAGCTAGATCTTCCATACCAACGATGTCTGCGCCAGCTTCTTTAGCTGCTTCAGCGTTTGCACCTTGAGTGAACACTGCAACGCGGATGTCGCGGCCAGTACCGTGAGGTAGTACAGTTGCACCACGTACGTTCTGGTCAGATTTACGAGCATCGATGCCTAGGTTAACAGCAACGTCAACAGACTCTACGAATTTAGCAGTTGCTAGTTCTTGAAGAAGTGCAACAGCTTCGTTGATTTCGTACTCTTTAGTAACGTCAACTTTTTCGCGGATTACGCGCATGCGCTTAGTTAGTTTAGCCATCTTATTAACCCTCTACCACTAGGCCCATTGAACGAGCAGTACCAGCGATAGAACGCTTCATCGCTTCGATGTCAGCACCAGTCATATCAGCAGCTTTAGTTTCTGCGATTTCTTGGATTTGAGCTTCTGTCACAGTACCCACTTTTTCAGTGTTTGGACGACCTGAACCAGACTTGATACCAGCAGCTTTCAGAAGAAGAGTCGCAGCAGGTGGAGTCTTAGTGATGAACGTGAAAGAACGGTCATTGTATACAGTGATAACAACTGGAGTAGGTAGACCTTTCTCTAGAGATTCTGTTTTTGCGTTAAACGCTTTACAGAATTCCATGATGTTAACACCGTGTTGACCTAGTGCAGGACCAACTGGTGGACTTGGGTTCGCCATACCAGCTGCAACTTGTAGCTTGATGTAAGCTTCAACTTTCTTAGCCATGATAATTCCTAAGTTTGGGTACAAACGCTAATCACCGATCAGCTCCCCGTTTATGTAAAAAACTTTTTACTTCAAGAGAAGTAAAAAGGCGCGAAATTATAGTCATAATTCGCGCCTTAGACAACCCTTAAAAAGGTGTTTTTTTAATCAAGCTTTTCAACTTGACCAAAATCAAGCTCAACTGGTGTTGCACGACCAAAGATCGACACAGACACTTTCAGGCGGCTCTTCTCGTAATCCACTTCTTCAACAGTACCATTGAAGTCAGCAAATGGACCTTCATTAACACGTACCACTTCACCCGCTTCGTACATAGTACGTGGACGAGGTGCTTCGCTTGCTTTCTCAAGACGATTAAGAATAGCGTCAGCTTCTTTATCTGTGATAGGTGCTGGACGATCTGAGGTACCACCAATGAAGCCCATGACACGCGGCACACTGCGTACTAAGTGCCATGATTCATCGTTCATAATCATCTGAACAAGGACGTAACCAGGGAAGAACTTACGTTCAGATTTACGACGCTGACCAGCGCGCATTTCCACTACTTCTTCAGTAGGAACAAGTACTTCACCGAATAGCTCTTCCATGCTGTGCATTTTGATATGCTCGCGAAGAGACTGAGCTACACGACCTTCAAATCCAGAGAAGGCTTGAACCACATACCAGCGTTTTTTTTGAGCTTCACTCATGAATTAAAACCCTCTATACCCCAGTTGCTAGAGCTACTAGACGCACCATGATGCCGTCAATACCCCATAGCACTAGAGCCATTACAATACTTACAGCTAAAACGATCAGTGTTGTTTGCATGGTTTCTTGGCGAGTCGGCCAAACAACCTTACGAACTTCCATACGAGATTCTTTTGCAAAACTGATCGCTGCTTTACCTTTAGTCGTTGTTGCTGCAACGCCAAGAGCAGCTGCAATTAGAACAACAACGCCTGCAGCGCGAACAACTACAGACATTTCACCATACAGGTAATTACCCACAACAGCGGCCGCTGCTAATACGAAAGCGGCAATCCACTTAAACGTATCTGCTGCGTTCGAGCTATCAGGAGTTTCAGCATTATTTGCTTTCATAAAACCAACCTGTCACAAGTCTTAATATAGACGACAACAACCCCGCTGTTGCAGGGCAAACTCCATATCGCTGAAAAAATCAGCGTTACTCTCTTAAGATTAAGCGTCTCTGCCTAATCTTGCTCTGCGCTCAACCCAATTCTGAACAAGAAAACAGCTAAAATAATGTTGAGTGCAGAAAAAGGGCATCAAATGATGCCCTTTTTGCTACTGGTTCGTCAAATCTAATTGAAGATTTTCAGAAGACATTCGGCAATTCGTTAAGAATTAAGCGAAGATCTTAGCAACAACACCAGCACCTACTGTACGGCCACCTTCACGGATAGCGAAACGTAGGCCTTCATCCATTGCGATTGGAGCGATTAGCTCAACAGTCATTTGGATGTTGTCGCCTGGCATTACCATTTCTACGCCTTCTGGTAGAGAGATGTCACCAGTTACGTCAGTTGTACGGAAGTAGAACTGTGGACGGTAGCCTTTGAAGAATGGAGTGTGACGACCACCTTCATCTTTAGAAAGTACGTATACTTCTGACTCGAACTTAGTGTGCGGAGTGATTGAACCAGGCTTAGCTAGTACTTGACCACGTTCAACGTCATCACGCTTAGTACCACGTAGAAGTGCACCAACGTTCTCACCAGCACGACCTTCGTCTAGAAGCTTACGGAACATCTCAACACCAGTACATGTAGTTGTAGTCGTGTCTTTGATACCAACGATAGCAACTTCGTCACCTACGTTTAGGATACCGCGCTCGATACGACCAGTAACTACTGTACCACGACCTTGGATTGAGAATACGTCTTCGATAGGCATTAGGAATGGCATATCTACTGCACGCTCTGGCTCAGGGATGTATGTATCTAGTGCTTCAGCTAGTTCAATGATTTTCGCTTCCCACTGCTCTTCGCCGTTTAGTGCGCCTAGTGCAGAACCTTGGATAACTGGTAGGTCATCACCTGGGAAATCGTACTCAGATAGAAGTTCACGAACTTCCATTTCTACTAGTTCTAGTAGCTCTTCATCGTCAACCATGTCACATTTGTTCATGAATACGATGATGTAAGGGATACCAACCTGACGGCCTAGTAGGATGTGCTCACGAGTTTGTGGCATTGGGCCATCTGTTGCAGCAACAACTAGGATACCACCGTCCATCTGTGCAGCACCAGTGATCATGTTTTTAACATAATCCGCGTGTCCTGGACAGTCTACGTGTGCGTAGTGGCGAGTTGGAGTGTCGTACTCTACGTGAGAAGTAGAGATTGTGATACCGCGCTCACGCTCTTCTGGAGCGTTATCGATAGATGCGAAGTCACGAGCAGCACCGCCGTATACTTTTGCAAGTGTAGTACAGATAGCTGCAGTTAGAGTTGTTTTACCGTGGTCAACGTGGCCGATAGTACCAACGTTTACGTGCGGTTTTACACGTTCAAATTTTTCTTTAGACATGAGTTGTCCCTCTAGGTACGGATTTAGGTGGCCCGAATTGACCACGCAACCAAAAAAGATAATTGGTAAATCTTATATCAAAAGGAAATAAACTTGAGAGCTGGTGCTGATAGGCAGACTCGAACTGCCGACCTCATCCTTACCAAGGATGCGCTCTACCACCTGAGCTATATCAGCACTCAAATTTGATTGGAGCGGGCAGCGGGAATCGAACCCGCATCATCAGCTTGGAAGGCTGAGGTAATAGCCATTATACGATGCCCGCACACGTAACTCTGAGAGCTATTTCCTTAAGAATATGGTGGAGGGGGACGGATTCGAACCATCGAAGGCAGTGCCGGCAGATTTACAGTCTGCTCCCTTTGGCCACTCGGGAACCCCTCCAAATTTTTCGCCATTTTCACTACAAATTGCTTAGAGCAAGGAGAAAATGGTGCCGACTACCGGAATCGAACTGGTGACCTACTGATTACAAGTCAGTTGCTCTACCTACTGAGCTAAGTCGGCATAAGTGGTGCGCATTCTATTGAATGATTTTCCTGCTTGCAATAGTAAATTTAAAAAAAATCGCAAAAATCCATTTTTTCTTGTCGCTTGCTGCAAAATCATACAAACCTCGCTTTTTACGACAAACTTTCCTGCTTTCTCATTTGCTTTACTCGATGCTTGATGTATGTTTTTGCTCTCTGTAAAAGCAAGGATAAACGAGATCCATGAGTCCATTTTTGTCATTCGATCGTGCCGCATGGGCTGAACTTCGTAATTCGGTTCCGATGACACTCTCTGCAGACGACCTTATCGCCCTGCAGGGCATTAATGAAAACCTCACGATGGAGGAAGCTGTAGAAATCTATTTACCGCTGTCTCGTTTGCTCAACTTGTATGTACAAGCGCGTCAAAGCCGCAATTGTGTGTTACAGCAATTTCTAAATACAGAAGAGCATGCCCCCCCTTTCGTGATTGGTATCGCAGGAAGTGTCGCCGTTGGTAAAAGTACAACCGCGCGCATTCTCGAGGCTCTACTCTCTCGCTGGGAGAATCATCCTAAAGTCGCACTTGTGACCACAGATGGTTTTTTGTATCCAAAAAAAGTTCTAGAGCAAAAAGGGATCATGCATCGAAAAGGGTTTCCGGAATCCTATGACATCAAACGCTTAGTAGAATTTGTCTCTGATGTAAAAGCAGGTAAGCCAAACCTCACGGTACCGCTATACTCACATATTACTTACGACATCACTGAAGACCTTAAGACTGTCGATAGACCAGATGTATTGATTATTGAGGGCCTAAACGTATTACAGAGCGGTATGGACTACCCGCACGATCCGCATCGTGTGTTTGTTTCTGACTTTCTTGATTTTTCAATTTATGTCGATGCTGACACAGAAACCATTGAGCAATGGTATATCGAACGTTTCTTGAAATTTCGTCAGGGAGCATTCACCAAACCTGGCTCTTATTTCAGTCACTATACGCAACTTTCAACCGATGCAGCAAAAAGCAAAGCCAAAGATATTTGGAAAAGTATTAACGGGCTCAATTTAGATCAGAATATTCTACCTACTCGGGAGCGAGCCCATTTGATATTACACAAAGGTGCTAATCATCTTGTCGATAGAGTCTCATTACGTAAGTAATAGATTCTAGCTTGCGTTACAAAAAACTAGTCGTGCTTTCTTAAGGAAATTTCCCCACCAATAAAGGTCTCCAAACCACTTTCCGTTTCAAGCACGACACCACCTTGCTGATCAATACCTTTTACAACACCATAAATTTCCCTTGGTCCCATGAGTAATTTCACTGACCTGCCAAGGAAATTATCCAAGCGATTCCAGCGCTCAACAAACCCACTCAACCCTGTCATTTCATATTCTTCAAGCGCACTCTTCCAATGCTCTATTAAATGAATGGCGAGTTGAGTACGATCAATCGCTTGCCCATTACTCACTTGATTTAAGCTGGTCCACGGTTGGTCAATGCTTGGTTGTTGGTCCGGCATGCCGATATTGAGCCCCATACCGATAACAAGATGCGCAGCAGCACCTGCTTGACCAGACATCTCTACGAGAATACCTGCGAGTTTTTTGTCTTGGTAGTAAATGTCATTTGGCCATTTCAGTTTTACGCCCTCGAAGCCCATTTTTTCAAGCGCTTCTACCGCAGCAATACCAATCACTAGACTCAACCCCATAGCTGCTGCCATGCCCGCATCTAAACGCCAGTACATTGAAAAATAAAGATTCGTACCGAAAGGCGAAACCCATTGACGTCCACGTCGGCCTCGACCTTGTGCTTGATATTCCGCGAGACAAACTCGTCCTTTGTCTGATTCACTAACTCTCTCCAATAGATACTGGTTTGTCGAATTAATAACAGAAATCAGTTCAACTTGAGTATTCGCACTGGCTGTTAGTCTCTCTTCATCAAGAAGCTGCATAGGCTGCGCTAATTGATAGCCACGACCTTGAATTCGATAAATATCCACTCCCCAATCATTCAGCCCTTTTATGTGCTTAGCGATTGCCGCGCGAGAGATGCCTAATTCGTTCCCGAGCGCTTCTCCTGAGTGGAAGCCGCCATCACTTAATGATCTAAGAATATGCAATTTTGCTGAGTGTTCTTTTCTCATCTCCCTGCCTCTATTTCAGCCAGGTTGGTTTCCTTTTTGCTGCCCATAAAACGCACTTCATGTTCAAGCTCAATTTGATACTTATCCCACACCGCTCTCTTAACTAAAGATGCCAACGCAACAACATCATCTGCACTACAGTTATTAACATTCGTTAAAACGAGCGCTTGCAATGGGTTTACTTGCGCACCATTCACGGAAACACCTTTCAAACCACATTGATCGATTAGCCATCCTGCTGCAACTTTCATCCCTCCTACGGCAGGGTAAGCCACCATACTGCTATGTTGCGAAATGAGTTGATCATAATGATCTTGCGTGATCACTGGGTTTTTGAAAAAGCTACCGGCATTTCCGACTTTGGCTGGATCGGGCAGTTTTTCCATTCGAACCTGACATACCCGCTCAAAGATAGAGCGTGGACTAAGCTCATTTTCTGGAATACTCTGCAGAGGACCATATTGATTAATCGCTTGCCATTGCTTAGGTAACTTCAACCCAAGAGCGGTAATAAAACACTTCTCATACAGCGCATGCTTAAAAATTGAATCTCGATAGCCAAACTCGCAATCTGCTGAGCTCATTCGTTTAGTTTCAAATGTTGTGAGATCCAATACATCGACATAGTCACAGATATTTTGTAACTCTAGACCATAGGCACCAATATTCTGGATGGGAGCGGACCCAGCACAACCCGGAATCAACGCAAGATTCTCAACACCACCAATCCCTTGTCTTACACACCATTCCACTAACGCAGGCCAATCTTCACCTCCATCAACATGAAGCAAATAATGACTCTCTGTTTCAGTGACAGTTTTACCCAAAAGGCGGTTGATGATAACAACGCCCTCATAATGTTGGGTAAAGAGCATATTGCTGCCCTTGCCCAAGAATAGTTTTGGTAAGCCTTTAAAAGTTGTATCGTTGAATAGCTGTATAACATCGTCAATTGATTCAACAACAGCAAGGTAAGCACAAGTCTGTTCGATACCGAACGTGTGAAAAGCCTTAAGGCTCGCGTGTTTCTTAATTTCCATAGTGGATTTGCAACACCTGATGAGATTCTCTTAAACTACATGCATTCTACATTAGTTATCTTTTAGCCGCAGTGACATTACAAAGCTCATTAATCATAGAAGTGTTAAATCCTATTAAGCTCCCTCTTGTAAAAAGACTCTATAAAGCCCACTACCCAGCAGGCAGAGCTAAACGCGATGAGTTAATCATCACCGCCAATATCGAGACGAACATCATTGCTCTACTCCGAATGAAAACGGTTGAGCAGTCTCGTCTATTAACGGGTATGTTAGTCATACCAGAATATCGAGGACACGGCGTCGGCCATGCACTTCTGCGCCATTGTGAAAACTTTGTATTTACAGATGGAGACTACTGCTTTGCATTTGCACACTTGGAAAACTACTACTCTCAATTTAGCTTCCAAAGCATTGCATGTGACAATTTGCCAAACTCATTAAAAATGGCCTTTTTGCGCTACTCCGAGAGCGGCAAAGATCTCATTCCGATGCAATTCATTGCTCCAAAGCCCCCAATACACGAGGATTTGTAGCCAGATAAATCATATCTTTGATAAAATGTCAGGTTCGCAATATTGCACTTAATTAAGGTACTCACACCGATATGATAGTAAGTAGGAATCCATTCGAGCAGTTGCCGAGTCTTGCTGTAAATCCCGAAGACTTCGAAGTTCTGCATTCAGCAGACACTTTCAGAACTCGTCTTCTTGATGCGATCAGCAAAGCAACGTCACGAATTTACCTAGTCGCACTATATCTGGAAGATGATGAAGCTGGGCGTGAAGTTCTAACTGCTCTTTACGAAGCAAAACAGCGTAACCCTGGGTTAGACATCAATATCTGTGTAGATTGGCACCGAGCTCAGCGTGGTTTGATTGGAGCAGAGTCATCCGAGGGGAACTCCGCGCTGTATAAAGCATTTGCCCAAAAATACCAACACTCTATCCCTGTGTACGGAATCCCTGTACGAGGTCGAGAGGTTTTTGGCGTTCTTCACCTAAAAGGTTTTATCGTTGATGACACCGTCATTTACAGCGGAGCCAGTCTAAATAACGTATACCTGCAATACCATGATCGCTATCGCTTTGACCGTTATCATGTAATTCAGCACCAAACGCTTGCCGACTCTATGGTCAATTTTATTCAAGATGAAATGATTGCCCACCCAGCAGTAAATGATCTGGCGGACAAAGACAAACCCGAAACTAAAGAAATTAAAGTTGCGATTCGTCAATTTCGCTCTTCTCTTGCTTCTGCCAATTACCAGTTTGAGCCAGAAGATGCAGGTGAGGATAAAATCAACATCACACCTCTCGTTGGTCTAGGAAAACGTAGAAACATTCTAAACCAAAAAATTGTTAACCTACTTGCTGCCGCCCAAAACGAGATTTTCATCTGTACGCCTTACTTTAACTTCCCAAAAGCGATCAATCGTGAAGTAAAAAGAGCAATGAAAAGAGGCGTAAAAGTGACAATCGTTGTCGGTGATAAAACGGCTAATGATTTCTATATATCCCCTGAAGATGAGTTTAAAACTATCGGGGGCTTGCCATACTTGTATGAGCTTAACTTAAGACGCTTTGCCAAAGCCAATGAAGCCAATATTGCTGCGCGTAGGCTTTCGATTCATTTATGGAAGCACGATAATAACAGTTTCCATCTAAAAGGAATTTGGGTTGATAAGCGTTACATGTTGCTCACAGGCAACAACCTAAACCCTCGAGCATGGTCGCTAGACTTAGAAAACGGTCTACTAGTACAAGACCATTACGCAAAGCTTACTGATAAATTTGACCTAGAAGTAGAGAACATTCTCAAGCACACGCAGTTAGTTTGTACCTATAAGCAACTAGAAAAAGTAGAGAACTATCCCATCGAAGTTCAGAAGTTAGTTCGTAAAATCACCCGAATCAAAGCGGATGGCGTTCTAAAACGCATTCTATAACCTCTATGTAGCCCTTTCACTTAAAGCCTAACCACCGCGTTGGGCTTTTTTCTACCCATAAGAAAATGGCACAATGTTACGCTCCGTAACGAACCAGAAGAGGCTGTTTTAGCATTAAGAAAGATAATGTATAGCTTGTCGCTCTCGCACGATTTAGGTATGTAGAGGAGACGAGAATTCTGTCGATGAGTCGTGGATAGAGATATTGAAATGCAAAAAAGCCCCAGCATTTCTGCTGAGGCTTTGAAGATGGCAGGGGTGGAGAGATTCGAACTCCCAACACGCGGATTTGGAATCCGCTGCTCTGCCAATTGGAGCTACACCCCTAAATATTCTACATATTGTAGATTCGACAAAACCTTGCTTATAGCAAGGTTGTCTGAATAAATGGCGGAGCGGACGGGACTCGAACCCGCGACCCCCGGCGTGACAGGCCGGTATTCTAACCAACTGAACTACCGCTCCGCACTGGTTAGACACTTAAGTCTAAATTTAAAGCCTGGCGATGTCCTACTCTCACATGGGGAAACCCCACACTACCATCGGCGCTATTTCGTTTCACTTCTGAGTTCGGAATGGAAATCAGGTGGGTCCAAAATGCTATGGTCGCCAAGCAAATTCTTTAATTCGGAAAGCTGTTTCTGTGTTCTCTACACAATCAAGTCTGTTCTTGCTTTGAGTCCATCAAAACCCTTTGGGTGTTGTATGGTTAAGCCTCACGGGCAATTAGTATCAGTTAGCTCAATGCCTCACAGCACTTACACACCTGACCTATCAACGTCGTAGTCTCCGACAACCCTTTAGGATACTTAAAGTATCAGGGAGAACTCATCTCAAGGCTCGCTTCCCGCTTAGATGCTTTCAGCGGTTATCGATTCCGAACTTAGCTACCGGGCAATGCGTCTGGCGACACAACCCGAACACCAGAGGTTCGTCCACTCCGGTCCTCTCGTACTAGGAGCAGCCCCTTTCAATTCTCCAACGCCCACGGCAGATAGGGACCGAACTGTCTCACGACGTTCTAAACCCAGCTCGCGTACCACTTTAAATGGCGAACAGCCATACCCTTGGGACCGACTTCAGCCCCAGGATGTGATGAGCCGACATCGAGGTGCCAAACACCGCCGTCGATATGAACTCTTGGGCGGTATCAGCCTGTTATCCCCGGAGTACCTTTTATCCGTTGAGCGATGGCCCTTCCATTCAGAACCACCGGATCACTATGACCTGCTTTCGCACCTGCTCGAATTGTCATTCTCGCAGTCAAGCGGGCTTATGCCATTGCACTAACCTCACGATGTCCAACCGTGATTAGCCCACCTTCGTGCTCCTCCGTTACTCTTTGGGAGGAGACCGCCCCAGTCAAACTACCCACCAGGCACTGTCCGCAACCCCGATAAGGGGTCAACGTTAGAACATCAACACTACAAGGGTGGTATTTCAAGGACGGCTCCACAGATACTAGCGTACCTGCTTCAAAGCCTCCCACCTATCCTACACATGTAGGGTCAATGTTCAGTGCCAAGCTGTAGTAAAGGTTCACGGGGTCTTTCCGTCTAGCCGCGGGTACACTGCATCTTCACAGCGATTTCAATTTCACTGAGTCTCGGGTGGAGACAGCGTGGCCATCATTACGCCATTCGTGCAGGTCGGAACTTACCCGACAAGGAATTTCGCTACCTTAGGACCGTTATAGTTACGGCCGCCGTTTACCGGGGCTTCGATCAAGAGCTTCGACCGAAGTCTAACCCCATCAATTAACCTTCCGGCACCGGGCAGGCGTCACACCGTATACGTCATCTTACGATTTTGCACAGTGCTGTGTTTTTAATAAACAGTTGCAGCCACCTGGTATCTGCGACTCTCGTCAGCTCCATCCGCAAGGGACTTCACCATCAAGAGCGTACCTTCTCCCGAAGTTACGGTACCATTTTGCCTAGTTCCTTCACCCGAGTTCTCTCAAGCGCCTTGGTATTCTCTACCCGACCACCTGTGTCGGTTTGGGGTACGATTCCTTACAATCTGAAGCTTAGAGGCTTTTCCTGGAAGCATGGCATCAATGACTTCACTACCGTAGTAGCTCGACGTCGTGTCTCAGCCTTAGAAAGAGCCGGATTTACCTAACTCTTAAGCCTACGCACTTGAACCTGGACAACCGTCGCCAGGCCCACCTAGCCTTCTCCGTCCCCCCATCGCAATTGTAAGAAGTACGGGAATATTAACCCGTTTCCCATCGACTACGCCTTTCGGCCTCGCCTTAGGGGTCGACTTACCCTGCCCCGATTAACGTTGGACAGGAACCCTTGGTCTTCCGGCGAGGAGGTTTTTCACCCCCTTTATCGTTACTCATGTCAGCATTCGCACTTCTGATACCTCCAGCATGCTTTACAACACACCTTCAACGGCTTACAGAACGCTCCCCTACCCAATGAAGTAAACTTCATTGCCGCAGCTTCGGTTTATTACTTAGCCCCGTTACATCTTCCGCGCAGGCCGACTCGACCAGTGAGCTATTACGCTTTCTTTAAATGATGGCTGCTTCTAAGCCAACATCCTGGCTGTCTGAGCCTTCCCACATCGTTTCCCACTTAGTAATAATTTGGGACCTTAGCTGGCGGTCTGGGTTGTTTCCCTCTCCACGACGGACGTTAGCACCCGCCGTGTGTCTCCCGGATAGTACTTACTGGTATTCGGAGTTTGCAAAGGGTTGGTAAGTCGGGATGACCCCCTAGCCTTAACAGTGCTCTACCCCCAGTAGTATTCGTCCGAGGCGCTACCTAAATAGCTTTCGGGGAGAACCAGCTATCTCCAGGTTTGATTGGCCTTTCACCCCTAGCCACAAGTCATCCGCTAATTTTTCAACATTAGTCGGTTCGGTCCTCCAATTGATGTTACTCAATCTTCAACCTGCCCATGGCTAGATCACCTGGTTTCGGGTCTATATCCAGAGACTGAACGCCCAGTTAAGACTCGGTTTCCCTACGGCTCCCCTAGATGGTTAACCTTGCCACTGAATATAAGTCGCTGACCCATTATACAAAAGGTACGCAGTCACAGGACGCAATGCCTGCTCCTACTGCTTGTACGTACACGGTTTCAGGTTCTATTTCACTCCCCTCACAGGGGTTCTTTTCGCCTTTCCCTCACGGTACTGGTTCACTATCGGTCAGTCAGTAGTATTTAGCCTTGGAGGATGGTCCCCCCATATTCAGACAGGATATCACGTGTCCCGCCCTACTCGATTTCACTGAATGTGCGTTGTCGACTACGGGGCTATCACCCTGTATCGCCGGACTTTCCAGACCGTTCGTCTAACGCATATAAAGCTTAAGGGCTAGTCCAATTTCGCTCGCCGCTACTTTCGGAATCTCGGTTGATTTCTTTTCCTCGGGGTACTTAGATGTTTCAGTTCCCCCGGTTCGCCTCATTAACCTATGAATTCAGTTAATGATACTAGCTTATGCTAGTGGGTTTCCCCATTCAGAAATCCCAGACTCAAATGGTTGTTACTACCTAATCTGGGCTTATCGCAAGTTACTACGTCTTTCATCGCCTCTGACTGCCAAGGCATCCACCGTGTACGCTTAGTCACTTAACCATACAACCCCAAAGAGTTTCAGAAGAAATCTTGAGTTTGTTGTTTAAACAACCAAAGTTGCTATCTCATTATTTGAATGAGCGAGATAGCTATCGATTTTGCCGGACTCAAATATGTTTTGCTTTCGCAAAACCCAAGAACACTTGAATGTGTTTTTGTGTATTCATCGAAATGAATACTTTGAGAACTTTACAAACAAACGCTTATCTATTTAAGACAAGATTTGTTTTGTCAGCTTTCCAAATTGTTAAAGAGCAATAATAGCTCGAAGCTTTCGCTTCAAAACCATCAATCTGTGTGGACACTCATCGAGACTCATTTGTCTTCACTTTAAAAAGTGAAAGCAAACTATCCGTATCGTATAAGGAGGTGATCCAGCGCCAGGTTCCCCTAGCGCTACCTTGTTACGACTTCACCCCAGTCATGAACCACAAAGTGGTAAGCGTCCTCCCCGAAAGGTTAAACTACCTACTTCTTTTGCAGCCCACTCCCATGGTGTGACGGGCGGTGTGTACAAGGCCCGGGAACGTATTCACCGTGGCATTCTGATCCACGATTACTAGCGATTCCGACTTCATGGAGTCGAGTTGCAGACTCCAATCCGGACTACGACGCACTTTTTGGGATTCGCTCACTTTCGCAAGTTGGCTGCCCTCTGTATGCGCCATTGTAGCACGTGTGTAGCCCTACTCGTAAGGGCCATGATGACTTGACGTCGTCCCCACCTTCCTCCGGTTTATCACCGGCAGTCTCCCTGGAGTTCCCGACATTACTCGCTGGCAAACAAGGATAAGGGTTGCGCTCGTTGCGGGACTTAACCCAACATTTCACAACACGAGCTGACGACAGCCATGCAGCACCTGTCTCAGAGTTCCCGAAGGCACACCTGTATCTCTACTGGCTTCTCTGGATGTCAAGAGTAGGTAAGGTTCTTCGCGTTGCATCGAATTAAACCACATGCTCCACCGCTTGTGCGGGCCCCCGTCAATTCATTTGAGTTTTAATCTTGCGACCGTACTCCCCAGGCGGTCTACTTAACGCGTTAGCTCCGAAAGCCACGGCTCAAGGCCACAACCTCCAAGTAGACATCGTTTACGGCGTGGACTACCAGGGTATCTAATCCTGTTTGCTCCCCACGCTTTCGCATCTGAGTGTCAGTATCTGTCCAGGGGGCCGCCTTCGCCACCGGTATTCCTTCAGATCTCTACGCATTTCACCGCTACACCTGAAATTCTACCCCCCTCTACAGTACTCTAGTCTGCCAGTTTCAAATGCAATTCCGAGGTTGAGCCCCGGGCTTTCACATCTGACTTAACAAACCACCTGCATGCGCTTTACGCCCAGTAATTCCGATTAACGCTCGCACCCTCCGTATTACCGCGGCTGCTGGCACGGAGTTAGCCGGTGCTTCTTCTGTAGGTAACGTCAAATCCATACGCTATTAACGCATGAACCTTCCTCCCTACTGAAAGTGCTTTACAACCCGAAGGCCTTCTTCACACACGCGGCATGGCTGCATCAGGCTTGCGCCCATTGTGCAATATTCCCCACTGCTGCCTCCCGTAGGAGTCTGGACCGTGTCTCAGTTCCAGTGTGGCTGATCATCCTCTCAGACCAGCTAGGGATCGTCGCCTTGGTGAGCCCTTACCTCACCAACTAGCTAATCCCACCTAGGCATATCCTGACGCGAGAGGCCCGAAGGTCCCCCTCTTTGGCCCGTAGGCATCATGCGGTATTAGCCATCGTTTCCAATGGTTATCCCCCACATCAGGGCAATTTCCTAGGCATTACTCACCCGTCCGCCGCTCGCCGCCCAACAAATCCTCCGAAGATTCAATGTTGTCGCTGCCGCTCGACTTGCATGTGTTAGGCCTGCCGCCAGCGTTCAATCTGAGCCATGATCAAACTCTTCAATTTAAGATTTTGTTCGGCTCAATGAATACTGACTTCAAAACTGCTCTTACTCGAAAGTAAGAAGTAATTTTAAAGCTATTATCGTTCCAACAGAACGATAATGAATTGACTGTGCCAAGTCTTTCGACTCGTTTGGTCACTCAGTTCATTGAAACCTAATTTGATACCGCTTTCCGTTAAGAAAAGAAATATCTAATTGGATTATCATCAACGAGTGCCCACACAGATTGATAGGTTCTTATTTTTAAAGAGCTTTCTAACTAACTCGCCGCTTCAGCGCCTCGTCGTTAGGGATGCGTACTTTACGCTTTCCAGTTTGAGAGTCAAGTGTTTTTTTCAAACTTCTTTTTCTCTAACCCCAACTCGCTGTGTGACTTTCGTCTCACTCCGTGTCGGTGGATGCGCAGTATAGGGAACTGAGAAATTAGCGCAAGCCTTATTTAAAAAAAAACCGTTCAAGCGGTCACTTATCCATCAAATGCCATATATCTGCATATTTCTTCGTCACATTTGAGACACATCACAGCAATTGGTTGGAAAAACACCAACCATATACGTAAGATTCATGTGTCTATTTTGTTAATAGGCAGACTATTTTCTTATTCTCTATATGTAGTATTCAAATGATGTCTAAAAAAAATCTTATCTTATGTGCTGGTTTAGCTGTCATTGGGGGAGTCATATTCTCTCAAATAGCTATTTCTCCCGCCTTGAGCTTCATTATCGGTGTTATCGCGACCGCTTTTCTCTTTTCACTTTCAAGCAAAGCACCTGTTATTCAATCTACGGTTTCTGAACCGTCAACAAAAACGCTCTATGTTGGAAATCTGCCATATAAAGCAAATGAGAGTCACGTTCGTGATCTCTTTGCTGAATATGGGCAAGTCTACGCAGTGCGATTAATGAAAGATAAACGAACAGGAAAAAGGAGAGGATTCGGTTTTGTCGTCATGGCGGCTACAGATGCAGAACCAGCCATCACCGAACTCAATGAAAAGGAATACATGGACCGAACACTAAAAGTTCGCATTGCTAATGACCCTAAACATCCGGATGGCGGTAAACTTGAACAGGATTAAATCCTAACCTAGCCAAACAAGTATTCAGTGCATCTTCTTGCCAAGGAGGTGCACTGGCATAAATCTTCTTACTCCCTTCCTCTTTACTCTCTTCCATCATATCACTGACTAGTAATGCTTTCACTCGACGAGCAATGGCTTCGCCAGAATCAACTAATGTTACTTCGCCACCAAGAGCCTGATGAATCTCTTCTTTTATTAAAGGAAAATGCGTACACCCCAATACAGCCACATCGACTTTATTACGCAGTGGTAGAAGAATGCTTTCGAGCTCTGGAATAGAAATGCTTTCGCCACGCAACTTTTCTTCGGCCATATCAACTAAGCGAGTGGAGCCTAATAGCTCGACAGGTTTGCCTTGAGCAAAGTCACGGATCAGTTCATGGGTATATTGACGAGTCACGGTCGCAGGCGTAGCAATGAGTCCTACACCTTGAGAAGCGAGTAACGAGGCAGGCTTGATCGCAGGCACCACACCAACAACCGGAATGGATAGCTTCGCGCGCAGTGACGGTAGCACTATGGTACTTGCGGTATTGCAGGCGATGACGACGATGTCGGCTTGATGCTCTTCGATCAACGCCGCAACTAGCTTATTAACGCGAGTGATCAGCACATCTTGGTCAAGTTCGCCATATGGGTAAGCTTCGTTATCGAACAGATACAAGTAATCCATGTGTGGTAGAAGTCGGTGGATTTCTTGGAAGACCGATAGCCCTCCGACACCGGAGTCAAACACTAGAACTTTTTTCTTACTTGATGCTCGCACGAGTCTTACCTGCAAATTAGAGACTCGGCGATCATACTGGTTAGATTTGTTTTGGCAATGCTTTGGCTTGGTATCTTTGATGGCTGAATCGCTCCCCTATTTCCACTTCAAGCTTAGTCAACTCTATATGTCCTTGAAATGATGGGGTTGATGTCACCAACGTATGGAATTCGCCATCTTCTCCGCAGGGATCAATATGACCGGGTAATGACTCAATCAGCGCTTTGTCATACCAGCGTCCACACCACTCCGGCGGCAACACGTTTCCATCGGTGGTAATCAACATAGTTTGAATACCACGTTCGACAATTTCAAATGCTAATGTTCTGCTTTCTTCCCCCAGTAATGGGAATACGCATTCCCAACCAGCAGGCTCAATATAGCTGCGTCGATAATCAGCAATTCCATTGCAAAACATATCGCCAAACGCGACGGCTTCTACATTCAGCCCACTACTTTGTAGTGCATTCACGATAGTCGATTGATAAATGTCGTTACTCGGGAAGACTTCAGGCAGTTCAATAGGAATGAGCGGAAGACCAAGTAAGTCCGCCTGCATTTGCACAACCTCAAGCGGCGTTGCTTGAAAAGGGACTTCTTTATCAACATAAGTGGTGTACAAGCCAACCACCTGATAATGCGGATCTTCGTTTAGACGCTCCAACGTTAATGTAGAGTCTTTTCCGCTTGACCAGCTGATCACAACACGTTTTGGTTTAGTCATCGTCTTTCCTTGTTACCTATTTCCACCAGCGCTTTACTTACAAAAAGAAAGACCGCCGACGTGGCGGTCTCGTTTGGCTTGATTAAAAGCGGTAGTCTGCTGAGACAAAGTACTGACGCCCAGGGGTCGCGTAACCTGAATACATCTCGTAGTCTTTATCGAAAGCGTTACTTAGCTTCGCATTAATATCCCAGCTTTGGTTTACTGCGTACGAAGCGGTGAAATTCCATAGGCTGTAGCTCGGTAGTCTGGTACTGCCATTAAAGCGTTCACCTTGGTACAGGTATTGCGAGCCCAACGTCCATTGGTCAAACGTTGCGTAGGCGTTCCATTTAGCACCACGCTTAGAGCGGTAAGCGAGTTGAGTATCTTCTGCGCCAGATTTATCAACGGGATCTTTGTAGTCTAAATAGAACTCATGAGAAACAATATCTGTATCTAGCTTCACCTCAAGTTCTACCCCTTTGATTTCTGCTTCACCGACATTTTGCATGCCTGCACCTTCCCAGATCAGCATGTTTTCAATTTGGTTGTAGTAACCCGTTACCGTCCAATCAACAATCGATACAGCACCCGATAGCGACAACTCGGTATTTTCTGATTCTTCCGGTTTTAGGTTTGGCATTTCGTAGCCTGGGTAATACAAATCAACAAAGCTCGGCGCTCGGAAAGCGGAACCATGACTCAGCGTTAATTCGTAACCTTCGTAAAACGCCCAACCCGCAGCAGTTTGCCACGTGGTGTTGTTACCAAACTGGTTATTGTCATCATTACGTACACTTGCTTCTAACGTCCATACGTCATAAGCGTATTGAGCAATGGCGCTTATACCAAAGTTGGTTCTTGGGTTCTTTTCTGGATCGTAACTCTGGGAAGGTCCCCAATCACTTGGTGCAATGTAGCCCTTAGCGAGCTTTTCTGTGCGGTAGTCCAAGCCACCACCAACGCTCAACTCTTCGTTTACGCTGTACGAGTTCAACCAAATCGCATTGAACTGTTGAATGGCAACGTGATCGCCGGTTGATTTGCTTTGACCTGATTTATGGTCATAGTTGTCTTGTTGGCCGTAAGCCAATTTCAATTCAGATGAGTAAACGTCTTTGTTGTACTCCAACGATAGATCGGCGCCGACATACTCTACTTCACCGGTTTTCTTTTCATGCTTATCGACTGTTCCCCATGTAGGGTTACCATAGTTACTATTATCGTAATCGTACTCATTGTTGTAAGCACTCACCCCAACGTAACCAGATAAGTTGTCAGAAAAGTTTTGTTGGTAGCCTAGTTTTAGGTTGAGCGTTTCAAAGCCGTGCTCATCGCCATCATTCACCCCCGGCAACGGTTTCACATTGAAACCATCGGTTTTCTCGTAGCCTAGAACGCCTTTAAAGTGTTTTCCTTCACCGACCGGTTTAGAGATAACAAACGCCCCTTTCTTATGATTGTCCGAACCATAACCAGCAGACACATGACTGGCATCACTATCAATGTTCGCTCGAGTAATAATGTTGATTACGCCAGAAATCGCTTCTGAGCCATATATAGAAGCACGCGCACCACGAATGTAGTCGATACGCTCTATAGAGTTGATCGGAAACTGATTAAAATCGACGCCGCCCATAATAGCTCGAGGCATACGAACCCCATCGACTAAAACAAGAACTTGGGATGAACTACCACCTCGCACATAAATAGAGGCGGATTGACCACGTCCACCGTACTGGGCAACTTCAACACTCGGTAGTGTACGGAACACATCAAACAGACTGTTTGCTTGCAGGCGTTCAATATCTTCTTTTGTAACCGTAACGGTTTGTGCGAGAACCGCACCATCAATTTGCTGGAATCGGTTTGCGGTAACCACAACAGTTTCATCTGAGGAAACTTCTTGAGCGTGTAAATAAAAGGTAGGTGAAAGCAGCGATGCACATGTGATCGCAAGAAAGGTTTTTCTCATTATGTTATCCTAAATCGCGTAGTTCCTACCGAGCCCTACTGATAAGTAGTCCAATGCTATGACTCGGGTGCTGGCAGGTATTCGGACTTAAGAGCAAGGCTTACACCACCTAATTACTCGACTTCCCACATAAACTAATGCAGTGTCTGATGAGCGTTCGTTCTCTTTTACCGCTGCGCGTCAGTTCTGGATTTTCACCAAATTCCCATTTCAGCCATCTAGATTGCTAGATAGCACCAGCTCGGGCAAATACTATTAAGCTATTGATTATTTGTCCAGCCAAGAATCCCTATCAAATGACTTATACTCTCGT
The DNA here is from genome assembly GCF_905175395.2 of Vibrio sp. B1REV9. NCBI lineage: Bacteria > Pseudomonadati > Pseudomonadota > Gammaproteobacteria > Vibrionales > Vibrionaceae > Vibrio > Vibrio sp. B1REV9. Next base: position 616,924 of record NZ_HG992745.1, on the reverse strand, counting down.
TCATTTCTCGATCTACCGACGCAAAGCACACTATCTTTAAATCAATTGAAGTACAAAACTGGACATACTGTTGAGATTGAATAAAATCTGCGCTCTCAAATTGAATGCACCATAAAAGGTAAGATCATGGCTACTCTTGATGTAAACCCACAACGCTACCAAGAACAACTGGCTGAAAAAGTCGAACGTTTGACAGATATGTTCGCGCCATACAACGTGCCAGAACTTGAAGTGTTTGAATCCCCAGAGCAGCACTACCGTATGCGTGCTGAGTTCCGCGTTTGGCATGAGGGTGAAGATCTTTACTACATCATGTTCGACCAAGAAACTCGTGAAAAATACCGCGTTGACCAATTCCCTGCGGCAAGTCGTCTGATCAACGATTTAATGCCACTATTGGTTGAAGCAATGAAAGACAACGAATCGCTACGCCGCAAGTTGTTCCAAGTGGATTTCCTATCGACGTTGAGTGGTGAAGTTCTGGTTTCTTTGCTTTACCACCGTCAGCTTGATGAGGAATGGATTGAAAATGCAAAAGCACTGAAGCAACGTCTAAATGATGAGGGCTTCAACCTAAACATCATCGGCCGTGCACGTAAAATGAAAATCGTACTCGACCGCGACTACGTGATCGAGAAGCTAGACGTGAATGGTCAAAGCTATGTTTACCAACAAGTTGAAAACAGCTTCACGCAGCCAAACGGCAAAGTAGCAGAGAAAATGCTGGAATGGGCAGTTGACTGTACGCAAGAAAGCACGGGGGATCTGCTAGAGCTTTACTGTGGTAACGGTAACTTCTCTTTGGCATTGGCACAAAACTTTGATCGTGTTCTAGCCACTGAGCTAGCCAAGCCATCTGTGGTTTCTGCGCAGTACAACATCGCCGCGAACGAGATTGATAACGTACAAATCCTACGTCTATCAGCGGAAGAGTTTACCCAAGCGATCGAAGGCAAACGTGAATTCCGTCGCCTACAGGATGCGGGTGTAGATTTGAAGAGCTACAACTGCAACACCATCTTTGTGGATCCACCACGCTCGGGGATGGACGTCGATACTTGTAAGATGGTGCAAGGTTACGAGCGCATCATGTACATCTCTTGCAATCCAGAAACACTGAAAGAGAACTTGGACATTCTATGCGAAACCCACAACGTGACACGCTTTGCGTTGTTTGACCAATTCCCTTATACACATCACATGGAAGCTGGCGTGTACTAGAGCGTAAAGCGTAAACCACCAGCGTAAGACATAAAAAAGCGAGCTCTGTAGCTCGCTTTTTTGTTGGATTCATTTGGCTTATTCAGCGGTGGTCTTCTTATCCATAAAGCCTAGCTTTTTACCAATCCATGCCATTAGAATCATTGAAACTAAAATAGCAAAGAAGTTAGAGCCTGCTTCTGGATATTGCGCTTTAATAAACGCAGAGTGTCCAAATGCACCTACGAAGAAACACGCTAGACCGACTAGTGGGATGTCTTCAGATACTGGGTTGTTAAGATATTCTTGGTACAATGATTGTACTGCAAGTACGAGGGCAATCAGAGGGAAGATTGAGAAAGATACTTCACTCATGGTTAACCATGACAACAAAGCATCACCACACATACCTGCAACCAGTGCCAAAATCAGCGTTTTCTTTTCAGATTTATTTCCATTCGACATTATTCTATCCCGCCTTTTAATCGGTTACGTTCACGTTCTTTGCGATACCAATAGGCCCCTTTGGCTATCATTCGCAATTGCATGATCAATCGCTCGGCGAGTTCATCGCGCTCACGTCGATCTAAATCTAAAGCTTCCGCACCAGAGCTAAACACCAAAGTCACCGACGCTTCTGCTTGAGTAAACGCCTCTTCTTTAGTCATGCCAGTGCTCATTAAGTATTCGGTTAATTCTGCCGCAAAATGCTGGATTTCTCGAGCCACAGCAGTACGAAATTCAGAAGAAGTACCAGAGCGCTCACGCAGCAATAAACGGAAAACATTAGGACTACTTTCGATGAATTCCATAAAGGTTTCAACTGAAGTTCGAATTACGCTGCCTTCTTTGACAATACGCTGACGGGCTTGACGCATCAATTGACGTAACAATAGCCCTCCCTCATCAACCATGGTTAAGCCTAGCTCATCCATGTCTTTGAAGTGGCGATAAAAAGAAGTCGGCGCAATTCCTGCCTCTCTAGCCACTTCTCGCAAGCTAAGATTAGAAAAGCTGCGGTCCGCACTGAGTTGATTAAATGCCGCATCGATCAATGATCGACGTGTTTTTTCTTTTTGCTGTGCGCGGATTCCCATCGACTTCATTCTTTAACTGACTCTTTTCTATTGGGTACGAGAGCATCAATATAACGCATATCGCCCCCACGTATAAAGCAACGTTATCTTCAGATAGGCGGCGAGCACGTTACTATTGGAATAGCTTGTACTGCAATCTTCTCGATTCAAATAGTAGACATGCAGCATACCAAATAGTTCTTTTGTCTCATTCTGCGTGATCACTTCCACTCTCTAGCAGGCCTATTATATTCCGAACAGAGGAAATGAGTTAAAATACCGCTACAGCAATGTTAAGTAAATATAACAAGGAAGACATCATGGCGCATGCTAATCACTATGACGTGATCGTAATTGGTAGTGGTCCCGGAGGAGAGGGGGCCGCAATGGGTTTAACCAAAGCCGGTCTGAATGTTGCCATCGTAGAAAAGGAAAGCAGCGTTGGAGGCGGATGTACGCACTGGGGAACCATACCATCTAAAGCATTGCGTCACGCGGTTAGCCGTATCATTGAATTCAATAGCAACCCGCTATTCTGTCGTAATAACACCAGCCTTCATGCAACATTTTCTGACATTTTAGGCCATGCGAAATCAGTAATTGATAAACAAACTCGACTTCGCCAGGGCTTTTATGATCGTAACTCCTGCACACTGTTGTTTGGTACTGCACGCTTTATCGATAACTACTCCATTGCAGTAATGCAAAGTGACGGTACGGAGGAAGTGTACTCTGCGGATAAATTTGTTATCGCCACAGGCTCTCGCCCATACCAACCAAACGACGTCGACTTCTTGCATGAACGTATCTACGACAGTGACTCTATCTTGAGCCTGAAACACGACCCTCGCCATATCATCATTTACGGTGCTGGGGTTATCGGTTGTGAATACGCTTCTATCTTCCGTGGTTTAGGCGTTAAGACTGATCTAATAAACACCCGCGACCGCCTACTCTCTTTCCTCGATAACGAAGTCTCAGATGCATTGTCTTACCACTTCTGGAACAGTGGAGTGGTGATTCGTAACGATGAAACGTTCGAAAAAATCGAGGGGACCGAAGATGGCGTCATCGTGCATCTTCAATCTGGCAAGAAGATGAAAGCAGACTGCCTACTTTATGCTAATGGTCGAACCGGTAACACTGACAAACTCAACCTACCTGCCGTTGGTTTAGAAAGCGACTCTCGCGGGCAACTTAAAGTGGATGGTAACTACCGCACTGAAGTCGAACACATTTATGCAGTTGGGGATGTGATTGGCTATCCTAGCCTAGCAAGCGCCGCTTATGACCAAGGTCGTTTCGTGGCACAAGCCATCACTAAAGGACAAGCTGACGGTAACCTGATTGATGATATCCCGACGGGCATCTACACCATTCCAGAAATCAGCTCAGTGGGTAAAACCGAGCAAGAGCTCACTGCGGCGAAAGTGCCTTATGAAGTAGGACGCTCTTCGTTCAAGCATCTAGCTCGTGCGCAGATTGCAGGTAAAGACATCGGCAGCTTGAAAATCCTCTTCCATCGCGAAACCAAAGAGATTCTTGGTATTCACTGCTTTGGTGAGCGCGCTGCGGAAATCATCCACATCGGTCAGGCCATCATGGAGCAAAAAGGCGAAGCCAATACGATTGAATACTTCGTCAATACCACCTTTAACTATCCGACGATGGCAGAAGCGTATCGCGTAGCGGCACTGAACGGTTTGAACCGATTATTCTAATTCAATTGGGTTGCCATGATCCAAAAGCGAAAACAGCAGGTTTCGACCTGCTGTTTTTTTATGTGTAACTAGGCAAGAAAGCTTCCCTTGCGCCATTGATAGAAGAAGATAGCGCCAAGTCCAATCCCTCGCATTGCCATGAAACTGGTCATCGCAAACCATAGTGCATGGTTTTGCCAGCCAGAGAACAAAAAGAAAATCGCAAAGAAACAGCAAGTCGCCACAAACATACTGTTCCGCATGTCTTTACCTTTGGTGGCACCAACAAAAATGCCATCAAACAGGAAGCACCACATTGATGCCAATGGCATGACCACCAGCCATGGTAAATATACCGAAGCTTGCTGCTGCACTGCATCAATCGAAGTGATCATGGCGATCAAGTGCGATCCCGCCAAACCAAATGCCGCTGTCAAACCTAAACAGATGATCAAACTCCAGAAGAAAGTCCCCATTAACGATGCGCTGAGCTGAGCTCGGTCTTTGGCTCCAATGGCTTTCCCTACCATAGCTTCCATGGCGTAAGCAAAGCCATCCATACCGTAGGAAATCATCATCAAAAAGCTCATCAATACTGCATTGGCCGCAACCACATCATCTCCAAAGCTCGCACCTTGGAAAGTCATAAAGCTGAACGTGGCTTGCAAACAAAGCGAACGTAAAAAAATATCACGGTTGAGTTTTACAAACCGCCCGATCCCATGCTGGGTATCTGCCAGTAAACTTTTCGGTAATGGTAGTTGACGTGCTTGCCACGTTTTCCACACACACAGCAAGCCAAACGCCATGCCTGAGTAATCAGCTATCACAGACGCAAATGCCGCACCCTCGACTTTCCAGTCCAAACCAATCACAAACAGTAAATCGAGCGCGATGTTGGTCACGTTAGTGATGATCACCATCCACATTGGGGCTTTGGAGTTTTGTGTTCCAAGCAACCATCCTAACAACACAAAGTTCATCAGTGCCGCGGGGGCACTCCATACACGGATGGAGAAATATTGCATGCCGTAGTGCTTCACTTCTGTACTGGCATCACTCCACCCAAAGATCAGATCCGCGATTGGGTTGTGGGCAATGAGAAAGACTAACGCGAATAGCAAGGCCATAAGTGAGCCTTGCATAAACACCAAAGCGAGTTGTTTTCGGTCTTCACCGCCATAGGACTGCGCCGCCAATCCTGTAGTCGACATACGTAAGAAGCCAAGCAACCAAAAAGTTACGCTGATCATGGTACTACCCAGCGCGACACCACCGAGATACCAAGCGTGTTCAAGGTGACCGATCACCGCAGCGTCAACCAAGCCTAATAGCGGGACAGTAATATTCGACAGCACCATAGGGATAGCAAGCGCTAATACTTGGCGATGCACTTGAGGATTCGATAAAGGAGAGAAGATTGAGTTTGTCACAAGCACCTCGTTATTTAGATCCGCGAGTGTACCTGAGTGACTAACAACTAGCCAATTACCACTTGATGTGAATGAGGACTGGCGTGAGACGATGCTTCAACATTGGGATCTTGTTTAGCCAGCGTTGCCATGCTTTCCAGCGTGAGCAGAATCGGTCGAATGGCGAGAAAGCTTTCACCCATTGTGCCCATGGAAGCCATTGCAATATTTGTTCTGCCGGAGCTTCAAACCCATGCGAATAAGTATCCGAACCAAGCTTTTGACCCCATTTGCTTTCGGTTAAGTCACCTGCTAACACCATGCACACTTCTGCAGAAACAAAATGACGCCCTAGTGTTTGAATAAAAGTCGCAACTTGAGCTTCATCGCAATCAAGTAAAGTCATCTCACACAAAATCAAAACTGGCGCTTTATCTGGAATACGCAGTTCATCTAACCAACTCATGTCTTCTACGCTGCCACATCGATGTTCATAACGTTCGTTTTTGTGGAACAAACGCTGACGCCAAACCAAATTCTCGGTGATGTCCAATTCAACCCAATGACAACGACCATTGTCCAAACGGTAGAAACGTGTATCTAAACCTGCACCAACATTGATGATCCAAGCGTCTGAGTATTGGTGAAGAAAATGACTCACCTGTTGATCACACAACTGAGTTAAGGTCACGTGCAGCAATTGCTTCTGATCGACATCGCCACTGATACAGCCTGGAGCCATCTTGCAGCTCAAGCATGCCTTTGCCGCAATCGGATCGTACACCAAGCCGTTATCAACTAAGCTTTCGCGGCTGCGCAAAAACAACGGTTTTAGCAGATGATTGGGGATGTGATGTTGAGGCTTGGACATGGGCATTTCCCTGCACCGATAAGAAAATGATAAGACAAAATTAGATGATAATAAATCTCAATATCACCTGCAAGTTTAAACAGCACGATCCAACCCTGACTCAAGGTGAGTGCAATAGCTTTGAAAGAAATAAAAAAGAAATAGAGCAGAAAACATAAAGCCCAACGGAGAGCTGGGCTTTATTAGAGTACTTGAGGCTAGAAACTTACATCCAGTCGGTGTTGCGAATAATGCCAACCGCAAGACCTTCAATCGTCAGATGCTGCGACGTTAAATCGACTTGGATTGGTGAAAACGCTTCGTTTTCCGCGTGCAGCAGTACAGTAGAACCTTTACGCTCTAAACGCTTCACCGTCACATCGTCATCAACACGAGCAACCACAACTTGACCGTCGCGCACATCTTGGGTTTTGTGCACAGCCAGCAAGTCGCCATCCATGATACCGATGTCTTTCATACTTTCGCCGTTTACGCGAAGTAGGAAGTCCGCTTTCGGTTTAAACATCGCAGGATCCACTTGGTAGTGAGATTCCACATGTTCTTGAGCCAGAATCGGCTCACCAGCAGCAACCTGACCAATCAAAGGTAGTCCTTGATCGTCGTTTGCCGCATCTTCAAGTAAGATTCGGATCCCACGAGATGCGCCTGGAATAATTTCAATCGCTTGTTTACGAGCAAGCGCTTTTAGGTGTTCTTCTGCGGCATTCGCAGAGCGGAAGCCAAGCTCACGCGCAATCTCTGCACGAGTTGGTGGCATTCCAGTATCTTCAATTTTGCTTTTAATCAAATCGAAGACTTGTTGTTGGCGTGGCGTTAACGGCTTCATATGTCACCTGTCTTTTTATACAGTTAACTGTGAGTATATCCAGTAAATGAACAAATGAAAACCCAATTGGTTGTTTTTTAATTTATTTGCCCTGCTTCTGAACTCCCCCACAAACTTCAAATAAGCCTGCGTTTTAAACACATCTCCCATGCACTGTCTAATAAAAACAACAACCTATTAGTACGACTAATTTACAATCAATAAAATTAAAAGGTTTGACCAGTTTCTGGTATCCTTGCACCGCTTAAATTTTATCGCCTAGGCTTATTTCTATAGCCGTAACTATTCCTTTAATTACTGATGATAGGAAAGCGGACACAGAAATAAGGTTAGGCTTGTTTGAATACCTATTGAGGCAGTGAACTTTATGTCTTCTGGACAATCATTTTCACGTTCATTACTAAAACTACCTTTATCGGTAATGGTAAAGGGCACCACAATCCCATCAAATCCGATTGATGATCTTAACATCGACATCACTAAGCCGATTGTATACGCCTTACCATTCCGCTCGAACGTGGATTTGCTGACATTACAAAAACAAGCTCTGAGTCTTGGTCTACCTGACCCACTCAGTCCTTTAGAAATTAACGGCAAAACTCTCAACCGTTTCGTATTCATTGCATCTCGCCCAACGGTGATGAGCGATGATAATCATGTACCAAGTGATTCTGTTTCTTTGTTCACCGAACTGCTTGAACTGCATAAACTCGATAGCGAACTTGATGTACAGATGATCCCAACAACCGTGTTGTGGGGTCGTAAGCCTGGTAAAGAAGAAAACAGAAAGTCGTACCTACAACCAATGAACGGTCCACAAAAAGCGAAAGCGGTATTTGTCGCTGGTCGAGACTGTTTGGTACGTTTTAGCCCTGTGGTTTCTCTGCGTTATATGGCAGATTCCCACGGCACTGACAGCGCCATTGCTCATAAGTTAGCGCGTGTCGCTCGTATCCACTTCTCACGTCAGAAGCTTGCGGCATCGGGGCCAAATTTACCTCAGCGCCAAGTACTGTTCGCACGTTTAATGAAATCACCAGCGATCGAAAAAGCGATTGAAGACGAAGCACAAAGCAAAAACATCTCTATTGATAAAGCACGCAAAGAAGCCCATGACATCATGGATGAGATTGCTGCGGACTTTTCATATGGCTTAGTGAAAAATGGCGACCGTATTCTTGGCTGGTTGTGGACTAAGCTGTATCAAGGTCTGCACATCAATAACGCTTCGACGGTTCGTCGCTTAGCACAAGATGGTCATGAGATCGTGTACGTGCCATGTCACCGCAGTCACATGGACTACCTACTGCTTTCTTACGTTCTGTACCATGAAGGTATGGTACCGCCACATATTGCTGCAGGTATTAACCTAAACTTCTTCCCTGCAGGCCCTATCTTCCGTCGTGGTGGTGCGTTCTTTATTCGCCGTAGCTTTAAAGGCAACAAGCTGTACTCAACCATTTTCCGCGAGTATCTATCGGAGCTGTTTGCTAAAGGTTACTCGGTTGAGTACTTCAGCGAAGGTGGTCGCTCACGCACTGGTCGTTTGCTACAAGCAAAAACTGGTATGTTGGCAATGACGATTCAAGCGATGCTGCGCGGCCTAAACCGCCCAGTAACACTGGTTCCTGTGTACATTGGTTACGAGCACGTAATGGAAGTGGGCACTTACGCCAAAGAACTTCGTGGTTCACGCAAAGAGAAAGAGAACGCAGGTCTTGTGCTACGTACTCTGCGTAAGCTACGCAACTTTGGTCTTGGCTACGTCAACTTCGGTGAGCCAATTCAGCTAAACCAATACCTGAATGAACATGCACCAGAGTGGACGAAAGACATCGACCGCATGGGTGGTAGCAAACCACAATGGATGAACCCAGTGGTAAATGACCTCGCCAATAAGATGATGACACACATTAATGATGCCGCTGCAACAAACGCGCTGACTTTGTGTGCAACAGCGCTATTGTCTTCTCGTCAACGTGCATTATCACGTGACTCTCTGATCAATCAAATTGACTGCTACTTAAAGTTACTGAAGAACAATCCTTACTCTCGCACATCAACCGTGCCGAGTGAAACTGCAGAAGAGTTAGTGGATCACGCGCTCTCTCTCGATAAGTTTGTGATTGAAACCGATACTATGGGAGACATCATTTCACTGGATCGTAGCCAGTCGATTTTGATGACTTACTACCGCAACAACATCATTCACTTATTCGCTCTACCATCATTGATTGCTCAGATGCTTATTCGTCAGCGCAACTTGTCCGTAGAGAAGATTCAAGAGAATGTCGCTCAGATCTACCCATTCCTGAAAAAAGAACTGTTTCTAAGCTACAAAGAAGATGAGTTGGACGAGCTAGTAATTAAGGTGCTCAATGAGTTTGCCGAGCAGAAGATGATCAACTTAGATGGTGACAAACTGGAAATCAACCAGTCTAACAACCAGCCATTGGTGTTGCTTGGTCGCACAATCACAGAAACATTGCAACGTTACTCTATTGCCATGAACCTTTTGGTTGCAGACCAAGATCTAGGTAAATCAGACCTTGAGCAGAAGAGCCAAGACATTGCCCAACGTTTAGGTCGTTTGCACGGCATCAATGCACCTGAGTTTTTCGACAAAGGTGTGTTTACTGCCATGTTTAACACTCTCAAAGAACAGAAGTACTTAGATAGCAATGGCGACTGTGACCTTGAGAAAACACAGCAATTAGCCAAATTGCTGTTCACTCTACTTTATCCAGAAGTGAAGTTAACCATCGAAGAAAGTATCCACCAACTTCAGGCATAAACGACTTAAGCTCGATACGAGATTCCGTACAAAAAGAAAAGGCATCCAACTGGATGCCTTTTTCATACCTGCGATCATGATTAGAGGGGCTTACCAAAATGCAATAAACAACCCTAATGCCACGACCATTCCTACATAGTTATTATTGAGGAACGCTTTAAAACATAGGTCACGATCTCGGTGACGAATTAAGTGCTGCTGATAAACAAACAAAGACGCCGCGACCAAAATCATCCAATAATAACTTTGACCAAGTTCGTAATGTTGACCAAGTAACACAAGCATTGCGAGTGTCACTAACTGCAATACGCCAATCACCAATTTATCATGGCGACCAAACAAAATAGCCGTAGACTTAATGCCAATTTTTAAATCATCATCGCGATCGACCATGGCATACTGAGTGTCGTAAGCAATGGTCCATAAAGCGTTAATCGCAAATACAAACCACACGATCCATGGCAACTCACCTGTTTGAGCCGCCCAAGCCATTGGGATCGCCCAACTAAACGCTAAACCCAGAAAGAGCTGAGGCAAGTGGGTATAACGCTTCATAAATGGGTAAATGAAAGCCAAAACAATACCAGCAAAAGAAAGCTGAATCGTCAGTGGGTTCATCGTAAGAACCAATAAGAACGAACTGGCAGCCAGCAACAAAAACAAACCAATGGCTTCCTTTGAGGTCACTTTGCCTGATGGTAAAGGACGTTGCTTAGTACGTTTTACATGACCATCGACTTTACGATCCGCGAAGTCATTAATCACGCACCCTGCACTTCGCATTAAAAATACACCCAATACAAAGACCACCAGAACATCCCAACTGGGCATACCTTGGGCGGCAATGACAAGGGCCCAAACTGTCGGCCACAATAGTAAGAGTGATCCTATTGGGCGGTCCATTCGCATCAGTTGCCAATATGCTTTGGCTTTATCTGCGGACATTTACACTTTCTCCTTAGCGTAAACTGGGGCATTAGGTAAGAATAACTCAGCCACTAACATCGGTTTGTGATTCATCCACAATCTAGAGCGGCGCGCTAAAAAGCGACCTTGTGGCAAGCTTGCCCATCCCACTTGTAATGCATCGCGCTCAACGTTGTCTGCACTAAATACGGTGAGTCCAAGCGGTATATCACCTTGCTGAGCTAAGTCATATTGCTGATCGACTAACGTTGAACGAGGGATCAATGTGCGTCCAATGACCCAACCTTTCTCATCACCACGCAGTACCACCTCTCTAAGGAGGCATTCTTGTTCAGATAATAACTGGCTTTCATTGCGTGTTAGTGTCTTCGCGGTAACGATCTGATTGTGAAGCAATTCAACAGTTAACTGTTTGCAGTGCTGGCTTAAACGGCGTGACAAAGATCCTTGTTCTTCAAGCCAATGCTTGGCGAATTCATTTGGAAATTCAAAAACTTCGGGGTTTTGCCACTCTACTTCCAATAACGAAGTAAGATAGAGTGATATCAGCTGATTCATACTAGTATTCAATTGGTGGCTTTATGCGTACAATAAAGCAACAACTTACCGTCTGATTGAAACGGTAAGTTCTGTTATTTGTTTTAGACGAATCATTGTACCAAGACTTAAGCGATTCGAATATCGTGATCCAGAGAAAGAAAAGTTAGAAATATGTACAAACGTTATGTAGGCCAAATTATTTTCGCGCTAAGTCTGCTGATATCGATGCCCACTTGGGCTGAAACAAAAGAGACTGAACCTCAACTTGCTTACTTCACTTTAGAACCAGACTTGACGACCAATTTTTATACCAAAGGTAAAAAGCTCGGTTATGTGCAAGTACGCATCGACATAATGGTCATGAGCCAACAGGATCTTGCGGTAGTAGAGCACCATCAACCATTAATTCGTGATGCTGTAGTAGAGCTACTTGGTAAACAAACCGAAGACACGATTAAGTCTCTATCGGGCCGAGAAGACCTACGCAAAACATTGGTAACGACACTCAACGAAACACTACTACCAGAAACCGGCAAAACCATCATTGCCGATCTGCTGTTTACGAAGTATCTATACCAATAAGTGTCCATTGAAAGCTAAAGCCCATAAAACTAAAAGACCGCCGATGGGCGGTCTTTTTCTTCAAATCAAACGCTCAAGATGCGTGTTGGTATTTCTGCTTACCTGAATCAAATAAAGCAATCGCCATACCTGAAAGCAAGCCAACCAAATGAGCCGTATTGGCAATAGCCATAAATGGTTGAACAAAGCCCAATACCAACCACACTAGCATAAAGACAATGATCGGCTTAGGCAGCGTTAAACCTAAATGTGGCAAGCGATAGCCAAGAATCCACAAGTAACCAAGAAGCGCATACACCACACCAGACAAGCCACCAAAGTTTGCACCCTCAACATAAAACTGACCTGCACCAGACAGTGCTGCTGAGATAACAAAGATCTGCAATAACTTACCAGAGCCTAATCGGCGCTCAATATCGCCTCCCAACTGCCACCACCATAACAGGTTAAACACAATATGTGTGACCGAGAAGTGTAGCAAAGCATGGCTCACCCATCGCCATAACTGCCACTGCTGCCCTTCAAGGGCAGGAAAATGCAACAAAGCAAACACGCCATCGCCAAAACCGAACAACTGCAAAAAGTAGATAACGACACAGACAGCCATGATCAATAAAGTCACGGGACCCGCTTTAGCTTTCACCATATCCATGATGCTTGGGCTCGAGTAATGGAATTTACTTTTACGAGTATCGGCAACGTCCCAAGAAGCAGCGCTGTATTTCGACGCAGACGGATTTTCTAAAAATTGCTTAAGTTCCGCTTCAACTTCAATTTCATACTGCGCGTCAGTAAGCCAAAGAGCAAACTGCCCATCTCCCTCTGGCATCATCTGGATATCAATTCGGCGTGATGCCATATAATCAATAAACGCTTGCGCCATACGTGGATTATTTAACGTTACCAATCTCTTCATTAACTTCTCACTATCGGTAGTTCTGCTCGTTGCCAGGCTTCAAAGCCACCATCCACACTGTACACCTGTTCAAAGCCTTGGTTAACCAAATATTGCGCAGCACCCTGGCTACTAATGCCGTGATAACACATCACAAGCACGGGTTGTTCGAACTCCACGTCATCCATAAAGGAAACCATCGAATCATTGGTCAGGTGGAATGCTGACTCGGCATGTGCCACGGCAAAAGACTGAGGATCTCGGATATCGACAAGCCTTGCTTCACCTTGATCGAGTAATGCCTGAGCACTTTGTACATCAATATGTTGAAACTGGTCCATTTACTTTCTCATTTTGTTTTCATTATTGATGCCATTGTAACCTATCCAGAGCCAAACTTAGACACAGAGATAATCAGGATATTTCAAACTGTTCATAACACCACCAGTTGTGGATAAAGCTGTGAATTGCGTTGATAAAGTGCATTTAGATCATTTGATCCACAATATGTAGTAATGATCTTGATCTAGCTGTGTGTATATCTGGAACTATCCCCAAATGACAAACCTCGTCAAAGCCTTATTTTGTCCGGCTTTCGAACAGTTGATGAATAATTACTTCACAGAGTTATACACAGGTAGCACAGATAAACTTGATCGCAACCGTTATCGATTTTCGATCGAAAATAAAAAAGCCGAGATCGCATGATCTCGGCTTTTTATGAAAATCTTATTGTCGATAGAAATGGACGTTAGAACTCGCCAACAGCCAGTTTAAGTTTCTTCATCGCATTCTTTTCTAACTGACGAATACGCTCAGCAGAAACCCCAAACTCATCAGCAAGGTCTTGCAGCGTTGCTTTTTCATCATCTAACCAACGAGAACGAACAATGCGTTGACTGCGCTCGTCGAGGCTTGCTAATGCGTGACCTAAACGATTGTTAGTGTGTGTTTCCCAGTTAGCCGCTTCAATGTTATCCGCCACATCAGAAGATTTATCCTCTAGATACACCATAGGAGCGGTGTATGAGTTGGAGCTGTCATCTTCATCCATTGGCATATCAAAAGTTGAATCTATCGCTGCAAGGCGAGATTCCATTTCACGGACTTCAGATGGCTCAACACCTAGTTCACGGGCAACCGTTTCGACTTCACCATTATTGAACCAACCTAAACGCTTTTTCGACTTACGCAGATTGAAGAACAATTTACGCTGCGCTTTGGTTGTTGCGATCTTAACGATACGCCAGTTACGCAGTACGTATTCATGGATCTCTGCTTTGATCCAGTGAACGGCGAATGAGACAAGGCGAACACCCACTTCCGGATTAAAGCGCTTAACCGCTTTCATTAGGCCAATGTTGCCCTCTTGCACTAGATCTGCCATTGGCAAACCATAGCCAGAGTAACCACGAGCAACGTGAACAACGAATCGTAGGTGTGACAAGATCAGGCCTTTCGCCGCATCAATCTCACCATTGTAGTGTAATCTTTCTGCCAGTTCACGCTCTTCTTCTGGTGTCAGCATTGGGTAGCTGTTTACAGAACGAATATAGCTATCAAGGCTATCTTGCGTGACTAGAGCCATCGGATACGCTTCTTTTGTCATTCAATTCCTCATCAATCTCTGATCTGGAGCATTACATTGCAATTTAGCTTGGTCATCTTGAACTCAAAATGAACAAGTTTCAAGCTGGGTCAGCAATTATCCATAAACAAATGGTCTAAACAAGAGATAAAAATTAGCTTGTGCTAATAAATTCCAACTATAAGACACGAATCACCTAAACAGGTTCAATTTCTTTCAGGTGACGCTGTGCAGATACTCGTGCCGCAATACAGCCTAGTAAACTACCAGTAATGATCAACAGTAAAGATTCATCCCAGCTCAAGCCAATCAAACGGAACTGGCTATCATATAATGCAGCCAATTGCTCCACCGCATTATTCATCACCACCGTAATCAATGCTGTGACTAGCCATGCAATGGTCGCCCCTAAAACACCGAACCACATACCAGTGTATAAATAAGGACGGAGAATGAAACTGTCAGTTGCCCCAATCAGTTTCATGGTCTGAATCTCTTCTTTGTTCGCCAATACATTAAAACGTAGTGTATTGCCGACGATTAAAAATACAGCACCCAACATCAGTATTGTCAGTGTAATGACAATAATGCCAGCAAGGGTTTTGATCGCATCAAGCCGTGCAAGCCAGTCTTCATCAAGCCTAACGTCAGTAACATCTTGTTGCTTACCCACTTCTTTTGCCAATGAGCGAATATCACTTTTTTGCTCTGAGTCAGGTGTAATGACTAATACACCTGGCAGCGCATAACCGCTTAATAGGCTTAACGCTTGGTCAAAGCCCGCATACTGGCTCAAATCAGAGAGACCTTGTTGAGGAGAAATGTATTCCACCTCTTTTACTAATGGCCAGGTCTCAATCTGATCTTTTAGCACCATAACACGTGCATCAGGCATGCCTTCAACTAAGTAAGCACTAACTTGCGATGGCGATGCGACGTCTTCTGCCGCACCTGCAACGTTCTTGCCTAATAAATACAAACATGCAGGCATAGCCAATGCCATGGAAATCACGGCAAGAGTCAGTATATTACCAAGAGGCCGACGCCATAATGCGCCGAAAGAAGATTTTGCTTGTTTAATATGGACAGAGAAAAAACCGTCGGTATTAGCACGCTTGGCACTTCGGCCTTTGCCTTTCTTTTGGGTGCGCTTATTACCTACCATAGTCTTCTACCTCACTTAGGAAGCCTTGGTTCAATTCAAAGTGACGATATTGTGGGCGAGTGTTTACTAACCCAATATCGTGCGTTGCTAGTAGGATTGTCACACCTGCACGATTAAATTCTTCAAATAATCGCAACACGCGGTTAGACAGTTCAGGGTCGAGGTTACCGGTAGGCTCATCCGCAACCAGTAAGGTAGGTCGATTCACAACGGCACGTGCGATACCCACTCGTTGTTGCTCACCACCTGAGAGTTGGCTTGGTAAGCAACGGGCTTTATCAAGTAAGCCCGTTTTATCTAACGCCGCAGAGACTCGGCGCTTTATTTCATTTTCAGAAATCGATTCGATACGCATCGGAAGTGCCACGTTATCGAAGACACTGCGATCCATCAATAAACGGTGATCTTGAAATACAATCCCAATGTTGCGACGCAAAAAAGGAATGTCTTTATTTGAAATACGTGTGATATCGTGCCCATTAAAATGGATTTTTCCATCGGTAGGACGCTCTATCGCACATATCAGTTTCAACAAGGTACTTTTACCTGCCCCAGAATGTCCGCCTAAAAACGCCATCTCACCGCGCCTTAAGTGAAAGTCGACTTTCTGCAGAGCTTGTCGACCACCTCGGTAAGCCTTGCTCACTTGCTGAAATTTGATCACCGTTGATTTCCTCTAACTCTTGTTACTCTTCACGACTAAACAGAGCGTCAATAAACTCTTGAGTTTCAAATGGACGCAAGTCTTCAATACCCTCACCAACACCAATGTAGCGAATTGGAATCTCAAACTGATCTGCAATAGCAAAGATAACACCGCCTTTTGCAGTACCATCCAGCTTAGTCAATGTAATCCCGGTTAGAGGTGCAACATCACTGAAAAGTTTCGCTTGGCTAATCGCGTTTTGACCTGTACCTGCGTCTAGCGTCAGCATGATCTCGTGTGGCGCAGAGTCATCAATCTTCTTCATCACACGTACAATCTTACGCAGCTCTTCCATTAGGTTCGCTTTGTTTTGCAGACGACCCGCAGTGTCAGCAATGACGACATCTACGCCACGTGCTTTTGCCGCTTCAATCGCATCGTAAATAACAGATGCACTATCCGCACCAGTATGCTGAGCAATCACTGGCACATTATTGCGTTCACCCCAGACTTGCAGCTGCTCTACCGCTGCTGCGCGGAAAGTATCGCCAGCCGCCAGCATGACTTTCTTGCCTTGATTCTGGAATTGCTTCGCTAATTTACCAATCGTCGTTGTCTTACCAACACCATTTACGCCAACCATTAAGATAACGTAAGGTGTTTTGCTGCTGTCAATTTCCAACGGCTTTTCTACCTTAACGAGAATTTCAGCCATTTCTTCCTTCAGCAGACCATACAAGGCCTCTCCGTCTTTAAGATCACCACGAGAGGCTTTTTCAGTCAGGTTGTTGATGATTTTCGTTGTGGTGTTCATTCCCACGTCAGCAATCAATAGCTGCTCTTCAAGCTCTTCGAACAAGTCATCATCGATTTTCTTGCCACTGAACAAACCAAAAAAGCCTGCACCGATATTGGCTTTAGTACGGCTTAGACTGCGCTTAAGACGCGCAAAGAAACTTTCTGTCGGTTTTTCTTGCTCTTGAACGCGAGGTGCAACAGGTACTTCTGCTTCTGCTTCTGCTTCTGCTTC
Organism: Vibrio sp. B1REV9; assembly: GCF_905175395.2. Classification (NCBI taxonomy): domain Bacteria; kingdom Pseudomonadati; phylum Pseudomonadota; class Gammaproteobacteria; order Vibrionales; family Vibrionaceae; genus Vibrio; species Vibrio sp. B1REV9. The sequence goes on along the minus strand of NZ_HG992745.1, from coordinate 599,672 downwards.
TGCTTCTGCTTCTGCTTCTGCTTCTGCTTCTGCTTCTGCTGGGACAGTTTCGGTACCCTTAGGCTCTTCTTCAACAACTGCTTTTTCATCAACTTGTTCAGCAACAACTTCTTCCATCGCTTGTTGCTCAGCTGCAGGCGCTTCCACCGCTTCTTCTTTTACTGATTCTTCAGCCGTTGGCTTTTGGCTTTGCTCTTCATCACCAAAACCTAGCCACGAAAGTAATCCGCGCTTCTTTTTTTCCGTCATCTGGGGCTATCCTAGATTGTCTCTTTATCTATTTAAGTACGCTTTTCTAAAAACAGAATGACTGATTCAGAAAAGCCTGATGACAAAGTTGTGCTAACTTTCCAATTAGATGATTCTAATCTTATTAATGTTACACTCTGTCATCATGAATATTCTGGGCTGTACCCTCGCTCAATGCTTGGGCAATTGGGTATAGTATCACTTTATTAGCGGTCAAAAAATCTATGTCAAGACGTCGCCAGCAAAACTCCTCACAAAAAAAGCCAACAACGGGCTTTGTTCGCATTATTAGTGGTTTATGGAGAGGTAGAAAGCTCCCTGTTCATGATGCAGAAGGTTTGCGTCCAACCACCGATCGCGTAAAAGAAACGCTATTTAATTGGCTAGCTCAAGACGTACCTCAAGCGAAATGTCTCGACCTATTTGCAGGTTCTGGCGGTTTAGGCTTTGAATCGGCTTCTCGCCAAGCAGAGCTTGTCACTATGATTGAGCTCAATCCTCAAGCATTTCAGCAACTGCAAAAAAATATTGCCTCTTTGAACGCAAATAATATTAACGTCGTGAACACTGACGCACTGAGCTTTTTACAACAACCGGGTACGCCATACCATGTCGTATTCATCGATCCACCGTTCCGCAAAGGGTTACTGGATGAAACCGTGACCTTGCTAGAGCAAAACGGCTGGTTAGCTGAAGATGCCATGATTTATATTGAAACAGAAAAAGAGCTGAATATTGCTGGGCTTCCGGATAATTGGCAATTGCACCGCGAGAAAAGCGCGGGGCAAGTAAGTTACCGCCTATACGAACGCTCCCAATCTTAACGCCTCAATTTAAAAGGAAAGTTAAATGAAAGCACTACTGATATTGGCGAAAGCGGCGATCGCTTTTGTCTGGTTTATATTGATTCTCAACATCTTTATGCCATTCCCAGGCAAAGCGGCCATCGCTCTTTACATCATGGCTGCGTTCCTATTCATGATGCATGGATTACAAATGGCGATCTTCATCGGTGCGTTTGGTGACAAAATTAAGATGAGCGCTTGGGAGAAATACTCCATTCTAATTTTTGGTATTTTCGCGTTACTCGACATTCGTCGTAAGCACATGATGTAAACGTCGACAAAATAGATGTCAGTGAATAGACAAAAGCCGCTCGATTGAGCGGCTTTTCTGCTGCATTGATCTTGTTCTCAATTAAAGCTGCTTTCTACATCATCAACAATAACAAAGAAAAACGATGCCCATCATGAGTAAATTAATGGTTACAAATACGTGCTTTGTTGACGATGAATTTGCCCTCATGCTCATGAATTTTTTCACGTTTTAGTAAAAAATCTAGTAACGCATCTAAATCTAAATCATTGAGTTTGCACGTATGAAAACGGACATCAGTACCAAAGTGAGTCGCTAGCTCATCACGGTTCATTGGGGTTTCATTCAGTAGGTTTAACAGGTTATGCGCGTGAATCTCACTCATCATTGACTCCAATCATCAAATTTAATCCCATCAGTTTACTCAAGTTAGCGATTGTTACTTTGACCTGCGTTAGTAAATGACAGAAGCCACAATTAAAGCATGAGCGAAGAAATAGCTACCACTCACCCAAAGGTACGCACGTTTCATCGGCTTACGGTAGCCGTGAATGGCGTAAGTCAATGCGGAGCCTATCATAACCAAGGTACCGAGAAACCCGAGAGCTGCCCCACGAGTTGCAGCCTGAAGCCACACCTCGCCCGCTAACCAAGCAAGAAAAACCAGGACACCCCCCATGACAACAACAGGGAAAACTAAAGAATCAAGTTGAGGAAGCAACAAGAAGAAAGCAACAACACTTGCTGCAAGCAGTAGTGCCAGTAACCACCAGATAATCTCACCGTTCAATTGAACCCAGAAAGCTTGGCTATAAAGCAACTGAGCGAGCAAATAACTAACAAAATAGAAAGACTTCCGAGATTTAAATGAATGCAGGGTATCTGCAAACATAGACACTAACAGACCACCTACAATCCAGTAAGTCTGAGATGCGGAAGGTCCCTCTGTCAGTACTAGGATCAATAGCAATAACAGCGTCAGTACTTTAAACAGTAGAGACTGTGGCAAATTGGCTTGCTTTGCCCCCAACACGGAATACAACCCAGATAGTCCTATTGCCAGCCAACTCCACATGACACCTACACCTTCTACATAACCCCGTCGCTAGTCTAGGTAGACCAATCTTGATGTAAAGACACAATCAACGAAAGTTGGATCTCGATAGCGAATCGCATGACTTTCACACCTAACTCAAGGCACATTCTTTATCTATGTTTCATCTCTTTTTTTCTCCTACAACATCAAAGCGTAAGCTCGTGCTAAACGTCGATACAAACAAAATAGGTCCAACAGAAAAGTTGTCAAAGAAACCATCAAATTGATTGCCATACAAACGTTATGAACAAATAAGAAACACAAAACAGAAATCCACGACCTCTGGACTTAAAGCGTCTAAAACAGGCAAAGACAGTGCAATATAAACCACCTGAATCCTTGTATTTATCTAGATTAAAAAGTTAAGCAACCAAACATAACTAACTGATATAGCTAAAAACATATCAGATAAGTCATTAAAACCACACTCTATCCACCACAAATCTATCCCAAGTGGTAATGGCGGGACAATTTTCTCATCAGATAGGAAATCACTCCCACTGTTGGAAACTTTCGCCCTAACCAGCAAGAATAAAAACTCAATTTTCTCAACTTTTGAGAAATTCATCAAAAATCAAAACCCAAACCAGCCACATATAAAAGAAACACAATAACACCATTAGTGTAACTATATTTAACACATTAAAATCAACAACTTAAACCCGCAAGCGAAGAACATTTAGACACAACGCACACTTATGAAGCAGCACAAAAAACACAGTTTCATTGGTCAAATTAAGGTAAAAACAATCAAGTTAAGTGTGTTTTTTGAAAAGTTTCACGCTTTAAAGTTGATCAAAGCTCAAAAACAGTGCTATATTATTTACATCGAGTTCATCAAGGATTAAAGGGGTAGTGTTATGATTTCTTCATCTCAAAAACAGGGGCTGGTAATGATTGCAGTAGTTATGGGTTTAATGACGCTGCCAATGATGTACTAAGTTACTGTTTAAAATAAAAAAGGGACGCAATTGCGTTCCCTTTTTTGATTACTTTTCGTACAAACACTGTTTATAGATGTTTCGACAAAATATCCCAATGCATGTAGTAGAAGCCAAGAGCGGCAAGCGTAATGAGAGCCATCAACAAAATTGCTACTCGCCAGATAAAGCGAGAACTTCTTGGCGTCAACTCTTTCTCGCATGCATCGCAAGCGGCTAAAAAACCCTTTCGATCATCCAGTTTATAGCCCTCTTCATGGACAACCTTATTTCGAACGGTCGCAATAAAACGCAGTTTTGCAACAACGTCGTGTGGCAAACGTTCTTCACAACTGGTGATCAGTTGGTGTAACCCTTTCCCTTCTGCGTGATACTGTGTTCGCAAGAGCTTTTCAATCGTTCGGGTACGCATGACTACTTTCTCAATATCTGACATCGTAACCTTCCTTCACTGATCTTTCCTTTGTTCGTTCACTTATTCTTCTACAAATTTAGAGGTTTTTCGAGTTAAGAGGTGCACATTTCCTGCTAATTTGTGCTCTTCTACGCATATAAAATGTGAAGTGCGCCGAATAAAAACTACATCCCTTTTACTAGATCACGAATAATTTATCTCAACTCATAGTTTAATCAGGGAGTTCTGTAAAATAGGTGCCAATGAAACATTGGAGGTTATCATGCCAATCTCACTTATTTTGGCTCTATTTGCCCTGATTGCTCTGGGGGCATGGGTGTTCTTTCGCTTTTACAGTAAGCACTATTTTGGCGAGAACGCGCCTGAGCAAAGCGCACAAGTCACCGTACTCGACAAACAAGCAATAGACGTACCGGACGCAGAGCCTGGTCAAGACGATCAAGAATATTGGATTTATGTACAACGTGGGCCTATCGGACCGAAACGCGAGTTTCAAATCGGTGTGCACTATTACCATGCGCTCAATCCAGGTGATAAAGGCACACTGACCTACCGTGGCGATAAGTTCTTACACTTCGCTGTAAAACGCTAACCTACGGCAATAACCAACGAGTCTTGGCGGACTTAGAGAACAAATAACTCATTGCCAAGGCTCCTGCTCCACTCAACACAATCCACACAGGAATCACCCATGCTGGATGGCCGTGATACCACTCAAAGGCTTTCATTGGCCATAAAAAAATGGGGTGTAATAGATAAATACCTAAACTGTATTGGCTAATAAAACCCACCACTTTTTGTGCTTTAGGGGCTAACCCCTCACCAAAGTAACGACACAGCATAAAGATCATTGACGCCGCTAAAATCACATTCAATGTTTTATATGAGAACCAGCGCCCTACTGTGTATTTCTCGGCTTCCAAGCTATTGCTCACAACCATAGTGAAAGTCACAACCAAAGCGACTAAGCCTAACCCCGTAACGAGCGATACTGTAGAGCGATTAAGTGGAACCTTTTTAAATAATACATAGCCGAGAGGCAAATATCCCATGTAAAGCCAGTATTGATTGCTCCACGGCCCATCAATTTTGAATAAGAATAAGGTGCTACTGAGTAGCCAAACCGCCAAGTACGCATAAAGGACACTGTCATCACAATTGCGGACTACCCATTGAAACAGCGGAATCACAAAATAGAGCGGAATAAAGTAGTAGAAGAATCCGAGATGATAGTAAGTCGCGTGATGTGGACTATTACCAACGACTTCTTTGACGGTCTCGAAATCAAAACCTTGCGCTGTCCAACCGGATAGATAGGCATAAAACATCGACCACACTAAGAAAGGCACCAACACTTTACCCAAACGCCGTTTAACGTAGTACTTGGCATCAAAAGGACGAGTGTCACTGAGCATCAGCGCACCAGTGATCAAAATGAATACGGGCACCGCCCAGCGAGTCACACTGTTCACACCGACCGCTGTCAACCATTGGTCAAATGGAATCACTCCCAACTCATTACGATATGGCGCTAACACGTGAATAGCGATCACTGCCACTGCAGCGACACAACGTAATAAGTCGAAAAATAGAACCCTTTCTCTCATACCCTTTCCTAATTTGCGTAACTTCACGTCTATAGCATAGGGCAATTTTCATCCGGTTAAATAGTTAACAGTCTGTTTTTGCTTATTTTTAACTCCTTTATGACGTGCAAATATTATTCACTTGCAAAATAGATACCCGCAACTTCCATTCTGAGGTGAGATCAGCAGCCCAAAGCTTTCTCAGAGATGAAACAGATCTAACCGATTTATTCTATTAGGATGCTGAACAGATTATTAAGAGAGGCCTTTATGAAGAAAACATTATTAGCGTCACTGGTTTGTGTAGTGGCTTTAGCTGGATGTAATCAAAAGGAAGAGACCGTGGCACCAACACAATCGCAACCGGAAGCGAACCCTATCTGCAGCGCTGAAAACCTTGCTGGCGGTTGGTCTCAAGGTGAAGTAACACCTGAGGCTCAACAGGCATTAGATTTTGTACTTGGTCAGATGAATACCGCGGCGAAGCTAAAAGAGATCTTAAGCGTACGTACTCAAGTGGTGAATGGCCTTAACTACGCGATTGAATTCGAAATGGACAATGGTGAAGTTTGGAACACCATCGTTTACCGCTCACTGAAAGGTGATATGGAAATGACGCAACCAGCACAACAAGGCCGCATTTGCCCATAAGCAAGACTTGCTGATTTGCGATACTGAATCGTAAAAACAAAAATGGCTCCCAATATGGAGCCATTTTTTATTTCTAAGTCGTAAACCGATTTAAGCCGTAACCACTTTGGCCTTTGGTAGCTTGATAGAAATTAGAGTTGTTAGTGCTAAGAAAGCAAATGACACCCACAGACATGCCGCTAGACCCGCTTCTTGGTAAATCCAACCAGATAGAACCGTACCGATCAAACGTCCCATCGCATTCGCCATATAGTAGAAGCCGACATCCAGTGATACTCCATCGCCCTTCGCATAACTAACGATCAGGTAAGAGTGCAGAGATGAGTTCACTGCGAACACAGCGCCGAAAATCATCAAGCCCACGACAACAACAAGCTCTGGTTGCCAACCGATTTGCACGCCATAAGCAATCGCACCAGTGATGACGGCAAGGATGCCCGCCCAAATCAGAGCCGCGCTGCCATCTGGCACTCGACCTTGTGCTTTGCCGGTGATACGAGGCGCAAAACCTTGAACGAATCCGTAAGCAATCACCCAAGCCGCGAGGAAGCCACCCACCATCAGATGATCCCAACCAAACACGCTGCCAAGGTAAATCGGCAGTGCAACAACAAACCACACATCACGTGCGCCAAATAAGAACATACGCGCCGCAGAAAGGATGTTTACCGACTCTGACTTAGAGAAAATCTGACGGAACTTAGGTTTGCTCTTCGCCTTACCCATATCCGCTTCTAGCCAGATCAAACTGCATACAAACACAACAGCCAGCACACTTGCCATAATGATCATCGAAGTTTGGAAACCAAACGCCGACAGCAGCAAACCACCAACGAAGAAGCCCGCACCTTTCAGTGCATTCTTCGAGCCCGTTAAGATCGCAACCCATTTATAAAGTGCACCCTGCTGCTCGTCTGGCACCAAAGTTTTGATCGCGCTCTTTGCACTCATCTTATTCAAGTCTTTGGCAATACCTGAAATTGCCTGCGCCGCCATTACCCAAGGAATGGTCAACCAAGCATTGGGCACTGCCAACATCAGCAAGGCAAAAATCTGCATCCCTAAGCCGACGTTCATGGTTTTGTTCAAACCAAGTCGAGCACCTAGCCAGCCACCAACCAAGTTGGTCACTACGCCAAAAAATTCATAGAAAAGGAACAGCGAAGCAATGGCTAAGCTTGAGTAGCCTAAGTCATGGAAGTAAAGCACCACCAGCATACGCAGTGCACCATCCGTCACGGTGAAGTTCCAATAGTTGAACGTCACCAACATATACTGACGAATGCTTTTGCTTAGTTTTGAAATCATAACGACCTCAGATGTACAGCGTTTAGAGTATTTAGATCATGATGTTCTAAATGCTCTATGACCTGAACACCAGCATTGAACCATCTCAATACTGGCGCTAAATTGTGAAGCTAAAACTGATGAAGCACTCAATAACCATTCGTTAATAAACAATGGCTTAAATACAAAATCAATAAACAAGAATCACATAAATTGATAAGCCATTACAGCATAAATAGAGCTTTTAGATCATGATGTTCCAAAAGCTCTATAAGCTGATCAAGCATTTTGAGCTACACGCTCGATGTACTCAACCTGTACTGGTTTAGTGAAAGCACCAGGACGCAAAGCTTGCACTTCACGTACGATGTCTTCTAGCGCCCAATCTTTCTCTAGCAGTAAGTGCGCAGCAAACAAACCTGTGCGACCAGAGCCACCCATACAGTGCATTGCAACCTTGCCACCTTGAGCAATAATCGCGTGCAATTCAGGGCTAGCTTGTTGCCATTTTGCAGCGAAGTCTTCGTCCGGAGCGCAATCATCTTCAATTTCAATTTGGAACCATTTCATGCCCAGCTGTTGGGTTAATTCGCCCAACGCAGACACATCTTTAGACGCTAATTCAGCATCATCAAGGGCAGTAACAATCGCTTCTACGCCTTGCTCTTTTAGCTGCTCTAACGAAGCTTGCAGTTCAACACCTTTAGTGCCCGGACATGGAGTCAGTACCAACGCGCCCGTTTCTAAATCTAATTGCCATGTAGGATGAGACATTTTAAAACTCCTTATGCCATACCAACGTTACGAACCAATTCCGCAGTGCGCGTCGCGTAACCCATTTCGTTATCGTACCAAGCGTAAACTTTCACCATACGAGAACCCACAACCATGGTGGATTGCGCATCGACGATAGTTGAACGTTGGTCGCCTTTGTAATCAATAGAAACCAATGGACGCTCTTCAAAGCCTAAAATGCCTTTTAACTCGCCTTCGGATGCTTCTTTCAGTAGTGCGTTAACCTCTTCTACCGTGGTATCACGTTTCACATCGAAAATGATGTCTGTGAGTGAGGCGTTTGCGAGAGGAACACGAACTGCATGGCCGTTAATCTTGTCTTTTAGATCTGGGAAGATTTCAACAATTGCCGTCGCACTGCCGGTTGTGGTTGGGATCAGGCTCATGCCACATGCACGTGCACGACGTAGGTCTTTGTGCGGCGCATCTAAAATGGTTTGTGTGTTGGTTAGATCGTGAATCGTCGTGAATGATGATTGCTCGATACCCAGTTTCTCGTGAATTACTTTCACGACTGGTGCAATACAGTTAGTGGTACAAGATGCCGCTGTGACGATGCGGTGCTGCGCTGGATCGAAGATGTGGTCGTTCACACCCACTACGATGTTAGCTACGCCGTCTTCTTTTACTGGTGCGCTAACAACAACACGTTTGACGCCTTGTTCTAGGTATTTGTTTAGGAATGAGGTTTTGCGATGAACGCCCGTTGCTTCAATCACAACATCACATTGACCCCAGTTCACAGCATCGATATCACGCTCTTGTGAAGTCGTGATGCGCTTACCGTTGATCACCATATCTGTGCCTTCAACTTGCACTGCATGGTTCCAACGACCTTGAACTGAATCGAACTCAAGTAAGTGACCAAGCGTCGCTGCATCACCCGCTACATCGTTGATGTGTACGAACTCTAGCTCTGGCCAATCAAACGCTGCACGTAATGCCAAGCGACCAATACGACCGAAACCGTTAATACCTACTTTAATCGTCATAATCTTCTACCTTTTTAAACCTATAAACTGGTAACACTTACTATTAGCAGCAAGCTGCACGAGCTTTATCGTGCAATCGTGAAATGTCTTCTTGGTACTCTTTCTTCAAACAGTTCGAAGCGACCAAGTCATCAATCAATTTTTGCATCCATCCCGGTAATTGATCGGACAGCTCGTAGTACACCCATTGCCCCTGACGTTTATCAACTAAAATACCATTTGATCTTAGCTGGGCCAGATGGCGAGAAATCTTGGGCTGGCTTTGTTGTAATGCATGAGCCAAATCACCAACACAGGTTTCCCCTTCACGAACCACCAACATTAAGCAGCGCACACGAGTCTCGTCGGAAAGAAGTTTGAAGAACTGATGTGGAAGCATAAACACATACCTATATATGGATATGCGTATATATTTATTTAAAACTGAGATGCCGTCAAGCGATCGCGCTCGACTGTAATAAAAGTTTAATATTTGATCAGACAAAGAACGTATGAAATACCATTCAAAAAGGCGACTTGAGGAGAATAAGAAGAATACAGAGAGAAGCAAAAAAGGAAGTAATATGTAGGGCAAATCATATTGACATAATCATGTCGCCTAACACGATGATATTCATAGTGAAAGGCGACACAATAGAGAAGAACTACATCGTTATCATTTTGCTGCAGCAAGCAAGGCACCGCACCCCATAAACATTGAGCCAAAGACTTTGTTTATTTTACTCATGATACGATCAGAGCGAATAAAACGGCCCATTTGTGCAGCCAGTGTAGTGTACCCTAGCATGACAAATGCATCGATGGTCACTGTGGTCACCCCCAATACCAACAACTGTGTCAGTTGATCTTTTGCTGGGTCAATGAACTGTGGAAACAATGCCACTAAGAACACAATAGATTTTGGGTTAGTCAGGTTAATGAGAATGGCTTTATATAATAAAGAGGTCCCTGACATGGCTTTATGGCTTTCAGCGGCAACCAAACCGGACGTATCACGCCATTTTTGAATACCAAGCCATACTAAATAAGCAGCGCCTACCCATTTAATCACGGTAAATGCGGTTGCCGATTGTGCGACTAATGCGCCAATACCCGCACCGACCAAAGCAATATGAATTGCTAAACCGATTTGCAAACCAACAATAGCACCTAATGACTTTCGTGTGCCGTAACTCAAACCATTACTGATTGAGTTGACGGTACCCGATCCCGGAGCCAGACTAAAAACGATTGCTGTTACCACATAGGCTAACCAAACGTGGGTATCCATTGCATTTCCTCAATAATTCTTCGATGATACATCGCGTCTTCAACGTATCTTCAGGTAATCGACTAATGGCTATTAACCATTCACCTTTGACTTATACTCAAGAGCGCTTATTTGAGCAAGCAATAGGTGGTCCTATCGCAGCACTTTGGCAAGAACGCCAAGAGGGCTTTGTAAAAGGGACAGAGAAAAAGAAAATCTACTGGTGCAAACTTACCAACCCTGAGCACACAAAAGCCATACTGATCGTCAACGGCCGCGTTGAAGCTTCCTGGAAATACCAAGAACTGTTCTACGATCTGTATCGACAGGGTTATGACGTGTATTCGTTTGACCACCGAGGACAAGGTTTATCAGATCGTCTGCTGCCAGACTCTGACATGGGTCACGTCTATGACTTTAATGATTACATTGAAGATATGGCATTAGTGCTGCAGCAGCTCGACTTAAGTGGCTACCAACAACGTTTTATCATCGCTCACTCCATGGGTGGCGCGATTGCGACACGTTATCTTCAAACTCATCCAGAACATAACTTCAATGCTTTGATCCTAAGCGCACCAATGTTTGGTATTCACCTCCCTTGGTATCTAAGCCCTGTTGCCATTCCAGTAACGCAAATCCTTGCCGCTGTCTCATCACAGCCAAGCTATGCACCAGGCCATAAAGCGTATTATCCAAAACCATTTGAAGATAACCCACTTAGCCAAAGCGCCAGTCGCTACCATTGGTTTCGCGATTTATATAACAATAAACCAGAGCTACAGGTTGGTGGGCCAAGCACTCGCTGGGTATGGCAAGGCTTAATGGCTGCCAAACAATGCATTTTGCTAACACGTCAGATCAACGTTCCTGTTTTACTGATTCAGTCAAGTAACGATCGCATCGTCAGCAACGCTGCACAACAACGCTTTATCAATAAACTCCGTAAAACCAACCCAAATGCACAGCTAATTTCTATCGATAATGCAGAACACGAAATCTTGTTCGAGAAAGACCAATATCGAAACCAAGCGCTCGATGCGATCTTTTCTTTTATGCGTGAGCAAAGCCAAATAACAAATTAAAGAGGAAAGACGACGTCTTCGATTTACCCTCTTTTTCTTCCTTATTTTGGCGTAAACTTCATCATGTTCCCCGCACTCGGAGCAGTATGAACTAGTCAATCTACTGTACTCCGTGTGCAATCAACCTGTTCCACTCTATTCGAACCGTTTACGAGGGCTTCATGACCATATCGCTACCTTGCAAAGAGATCACCAAAATCGTTGCCTCCGATCTGGATGGTACTTTACTCGCACCTAACCACCAGCTAAGTGCCTACTCAAAAGAAACGCTGAAAGCGCTGCACGAAAAAGGTTACACATTTATCTTTGCAACGGGTCGCCACCACGTAGACGTCGCAAGCATTCGTCGTACAGTCGGCATTCCGGCTTACATGATCACATCAAACGGTGCGCGCGTGCATGACCAAAATGATCACGAGATGTACAGCCAGAACGTACCTGAAGATTTGGTACAACCGGTGATCAACACGATCAAGACGGATCCAGAAATACTTATCCACATGTACCAAAATGAAGACTGGTTGTTGAACAAAGACGATGAGCAGCTGCGTGATTTTCATGAAGAGTTCAGTTACAAACTGTACGATGAAAACAACGCGCCGACGGATGGAATTGCAAAAATTTTCTTCACGCATCCTGCGCAAGATCACGACCACCTTGTCACTTTCGAAACTAAGCTTCGCGAGCAATTTGGAGACCGATTGAACATCGCATTCTCTACACCTTGGTGCTTGGAGGTAATGAGCGCTGGCGTTTCTAAAGGTGATGCATTAAAAGCTGTCGCGGAGTCCATCGGCCTAACGCTAGAAAACACCATCGCATTTGGCGACGGTATGAACGATGTAGAAATGCTATCCATGGCGGGTAAAGGTTTGGTAATGGGCACGTCTCACGAGAAAGTGATGAAAGCACTGCCAAACAATGAAGTGATTGGCAGCAACGCCAACGATGCAGTCGCACACTACCTGCAAGAACATTTGCTATAACCGGTCTTTGCTATCTAGGACCCGTTATCCATAAAATGACAAAGGGCTGCGCATTTGCAGCCCTTTTCTTTTATCGCTGGCTTGGCAGCTTCTCTTTGCTAAGGATCGCTTGCCACTCATCTTCACTCACCGGCATGATCGATAAGCGATTGCCTCGTTTCACCAATGGCATATTTTCTAGCTCAGGCATCGCTTTCATCACTGACAGTGGGATCAAGCGCTCGGTCTTACGTACAAACTCGATATCCACCATGATCCAGCGCGGATTTTCTGGATCAGACTTTGGATCGTAGTAGTCACTCTCCAAGTCAAACTGGAAATGGTCGGGGTATGCTTCACGGGTGACTTTGGCAATACCTGCCACACCAACGTTCTTGCAAGAGGAATGGTATATCAGCACCAAGTCGCCCAATTTGACTTGATCACGCATCATATTGCGCGCCTGATAATTACGAACGCCCTCCCAACATGAAACCTTTTGGGTTCGCAGCGTGTCAATAGAAAAGGTATCTGGTTCTGTTTTAAATAACCAATATGCCATAATGCCATCCGATGCAGATTGTAATGAGGAAGATATAACATGAAGGCTTTGAAAAACCCAGTAGCATTAGCCACACTGCTGGTCCTGCAAGCATGTAGCATGCAGCCATCACCGTCAGGTGAAGACACACCAACCACACCGCCTGCATCTTTAGATAAGCCGGAAACCATCTTACCTCAAACCTTTATGTTGCGTGGTGAAGTGGTGATTGGCCACGAAAGCCAATACATCACGCCTTGTGGTAGCGATAAACAATATTGGCTACAACTCTCTCCCCAACAAATCCAACGTGCAGTAGGGTTAACCTCCGAGCCTTACCAAATTATGTATGGTGAAATTATTGGTCACCTGACTCAGCCAGGTGTTGATGGTTTCTCTGCAGATTTTGATGCAAACGTTGTAGTTGAACAGGTGAACTTCCTCACGACAGAAAATACAAGCCGCTGTAAAGAAACTAGCAAACCAACGCGCGTCTTTGGGAACGAACCATCATGGCATGCACATTTCGAAGGCGACTCATTTGTGCTTAAGCAAATCGGTCAGCCTACAGAAACACTGAATGTTGATAGTAGCCAGCTGCAACCGCGTCAACGCACCTATCAACTTAACGATGGGGAGCTGCGCATGACAGAGAATTTATGTTCTGACACTACGAGCAATTCTCTATATGGTTGGAAAGCGACACTAAAGCACAATGGTAAGAGCTACCAAGGTTGTGGAATGACAGCGAATATAGATTCTACCTTAGACTGGGCGGATACCTATGTAGCGACATCAACCCAATCACAGGGCTTTGAAGTCCAGATGACACTGAACACCGATCACAGCGCAATCACTCAATACCGCTACGCGGATGGACAACCATCGTTGATTGAACGAGGTTATTGGCAACAACTGAGCCCATCGCAAATACAAGTAGTGATGACGCATCACCAGCAGCAACGATTGATCACTGAACGTTTGTTCACTCGTGATGGAGATACACTCAAAGCAACCCAAGAGAAAGTAGGCAGCATGGTTTATCCTATTGCTGGTGGTGGATTGGTACTCTATCCATCAACAATACATAACTCAGACACAGAGAATACAACGCAACAAAGCAACAGCACACCTATCAAAACTGTGAACATTCCATCAAGTGCAGACTTCAACTCTAAAGTCGATGCCGCTGTTCGTAACTACTTCTTCATTAATCAAATAAATTCAAACAACAACCAATATCGCTGGCTGACTTACGACCTAAATGATGATGGTAATGAAGAGCTTCTCATTCAACTGGATTGGTGTGGTTCTGGTGGTTGCACGTTATTGGTCTTTGAAAACGATGAAAAAACGTGGGTCTTCAATAGCCGCATCACGCTGGTGCAAAGCCCAATAATGCTTGGTCAACAAACCTCTCATGGTTGGCGAGACCTCATTTTTAATGTCAGCGGGGGCGGAGCTTCGTCTGGCCAACATGTCATGCAATACACCGGGGCAAGTTACCCAATTAATCCAAGTTTAGCGCCAAAGGCAACCAAAGAGCAGATCAGTGGTGTACGCTTGTTCTCTGATGAAATTAGCCCAGTTCGCGACGGAGTCCGCTTGTGATAACGCAGCAGCCTTGTCTCCAGTGTGGGTTTCAATTCAACTGCATTTGCTCACTGCTGCCAAAGCTGAGCAGTGAACATGAATTAATGCTCTTGATACATCCAAATGAGCAAGCTCGAGACACCAATACAGGCAAACTACTTATCCAGTGCCAGTTGAATGTGACTCGAGTCGTTTGGGAGCGGAAATGCCCACCAGCAGAATGGTCAATCATGTTTGCAGATCCAAGCTTGTTGCCAGTACTTCTTTTTCCAAGTGAAGAGAGCCTCACGTTGGAACAAGTACAAAAGCAAAGCCATCAACAAAATAGAAAACCAATGTTCATCATCCTTGATGCGACTTGGCAAGAAGCTCGTAAGATGCTCAACAAGAGCCATTGGTTAGAGGATATTGCGATGATGGGGCTAGTCAGCCAAGCCAATTCTCAATATCAACTGCGTCGCAATCAGCAAGATGGGAACTTATGCACATTTGAAGTCGCAGCGCAGCTGTTAGGACAACTCGGTGAACATGAAAACCAACAGCAAATGCTGGATTTCTTCCAACATTACATCCCACACTTTCAAGCAGAGAAAAGTGGCCATGCGCTCAAATCATAAATGAGAAATAAAAAACGCAGCTTTCGCTGCGTTTTTTATCAGTGTCGTTTCACGTGAAACCATCAGTGGTTTAAGAACTCCCCCAAGGTGTTCAAGCAATGGATCTCTACATCTGGTAATAACTGACTTTTCGTATTTCCCTGCCGAGGTTCTGTATTGCGATTAAACCAGCACGCGGAATAACCTGACTGTTTCGCCCCCAAAACATCCGTCACCAAATGGTCACCAACATGAAGAATATGTTGGGCTGGTACATCTAAAAATTGCTGCGCTTTATTAAATAAATCGGGCTCAGGTTTCTCTCGTCCATCAGGCCCCGCCTTTAAGACCAGTTCAAAGAATGGAGCAAGGCCGATTCTATCTAAATCAACATTACCGTTAGTGATGGCAACAAGGGGAAGTTGTTTTCTAAGTTGCGTCAGTATATCGAGACTTGTCTGTGGTACTGTAAACCGACTACGCCACTCTAACGCTATATCAACGCCTGCCTGTGCTGCGTTCTCCGCATCAAGCTCGTCATAACCGGCTTCAAGAAATGCCCTTTTTAGCTGCACCCAACGCCAACGTGTCACATCGTTTTTTAGCTCAGGTTGCTGCTCTACGACTTGTTTTTTTACTGCCAGCCACTCAGCTTTTCCCAAATGCGCAACCGCGGGGTGATTCCGACTGAGCCAAGACAATAACTCTTGTTCCATACGCACGATCACTGGATAGTTGTCGTAGAGCGTATCATCAAGATCAAATGTCATCGCTTTAACTGACGGAATACTGCGGTAGAATTTCATTCGAGTCCCTATTTATCGCTCTTCTTACGTGCACGAGGGTGCGCCTGATCATAAGCCTGTGCTAAATGTTGAAAATCCAAATGCGTGTAGATTTGAGTGGTTGAAATGTTTTCATGCCCTAACAACTCTTGTACTGCACGTAAGTTATTGCTCGACTCCAGCATATGGGTAGCAAATGAGTGACGCAATTTATGCGGGCTAATATGGCTCGCTACCGACTGTTTTTGTCCCCATTCGGCCATGCGCTTTTGCACACTTCGGTGTGAAATACGCGTACCAAGCTTAGACACAAATAACGCAGATTCACCAGCCGCAGCAAACCCACCACGAACTTTAAGCCACTTACCTACCCACTCTGTCGCCATGCCTGAGAATGGGACTTTACGCTCTTTGTCACCTTTACCAATAACCCGTAATTCCCCACTCCGCAAATGAACATCACGAACATCAATACTCACTAGTTCAGCTAAACGTAAACCCGCACCGTACATGAGCTCCATCATCGCACGATCGCGAACCGCTAAAGGATCATCCTCATTCACTTCAAGCAGCTGGTTTACTTCATCAACATCTAGGTTTTTAGGGAGAGGTCGCTTCTTACGAGGTGCAGATACCCCTTTAGCGGGATTTGCGGTCATTTCTCCCCGTAAGATAAGAAAATCGAAAAAACTCCGCAGAGAAGAGAGACGCGTGGCTAAACTACTGGCTTTCATTCCCTCACGCATGCCTTTACCCGCAAGTTGGCGAACCCAGCCCGCATCAACTTGAGACCACTCTTTCAGGCCCATATCTGCTAGGTGCTGAGCCATGGTGCCCAGTTGTTGTTTGTAATTTCGTTGAGTATGAAGGCTCAGCCCCTTTTCGCTTCGCAGAAATTCATAGAAACGTTCAAGAGGCTTGCTAAGGCTATTGGGTAGAGGTTTGTTGGGTGCTGTTATCATGATGTTCATGCCATACCAGAGTTTGTGCGAGATATGCCACGACTAATGAGAGGTGACGCAAAAACAAGGTATCCATATCTGGTTGAAAGTGACCACCATCTTCACTAGAAAATGCCAGAACACCGAGCGGCTGTTGTTTCACCAACGGCAACA
This sequence comes from Vibrio sp. B1REV9, assembly GCF_905175395.2. Lineage (NCBI taxonomy): Bacteria > Pseudomonadati > Pseudomonadota > Gammaproteobacteria > Vibrionales > Vibrionaceae > Vibrio > Vibrio sp. B1REV9. The sequence continues at coordinate 582,636 of NZ_HG992745.1, read as the reverse complement.
CCACATAGGACCCCATTTCTGGAACATCCATATTTCCAAACAAAGCTTCACGATCCACTTTACGCAGACGACCTAGATAAGCGTCTTTGCCATTTAAGTGATTCATCGCAAAACGTTGGTAACTTTCCTTACTCAGTTGAGTTTCAGCATGACACTGACTCAACAGACGAACATAGGCTTTTAAACCAAGCTCTTTTGCTTTCTGTTCTATTGCCGCAATCACTTGCTTAAAATCAGTACACTTAAGAATCTGCCCTTGCAGATCCATGAACTCATAAAATGTTCGGTCATTACTGGCAGCTAGGGACATCAGTGTGGTTATTTCTTCTTCAAGTTCTTCAATGCGCTGACGCTGACGATTCATTTGAATGTGCACAAGAGAAACGGTACCGAGATCAGCATGAGGCAGAGAAAGTCGATCAATCAGTTCTGGGCGCTGAACAAAGAAATCCGGATGGTCTTTCAGATATTCAGCAACCACTTCTGCCGTCAAAGCATCGGCGTCAACGGAGGGCAATTGAATTTCCTTTTCTTCTACTAACACGACAGCTGACCATCAAATACATGGGTGGCAGGGCCGGTCATAAACAACGGCTTACCAGGACCTTGCCAAGAGATACGCAATTCGCCACCAGGCAGAGAAACTTTCACATCCTCATCAAGCAAGCCTTGCACAATACCAACAGCAACTGCACCACATGCACCGCTACCGCAAGCTTGGGTTTCACCCGTTCCTCGCTCATACACGCGCAAACGAATATGACCACGATTGACCACCTGCATAAACCCAGCGTTCACACGCTCAGGGAAGCGCTCGTGAGACTCAAGCAATGGGCCAAGTGTTTCTACGTCTGCCGCATCCACATCATCCACCACCGTCACCACATGAGGATTACCCATGCTCACCGCGCCACAGAATAAGGTCTTCTCACCAGCGCGCATGATGTAGGTTTTTTCTTTCTGCTTCGCTTTGAAAGGGATTTTACTCGGTTCAAACTCTGGGATACCCATATTCACCGTGACCTCACCATCGTCTTCGATATCGAGGATCATTTTTCCTTTCTTCGTGCTTACGCTGATGCTGTATTTATTGGTCAAGCCCTTTAAACGCACAAAACGAGCAAAGCAGCGAGCGCCATTTCCGCACTGCTCTACTTCACTACCGTCAGCATTAAAGATGCGGTAATGAAAGTCGGTTTCCGGATCGTATGGCGCTTCAACGACAAGCAGCTGGTCAAAGCCAACTCCCGTGTTGCGATCCGCCAAACGACGGATCAAATCTTGCGAGAAAAACACGTTCTGGGTAATACAGTCTACGACCATAAAGTCGTTGCCCAAACCGTGCATTTTAGAAAAGTGGAAATGCATTTGTTGTGTGTTACTCCGGTAGAATCTGTTCCAGCTGCCACAAACTGGTCAGCTCCTCACGCTGGCGAACAAGGTGACTTTGGGTACCATCCACCATCACTTCCGCCGCTCGGGTACGGGTATTGTAGTTCGAAGACATCACAAAGCCATAGGCACCTGCAGAGCGAACCGCGAGTAGATCACCTTCTTGCAGCACTAGCGCTCGATCTTTACCCAAGAAATCGCCTGTTTCGCAGATAGGGCCAACAAGATCGTAAGTTTGTGCCTCGCCATCACGTGGTGAGACAGGCACGATATCTTGCCATGCTTGATATAGCGCGGGACGCATTAAATCATTCATCGCTGCGTCGATGATCGCAAAGTTTTTGTGCTCAGTGTGCTTTAAGAATTCTACTCGCGTGAGCAAGATACCAGCGTTTGCTGCAATCGCCCGCCCTGGCTCAAAGATAAGCTCAAGCTCTTGATGATTTTCAAGACGCGCCAATAGCGCTTTGGCATAATCAGAGGGCTGTGGGGGTAATTCATCGCGATAAACGACGCCTAGACCACCACCAACATCAAGATGACGAATATTAATGCCTTGTGCTTTCAAATCATCAATCAATGCCAACAGACGGTCCGTCGCATCAATAAATGGTTCGATATCGGTTAGTTGGGAGCCAATATGACAATCGATGCCTTGTACATTAAGGTTCGGTAAACTCTGCGCGAATTGATACACCGCAGGAGCACGGTCAAAAGCAATGCCGAATTTATTGTCGCGAAGACCAGTCGAAATGTAAGGGTGCGTTTTCGCATCAACGTCAGGGTTAATACGCAAAGAAATCGGTGCAATCACACCTAACTCACCGGCCACACGGTTCAAGCGTTCGAGCTCAGGTTCAGATTCAACATTAAAGCATTTAATGCCAAGCTCGAGAGCTCGTTTCATTTCTGCTGGTGTCTTACCAACGCCAGAAAACACCACTTTTTTCGCATCACCACCTGCAGCGATAACACGTTCTAGCTCACCACCTGAGACAATATCAAAACCAGACCCCAAACGAGCCAAAGCATTCAACACACCTAGGTTAGAGTTTGCTTTTACTGCGTAACAAACAAGATGTGGGTGCTGCCCCACAGAACTGTCGAATGCATTCCAATGACGCTCTAGTGTCGCACGTGAGTATACATAAAGAGGAGTGCCATATTGCTCAGCAAGAGCGTGGAGTGAGACGTCTTCAGCCCAAAGCTGGCCATCATCCTGATAGTTGAAGTAATCCAAAATTCGCTTCCCTTAATTAATTCGATTGCTAAACCCTGATTTCACCCTAAGGGGTGGCTGAGATTATTGTGACTGCTCGTTTTGTTGAGTGTCGTCTGGAATGTAAAGTGAACCTGATTGACCGCAACCGGCAAGCGTCGCTGCAACCATCACAAACAACACAGTAAGTAGTTTTTTCATTTTGCATATCGTGATTATTGAATCAATGCCCCCTATAATCGCACCACACTCAGGAAAAGCAATAGGATAGACGGATGAACGATACTGAATTTCATCAACTGGTGGACGCGCAGATGCAAATCATCGAAGAATCCATCGATGATTCAGGCGCAGACATTGATTACGAAGTGTCTGGCAACGTAATGACATTAGAGTTTGAAGACCGCAGTCAAATCATCATTAACCGCCAAGAGCCAATGCATGAAATATGGCTAGCCTCAAAGTCTGGAGGCTTCCACTTCAAGCTTATCGATAACAAATGGACTTGTTCCAAAACGGGCATGGAGCTGTTTGAAATGGTGAAAGAAGAGTGTGAAAAGCACGCTGGTGAAGCGATCGATTGGGACTAAATTGAACGGGTCATTGAAACGAATCGTCAGCAAAAAAAAGAAAAAAGAGCACTGATGTGCTCTTTTTAATAATTTGTCTTACACATTCACCACTTTGCTTGGGCGAGTGGGCGTGCAACCGTCATTTCGGTAAGGGATGATGTAGGTATTGCCCTCTTCCGGGCGAATAATCTGATAGTACTGGGGCAGATTAAAGTTGATCAGCTTAGACGAGACTCGATTATCATCTTTCACGGACGTGTAAAAGCTATTCACCGATGCAATCATCTCATCTTTCGAGCCGCTAAACTGGTGATACACCTCAACTTGGTTTGACTCATCCAGCACGTAAATATTGAACCCCTCTTCGGTATCCTCGAAGAAAAACTGCACCAAGCCCTCACTCGCGAATCCATCGACCACTTCAGGTAGTTGATATTCTTGTTCGCGATCCAACATCAATAATGGAGAGCCTTTCAGCTTGTTGGTCGAAATACTACGGTAAAAATCAACCGAGTTTTCCAATTTCTGTACAGACACACCACGACGTTCAAAGAACAAACCGTATGTTTGGTTGCCAAGGCGCATTGCCTTAAAGCGGCGACGTTTTTCTTGCTCAACCGGTTTCAAACGTAAATCAATGCACTCAGCCAACATTTGATAGACCTTATTGCGCATCACGCCACGCATATTCTTCGCATAGCAAAATACATCAACCGATTCTGGCGGTATCGCATCTTGGTGCATCTTACCCAGAATAGTCTTCAGGGCATCGAGCATCGCCGTCTCACCCTTAAAATGCAGCGTTCGCACTTCATGCCATGAGTTACGATAAACCAAATCGACACTGCCAACTAAGTTGATTTGTTCAGGGCCAAAACTGAAGACGTCAATGTTCTTCACATCCACTTTCAGCGAGCGGCCAGACAACTCTGAAGTTGGATCATTTTCAAAGTTAATGAACATCGCCAGTTGGCTAATTTCACAAGGACTCGCTAGAGCCTGCATGGTCGGGCGACGTTTACGCAACGAGAATGTATTACGTAAATCACTCACCATTTGGTAGAACTTATCAATATCAAGCTGAGCTTCGCGTACAACAGCGTGCAAACGCGTTGATTCTGTGATCAAGCCATTGAAAAACGCCCAAGACACCAACTTACTTAAGTACTCGTGGTGTTCTAAACTCGGCTGACCAAGAATTCGATGTGCAATCAAAGGCTGTTTATACAGATACCACCCTGATTTATTTACTTTCCCTTCTTTCACTTCGATAAAGCTAAGATCGGGTTCATGCAAATCAGGGGAGATTTGGGGGTTAAGCAGCGTTACTTTACCTGGCAGCACTTCAAATGCCGCATACAGCTTACGGGCCAGAATACTAATATCTTGAGGACTAATAGCCGAAGTGATGTCATTGCGACGAGCAAACTGAATGAGATTTCGGTAGCTTTGCATCAATGCATCAAGCAAAGAATGATGCACAATTTTAACTTGCTCAACTTTCCAGTTACGGCGGTCATCAAGCTCTGCGATCACAGAGTCATCCCAATCCCATTTTGCGATCATATCACTCAGCGCTTCACGTCGCCACGCCACAGATCCAACATCAGGCTCGCGAGAAAGTTTCTCATGTGTTTTTAGATAAAAGCAGCGACGTACCAGATCTAAACGCGTGTCATCTTGGATTCGTACCAAATAACGCGTAACCTTTTCAAGCATCAGGTAATACGCATCCATGCCGTACAAATCAGGCTCATGCGCAAAGAAGCGGCGTTTGGTATCAACACTCAAAAGTTGCGTATTCGGGTATTCCCACGAGTAGGCTTCAAGCAAAATGGCTTTCAATACAGATTTGTATGGTGAATCAATGCTTTTGTACAGTTGCCATAAATTCGAGCCAAAGTACTCTTCAGCAGGAATTCGGTTGAGCTGACCAAAGTTAATCCACTCGCTGCAATCGATATAACCATCATTACATAGCTGTGCAACATACTCGTCGTAACACTCTTCCATCTCTGGAGGCACAATTTGCCACAATAATCGCTGACCAGCGAGACGCACCGCAGAACGGTAAAACTCATCCAGAAGCAGCAAATGCTGGGAAGAACCACAGTTGTCCCCAGTCATTTCTTCAGAATGATTGCTACGAAAACGCTCTTCATCCATCAAGAAGAAGTTTGCTTCGACACCTTGAGTTTGCGCCCAATCGGTAATCAACAAGCATTTATTGGTCAACAGTTCGCGATCATCACTGTCCATTGCTGGAGAGATGCACACCCAAATGTCTAAATCACTCGATGTGCTTTGTCCAATAGAAGACGTGCTACCCATAGTATACAAACCAAGAATGGCAGGCTGCTCAGGCGTGGTAAGTACCTGACCAATGGTCAGTTGAGTATCATCTAGAAATTGCTGTTGAAGTGCATTTAGCTCGAAGCCATACACACCGTAAGGCACGTCGGCATCGTAATAACCTGGGATGACAGGATGATTGTAGTTCAGCAAGGCCGGAATCAAATGAAAGACTTGCTGGCTTTGCGAATCCATAAGCGCCAGCGCGCGATCGATACGCTGCTGGTTTAGATTATCTAATCGCTGAATGAGTTTTTGAATGTAAGCCTGCAAGGGAGATTCCTTGGTTGAACAATCACGAAAATTTGCTGATGTATTAAGCCAAAATGACGTAAAAACGTGATCAATTTAACACTTTCATCAGAGTTGGTAAAGTTTTCCCCCGCAAATCATCACGACCTGAAAACTCAACACTGCTCGCAAATTTGACAGCGCAGTAGTGTCGCTTGTATTCGCTATCAACGAATACTAATCCTTAGTCTAAATGAGAATCTAGTCACACAATTTTCATAACCTAATGTAAATCCAATCACCAACCAAAGAGAACGCCAACTAACATTAAGACTTTCACGTGTTGAATGGTAGGATTAAGCAAAACTAAAACAGCATTGAGAAGACCATGACACAATCTACGCCAATTCGCATTGCAACTCGAAAAAGCCCTCTTGCTTTATGGCAAGCATACTTTGTAAAAGACGCGCTTCAAGCCGCTCATCCAGGCCTAGAAGTTGAGCTCGTCACGATGGTGACCAAAGGCGACATCATTTTGGATACGCCCCTAGCAAAAGTCGGTGGCAAAGGCTTGTTCGTTAAAGAGCTAGAAGTTGCGATGCTTGAAGGTCGTGCAGACCTTGCGGTGCACTCAATGAAAGATGTTCCGGTCGATTTCCCTGAGGGATTAGGTCTTGTCACGATATGTGAGCGTGAAGATCCACGTGACGCTTTTGTATCAAACACTTACAGTAACATTGATGAACTACCTCAAGGCGCTATTGTGGGCACATGTAGCTTACGTCGTCAGTGTCAGGTAAAAGAATACCGCCCAGATCTGATTATCAAAGAACTGCGTGGCAACGTTGGTACTCGTCTAGGTAAATTAGATGCTGGTGAATACGATGCAATTATTCTAGCGGCTGCAGGCTTGAAACGTCTTGAACTAGAAGAACGTATTCGTAGTTTTATTGAACCAGAACAGTCCTTGCCAGCCGTTGGCCAGGGTGCAGTCGGCATTGAATGTCGCCTTGATGATGAGCGTCTTATTAAACTGCTTGAGCCACTCAATCACCAAGATACCGCCGATCGCGTTCGTTGTGAGCGAGCCATGAACCTAACCCTTGAAGGCGGTTGTCAGGTACCAATTGGTAGCTACTCTCTACTCGATGGAGACAACATCTGGCTACGTGCGCTTGTCGGTGAGCCTGATGGCAGCCTAATTGTACGAGGTGAAATTCGTGGTCACCGCAACGACGCCGAAGCTCTGGGCGTTCAGTTAGCTAACGAATTGCTTGAAAATGGTGCGCGAGACATTCTAACCAAGCTATACGCAGATCACGAATAACCATGGCAGTGTTGGTCACTCGGCCGGGAGAGCAAGGCAAAGCGCTTTGCTCTCTGCTCGAAAGGCACGGCATTGACGCTATTCATCATCCTCTGATCGACATCGTCGCCGATCTTGAAGAAACAAACCTTTCTAAATTCGTAGAACACGCCCATATCATCATCGCAGTTAGTCAACATGCGGTGCTATGCGCGCAGCAAATCTTGCAAAACAATCAGATTCCATGGCCAAAGCAGGCTATTTACCTTGCCGTCGGTCAAAAAACCGCACACTATTTAAGCAAATGCACACAACAGAAAGTACACTATCCACAAGTTAGTGATAGTGAGCACCTGTTACAACTCCCTGAGTTACAAAATTTAAAACGACAGACGGTACTCATCCTTCGTGGAAATGGCGGTCGCGAATTAATAAAAGAAGCATTGGTGAGACAAGGTGCAAAAGTTCACTATAGTGAGACATATAAGAGAGAACTTATCCCGTTCGATCCAGTAAGCTGTGTTTCACTATGGAAAACTCAAAATATCGACCAGATTATCATCACAAGTGGTGAGCAACTGGACTTTTTGTGCAGCCAGTTAAATCCAAAACAATTAGCTTGGCTTACCCAACAAGAGTTGTTTATCCCCAGTCAGCGGATCGCTGACATCGCAATTCAACGGGGCTTCACTCAGGTCAGGTGCACAGGAAGCGCATCGAACCAAGAATTACTGGCTGCTCTCCAGCCCTAGCTACACAGGATATAGGCATGACAAGTAAAGATAACGATCAGAAAAATAATGATAAGAACCTTGCCGACAACAACGCATCGGCACCGCTAGCTGAAAAAGACCTAGCAAAAAAGGAAACTGAATCAAAAAAAACAGAACCTGAAACAGTAGAGCCAAAGAAACAGACCGACTTGAATAAGCCTGAACTTAAAGAAAAGCATGGCAAGCGTGGCGTGAAGCTCGGTACCGTTGCTATCATCCTTTCGATTGTTTTTGGTGGCGGTTTGACTTACAAACTTCTTGAGCAACAGTCTGAGTATCAAGCTCAAATCGCACAGCTTCAAAGCCAATTAAAACAAACACAAGCGTCCATCACACAAGAGTTAAGCCAAGTAAAAAAAGAAACCATTGAGAAAGCAACGACTGCGACTCATAAAGCGGAAGTGGTACTTGGTCAGCAACAAAAAAGCATTGAGAGTCTGCAACTGGCAGTTGCTGATGTAAAAGGCCGTCGTCCAAACGATTGGTTATTGGCGGAAGCTGACTACTTAGTCAAACTTGCTGGGCGTAAACTATTTCTAGAACACGATGTTGAAAGTGCAACCCAGCTTATGGAAAGTGCCGATCAGCGTATCGCAGCATTAAATGACCCAAGCCTTGTTAGCCTGCGTAAAGCAATGGCAAATGACATTACTAAGCTGCGCACTGTGCCTTTAATTGACCGTGATGGCCTAGTCTTACGCCTTACTGCACTTCAACAACAAGTTGATAAGTTGCCGCTTGCAAATGCACTGCTTCCAGAAGCGGCTGCGATCGAGAAAAAAGAAGTATCCGAAGATATTGCAAACTGGCAAGACAACCTGATGACATCACTAAAAGACTTCTCAGAGAACTTCATTACTTTCCGCACTCGTGATGGCAACGTCATTCCACTCCTGTCTCCACAGCAACATTTCTACTTGAAAGAAAATATCAAAGCAAAACTAGAAACGGCCATCAAAGCGGTATACCAAGAGCAAAGTGAAATCTATACAACCTCTTTAGAAACTGCAGACAAATGGGCGATGGCGTTCTTTAACCAAGACGACAACTCAGTAAAAGAATTCAACAAAGCACTTGGCCAATTAAGTAAAAAAGACATTGATGTTGAATACCCTTCAAAACTAGAAAGCCAAAATCAATTATCTGATGTGATTCGCGAGCGTCTACGTCGTGAAGTGACAACAATGACAGGTACGGAGGATAAATAATGGTTCGTCTTATTTTCCTATTCGTTATTCTCGGTGCAGGCCTTTTTGTCGGTACACAGTTTTCAGGTCAGCAAGGTTATGTACTGATCTCGATTGCGAATACCACCCTTGAAATGAGTGTCACAACACTGGTTATTTTCGTGATAGCTGCGCTAGCTGCTCTATTCTTGCTTGAATACTTGGTAAAAAAAGTGGTCTATGCAAGTTCAAGCACATGGAACTACTTCAGCGTACGTAAGATGCGTCGCTCTCGTCGCTACACCAATGAAGGTATCATAAAGTTACTAGAGGGTGATTGGAAAGGCGCAGAGAAAAAAGTAACCCGCTGGGCTAACCACCACGATATGCCTTTGCTCTGCTACCTAGTGGCTTCAGAAGCCGCGCAAGGTCAAGGTGACAAAGCAAAACGCGACCAATACCTAGAACTCGCGAGCCAACAAGAAAATGCCCACCTCGCGGTGGAGCTAACTCGAGCAAAACAATTTATTCGTGATAATGAGTTTGAATCTGCTTTCGATACCTTGCAAACACTAAAAGGCCAGTACGCGAATAACTCCATAGTTCTTAACCTGCTAAAAACAACATATATGCAGCTTAAGTTATGGCAACCTCTGATCGATCTAATGCCTCTGCTTACTAAAGCCAAATTGGTGACAGAAGAAGAACAATCCGAGTTGATTCAAAAAGCACAATGCGGTTTATTGCATGAAGTTGCCCAACAACAAGGCAGTGAGGGGCTTATTTCTCATTGGAATAGCCTCCCAAGAAAAGTTAAACAAGATGCTCACCTAATCACATGTTTTGCACACGAACTTATTTCACGTAAAGCTGACTCCGAAGCGTTCACGGTGATCAAAGAAGCACTTAAGAAGCACTCAACACCAGAGCTTTACCAGCTGCTACCAGATCTCAACTTACCAGATAGTCATCCTGTGATTGTTTTCCTTGAGAGTGTACTAAAGCGCGAATCAGATAATGCTGCGGCACACAGTGCATTAGCACATTTATTCTTCCGTCAGGAAAAATGGCCAGAGGCACAGCAACACTTTGAAGTCGCGCTAAAAATTCGCTCAAACGTATCTGATTACGCATTCCTAGCAGACACACTAGAGAAACAAAACTTAACTAAAGCCGCTCACGAAGTCTCTCGTAAAGCGTTAATGCTAGTTCAAAGCAATTAAGCGTTCTAGAAAATGTAAAGCCGACAGTGATGTCGGCTTTTTTATTTCCTTTGTATTTTCCCTATCTCGCACCTAACAGAATAAGTCCCATCAAACCGCTGCATTCCTAATTCGATATATTCAGAACCTAGTTATCCCTGGAGAGCAAACGTTAATGTTTATTACTGAAGCTAATGCCGACATACACTCCTATCGCCGTATCCCCCCTGTAACCATCCAGAAAGTCAGAAAAATATAACCAATCATGATTCAACGGGCTCTCGCTTTTTGCCTAAGAAAAGGCGTTCTACCTATACCAATTCGTGAGTAAGTGCTCAGATTTAGGGCCGGAAAATGCTTAAAACAAGGCGATTTAGCCAAGCACAGTTTCACAGATTATAGCGGCATGGTTTCTAAGATTTGTCGTATGCTTTAAATGGATGTCTTAAGTGCAGAGATCGCGCAATAAACATGTACAAAAGACACAGGATAAACCTGAGCAATTAATTGGCCGGATTGGGATTGATCGAAAGCGTAGGTTAGTTAACTCGAGAAAACTAAGGGATTACTGTAAATCTCGCCTAGCTGTTAAACGTCAGAAAAGTTATTAGACGTCAGAAATGACGAAAGCCTGCAAATTTCTTTGCAGGCTTTCTGTGTAGTGGCGGAGAGATAGGGATTTGAACCCTAGGTACGCTATTAACGTACGCCGGTTTTCAAGACCGGTGCTTTCAACCACTCAGCCATCTCTCCGCAAATTTTTACTAAAATTTAGTCTTATACTAATGATGCTAATTTTTAGTTTTGTTTTCAGATTTCTCTAAAAACGATATTAAAGCCTGGCGATGTCCTACTCTCACATGGGGAAACCCCACACTACCATCGGCGCTATTTCGTTTCACTTCTGAGTTCGGAATGGAAATCAGGTGGGTCCAAAATGCTATGGTCGCCAAGCAAATTCTTTAATCTGGAAAGCTGTTTCTGTGTTCTCTACACAATCAAGTCTGTTCTTGCTTTGAGTCCATCAAAACCCTTTGGGTGTTGTATGGTTAAGCCTCACGGGCAATTAGTATCAGTTAGCTCAATGCCTCACAGCACTTACACACCTGACCTATCAACGTCGTAGTCTCCGACAACCCTTTAGGATACTTAAAGTATCAGGGAGAACTCATCTCAAGGCTCGCTTCCCGCTTAGATGCTTTCAGCGGTTATCGATTCCGAACTTAGCTACCGGGCAATGCGTCTGGCGACACAACCCGAACACCAGAGGTTCGTCCACTCCGGTCCTCTCGTACTAGGAGCAGCCCCTTTCAATTCTCCAACGCCCACGGCAGATAGGGACCGAACTGTCTCACGACGTTCTAAACCCAGCTCGCGTACCACTTTAAATGGCGAACAGCCATACCCTTGGGACCGACTTCAGCCCCAGGATGTGATGAGCCGACATCGAGGTGCCAAACACCGCCGTCGATATGAACTCTTGGGCGGTATCAGCCTGTTATCCCCGGAGTACCTTTTATCCGTTGAGCGATGGCCCTTCCATTCAGAACCACCGGATCACTATGACCTGCTTTCGCACCTGCTCGAATTGTCATTCTCGCAGTCAAGCGGGCTTATGCCATTGCACTAACCTCACGATGTCCAACCGTGATTAGCCCACCTTCGTGCTCCTCCGTTACTCTTTGGGAGGAGACCGCCCCAGTCAAACTACCCACCAGGCACTGTCCGCAACCCCGATAAGGGGTCAACGTTAGAACATCAACACTACAAGGGTGGTATTTCAAGGACGGCTCCACAGATACTAGCGTACCTGCTTCAAAGCCTCCCACCTATCCTACACATGTAGGGTCAATGTTCAGTGCCAAGCTGTAGTAAAGGTTCACGGGGTCTTTCCGTCTAGCCGCGGGTACACTGCATCTTCACAGCGATTTCAATTTCACTGAGTCTCGGGTGGAGACAGCGTGGCCATCATTACGCCATTCGTGCAGGTCGGAACTTACCCGACAAGGAATTTCGCTACCTTAGGACCGTTATAGTTACGGCCGCCGTTTACCGGGGCTTCGATCAAGAGCTTCGACCGAAGTCTAACCCCATCAATTAACCTTCCGGCACCGGGCAGGCGTCACACCGTATACGTCATCTTACGATTTTGCACAGTGCTGTGTTTTTAATAAACAGTTGCAGCCACCTGGTATCTGCGACTCTCGTCAGCTCCATCCGCAAGGGACTTCACCATCAAGAGCGTACCTTCTCCCGAAGTTACGGTACCATTTTGCCTAGTTCCTTCACCCGAGTTCTCTCAAGCGCCTTGGTATTCTCTACCCGACCACCTGTGTCGGTTTGGGGTACGATTCCTTACAATCTGAAGCTTAGAGGCTTTTCCTGGAAGCATGGCATCAATGACTTCACTACCGTAGTAGCTCGACGTCGTGTCTCAGCCTTAGAAAGAGCCGGATTTACCTAACTCTTAAGCCTACGCACTTGAACCTGGACAACCGTCGCCAGGCCCACCTAGCCTTCTCCGTCCCCCCATCGCAATTGTAAGAAGTACGGGAATATTAACCCGTTTCCCATCGACTACGCCTTTCGGCCTCGCCTTAGGGGTCGACTTACCCTGCCCCGATTAACGTTGGACAGGAACCCTTGGTCTTCCGGCGAGGAGGTTTTTCACCCCCTTTATCGTTACTCATGTCAGCATTCGCACTTCTGATACCTCCAGCATGCTTTACAACACACCTTCAACGGCTTACAGAACGCTCCCCTACCCAATGAAGTAAACTTCATTGCCGCAGCTTCGGTTTATTACTTAGCCCCGTTACATCTTCCGCGCAGGCCGACTCGACCAGTGAGCTATTACGCTTTCTTTAAATGATGGCTGCTTCTAAGCCAACATCCTGGCTGTCTGAGCCTTCCCACATCGTTTCCCACTTAGTAATAATTTGGGACCTTAGCTGGCGGTCTGGGTTGTTTCCCTCTCCACGACGGACGTTAGCACCCGCCGTGTGTCTCCCGGATAGTACTTACTGGTATTCGGAGTTTGCAAAGGGTTGGTAAGTCGGGATGACCCCCTAGCCTTAACAGTGCTCTACCCCCAGTAGTATTCGTCCGAGGCGCTACCTAAATAGCTTTCGGGGAGAACCAGCTATCTCCAGGTTTGATTGGCCTTTCACCCCTAGCCACAAGTCATCCGCTAATTTTTCAACATTAGTCGGTTCGGTCCTCCAATTGATGTTACTCAATCTTCAACCTGCCCATGGCTAGATCACCTGGTTTCGGGTCTATATCCAGAGACTGAACGCCCAGTTAAGACTCGGTTTCCCTACGGCTCCCCTAGATGGTTAACCTTGCCACTGAATATAAGTCGCTGACCCATTATACAAAAGGTACGCAGTCACAGGACGTAATGCCTGCTCCTACTGCTTGTACGTACACGGTTTCAGGTTCTATTTCACTCCCCTCACAGGGGTTCTTTTCGCCTTTCCCTCACGGTACTGGTTCACTATCGGTCAGTCAGTAGTATTTAGCCTTGGAGGATGGTCCCCCCATATTCAGACAGGATATCACGTGTCCCGCCCTACTCGATTTCACTGAATGTGCGTTGTCGACTACGGGGCTATCACCCTGTATCGCCGGACTTTCCAGACCGTTCGTCTAACGCATATAAAGCTTAAGGGCTAGTCCAATTTCGCTCGCCGCTACTTTCGGAATCTCGGTTGATTTCTTTTCCTCGGGGTACTTAGATGTTTCAGTTCCCCCGGTTCGCCTCATTAACCTATGAATTCAGTTAATGATACTAGCTTATGCTAGTGGGTTTCCCCATTCAGAAATCCCAGACTCAAATGGTTGTTACTACCTAATCTGGGCTTATCGCAAGTTACTACGTCTTTCATCGCCTCTGACTGCCAAGGCATCCACCGTGTACGCTTAGTCACTTAACCATACAACCCCAAAGAGTTTCAGAAGAAATCTTGAGTTTGTTGTTTAAACAACCAAAGTTGCTATCTCATTATTTGAATGAGCGAGATAGCTATCGATTTTGCCGGACTCAAATATGTTTTGCTTTCGCAAAACCCAAGAACACTTGAATGTGTTTTTGTGTATTCATCGAAATGAATACTTTGAGAACTTTACAAACAAACGCTTATCTATATAAGACAAGATTTGTTTTGTCAGCTTTCCAAATTGTTAAAGAGCTAGATTCATTAAGAACCATTTTTAAAAACTCTCGTAAGAGTGCTTAAAGATGGTGGAGCTATGCGGGATCGAACCGCAGACCTCCTGCGTGCAAGGCAGGCGCTCTCCCAGCTGAGCTATAGCCCCATCTAGGTGTCGATACTGCATACCAATTCCTAAAAGGAAGTGGTGGGTCTGAGTGGACTCGAACCACCGACCTCTCGCTTATCAGGCGAACGCTCTAACCACCTGAGCTACAGACCCAGTATCGTCTCTTTTACTTATAAACCGTATCAATCTGTGTGGACACTCATCGTGAGTAATCATCGTATAAGGAGGTGATCCAGCGCCAGGTTCCCCTAGCGCTACCTTGTTACGACTTCACCCCAGTCATGAACCACAAAGTGGTAAGCGTCCTCCCCGAAAGGTTAAACTACCTACTTCTTTTGCAGCCCACTCCCATGGTGTGACGGGCGGTGTGTACAAGGCCCGGGAACGTATTCACCGTGGCATTCTGATCCACGATTACTAGCGATTCCGACTTCATGGAGTCGAGTTGCAGACTCCAATCCGGACTACGACGCACTTTTTGGGATTCGCTCACTTTCGCAAGTTGGCTGCCCTCTGTATGCGCCATTGTAGCACGTGTGTAGCCCTACTCGTAAGGGCCATGATGACTTGACGTCGTCCCCACCTTCCTCCGGTTTATCACCGGCAGTCTCCCTGGAGTTCCCGACATTACTCGCTGGCAAACAAGGATAAGGGTTGCGCTCGTTGCGGGACTTAACCCAACATTTCACAACACGAGCTGACGACAGCCATGCAGCACCTGTCTCAGAGTTCCCGAAGGCACACCTGTATCTCTACTGGCTTCTCTGGATGTCAAGAGTAGGTAAGGTTCTTCGCGTTGCATCGAATTAAACCACATGCTCCACCGCTTGTGCGGGCCCCCGTCAATTCATTTGAGTTTTAATCTTGCGACCGTACTCCCCAGGCGGTCTACTTAACGCGTTAGCTCCGAAAGCCACGGCTCAAGGCCACAACCTCCAAGTAGACATCGTTTACGGCGTGGACTACCAGGGTATCTAATCCTGTTTGCTCCCCACGCTTTCGCATCTGAGTGTCAGTATCTGTCCAGGGGGCCGCCTTCGCCACCGGTATTCCTTCAGATCTCTACGCATTTCACCGCTACACCTGAAATTCTACCCCCCTCTACAGTACTCTAGTCTGCCAGTTTCAAATGCAATTCCGAGGTTGAGCCCCGGGCTTTCACATCTGACTTAACAAACCACCTGCATGCGCTTTACGCCCAGTAATTCCGATTAACGCTCGCACCCTCCGTATTACCGCGGCTGCTGGCACGGAGTTAGCCGGTGCTTCTTCTGTAGGTAACGTCAAATCCATACGCTATTAACGCATGAACCTTCCTCCCTACTGAAAGTGCTTTACAACCCGAAGGCCTTCTTCACACACGCGGCATGGCTGCATCAGGCTTGCGCCCATTGTGCAATATTCCCCACTGCTGCCTCCCGTAGGAGTCTGGACCGTGTCTCAGTTCCAGTGTGGCTGATCATCCTCTCAGACCAGCTAGGGATCGTCGCCTTGGTGAGCCCTTACCTCACCAACTAGCTAATCCCACCTAGGCATATCCTGACGCGAGAGGCCCGAAGGTCCCCCTCTTTGGCCCGTAGGCATCATGCGGTATTAGCCATCGTTTCCAATGGTTATCCCCCACATCAGGGCAATTTCCTAGGCATTACTCACCCGTCCGCCGCTCGCCGCCCAACAAATCCTCCGAAGATTCAATGTTGTCGCTGCCGCTCGACTTGCATGTGTTAGGCCTGCCGCCAGCGTTCAATCTGAGCCATGATCAAACTCTTCAATTTAAGATTTTGTTCGGCTCAATGAATACTGACTTCAAAACTGCTCTTACTCGAAAGTAAGAAGTAATTTTAAAGCTATTATCGTTCCAACAGAACGATAATGAATTGACTGTGCCAAGTCTTTCGACTCGTTTGGTCACTCAGTTCATTGAAACCTAATTTGATACCGAGGTATCTAATTGGATTATCATCAACGAGTGCCCACACAGATTGATAGGTCTATATTGTTAAAGAGCTTGCTTGCTGAGAAAACTTTTCTCTCGAAGCGGAGGTGAATTCTAACGATATAATTGAAAGAGTCAAACACTTTTTCAATTTATTTTCTCAGAAGTTTCTCACCTCTCCGACCTTGCTGAAGCCTTATCGCGTCTGCCGTGTCGGTGGATGCGCAGTATAGGGATTTGAGAAATCAGCGCAACCCTTTTTTTAAAAAAATGGAAAAAACTGACTGTTCGATGACTATTTCATCAAAAAAGCAAAAAAGAGGGTAAAAAACCCTCTTTTTATACCTAAAAAGCCTTATTTAAATAAAAGCGTAGGCATCTGCAAACATGCGCTCACTCTTCGCTTTCTTATTCTGAGTGAACTGTTCACGAGCCGCTCCGGCCATTTCAAAGCGACCTGCAATATAAATGTCGTAGTTTTCTAGGCTTTCGAAATCTTCGCTGATAGCTTCTAGTACGTTCCCTACTTTCCCTTGCCATTCGCTAGGTGCATCTTCTACTACTGGTACAAAGTGCACATTAGAGAATTTGTCAGCAATTTCGATCAATTCATCTTTCGCATAAAGCTGACGACTATCGCGTGCCCCCCAATATAAATAGATAGGGGTTGTTTTGTTCTGTGCTACACAGTGATCCAAAATCGAACGTACGTAACTAAAGCCAGTTCCACCAGCAATTAATAATAGTGGGCGTTCGCTTTGTTCTTGAATCCACGCATCACCATGAGGTGCATCAATTTCGACATGACCATCTGTTTCTAACGCTGCTTGCATCGCCTCGACGACTTCTAAAGCGTAAGCATTATGCTCTGCTGCACCGATATGCAGCTCAAGCTCTCCTTCATGACGGCAAGGACTGCTTGCGATAGAGAAAGGGCGCTTGTCTTTCTCCCCCATGACAACCATTAGGTACTGACCTGCTTTAAAAGACACTGGCGATTCCGGGTGGAGGAGAATTTGATAAGTATTACAAGCTAACGGCTGAATAGACTTTACTTTACATTGGATGGTCATGGTGTTCCTCTCGCTTACTCATCAAAAGTAAGCACTAAATTACTTTCTGTATAGGCTAGGCAAGGGAATATCCAACCTTGCTGTTGCTCTTTTTCGGTTAGCATCGGTTCGAGGTGATAACTCACCTCACCCTCTAGCTTTTTACACATGCACATGGCGCAAGCGCCAACTTGGCAACGGTGGGGGAAGCGAATATTATTGTTGAGCGCAGCTTCCAGCACCGTTTCTCCATCTTTTACTTGGAAAGAGACGTCCATTGGCAAAAGGTGGACTTGATGGCTCATAGAATACCTAACTGGTCCCAAATCTCATCGACTTTAGCCACAAGTTTCGGATTTTTTTCAATTGGTGTGCCCCACTCTCGTGTCGCTTCTGAACCGAGCTTGTTGGTTGCATCCAATCCTAATTTAGAAGAGCTCTCTGTCGTAGCATTGACTTGAATGGTATCTCTATCCGGATCCATCCGAGTTGTCACAGCCCAAATGATATCGTTCCAATCTTTTGCATCCACGTCATCGTCACACAAGATAATAAACTTATTGTCAGTATACTGAGCAAAGAAGCCCCATAGGTATTCCATCAGTGCTTTGGATTGCCCTTCTTGGTCTTTCTTCATCGTCACTACAACAAACTGATTGTTCGCTGCCTGAGGTAAATAAATATCAACAATCTCTGGACGTTGTTTTTTTAATGATTCCAAATCCACTTCTGTAATGTCTTTGCTCTCTCGCGTCTTCGCTTGTGGACACCTTGCAAGCTCGGCTTCCCACTTAATGGTTGCATCTAAACCCATCTTGGATCCAAGACCAACGACTGGTGAAGCAAAGTCGAGTGAATCAATTGGCGTATTATCGATCATCAACGCATCGCGCACTGGATCCATATGTTCGGTCATGGCTTTAACAACATCGTTCCAATCTCGTGCATTCACTGACTCATCGCACACAATTACAAACTTGGTGTACATAAACTGACGTAGGAAAGACCATACCCCCATCATTACGCGCTTGGCATGACCAGGGTACTGCTTCTTCATCGTTACTACCGCCATTCGGTACGAACACCCCTCTGGCGGCAGGTAGAAGTCTTCAATCTCTGGGAACTGCTTTTGCAGGATAGGCACAAACACTTCGTTTAATGCCACTCCTAATACAGCAGGCTCATCTGGCGGACGTCCTGTGTAAGTACTGTGGTAGATAGGATCTTTACGCATGGTAATGTGCGTAATGGTAAACACGTGATGCTTTTCTTTTTCGTTATAATAGCCAGTATGGTCGCCGTAAGGCCCCTCATCGGCAAATTCGTTCGGGTCAATGTAACCCTCCATCACGATTTCAGCGCTCGCTGGTACTTCTAGATCATTACTCACCGATTTCACAACTTCGGTTTTGCTCCCTCGTAATAAACCAGCAAACGCATATTCCGATAATGTATCTGGCACTGGTGTGACGGCGCCAAGAATCGTTGCGGGATCAGCGCCAAATGCAACGGAAACCGGGAAAGGCTTTCCAGGATTAGACGCCATCCAATCACGCAAATCGAGCGCGCCACCACGGTGGGCTAACCAACGCATGATGATTTTGTTCTTCGCTATTTTTTGTTGGCGGTAAATGCCTAAGTTCTGCCGTTTTTTATTCGGACCTTTGGTCACGGTTAAGCCCCAGGTTAATAATGGTGCCACGTCTTCTGACCAGCAACTCATTACGGGGATTTTGTCCAAATCAACATCATTACCTTGCCAAACAACTTCTTGGCATCGCGCTTTACGCAAACGGCGAACTGGCATGTTCAACACTTGTTTGAATACCGGTAGTTTTTCTAATGCATCTTTAAAGCCTTTCGGTGGTTCGGGCTCTTTTAAATAGGCCAGCAGTTTACCGACTTCTCGTAATTCATTTACATCGTCACGCCCCATACCAATCGCAACGCGTTCTGGCGTACCAAATAAATTAGTGAGAACGGGAACGTCGTAACCAATTGGGTTCTCGAACAGCAGCGCAGGACCACCAGCACGGAGCGTGCGGTCACTGATTTCTGTCATTTCATAAGCGGGATCGACGGGGTGAGTAATACGTTTCAGTCGACCACTCTGTTCCAAGTGATCAATAAATTCGCGTAAATCCTTAAAACTCATAGGCTTTCTTGCTGGCTGATTAAACTATTCGCAGTATAACAAATCAGAGGACACTAAGATCCTCCAATTTTGTATGGGTATGTGATTACGCTTAACGTAAAACGCTATTTATTTGATGTGCTTTCACTTGTTGATTACTCGACACTAGCTCTTCAAGCCAGCTTTGATGTCCCTGTTTTGCCAGCTCTCGAGCAACAAGAGTTGCGTCTTCAGATAACTCCATACGGGCGATCAAAAATTGTTTCACTTTAGGTTGTAACGGATGAGATCTCGCAAGAAGACTGATTGCGTATGGTTTTAACGTTGGATTGACGGTGGCATTCATCAGTTGTTGCAACGAAAACGCATCACCAACGCTCGCTAATCTATCAAGTTCCGTACGGCTGTTATAGTCTGCTCGAATTCGCCACAATAAATCGTACATCGCCTGTTCTTGGCTGACTTGTGCCAAACGTACAATCACCGCACTTCTGGGTAACCAACTCGTGACATCGGCTTGAGTTAATTGCGCGGTTAATGCACTAATCGCATCAATAGAAAGACTATCAAGCTCTTTGATTAACAAGTCTTCACGAATTTGAATCTGCTGGGATGTTCCCGTAAGCCAGTCTTTCAACACCAAGTCATGTCGTTCGGCGTCTAATACAAACTCAAGTGTACTTTGGTCTTGTTTCCAACGCTTAATAAGACGGCTAGCAATAGCTTGAAAATTGAATGCTGGCACGCTGAATTCATAGCCATCGCCATGCTCTAACACTTGATAACTTGGAGTGATATTGATTTGAGATTCAACAAAAATAGCCATTCTTGGCGTAAGAATTAAATTTTGCTGTTCTACTTTTTGGAGCAATAAATAACGGACCACTTCTTGTTGAGGGTATGCGAGTCGATCTAGAGAAAATTTAAGCGTGTCGACTTCGTCTCGAAAAGCATAATCTAATAGCTCAGAGACTTTCGCTTGTATGTGGGTATCCTGAAGCCACTGCTCTACCTCAGACTCCTGCATTTCCATTGCAGATAACGTCACAGGTACTGTAATCAGTGACAAACTCAGGAGTAATGACGACAACATTCCTTGTTGCATGTTAACCTCCCGATAACATTTTCTTCATTCTGATGTTTCTATCGGGAGAAAGCAATAAAAAAGCCACCGAACTATGCGGTGGCTCTTATCAAAACTTATCAGTGACTACTGACGACGCATTGCATCGAAGAATTCATCATTAGTCTTCGTCATCGCTAGCTTATCAATGAGGAACTCCATCGCGTCGGTTTCGCCCATTGGGTGAACAATCTTACGCAGAATCCACATCTTCTGTAATTCGTCTGTCTTAGTGAGTAGCTCTTCACGACGCGTACCGCTGCGGTTGAAATCAATCGCTGGGAATACTCGTTTTTCAGCAATCTTACGGTTCAAGTGCAGTTCCATGTTACCTGTACCCTTGAACTCTTCGTAAATAACTTCATCCATTTTAGAACCAGTATCTACTAGTGCTGTTGCGATGATAGTTAGACTGCCGCCTTCTTCTACGTTACGAGCTGCGCCGAAGAAACGCTTTGGACGGTGTAGCGCATTTGCATCCACACCACCAGTTAGTACTTTACCTGATGAAGGCACGACGGTGTTGTATGCACGAGCTAAACGAGTAATTGAGTCAAGTAGGATAACCACGTCTTTCTTGTGTTCTACAAGACGTTTTGCTTTCTCGATTACCATCTCTGCTACTTGTACGTGACGAGATGCTGGTTCATCAAACGTTGACGCAACCACTTCACCTTTAACTAGGCGCTGCATCTCTGTTACTTCTTCCGGACGTTCGTCGATCAGAAGTACCATCAACTCACACTCAGGATGGTTGTAAGCTATGCTTTGAGCGATGTTTTGCAGAAGCATTGTCTTACCCGCTTTAGGCGGAGCAACAATCAGACCACGTTGACCTTTACCGATTGGCGATGCCAAATCTAAAACGCGTGCAGTGATGTCTTCTGTAGAACCGTTACCGCGCTCCATAACCATACGCTCATTAGCGTGTAGAGGCGTTAAGTTCTCGAATAGGATCTTGTTACGCGCGTTATCTGGTTTGTCGTCGTTTACGGTGTTGACTTTCAATAGGGCAAAATAACGCTCACCGTCTTTTGGTGGACGAATTTTACCAGCGATAGAGTCACCAGTACGTAGGTTAAAGCGACGAATTTGACTTGGCGATACGTAAATGTCGTCAGGACCAGCAAGGTATGAACTGTCTGCACTACGTAGGAAACCAAAGCCGTCTTGCAGAATTTCCAGAACCCCATCGCCAAAGATGTCTTCGCCGCCTTTTGCGTGCGCTTTAAGGATTGCGAAGATAATGTCTTGTTTTCTTAGACGCGCTAGGTTCTCAAGCCCTAAGCTTTCGCCAAGTTTTACAAGGTCAGACACTGGTCTGTTCTTCAGTTCGGTTAGGTTCATGGTGGTGGATTCTTGTTTAGTCAAAATAAGATCTGTTTTCTAGTTAAGATGGATTTGGTCTCAGGATCGACCAAGAAGAGAAATTGTTCAATTAACGCGCGATAAGTTAGCACTAATTAGTATTCTAGTCCAGAGTTAGAAAAACAAAACCGCGCATTGATGTTTTGCACGGTTTTGTTTGCAATCACATAAGTGATTATAGATTCGCGTCTAGAAACTCTTTTAATTGAGTCTTAGACAATGCACCAACTTTTGTTGCTGCTACGTTACCGTCTTTAAACAACAGTAGCGTTGGAATGCCACGAATACCAAACTTAGGTGGTGTACCTGCGTTATGGTCAATGTTTAGTTTACCGATAGTGAGTTTGCCTTCGTACTCATCAGCGATTTCATCCAGAATTGGGGCAATCATTTTACAAGGACCACACCATTCCGCCCAAAAATCAACTAGAACAGGGCCTGCAGCATTGATTACGTCGTTTTCAAAACCATCATCAGTCAGCTGCAAAATCTTATCACTCATCTTCCACTCCAATGTGTTTTTCGAAACTGGTTGGATGATAACCAGTAATTTGATGCCCTATTGGAATGTATTTACTTTCGTATTGCAAGCTTTAGCTGATATTCTATAGCTATGAAAAAGACGCATATCACAGAGCAAAAGTTCGCCGATTTGGATTTAAAGCCCCAAGTCATTGATGGATTGGAGAAAAAAGGGTTCGAATATTGTACCCCTATCCAAGCATTGGCGTTGCCGGTACTGCTCACCGGCCAAGACATTGCAGGCCAGGCCCAAACGGGTACTGGTAAAACCCTCGCGTTTCTTACTGCTACTTTCAACCACCTATTGACCACACCTGAACACGAAGGGCGTAAACCAACGCAACCGCGTGCGATTATTATGGCACCAACTCGTGAACTGGCGATTCAGATCTTCAACGATGCTGAACCTCTTATTGCAAGTACAGGCCTTAAAGCAGCACTCGCATACGGCGGCGAAAGCTACGATAAGCAGCTTGGCAAGTTACAAGACGGCGTTGATATCCTTATTGGTACAACTGGCCGAATCATTGACTTCTACAAACAGCGCGTATTCAACCTAAACAACATTCAAGCCGTTGTTTTGGACGAAGCAGACCGTATGTTTGATCTTGGCTTTATTAAAGACATTCGTTTCTTGTTCCGTCGTATGCCTGAACCAAAAGAGCGTTTGAACATGCTGTTCTCAGCAACATTGTCTTACCGAGTACAAGAATTAGCATTCGAACACATGCACAACCCTGAGCATGTTGTTGTCGAGCCAGAGCAAAAAACGGGTCACCGCATCCAAGAAGAACTGTTCTACCCATCTAACGAAGACAAAATGGCGCTGCTTCAAACAATTATTGAAGAAGAATGGCCAGATCGTGCAATCGTTTTTGCTAACACTAAACATAAATGTGAGTCGATTTGGGGTCACCTTGCAGCAGATGGTCATCGCGTTGGTCTACTAACGGGTGATGTGCCACAGAAAAAACGTGAAAAAATTCTGGAGCAGTTTACGCTTGGCGAAGTAGACCTATTAGTTGCAACCGATGTTGCTGCTCGTGGCCTACATATTCCTCAAGTAACACATGTATTCAACTTCGACCTACCAGATGACTGTGAAGATTACGTTCACCGTATCGGTCGTACCGGTCGTGCTGGTGCAAGTGGTCACTCAATCAGTTTTGCTTGTGAAGATTACGCCATCAACTTGCCACCGATCGAAGAGTATATTGAGCACGCAATCCCAGTTTCTGATTACGATGCATCCGCTCTAATTCAAGATCTGCCTGCACCACTTCGTATGCGCGCACCTCGCACTCAGCAGCGCCGCACGAATACAGGTGGCACACGCTCTGGTAACCGCAAGCCACAAGGGCGTCGTCCTCGTCAGCCGCGTCAATCAGCGCCAAAACAATCATAAAAGGAAACTGAAGTCGTTTATGAGTCAAGCAGGATCATCACCGCTATACGCCGCCATCGACCTCGGGTCGAACAGTTTTCACATGCTCGTTGTGCGTCATATCGATGGCAGCGTTCAAACCATGGCTAAAATTAAGCGCAAAGTTCGTCTCGCAGCGGGCTTAGATGAACATAACTCTCTTAGTATGGAAGCTATGCAGCGAGGATGGGACTGCTTAAGTCTATTTGCAGAACGCTTGCAGGATATTCCTAAACAGAACATCCGCATTGTGGGTACTGCAACACTGCGTACCGCCACGAATGTGGATGTTTTTCTAGAGAAAGCGAACCAAATATTGGGGCAGCCAATCGAAGTCATCACTGGTGAGGAAGAAGCGGCCACTATATATAAAGGTGTCGCACATACTTCCGGCGGCAGCGGCCGTCGACTTGTCGTCGATATCGGGGGCGCAAGTACTGAACTCATTATTGGTGAAGGTTTCGAAGCCAAAGCTCTCACTAGCCTAAAAATGGGTTGTGTTACTTGGTTAGAACATTTCTTCAAAGATCGTCAACTTAACGCTCGTAACTTTGAAGCAGCCATTGAAGGTGCCAAACAAACATTAATGCCAATTCTGGAGCAGTATACAGACTTAGGTTGGGATGTTTGTGTTGGAGCATCGGGCACAGTTCAAGCACTACAAGAAATCATGCTTGTACAGGGTATGGATGAAGTCATAACTCACGCCAAACTCAAACGCTTACAAAAGCAAGCAATGCTTGCCGATCACCTAGAAGAGCTCGATATCGAGGGGCTAACCTTAGAGCGTGCTCTGGTATTCCCAAGTGGCTTATCTATTTTAATTGCAATCTTTGAGCTATTAGAGATCGATGCCATGACACTGGCTGGCGGCGCATTGCGTGAAGGCTTAGTGTACGAAATGGTTGATGAACTTCGCCAAAACGACATTCGTGCTCGTACGATTTGCAGCGTACAAAAACGTTATCAATTGGATTGCCAATACGGTGAACAGGTAGCCAACCTTGCCAGCAAATTACTTGAGCAAGTTGGGAATGAAGAATGGGTTGCAGAACCACAAGGTAAAGTTCTGCTGGAAACCACTGCTAAGTTACATGAAATTGGTCTAACCATTGATTTCAAAAAAGGCGGTGAACACAGCGCTTACCTACTGCAGAATTTGGATTTACCCGGCTACACACGCGCGCAAAAGTTCTTCATTGGAGAACTGGCTCGGCGTTATCGTGAGCAACTAACGTCACTACCAGAGCAACATGCGCTATCTGGTACTAGCGGTAAGCGAGTTCTTCGTTTATTACGTTTAGCCGTACTGCTTAGCCACCGTCGAAACCCTATGTTAGAGCCAAAAGTGTCTCTAAGTGCAGAGGGCGATAAACTGACACTAAGTATTGATGCTCACTGGCTTAATGCGAACCCATTAACAGCTGCCGAGTTGGAGATTGAGTCCAACCGTCAGACTGATATTGGCTGGCCATTGACAATCACCATTTGCTAATCGCTTATAGTTTGCCAAACGCTTATAGAAAGGTCTCGAGTTGAGGCCTTTTTTATTCCCCCCAGCTTTTCACCTCTGACTCGTTGCGCTCCGTTAAGCAAGCTTTAGAACACCTATGATCCAACTGCTCCTTACGCTGTACCTAACCACACAATATCCTTTCTACTGCCACAAAAAAACCGCTTGGTTTGAGCAAGCGGTTTTGGGGTTCCCACAATAATTAAGGCTGAATCGTCGTGCTGACTTTAAAGTCTGGATTCACAGCGGTTAGCTTGTTAATGAGATAGTTAAGTAGAACGCCATACATAGGCACAAACAAACCTAAACTAATGATCAACTTGAAGCCATAATCCACCAGCGCAATCTCCATCCAGTGCTGAGCCATAAATGGGTCTGGGCTTTGATAGAACGCAATAGAGAAAAACGCGATAGTATCGAGCGCATTACCGAAAAGCGTTGAACATGTTGGTGCAACCCACCATTGCTTCATTTGGCGTAAACGATTAAAAACGTGTACGTCCATGATCTGACCTAACAAGTAAGCCATGAAACTTGCAATCGCAATACGCGCAACAAATAGGTTAAATTCCCCTAAGTGACCGAAACCTTGAAATTGCCCTTCAAAGAATACAACGGATAAGAAGTAAGACACCGCTAACGCAGGCAACATCACCAAAAAGATGATCTTACGAGCCATTTGCGCGCCAAAAATACGTACAGTGAGATCCGTCGCCAAAAAGATAAATGGGAAAGTAAATGCGCCCCAAGTGGTATGGAACCCAAAAACGGTAAATGGGAGCTGAACTAAGTAATTGCTTGATGCAATAATGACTAAATGGAATAAAACCAGATAGATAAGGGCGTTGCGCTGCTGCGCAGAGGTAAAGTTACTCATGTGATACCTTTTTAGTTTGGTTTGGGGGTGAGGGAACCCAAATCGAGCGCTTAATAAAAAACGACTCTTACCAACAATGTAAAAATGGAAAATAAACTGGCTTAACTCATTCAGAATTAAGCGGTGGGCGATTATACATTAACCAGTTTGACTCGCAAGCGCTCAGTTCTGCGCAAACGTTTGAGCATAAAAAAGGGGGTTTCATGTGAAACGCCCTTTCGTAATAATTCTAAATGAGCACCACTGGGCTTTAGAATCCGCGTTGAAACAATCCTGCGAGATAATCCAACTCTTCCCTGCTCTCTTCAATCGCTAAGGCTTCAAACCAAATCGCTTCGCTGTAATGCTCTGCTTTCATAAACAGTCGGCAACCTTCAAAGTCGATCAGCCAAGAGTGAATGTCCGCATCCCATTGCTTTTCAATCACAGTAGCGGAAAGCAGCCCGACTAAACGCTCACCCAAAGCAGGAAAACTATCAAGATCAAAGCTCGGCGCAGTAATGATTAAGCGTCCTTCTTGTGCCATGTAGTCAGCTAAGCCAAATTCCTTTTGCATCTTGGTTCCTTATCCGTGGTGAGTAATGTGTTCTTGAATCAAATCAAGGAATGGATCGGCGTACTTCTCCAATTTGCGCTGACCAACGCCGCTGACTGCCAGCATTTCGCCGTAAGACGTCGGCAGAATTTCCGCCATATCAATCAGAGTCGCATCACTAAAGACCACGTACGGTGGTAAACCATCTTCATCAGCAATCGACTTACGCAGCTTACGTAACTTTGCAAACAGCTTTTTGTCGTAGTTCTTACTGGTCAATTTATCTGACTTCGCCGCGCGTGCTGCGGTGTCTAAACGTGGGACAGCTAACTCTAGAGTCACATCGCCACGCAGCAGCGGACGCGCCTCTTCAGTAAGTTGCAGCGTTGAGTTGCGCGTGATGTTTTGGAACAGCAGACCTTTGTGGATTAACTGACGGAAAATACTGATCCAATAATCGTGGCTGTGATCGCGCCCTATAGCGTAGGTAGAAATCTTATCGTGCCCATTTTCACGCACACGAATATTTTGCATGCCACGTAGCACTTCCACCACGTAACCCATACCAAAGCTCTGATTAACACGGTACACACAAGACAGCGCCTTACGCGCTTCTTCTGTGGCATCAAAGTGCTTCGGCGGGTCTAAGCAAATATCGCAGTTACCACATGGTTTCTCACGATACTCACCAAAGTAATTCAGTAGCACCTGACGACGACAAGTTTGCGCCTCAGCAAAGGCACTCATCGCATTCAGTTTGTGGGTTTCCACCTGCTTCTGTGGACCATCGTCTTTCTCATTCAACATACGACGCAGCCAACTGATGTCCGCTGGGTCATACAACATCATCGCTTCCGCTGGTAAACCATCACGCCCTGCACGGCCCGTTTCCTGATAGTAGGATTCAATGTTGCGCGGGATATCAAAGTGGACCACAAAGCGCACGTTTGGTTTGTTGATGCCCATACCGAATGCCACGGTCGCCACTACGATTTGGATGTCATCACGTTGGAAAGCTTCTTGAACGTAAGCGCGCTCATCAGCATCCATACCTGCGTGATAACCAGCAGCACGAATGTGGTTGTTGCACAGCTTCTCAGTCACCATCTCAACTTTCTTGCGGCTACCGCAATAGATGATGCCACAATTGCCCTTTTGGGTTTCAAGATAGCGAACGATTTGCGAAACTGGCTTGTGCTTCTCAACCAAGTTGTAGCGAATGTTAGGGCGGTCGAAACTGCCTAGGTAAACCTCTGGATTATTCAGTTGTAGACGCTCAAGAATATCTCGGCGCGTTGCGTCATCCGCTGTCGCCGTCAGCGCCATAAATGGCACGTGCGAAAATTGCTGCTTGAGTTGACCAAGCGCGGCGTATTCGGGACGGAAATCGTGTCCCCATTGGGAAATACAGTGCGCTTCATCGACTGCAATCATCGATAACGGCAAGTTTTCCAAGCGCTCAATGAAGTCACGCATCAATACACGTTCTGGCGAAACGTACACCAACTTAAGATGACCAGTGTGCATGCGGTTATACACGCTGAGCAGTTCTTCACGAGGCATGGTCGAGTTGATGCACTCAGCCGCCACGCCGTTGGCCTTAAGCTGATCGACTTGGTCTTTCATCAGTGAAATCAGCGGAGAAATCACCAAAGTAATACCAGAGCGAACCAAAGCAGGGATTTGATAACACAGCGACTTACCACCACCAGTAGGTAGGATAACTAAGCTGTCGCGACCTTCTACCGCTGCGTCAATCACCAGTTGCTGACCATCTCGGAACTCTTGGTAACCAAACACATCCTCCAACACACGTTGAGGCGTCAAAGGCGAATCAGATTGTTCGGCTAACAAGGTCGAGGTCATGAATAATCTCAGATAGGGTCTTAAAAAGAGGTGCTTTTGCACGCGACGAGCACGCAAAGTGAGGGCACATTGTAATGGGGTTTGATGGTGAATAAAACCGCAAATTGTTAGGTGATTTAGTTCACGACTCGTATACTGATTTTCTGCTCTATAAACACACAATTAGGTGACACACTATGACACCAGAAGATCAACAGCGAGCAAAACAAGGCGTTTTACTGGCAATTGGTGCATATACCATGTGGGGCATCGCCCCCATCTACTTTAAATCCATTGCTGAAGTCTCGCCACTTGAGATACTAAGCCATCGCGTGATTTGGTCTTTCTTTTTACTCGCTGCGCTCCTTCATTTTGGCCACCGCTGGCGTTCGGTATATAGCGTTATTAAAGATAAAACAAAAATCACTTACCTATTGTTTAGCTCGGTATTAATTGGGGCTAACTGGTTAATCTTTATTTGGGCGGTCAATACCAATCATATGCTTGATGCAAGCTTGGGGTATTACATCAATCCACTGATCAATGTTTTATTGGGGATGGTTTTCCTTGGTGAACGACTGCGCAAATTACAATGGTTTGCAGTGGCTCTCGCAGCGTGTGGAGTGCTGGTTCAGCTATTTGTTTTTGGATCCGTTCCTATCGTGGCAATCGCCCTCGCAATGAGTTTTGGTTTCTATGGTTTGTTGCGTAAAAAAGTCAACCTCGATGCACAAACCGGACTGTTTATTGAAACGACCGTATTACTGCCGGCGGCTTTCATCTACCTATTGTTTCTCGCCAATACGCCAACATCAAATGTGCTGGACAACCCATGGCAACTCAATAGCTTATTAATTGCAGCAGGTGTTATAACCACGCTTCCTTTGCTTTGCTTCACTGGCGCTGCGACACGATTGAAGTTATCAACATTAGGCTTCTTTCAGTACATCGGCCCAAGTCTAATGTTCTTACTTGCAGTATTAATTTACGGCGAGCCGTTCTCCGCAGATAAAGCGATCACTTTTGCTTTCATTTGGGGAGCTTTGGCCGTATTTAGCTTTGATGGTTTGCGTAACAACCGCAAGTCACGCAAAGCGGCTCGTGCTGCCTGATCGTTTTTTACAAGACAATTGAGAAATTGATGGATAAGCTTGGTCATAATGTGACCAAGCTTTTTTTATTTAATGGAACATATTCAGTACTACGCAACCGACCATGACAACTTGAGTCTGATAGAGGCGAAATACCAGAAATTTGCTTTTCAAAGGCATTACCATCTGGATTTTCACCTCGGTCTGATCACGCATGGCGCGCAGAAGTTCCAATACCAAGGCAACAGCCACCAAGTTGGTCACGGGCAAATTGTGATAATGCCGCCAGATGAACTGCACGACGGGCAATCTAAGCTCGAAAGTGGCTATGAAGTAAATGTGTTTGCGATCGAACCTCACTTGTTGAGTGATCTGGCTGATCTTAAGCAAAACGGCCAAATAATACACTTCAACGAGCTGATCATCTCGGTTCCAAAGATATTTTCACAACTTAGTAACTTGCACGGGCTACTTCGCCGTGAAAACCTCAGCCAACTCACCAAAGATTGTTTGCCTTTTGAAGGGTTTAACCAGCTTTTTGATCGCTACGGATCGCTTGAGCGACAAAAAGTAGTACCGCTAGGCAATCAATCACTCGGGACGTTAAAAGATTATCTAATGGCGAACCTTGACCAAGCAGTACGTTTGGATTCGTTATCAGAACTGTGCCAACTGAGCCCAACCCAGTTCCAGCGCCACTTTAAAGCCCAAACTGGCATGACACCTTACGCTTGGTTCGCTCGCTTGCGCCTCGAGCAAGGCATGAAATTACTGCAATCTGGCCAATGCGGTACCGACGTCGCCCATCAAATCGGTTTCTACGATCAAGCGCATTTCAGCAAAGCGTTTAAACATACTTATGGTGTTTCTCCATCTCAAATCACGCGCTAATGGTACTATATGAGAAAAGTGTTCATTTTTTACAAGCACAATGTATGACTTATCACGACAATAGGAACATTGTTTCTATTTGAGATGTGTTATGAATGAATCCACCATATTGCTGACTCTTGCCAGTATTCACTTTATCGCCTTAATGAGTCCGGGGCCGGATTTTGCCCTTGTGGTACAAAACGCGACGCGTCATGGTCGTCAAACTGGTTTATATATTGCGCTAGGCTTATCTGTTGGTATTTTGCTGCACTCTTTGTTCAGCCTAACAGGCGTCAGTTACATCGTTCATCAGCACCCTTTATTGTATTCCGTAGTGCAACTATTGGGTGGCTGTTACTTACTTTACTTAGGTATTGGTGCATTGCGTGCCGTGATCTCGATGATCAAAAACCCACTGGCGGATCAACCTAAGAAACAAAACAACTTGGTGATCAGTAACAAGCGCCAGGCATTTGCGAAAGGGTTTGCAACCAATATTCTGAACCCAAAAGCGCTAGTGTTCTTCATCAGTTTAATGTCGAGCTTAGTCCCTGCTGGGATGTCGATTACTGGCAAAGGTATCGCTTTGGTAATTTTGTTTGCCTTATCACTGTTTTGGTTCTCAAGCCTAGCGTGGATGCTGTCCACTCAGCGTCTACAACGCAAATTACACAAAGCTGGTATCTACATTGACGGATTATGTGGCGTCATATTCACTCTAGTCGGTAGCAGTATTCTGTTTCAAACGACCACCAATTTAATTGGTTAATACAAAACACAAAATCCTCTCGCATCGACATTTCTGTAATTGCTGACTCGACGTGACTCTTCATGACTGCCAAGCTAAAAACACAAAACTGGCAACATGGAGAGTCATCATGCATTGGACGTTCAAACGACTCGTGACCACGGGTCTTTTTCTTACTTCCCCACTCATCTTATCTACCCCTGCCTTTGCTAACCAAGCCGCAGATGCAGTTGCACCAGAACACAGCACTGGCTTTGAGCAAAAGCAATTGGTCAAAGCCAAAGATTATATGGTCACAGCTGCCAACCCACTTGCCACCCAAGCTGGAGCAGATGTTCTTGCACAAGGTGGTAATGCTATTGATGCCATGGTTGCCGTGCAACTGATGCTGGGCTTGGTGGAACCGCAATCTTCTGGCATTGGTGGTGGTGCCTTCTTAGTGTATTGGGACAGTGAGAAACAAAAACTGACTACGTATGATGGACGTGAAACCGCACCACTCGCCGCGACACCTAAACTCTTCTTAGATGATAAAGAACAACCCCTGCAATTTTTCGATGCGGTTGTCGGTGGGCGCTCCGTTGCCACTCCAGGCACTGTGAAACTGCTGTGGGACACGCACCAGAAATACGGCAAGTTAGAATGGAAGAAGATCATCCAACCTGCGATTACCGTAGCTGAGCAAGGTTTCGAAGTGAGTCCTCGCCTCGCTAGTCTGATTGAGAAAGACGCCAAACGCCTGTCACGTTTCTCAACGACTAAGGCGTATTTCTTCAATCCAGATGGATCACCAAAAGCCGAAAGTACGTTGTTGAAGAACCCTGAATACGCGCAAACTCTGACGGCAATTGCAGAACAGGGCGCAAACGCTTTCTATCAAGGCGATATCGCTACAGACATCATTAAGACTGTTCAGAGTGCAGCAGGGAACCCTGGCGTATTAGCTCAAGTCGATTTCGATACTTACCAAATCAAGCAACGTGAGCCCGTTTGTACTGCTTACCAAAGCTATGATATTTGCGGCATGGGGCCGCCAAGTTCGGGCGCATTGACGGTTGGGCAGATTCTCGCAATCACCGAGCAATACGACCTTAAAGGTTGGGGAGCCGAAAGCGCGAAATCATGGCAAGTGATCGCCGATGCGTCTCGCCTTGCGTTTGCAGATCGCGGAAAATACATGGCTGACCAAGATTATGTACCAATGCCAACCGAAGGCTTGCTTGATAAAGATTATCTAAAACAACGTGCTGAGCTCATTCAAATCGGTAAAGCCTTGAGTAAGGTTGAAGCCGGCAACCCTCCTTGGTCGCACGCCATGAATTTAAGCATGGATCAATCGATCGAGCTGCCCTCCACCAGCCATTTCAATATTGTCGATAAGCAAGGTAACGTAGTTTCAATGACAACAACCATCGAGAACGCCTTTGGCTCACGCTTGATGGTACGCGGCTTCTTGCTCAATAACGAACTTACTGATTTCTCTTTCCGCACTCATCAAGATGGTATGCCAATCGCAAACCGCTTAGAACCGGGCAAACGCCCACGTTCTTCTATGGCACCAACTATTATGATGAAGGACGATAAACCCTACATGGCAATTGGTTCTCCAGGCGGCAGTCGCATCATTGGCTACGTAGCACAAACTATCATTGCCCACACTCAATGGGATATGGATATCCAAAGTGCGATTGATCAACCACGATTACTGAACCGTTTTGGCACCTTTGATATTGAACAAGGTACCACCGCAGAAAGCTTTCAATCAGAATTAGAAAAAATGGGATTTAAGACCGATGTCCGTGATTTGAACTCTGGGCTGCATGCGATACGTATATTAAAAGATGGACTTGAAGGGGCTGCGGATCCACGCCGTGAGGGCATGGCGATTGGGCAATAGTAGTGTTTTGCTCGAGCCTTTGTGCGAGATCTCTTACAAGGAGGTGAGCAAACTTCTCTTTTTATGTAGAGAATTCTAGTTCAAATCAAACTAACTCATTGAATTTAAAATGTTCGTTCTTTTTTTGAACGCCGCTATCTTGGAAAAATATGAATTTCAGCCATTGTTGAGAACCATTAATCACGTAATATTAAACCTGTCGGAAGGATGCTGACACGGAACAGGAAACACCACGGACTTGGTGAACTTCAGGAAGAAGAAACGGTTATTCAGGAAGAATAGTCGGGCATGGATTGCAAAATTGGACATTGAACGGACTCAATAGTAACTAGGATGGTTACTACTAAGGATGGGATATGGACACCTCTGGACGAGGCACGGATTGAACATCAGGAAGATGTCAGGGACACCGCTCAGGGAACAAGTGATGAGAGCTAACGAGGATTGTTAGCAGACCAGGATAAGGTCAAGGACACCGCTAGGAAGGCGATGCAAGGATTACGCTGACGGAATACAGCGAACTATCATGGATTCGATGCATGGAGCACTTTTAGTAGCTGGATTGCTGCGAGTAAGACTATAACCCCGATGGGCGCAAGCCCTCGGGGTTTTTCTTTGTCGTTTGTTGACTCATAAACAGCATAAGAAAGAGCCGCCGCAGCAGCTCTGAATCTTAATACGCTAATTTTTGCAAAGCCTTACAACTTCTCTAATCGAGCGTAAGCGGTCACTAACCATTTGATACCTTCACCGTTAAAGGCGATCTGTACACGACTCTGTGGACCACTGCCCTCGAAGTTGATGATGGTCCCTTCACCAAATTTTGGATGCATAACACGAGAACCAAGCGAAAAACCAGTTTCGTTGAAGCTTTCTTTGACAACTGTTTGGCTGAATCGGCCACTACTTGCAGGACGGCTGACTTGCGCTTTCATGCGAACTTCATCTAAACAAGTTTCTGGCAATTCACGAATAAAACGCGATGGCTTGTGGTATTTATCTTGCCCATACAAGCGGCGCATTTCTGCGTATGTGATGTATAGCTTCTGCATCGCTCGCGTCATACCCACATAACACAATCGGCGCTCTTCTTCTAAACGTCCCGCCTCTTCTGCAGACATTTGGCTTGGGAACATGCCCTCTTCCACACCAACCATAAAGACAAGTGGGAACTCCAAACCTTTCGCACTGTGCAGTGTCATAAGCTGGACTGCATCTTCAAATTCATCCGCCTGTCCCTCACCCGCTTCTAATGCAGCATGAGTTAGGAAAGCTGTCAGTAGCGACATATTTTCAGCTTCTTCCGGCTTTTCGAACTGACGTGTTGCTGTGACCAGTTCTTCCAAGTTTTCTATACGTGCTTTCGACTTTTCGCCTTTTTCTTGCTCGTACATTGCAAACAAGCCGGAATACTTGATCACATGATCCGTTTGGTGATGCAGCGGCATTTCCATCGTGTCGTCTTCTAGTGCAGTAATGAGCTCAATGAAACGGCTCAATGCGCCAGCAGCACGACCAGCTAACACTTGTTCCTCTATCATAGCTACACTCGCTTCCCACATGGTGCAACCGCGATCACGTGCCGCAAAGCGAATCGTTTCTAGTGTCTTATCACCTAGACCACGCGTTGGCGTATTTACCACACGCTCAAATGCCGCATCATCATTACGGTTAGCGATTAACCGCATGTAACTCAACGCATCTTTGATTTCCTGACGTTCGAAGAATCGCATGCCACCATATATACGATAAGGTAGACCTGCTTGGATTAAGGCTTCTTCCAAAACACGCGATTGGGCGTTGTTACGGTAAAGCATCGCAGCATCATTTAAGACACCACCTTTCTCCTGCCACTCTTTGATTTTATTTACCGCGAAACGAGCTTCGTCTAATTCATTGTAAGCGCTGTAAACCGAGATCGGCTCACCGACAACACCATCCGTCCATAGCTCTTTACCCATACGCTCAGTATTGTTCGCAATCAAAGCATTGGAAGCTTCAAGGATCGTTTTGGTTGAACGGTAGTTTTGCTCCAGACGAATGGTATTTACGCTTGGGAATTCGAGGGTAAATTTCTCGATGTTCTCAATTTTAGCGCCACGCCAACCATAAATAGACTGATCATCATCACCGACTATCATCACGTGACATTCAGGGCCTGCCATCATGCGTAGCCAAGCGTATTGGATATTATTGGTATCTTGGAACTCGTCCACCAAAATGTGTTTAAAACGAGCTTGGTAATGCTCACGGACGAACTTGTTATCACGCAGTAGCTCATGCGCACGCAGCAAGATTTCCGCAAAGTCGACCAAACCAGCACGATCACAAGCTTCTTGGTAAGCGGTATACAACTGTAGATAAGTTTTTGTGATTGGATCATGGTAAGCATCAATGTGCGATGGACGCAGGCCCTCATCTTTCTTGCCGTTAATCCACCATGACACTTGACGTGCAGGCCATTGTTTTTCATCTAAATTTTGCGCTTTGATTAAACGTTTTAATAGACGCAGCTGATCGTCGCTGTCAATGATCTGAAAATCTTCAGGTAGCTTTGCATCAAGATAATGCGCACGCAGAATACGGTGGCAAATACCATGAAATGTACCATTCCACATGCCACCTGTACTGCCCATCATTAACTCTTCAATACGACCACGCATCTCTGCCGCAGCCTTATTGGTAAAGGTCACAGACATAATTGAAAACGGAGAAGCTTGCTCTACCGACATCAACCAAGCAATTCGATGAACAAGAACACGAGTCTTACCACTCCCTGCACCAGCAAGGATAAGCAAGTTTTCTAGAGGTGCAGCAACGGCTTCACGTTGTTTATCGTTCAAACCGTCGAGTAATAAAGAGGGATCCATCATGATGAGCGCTACTGGTTATTTATACATAGAAATAGATTATAACCTAAACAATCATTGCAGATGAGACAAAATTTCATAAAAAATTTGATGTATTTTTAAACTACACATCAATCACTTGTTGAAATAATACAGCCACAAATCATTCCAAAATAAATTTATCTGAAAGTTTTTATGCCAATTTCCTATCTTTTTAGTTAAGCACGTTGATGAACAGTAGTCACACAATAAACACTGAATCAGCTTGCCAATCTAAGTAAAGGAAATCACTCAGAGGAACGTATTATGAAAAAGTCGAATCTTGCTGTTACTGCTGCGGTTACCGGCCTTTTAGCACTTGGTGGAACAATGCTCACCGCGACTCCAGCCGTCGCTGCCGACAAAGAGAAATGCTACGGCGTCGCAAAGGCAGGTAAAAATGACTGCGCAACGAAAAGTAGTTCATGTGCTGGTACATCGAAAGAAGACAATCAAAAAGACGCATTTGTTGTAGTACCAAAAGGTCTATGCGACAAACTGACTGGTGGTAGCACCACTTCTTCTTAGTTCTCCTTATGTAAGTTTTGAGGATGCGTTGTTGCTCAACCTACGCATCCTACTCTTTTTCGCACGATTTGAAAAAGGAGTTTCACGTGAAACACCACACCTTCCACGACCTTGTTGGAGTTGGATTAAGAACCCCTCACCTCGATTACTTTAGCCAAAACAAACCCGAGTTATCTTGGTTAGAAATCCACAGTGAAAACTATTTTCAACCCAACGCTACAGAGCGCAATCAATTACAAGCATTGCGCGAGCAGTATCAAATTAGCTGCCATGGCATTGGTCTGTCACTAGGTTCGGTGGAACGTGTGAATCAAAAGCACCTTGCTCAACTTAAAGCGCTGATTGACTCAATCAATCCGATTCTTGTTTCTGACCATTTAAGTTGGAGCGAAAACGGCGGTCACTACTTTAACGACCTACTCCCACTGCCCTACACAGAAGAAGCATTGAAAGTGTTCACTCGAAACTTGGACGAAGTGCAGGATTATTTGCAGCGTGAAATCTTGATAGAGAACCCATCTAGTTATGTGAAGTTTCAACATTCGACCATCAGCGAATGGGAGTTTCTTACCGAAGTGCAAAAGCGCACTGACTGTCGTTTATTGCTCGATCTAAACAATGTTTATGTTTCGGCGTTCAACCACGGTTTTGATTGCGACACATACCTAGATGCAATTCCAGCCGACAAAGTGGATGAGATTCACTTGGCAGGTTTTACCATCAAACAACTCGACAAAGGTGAGATATGGATTGATACCCATAGCCGCCCAGTTAGCGATGAAGTTTGGCAGTTATTCGCGCAGTGGACAAAGAAACACAGTCCACGTCATGCGTTGATTGAATGGGATTTGGATATCCCCGCGCCAGAAGTCTTGCTCGGAGAAGCGCAGAAAGCATCGCAACTGCTATTGCAAGGCACACTCCCAAATGAACAAAGCGAACCAAGGAAGGCATCATGAATCTAGCCACCTTGCAAAGCCAGTTTGCTAAAGCCCTACACTATCAAGCACTCGGTGAAGATTGCGATATTGCCAGTGATGAGTTTACCGCTGATGAACGCATGCAGATTTACCGCAATAACTTTATCGTCAGCTTAAGTGAGGTGTTATCCGCAACCTACCCGATGGTTGAAGCGCTATTTGGTGAAGAATGCTTTGAACAGATGGCTCGCCAGCACGTTCTCACTTATCCATTGGAAGAGGGAGATGTAGTGCATTATGGCAAAGACTTTCAAGACACCATCATGCAGTTTAGTCAGGTGATCGCACAAGCACCTTACAGCCCTGAAGTCGCACGCTTCGAGTGGCATATCGACCTCGCTCGTCAAGCACAGTATGAACAACCCAATGCAGCAGAATTAAAACCGCTTACGTTACTTAGAGAAGTGAGTGAAGAGCAACAACCCGCTTTGGTTTTGCATCTTAAGCAAGGCTGCCGCAGCTTTGACTCTAGCTACGCAGTCTTTGATTTGTTTAGCGCAATTCAAACTGGGCAGTTCGAACAACTTAATATCAACCAATTACAGCAAGGTGTTATCTCGATTCAAGCCAATGGAGAAGCCTTGTGTCACGCACTCGATGCCGATGTGTTCCAACTGCTGCAATGTTTAGAGCAGAAGCAGAGTTTGAGCGAAGTACCTGAAGTTTTACTCGCTCATCTCAATAGCATCATGGCACTCGATCTCGTCGACGGCTTTACATTGAAATCAATCTAAGGAGCACTCTATGACGGATACGGTTAAAAACTTAGTCAATCGGTACGACGATTTAATCAGTACTCTACAAGCTGGCTTTGTCCCTTTACTGCTTCTCTTTTGTCGCTTGTGGGTTGCATGGGTATTCTTCAATTCAGGGCTAATTAAAATCTCGTCTTGGGATAGCACACTGTATTTATTTGAGCTGGAATACCAAGTACCAATACTGCCATGGGAACTAGCGGCTTACTTAGGTACGGCAGCAGAATTAGTTCTACCTGTGTTCTTGGCACTAGGATTGATTACCCGCCCGATGGCTGCGATTCTGTTTGTGTTTAATATTATCGCAGTGGTCTCTTACCCACTGCTGTGGGAGAAAGGCTTTTATGACCACCAACTCTGGGGTTTGATGATTCTTATCGTCATTGTGTGGGGACCAGGACCACTGTCTCTCGACCATATCCTGAAGAAGAAAATTACCAACTAAAAAAATCCCCGCATGATGCGGGGATTTTTTATTATTTGTTTAAGTAAGCCAGTAGCTCTTCAGCAGAGATGCCTTGCTTCGCGAGGTCTTTTGCCATCTGTTCTACTTGCTCGCCCTTACGTGACTCAATCACTTGCTGAAATTGATACACAAGATCACGTAATACTGGCACAGGAACTTGTTTTGCCGCGCTACGAATGCGCTCAGAGCTTTGGTTGCCTAATTCGTTTAGCAACTTACCAAACATCACCTTTTCTGGTGACTCTTCCATTTGCTCTAGGATACGAGCCATTTCATACGTGGTTAACGACATTACTTTATGAGTTCCGTTATGGTGTCGAGAATAGTTTGAATGACAAATATACACGCGTTAGTAACATTGGAAAATACTAAATTACCAAGTTTTACGCATTGGCCAATTTCGCATGCCAGTTCTTACCAGCTTTGCTAAACAGAATCACCAACGCTGGAAGTAATACCCACATATGAATCGCAATCAGAGTTTGCGGCTCAAGTGACAAGCGTTGTAGCGTACCGACCAACAAACCTGCACCGCTCATCTGGAACAAACCAAGCAGTGCAGCCGCAGTACCCGCTTTATCACCAAACGGTTCCAACGCTTTACCTGCTGCGGCGCCAAGAATCCAAGCAAAGCCGACCGATGAGATAAAGATTGGTAGCATGAAAGACAGCGCCGTGTTGTGCTCTTTCATCACCATCATGATCACACCAGCAATCGCAAGTAAGCAGATACCAACAACAAGCGAATTATGCGTACCCCAGTGATCCATAAATTTCGGTGCTAGCAGACAAGCTGCGATATTAAATGCTGCGTTCAGACCAAACCAGAAAGTGAATTCATTCATCGACAGTCCCATACCTGTCATCAACACCACGGGGGCAGACGTTACGTAAGCAAGAATCACAGCCATCGCCATCAAACACAGTGATGCGTGGAAGATGAATGACGGCGTACTCAGCACTGCCCAGTAACGACTTAATTTAAAGACCGCTTGTTTCTCTGTGGCCGGGTTAGTTTCCTTCAGGCCCGAAAACATCAGCGCACCAGCAATAACAGCGAAAACAGCCATAAAGCTGAAGTTTGCACGCCAATCAAATTGCTGGGTTAGCCAACTGCCTAAAATAGGCGCCAATGCAGGGATAAAGCAGATCGCCCCGTTAAGGTAACTGATCATTTTGCCACTTTTTTCCGGACCGAATATATCGCGAACTGTTGCAAAGGCTGCTACAGATGTTGCACATGCACCTAAGCCTTGTAGCAAACGAGCCGTCAACATCCACTCAATATTTTGAGCACTCCACGCCAATACAGCGCTCAATGCGTAGATGGTGATACCTCCCAATGCAACAGTTCGACGTCCAAGTTTATCTGCCAAGGGACCAGCGAATAGCTGACCAACACCCATAGCAAATAGGAACCAAGTGATGGTGTCTTGTGCCAGTGCATTTTCTACCTGAAAAGTGGACGCGATAAGAGGCAAAGCAGGTAGGTAGATATCAATCGCAAGCGGACTGAACAGAACTAACATGGTCAACAGCGCCATCTGTTTTTTGCTATTTGTAATATGGCTAGACACAAAACACTCCAAATTGAACAAGAACTTTGCGCAAAGCTTAATCATCTGATGATATGAATGGAAATGATGTATACTCATGACCATTATTCCCACGAGGAAAATCACTGTGAACGTCGAAAAATTAGTGCGTTTAGACCTCAATTTGTTGGTCTGTTTTAAGGTATTGATGGAAGAGCTTAATGTCACTCGAGCTGCGCACCGGCTGTGCTTGAGCCAGTCTGCGGTGAGTAAATCTTTGGCCAAGTTACGCACTCAGTTTGATGACCCTTTGTTCACTCGAAACTCACACGGATTGACGCCTACACCGCGTGCATTGTTCCTTAAGCCGAAACTAGATCTGTTGATAAACCAACTTGAGGTGCTGACTCAACCTGAAGAGTTCTCTCCACAGAGCAGTGAGTACCGTTTTCAAATCGCAGCGGTAGAGAGTGTCTACCCGCTAATTCTGCCCCACTTCTTGCCAGCAATATTCCAACAAGCACCAGGCGTGACCATAAGCACCCACTCTTGGTCGGAACAAACGTTCAAGATGATTCAGCGCGGTGAAATCGATTTAGGCATGACGGGTCGAGATATCGACATCAACGATGCCAAGCTGACTATGCTGCCGCCAGATGACATTTGTGAGCAGGAAATCTATCGCGACCACCAAATGTGCATCGTACGTAAAGACCACCCGGCTTTGCGTGGTAATTGGAACTTAGAAGCTTATCTAGCCCTGCGCCATGTTCAGGTGCGTTGTGATGGCAACGACCGTTGGTTGCTCGACTATCGCCTAGCCGACATTGGTCGCGAACGTGATATCGCAGTCACCGTACCGGACTTTAACAGTGCCGCCAGTTTGTGTTCATACACTGATTTTGTGTTTACCGCGCCAAGCCACTTTGTGAAGCTGGCAGCCAAACAACACGACATGGCATTGCTACCTCTGCCACTCGAATTCC
The DNA here is from genome assembly GCF_905175395.2 of Vibrio sp. B1REV9. Lineage (NCBI taxonomy): Bacteria > Pseudomonadati > Pseudomonadota > Gammaproteobacteria > Vibrionales > Vibrionaceae > Vibrio > Vibrio sp. B1REV9. The sequence goes on along the minus strand of NZ_HG992745.1, from coordinate 541,064 downwards.
CGCCAATGGCTTACACTTTGTTCTGGCACCGAGACAGAGAAAATGACCCAGCTTTAACTTGGCTACGTACCATGATCACGCAAAAAACCGATCATCTTAGATAAAAATCCCGGACGCAATTTGCGCTCTTACGGTAAAATGAGTAGCTTAACAGTCGATAGTCCTTTTTGGCTCATCTATGGTCTGTTGTACTCCGACTCTATTGAAGTGATTGCGAACCTCAATGGAATCGTAAACTGCATGAAGCAGATGGAAACAGCTCCCACACCTGAGCATGAAGGAGCGGTAATTTGAAGGAATAACACAGATGCACAACGATACCCAAAGCCGCGTGAATGCAATTCGCGAATGGCTAGCACAACATAATATTGATGCCCTACTTGTCCCTCATGAAGACGAGTACTTGGGCGAATACGTACCAGCGCACAACGAGCGTTTACATTGGCTAACAGGTTTTACCGGTTCTGCTGGTGCTGCGGTAATCACCAAAGACAAAGCCGCTATCTTTGTTGATGGTCGCTACACGGTACAAGTAACTAAGCAGGTTCCTGCTGATCTATTCGAATACCGTCACCTGATTGAAGAGCCTGCGCTAGATTGGATTAAAGACCATCTTGCAAATGGTGCGTCTGTGGCAATCGACCCTCGCATGCACAACTCAGCTTGGCTAGACATGGCACAAGCAAAACTTGCAGGTGCACTTGAGCTTAAGATTCTCGACAGCAACCCAATTGATGAGCTGTGGCACGACCGCCCTGCTCCTGTGGTTTCTGATGTTCGCCTAATGGCAACAGAAGCGGTTGGACAATCAAGCGAAAGCAAACGCCAAGAAATCGCAGAGCTCGTAAAAAAAGCCGGCGCAGACAGCGCAGTGATCACAGCACTTGATTCTATCTGTTGGTTGCTCAACGTTCGTGGTCTTGATGTATCTCGCCTACCGGTTCTGCTTTCTCACGCGATTCTGCATTCAGATTCAAGCGTGGAATACTTCCTAGATCCAGCTCGCCTACCTGCTGAGTTTGACGCTCACGTTGGTACGGGCGTAACAGTTCATCAACCAGAAGCATTGCAAGCGCGACTAGAAACCCTCACTGGCAAGAATGTACTGGTTGACCCTGCGACAAGTAACGCGTGGTTTAAGTTGGTTCTTCAAAACGCTGGCGCATCAGTGGTGAGTAAAGCCGATCCATGCCTGATGCCAAAAGCGGCGAAGAACGCAGTTGAAATCGCGGGCATGAAAGCATGTCATATCCGCGATGGAGTTGCGATGAGTAAGTTCCTATCTTGGTTAGATGCAGAAGTCGTTGCAGGTAATCTGCATGATGAAGCAACACTGGCAGACAAACTAGAAGCATTCCGTAGCGAAGATCCGACACTTATGGACCTTAGCTTCGATACCATTTCGGCAGCAGGTGGCAACGCGGCGATGTGTCACTACAACCACGAAAACCAACCTGAACCAGGTAAGCTAGAACTGAACACACTTTACCTAGTGGATTCAGGCGGTCAGTATCTAGATGGCACGACAGATATCACGCGTACCATCGCGATCGGTCAGCCTTCACAAGAGATGATAAAACAATTCACTCTTGCACTAAAAGGTCACATCGGTGTTGCTCGTGCACGTTTTCCGAAAGGTACACGTGGTTACCAAATCGATACGCTAGCTCGTCAGCACCTATGGGCGGAAGGCTACGATTACGATCACGGTACTGGTCACGGTGTTGGTCACTTCCTAAGTGTTCATGAAGGTCCAGCGAGCATTTCGAAGAAGCAAATCGACGTGCCTCTAACAGAGGGAATGGTGCTATCCAACGAGCCGGGCTACTACCGTGCAGATGCGTTTGGTATCCGTATCGAGAACCTAGAGCTTGTTGTTGAAACCCCAACTAACGGTGACTTCCCCGTTCTGTCATTTGAGTCGCTAACACGCTGCCCAATCGACAAGCGCAACATCAATGTTGATATGCTAACTCGTCCAGAGCTTGCTTGGCTGAATGACTACCATCAGAAGGTTTGGGATGAGATCAGCCCGCTAGTTGAAGGTGATGTGAAAGAGTGGCTTCGTCAAGCAACGCTACCATTAGCATACAGCTAGAAGCTAGAAGCTAGAAGCTAGAAGCTAGAAGCTAGAAAAAGTAGAGGGTTGATGTTTTGCATACCACCTTCTTTTTTGCCTATGTTTCACGTGAAACATAACGATGACCAGTGGCTTTCTTTACTACTTAACCAGAATACGCCGAGTGCCAATCTCGCCATACTGGGTCAAAGCCTTTGGCTCGAATCATATCTTCCACAGAACCCGCACTTCGTTCATCACTGATCTCAAACTGCTCGAGTTCAACATCATCCATCGCATACCCACCCGGCTGAGTTTTCGATGCTGCAGACATACTGGTAATGCCTAACGGCAATGCGTTGTCTCTGAACTTCGGTGACTCACGAGTCGATAATGACAACTCCACTTCTGGATTCAACAAACGATAAGCGCAAATCAACTGAACAAGCTGCTTATCCGTCATGACTGATTTTGGCTGCTTTCCGTTTAAAGAACTGGCCCCCTCACAAGGACGCAAACGCGGGAAAGAAATCGAGTAACGAGTCTGCCAATACGTGCGCTCAAGATAGTCCAAGTGCGCTGCCACATAAAAACAGTCGGTACGCCACTCTTCCAACCCGATCAAAGCACCGATACCGATCTTATCGATGCCTGCTTTTGCAAGACGATCGGGTGTATCCAATCGGTATTCGAAATCCATCTTATTGCCACGCAGATGGTGCTCGGCGTAAGTCGAAGGATGATATGTTTCTTGATAGACCATCACCGCATCTAAACCCAATGTCTTGAGCTCTGCGTATTCGTCTTGATCTAGCGGCTGCACTTCCATCGCCAAATAGTTAAAGCGCTTCTTAATCATCGGCACCATTTCGCGAAAGTATTTCATGCCCACTTTGGTTTCGTGTTCACCAGTCACCAGCAATACGCTATCAAACTTCATGCGTTTAATGGCTTCGACTTCTGCAGCCACTTCGTCCCTATTCAAAGTGCGACGCTTGATTCTGTTCTCCATCGAGAAGCCACAATAAGTACAAGCATTGGCGCACAAGTTAGAAAGGTACAATGGAATATAAAGCGACATGGTATTACCAAAACGCTTGCGAGTTGCCGAGTATGACAACTGCGCCATTTGCTCTAAATATCCTTCAGCCGCTGGTGAAATTAGCGCTTTAAAGTCTTCCAAATCACGCTTGGGTTTATTCAATGCTCGCTCAACATCTTGTGCCGTTTTCGCGTAGATCGACATCGAAATGTCATCCCAATTGAGCTGCTTAAATTGTTCAACGAAGCTCATGTTTTCCTCGCTTAATAGCTAAACCAATCTAGGACTAAAGCTCATCTAGGAATGACGTCAGTGGACTCGACGCAACCGCATGAGAAACCTTACCAGCAAGTCCGGCTTCATAAGCCATACGCCCCGACTCTACCGCCAACTTAAATGCCTTCGCCATCGCAACGGGATCGCTCGAAGCTGCAATCGCAGTATTGACGAGCACGGCATCCGCGCCCATTTCCATCGCTCGCGCGGCATGTGAAGGTGCGCCAATACCCGCATCGACAACGACAGGAACATTAGCTTGGTCGATAATGATCTCTAGGAAATCGTGAGAAACTATCCCTTTGTTAGAACCGATCGGCGCACCTAATGGCATGACCGCAGCACAGCCTACTTCTTCCAATCGTTTACATAAAACTGGGTCAGCATGACAGTAAGGAAGCACAATGAAACCTTCGCGAACCAATTGCTCTGCGGCTGCAAGTGTCTCAATTGGATCGGGCATCAAGTACTTCGGGTCTGGATGAATTTCCAGTTTTAGCCAGTTAGTCCCCAACGCTTCTCGCGCCAGTTGTGCAGCAAACACAGCATCTTTAGCATTCTTTGCACCTGAGGTGTTCGGTAGTAAGTTCACACCCGCTTGTACTAACGGCAGCAAAATATCGTCTTGTTGATCGTTCACATCCACACGCTTCAACGCCATGGTTGCAAGTTGAGATCCCGACACTTGAATCGCTTCTGCCATTAGTCGGCTGTTGGCAAACTTCCCTGTTCCCGTGAACAGTCTTGATTCGAATTGTTTATCACCAATTTTAAGCATCGACTTTAACCCCCTGCGATCGCTTGAAACAAAGAGATGCAATCTCCCTGTGAAAGAACTGTGCTAGCCCACTCACTGCGTGGCACAACATTGTTATTAATAGCAAAAACACAGCCCATTTCAGGCAGCGCAAATTGACTAATGATTTGCTGTAGATTCGACTGACTGGCAACTTGATGTGACTGATCATTGATGACAATAGTGATCACATCTAAGTCAGCAGCGGTCATTTGTGTTGTTTGTGGTTCTGATAACGTCATTGCTTCCAACTCTCTTAATTCTACCCATGACTCGTAAGCTAAATCTGAGCACACACTTGGCACTGTTTATCTTTACTTATCGCCATGGTTTGCCATTGCAGTTTCAACCCATCAAACAGATGCAACTTGGCAGTCTCGACATGAAACTTTCCCGTCGCCAGTTTTTGAATTGCCGCTATCGCTTGGTAGTTACCAAGTGTGCCCACCACCGGACCGACGACACCGCTCTCACTGCATTTTTGACTTTGTGGTAGTTCGTCAAACGGATACAAGCAGCGGTAACAGGCTTTACTCTGCGCTTCTTGTTCACTTGGTATTTGGTAATCAAAGACAGCGAATTGTCCTTGCCAACCAATTGCCGCCGCTGAGATAAGTGGCGTATTTTGCTCGAAACAAACTTGGTTAATGAGCTGGCGCGTTGGCATGTTATCGGTGCAGTCGAGCACCACATCCGCTAGCATCACCTCAAGTTGAAGCTGTGCTTTGTCTAATCGCTTATTGAGAGCACGAACTTGAACCATAGAATTAAGGCCAGTCAGTTGCTTTACAGTAGCTTCTGTTTTCGCAACTTGGAGGTCTTGTTCACGATAAATGATCTGACGTTGTAGGTTACTGCTATCAACTTCATCGTCATCAACCACAACCAATTTACCAACACCCGCTGACGCCAAATACAAACTCGCAGCACTTCCTAACCCACCACAACCGATGATCAGCACATGAGATTTACTCAAACGCTCTTGCCCACTTTCAGCAATTTCAGGTAGAGCGACTTGGCGTTGATAGCGAATGAATTGCTTATCCGTGAGCATGCTCGCCTCTCTTGGTATTCGCCAATTCACTATTCTGATCAGTAAACGTTAGTTGTCTTTCCTTCATCAGTTGTGCAAAAAACTCAATAACGGACTGAGGTGATTCTGCCAACGTAATAGCTCGCACAACTGCCAAACTGGAAACACCTGTTTGCCAAACTTGACCTGCATTAGATTGGTCAATGCCACCAATTGCAACCGTCGGAAAGCCAAGCACATAGTCACTAACTGCTTTGTCTTTTGCAGGACGGAAAGCCAGATCTTTGTTTCCGTAAGGAATGCTATCAATCAGCTTTTGATACAGTGCTAAGCGCACCAAACCTTGTGGTTTCGATGGCATCTGTTTAGTGGTGGTTGGGAAAATATGCCCTAGCGCGATGTAACTAGGATGAATTTGTACGATGCGCAGTAGCTCATAATAACCATGAGTAGAAAGACCAAGACGAATGCCGGCTTTAGTTAGCTGAGCCAAATTCGATTCTTCAATGTCTTCTTGTCCCAGGTGAACACCATAAGCGCCATGCTTGATTGCCAACTGCCAATAGTCATTGATGAACACTTGTGCTTGATACTGACGACCTAGCTCAATTGCTCGAATGATCTGTTGTTCTAAATCGGCTCGTTGTGAGTTCTTGATTCGCAGTTGAATAGTGTTGATGCCTAGTGGCAGTAGACGCTCAATCCAAACAACATCATCAACGACTGGATAGAGCCCTAGATTTTGCTTAGTTAGAGTTGGAAAGCTAATGCTCTCCCCTTGTGCTGACCAACCAACTTGAATACCGAGTCGGTTATCCTCCAGTACAGGTGTGGGGAAATCATCAAATTCGTCAGCCCACAGAGTAGCTCTTCCCTCGTCAAGGTTGTCATTCAACAGTGTTTCACGTGAAACATTCGCTTGTTGAGTTAGCATTCCTCGAGCAAGTGTTAACGCATCTTCGATAGGAAAATCGAGTACTCTCAGCGTTACTATCCAAGCAAGGTGATGTTCGGGATCGAACATTGCGTTGGGTTTAGACTTAACGGAAAGCGCTCTCACTTCGTTGTTAATTGGGTGACGCCAGATATCAAGCTGAAGCACTTTCTCCTTTTCATCGGATACCTGCGTATCAGCAATGCCAATATAAATTGCTTTCGACGGTTGCTTAGCACACGCTTCTACCGATAAAGCAGAGCGGTAATAGAACACAAATGAACTCTCATGTTCAGAGTCATAATCATCAAGGAGATCAGTCGTTATGTGTGTGGTCTGTTGGTCGCGAACGAGCTGAATAGATTGAGTTAGGCTCACACCCAACTCAATGTCTTCGATACTAAAACCCTGTTCTTTCGCCAACAACAAACATTGCTGAACTAAACCTGTCAGTTCAATCAATGATGACGGAATAAGGATTTTGCTCATTAGTCACTTACCTCGGCATGTGCTGCTGGGTGGTATAACTCAGAACCTGTATCTCTAAATTCTTGCGATTTCTGACGCATACCCTCAAGAGGGTCATCGAGCATTTTGATCGAGATAGCTTGGTCCGCAGCAACTTGCTCAGTGTCTTTCGCATATTCTCGAACCTCTTGCGAAATCTTCATAGAGCAGAACTTTGGTCCGCACATCGAACAGAAGTGAGCAACTTTTCCAGACTCTTGAGGCAAGGTTTCGTCATGGAAAGCGCGCGCGGTATCAGGGTCAAGTGACAAGTTGAATTGGTCTTCCCAGCGGAACTCGAAGCGAGCTTTAGAAAGCGCGTTATCACGAACTTGTGCACCTGGGTGTCCCTTAGCCAAATCAGCGGCGTGCGCAGCAAGCTTATAAGTGATCATGCCTACTTTCACATCTTCTTTGTTTGGTAAGCCAAGATGCTCTTTAGGAGTTACGTAGCAAAGCATTGCACAGCCATACCAGCCAATCATGGCAGCGCCAATACCTGAAGTAATATGGTCGTAACCAGGAGCGACGTCTGTCGTCAGTGGACCAAGTGTGTAGAAAGGGGCTTCATGGCAGTGCTCCAACTGCTCTTCCATGTTCTCTTTGATCATATGCATTGGAACATGACCGGGACCTTCGATAATCACCTGTACGTCGTATTCCCACGCAATCTTGGTTAACTCACCAAGGGTACGAAGCTCAGCAAATTGCGCTTCGTCGTTCGCATCGGCAACCGAACCAGGACGCAGACCATCACCGAGAGATAGTGCGACATCATACTTAGCACAGATTTCACAGATCTCTCGGAAGTGAGTATATAAGAAGCTTTCTTGGTGATGCGCTAAACACCATTTCGCGATGATAGAACCACCACGAGAAACGATGCCAGTAACGCGTTTTGCAGTCATTGGCACATAACGAAGTAGTAAACCGGCATGGATAGTAAAGTAGTCAACGCCCTGCTCTGCTTGCTCGATCAGAGTATCGCGCATCACTTCCCAGTTAAGATTTTCCGCAACACCATTCACTTTCTCAAGCGCTTGGTACATTGGTACGGTACCGATAGGAACCGGACTGTTACGTAGAATCCACTCGCGAGTTTCGTGAATATTGCGCCCAGTAGAGAGATCCATAACGGTATCGCCACCCCAGCGCGTCGCCCACACTAGTTTCTCTACTTCTTCTTCAATCGAAGAAGTGACCGATGAGTTACCGATGTTGGCGTTCACTTTGACCAAAAAGTTACGCCCAATGATCATTGGTTCGGATTCTGGGTGGTTGATATTAGACGGGATAATCGCGCGACCTTCGGCGACTTCTTTACGCACAAACTCGGCAGTAATGTCTTTTGGAAGATTCGCTCCAAAGCTTTGACCCGGATGCTGTTGATTTAGCACTTCATCACGGTATTGAGCACGCCCCATATTTTCACGCAGGGCGATGTATTCCATTTCAGGGGTGATAATACCTTTGCGAGCATAGTGCAATTGAGTCACGCACTGCCCACTTTTAGCACGTCGAATACGTGGTAGATTACCATAACGAAGATCGTCTAGTGTATCGTCTTCTAAGCGTTCTTTGGTGTAAACCGAACTTACTTCATCAAGTAGCTCAGTATCGGTACGCTCTTCAATCCACCTTTCTCTCAGCTTAGGCAAGCCGTTGTAGAGGTCTATTGTGTGTTCTGGATCTGTGTATACACCCGAGGTATCGTAAACGCGTACTGGCTCGTTAGGCTCGAAAATAGGCGCTTCCTTTGTGCCTCCAATAAGGCTATCAGCGAGTGATATTTCACGCATTGGCACACGAATATCAGGACGTGAACCCTCTACGTAGACTTTGCTTGAATTGGGGTACGGTTGTACCGAAAGTGTATCAATGAACTGTTTTGCTTCCAGTCTCGCTTGCTTGCGACTCGACATAGCATTTTTCCTTGCTTTGTTATGCTTAGATAAAAAGTATTGGGATAAAAATGCTTGGCGGATAGATGCGACAAGAGGAATCGAATTAAAGACAAGTTGAGCGAGTGCTCTTCGTCTATAACAACATTCGACTATTTGATAGGTCGACCAGTTAGAATTCTGGTGTAGATATCTTCTCTTGTTCCCTTCGCAGATTCTAATCTGATCAGGTTCAACGGATCCCGAATTAACGGTCTCAGCCTTATGGCACTCCGACAAGTAAAATCAGTATATAAAAACGGCTTGGTTAAACCAAGCCGAGTTGTTCAAAATTTGACTAACTACGCATCAATAGCTGAAAGCCAATCCATGCCGCTGAGATACTTAGTACAACATTCAATAAAATGTTCAGGCCCATTTTTAAGAAAGCGCCTTGTTGCATTAAAAGAACATTATCCATCGAGAACGTGGAGAATGTTGTTAGTGCACCAAGAAAGCCTAATCCAATGATTTGGCGCCAAGGATCGGTTGCAAGTATCTCACTTTCAAAGGCCGCAATTAGCAGACCCATAATAAATGAACCAACCACGTTTACGGTTAGGGTTCCGTACGGAAAGCCACGACCAAGTAGCATCACACAAAGTTCAGAAATTAAGTAACGAGAACATGCACCAAATGCGCCACCCAATGCAATAAAACCCAAAACGGCTAGTTGTCCCATAATTCCCCCAAAAAGTTAATGGCGACATTGTAATCAAATTTGAGGCGATAGTGACGATGAAATCTTAGAATTTAGCAAAGCCCAGCACTCGGAGTTTAGATATATTTTAAAAGTTACAGGTGTCACTTAGAACAAATAAGCACCGTTTCAACAATGGTGTTAACTAGCTAAATGAATGTAAGTTCAGAAGAGGCTAACAAAAGAGGAAGTTTTAAGCTACTTATTCATAACTTCTGTCAATAGCACAATGACTTTTGAGGGGAAGACGAATATTGAATATACGAAAAAGCCCCAGCATTGCTGCTAGAGCTTCGTCTAAATAAATGGCGGGACGGCCGGGCTTGCGTTCAAGCGGGACTCGTTGGTCAAAGGCCAAGTTTATGCATATACGAAAAAGCCCTAGCATTTCTGCTAGGGCTTCGTCTAAATAAATGGCGGAGCGGACGGGACTCGAACCCGCGACCCCCGGCGTGACAGGCCGGTATTCTAACCAACTGAACTACCGCTCCGCACTGGTTAGACATTTAAGTCTAAATTTAAAGCCTGGCGATGTCCTACTCTCACATGGGGAAGCCCCACACTACCATCGGCGCTATTTCGTTTCACTTCTGAGTTCGGAATGGAAGTCAGGTGGGTCCAAAATGCTATGGTCGCCAAGCAAATTCTTTAATCTGGAAAGCTGTTTCTGTGTTCTCTACACAATCAAGTCTTGTTCTTGCTTTGAGTCCATCAAAACCCTTTGGGTGTTGTATGGTTAAGCCTCACGGGCAATTAGTATCAGTTAGCTCAATGCCTCACAGCACTTACACACCTGACCTATCAACGTCGTAGTCTCCGACAACCCTTTAGGATACTTAAAGTATCAGGGAGAACTCATCTCAAGGCTCGCTTCCCGCTTAGATGCTTTCAGCGGTTATCGATTCCGAACTTAGCTACCGGGCAATGCGTCTGGCGACACAACCCGAACACCAGAGGTTCGTCCACTCCGGTCCTCTCGTACTAGGAGCAGCCCCTTTCAATTCTCCAACGCCCACGGCAGATAGGGACCGAACTGTCTCACGACGTTCTAAACCCAGCTCGCGTACCACTTTAAATGGCGAACAGCCATACCCTTGGGACCGACTTCAGCCCCAGGATGTGATGAGCCGACATCGAGGTGCCAAACACCGCCGTCGATATGAACTCTTGGGCGGTATCAGCCTGTTATCCCCGGAGTACCTTTTATCCGTTGAGCGATGGCCCTTCCATTCAGAACCACCGGATCACTATGACCTGCTTTCGCACCTGCTCGAATTGTCATTCTCGCAGTCAAGCGGGCTTATGCCATTGCACTAACCTCACGATGTCCAACCGTGATTAGCCCACCTTCGTGCTCCTCCGTTACTCTTTGGGAGGAGACCGCCCCAGTCAAACTACCCACCAGGCACTGTCCGCAACCCCGATAAGGGGTCAACGTTAGAACATCAACACTACAAGGGTGGTATTTCAAGGACGGCTCCACAGATACTAGCGTACCTGCTTCAAAGCCTCCCACCTATCCTACACATGTAGGGTCAATGTTCAGTGCCAAGCTGTAGTAAAGGTTCACGGGGTCTTTCCGTCTAGCCGCGGGTACACTGCATCTTCACAGCGATTTCAATTTCACTGAGTCTCGGGTGGAGACAGCGTGGCCATCATTACGCCATTCGTGCAGGTCGGAACTTACCCGACAAGGAATTTCGCTACCTTAGGACCGTTATAGTTACGGCCGCCGTTTACCGGGGCTTCGATCAAGAGCTTCGACCGAAGTCTAACCCCATCAATTAACCTTCCGGCACCGGGCAGGCGTCACACCGTATACGTCATCTTACGATTTTGCACAGTGCTGTGTTTTTAATAAACAGTTGCAGCCACCTGGTATCTGCGACTCTCGTCAGCTCCATCCGCAAGGGACTTCACCATCAAGAGCGTACCTTCTCCCGAAGTTACGGTACCATTTTGCCTAGTTCCTTCACCCGAGTTCTCTCAAGCGCCTTGGTATTCTCTACCCGACCACCTGTGTCGGTTTGGGGTACGATTCCTTACAATCTGAAGCTTAGAGGCTTTTCCTGGAAGCATGGCATCAATGACTTCACTACCGTAGTAGCTCGACGTCGTGTCTCAGCCTTAGAAAGAGCCGGATTTACCTAACTCTTAAGCCTACGCACTTGAACCTGGACAACCGTCGCCAGGCCCACCTAGCCTTCTCCGTCCCCCCATCGCAATTGTAAGAAGTACGGGAATATTAACCCGTTTCCCATCGACTACGCCTTTCGGCCTCGCCTTAGGGGTCGACTTACCCTGCCCCGATTAACGTTGGACAGGAACCCTTGGTCTTCCGGCGAGGAGGTTTTTCACCCCCTTTATCGTTACTCATGTCAGCATTCGCACTTCTGATACCTCCAGCATGCTTTACAACACACCTTCAACGGCTTACAGAACGCTCCCCTACCCAATGAAGTAAACTTCATTGCCGCAGCTTCGGTTTATTACTTAGCCCCGTTACATCTTCCGCGCAGGCCGACTCGACCAGTGAGCTATTACGCTTTCTTTAAATGATGGCTGCTTCTAAGCCAACATCCTGGCTGTCTGAGCCTTCCCACATCGTTTCCCACTTAGTAATAATTTGGGACCTTAGCTGGCGGTCTGGGTTGTTTCCCTCTCCACGACGGACGTTAGCACCCGCCGTGTGTCTCCCGGATAGTACTTACTGGTATTCGGAGTTTGCAAAGGGTTGGTAAGTCGGGATGACCCCCTAGCCTTAACAGTGCTCTACCCCCAGTAGTATTCGTCCGAGGCGCTACCTAAATAGCTTTCGGGGAGAACCAGCTATCTCCAGGTTTGATTGGCCTTTCACCCCTAGCCACAAGTCATCCGCTAATTTTTCAACATTAGTCGGTTCGGTCCTCCAATTGATGTTACTCAATCTTCAACCTGCCCATGGCTAGATCACCTGGTTTCGGGTCTATATCCAGAGACTGAACGCCCAGTTAAGACTCGGTTTCCCTACGGCTCCCCTAGATGGTTAACCTTGCCACTGAATATAAGTCGCTGACCCATTATACAAAAGGTACGCAGTCACAGGACGCAATGCCTGCTCCTACTGCTTGTACGTACACGGTTTCAGGTTCTATTTCACTCCCCTCACAGGGGTTCTTTTCGCCTTTCCCTCACGGTACTGGTTCACTATCGGTCAGTCAGTAGTATTTAGCCTTGGAGGATGGTCCCCCCATATTCAGACAGGATATCACGTGTCCCGCCCTACTCGATTTCACTGAATGTGCGTTGTCGACTACGGGGCTATCACCCTGTATCGCCGGACTTTCCAGACCGTTCGTCTAACGCATATAAAGCTTAAGGGCTAGTCCAATTTCGCTCGCCGCTACTTTCGGAATCTCGGTTGATTTCTTTTCCTCGGGGTACTTAGATGTTTCAGTTCCCCCGGTTCGCCTCATTAACCTATGAATTCAGTTAATGATACTAGCTTATGCTAGTGGGTTTCCCCATTCAGAAATCCCAGACTCAAATGGTTGTTACTACCTAATCTGGGCTTATCGCAAGTTACTACGTCTTTCATCGCCTCTGACTGCCAAGGCATCCACCGTGTACGCTTAGTCACTTAACCATACAACCCCAAAGAGTTTCAGAAGAAATCTTGAGTTTGTTGTTTAAACAACCAAAGTTGCTATCTCATTATTTGAATGAGCGAGATAGCTATCGATTTTGCCGGACTCAAATATGTTTTGCTTTCGCAAAACCCAAGAACACTTGAATGTGTTTTTGTGTATTCATCGAAATGAATACTTTGAGAACTTTACAAACAAACGCTTATCTATTTAAGACAAGATTTGTTTTGTCAGCTTTCCAAATTGTTAAAGAGCTATGTTTCTTCACAAGGAAGTACATTTTCTAAAGACTTTCAGAGTCGATAATTCCAACCACATCCGTTTTACTGAAGTGGTTTGGACGTTCCTATCCAAAAATACTTAGAGAATGGTGGGCGATACCGGGCTCGAACCAGTGACCCCCTGCTTGTAAGGCAGGTGCTCTCCCAACTGAGCTAATCGCCCACATAAGTTTTGATTCTTCGTGGAGAAGAATGGTGGGTCGTGCAGGATTCGAACCTGCGACCAATTGATTAAAAGTCAACTGCTCTACCAACTGAGCTAACGACCCAATGGTATCCCGTAGGGGAGTCGAACCCCTGTTACCGCCGTGAAAGGGCGGTGTCCTAGGCCTCTAGACGAACGGGACACTGGATTGAAGATATTGGGATATCTTCGTCTCTTTTACTTTATAAACCGTATCAATCTGTGTGGACACTCATCGTGAGTAATCATCGTATAAGGAGGTGATCCAGCGCCAGGTTCCCCTAGCGCTACCTTGTTACGACTTCACCCCAGTCATGAACCACAAAGTGGTAAGCGTCCTCCCCGAAAGGTTAAACTACCTACTTCTTTTGCAGCCCACTCCCATGGTGTGACGGGCGGTGTGTACAAGGCCCGGGAACGTATTCACCGTGGCATTCTGATCCACGATTACTAGCGATTCCGACTTCATGGAGTCGAGTTGCAGACTCCAATCCGGACTACGACGCACTTTTTGGGATTCGCTCACTTTCGCAAGTTGGCTGCCCTCTGTATGCGCCATTGTAGCACGTGTGTAGCCCTACTCGTAAGGGCCATGATGACTTGACGTCGTCCCCACCTTCCTCCGGTTTATCACCGGCAGTCTCCCTGGAGTTCCCGACATTACTCGCTGGCAAACAAGGATAAGGGTTGCGCTCGTTGCGGGACTTAACCCAACATTTCACAACACGAGCTGACGACAGCCATGCAGCACCTGTCTCAGAGTTCCCGAAGGCACACCTGTATCTCTACTGGCTTCTCTGGATGTCAAGAGTAGGTAAGGTTCTTCGCGTTGCATCGAATTAAACCACATGCTCCACCGCTTGTGCGGGCCCCCGTCAATTCATTTGAGTTTTAATCTTGCGACCGTACTCCCCAGGCGGTCTACTTAACGCGTTAGCTCCGAAAGCCACGGCTCAAGGCCACAACCTCCAAGTAGACATCGTTTACGGCGTGGACTACCAGGGTATCTAATCCTGTTTGCTCCCCACGCTTTCGCATCTGAGTGTCAGTATCTGTCCAGGGGGCCGCCTTCGCCACCGGTATTCCTTCAGATCTCTACGCATTTCACCGCTACACCTGAAATTCTACCCCCCTCTACAGTACTCTAGTCTGCCAGTTTCAAATGCAATTCCGAGGTTGAGCCCCGGGCTTTCACATCTGACTTAACAAACCACCTGCATGCGCTTTACGCCCAGTAATTCCGATTAACGCTCGCACCCTCCGTATTACCGCGGCTGCTGGCACGGAGTTAGCCGGTGCTTCTTCTGTAGGTAACGTCAAATCCATACGCTATTAACGCATGAACCTTCCTCCCTACTGAAAGTGCTTTACAACCCGAAGGCCTTCTTCACACACGCGGCATGGCTGCATCAGGCTTGCGCCCATTGTGCAATATTCCCCACTGCTGCCTCCCGTAGGAGTCTGGACCGTGTCTCAGTTCCAGTGTGGCTGATCATCCTCTCAGACCAGCTAGGGATCGTCGCCTTGGTGAGCCCTTACCTCACCAACTAGCTAATCCCACCTAGGCATATCCTGACGCGAGAGGCCCGAAGGTCCCCCTCTTTGGCCCGTAGGCATCATGCGGTATTAGCCATCGTTTCCAATGGTTATCCCCCACATCAGGGCAATTTCCTAGGCATTACTCACCCGTCCGCCGCTCGCCGCCCAACAAATCCCCCGAAGGTTCAATGTTGTCGCTGCCGCTCGACTTGCATGTGTTAGGCCTGCCGCCAGCGTTCAATCTGAGCCATGATCAAACTCTTCAATTTAAGATTTTGTTCGGCTCAATGAATACTGACTTCAAAACTACTAATGTAATTTTAAAGCTATTATCGTTCCAACAGAACGATAATGAATTGACTGTGCCAAGTCTTGCGACTTGATTGGTCACTCAGTTCATTGAAACCTAATTTGATACCGCTTTCCGTTAAGAAAAGAAATACCTAATTGGATTATCATCAACGAGTGCCCACACAGATTGATAGGTCTATATTGTTAAAGAGCTTTCCTATTGAGCCTTGCTCAAATCGGACGGCCATTTTAGCGAGATAAAGTTTAGTGTCAACCACTTTTTTCAAACTTTCTTTCAAGCGTTTCCACTTGGCTAATTGGCTTGCTAACTTGGCTTGCGTTCCTTTCGGAGCGTTGCCGTGTCAGCGAGGTGGCATTATAGAGATTGCGATCACATTGGCAAGCCCTTTTTTACGTTTTTTTTGATTTCCTTATCGTTTGAATGTTTTTTATTCAAAAAGGTCGGTTTTTGCTACTCTTCTCATCAGATATTACCGTTATTAACGCTTTATAAGGAGTAAAGATGAGTTCAATTAGAAGCTATAAAGGTATGCGTCCTCAGTTGGGCGAACGTGTATATATCGACTCAACCTCTGTTTAGTCGGTGATATCCGAATTGGTGATGATTCTAGTATCTGGCCATTAGTCGCAGCTCGTGGTGATGTAAATCACATCCATATCGGAAAGCGAACGAACATCCAAGATGGCAGTGTGCTTCATGTGACCCATAAGAATGCCGATAACCCAAACGGCTACCCGCTCATTATTGGCAATGACGTAACTATTGGACATAAGGTGATGCTTCACGGCTGCGAGATTCACGATCGCGTGTTAGTGGGTATGGGCGCGATAGTGTTGGATAATGTTATTGTAGAGTCAGAAGTAATGATTGGCGCTGGCAGTTTAGTTCCACCGGGAAAAATACTAGAGAGTGGTTATTTATATGTTGGTAGTCCAGTAAAACAAGCTCGCCCTTTATCAGAAAAAGAACGAGCCTTCTTACAAAAGTCTGCCAATAACTATGTACAGAACAAAAATGATTATTTACATGAAGTCGAAGACATCAACGATCAACTAGGAGTCAACCGTTAATTGATGACGATACAGCCTTCGTCATTGAAGGCTTCATCTTCTATTAACTCTTCGGCTAATTCTTCCAGATCGAATCGGTATTCAACAAATACTTCAATAGCAACTTGCTCTGTTTCGATAGTTGAGCCAAATAGTTTTTCTAACTTTTGTTTTGTTACATAGCACTCGATCAACGCTCCTGATTGCTGTGCTGTAAAGTTTACTGACTGTAATGCTTCATCCCATGACTGCATGTCAGGGAATAGGATGGATTGGTTCATCGCTTATTAGCCTTCAAGGTTCTTTCTTAGTTCTCTGAGAATTTGTTTTGCACCAGGACGTAAGCCACGCCACAGCATAAAGCTTTCCGCTGCTTGACCCACTAACATACCGAGACCATCATACGCTTGAGCAGCACCATTTTCTTTTGCCCATAAGTTAAAGCTCGTCACCCCTTTGCCATAAATCATGTCATAGCTCGTACTATTAACAGCAAAGATAGAGGATGAAATAGCAGGCAGTTCACCACTAAGAGAAGTAGAAGTTGAGTTAATAATGACGTCATACTCATCATTAATACTATCCATCTTTTTAGCTACGATTGGCCCGTGAGAAACAAACAACTCCGCAAGCTCCTGTGCTTTACTGAAAGTACGGTTGGTAATAGTTAAAGAAGTCGGCTTTTGATCGAGAAGTGGTTTAATCACGCCTCGCGCTGCGCCACCAGCACCAATAATGAGGATTCGCACACCTTCCAATACAACATGGTGTTGAAGCAGATCTTGCACTAAACCTGCGCCATCAGTGTTATCACCAATGATTTCACCATCATCTAACTTCTTGAGAGTGTTCACTGCGCCCGCCAACTGAGCACGCTCAGTCAGACGGCTAGCAAATTGATAAGCATCTTCTTTAAATGGCATGGTGATGTTGCACCCTTTACCACCTTCAGCAAAAAAACAGCTTCGCTGCGTCAATAAAACCATCAACAGGTGCACTTTCTGCGGTGTACACCAAAGACTGATTGGTTTGACGAGCAAACAAGGTGTGAATGAATGGCGACTTACTGTGTCCGATAGGGTTACCAAACACGGCATAGCGATCAATTTGCTGAGTCATTTCCTTACCTTTATTCCTTACTTACTGTAGAAAAAACAGGGCCACCTGATTACAGATGACCCTATCACTATCTATCTATATAGAAAAGAAGATTCAGTACCTACCACTCTCGGGGCGTTAGGTATTGCTCGTAAAGCTCTGCCTCTGGAGAACCTGCTTGAGGTTCATAGCTGTATTCCCAACGCGCAAGTGGGGGCATAGACATAAGAATTGACTCTGTACGACCGCCACTTTGCAGACCAAATAGAGTTCCACGGTCATACACAAGGTTGAATTCAACATAGCGACCACGGCGATACAGTTGGAACTCACGTTCGCGCTCACCGAACGCAATTTCTTTACGACGAGAGACGATCGGTAGGTACGCTTGGCAGTATCCCTCACCAACGGCTTTGATGTAGTCAAAACACTTATCAAATTCCCATTGGTTTAGATCATCAAAGAATAGACCGCCGATACCACGAGTTTCATTACGGTGTGGTAGGAAGAAGTATCTGTCGCACCACGCTTTGTGTTCTGAGTAAACGTCGTCACCAAATGGTGCACAAAGCTGTTTTGCTGTGTTGTGCCATGATTGGCAATCTTCTTCGAATGGGTAGAAAGGCGTTAGGTCAAAACCACCACCAAACCACCAAATTGGGTCTTCACCGTCTTTCTCTGCAATAAAGAAACGGACATTGGCATGTGAAGTCGGTACATAGGGGTTGTGAGGATGGATAACCAGAGAAACACCCATCGCTTCAAAACGACGACCAGCTAGCTCTGGACGATGTGCCGTCGCAGACGCTGGCATTTCATTACCTTCTACATGAGAGAAGTTCACTCCTCCTTGTTCGAAGATATGACCATCACGCAAAACGCGGGTACGACCTCCGCCACCAAGGCGCTCTCCTTTTTCACGTTGCCATGCATCTTCGACAAAGACGGCCTTTCCATCTTCCTGCTCTAACTGCTGACAAATGGAATCCTGAAGTGACATCAAGAACTGCTTTACGGCGTGCTTATCGATTGCTGACATACGTGTAGTACCTATTGATTGCTGACTAGCAGGGTTAGCCCTGTCTTAATATTTGCGAGGTTTTAGCATCACGGATTTCACTAGGCTTGTCACGACCACTGGTTTCACCACGTAAGATCGCCACAAGTCGGTCACCTAACTGTTCTTCGACTTCTTTCGTCGTCATACAAGGAGGCAGACCAGTAAGGTTCGCGCTGGTAGAGGTTAGCGGCTTTCCAAATGCATTACACATCTTTTGTACCAAAGGATGATCCGTCACACGTACGGCAATTGAATCAAATTGACCCGATACCCAGTGAGAGACTTTATCACTCGCAGGCATAATCCAAGTATATGGCCCTGGCCAGGTTGCATGGACTTTATCGAGTTGCTCTTGAGTTAACTGAGATTCATCAACATAAGGCAAAAGCTGCTCATAACTAGCCGCAATAAGAATAAGCCCCTTCTCTATAGGGCGCTGCTTTAGCTCTAGCAACTTCTGAATCGCTTCTGGGTTATCCGGGTCGCAACCAACACCAAACACCCCCTCTGTTGGGTAGGCGATCACTTCGCCTTTTTGCAGTGCTTCGAGCACCTGTTCAAAGTTATCCACCGATTAGTTCCTGATAGTCTTGTCTGTTGAGTTTGCGCTAAGTGTACAAATATTCATTCTCAGAGACTAAAGCAATTTGTTTATAAAATGTATCAATACCATTTACAAACGCGCGCAAACGTTTGCCTGAAGTAAAAATCCCCGTATAATGCGCACAAATTTATCTGCTCACCTAATTTTGCAACTTGAAGGAGTTTGAGATGAAAGTCGGTATCATCATGGGTTCTAAATCAGATTGGCCAACCATGAAACTAGCAGCGGAGATGCTGGATCAATTTGGCGTGTCTTACGAAACAAAGGTGGTGTCAGCTCACCGTACTCCTCAATTATTGGCTGATTATGCAAGCAGCGCAAAAGAACGTGGAATTAAAGTCATCATCGCAGGTGCGGGTGGTGCCGCTCACCTACCAGGCATGGCAGCAGCATTTACCAGCGTACCTGTACTTGGCGTTCCAGTTCAGTCTCGCGCGCTGAAAGGCATGGACTCACTACTTTCTATCGTACAAATGCCAAAAGGTATTGCGGTTGGTACATTGGCGATTGGCGAAGCGGGCGCAGCAAACGCTGGCATCCTAGCGGCTCAAATCCTTGGTACACATGATGAAGCGATCATGGCAAAAGTCGAAGCGTTCCGTAACGAACAAACGGAAACCGTATTGGCGAACCCAAACCCTGCTGAGGATTAATCAGATGCATGTACTGGTTCTTGGTGCGGGTCAACTAGCTCGTATGATGTCTCTGGCTGGTGCCCCACTGAATATTCAAATCTCAGCTTACGATGTGGGCAGCGGTAATATCGTTCATCCACTGACTCAGCACGTACTAGGCAACGGCTTAGAGAATGCAATTGAACAAGTCGACGTCATTACTGCTGAGTTCGAGCATATCCCACATGATGTGCTCGAGGTTTGTGAAGCGAGCGGCAAGTTCCTACCAAGTACACAAGCCATCAAAGCAGGTGGTGATCGCCGCATTGAAAAGGCATTACTTGATGATGCTGGCGTGCGTAACGCGAAATACTACGTCATCGAAACTCGTGAAGACTTTGACCGCGCAATTGAACACGTTGGTATGCCAATGGTTCTGAAAAGTGCATTGGGTGGTTACGATGGTAAAGGCCAGTGGCGCTTAAAAGAAGCCTCTCAAGTAGAAAACATTTGGACAGAGATGGCAGAGTGCATCGCGGCAACACCAACTCAAGCGATTGTTGCTGAGGAATTTGTCCCTTTCAACCGTGAAGTTTCACTGGTTGGCGCTCGTGGTAAAGATGGCAGCGTTGAAGTGTACCCTCTGGCAGAGAACGTTCACACCAATGGTGTATTGAGTCTTTCTACTGCGATTGATGCACCAGAGTTACAAAAGCAAGCGAAACAGATGTTCACAGCCGTTGCCAACAGTTTGAACTACGTTGGTGTGTTAGCTCTCGAGTTCTTCGACGTTGACGGCACGTTGCTGGTTAATGAAATCGCACCACGCGTACACAACTCTGGTCACTGGACTCAGCAAGGTGCAGAAACTTGTCAGTTTGAGAACCACCTACGCGCCGTGTGCGGTATGCCTTTAGGTAGCACAAAACTGGTTCGTGAAACCTCTATGATTAATATTCTTGGTGAAGATACACTGCCAGATGCATTGCTAGCAATGGATGGTTGCCACATTCATTGGTATGGCAAAGACAAGCGTGTCGGCCGCAAGATGGGCCACATCAACGTATGCGGTGACTACACTGGTGAGTTGAATCGTAGGTTGTGTGCATTAACAGACGTGCTTGATGAAGAAGCCTTCCCAGCAGTTCATGAATTTGCCAAACAGTGGCAAGCATAGAAAAGTTGATAAATAGACAACAAAAGGGTCGCATGATGCGACCCTTTTAATTTGAACTAAAATTTATTGTGATTGTGTATGTTGACACTTGCGACTTGCACATTGCAGCTTAACACCGCTGGCAAGTTTCTTTTCTACCAACAAGGTAAAACCACATTCCTCACAGCGCCCTTTCACTGGTTTCAGGTTTACTGCAAACTTACACTTCGGATAGTTATCACAAGCATAGAACGTCTTACCAAATCGGGTTTTGCGCTCAACCAAATGTCCTTTACCACACTCAGGGCAAGCATATAGCTCTTGCGATTCTTGCTCGGGTTCAGGTTGATTGATCGATTCGATATGATGACATGCGGGGTAATGGCTACAGCCTATAAACATACCGTAGCGCCCTTGGCGGAGTACCAACTCATTACCACACTCAGGGCAAGGCACACCCAACTCTTTCACAATGTGACCGTCATTGCTGTGTAGCGGCTTAATATAATCGCAACTTGGGTATTGACTACAACCTAAAAAAGGGCCGTGCTTGCCGTGCTTAAGCGAAACTTCCCCACCGCATTTAGGACAAGGTTCGCGCTCAAGCGCATGCTCGTGTGCCGAGAAAAGGTTGTGATCGATTTTACTACTCATACTCACCGCTCAAGCAGAAGATATTAATGAAGAATACCTTGTTCCTTGGTGTACAGCAGCTCTTCCATCAGCGTGTAGGCGTTTTCGTTGCCCGGAACATTAAACAGCACCATAAGAATGATCCATTTAAGGTCCTCAAGTTCAAACTCACTGGTTTCTAGCCCCATTACACGGTCAATCACCATCTCACGTGTTTCTGTGGTCAAGACATTGATTTGCTCAAGGAACAATAAAAAACCGCGAGATTCAAGATCCAGACGCTGCATCTCCGCCGATGTGTAGATACGAGTCGATGCCGATGCGATACACGATGAAATAGCAGAATGTGCATCACTCTGTTGTAACGCAGCCAGCTCTTCTAACCAGACAAGGGCTTTGTAGATATCTTTTTGTTGAAAACCTGCACGAAGCAATTCATCTTCCAACTCGTCTTGATCGACCTGTAAATCTGCATCGCTATGGATGTAGGTTTCGAATAGATACATAAGTATATCCATCATCATAGCTAGCCCCTCCCCTTTCGAATATAGCCACCGGATACTGCAACAACATGCCCTGAAAGCTCAAGCTCTAAGAGCTGCATCATGACTTCTTGGACAGGTATATTGGTCCTACTTGCAAGAATATCAACTGGCGTAGCCTCATTTCCTACGTTAGCGAACAGCTGAGGAAATGGCAATTCTTCTTCACCCATTGGTGTAGAAAACAAATCTACACTCTGACTAATAGACCAATTGAGTAAAGATTGTATTTCATTTAGCACCTCTTGGGTATTTTGTACGAGGCAAGCACCACTACGAATCAACTGATTACCTCCCATCGCGTTCGGAGCATTGATCGACGTAGGCAACGCAAACACTTCGCGCCCTTGTTCAAGGGCATAACGTGCCGTTATCAAAGAGCCACTTTTTTCTGCCGCTTCAACAACTAAAACACCTAACGATAAGCCACTTATAATTCGATTTCGACGCGGAAAGTTTTCTGCTCGCGGTTTTGCCTCCGGGCGAAACTCCGACACTAACGCACCGCTTTCTATCACCCGCTGCGCCAGACTACGATGCCTTGCTGGATACACTTGCTCTAATCCTGAGCCTAGCACTGCGATGGTTTTACCACCAGCTTGCAAAGCTCCATCATGCGCATGACCATCAATACCTAAAGCCAATCCACTCGTCACAATAAGATCATGTTGTACTAGCTCTGAAGCAAAACTGCGGGCATGTTGCATGCCATTCACACTGGCATTGCGACTACCAACCATGGCGATTTGTGGCAAGGATAAACAGCTCGCATCACCTTTAACAAACAACAAAGGAGGCGGAGCGACCGTTTGCTTTAGTAGCGGTGGATACTGGGGGTTAGCCAAGGTAAGAATTGAATGCTGGGGAGATGACGCTAACCACGCTAAACAAGCATCCACTTCTTTATCAACCATAGACCACGCTTGTAGTTGCTTGTCGGTAAACCCTAAAAGTTGGAGCTCAGAGGTTGAATACTGGACGATATTGCTTGGCGAATCTTTACTCAACAACTTATTCAGCTTTACCGCGCCGATCCCCGGTAAACACGTTAGTTTTAACCAAGCAGCAAGGTCACTCTCATTTTTTATTTTCATTCGAATAAGAACTCTCAACTGAAAGAGGGGCCAAAAACACATTTTTATCAATCGGCCTCGTGCTCTTGGTAATTAACGCGAAACTAAAATAGTCATACAGATCGACAACAACTAATTCTCCGACTTTGATACGAGGGAAAACAAACTGAGAGTCAAATGCACCGCTTTCTGTAATAAAGGGACTCTCACCTTTAAGCGCCGGACGCGCGGCTTCTTTAAGTTCAAATACGCTACCTAGCCGCAGGCCATCCTCTGCTCCTTTATCTACAACAACAATTTGGTTGGTCGAGCTAAAATGAGTGTTATCTAAGTTACCAAGTACATTAATAGAGAGGTTTACTGATGATGGTGAAAGGGTGGATGTGGAATTATGGGACACATTATTTAATAAAGGCAACGCAACATCATTGCGCAGAATCTCTTGTTGTTGAGAAGTAATTTTTAATCCAGAAAAGGCACTTGAAGATTCAACCAACGTTCCTCTTGCGATCAAACGTAAAGACGTAACATTTTGAGAAACATCTTGTCTATGATATGCCCCCAAACGACGAAAAATGGCCCACTGAACCGCCGAGTGTGCACCGCTAATGTAAACCGTCTCATCCGCTGTTAGATACTTATGGCCGGATTTATTTCCGATCACTTTTGCAGCAGCAGTCAAAGCATTATTATCAATCAACCTATTGTTCTGAAACCCAGACAACATCAGTGGTTCAAGAGGCGCGACTATCGGTTGCTTCTCAATAATGCGAATCTTAGGGCTAAGCTTTTTAATCGGTTTTACGCTCAAAACCGGTTGTTCGTTGACCCAATCCAACACAATGGTGTCACCAGGATAAATTAGGTCTGGGTTATTAATTTCAGGGTTTGCTTGCCACAAACGAGGCCAATACCACGGACTAGCAAGATACAGAGACGAAATACTCCAGAGAGTATCACCTCTTGAAACGACATAGAATTTGGGAGCATTCGCTTTAAGACTCAAAGGTTGCGAGCCCTTACTTGCCAATGCATTGAAAGCCAAAAGTATCAGAAGAACTGCACATGAAGCATCATAAAGAATTCGATTCATGGCCCTCACCCTTGGTCTTTTTGTCCGTTAACTGAATGGAAATTGGTGCAAGGATGCTGTCATTTAGGCTATAAAATGTCTAGAATTGAGCCAACAAGGTTTGTGCTGTTACGGCACAGTTCAATATTTCGAGTGAATATGTCTGTATTACAAGTATTAACATTCCCAGATGATCGCCTGCGTACCGTTGCAAAGCCTGTAGAGGCGGTGACACCTGAGATTCAAAAAATTGTCGATGACATGATTGAAACCATGTACGACGAAGAAGGTATTGGCCTGGCAGCAACGCAGGTAGATATCCACCAACGTATCGTAGTAATTGATATTTCAGAAAATCGTGATGAACCAATGGTGCTCATCAACCCTGAGATTCTGGAAAAGCGTGGCGAAGATGGCATCGAAGAAGGCTGTCTATCAGTACCAGGTGCTCGTGCACTAGTGTCTCGCGCTGCTGAAGTTACTGTTAAAGCGCTAGATCGCAATGGCAAAGAGTACACTTTTGACGCTGACGATCTACTCGCTATTTGTGTTCAACACGAACTGGATCACCTACAAGGTAAGTTGTTCGTTGATTACCTATCGCCACTAAAGCGTAAGCGTATCCAAGACAAACTAGCAAAAATCAAACGCTTTAACGAGAAGCAGCAAAGCGCTTAATCTCGATACAAACAAATAGAGGAAGCCTACCTTGAGTCAGTCTTTACGTATTGTCTTTGCAGGTACTCCGGACTTCGCCGCCCGTCACTTGGCGGCGTTGTTGTCTTCGGAGCACGAAGTAATCGCGGTTTATACTCAACCAGACCGCCCAGCAGGTCGTGGTAAAAAGCTTACTGCAAGCCCAGTAAAAACCATCGCTCTTGAGCATGATATTCCGGTTTATCAACCAGAAAACTTCAAGTCAGATGAAGCAAAGCAAGAGCTTGCCGATCTGAACGCCGACATCATGGTGGTTGTGGCTTATGGTCTATTGCTTCCACAAATCGTTCTAGACACACCTAAACTAGGCTGTATCAACGTACACGGCTCGATTCTTCCTCGTTGGCGTGGTGCGGCACCGATCCAACGCTCAATTTGGGCTGGTGATGCCGAAACTGGCATCACCATCATGCAGATGGACATTGGTCTGGATACTGGCGACATGCTAAAAATCGCGACATTGCCGATTGAAGCAAGCGACACTAGCGCATCAATGTACGAGAAGCTTGCTGGCTTAGGCCCTGATGCACTGATTGATTGTTTAGCAGACATCGCTGCTGGTAAAGCAGAACCGGTGAAGCAAGACGATGAGCTTGCAAACTACGCGAAGAAGCTAAGCAAAGAAGAAGCGCGCATCGATTGGAACGACGACGCAGCACACATTGAGCGTTGCGTTCGTGCATTCAACCCATGGCCAATGAGTCACTTTGAAGTTGCTGAAAACAGCATCAAGGTATGGCAAAGCCGTGTTACTGAACAAACCAGCGACAAGCCTGTGGGCACGATTGTACAAGCGGATAAAACCGGTATTTACGTTTCGACAGGCAACGGCGTGCTGGTATTGGAACAGTTGCAAGTTCCGGGTAAAAAAGCCATGTCAGTTCAGGATATCCTGAACTCACGTGCATCTTGGTTTGAAGTTGGTACTCAACTGGTTTAAAAACCAGACAACGGTGTCAAAAAACCAATAATACGAACTTTTAGAGGGCAGAGATGCCCTCCTTTACTTTAAGGTACTCATCATGAATGTTCGCGCTGCGGCTGCCAACGTCTTGTATCTTGTCGTCGACAAGGGCCACTCACTTTCAAGCGCCCTTCCAGCGGCTCAACAAAACATACGACCTCGTGACCATGCTCTGCTGCAAGAGATCTGTTACGGTGCTCTACGTTACCTCCCTCGCTTAGAAACCATTGCAAACCAACTGATGGACAAGCCTCTCAAAGGCAAGCAACGTGTCTTCCATCACCTTATTTTGGTTGGTATTTACCAACTAAGCTTCATGCGTATTCCTGCGCACGCTGCCGTGGGTGAAACGGTTGAAGGGACTATGGATTTAAAAGGTCCACGTTTACGTGGCCTTATCAACGCAGTACTGCGTAACTACCAACGCAATCAAGAAGAGTTAGACCAAATTAGTGTGAGCAATAATGCGGGCAAATATGGTCATCCAGGATGGTTGTTAAAGCTATTACAAGACGCTTACCCACAACAATGGGAAAGCATTGTTGAAGCAAACAACCAGAAAGCGCCTATGTGGCTGCGTGTAAACCACCAGCACCACACTCGTGATGAGTACCTAGCGTTACTCAATAATGAGAACGTTGATAGCACGCCTCACACTCAAGCAATGGATGCCTTAAAATTAGCGGCGCCATGCGATGTGATGAAACTACCGGGCTTTGAAAAAGGTTGGGTATCGGTACAAGATGCGGCGGCACAACTTTCGATTAACTACCTTGAACCAAAAGATGGCGAGCTGATCCTAGACTGCTGCGCAGCACCAGGCGGTAAGACAGCGCACATTCTTGAGCGAACATCTGGTAGTGAAGTGGTTGCCATTGATTGCGATGACACGCGCCTTAAACGTGTGCACGAAAACCTGAAGCGCCTCAACCTTCAAGCAAAAGTGGTTTGCGGCGATGCGCGTAATCCTCAAGAATGGTGGCAAGGCGAACAATTTGATCGCATTTTGCTGGATGCTCCGTGTTCTGCAACTGGCGTGATTCGTCGTCACCCAGACATCAAATGGCTACGTCGTGCTGATGATATTGCCGCACTTGCGGATCTACAGAGCGAAATTTTTGATGCAATGTGGACGCAACTAAAACCTGGCGGCACCCTAGTTTACGCGACTTGTTCAATCACACCACAAGAAAACGTGGAACAAGTAAAAGCGTTCTTAGCACGTACTGCAGACGCGCAATTAGTGGACTCCGATCCAAAGCAACCTGGTCGTCAGATTCTACCAGGCGAAGAAGATATGGATGGTTTCTACTACGCAGTGCTAACAAAAAAACACGCGTAACAGCATGCTAAATAGGGCGATTGAAGTGAATTCAATCGCCTTTTTCAGATAACGAGTAAAGAGTATGAAGATCATTATTCTTGGTGCTGGTCAGGTTGGCGGCACACTGGCGGAAAACCTAGTTGGTGAGAACAACGACATCACCATCGTCGACAAAAATGGCGACCGACTGCGTGAGTTACAAGACAAATACGACCTACGAGTGGTTAACGGTCACGCCAGTCATCCAGACGTACTGCATGAAGCGGGTGCACAAGACGCCGATATGCTTGTCGCAGTAACCAACACCGATGAGACCAACATGGCAGCCTGTCAGGTTGCGTTCACTCTGTTCAATACCCCAAACCGTGTTGCACGTATTCGTTCTCCAGAGTATCTGGCAGAAAAAGAAGCCCTATTTAAGTCTGGTGCTATTCCTGTCGACCACCTTATCGCACCAGAAGAGCTAGTAACGAGCTACATTGAGCGCCTCATCCAATACCCAGGCGCACTGCAAGTGGTTAGCTTTGCCGAGCAGAAAGTCAGCCTAGTCGCCGTGAAAGCCTACTATGGTGGCCCATTGGTTGGTAACGCACTGTCTGCACTACGTGAGCACATGCCGCACATTGATACCCGTGTTGCTGCAATCTTCCGTCAGGGTCGTCCTATTCGTCCGCAAGGCACCACCATCATTGAAGCCGATGATGAAGTGTTCTTCGTGGCTGCAAGTAACCATATTCGCTCGGTGATGAGTGAGCTTCAGCGCCTCGAGAAACCTTACCGCCGCATCATGATTGTTGGTGGTGGTAACATCGGTGCAAGCTTGGCGAAACGCCTTGAACAAAGCTACAGCGTAAAGTTGATTGAACGCAACTACCAACGTGCAGAACAGTTATCAGAGCAACTAGAAAACACCATCGTCTTCTGTGGTGATGCGGCGGATCAAGAACTGCTTACCGAAGAAAACATCGACCAAGTAGATGTGTTCATCGCGTTAACTAACGAAGATGAAACCAATATCATGTCGGCGATGTTGGCGAAGCGCATGGGTGCGAAGAAAGTAATGGTACTTATCCAGCGTGGCGCTTATGTCGACCTTGTACAAGGCGGCGTGATTGATGTGGCGATATCTCCTCAACAAGCAACCATCTCTGCACTACTGACGCACGTTCGTCGTGCAGACATTGTTAACGTATCTTCTCTACGCCGCGGCGCAGCAGAAGCCATCGAGGCCGTTGCGCACGGTGACGAAACCACATCCAAAGTGGTGGGTCGCGCGATTGGCGATATCAAACTCCCACCAGGAACCACCATTGGTGCTATCGTTCGTGGCGAAGAAGTTCTTATCGCACACGACCGTACTGTCATCGAACAAGATGACCACGTAGTGATGTTCCTGGTCGACAAAAAATACGTACCAGACGTCGAAGCGCTGTTCCAGCCAAGTCCATTCTTCCTTTAGGATTTTCCTATGGTCAACTTACGTCCCGTACTGTTTGTTATCGGGCTGGTTTTATCCAAACTGGCCCTTTTTATGTACGTGCCGACTTTGGTCGCGTTTTTCACGGGTACAGGCGGATTCCTTGATTTCGCCCAAGCCGTTGTTATAACTCACCTTGCCGCATTTATCTGTTTAACCATTGGCCGAACCGCCAATTTCAAACTCAGCGTACGCGATATGTTCCTCATCACCAGTTTGGTGTGGACCATCGCCAGTGCCTTTGCTGCACTCCCGTTTATTTTTATTAACCACATCAGCTTTACCGATGCCTACTTCGAAACCATGTCAGGCTTAACGACAACGGGTTCTACGGTATTAAGTGGCCTAGATGATATGGCTCCAAGTATCTTGCTATGGCGCTCTATCTTGCAATGGCTAGGGGGCATAGGCTTTATCGTTATGGCCGTCGCCATCCTGCCAATGCTCAATGTCGGTGGTATGAAACTGTTCCAAACTGAATCGTCTGACTGGTCAGATAAAAGTAGCCCAAGAGCGAAGACGGTCGCTAAAAATATCGTATTGGTGTACTTGATGCTGACAGGCTTATGTATTGTGGGTTACTTGCTGACGGGTATGAACCTGTTCGAAGCCATTAACCATGCGTTTACGACCTTATCAACCGGCGGTTACTCCACATCAGACAGTTCAATGAATAACTTCTCTCACGGAGCCCATTGGGTCGCAACCGTATTCATGTTCTTAGGTGGCTTACCTTTCCTGCTCTTCGTCGCCGCTTTACGCAAACGCAGCCTAGATGCTTTATTGAAAGATGCACAGGTTCGCGGGTTTGGTTATCTGTTCTTGTTTTCAAGCCTAGTAGTTGCCGCTTGGTTGGTCATTCATAACGGCTATACTGTTCTTGATGCACTGCGCATCTCTATGTTCAACGTTGTGTCTGTCGTAACAACAACGGGGTTTGGTCTTGATGACTTTACCGCTTGGGGCGCATTACCTGCGACGCTATTTGCATTTTTGCTAATGGCTGGCGCGTGTTCTGGCTCCACATCTGGAGGCATTAAAATCTTCCGCTTCCAGATTGCAATGACCCTATTAAACAAGCAAATAATGAAGCTCATTCACCCATCAGGCATTTTTGTCCAACGCTACAACCAACGACCAGTGAATGATGACATCGTGCGTTCTGTCGTCGCATTCGGTTTAATGTTCTTTATCACTATCATCTTTATCGCAGGGTGTTTGAGTGCGCTTGGCCTAGACCCTGTGACCAGTATTTCTGGCTCCATTACCGCAGTAGCAAACGTCGGGCCGGGGATGGGCACTAGGATTGGCCCTACTGGAAACTTTGCCTCATTGCCAGACACCGCCAAGTGGCTACTCAGCTTTGGTATGTTGATGGGCCGTCTGGAAATTTTGACTATTCTTGTTCTGTTCTTCCCTGCATTTTGGCGCCGATAAGCAGACTTAAATAAAAGGTATAACAATGAAAACATGGATCACTCTGGCGACTCTACTTGCCGCCTCATCCGCTTACGCCGCAGAAGTGGTGAAATTAGCGGATGGTCGTGAAGTAAAATTGAACGATGACTTCACGTGGGAGTACGTTGTAAAGAAAGCAACACCAGAAACCACATTAGAGAAAGCAGAAGCGGTTGAAGCAGCGGCGGTTGCTGCATCAACAACAGCCGTAGAAGCTGTAACGGCTCCAGAAATGACGACTATTCCAGTCGTTAATAAGAAAGTGGGCACCACCGTTGTCGTGAACGCGAAAAAGCCAACCATGCAGTTGTCTGACTCTGGAGTGGATGTGCTGATTGGTTCCGCTGGCTATGACGATGGTGAGTTGGTACTACCAACCTCAATCACCAACCAAAGCTCTCAATCGGTAATTCAGGTGGAAGTGGAAGTACAAGTGTTCGATATGTCTGGCAAGCTGTTGGTGAAAGATAACATCACCGTTTGGCAATCCATCAAACGCATGGCGGATACTTACCTACGTCCACAACAAGCAGAGCAAGGCAAAGCCATCAAACTCGCGGTGCCACAATCGCAGCAATACCAATTATCTGCCGAAGTTATAGAAGTGAAAACACGCTAATAGTTCACCATTTCTTTGTCGAGTTTATCCATTTGATTTCATCGTTAGATAGGCTCGACAAAGTAGTAAATGGCGAAGAAGTGACACACACAACCCGCCAAGACAAAGCCATGCCAAATCGCGTGATTAAATGGAATCCGTTTAGCAACGTAGAAAATCACCCCAACCGAATACACCAATCCACCGACTGCTAATAGCGTCAAACCACCAATATCTAAATGAACAGCAAGTTGATAGATTACAATCAGCGACAACCACCCCATCACTAAATACGTCATCAGTGACAACTTCTTAAATCGATAGACAAACGCGACTTTCATAATGATGCCGATTAGCGCGATGGTCCAAATCACCATCATCAACCCAATGGCCAATGGAGTACGCAGACTCACCAATAAAAACGGCGTGTAACTGCCCGCAATCAAAAGATAAATGGCGCAATGGTCGAAAGTTTTTAGCCAACGTTTGGCCTGTGGATGAGGGATCGCATGATATAACGTAGAGGCCATAAACAGGACAATGATGCTAGAGCCATAAATTGCCATACTGGTCATAGTGAGAGTATCGGCTTGGTGATCGGCCGCTTTTATTAAAAGCAGTATCAAACCGACGATACCAAAGATCATCCCTATCCCGTGAGTGATCGAATTGGCCAGCTCTTCGCCCTGACTGTATTGAGCTTTCTGTGGTTCTGACATGAACACGCCTATACTAGAGTTTTGAATATTCACTCTAGTATGGCATATTAAGCGTACACGTGTAAGCCAAAATTAAGACTCTTGAACTGCTGTCGTTTGTTCGAGGTAATTCAACACTATTGGGCCGACGTTATCCAAATTAGTATTCACAGGAATGCTCAACTCTCGTTTGAGTTTTCCACTTCCTAATAAACTTGCCAACATGCCACTTACGCCACTTCGGGTACGATTAACTTCAAACCAGAGCTTTAGGTTTTGCTCATCGCGGTGCGCGACAAATTCTAGTTCACGCCACACTCCATGATATGGCCCATCGATTGGTACCATCTCAAACTCTTGCACAAAAGGTAAGTCGAAGCCTTTTACTTCTTCACATTCAACCTGACGAATACGTAACCCCTGAGATTCTAAAGCCGACAAAATGGCATCCATAAGTGGATCGGGTCTAACGGTAAGCGTGTCTTTGTCAGTCGGGTCAAGAGCCATGACAACGTCCAAGCCGGTTTCTAACCACACTTTGGCATCACCGATAGTGACAGGGGTATTCCACGGTACATCAAGTTTGACTTCAAACGTTCGGTCTTCCCCAGGATGAATAGTAAACGCATAGGGAAGACTCCACTTCGCCAATACATACGTTTGTGGAATACGACGCATAGGATTTGCTTCGCGAGCGCCCCGATCATCGGGAGCTTCTGCAATATAACGACAACACAGCTTGAGATCGATATTATCAATCACTTGTTCTGTTGAGCCACCATACACGTGAATAGAAACGTCCATATTCTGACCGGGATAAAGCACGTCTTGGTTCAGGATAGAGTCCACCTTGGCACTGCCGATCCCAAAACTTGCAAGTGTCTTCTTCAAAAATGACATATGCACCTCCTTTGTCGAGATCTCATACTACTACTGCTGATCATGGGATCAAAATAGATTTTTTGCCTCAATTATCTCTATAAAACCACAAAATCCATAGAATTCAACTGTTCAACTATCGACCAATTATTGGCGTAGTGCTAACCTATACTCGGTATGCATGCATATCATTATTCCTGATTCGTTATTTGGATTGGCGAAAGCCAGAAGAGCCACCCTTCAAGCAGTTGAAGCTCAACTCATAATGTTTCAGGCCATTAAATTGGCAATGGAAATGCCTGACTGTTAGGTAAAAGAATGCGCCCAACAACCGTCAGGTTCGCACAAACAAATCGTAGTGCAATGCGCCGTCGCAGTGGTTTTACTTCTGCGTTTAAGGCGAAACAAGTTGCGCCAACAATGACTCTGGTTGAGAAGACAGCGATTGTGCCAAGTGTTCCAAACAAAGTTATTAAAGCAGCTTAATTAAAAAGCGCGGTCTATTGCCGCGCTTTTTTCTTTCCTCATACTCTTTTCTTATTTGGTCTTCGCCGAGCAATTTGATACCTTTAATAACAAATAACACCTATAAAGATTGTGGAGAAAGAAATGAAGTGTCATCGAATTGAAGAGTTGCTTGAGCTAATTGAGCCTGAGTGGCATAAAGACCAAGAAATGAACCTATTACAGTTCATTGTTAAACTGGCAAATGAAGCAGGTTACACAGGAAAACTGGAAGATCTTACGGACGATGTACTGATCTATCACCTGAAAATGCGCAACAGCGACAAAGATGAAATGATCCCTGGTCTGAAAAAAGACCAAGAAGATGACTTTAAAACCGCAATCTTACGTGCGCGCGGCATCATCGAATAATCGTATCAACAACGAACTCTTTTCTAAGCGACTCAATTGAGTCGCTTTTTTGTCACTCATCAATCAGTAACACCAATCACAATCAATAACTGTTCAGAATTCGCGCAGAAAAACACTTGAGAATAAGGCTAACAGTTTCGAGAAATCGTTATTTTGCAGTCAAAATTTTAAACAGCGTTAAGCAAGCAACAATAACCCGTTATTGTCGACAATTGGCATACGTTAACTTACCTAACTTTTGTTGTTAAACGTTGACTGCGTTAAAGAAACGCAATTGTTATTGAATGTATAATCGCCGTTCATCAGTTATTGCTAAAATAATTCCGTTCATCTATCAAACTTATAGTCAAACATGAGTAGGAAAATGAGCAGTACAGCAATGTTCTCGAGTGACATCACTAGAAATGTCGCCGTACAGTACAAACGTGCCGAAAGAAGGATGTGTGCATGAGTCAGGATAAAATCGATATCAAAGATGTGACTCCCAAAACGTTTAACCCCAAGACCCACAAAGGAAAAGGGGATCGCTTTAACCCAAGCAACCAAATCTATGTGCGAGAGAGTAAAGGCACCTATCAAAAACTACGCCGTTATGGTGGCTGGTTTTTACTACTGTTATTTGCTTTGGTTCCATGGATTCCATATGGTGAGCGCCAAGCCATTTTGCTAGACATCGGTAACCAACAGTTCAATTTCTTTGGCACAACGCTATACCCACAAGACCTCACCCTGCTTGCTCTGTTATTTGTGATAGCAGCATTTGGCTTATTCTTTATTACCACTTTCCTAGGTCGAGTTTGGTGTGGCTATCTTTGTCCACAAACGGTCTGGACTTTCATATACATCTGGTTTGAAGAAAAACTGGAAGGTAGCGCCAACAAGCGCCGCAAACAAGACGCCAACAAAATGACCGCCAATTTAGCGATGCGAAAAACCGTTAAACACATCGCTTGGTTTGCCATTGCGCTCGCCACTGGTTTTACCTTTGTTGGCTATTTTGTTCCGATGAAACAGTTAGTGATCGACTTCTTCACTTTTAATGCTGAGTTTTGGCCAGTCTTTTGGGTGATGTTCTTTGCCATTTGCACTTACGGCAACGCTGGATGGATGCGCTCGATCATGTGTATTCATATGTGCCCTTATGCGCGTTTCCAATCTGCGATGTTCGATAAAGACACATTTATTGTTGGCTATGACACAAACCGCGGAGAGCAACGTGGACCTCGTTCTCGCAAAGCCGATCCAAAACAACTCGGCTTAGGAGACTGTATCGACTGTGATTTGTGTGTTCAGGTTTGCCCGACAGGCATCGATATCCGCGATGGTCTCCAGTATGAGTGTATCAACTGTGGTGCATGTATTGATGCGTGTGACAAAACCATGGAACGAATGGGGTATGAAAAAGGCCTCATCAACTACACCACCGAGCATCGCCTATCCGGTAAAAGCACCAAGATCATGCGTCCAAAATTACTTGGCTATGGTGCGGTATTGCTGGTGATGATTGGTTTGTTCTTCTTACAAGTTGCTTCTGTTGACCCAGCTGGCATGAGCGTACTGCGAGATCGCAACCAACTGTTCAGAGTCAACAACTCTGGAGAAGTAGAGAATACCTACACCCTCAAGGTCATCAACAAAACTCAGCAAGTGCAAGAGTACACCTTGAATGTGGAAGGTTTGAATGATGCGAGTTGGTACGGAAAACAAACTATCTATGTAGAGCCTGGTGAAGTTCTCAATTTACCAATGAGCCTTGGCGTCGATCCTGACAAGCTAAACTCTGCGATTACAACAATTCAGTTTATACTCACGGATAAGAGCAATGAATTCACTATCGAAGTAGAGAGCCGTTTTATCAAACAGTTATAGATTCGACTTCGACAATCAATGGAAAAAGGCTCAGCAATGAGCCTTTTTATTTATATGTCCCAAGGTACCTTTAACTTCGACGCTCTGACTCCAGACTTCATGTGGTACGCGCTGGAAAGTATCGGCATCCGAGCAGAGTCAGGCTTTTTGCCTCTCAATAGTTACGAGAACCGTGTTTATCAGTTTACCGATGAAGAGCGTCAACGCTATGTGGTCAAGTTCTACCGACCAGAGCGTTGGAGCTATGAGCAAATTCAAGAAGAACACGATTTCACGCTTGAACTGATCGAGAATGAAATTCCTGTCGCACCACCCGTTCGCATCAATGAGCAAACTCTGCATCACTATCAAGGTTACAGCTTTGCTTTATTTGAGAGCGTTGGTGGTCGTCAGTTTGAAGTCGATAACCTAGACCAACTAGAGGGCGTAGGCCGCTTTCTTGGTCGTATTCATAAGGTCGGTAGCCGACAAGCATTCCAACACCGTCCAACGATTAGCTTGCAAGAGTACCTCTACCAGCCAAAAGAGATTCTGCAAAACGCCAACATGATCCCAATGCATTTGGAAAACAGCTTCTTCAATGATTTAGATATGTTGATCAAATCCATTGAGAGTCACTGGCAAAGCAGCTTTGACACAATTCGGCTGCACGGCGACTGTCATCCAGGCAACATTTTATGGCGTGATGGTCCGATGTTTGTCGATTTAGATGACTCGCGTAACGGCCCTGCGGTACAAGATTTGTGGATGCTACTCAGTGGTGAGCGTCAAGATAAATTGATGCAACTCGATATCCTATTGGAGGGGTATCAAGAGTTTTGCGATTTTAACTCAGCAGAACTGAAACTAATTGAGCCTCTTCGCGGTCTACGAATGGTCCACTATATGGCATGGCTAACAAAACGTTGGCATGACCCGGCATTTCCGCTCGCTTTTCCATGGTTCAATGAGCCAAAATACTGGGAAGGTCAGGTCCTGGCATTTAAAGAACAGATTGCCAACTTAGAAGAAGCACCCTTGTCTTTAATGCCTCAATGGTAAGTCAGACCGAACAATTCAAAATGGAGATAATTAAATGAAAAAGCTGTTCGCACTGTTTTCTATGCTAATGCTGAGCCTATCGGCACATGCAGCGCAATTCAAAGAAGGTGAACATTACAAAGTATTGGATTTAGAGGCATCGAAAAAGCCGGTAGTCACCGAGTTCTTCTCTTTCTACTGCCCACACTGCCATACCTTTGAACCTATCATTCAACAGTTAAAGCAGCAACTACCTGAGGGCGTGAAGCTACAAAAAAACCATGTGTCATTTATGGGTGGCAACATGGGGCCATCAATGAGCAAAGCTTATGCCACTATGGTTGCTCTTAAGATTGAAGACAAGATGGTGCCAGTAATGTTTAACCGCATTCAAAACATGCGTAAAGCACCACGTGATGATGCAGAGCTTCGCCAAATCTTCATAGACGAAGGTGTGGATGAGAAGAAATTTGATGCTGCATTTAAAGGCTTCGCGGTAGATTCAATGGTTCGCCGCATGGACAAGCAATTTGAAAACAGCGGTCTAACAGGCGTTCCAGCCGTCATCGTTAACAACAAATACCTTGTTCAAGCACAGGGCATCAAGTCGATGGACGAATACTTCGCACTAGTAAACTACTTATTGACACTGAAGTAACTTAGACAAACATAAAAATGGGGAGCACTATGCTCCCCATTTTTATTTGTGAATCTCTTGAAGTAATTGATCTTTTTCTTGCCACACGTCCCCCAACCACTTCTGAAACTGACGCTTATATGGCTTGTCATTAAAGTAATCGCCCAATACGCGTTCATCGACAGGTAACACATTAACGCGCACAACGATTTTCGTCATGCGGCCCATCAATACATCCTTAAATGGTTGCCCCCTATTCTCTGGATAGGCCAATGTCACATCAATGATGCTCTCAAACTGATCCCCCATCGCGGCCAATGTATAAGCGATCCCACCCGATTTTGGCGCCAATAAATGTTGATAGCTAGCACGGCTTCGATTCTGTTTTTCTAGCGTGAAACGCGTGCCCTCGACGTAATTTACAACCGTGGTTGGAGTATGCTTAAACTTGGCACATGAGCGACGTGTTGTTTGCAAATCCTGCCCACGCTTGCCAGGATTACGAAGCAAATACTCACGAGAATAACGACGCATAAATGGCATATCGAGCGCCCAGCAAGCTAAACCAATAAACGGCACATACAACAATTGCTGCTTGAGGAAAAACTTTGGCATCGGAATGCGATCTTTAAACACGCAACACAGTACAACAATATCGGTCCAACTAAGATGATTACTGATCAACAAATACCAACCATCTTTTTTTAAATGCTCTCCGCCTTGAACATCCCATTCAATCCGATTCGAGAGCGAAAGAATGCCGGCATTAATGGTTGCCCATACCCACATAACTTTGTTGGCTAACTCTGTCCCTTTGGCTTTAAGCTTCGGCGTAGGTAGCAAAAGCTTAAAAATGGCAAGGATACAAATTGTGATAGAACATACTGCAGAATTAATAATCACAAAAGAAACGTTAAAAATAAGTAACAAATATGCCAACATGGTACCCAATCAGTAATTCGCGCGCATGGACAATAAAACAGCGTGTAATTATACGAATCCGCTGACACATTGGAATATGTGTAAGAATGGTCAGATTTGTTTTCATGATAAAAAAGTGAACTCATGCTCAAAAAGCTCTTCATTCGACATACAAGGAGAAAGCGAATGAAATCAAGGTTAGCCATAATCCCATTGGCTTTCATCGTCAGCTCGGTGCAGGCTCAACTTGCAGAAACCGCGGGGTTTAGTGGTGAAATTTCCTTAAACGCAGGTTTTATCTCATCAAACTCTCATTTTAATACTGACAACAACAGCACCATTAACTCACTCAACGATAATGCCGAAAGTGACCGTTCTTTTATCGCGGCTCCTCTTGGCAACGCCGCGTATACTTGGGGCTCCAAACTGAACCAACAAGTCTATGTCGGTACCACCCGTTCAGACATCGCCATTGGTACATTAGCATTCCAACTTGGCTACAAATATCAGCTCAACTCAGGAACCGTTCTCGACTTTTCTTACTTACCCACCATCTTAGAAGGGGAAACTTGGCAAAACCCTTACCTCACGAATCAGACAAGAAAGACCACTGATGAAGGTGGTAATGCATTTCGTTTCCAAATCAACCGTTTATTGAGTGACAACTTTAATCTTGATTTAGCTTACGCTGATAAAGACGTAGAGAAAGATACCGTGACCGATTCATCTCTACTGCGTGACGCCAAGATTTACCACATTAAAGGTGATTACCGAATTCCACTCAGTCGCACATCTATGCTGCAACCAGCGTTGACTTATGTCTATCAAGATGCGGATGGTAAAGCTGAATCTTTCGACTCTTACCGATTAGAATTAAGTTGGTTCCAGTTTGTTAATCGCCATCGTATTGCGGTGACGGCAGGCTACACACTAAAAAATTACGAAGCAGCCAGCGTTACATTTGATAAAACTCGTGATGACGGAAAACTCAGCTTGTTCACCGCCTACGAATACAAGAATGTGTTCGATTGGCAAGATTGGTCACTCATATCTCTGGCAGGTTACGGAAACAACGATTCCAATATCACTTTCTACGATGAAAAAGAATACCTATTGTCTGTTGGTTTAAACTATACATTCTAAGTACTTTTATCGCAGTGAGAGCTTTCGCTCACTGCGATTTCTCTTGTTACACAGCTTGTGCCGTCAGTTGTTTAAGCAATCGGTCCATCGCACGGTAACCTAACGCTTCAGCTAAATGAGATCGCTCAATTTGTTCTGAACCTTCAAGATCCGCGATCGTTCGAGCCACTTTAATAATGCGGTGATAAGCACGAATCGAGAGTCCAAGTCGATGAAGTGCATTCTCTAAAAACTCTGCATCGTTTTTTTGCAAAGGGCAAAAGGCTTCTATCTCGCGGCTTCCTAGCAACGCATTCACCTTACCACTGCGATTAAGCATACACTCCCTAGCTTGATTCACTCGCTCTTTTACAACTGCCGTTGGTTCACCTCTATCCCCACCCTCTGCAAGCGTCCCTTTCGGAAGAGCCGGTATCTCTAAAGACATATCAAAACGGTCAAGCAGCGGGCCAGATAAACGACTAAGATAACGCAAAATTGCCTGAGGATTGGTCCGTGCTTGATTACCCTCATAATACCCTGTAGGGCTTGGATTGAGTGCCCCAATCAATTGAAAACGAGCAGGAAAACGTGTCTTACCTTGCGCTCGAGAAATAATGATTTCGCCTGACTCTAACGGTTCTCGCAAAGAATCGAGCACCTTGCGATCAAATTCGGGCATTTCATCTAAGAACAGTAATCCGTTGTGTGCCAAAGAAATCTCTCCAGGTCGAGGGACAGATCCTCCACCAACCAACGCAGCCATTGAACTTGAATGATGAGGACTACGCAGCGGCCGTGTTTTCCAATTGTGCTCGTTGATTTCACTTTGAGTCAGTGAAGCTACGGACGCGGTCTCCATCGCTTCTTCGTCAGTCATTTCGGGCAATAAATCACACAGTCGCGAAGCCAGCATGGTTTTACCTGTACCAGGTGGGCCAAGAAAAAGCAGGTTATGGTTTCCTGCTGCCGCAATTTCTAATGCCCGCTTTCCCTGTTGTTGACCAATAATATCTTGCAAATCTCGGCCATGACATTCCACGACATGACGCTTAGACGTTTGGTGTAATTCAAGACGGTGTTGACCGCAAAGTTCTGCGCAAACTTCAAGTAACGACTGGGCCGATTTGTGTTGTTCTTTCCCAACTAAAGCCGCTTGATCGCCGTTGTCATGAGGTACCACTAAATGACGCTGACTTTTATTTGCGGCAAGAGCCGCCGGAAGAACGCCTTTTACTGGTCTCAAGCCACCAGAAAGCGCAAGTTCACCAACAAATTCGTAGTTTTTGAGGGTATTTGTCGAAATTTGCTCTGAAGCAGCCAAAATACCCAAGGCGATAGGTAAGTCAAACCTCCCTCCCTCTTTAGGCAAGTCAGCAGGCGCTAGATTGACCGTAATTCTCTTAGCAGGAAACTGAAAGTTCGAGTTAATAATAGCGCTACGGACCCTATCTTTAGATTCCTTAACGGTTGTCTCAGGTAACCCGACTAGCGTAAATCCGGGCATTCCATTACTAATGTGAACCTCCACGCTTACTGAAGGCGCTTGCACTCCCACACTTGCCCGACTATGAATGATCGCCAGCCCCATAATTCCCTCATTTCCCTGTACGTTATACAACCAGATGTTTTCTATATAGATATGTTATATACCGTGTCCAGATGGTGACGAAATGTGAAAAAAGAATGACTTTTTGCTTGTCATGCAGCAGATTTGTGTGTTACCACTAGTGACGCAAACAATTTCGTAGAACATTACACAATAAAATTTAACGAAAGAAAGAACGACAGACAGATGAACTCATTCGCTCACACCAACTCACTGCTAGCCCTGATTATCGTGGTCATTATTGGCACCGCGCGGGGTATTGTGGGCGAAAGATAACCACACAATAAAAAAAACCCCCGCACTGAAAAGTCCGGGGGTTTTTTTACAACTCGGTTTTTTACAACCATAGGTTGTCATCTGTCTAACCATCGGACAGCTTAACGGGAAGAATGGGAGTGCACATGAAGTGCGAAACACATGGCGATAGCTACGAGCCACAACGTAGCAAAGGAGGTTTACGATGACAGGAGCACAACTTGTCGTAGCCGCTTTAAGACAGCAAGGCATCAAGACCATATTTGGCTATCCTGGTGGAGCCATCATGCCAATATACGATGCATTGTATGACGGTGGTGTAGAACACATCTTATGCCGTCATGAGCAAGGAGCCGCAATGGCCGCCATCGGAATGGCTCGTTCGACACAAGACGTTGCCGTTTGTATGGCCACTTCCGGACCAGGGGCCACCAACCTTGTTACTGGCCTTGCCGACGCCTTCCTCGATTCCGTTCCTCTCGTCGCCATCACAGGTCAGGTTGCTAGCTCTCATATCGGTACCGACGCGTTCCAAGAAATGGATGTGATCGGAATGTCTCTAGCCTGCACCAAACACAGTTATCTAGTGACCGAGATTGAAGACCTTGCCCCAACGCTAGCCGAAGCGTTCGAAGTAGCCAAAACGGGTCGTCCTGGTCCAGTGATTGTCGATATCGCCAAAGACGTTCAGCTTGCTCAAGCACCAACCGAATTACTGCCTCCTTTTGTTCCACCAGCCGCTCCATTAGCGAGTGACGCCGATATTCAGCGAGCTCAAGAAGTACTATCCGCTTCAACTCGTCCGGTTTTATACGTCGGTGGTGGTGTACAAATTGCCAAAGCGACAGACTCAGTACGCGAGTTTCTACGCTTAAACCCAATGCCTGCGGTAAGCACACTAAAAGGTTTGGGTACCATTGAACGACACGACCCACACTATCTTGGCATGTTGGGTATGCACGGCACCAAGGCTGCCAACCTAGTAGTTCAAGAGTGTGACCTTTTAATCGTGGTTGGGGCACGTTTTGATGACCGCGTGACCGGTAAGCTCGACACGTTTGCGCCAAACGCGAAAGTCATTCATATCGACATCGATGCGGCTGAAATCCATAAGCTTCGCCACGCCAATGCACCTCTTCGTGGTGAGATCAGCAAGATTCTTCCTCAATTAGAGCTAACTCAAGATATCACTCCTTGGGTACATCACAGTGAAAGCCTGCGTAGCGGATTCAAATGGCGTTACGACCATCCGGGCGAGTTGATCTACGCTCCGCTGCTACTTAAACAGTTGTCAGACATGATGCCGGATAGCTCTATTGTGTCGACCGACGTAGGTCAGCATCAAATGTGGGCAGCACAACACATCCAACCGCGCGATCCACAAAACTTCATCACTTCTGCTGGCCTTGGCACTATGGGCTTTGGCTTGCCAGCGGCGATGGGCGCTGCAGTCGCACGTCCTGATGATCAGTCTATCCTTATTACAGGTGACGGTTCATTTATGATGAACGTGCAGGAATTGGGCACGCTGAAGCGTCGTCAGATTCCAGTGAAGATTGTCCTTCTTAATAACCAACGTCTTGGCATGGTTCGCCAATGGCAGTCATTGTTCTTTGACGGCCGCCACAGCGAAACCATTCTTGATGACAACCCAGACTTCGTGATGCTTGCCAAAGCGTTCGATATCCCGGGCAAAACCATCACCAAGAAAGAAGAAGTCGAACCGGCTCTCAAAGAGATGCTAGAAAGTAAGACTTCTTACATGCTTCACGTTTTAATCGACGAAGAAGAGAACGTGTGGCCACTTGTACCACCTGGTGCATCAAACAGTGATATGTTGGAAAACACTTAGGAGACAATCGCATGGACAGATATTTACTCGACATCAAAGCCGACGATAAACCGGTATTGTTGGAGCGCGTTCTTCGTGTGATTCGTCACCGAGGCTTTGTGATCAAACAAGTCGCGGCTACCCAAAACCACGAAAGCAAAGTAGCTAGCGTAGAGATCATCGTCGACAGCGATCGACCTATCTCGTTTTTGGTCAATCAAATTGAGAAGTTGTGGGACATTCGCACCGTTGAGGTACTGAAGATCCGCAATGATGAACTCCCAAATCACAACTTACAACAACACGTGAGTGCATAAGGAAGGCAATAAATGGCAACGAAAACTGCAGATTTCATTTGGTTTAATGGCGAGATGGTTCCGTGGGCAGAGGCGAACGTTCACGTTCTGACTCACGCAATGCACTACGGCA
The DNA here is from genome assembly GCF_905175395.2 of Vibrio sp. B1REV9. NCBI lineage: Bacteria > Pseudomonadati > Pseudomonadota > Gammaproteobacteria > Vibrionales > Vibrionaceae > Vibrio > Vibrio sp. B1REV9. Next base: position 498,249 of record NZ_HG992745.1, on the reverse strand, counting down.
CCTCTGTATTTGAAGGCGTACGCTGCTACAACACGCCAAAAGGACCAATTGTCTTCCGTCACCGTGAGCATGCACAACGTTTAAAAGACTCTGCCAAGATTTACCGCTTCCCGATTCCATACACAGTGGAAGAAATCATGGAAGCAACACGCGAAACACTGCGCCAGAACAAACTCGACAGCGCTTACATTCGTCCATTGGGTTTTGTCGGTAATGTTGGCTTGGGCGTGTGCCCACCTGTTGGTACTGAGATGGACCTTATCATTGCCGCATTCCCTTGGGGCTCTTACCTAGGTGAAGAAGCGCTAGAAGCTGGCGTTGATGCCATGATCTCGAGCTGGAATCGTGCAGCACCAAACACCATCCCAACTGCAGCTAAAGCGGGTGGTAACTACCTATCTTCGCTACTAGTCGGTGGTGAAGCTCGTCGTCACGGCTATGACGAAGGTATCGCTCTGAGCGTAGATGGTTACCTATCGGAAGGCGCCGGTGAAAACATCTTTGTTATCAAAGACGGCGTGATCACTACACCACCAGCAACTAGTGCGATTCTTCCGGGCATCACTCGTGATTCGATCATGACTATTGCACGCGATAAAGGCTATGAAGTGCGTGAAGCGAACATCGCTCGTGAGGCGCTTTACCTTGCCGATGAAGTCTTTATGACGGGAACCGCAGCGGAAGTTGTGCCAGTGGCAACCATCGACAAAATTGAAGTGGGCACCGGAAAACGCGGCCCAATCACTAAAGAACTGCAAGCGGCCTACTTTGGCCTTTTTAACGGCACCACGGAAGATAAGTGGGGCTGGTTAGACTATGTGTATCCAGAACAGAAGTAAGAAGGATTAGGAAATGCCAAAATATAGATCAGCTACCACCACACATGGTCGTAACATGGCGGGTGCTCGCGCACTGTGGCGTGCAACAGGCGTAAAAGATGAAGACTTCGGTAAGCCAATCATCGCTGTCGTAAACTCGTTTACTCAATTTGTTCCGGGTCACGTACACCTAAAAGACATGGGTCAGCTTGTAGCACGTGAAATCGAAAAAGCCGGCGGCATCGCTAAAGAATTCAATACCATCGCGGTTGATGATGGTATCGCAATGGGTCACGGCGGTATGCTGTACTCACTGCCATCTCGTGAACTGATCGCTGACTCTGTGGAGTACATGGTCAACGCACACTGTGCTGATGCGATGGTGTGTATCTCTAACTGTGACAAAATCACTCCGGGAATGTTGATGGCATCTATGCGTCTTAACATCCCTGTTATCTTTGTCTCTGGTGGCCCGATGGAAGCGGGTAAAACCAAGCTTTCTGATCAGATCATCAAGCTAGACCTTGTTGATGCAATGATCCAAGGCGCGGATCCAAAAGTGTCAGATGAGCAAAGCGAGCAGATCGAACGCAGCGCATGTCCGACGTGTGGATCGTGTTCAGGCATGTTCACAGCAAACTCAATGAACTGTCTAACAGAAGCGCTCGGTCTTTCTCAACCTGGCAACGGCTCTATGCTGGCAACGCACGCAGACCGTGAACAACTGTTCCTTAATGCAGGTCGTCGTATCGTTGAACTGACTCGTCGTTACTACGAACAAGATGACGAATCTGCACTGCCACGCAACATCGCTACGTTTGATGCCTTCGAAAACGCCATGGCACTGGACATCGCAATGGGCGGCTCGACCAACACCATTCTGCACCTACTGGCAGCGGCGCAAGAAGGCGAAGTGGATTTCGATATGGAAGATATCGATCGCCTATCTCGCCAAGTACCACACCTATGTAAAGTGGCACCATCTACTCAGAAGTATCACATGGAAGACGTGCACCGCGCTGGTGGCGTAATGGCGATTCTTGGTGAGTTAGACCGTGCGGGTCTACTACACAACCAAGCTCGTACCGTACTTGGCCTTTCGATGAAAGAGCAGTTGGCGAAATACGACATCATTCAAACCGAAGACGAAGACGTACTTAAGTTCTTCCGAGCTGGCCCTGCTGGCATTCGTACCACTCAAGCGTTCTCACAAGACTGTCGCTGGGATCGCCTTGATGACGACCGTGCAGAAGGTTGTATTCGTACCAAAGAAAACGCCTTTAGCCAAGAAGGTGGCCTAGCCGTTCTATCAGGCAACATCGCACTGGATGGCTGTATCGTTAAGACAGCAGGCGTTGATGAGAGCATCCATAAGTTCACAGGCCCTGCCGTAGTATTTGAAAGCCAAGAAGACGCCGTAGAAGGCATCTTGGGTGGCAAAGTCAAAGCCGGCGATGTGGTTGTTATCCGCTATGAAGGCCCTAAAGGTGGTCCGGGCATGCAAGAAATGCTTTACCCAACCACTTACCTAAAATCAATGGGTCTTGGTAAAGAGTGTGCTCTTCTAACTGACGGCCGTTTCTCTGGCGGTACATCTGGTCTGTCTATCGGCCACGCTTCTCCAGAAGCCGCAAACGGCGGTGCCATTGGTTTGGTTAAACAAGGTGATATGATCGCGATTGATATTCCAAACCGTTCAATCTCACTTCAAGTGTCTGAACAAGAACTTGCTGAGCGCCGTGCAAAACAAGACGAGTTAGGCTGGAAGCCTGTTGACCGTCAACGTGAAGTTTCATTTGCACTCAAAGCGTACGCAAGTATGGCGACCAGTGCTGACAAAGGTGCGGTACGAGACAAGTCGAAGCTAGAGGGTTAGCTTATGACCGATTCTCTATTTTCAGGGCAAGAGCCTCAAACTGGCGCAGACTATCTGCGCCAAATCCTCCGAGCGCCTGTGTACGAAGTCGCAACGGTGACACCACTACAAGATATGCCTCGCCTTACTGAGCGTATCGGTAATCATGTGCAAATCAAACGTGAAGATCGCCAACCTGTGCACTCATTCAAGCTGCGTGGCGCATACAACATGGTGGCAAGTTTATCTGAGGCACAAAAAGCCGCGGGCGTCATTGCTGCATCCGCGGGCAACCACGCACAAGGCATGGCACTTTCAGGCACTAAGCTTGGTATCACAACCACCATCGTTATGCCTAAGACCACACCAGACATTAAAGTCGATGCAGTACGCAGTTTTGGTGGCAATGTGGTGCTCCACGGCAGCAACTTTGATGAAGCAAAAGCCGAAGCCGAACGTCTTTCAGAGCAGCATGGTTACACCTTTGTTCCGCCATTCGACCACCCATTGGTGATTGCGGGTCAAGGCACCATCGGCATGGAAATGCTGCAGCAAAATGGTCACCTTGATTACATCTTCGTTCCTGTCGGTGGTGGTGGTTTAGCCGCTGGCGTGGCAGTACTGGTGAAACAATTAATGCCAGAAATCAAAGTGATTGCCGTCGAGCCAGAAGATTCTTCATGCCTTAAAGCTGCTTTGGATGCGGGTGAGCCAGTGGTACTTGATCAAGTCAGCATGTTTGCCGATGGCGTCGCAGTAAAGCGCATTGGTGAAGAGACATTCCGCTTGTGTCAGAAGTACATTGATGGCCACATCGCGGTCTCCAGTGACGAAATCTGCGCCGCGGTAAAAGACATCTTTGAAGACACTCGCGCCATTGCTGAGCCGTCTGGCGCACTTGCTCTGGCGGGTTTGAAGAAGTTTGCTGAACAGCACAAGTTGAAAGGTAAGAGTCTAGGTACCGTACTGTCTGGCGCAAACACTAACTTCCATGGTTTGCGTTATGTTTCCGAGCGCTGTGAACTGGGTGAGAAACGCGAGGGACTGCTTGCTGTCACCATCCCAGAGCGTCAAGGTGCATTCTTTGAGTTCTGTAACTTGATTGGCGGTCGTGCTGTGACGGAGTTTAACTATCGTTATAACGACGACGCACTCGCGAATATTTTTGTCGGTGTGCGTTTGCAAGGTGGACAGGAAGAGCTCGAAAACATTATTCATGACTTACGAGATGGTGGCTACCCTGTCGTTGATCTTTCAGATGACGAAATGGCGAAGCTGCACATACGTTATATGATCGGAGGAAAACCATCTAAACCACTCAAAGAGCGCCTCTACAGCTTTGAATTTCCTGAATACCCTGGTGCGCTACTCAAATTCCTAAGCACACTTGGCACCCATTGGAATATCAGTTTATTCAATTATCGCAACCATGGCGCAGACTACGGTCGTGTTTTGTGTGGTTTTGAGCTAGATGAGAGCGACTTAGCGCAGTTTTCTACGCATTTACGAGAACTTGGCTACCAATGTAAAGACGAAACAGATAACCCATCGTACAAGTTCTTTTTGTCTTAACTCCCATGTGTCTTAACGATATTGAAGCAGCCATCTTCAACCGAAGATGGCTGTTTTATTAATACTGTAACCAATCTTGATGCAACTGGTTTGGAGCACCTAGATAGTCCACCATCCACTGTATTAGCTTATGGTTATCGTCTTTTCGCCAGACTAAGCAACACTGACTAATCGGCTTATCGTCCGGCAATACTTTTTCCACCAGCACTCCATCATTGATCAATGGCATGGCGATATGACGTGGCATGTACCCGACCCCGACACCATTCTTTAAGCATTCAATCGCACTATACCAATTTGGTAGTAACAAACGACGTTGTTTAGGGCAATGCCCAGTATGGCGTTTTGGCAGCACATTCGAGGTGTCATCTAGGCATATCGCCGGAAATTGACTTACAAACTCTTCCGTTAGCACTTGTTGACGCACACAGGGATGCGCGGGTGCCATAACGAATGCCCAATCTAGCACGCCCATGTCTTTAACTTCAAAATCTCCACCAACCGGAATCGCTGAGGTGGCTCCGACGACAATATCGGCACGTCCCTGAGCTATCGCTTCCCAAGATCCATTGAACACTTCCATATTGATTTGCAGCTCTGCGAACTCGAACTCTCGATAGAAGTCTTCAACTAAAGGCTTTAGCCTATCGAGCTTAACCACATTGTCGAGAGTGAGCTTAAGCGTTGACTGCCAACCTTGAGCTGCACGGCGAGTTTGTGCTTTAACTTCAGCCATTTGCCTTAGCAATAACCGAGCCTCTTCAATGAATAACTCTCCAGCTGGGGTCAATTCTACTTTCCTTGGTAAGCGCCGAAATAGCACGACATCCAGCTCTTGCTCCACTTGCCGCACACCATAACTGATTGCTGATGGCACCTTATGCAACACCTCAGCTGCGGCAGTAAAACTGCCTAAACGAGCAACGGTATCGAGCATTTCCAATGAAGATTTAGAGAACATGAACATCAAGCCTTCAAAAATTTTGATTGATAACTAACAATTTTAGCGTTTTATTTTCTTGAAATCGAAAAATAGAATGGCGAGGTAAATATATCGGTGTGAGTGACAACTCATACTGAACAAAAAATGATTAAATAATTTGATTGGTTGAATCATGAAAATATCAAAACTCCAGCTTATCTACCTTGCTGCCCTATCCATGCTCGGCTTTATTGCGACCGACATGTACTTACCTGCATTCAAAGCGATGGAAGTCGACTTTGCGACAGGACCAGAACAAATCGCACTATCATTGACCGTATTTCTTATTGGTATGGCTTTTGGTCAGTTGATGTGGGGTTTAGCTTCAGACAAGTTTGGACACCGTAATACACTAGCAGCAGGCTTAGTAGTCTTTACCATTGCATCATTTGGTTTAGCATTTAGCGATCAAGTATGGCAACTATTGGCATTGCGCTTTATTCAAGCGATCGGCGTATGTGCTCCAGCAGTGATCTGGCAAGCGATGGTGATAAAGCGTCACTCGAGTAATAGTCAGCAAATTTTTGCGACCATTATGCCATTAGTGGCTTTATCACCAGCGTTGGCCCCTCAACTCGGTGTCTTGCTGGCAGATAATTTTGGCTGGCACAGTATCTTCGTCGCACTGACTTTCATGGGTGTTTTGCTAGTGACAGCAACCATGCTACAAAAAGATGAAGCCGTAGAAGTAAAACAAACCAGTGTGTCTGCTGATATCAAGGCGCTGCTCAGCTCTAAAACATACTTAGGTAACGTATTCATGTTTGCGACAGCTTCTGCAGCATTCTTTGCTTACCTAACAGGCATGCCAGAAATCATGTCACAACTCGGTTACGAAGCGAAAGACATTGGGTTGAGCTTTATTCCACAAACTATCGCTTTCATGGCTGGTGGCTACTTCGGTAAAGTTGGTGTACGCAAGTTTGGGGATGAGAAAGTACTGCGTCAGTTAATTGGTCTATTCAGCGTCGCTGCGTTACTGATTTTCATCGCATCACAATGGGAATTAACTTCCATCTGGCCAATCCTAGCGCCATTTTGCTTAATCGCTGTAGCAAATGGTGCGATGTACCCAATTGTAGTAAACCGCGCGTTAGCAAGCGCACAGCAAAGCCCAGCAACAGCCGCTGGTCTGCAAAATAGCCTGCAAATTACCGTGAGCAGCCTATCTAGCGCATTGGTTGCTTCAATGGCAAGCCAAGCTCAAATGGTGACAGGTGTTGCTATTGTAATCTGTATGGGAGGGATGTGGATGGGTTACATCCTGTCTAACCGCGATCTGTCTAAGCATTTCACTACTCCAGACAACGCACGAGTGGTTAGAGAAGAAGAGCTCTGATCAATAACAACCCGCATTAGATACAACAAAGCCGCTCATGATGAGCGGCTTTGTTTTTTATTGCTCAAAGAAAGCAACTCAGGCTTACTTTTGTTTTACTGGGCGTTGCCAACCCGCAATTTTTCGCTCTTTCACACGAGTAATCACGAGTTCATTTTCAGCCACATCTTTAGTCAACGTGGTACCTGCACCAATCGTTGCTCCATCAGCAATCGTCACTGGCGCAACAAGCTGGCTATCTGAACCAACAAAAACGTCGTTACCAATAACGGTCTTGAACTTGTTCGCACCGTCGTAGTTACAAGTGATGGTACCAGCACCAATGTTAGTACGTTGACCAATCTCAGCATCACCTAGGTAAGTCAGGTGGTTTGCTTTAGAGCCTTCACCAATACGTGCGTTTTTCACTTCTACGAAATTACCCACGTGAGAGTCATTACGCATCTCTGCGCCAGGACGTAGGCGTGTGAATGGACCAACTGTACATTCTTCACCAACTGTTGCGCCTTCAATTACGCTGTATGGGCGAACGATGGTGTTATCGTCGATTTCACAATCTTTGAGAACACATCCAGTACCGATCACGACGTTATCACCGAGTGATACCGTTCCCTCGATGATAACATTCACATCGATCTCACAGTCCATGCCACATTGCAGTTCACCACGTAGATCAAAACGTGCAGGATCACGGAGCATCACGCCCTGCTCTAAAAGTTTCTGGGCTTGCATTGACTGGAATGCTCGCTCCAAACGAGCCAGTTGAGCACGGTCGTTTACACCCTCAACTTCAATTGCATTAACAGGATGTACCGCTTCAACGGCACGACCTTCGTCGTGCGCAGCCGCAATCACGTCGGTTAAATAGTATTCGCCTTGAGCGTTTTGGTTGTTTAAGCCAGACAACCAACGCTTCAGATCACCACCGGTCGCAACCATAACGCCAGTGTTGATCTCTTTAATCATTTTTTGTTCTTCGGTCGCGTCTTTTTGTTCTACGATCGCAACCACCGGACCATTTTTACGAACAATACGGCCATAGCCGGTTGGGTTATCAAGCACAACCGTAAGCAATGCAATACCGCCTGTAGGCTGAGCATCAAGCAAGCTTTCAATGGTTTCTTCTGAAATCAGCGGAACATCACCATAAAGAACGAGGATTTTCTCATCATCTTCAAAATGAGGTGATGCTTGATCAACTGCATGACCAGTACCTAGCTGCTCCGCTTGCAATATCCAATTCACTGGCTCTTCCGCTAGCGTCGTCTTCATTTGGTCGCCACCATGCCCATAGACCAAATGAATATTCTGAGCACCTAAACCACTGCAAGTGTCGATAACGTGTTTCGCCATCGGCTTGCCAGCCAAGGTATGGAGCACCTTTGGCTTATTAGAGTACATGCGAGTCCCTTTGCCCGCAGCGAGGATAACCGCGCTAAATTTCATAACTTACCTATAGACGTTGTACCAAAATTGGTTGCCATTTTAGACACTAATCGACAATTAGTTAATTGCTGAAAAAAAATTTACGTCGAAAAAAAAGCAAAAAGGCGGTCAAATGACCGCCTTTATCACTATTAAAACAACACTGCTATTAACGGCGTTGTTTCGTCAGCTCGATAACTCGTAGCTGAGCAATGGCTTTAGCCAGTTCGCTGGCCACTTGTGCGAAGTCCATATCACCGTGCTGATTCTGGATTTGCTCCTCAGCGCGACGTTTAGCTTCTTCAGCCTTAGCTGCGTCTAGATCTTCACCACGAATCGCTGTATCAGCCAGTACTGTAGCAGTACCCGGCTGAACTTCGACCATACCACCAGAGACATAAATGAACTCTTCGTGGCCGTGCTGTTTCACAATACGCACCATACCAGGCTTAATAGCGGACAGCAGCGGAGTGTGACCATGGAAAATACCAAGCTCACCCTCACTACCGGTCACCTGAAACGTTTCAACACGACCTGAGAAAATTTGCTTCTCTGCGCTTACCACGTCTAGGTGAAAGGTTATTGGTGCCATATCGCCTCCTAGTTAGCCTTATAGCTTCTTAGCATTCTCGATAGCATCGTCGATCGTACCGCAGTACATGAACGCTTGCTCTGGAATGTCATCGTATTCACCAGCTAGTAGACCTTTAAAGCCACGTAGAGTCTCTTTAAGAGGTACGTAAACGCCTGGGTCACCTGTAAATACTTCCGCTACGTGGTAAGGCTGAGTTAGGAAACGCTCAATCTTACGTGCACGAGATACAACTTGCTTATCGTCTTCAGATAGCTCGTCCATACCTAGAATCGCAATGATGTCTTTTAGCTCTTTGTAGCGCTGAAGCGTTTGTTGAACGCCACGCGCAACATCATAGTGCTCTTGACCAACAACCAATGGATCTAGCATACGAGATGTAGAATCTAGTGGGTCGATTGCAGGGTATAGACCCATTGCAGCGATGTTACGGTTAAGTACAACTGTTGCATCTAAGTGCGCAAACGTGGTTGCTGGAGACGGGTCAGTCAAGTCATCCGCTGGTACGTATACCGCCTGTACAGACGTGATAGAACCATGCTTAGTTGACGTGATACGCTCCTGAAGTACACCCATCTCTTCTGCTAGTGTTGGCTGGTAACCTACCGCAGATGGCATACGACCTAGAAGAGCTGATACTTCTGTACCCGCTAGTGTGTAACGGTAGATGTTATCTACGAATAGCAGTACGTCACGACCTTCGTCACGGAACTTCTCTGCCATTGTTAGACCCGTCAGTGCAACACGTAGACGGTTGCCTGGTGGCTCGTTCATCTGACCGTAAACCATCGCTACTTTTGACTCTTCAGGCTTCTCAACGTTTACAACGCCCGCTTCCTGCATCTCAAAGTAGAAGTCGTTACCTTCACGAGTACGCTCACCAACACCCGCAAATACGGATAGACCAGAGTGTTGCAGTGCGATGTTGTTGATAAGTTCCATCATGTTAACGGTCTTACCTACACCTGCACCACCGAATAGACCGATTTTACCACCCTTAGCGAATGGACAAACCAAGTCGATTACCTTAACACCTGTTTCTAGAAGTGCTGTTTCGTTTGATTGCTCTTCGTAGCTTGGTGCTGGACGGTGGATAGAGTAAGTCTCTTCCGCACCGATCTCACCACACTCATCAATCGCGTCACCTAGGACGTTCATGATACGACCTAGTGTTTTAGTACCTACTGGTACTGAAATTGGAGCGCCAGTGTTAACCACTTCAACTCCACGACGTAAACCATCAGAGCTACCCATTACGATACAACGAACTACGCCACCGCCTAGCTGTTGTTGAACTTCAAGAACTAGACGCTCTTTTGAGTCCGTTACGTTTAGAGCGTCGTATACACTTGGTACATCGCTCTGTGGGAACTCTACGTCGACTACCGCACCGATGATCTGTACGATCTTACCTGTAGCCATCGTTAATCCTCTAAACTAATTCGTTTTACCTAAGCTTAAACCGCAGATGCACCACCAACGATTTCAGACAGTTCTTGTGTGATCGCAGCCTGACGAGCTTTGTTGTACACAAGTTCTAAATCTTCAATCAAGTTGGTTGCGTTGTCCGTTGCAGCTTTCATCGCAATCATTCGAGCCGCTTGCTCACAAGCAAGATTCTCTACCACACCTTGGTATACCTGAGACTCTACATAACGCACAAGTAGCGTATCTAATAGAGGTTTTGGCTCAGGTTCGTAGATGTAGTCCCATGAATGCTCACGCTGCATCTCTTCGCTGTCCGATTTAGGCAAAGGAAGCAATTGATCGATCGTTGGTTGCTGAACCATAGTATTCACAAACTTGTTGAACACTACGTATAAACGGTCCAGTTCACCTTCATCGTATTTCTTAAGCATTACGCCAACAGAACCGATAAGGTCTTCAAGCGTTGGGTTATCACCCAAACCTGACACCTGTGCCGCAACTCTTGCGCCACCATGTCTAAAGAAACCCGTTGCTTTTGAGCCAATCACAGCTAGCTCAACTTCAGCGCCTTTCTCTTTCCATGCTTGCATGTCTGAAACGGCTTTCTTGAACACGTTAATGTTCAAACCGCCACACAGACCACGGTCTGTTGAAACGATGATGTAACCAACACGTTTAGCTTCACGCTCTTCTAGGTACGGATGACGGTACTCTAGATTTGCGTTCGCCAAATGACCGATCACTTTACGCATTGTTTCAGCGTATGGACGAGAAGCTTGCATTGCGTCTTGAGAACGACGCATTTTGGAAGCTGCTACCATTTCCATCGCTTTCGTAATTTTCTGCGTGCTTTTAACACTACCGATTTTATTACGTATCTCTTTTGCGCCGGCCATCGTTACTCTCCGTTAGTTGGTGGCAGAAACTGCCACCGACCTAATTACCAAGTTTGGGTTGCTACAAAATCGTCTGTCAGCGTTTTAAACTGAGCTTCGATTTCATCGTTGTATGCACCCGTCTTGTCGATCTCAGACGCTAGTTCAGCGTATTGAGCGCGAGCGAACGATAGTAGAGCCGCTTCAAAATCTAGCAGTTTGCTTAGTTCAACATCTGCTAAGTAGCCGCGCTCTGCCGCGAAGATCACTAGTGCTTGGTCAAATACAGACATAGGAGCGTACTGCTTCTGCTTCATTAGCTCTGTCACTTTTTGACCATGGTTTAGCTGTTTCTTCGTTGCTTCATCAAGGTCAGATGCGAACTGTGCGAATGCCGCTAGTTCACGGTACTGAGCTAGAGCTGTACGAATACCGCCAGATAGCTTCTTGATGATTTTCGTCTGAGCTGAACCACCTACACGAGATACTGAGATACCTGGGTCAACGGCTGGACGTACACCTGCGTTGAATAACTCAGTTTGTAGGAAGATCTGACCATCGGTAATCGAGATTACGTTAGTCGGTACGAATGCTGAAACGTCACCGGCTTGAGTTTCGATGATAGGAAGCGCAGTTAGAGAACCTGTCTTGCCTTTCACTTCACCGTTAGTGAAACGCTCTACGTACTCTTCGTTTACACGAGCTGCACGCTCTAGTAGACGCGAGTGTAGGTAGAATACGTCACCTGGGAATGCCTCACGGCCTGGTGGACGTTTTAGTAGTAGAGAGATCTGACGGTAAGCTACCGCTTGTTTAGATAGGTCATCGTAAACAATCAGTGCATCTTCACCGCGATCGCGGAAGTATTCACCCATTGCACAACCAGCGTATGGCGCTAGGTATTGCAGTGCAGCAGACTCAGAAGCTGATGCCACAACAACGATCGTGTTCGCTAGTGCGCCATGCTCTTCTAGTTTGCGAACTACGTTAGCGATGGTCGAAGCTTTTTGACCAATTGCTACGTAGATTGAGAAAATACCTGAGTTTTTCTGGTTGATGATCGCATCGATCGCCATTGCTGTTTTACCAATCTGGCGGTCACCGATGATAAGTTCACGCTGACCACGACCGATTGGGATCATTGAGTCAACAGACTTATAACCAGTTTGTACAGGTTGATCTACCGATTTACGGTCGATTACACCTGGTGCAATCACTTCTACAGGTGAAGTCAGTTTCGCTTCGATTGGACCTTTACCATCGATAGGCTCACCTAGCGTATTTACTACGCGGCCTAGTAGTTCTGGACCAACTGGCACTTCAAGAATGCGGCCAGTACCTGTAACTTTCATGCCTTCCTTAAGGTCAGCATATGGGCCCATTACTACCGCACCAACCGAGTCACGCTCAAGGTTAAGTGCTAGTGCATAACGGCCACCCGGTAATTCAATCATTTCACCTTGCATCACGTCCGCTAGGCCGTGAATGCGGATGATACCATCGCTTACCGATACGATAGTACCCTCATTACGAGCTTCACTAACAACTTCGAAAGATTCGATACGTTGTTTGATCAGATCGCTAATTTCCGTGGAATTAAGTTGCATGCTCCAATCCCCATTAAGACTGCAATGCATCGCTCAGGCGGTTCAAACGACCACGCGCTGAGTTATCGATGACTAGGTCTCCGGCTCGAATAATAACCCCACCAAGTAGGGTCTCATCTACACTGCAATTCAGCTTCACTTTGCGTTCAAGACGCGCTTCAAGTTTGGTGCTGATGTTTGCTTGTTGTTCATCAGAAAGCTCTGACGCTGAAATAACTTCAACATCGATTTCTTTCTCATGCTCTTGTTTCAGAACAAAAAATTGTTCACAAACATCAGGAAGAGCCTTTAAACGGCCATTCTCAGCCATCACCTTAATCAGGTTTTGGCCATGTGCATCAACTTGTTCACCGCAAACCGCAACAAAGATTTCTGCCATTTTTTCAGCAGAAACAGAACCCGTTAAAAGCTCTTTCATTTGTTCGTTTTTGGCAACTTCTGAAGCGAAAGACAACATTTGGCCCCATTGGTCCAATTGGTCTTTATCTACAGCAAAGTCGAAAGCTGCTTTAGCATAGGGGCGTGCGATTGTAGTCAAATCAGACATATGCGCCCCCAAACTTAAAGTTTTGCAGTAATGTTGTCGAGAATATCTTTTTGAGCGTCTTTATCGATCGCACGCTCAAGGATTTTCTCAGCACCAGCTACAGCCAGAGTAGCAACTTGTTTGCGCAGGTCATCACGTGCACGATTACGTTCTGCTTCAAGTTCTGCTTCCGCTTGCGCTAGGATTTTCTGGCGTTCTGCCTGAGCTTCCTCACGTGCTTCATCAATAATTTGAGCTTTACGTTTATTCGCTTGATCGATGATCTCTGTTGCTGTGCGCTTCGCTTCTTTCAACTGATCAGAAGCGTTGGCTTGTGCTAGATCCAAGTCTTTTGCAGCGCGTTCAGCTGCATGAAGACCATCAGCAATTTTCTTCTGACGCTCTTCGATCGCTTGCATAATTGGCGGCCATACATACTTCATGCAGAACCACACAAATAGTGCGAACGAGATTGCTTGACCTAGCAGAGTTGCGTTTATATTCACAACAGCTACTCCCTTTTAAGAATCAACTACAAAAATACAATTAACAGAGTTGTTAATTAGCCTGCTAGTTGACCCACAAATGGGTTTGCGAATGTGAATAGTAGCGCGATTACGATACCGATCATTGGAACCGCATCAAGTAGACCAGCGATGATGAACATCTTAACTTGTAGCATAGGAGCCATTTCTGGTTGACGTGCTGCACCTTCTAGGAATTTACCACCTAGCAGTGCGAAACCAATCGCTGTACCAAGAGAAGCAAGACCGACGATAATACCTACGGCGATTGCAGAAAAGCTCAGTAAAGTTTCCATTACTATCTCCAATTTATAGTTGTTGGCTTAGTGCCCAAATAAAAAGCTTAAAAAATTAATGATCAGAATCTTCGTGTGCCATTGACAGGTAAACAATTGTCAACATCATGAATACGAAGGCTTGAATCGTAATAACCAAGATATGGAAGATTGCCCACGGTAGTGAACCCATCCATTGTAAGTACCATGGTAGCATTGCCGCACAAAGAATGAATACAACCTCACCCGCAAACATGTTACCGAATAGACGCATACCAAGTGAAAGAGGTTTCGCAAGTAGCGATACCACTTCGATCAGTAGGTTAAACGGGATCATCAGTGGGTGATTGAATGGATGTAGTGCAAGTTCTTTTGCGAATCCACCTAGACCTTTTACTTTGATGCTGTAGTAAATCATCAATGCAAAAACGCCTAGAGCCATAGCCATGGTGATATTCACATCAGCAGACGGTACAACCTTAAGATAAGGGATACCTAGCCAATGCTCTGCTGGGTAAGGCAAGAAGTCGATCGGGACTAAGTCCATCACGTTCATCAAGAATACCCAACAAAAGATAGTCAGTGCTAAAGGCGCGATCAGTGGGTTGCGTCCATGGAACGTGTCTTTGACGTTTTCCGCGACAAATTCAACGATCATTTCTACAGCACACTGAAGCTTACCCGGTACACCTGCTGTTGTTTTCTTCGCTACTTTGTAAAAAATTCCTAAGAAAATTAAACCCGTAAACCAAGAAAAAAACAGGCTATCGATATGTACGTTCCAGAAACTTGCTTCATCCGCTACCAAGCCTAACTTAGCTAAAGAAAGGTTTGATAAGTGGTGGGCAATGTATCCGGACGATGTTAGCGCTTCACCTGGCGCAGCCATAACTCATCCTATTTTTTGTTGTTAATGAATAGCACTGGTGCACAGATATTAATACCTAGTACCAGCAAATAGGTTAGTTTGAGGGGAACAAGTTCCACCTGCATATACATGTAGGCTACGTAGAACAACACAACCGTGATGAGGATTTTCAGAACTTCACCCGCATAGAAAGACGCCGCGACACGCTTGGCAGCGCGAGCCCCACTAAACATAAAAGCACATAACGCAAAGACGGCATTGGCAACAACAAATATGCCACCGCCCACTAGCGCTGAAAGTCCCCATTCAGGATTTACGGCTATCGCCATTCCTGCAGCCACAAAAATAACCGCGCCAGACTGGATCATTAACAATTGCTTTGCGAGCTCTCGTCCTGGTCTAGCTAACGCAGCTACCATGTATTCGTACCTCTAATAATATCCACTTCGCACTAAACTCACTGTGCAGGGAAATTGGCAAAAATTATACGGTGAGTCCGCTTGAATGCAATTATATTGCATCAAAAACTTACATTTCTGTTTACAAACCGACAACTTTTACACAAAATTCGATTATTTTAATTAATTGACCTAAATCAATTATCTCACTTAGGCCTCTAGCTTGGCAATTAGTTGCTCCAATTTGTGAGGCTCATCAAGACTTATCGTTAGCTTCGCTTTGCCACTTGCAGCGCGAACAACGGAAACCTTAGCATCAAGCAGCAGACTCAATTTATGCGACATTTGCTCTGCTTCGATATCTTCTTGTTGCGCTTTTTGCTCATTTTGTGGGGCTAAGCACTTTTTTACTAACTGTTCGGTTTGGCGAACGGTCATTTGTTTCTTGGCAACAAGCTGTGCAATCTCGACTTGTTGCTCGCCATCTAACGCCAATAGCGCTCTAGCATGACCCATTTCTAATTTTTTGTTGGCAACCAGACCTTTTACGTCATTCTCTAATTGATTTAGACGTAATAGGTTACTTACCGTCGTTCTTGATTTGCCAATAACATCGGCAACTTGTTGATGCGTAAGCGTGAATTCGTCTTGTAGGCGTTCAAGTGCTTGCGCTTCTTCAATAACGTTTAAGTCTTCGCGCTGAATATTTTCAATCAACGCCATCGCAATGGCCGCGCGATCTTCGACTTTCTTGACCAAACAAGGTACACGCTTCAAGCCCGCTTGTTTTGCAGCGCGCCATCGACGCTCACCCGCAATGATTTCAAACTGACCGCTCGGCACTTGGCGAGCCACGATAGGTTGAATGATACCTTGCGACTGAATCGAAGCCGCTAGCTCTTCTAGCGCTTCTGGTGCCATATCTTTACGCGGTTGGTACACACCTGGCTGCAATTGGCTAATCGCTAAATCCACGAGCTCGCCGTCAGCCGACAACGCTTGACTGTGCGATGCTATATGCTGTTTTTCACGCGCTAATGAACTGGTCGAAAGCAGCGCGTCCAGTCCTTTTCCAAGACCACGCTTAGACATAGGATGAATTCCTTAAGTTAGAGTTAAACTGGGATTTCTTCGCGGCGGAGCATTTCGCCCGCTAGAGCAAGATACGCTTTGGCGCCAGCAGAGTACTTGTCATAGTACATTGCAGGTTTACCGTGGCTCGGCGCTTCGGCCAAACGCACATTACGTGGGATCACAGTACGGTAAACTTTACTACCAAAGTGTTTTTTAAGTTGGTCGGATACTTCATTAGACAGGCGGTTACGAGGATCGTACATAGTACGCAGTAAACCCTCGATTTTGAGGTTTTCATTGACCACGGCCGCTAACTTGCTGATTGTATCCATAAGAGCAGTCAAACCTTCTAACGCAAAGTATTCACATTGCATCGGCACCAGCACAGAATCCGCTGCGGCCATAGCATTGATTGTAAGAAGGTTTAGAGAAGGGGGACAATCGATAAAGATGAAATCATAGTTATCGCGAACTGACGCAAGTGCATTTTTTAAACGCACTTCTCGAGCGAACACTTCCATCAACTTGATTTCAGCAGCGGTAACATCGCCATTTGCTGCAATCAGGTCATATTTTCCAGATGTATCGGTGCATACGACCTGATCAAACGGGGCATCTTCTACAAGAAGATCATACGCGGTGGCGTCGACCATGTATTTATCGACACCACTGGCCATCGTAGCATTCCCTTGGGGGTCGAGATCGATCACCAAAACCTTGCGCTTTGTTGCTGCCATCGAAGCGGCTAAGTTAATGCACGTTGTTGTTTTGCCGACCCCACCTTTCTGGTTGGCGATTGCTACGATTTTACCCACGATTACCTCGCTAATTTTCCTTGCGCGATAAGATTACTAGATGACGATCACCTTCCAACTCAGGAACAGCTAAAGATATGATCTCGGTCACACAGCACCATTCAGGAAGCAGATCTATTTCATCTTTAGGGTGTTGTCCCTTCAATGCGAGAAACACTCCTGAACCTTGTTTAGGCAGATGATGACACCATTCCACCATATCCGTCATTGAAGCAAAAGCTCGACTCAAAACGCCATCAAATTTTTCTTCGGGCTGGAACTCTTCCACACGACTTTGAATTGGCGTCACATTTTGAAGCCCCAACGTATGAATAACTTGCTTGATAAAGCGAACACGTTTACCAAGGCTATCAAGCAAAAAGAACGTCTTGCCAGGATTCATAATGGCAAGCGGGATACCTGGTAGCCCAGGACCGGTGCCCACATCGATAAAACGCTCACCCGGTAAGTGAGCGCTAACGACGATACTATCAAGAATATGTTTCACTAACATATCAAGTGGATCGCGCACTGACGTTAAGTTGTATGCCTTGTTCCACTTATCGAGCAGTTCGACGTAACCGACTAACTGCTCGCGTTGTTTTTCAGATACTTCTAAATCCGTTTGTGCGATCAGAGCATCCAATTTGGTGCGTAAAGCGCTCATTACTCTTCCTCACCTTTTTTCAACAAACCATGCTTTTTCAAATGCACAAGCAGAATGGAGATTGCCGCTGGCGTAATGCCAGAAATGCGAGATGCAATACCAATACTCTCTGGTTTTGCATCGCTTAATTTAGCAACCACTTCATTCGACAGACCTTTTACGTTTTTGTAATCCAAGTCTGTTGGCAGTTTAGTGTTCTCATGGCGCAGTGATTTTTCGATCTCATCTTGCTGACGCTTAATGTAACCATCGTACTTCACTTGAATTTCAACCTGCTCAGCCGCTTGTTGATCTTCTAGAGCAGGAGCGAATGCATCGAGCTGAGTGAGCTGTGAGTATGTGATCTCTGGGCGACGCAAAAGATCTTCACCGCTTGCTTCACGTGCCATTGGAGTCTTCAATAACTTGTTCAGCTCATCGATACCGACAGAGTTCGGGTTCATCCACGTCGATTTTAGACGTTGACGCTCAGTCTCCATGTTATCGATTTTTTCATTAAAACGGGCCCAACGAGCATCATCAATCAAACCAAGTTCACGCGCTTTTTCTGTCAAACGCAGATCGGCATTGTCTTCACGCAGTAACAAACGGTACTCCGCGCGAGACGTAAACATACGGTAAGGCTCTTTGGTACCCATTGTTGACAAGTCATCAATCAATACGCCGACGTAGGCTTGGTCACGACGTGGACTCCAGCCATCTTTGTCTTGGCTATACAAACTCGCGTTCAGACCCGCCATTAGACCTTGTGCGGCCGCTTCTTCGTAACCCGTCGTGCCGTTGATTTGGCCCGCAAAGAACAAACCACTGATGAATTTGGTTTCGTAGGTTTGCTTCAAATCACGTGGGTCGAAGAAATCGTACTCAATTGCGTAACCTGGACGAACGATGTGCGCATTTTCAAACCCTTTCATTGAGCGAACGATTTGAACTTGTACGTCAAATGGCAAACTCGTGGAGATACCATTCGGGTAAAGCTCGTGAGTTGTAAGACCTTCTGGCTCAATGAAGATTTGGTGACTGTTTTTATCTGCAAAGCGCATCACTTTGTCTTCGATAGAAGGGCAGTAACGCGGACCGATACCCTCGATCACGCCTGCATACATTGGGCTACGATCTAGGTTGTTGCGGATCACCTCATGAGTTTGCTCATTGGTATGCGTAATAAAACATGGGATTTGACGCGGATGATGTTCACGTTTGCCCATGAATGAAAATACAGGTGTTGGATTGTCACCATGTTGGGCTTCAAGCACCGAGAAATCAACGCTGCGAGCATCAATACGCGGTGGTGTACCCGTTTTCAAACGATCCACTCGGAATGGTAGTTCACGTAGTCGATCCGCTAATGCGATCGATGGAGGATCCCCTGCACGGCCACCCGCTGAACTTTCAAGACCAATATGGATCTTACCACCCAAGAAAGTACCGACCGTTAATACTACCGCTTTTGCACGGAACTTAAGACCCATTTGAGTCACAACGCCAATGACACGATCTTGTTCCACAATCAGATCATCGACCGATTGTTGGAATAGCGTTAAGTTTGGCGCGTTTTCTAACGCATCGCGTACATACGCTTTGTACAATGCGCGGTCTGCTTGAGCGCGAGTTGCACGAACCGCAGGGCCTTTTGAGGCATTAAGTGTTCGGAATTGAATACCTGCATGGTCAATGGCTTGTGCCATTAGACCGCCCATAGCATCCACTTCTTTTACTAAGTGACCTTTACCGATACCACCAATCGCTGGGTTACAAGACATTTGGCCTAATGTATCGATGTTATGGGTGAGAAGGAGCGTTTTTTGTCCTGTGCGTGCAGATGCGAGCGCGGCTTCCGTTCCTGCGTGTCCGCCACCGACAACAATGACGTCAAAGTTTTCGTGATAAAGCATGAACTGACCTCAGGTATTCAAAGGATTTAATGGGCAGATAAAAAAGAGCGGTATTTTACCTTTTTTATCGGAGAGAGAGAATCGTTTTCTCGCTTTTCAAATTTTAGCCTCAAAGACTATATATATAAGATCTATATATATGATCTTTTATTAGATCTATTATTAGGATCGACCACTTCTGTGGATAACTGAAAAATGATCAACAAGATCATGGATCTTTTTGGGATCATATCTTGTGATCATGCGTTGATCAGATCGAGGATTTCCTGAGATCAAAATTGATGGTTATGCACAGGGGTAAAAAAGGATCTAAGTTGTTATTTGGATAACTAAAGGAAAATCACTGGATCTTACCTGACTTATCCACAAATGCTTTGGGCGTTTTTTGAGCGGTTGAACAAGAAAAATGGAGAGGGGTTCGTAGTCAGGAGAGAAAATAGAGCCGCGACGCGACTCTATGAAGGAGAGATTAAGCTGAAAATTGGCTTAAGTTCTCTTGCAACCATGCTTCTGCAGCGTCTTCAGGAACTGCATGGCTAAGTACATCTATTTTAAAGCAATCAGCCATCGGTGTTGCACCAATATCTTCTAGTAAGTCATATGCGTGCTGACCAGCGGCACAGAATGTGTCATAGCTTGAGTCACCGATGGCGATTACCGCAAACTTTACATTCGTCATCTTTGGTGGTGTATTTTGTAAAGCATCAATAAACGGTTGAATGTTATCTGGGTAATCACCCGCACCATGAGTCGAGGTGATCACAAGCCATGTGCCTTGATTATCGATCGAGGTCAGTTCTGGTTGGTTGTGGATCGTTGTTTCAAATCCGTTTTCGTTGAGGAGATCACTAATGTGATCACCGACGTATTCTGCGCCACCTAGCGTACTGCCTGTTATAATGTGGATCATGTGTCTTCCTTTATTGAGCCATACTGGCGCTTTGGATAACTGCCGTGCGTCAGCATAAAAAGAAGCGCGGTGTTAAACTTATGCTTAACACCGCGCGTTTTGGTTATTTACCGATACAGAATGAAGAGAAGATTCGGCCGAGGAGGTCATCAGAGCTGAACTCACCGGTAATCTCATTGAGGTGCTGCTGAGTAATACGTAGCTCTTCTGCTAGGATTTCTCCAGCCATGAAGCCCTCAAGCTGCTCCTGGCCTATTTGGAGGTGCTGAGCGGCACGTTCAAGGGCGTCTAGGTGACGACGGCGCGCCATAAACCCACCTTCTGTATTACCAGAGAAGCCCATGCACTCTTTTAAATGCGTACGCAGGGCATCAACACCTGCACCCGTTTTTGCTGATAGGCGAATCAGAGTTGGATCGTTAACATGGCAGATCCCCATCTCTTCATTTGTTTGATCAGCTTTATTGCGGATCACTGTCATGCCCATGTTACTTGGTAGGCGATCGACAAAGTCCGGCCAAATTTCTTTTGGATCCGTTGCGTCGGTTGTGGTGCCGTCCACCATGAACAGAACACGGTCTGCTTGAGCGATTTCATCCCAGGCACGCTCGATACCGATTTTCTCTACTTCATCGGAAGCATCACGTAGACCTGCAGTATCAATGATATGCAGCGGCATACCATCAATGTGGATATGCTCACGTAGGACGTCTCGAGTGGTACCCGCGATATCAGTTACGATGGCAGACTCTTTGCCTGACAATGCGTTAAGTAGGCTTGATTTACCAGCGTTAGGACGACCGGCGATCACGACTTTCATCCCCTCACGCATAATCGCGCCTTGGTTAGCCTCTTTGCGCACCGCTTCTAGGTTGTCGATGATGGTTTGCAAATCTGCTGACACTTTACCATCGGCAAGAAAGTCGATTTCTTCTTCTGGGAAGTCGATGGCCGCTTCTACGTATATACGCAGATAGATTAAAGACTCCACTAACGTTTGAATACGCTGTGAGAACTGACCTTGCAATGATTGTAACGCCGATTTCGCCGCTTCTTCAGAGCTTGCATCAATCAAGTCCGCAATCGCTTCTGCTTGGGTTAAATCCATCTTATCGTTTAAGAATGCACGCTCCGAGAATTCACCTGGGCGAGCCGCTCGAACGCCATCAATGCCCAAAATGCGCTTAATCAGCATGTCCATTACCACAGGGCCACCGTGGCCTTGCAGTTCAAGTATGTCTTCACCTGTAAAAGAATGTGGGTTAGGGAAGTACAGTGCAATGCCTTGGTCTAGCACGGTGCCATCTTCCGCTTGGAATGGCAGATACTCTGCGTAGCGAGGCTTTAGCGTTTTACCTGTGACTTCTAGTGCCACTTGGTTGGCCTTAGGGCCTGAAACACGAATAATACCAACACCACCACGGCCTGGTGCGGTTGCTTGGGCGACAATCGTATCTGTAGTCATAATATTGCCTTTTGAGCTGGGCTATAGGTCAATAGAGCCTAGGGAGCCATAACCATTAATTAGCTGAATTGTAATCAGCCAAAAACAAAAAGGCGACCTTTTGGCCGCCTTTCTCATGTTTTTATGCAAAGGTTACTTGGTGTGTAAGCCTTTTTTCTCCAGCGCTTTGTAGATCAAAGTTTGTTGAATTAGCGTAACGATGTTCGATACCAACCAGTATAGAACTAGTCCTGATGGGAAGAACAAGAAGAAGAACGTAAACATAACCGGCATAAAGGTCATGATCTTCTGTTGCATTGGATCCGTTACCGTCGTAGGGCTCATCTTCTGGATTAGGAACATTGAAGCACCCATCAGTAGCGGCAGGATGTAGTAAGGGTCCTGTGCTGAAAGGTCATGAATCCAACCAAAGAATGGTGAGTGACGTAGCTCAACCGATTCCATTAGTGCCCAGTAAAGCGCGATGAAGATAGGCATCTGTAGAAGAAGAGGTAGACAGCCACCCAGTGGGTTCACTTTCTCTTTCTTGTACAGTTCCATCATCTCTTGGCTCATGCGCTGACGGTCATCACCGATGCGCTCACGCATTGCTTGCAGCTTAGGCTGTAGCATGCGCATTTTCGCCATAGATGTGTATTGCGCTTTCGTTAGTGGGTACATTGCACCACGAACAATGAATGTCAGTAGAATAATCGCCACACCCCAGTTGCCAACAAAACCGTGAATCGTATCAAGCAACCAGTGCAGTGGCTGAGCAATAAACCATAACCAACCGTAATCTACGGTAAGGTTAAGATTTGGTGCTACTTGCGCCATCTGGTCTTGAAGTTTTGGACCAACCCAAAGTGTCGCAGTAAAGTTTGCACTGCCACCATCTGCGATAGTCTTATTCGGCATGCGAATACCGATATCACCCAGATTACCAATCACTCGAGTGTAGATAGTCGTACCTGGCTCATCACGCGGGATCCAAGCTGATGCAAAGTAGTGCTGAATAATAGCAGCCCAACCTTCACCATTTGGTAGATTCACTGACAGGTTACGATCTTGCATGTCATCAAAGCTGTACTTTTCGTACTTAACACTTTCTGTTGAGTAAGCGCCACCAAGGTAAGTTGGCATGGTGATACTACCACCCGCATCCATTAGGTTATGACGCAAATGCGCGTACATACCTAGTGCAGCATTGTTGCCTGACTTGTTGACAATATCGTACTCAACGTTCATGGCATAGCTACCACGTTTAAGTACGTAAGTCTTTGTATAGTCAATGCCATTTGCAGTAAAGGTCATTGGAACGCGCAGTTCGTCTTGACCGTCAGCGAGCGTAAAGCTGTCTGCGCTCACGTTGTAGTGAGGGCGGTTAGTGCTGCTAACATCGATACCTTGTGGTCCCACTAGACCGCTTTGAGCGATATATTGGTGACCTTGGGTGTCTTGTAACAGAACGAATGGGTCTGATGAGTCGAGCTCAGCAGCGTACTTGTTTAGATCGGCATGTACCACATCGCCACCAACGGTGTCGATCGACAGAGTTAAAACATCAGTCGTTACTGTGATAGTTTTTGCTGATGCTTGTTGTTGACCCGGAACTGGATCAAGCTCATCCGCAAAAGATGGTGCAGGTAGAGTACTGCTTGATTGAGCCTGTTCAACCGCTTGAGGTGCTGGATTCTTTGCGACTTGCCATTGTTGGAATAGCAAGAAAGAAACCAGAGCCAGAGCGATGAGCAGGATATTACGTTGAGAATCCATCGTTATTTATCTCTGTCTTGTTTTTGGACTGGTGGAATGGGGTCATACCCCCCTTCATTCAAAGGGTGGCATTTTAATAGACGTTTGCCTGATAACCAACACCCTTTTACAAAACCGTGAGCTCTCAGTGCTTCTAAGGCATAAGTTGAGCAGGTTGGAGTAAATCGGCAGCGAGGACCAATCAGAGGGCTTATAAACCAACGGTAGAGATAAATGAGCCCAATGGCTATCCACGAGAGGGGCGAGACAGGCGATGCCATAGCTTATCAAACAACTTTAAAATTTCCTCATTGCTTAAATCTTGCGCGCTTTTCTTAGCAATCACAACAAAATCTTTATTTGGAAGCTGATGTTGTTTGTTACGAAAGCTTTCGCGAGCCAAACGTTTAAAACGATTTCGGCCAACGGCAGTTTTGATTTGTTTTTTCGGAACGGCTAAACCTAGTCGAGGATGAGATAGGTCGTTATTACGAGCAATGATGGTGAAATGAGGCGAGCCAGCTCGATGAGCTTGCTGAAAGACGTTTTGATAATGCTCGGGAGTTAACAAACGTAACTCCCGATTAAACGCGTACGTGTTCAAAATAAACTAGCGATTATTTTGATAGGCGCGCACGGCCTTTTGCACGACGTGCGTTAATAACTTTACGACCGTTCTTAGTTGCCATGCGAGCACGGAAGCCGTGAGTACGCTTGCGCTTTAGAACTGTAGGTTGAAAAGTGCGTTTCATGATAATTACCTTTACTGATCAGTAGTTTTAGGTTCTTGTTAAACCCGGCGAGGGCAATATGCTTTCTTTATATGAAGAAGCTCTTTATATAGAGAAGAACAACCGACGCCTCTCAACAAAGAGGCGGAATTGTAATCACACTCACATAATGTGTCAATGACTCATGCGTATGAAATTCCGACCGGGCGATTATACGTAGTGTGAGTAAAATCTCAAGGATCGATTGATCTTGATGCTTGATCTTTACTCTATTCCCACTTGGTTAAGGAATTTTTGCAAACGAAGATCTTGTGGATTGTCGAAAATATCCTGTGGAGAACCTTGTTCGACAATATTACCATCGGCCATAAAGATCACTCTGTCGGCGACTTCTTTGGCGAACTGCATTTCGTGTGTGACCACCAGCATCGTTTGATGTTGATTCGCTAACCTCTTCATTAATGAGAGAACTTCTCCAACCCATTCAGGATCCAATGCAGAAGTTGGTTCATCAAATAGTAGCAATTCTGGCTGCAACGCCATGGCTCGAGCGATACCCACTCGCTGTTGTTGACCACCTGACAGTGCCGCTGGATAACTTTCGCCTTTATCACCAAGGCCAATGTCATCCAGAATCTCTTGCGCGCGCTTATGAGCGTCGTCTTTCTTCCAACCACGCACGGTGATCAAGCCCTCTGCAATGTTTTGGCGAGCCGTCATATGAGCAAATAGCGCGTAGTTTTGGAAAACAAATCCAGTTCGACGGCGTAATGCCAATACTTCTGCTTTAGTGTGCTTCTGCGTATCAACAGAAATATTATCAATGGTAATTCGGCCTTGGTCTGCTTGCTCAAGGAAGTTCACAGTGCGAAGTAGCGTTGATTTACCTGTACCACTAGAGCCGATAATCACAATGATCTCGCCTTGTTTTATGTCGAGATCGATGCCTTTGAGCACTTCTGTATCACCAAAGCGCTTGTGGATATTTTCTAGTTTGATCATCGTACATACGCCTTATTTAATTTCGCTTCTGCCCAAATCTGCACTCGAGTCAAAATGACCACGACGCCCCAGTAAATTAATGCAACGGCAAGGAAAGCTTCAAAGAAACGGAAGCTAGAGGACGCCTCCATCTGTGCTTTGGCCATGATTTCTGCCACGCCAAGTGTGAATGCGAGAGAAGTCGATTTGATCATGTCGATAAAATAGTTCATTAGCGATGGCAGCGCGACACGAGTTGCCTGCGGCAGAATGACACGACGCATTGCCTGGGGCGTTGTCATACCGACAGATAAGCTCGCTTCCATTTGGCTGCGATCAATACCAATGATGGCGGCACGAATGCTTTCTGCCATATACGCTGC
This sequence comes from Vibrio sp. B1REV9, assembly GCF_905175395.2. Taxonomy (NCBI): domain Bacteria; kingdom Pseudomonadati; phylum Pseudomonadota; class Gammaproteobacteria; order Vibrionales; family Vibrionaceae; genus Vibrio; species Vibrio sp. B1REV9. Next base: position 472,531 of record NZ_HG992745.1, on the reverse strand, counting down.
GAAGTGCAGAGTTAAACCAATGACTGCCGCTGAAAAGGCATCCAATCCCACCATAAATGGAAAGACTTGCGGTAAGCCGTAGTAAAGCAAAAACAGCTGTACTAAGAGCGGTGTTCCGCGAAAGAAGCTGATGTAAAGTTGACTCAATTGATCGAGAACTGGCAGTCTGAATACGCGAATGTTAGCTAAAATCACGGCCAGAATGAGTGAAAACACCAATCCCCATGTTGCCATTTCCATGGTGGTACCAAGATACTTAAGCAGTATCGGTAATAGCTCCAACATGTAATTAAAATCAAATCCCATACGACGTATTACCTTGAGAAAAGAAAAGGTGGAATACGAAGTTCCACCTTGTGATTAAGTTAAAAAAGGGTGCGAGATAACGTTCTGCACCCTAAAAGAAGAGAAGTTTTACTTAGTGATGTCGGCACCAAACCATTTCACAGAAATTTTCTCTACTGTGCCGTCGGCGCGCATTTCAGTGAGTGCTTTATTCACTTGCTTCTGCAGTTTGCGACCTTTTTCGTTATCCACGAATGGCCAAGCGTTCTCGATGGTTTCAAAAGGTTCACCAGCAAGTTCTAAAGGCAAACCGGTTTTCTTGATCAGTTCTAGCGCAGAAAGACGATCCATGATGAACGCATCTGCACGACCTAGTGCGACGTCGTGTTCAATTCCCGTGTCGTAGGTCTTGATGTTGATCTTGCCGTCTTTGTCATAGTTACGTAGGAGCTGTTCAAAGTTAGAACCTAGGTTAACCGCAACGGTTTTTCCTGCGAGATCTTCAACGTTTTGAATGTTGTTATTGCCTTTACGCACTGTGATTTGCGCACCATCGACGACGTAAGGGTCAGCGAATAAGAATTTTGCTTTACGTGCGTCCGTCATCGTAATTTGGTTTGAGATAGTATCGATACGACCGGTTTCTAGCAGGCCAAATAAACCAGAGAAGTTTGCGGTGACGTATTCGATCTTGTAGTTGTTACGTTTGCCTATTTCATCCCACATATCGACTTCGAAACCTTGAAGCTTGTCTTGCTTAACAAAGGTAAATGGGAAGTAGCGGCCTGACATGCCGACTTTTACTTCAGTTGCGGCAGTGTCGATTGTCGCTTGAGCGGTTGTAGCAGACAAAGCGATAACAGCAACCGCTATCTTAATCCAGTGTTTCATAATACATCTCCAAACTTTTATGGTAGGAAATACTACTGTCACTTAGCTCAATTAAATAAATAACCAAGTGCAATAACCTAGTCCAGAGAGTAATAAGATCCTATTTGGTATAAATCGTCGCCAATCGAGAAGCATGAGTGATGAAAGCGTCATCAAAAAGTGGGGAAATACGATCAAAAAGAATCAAGCACAGAAATTTCATTCACAGAGTTATCACCAGAAGCAAGATCTGTGCATTTTTGACCAAATGTGGATCATTGTGTGGGCAATCTTGGGGCAAGATGTGTTGATCTCACTATCTAGCGCGAAATAATTGTGAATAACTTAGATCTTATTCACTGGATCGTCGATCAATTACTGGCGATCTTGGTTATCAACAGGTAAAATTGCCAGTCTTTTCCGATAATTCAAATACTCAGTGGGGGCACCGTGTCATCTTCGCTTTGGTTGCAATGTTTGCAGCAGCTTCAAGAAGAGCTACCAGCTACAGAATTCAGTATGTGGGTTCGTCCGTTACAAGCGGAGCTCAATGACAATACTCTCACTCTATTCGCTCCAAACCGCTTTGTGTTGGATTGGGTTCGCGATAAGTACCTGAATAGCATTAATCGTTTACTGCAGGAATACTGCGGTAATGATGTTCCTAACTTGCGCTTTGAAGTGGGTAGCCGCCCTGTAGCTGCACCAAAACCGGTACCGACACGTACGCCGGCTGATGTTGCGGCTGAGTCATCGGCCCCTGCACAATTGCAAGCACGCAAACCTGTCCACAAAACGTGGGATGACGACCCTCAAGCGATCGCTAATATCAACCATCGCTCAAACGTGAATCCTAAACATAAGTTTAATAACTTTGTTGAAGGTAAGTCGAACCAACTGGGTTTGGCTGCTGCTCGCCAGGTTTCAGATAACCCAGGTGCGGCTTACAACCCATTGTTTCTATACGGCGGTACTGGTTTAGGTAAAACGCACTTATTGCACGCCGTGGGTAACGCGATTGTGGATAACAATCCAAATGCGAAAGTGGTGTATATGCACTCTGAGCGTTTTGTACAAGACATGGTAAAAGCTCTGCAGAACAACGCGATTGAAGAATTCAAACGCTACTACCGCAGTGTGGATGCACTACTTATCGATGACATTCAGTTCTTTGCAAACAAAGAGCGTTCTCAAGAAGAATTTTTCCATACTTTCAATGCTCTGCTTGAGGGTAATCAACAGATCATCCTAACTTCGGATCGTTATCCAAAAGAGATCAGCGGTGTGGAGGATCGTCTTAAATCGCGTTTCGGTTGGGGCCTAACCGTTGCGATCGAACCACCAGAGCTTGAAACGCGCGTTGCGATCTTGATGAAAAAAGCGGAAGACCACCAAATTCATCTAGCGGATGAAGTGGCATTCTTTATTGCTAAGCGATTGCGTTCTAATGTTCGTGAGCTTGAAGGCGCACTTAACCGTGTTATTGCCAACGCGAACTTTACAGGCCGTCCAATTACGATTGATTTCGTCCGTGAAGCGCTGCGCGATCTTCTTGCTCTGCAAGAGAAGTTAGTGACCATCGACAATATCCAAAAGACGGTGGCGGAATATTACAAGATTAAAGTGGCGGACTTGCTTTCAAAACGTCGCTCTCGCTCGGTTGCTCGTCCTCGCCAATTGGCAATGGCACTGGCAAAAGAGTTGACCAACCACAGCTTGCCAGAAATTGGTGACGCATTTGGTGGTCGCGACCATACGACGGTACTGCATGCTTGTCGCAAGATTGAGCAGTTGCGTGAAGAGAGCCACGATATCAAAGAAGATTACTCTAACTTGATTCGCACCCTGTCGTCTTAATCGGTTAGAATGACAGTATTCTAAGCAAATCACTAATTGAGCTGACAGCGTAAAGAGCCAAGCATGAAATTTACCATTGAACGTAGTCATTTAATCAAACCGCTACAACAAGTGTCGGGCGCTTTAGGTGGCCGAGCAACCCTGCCAATTCTTGGCAATCTACTGATTAAAGTAGAAGAGAACGTGTTATCCATGACTGCGACCGATTTGGAAGTAGAATTGGTGAGCAAAGTGACTCTAGAGGGCGATTTTGAAGCCGGCAGCATTACTGTTCCTTCTCGTAAGTTTCTCGATATCTGTCGCGGACTACCGGATGACTCGATCATTACTTTTGTATTGGAAGGGGATCGCGTCCAAGTTCGTTCGGGTCGTAGTCGTTTTTCATTAGCCACGCTTCCAGCGAACGATTTTCCAAACATTGAAGATTGGCAAAGCGAAGTTGAAGTTTCTTTGACTCAAGTTGAACTGCGCACTCTGATCGAAAAAACACAATTCTCAATGGCGAACCAAGATGTTCGTTATTACCTAAACGGTATGTTGTTTGAGATTGACGGCACAACGCTACGCAGTGTGGCGACTGACGGTCACCGTATGGCAGTATCTCAAGCTCAGCTAGGTGCAGATTTTGCTCAAAAACAAATCATCGTACCGCGCAAAGGTGTGCAAGAGCTGGTTAAGCTAATGGATGCACCGGAGCAACCCGTTGTACTGCAAATTGGTAGTTCTAATGTGCGTGCAGAGGTAAATAATTTTATCTTCACTTCTAAGCTTGTTGATGGTCGTTTCCCTGATTATCGCCGCGTAATGCCGCAAAGTACGACTAAAACACTTGAAGCGGGTTGTGATGAATTGCGTCAAGCCTTCTCTCGTGCTGCGATTCTTTCGAATGAAAAGTTCCGCGGCGTACGTGTGAATCTTGCAGGCAGTGAAATGCGCATTACTGCGAATAACCCAGAGCAAGAAGAAGCCGAAGAGATGCTAGACGTGAGCTTTGAAGGCGATGCAATTGAAATCGGCTTCAACGTTAGCTATGTGCTTGATGTGCTCAATACATTGCGCTGTGACAAAGTGCGCGTGTCAATGTCTGATGCGAATGCCAGTGCGTTAATTGAAAACGCAGACGATGACAGTGCCATGTACGTGGTGATGCCAATTCGACTATAAGTCATCTGAATGCCACTTTCTCGCCTCATCATTCAGCAATTTCGCAATATTAAAGCCTGTGATATTCATTTATCAGCAGGCTTTAACTTTCTTATTGGGCCAAACGGCAGCGGAAAAACCAGTGTCCTAGAAGCGATTTACTTGCTCGGACATGGCCGATCTTTCAAGAGTTCACTAACGGGACGAGTTATCCAAAATGAATGTCATGAGCTGTTTGTTCATGGTCGTTTTTTGAACTCGGATCAATTTGAGCTACCTATTGGTATTAATAAGCAGCGTGATGGGTCTACAGAGGTTAAAATAGGCGGTCAATCTGGACAAAAACTGGCGCAGCTTGCACAAGTTTTACCGTTGCAGTTGATCCATCCGGAAGGATTTGATCTGCTTACCGATGGCCCAAAACATCGCCGTGCATTTATTGATTGGGGGGTATTTCATACTGAGCCCGCTTTTTATGATGCATGGGGGCGATTTAAGCGCCTTAACAAGCAACGTAATGCCCTGTTGAAAACCGCCAGAAGCTATCGCGAACTCAGTTATTGGGATCAAGAAATGGCTCGATTGGCTGAAAACATCAGCCAGTGGCGAGCGCAGTACATTGAGCAGATGAGAACCGTCGCGGAAGCCATCTGTCAGACATTTTTGCCAGAATTTGAGATCCAATTAAAGTATTATCGTGGTTGGGACAAAGATACACCTTATCATGAGATACTAGAGAAAAATTTCGAGCGTGATCAGGCGTTGGGGTACACCTTTAGTGGCCCAAACAAGGCGGATTTACGCATTAAAGTGAATGGAACACCCGTTGAGGATGTTTTGTCACGCGGTCAATTAAAACTCATGGTGTGTGCCTTACGCGTGGCGCAAGGGCAACATCTGACAGAGATGACCGGAAAACAATGTATTTATCTAATTGACGACTTTGCGTCGGAATTAGACAGCCAACGTCGCAAGCGTCTAGCAGACTGCTTAAAAGAGACGGGCGCACAAGTATTTGTAAGCTCTATCACTGAAAGCCAAATCGCCGATATGTTGGATGATACTGGCAAGTTGTTTCATGTGGAACATGGCAGGATAGAGTCAAACTAGAAGAGAGAAACTCATGTCTGAAAATTACGATTCATCGAGTATTAAGGTACTAAAGGGTCTGGATGCGGTTCGTAAGCGTCCAGGTATGTACATCGGCGACACGGACGACGGCACCGGTCTTCACCACATGGTATTTGAGGTGGTGGATAACTCAATTGATGAAGCGTTGGCAGGTCACTGTAAAGACATCGTTGTGACAATTCATGAGGATAACTCGGTTTCAGTTACGGATGATGGTCGTGGCATTCCAACAGAATTGCACCCAGAAGAAAAAGTATCAGCAGCAGAAGTTATCATGACGGTACTTCACGCGGGTGGTAAGTTTGATGATAACTCATACAAAGTATCAGGCGGTCTTCACGGTGTAGGTGTTTCAGTAGTAAACGCGCTGTCTGAAAAAGTGGTTCTTACCATTCATCGTGGTGGTCATATCCATACGCAAACATACCATCATGGCGATCCTCAAGCGCCACTAGCCGTGGTAGGTGATACAGATACCACTGGTACTCAAATCCGTTTCTGGCCAAGTGCTGAAACGTTCACCAACATTGAATTTCATTACGATATTCTAGCAAAACGACTACGTGAACTTTCTTTCCTAAACTCTGGTGTATCCATCAAACTGGTTGATGAGCGCGAAGCCGATAAGAGCGACCACTTCATGTTTGAAGGTGGTATTCAAGCGTTCGTTGAGCATCTAAACACCAACAAAACCCCAATCATTGAGAAAATCTTCCACTTCGATTTTGAACGTGAAGATGGCATTGCTGTAGAAGTAGCAATGCAATGGAACGACGGCTTCCAAGAGAACATCTACTGTTTCACCAATAATATTCCACAACGTGATGGTGGTACTCACCTTGCTGGTTTCCGTGCGGCGCTTACGCGTACGCTGAATACCTTTATGGATAAAGAAGGTTTCTCTAAGAAAGCGAAAACAGCAACGTCTGGTGATGACGCTCGTGAAGGTCTAACTGCGGTTGTTTCGGTGAAAGTACCAGATCCTAAGTTCTCTAGCCAAACTAAAGACAAACTGGTTTCTTCTGAAGTGAAGTCAGCGGTTGAATCAGCAATGGGTGAGAAACTGTCAGAGTTCCTGATTGAGAACCCGACAGAAGCGAAGATGGTTTGTTCGAAAATCATCGATGCAGCACGTGCTCGTGAAGCAGCGCGTAAAGCTCGTGAAATGACTCGTCGTAAAGGCGCACTAGACCTAGCGGGCCTACCAGGCAAACTTGCAGACTGTCAGGAAAAAGATCCAGCACTCTCTGAACTATACATAGTGGAGGGTGATTCGGCAGGCGGCTCCGCAAAACAAGGCCGTAACCGTAAGAACCAAGCAATCCTACCGCTAAAAGGTAAGATTCTTAACGTAGAAAAAGCGCGTTTCGACAAGATGCTTTCTTCTCAAGAGGTAGCAACACTGATCACTGCACTAGGTTGTGGTATCGGTCGTGACGAGTACAACCCGGACAAACTGCGTTACCACAACATCATCATCATGACCGATGCTGACGTCGATGGTTCGCACATCCGTACGCTACTGTTGACCTTCTTCTACCGTCAAATGCCAGAGCTCATCGAGCGTGGCTATGTGTACATCGCTCAGCCACCACTATACAAAGTGAAAAAAGGCAAACAAGAGCAATACATTAAAGACGAAGATGCGATGAACCAATATCAAGTGTCATTAGCACTGGATAATGCATCGCTACATGTTAACTCTGAAGCGCCAGCTCTTGCTGGTGAAGCGCTAGAGAAGCTCGTTCAGCAATACAATGCAGGTATTAAACTGGCGGACCGTATGAGTCGTCGCTACCCAAGCGCATTGGTTCACGAGTTTATCTACACGCCGCGTCTAACGGCAGAACAGTGTCAAGATGCTGCGAAAGTTGAAGCTTGGACTAAGCAACTTGTTGAGCAACTAAATGCGAAAGAAGTGGGGGCAAGCCAATACAGCTTTGAAGTCGAGCAACACGAAGAGCTAGGTCTAAATCTACCTAAGATCATCGTACGTACTCACGGCGTGACGCATGACTACGCATTAAGCATTGATCTTCTAAACTCGAAAGAGTACGGCAGACTAGCGGATCTATCTGAAGCGCTAGACGGTCTATTGGAAGAGAGTGCGTACATCAAGCGTGGTGAGCGTACTCAGCCTGTATCGAGCTTTGCTTCTGCACTAGAGTGGTTAATTAAAGAGTCGCGTCGTGGCCTAAGTCTACAACGTTACAAAGGTCTAGGTGAGATGAACCCAGATCAGCTTTGGGAAACCACAATGGACCCAGAGACACGTCGTATGATGCAAGTAACCATTGAAGATGCCGTAGGTGCAGACCAATTGTTTACAACGCTAATGGGTGACCAAGTTGAGCCGCGTCGTAACTTCATCGAAGAGAACGCGCTTAAAGTTGCAAACCTAGACGTGTAGTCGTACAGACTCAGTCAAATCATGTTAAAAACGCCATCTCGCAAGAGGTGGCGTTTTTTATGGGGGTAGAAACGAGATAATAGAGTCGAGATACGAGAACGGCTGTGCCCTATGGATATGGGAACGCTTCTCTTCGAGAGGAAAGGATGACCGAGTCGGGGAGCTAAGAATATTTTCACCGGAGCCCTTGAAAGCGTATTTATCGACCTTATATCTAGTTATGAAGAGGATGATTGGCTTGCTAAAGATTAGAAGAACAGCGCCTCTGGAATCGCTAAGCGAGATCGCTCAGGAGAGGATGCTCCGTATTAGCACACAATTTGACCCTAGATTCGACATCATGTCCCCGAACCTAAAGAGTAGGTCTGAGGAATGAAGTATCGGATCCCTTAGCTCGGCGTTTACTGCATAAATGCGCCATTTGGATGACTTCATCTGAGCTAAGACTATTGCTTAAAAGAGGATAGAATTATGCGTAATGTAGATTTCTCACCACTATACCGTAACGCAATTGGCTTCGACCGTCTGTTTAACCTGATGGAAGCAAGCTCTGCGAAGAACACTTCTGGCGGTTACCCTCCATACAACATCGAACAAAAAGACGAGCATAACTACCGTATTACTATGGCAGTGGCTGGTTTTGCTGAGGAGCAGTTAGATCTGACTCAGAACGAAAATATGTTGATCGTTAAAGGCGAGCGCAAAGCAGAAGAGAGCAAAAACTACGTCTATCAAGGTATTGCAGAACGCGATTTTGAACGTAAATTTCAACTAGCAGATTACGTAAAAGTCGTTGGTGCATCCATGGAAAATGGTCTACTTCATATCGATTTGGTTCGTGAAATTCCAGAAGCAATGCAGCCACGTAAGATTGCGATTGGTGGTAATAATCTGATTGAAAACAGCTAATCAGCTAATGACACTTCAGTTAACCACCCGGTTATAGAATGAGAAAGAGCGCCATATGGGCGCTCTTTTTAGTTTGGGGCTTTCAAAGCCGCAATTTCAAAGAGAAGCGGCTGAGTTTAATCAGTTATTTACCCTCGCAGTAAGCCTTTTCCACTTCTTCAGCAATAATCGTAATGCCTTTTTGCATCATCTCATCGTCTTGAACGTAGTTCATACGTAAGCATTGATGAGCATGGTCCCACTCGTCTTTCTGACCAATAAAGAAGTATTCACCCGGAACAATCAAAACTCCACGCGCTTTCAAACGTTGGTACAACTCCATTGTGGTGATTGGCAGTTCATCGAACCATAACCACAAGAAGATAGCCCCTTCTGGTTTGTGGATGCGGAATCTCTTATCAGTAATCGCTTCTTGGAGCAGTTCAACCGCACGTTGTGACTTTTGTTTGTAGAACGGTTTAATCACCTCAGAGCTCAATTTAAGCAGATCGCCTTTGCCAATGATGTGGTTTGCTAGCGCTGGACCAACACTGCCTGGAGCTAGGCTGATGATACCGTTCATATTAGTCAACGCTTGCGTGATTTCTTCACTCGCAATCACAATCCCACAACGCACGCCCGGCAAGCCAAGCTTAGATAGGCTCATGCATAGGATGGTGTTTTCATTCCAAAACGGTTCGACATCTTCAAAGATGATGTTCGGGAAAGGCAGACCGTAGGCGTTATCGATGATCAGCGGGATGTTGTTTTCACGTGCCAGTTTATCCAGCTTACGTACTTCTTTGTCTGTCAGTACGTTACCTGTTGGGTTGGTTGGGCGAGACGCGCAGATTGCCGCAACAGAGTCATCAACTTTTAGCTGCTCAAAATCGACGTGGTATTTAAATAGACCGTTATCTAACAGCTCGATTTCTGGATGGTAAGAGACAAAGATATCTTCATCAATGCCCGCGTCACCATAACCGATGTATTCAGGCGCGATAGGCAGTAGCACTTTCTTGTGTGAACCGTCTGGCTGTTTACCTGCCAACAAGTTGAACAAGTAGAAGAAGCCACTTTGGCTGCCGTTAGTTAGGCTGATGTTCTTTTCTGAAATATCCCAGCCGTAATTTTCACGGAATAACTGAGCCAACGCTTTAACGAATGCGTCTTTGCCTTGCGGCCCATCGTAGTTGGCGAGGGCGGCGACGAGCTCCCCACTGGCGAGCATCTCCTCACTGGCTTGGCGAAAGTAATCGAGCATGGCAGGAATGGCGGCTGGGTTACCCCCACCGAGCATGATGGCGCCTGGAGTGCGCAGACCATCATTCAAATCGTCCATTAACTGCGTGATACCTGAATACTGATTAAATTTTTCACCAAACTTCGAGAACTGCATGCCTTGTGATACCTAATTCATTGTGATTGCTTAATGTGATTACGCTAGCGTGATGCCAGTCAATAGGATAATCCTTGACCTTACATGAATGTGGAAACAACGCAAAGTGTGAATTTGCTCGAAGAAGAAAAAAGTGAGTCATCAGACCAGAGGCACGAAATAAATGGATAAAAAGCGTAAAAAGAGCAATAAAAAGGGAAGCCTTTGCTTCCCTTTCAGTCGAACATATCTCAATAATCTTACTTCTGAAGAACAGAGATATCTGCAATCTGTAGGAACAGGTTACGTAGGTTGTTCAGTAGAGTCAGACGGTTCTTCTTCAGCGCTTCATCGTCTGCCATTACCATCACGTTATCAAAGAACGCATCAACTGGCTCACGTAGGTCAGCTAGCTTGCTTAGGGCTTCTTGGTAGTTACCCGTTGCAAATGCAGGCTCTAACGCTTCTGTCATGACTTCAACGCTTTCTGCTAGTGCTTTCTCTGCGTCTTCTTGTAGAAGTGCTAGGTCGATGTCTGCTGCTAGTTCGCCATCGAATTTCGCAAGAATGTTACCTACACGCTTGTTCGCTGCAGCGAGTGCTTCTGCTGCTTCCAGCTCACGGAAGTGGGAAACGGCTTTAACACGTTGGTCGAAGTCTGCTGGTTTCGTTGGACGACGAGCTAATACTGCTTGAATGATGTCTACGCTAAAGCCAGCATCTTGATACCATGCACGGAAGCGACCAAGCATAAATTCAAGAACGTCAGTTTCTACGTTTTCATTCGTTAGTTTATCGCCAAACAGTACTTTTGCTTCGCGGATCAGATCAACCAAGTCTAAGTTGAAACCATTTTCTACGATGATGCGCAATACACCTAGTGACGCACGACGAAGGGCAAATGGATCTGAACCTTTCGGCGCTTGACCAATACCGAAGATACCTACGATAGTGTCCAGTTTGTCTGCCATTGCTACCGCAGATGACACGCCGTTAGATGGCAGTTCATCACCCGCAAAACGTGGCATGTATTGCTCGTAAAGTGCTAAAGCGACTTGCTCATCTTCGCCATCATGACGTGCATAGTGCATACCCATTACACCTTGAGTATCCGTAAACTCGAATACCATTGAGGTCATTAGGTCACATTTGGCCAGTAGGCCTGCACGTGTTGCTTTCTCAACATCGGCATCAATTTGTTTTGCAATGTAGCCAGCAAGAGCGGCGATACGATCAGTTTTATCCTTGATGGTACCGAGCTGCTTTTGGAAGATCGCTTGCTCTAGTTCTGGCAGACGGTCGATAAGCGGACGCTTACGGTCTGTGTTGAAGAAGAACTCTGCGTCAGCAAGACGAGGGCGAACCACTTTCTCGTTACCCTCGATTACGTAACGAGGTTCTTTTGATTCGATGTTCGATACGAAGATGAAGTTAGGTAGTAGCTTCTTGTTTTCGTCATAAACAGGGAAGTACTTCTGGTCACCTTTCATTGTGTAAACCAACGCTTCAGAAGGCACTTTTAGGAACTCTTCTTCAAACTTCGCTGTTAGTACTACTGGCCATTCAACCAGAGACGTTACTTCTTCTACTAGGTCATCTTCTAGGTCAGCGATGCCGCCAACCGCTGCTGCCGCTTTTTGTGCGTCAGCTAGAATGATTGCTTTACGCGCTTCGTAATCTGCCATTACTTTACCGCGCTCTTCTAAGATTGCAGGGTATTGCTCAGCAGAATCGATCGTGAACTCTTTTTCACCCATGAAGCGGTGACCACGGATAGTGCGATCAGATGCGACACCAAGGATTTCACCCTCGATTAGATCGCTGCCCATAAGCATGGTTAGCGTTTTTACTGGGCGAATAAACTGAGTTGTTTTGTTGCCCCAACGCATTGGTTTAGCAATAGGTAGGTTAGCCAGTGCTTTTGCAGCAAGTTCTACAACAACTTCTGATGTCGGTTGACCTTTCACTTCTTGTTTAAATAGAAGCCATTCACCCTTGTCTGTCACCATACGCTCAGCTTGCTCAACAGTGATACCACAACCACGAGCCCAACCTTGAGCCGCTTTTGTTGCATTACCTTCAGCGTCAAATGCTGCTGAAACCGCAGGACCACGTTTTTCTACTACTTTGTCTGATTGGCTTTCTGCTAGCGCTGCCACTTTAAGAGCTAGACGACGAGGAGCTGCGAACCATTTCACGCCTTCGTGAGCAAGCTCAGCGCCTTTTAGTTCAGCTTCGAAGTTTGCTGCGAATGCTTCCGCTAGAGTACGAAGTTGCGTTGGTGGTAGCTCTTCTGTGCCTAGCTCGATTAGAAATTCTTTTGCCATGTTATATCGCTCCCTTACGCTTGTTCTTTTTTACACATTGGGAAGCCAAGTGCTTCACGCGATGCGTAGTAGGCTTCTGCTACTGACTTAGTCAGATCACGGATGCGCAGGATGTAGCGTTGACGTTCAGTTACTGAGATCGCTTTACGTGCGTCTAGAAGGTTGAACGCGTGAGCGGCTTTCAAGATGCGCTCGTATGCTGGTAGAGGCAGTGGCTTTTCTAGCTCAAGTAGCGCTTTACACTCTTTCTCACATTGCTCGAAGAAACCAAATAGGAATTCCACGTCAGCGTGTTCAAAGTTGTAAGTCGACTGCTCTACTTCGTTTTGGTGGAAGATATCACCGTATGTCACTTTGCTGCCGTTTGGTGCAATGTTCCAAGTGAGGTCGTAAACGGAGTCTACTTCTTGGATGTACATTGCTAGACGTTCGATACCGTAAGTGATTTCACCGGTTACTGGTTTACACTCAAGGCCGCCAACTTGTTGGAAGTAAGTAAATTGAGTTACTTCCATGCCGTTTAGCCATACTTCCCAGCCTAGACCCCATGCGCCTAGTGTTGGGTTTTCCCAGTTGTCTTCTACGAAACGAATGTCGTGTACAAGAGGGTCAATACCAAGAACTTCTAGAGAACCTAAGTACAACTCTTGGATATTGTCTGGTGATGGTTTCAATGCTACTTGGAATTGGTAGTAGTGTTGAAGGCGGTTAGGGTTTTCACCGTAACGACCATCGGTAGGACGACGAGATGGTTGTACATAAGCTGTAGACATTGGCTCTGGGCCAAGCGCTCGTAGACAGGTCATTGGGTGAGAGGTACCCGCACCTACTTCCATATCTAGCGGTTGAACAATGGTGCAACCATTTTGAGCCCAATAATCCTGCAGCGCGAGGATCATTCCCTGGAAGGTTTTGATATCGTATTTTTGCATAAGTCGGTTCGCGCGATTCTCTAATTACTCGCATTGCGTCAAACAATAAGGCTTTGGTGCCTAAATGATGACGTTTAGAGTAATGACAGTTGAATAAAATAACGATCAAGTATACCCAGATATTGTGCGTGGGAGTAGAGCTAATCTTGCTTATTTCATAGCCAGAACCGCTAAGTTTGCCTAATTCTTGGCATATTTAGCTAATAGAGATGAAAATTGAGCTTTTAGGGTGATTTTTACTTACAAAACGGAGCTTGAGATGACGCGTTGTTATAGTTAGAATTGCCTCGTCTTTGGGGAGTAGCTTACTTGATGAAATGCCAGTTTCATTCGGTTCGTTCGTCAACATAATTGGTGCAAAATCACCATGGCGTTCGAGACTTGTCACCTGATGAGTTTAGCAAGACCTTAGACAAATCATCATGAACCGGGGTGGGGCATGAGGTTTGTCTATGGTTGTAATAATTATCCCGCCCCAATGAGTATGTCGTGAGCGTTTTAGCTATTTCAATTACTACCGTAGCGTTAGCAGAAATTGGCGATAAGACCCAATTGCTATCTCTATTACTTGCCAGTCGTTACCGTAAACCAATCCCTATTATTGCAGCAATCTTTTTGGCTACCATTGCTAACCACGCTTTGGCTGCATGGCTAGGTGTGGTTGTGGCAGATTATCTGTCTCCTGACATTTTAAAATGGGTGCTGGTGGTCAGTTTTGTCGCCATGGCGGCTTGGGTGCTGATCCCAGATAAGTTAGATGACGACGAGCAGATTTCTAATCGAGGTCCTTTTATTGCGAGTTTTATTGCTTTTTTTGTTGCGGAGATCGGAGATAAAACTCAGATTGCGACTTCGATTCTAGGGGCGCAGTATGCTGATGCGCTGAGTTGGGTGATTCTCGGTACGACGATCGGTATGCTGCTCGCGAATGTACCAGTGGTTCTGATCGGTAAATTATCGGCAGACAAGATGCCGTTAGGGCTTATCCGTAAGGTTACCGCATTCTTGTTTATCGCGCTTGCGATAGGAGCGGCGTTGTTTTGATTTATATAATCTAAAATGATGCGAATTATCAATAAGTAGATAGGGAATGCGCGAGTTCAAACTCTGGCTCAAAATCATTCAGGACCGTGACGAATGACGTATTAGTGTCATACTTGTCATGGTAATTTAATGGTGTGAATGATGGCGAGAGGGCAAGTTTATGCTTACACGTTATATGGGGATGTCCCCAAAAAGTCAGAGTTACTTATTCACTTTTGGTTTAGCGCTGTGCTTGTTGGCAATGGTGTTAACGGATATGTGGCTACCTATTGTGGCAGGGTCTTTTATTCTTACTGGCTTAACAGTAGAAGCATGGATTCGGGTTGCCCACATTATTCCGATGCATGAAGAAATACGCGCGATGCGCAAACAATTGAACAAGCTACAATCAGAAGTTCGCACACTAGAATACGATGAATAAACAAACGGCAGCCTTATGGGCTGCCGTTTTTGATTCTGCTGAGATTATTCCAAACCTTTCTTAATTAAGTATTGGTATGGGAGATGTTCCGTTTGTGCTGCTATTAATTGGTGATCCATAAATCGGCAGAAGCTCGGGATATCTCGAGTTGTCGATGGGTCATCTGCTTTTACTAGCAACACCTCACCGTCTTGCATCGTTCGAATTGTCTTCCTGACCATCATTACTGGCTCTGGGCAGCGTAATCCTTCCGCCTCTAATGTCTTGGTCGCCAGTTCAGGATTAAAACTCATAATGTGATTCTCATAGCTAACTTAGCGGTGAATTTTACTTTCGTTGAAAAAATATTCAATAACCACTTGGCAAACTGAATTTTTTGATTTACCTTAAATTAACAATTTGGTAACAACTGGCAGGGAGAGACGATGTTAACAGCGTTAGATAGACTAACCATCTATTCGGTTTTGTGCTTTATCTCGTTCTGTGCGCTTGTGCTTAGAACGCCAGCTGAAACCTCATTAATGCCTCTTGTGGGCATGAGTGCAACGATTATTGGGATTTGGATTGAGATGCACAAATGGTCAGGTGCATCAGAGCAAGAAAATTAGCGCTTTTTTGCTGTATTCGGAACCTATCGATATACCGTTCACCAAACTTAACGACACTTCATTCCGACACTATCCCCATTTTTCTTGGGCTTCCCCGCTGAAAGGCGGGATTTTTTTTGCCTGAAGAGTACAATTTATCTAAATCCCCTACATGATAAGTGGCAAATCGTGGAATTAGAAGACATCTATCGTCGAGATCTTAACTTATTGGTTGCGTTGCGCGTGCTGATTGAGGAGAGCAGCGTCAGCAAGGCAGCAACGCGCCTCAATTTAAGCCAATCGGCTATGAGTCGTGTACTCGGGCGCTTACGCGACCTGCTTGGTGATCCGTTGTTTACACGGCAAGGTCAGCACTTGATCCCAACGCAAAAGGCGTTAGAAATCGATCGTTCCTTAGGCGAGCCATTGGAGTCTTTACGTCAGCTGTTGTCGCCACGCGAGTTCGATCCACGTAATTGCGATCAAACCTTTAATATCGCCACCACAGATTATGCGATGCAGACGATTCTTCCTTTTGCTTTGCCGCGTATTTATCAAGAAGCACCGAATGTGTCGTTTAACTTCTTGCCACTGCAACACGACCGTTTATCTGATCAATTGACATATGAAAGCGCGGACTTGGCGATTTGTCGCCCAACTGGTCCTGTTGAACCACTACGTAGCGAAGTGCTAGGTCGAGTCGGGGTGCTGTGTATGCTCTCTAAGCAACATCCATTAGCCGATAAAGAGATGTGCTTAGATGATTACCTTCGCTATCCGCACGCGATGATTGCGATAAGTGATGGAGTCAAAGCGCTGATTGAACAAGCCTTAATTGAAAAGCCAAAACGTAAAATGGTGCTGCGTGCTTACCATTTGGAAGCTGCATTGGCGATTGTCGATACTTTACCAATCATCATTACCGTACCTGCGGATTTGGCGTATTTGGTTGCTGACCGCTATGATTTGGTGGTGAAGCCATTGCCATTCCAGTTCACCCCGTTTGAATACTCGATGATTTGGCATGCGCGCTGTGAACACTCTCCTGCTCAAGAGTGGTTGCGCGCGGTGGTTCGTGAGGAGTGTAGTCGTCTTATTGCTAAGCGAATTGAAGATATGGGGTTGGATTAGTTTTCCGAAAGTCGAAATAGCAAAAAGCCGGGCAATGATGAACTGACCCGGCTTTGTTTATTCTATGGAGTTGTTAGCGCTTATAGCTTGATAACCACACGACCCGTTACTTGGCCGTTAGTGATGTCTTCAGCGTATTTTGGTGCTTGTGCTAGTTCTACTTCAGTACATGCTTGCTCGAAGTAGCTGTCTGGTAGTAGCTCAACCAATTTTTCCCATGCTACAGTGCGTTTTTCAAATGGACATGAAACAGAGTCCACACCTTGTAGACGAACGTTACGCAGAATGAACGGCATTACTGTGGTTGGTAGATCGAAACCACCTGCAAGGCCACAAGCGGCGACTGCACTGTTGTAATCCATTTGCGCCAATACTTTTGCTAGCACTTTGCTGCCTACGGTATCAACTGCCCCCGCCCATACTTGCTTTTCAAGTGGACGTGCTGGCTCTTCAAACTCAACACGATCAATAATGCGGCTCGCACCTAGTTTTTCTAGTAGCGGACCATTTTGTTCAACACGACCGGTCACGGCTGCCACCTTGTAGCCAAGCTGTGCTAGAAGCGTTACGGCTACTGAGCCCACACCGCCACTTGCGCCAGTTACTAAGATTTCACCCGCTTCAGGTTTGATACCTGCATCCAGCAGTGCTTGAACACATAGCATGCCAGTAAAGCCAGCAGTACCAATCATCATCGCTTTCTTGCTGTCTAAACCTTTAGGTAGTGGTACGAGCCAATCCGCTTTTAGGCGAGCGCGTTGAGACATACCACCCCAGTGGTTTTCACCTACGCCCCAACCAGTAAGGACAACTTTGTCACCTGCTTGGTAGCGGCCGTCTTCAGAGCTTACTACCGTACCTGCTAGGTCAATACCTGGCACCATTGGGAAGTTACGGATGATTTTACCTTTACCTGTGATCGCAAGGCCGTCTTTGTAGTTCAACGATGAGTAATCAACGTCAATCAGAACGTCGCCTTCAGGCAGTTGCGTCTCATCGATTTGCTCGATGCTAGCGATAGTACGTTTGTCTTCTTGATTTAGAACTAGAGCATTAAACATAAGGTTCTCCGAATGTGCGGTATCGTGACTCTGGGTCACATGCAGCAAGATATTAACTGGTGCTAAGTGTATGTCTTCTTTGTTTATGAATAAAATGAAACTTGAGCATTTAATGTATGCTTTTTGTGCATGTGAATAATGTTGAGCAAAAAAACAAAAGACGACATCAGATGCCGTCCTTAAGTGTAATACTAAAATTTTTCAGTATTGGTTCATTTGCTTGTGATTGTTGGGTTGATCACGACGACCATTAAAGCATTATGGACGTTCAAATACAGTTGCAATACCCTGACCTAAACCAATACACATGGTTGCGAGACCATATTTTGCGTCTTTGTCTTCCATTAGGTTGATCAGCGTGGTTGAAATGCGCGAGCCTGAACAACCAAGTGGGTGACCCAATGCAATCGCACCGCCGTTGAGGTTGACCTTTTCATCCATTACTTCAAGCAAACCTAAGTCTTTCGCACACGGTAGTGATTGTGCAGCGAATGCTTCATTGAGCTCAACCACATCCATGTCTTCAATTGAAAGACCAGCACGTTTAAGCGCTTTTTGCGTTGCAGGAACAGGACCATAACCCATGATAGATGGATCGCAGCCCGCAATAGCCATACCTTTAATACGTGCGCGGATCTTTAAGCCAAGTTCATTGGCTTTTTCTTCGCTCATGATCAGCATGGCTGAAGCGCCGTCAGACAATGCCGATGATGTACCTGCAGTGACGGTGCCGTTTGTTGGATCAAATACAGGACGCAGTTGAGATAGGCCCTCTACAGATGTTTCAGGACGAATTACTTCATCGTAATCTAGGGTGAACAGCGTGCCGTCGGCTGCATGGCCTTCAATCGGTAGGATTTCGTTTTTAAAGCGGCCCTCTACCGTCGCGGCATGCGCTCGGGCATGAGAACGAGCAGCAAACTCATCTTGTTGTTGTCGGCTGATTCCATGAAGCTTGCCAAGCATTTCTGCGGTTAACCCCATCATACCGGCGGCTTTTGCTATGTTTTTCGATAGACCCGGGTGGAAGTCAACACCATGATTCATTGGTACATGACCCATGTGTTCAACACCACCGATCAGACAGATTTCAGCATCACCAGTCATGATTGCACGTGTACCGTCATGCAGCGCTTGCATGGATGAACCACACAGGCGGTTCACCGTTACCGCGCCAATTTCAATTGGTAGGCCTGCAAGTAGTGCTGCGTTACGTGCTATGTTGAATCCTTGCTCTAGGGTTTGTTGTACACAGCCCCAGTAGATGTCTTCAATCTCGCTTGGGTTAACTTGTGGATTTCGCGCAAGGATACCTTTCATTAGGCGTGCAGATAGATCTTCTGCTCGCGTATGACGGAAAGCACCACCTTTAGAACGACCCATTGGTGTACGTAGGCAATCGACTACGACAACATTTCTTGTTTGATTAGTCATTTTAGAATCCCTCCTTAGATAGAACCTTGCTGTTGTGCACCGTAAAAGGTTTTTCCATATACGGGGTGGCCTTTCTCTGCCATATCAATCAGCATCTGTGGTACTTGGTACATGGCACCGAGCTCTGAGTACTGTTTTGCCATGGCAACAAACTCAGCAATACCAACACTATCTAGGTAGCGGAATACGCCGCCGCGGAATGGAGGGAAGCCAAGGCCGTAAACCAGTGCCATATCCGCTTCTTGAGGAGTCGCAATGATGCCCTCTTGTAGACACAGTACTACTTCATTGATCATTGGAATCATCACTCGATTGATGATGGTCTGATCGTCAAAGCGTTCTTTGTCATGGAAAGGCTTATCGGCACAAACGTCAGCGAGTACGGGCAAGATATCTTCAGAGAAAGTTTTCTTAGGCTTACCTTTTCTATCAATGGTGTAGTTGTAGAAACCACTGCCATTTTTCTGGCCGTATTTATCTGCTTCGAACAGTGCATCGATCGCGTCACGACCTTGTTTGCCCATACGCTCTGGGAAACCTTGTGCCATCACGGCTTGTGCGTGGTGAGCAGTATCAATACCAACGACATCGAGCAAGTATGCAGGTCCCATCGGCCAGCCAAACTTACGTTCCATGATTTTGTCGATTTTCGTAAAGTCAGCACCATCGCGAAGTAGCATGCTGAAGCCACCAAAGTATGGGAACAATACGCGGTTTACAAAGAACCCTGGGCAGTCATTGACGACAATTGGTGATTTGCCCATTTTCGCTGCGTAGGCGACAACACGATTGATGGTTTCATCAGAGGTATGTTCACCACGGATGATCTCAACAAGAGGCATGCGGTGCACTGGGTTGAAGAAGTGCATGCCACAGAAGTTTTCTGGGCGTTTTAGCGATTTCGCTAATAGATTGATTGGAATCGTCGAGGTGTTTGAGGTAATAACCGTGTCTTCACTGACATGTGATTCGACTTCACTCAGCACTGCTGCTTTTACTTTCGGGTTTTCTACTACGGCTTCAACAATCACGTCTGATTCTTCGATGCCAGCGTAATGTAGGCTTGGTGTGATAGACGCTAAAATACCAGCCATCTTAAAGCCATCAATGCGACCACGAGATAAGCGTTTATTCAGCAGTTTAGAGGCTTCTGTCATGCCTAAATCGAGTGAAGGTTGTGCGATGTCTTTCATTAACACCGGTACGCCTTTTAATGCAGATTGGTAGGCGATGCCGCCGCCCATAATGCCCGCACCAAGTACCGCCGCACGTTGCGTGTCTTTACTCGCTGACTTAGCTGATGTTTTAGCAAGCCCTTTAATGTATTGGTCGTTAAGGAACAAACCAATCAGTGATTTTGCTTCTTCAGACTTAGCCAGTTTTACGAAGTGTTTACGCTCAATGTCGAGTGCTTCGTTACGAGCGAAGCGAGCGCCTTCTTCAATAGTAATAACGGCAGTCATTGGTGCAGGGTAGTGAGGGCCTGCTTTTTGTGCCACCAGCCCCTTCGCCATGGTAAAGCTCATCATTGATTCAAGCTTACTTAGCGTTAGTGGTGATGTCTTTTGTTTGCGACGAGTTTGCCAGTCTAGTTTTTCGTTGATTGCCGATGTCAGCGTTTGTAGCGCTGACTCGTAAAGAGCGTCGGTATCAACAACTGCATCAAGCAGACCAATCTTTAATGCTTCGTCCGCACGACACGCTTTACCTTGAGTGATCACTTCCATTGCGCTGTCGGCACCGATCACACGTGGTAAACGGACGCAACCACCAAAGCCCGGCATAATGCCTAATTTCGTTTCTGGTAGACCGATGTTGGTGGTCTTGTCACCAATTCGCATGTCAGTTGCAAGCACGCACTCACAACCGCCACCTAACGTGTGACCTTTTAGTACCGAGATCGTCGGGACAGGTAAGTCTTCCAGTTTATTGAAGATGCTGTTCGCAAATTGTAGCCACTGATCGAGCTCAGCGTCTGTCTTGGCAAAAAGACCTAAGAACTCGGTGATGTCCGCGCCAACAATGAACGCGTCTTTATCTGAGGTGAGCATCAAGCCCTTCAGTCCTTGATGCGCAATCAAGGCATCAAGTGCTTTGTCGAGTGACTCTAGTGTTGCTAGGTCGAGCTTGTTGACGGATTTTGGAGAGCAGAAGCTAAGCTCTGCAATACCATTGTGTACTTCCTTTACCTGTAGGGTTTCGGCTTGGTAAATCATTGTCTATCTCCATGACATACAATCTTGGATTGTCTGTATACCGATTTGATGTTGGCTAGATGCCGTGTGATACAACAAATAGATATAGAGGAAAGTCGTTTTATTCTTATTCTGGTTAGACCAGTGGGATTAGTTTGGACCGCAGATTGGCTAATTTCAATACATTTTTTAAACAAGTGTTTAACATTGTGCACTGGTGCAGATCTTATGCGACGTGTAAATCGGTCTCGTGATAGACTTTGAACAAAGAGAAAAGTGACGTAATCCTATGAATGACCAACCTTATCTGATTCCAGCAGAGCCTGTGCAATTTGAAGAAGAGATCAAAAAGAGCCTCTTTATTACTTATTTGGCTCATACACCGAGCGTGGAAAAGGCGAAAGCATTTGTGGAACAGATAAAATCCCAACACTCTGACGCAAGACATAACTGTTGGGGTTTTGTTGCTGGCCGGCCAGAAGATTCAATGAAGTGGGGGTTTAGTGATGATGGAGAACCGTCCGGTACTGCAGGTAAGCCAATACTTGCTCAATTATCAGGATCAGGTGTCGGAGAAATCACGGCCGTAGTGACGCGTTACTATGGTGGTATTCGGTTAGGTACGGGAGGACTTGTTAAAGCTTATGGTGGTGGTGTACAACAAGCTCTCAAGCAGCTTCAAACAATTGAGAAAAAAATAACCACAAAGCTCAGACTAGAGTTAGACTATGGCTTTATGCCTATCGTACAGTCGTTAATGCCTCAGTTCGGTGCGGTTGAAGTCGATGCCGAATACAGCGTTCAGGTGGCATTAGTTGTGGAAATCGAGCTACGTGAAGTGAGCGCGTTTACCCAGACTATCATCAACAAAAGTGGTGCAAAGGCAATTGTCACCCCATTAGACGGACAATAATGAAAAATAGGAAGCCACAGGGACAGCTTCGCTAGTCAATCAATCCATGCAATTTCGTTCAATTATTCGAATCGTCGGGCTATTGCTCGCGCTTTTTAGTGTCACAATGCTCGCACCTGCACTGGTTGCACTTATCTATAGAGATGGTGCGGGTGTACCGTTTGTCACGACATTTTTTGTTCTCCTTTTATGGGGAGGGGTATGTTGGTTTCCAAACCGAAGGCATAAGCACGAGCTTAAAGCACGTGATGGCTTTCTTATTGTTGTTCTCTTTTGGACAGTTCTAGGTAGTGCAGGCGCTATTCCTTTTTTGATTGCAGATAATCCAAACGTTTCTGTAACCGATGCCTTTTTTGAGTCTTTCTCTGCCTTAACGACCACCGGTGCGACAGTTATTGTTGGATTGGATGAATTACCCAAAGCCATTTTGTTCTATCGCCAGTTGCTTCAATGGTTTGGCGGTATGGGTATCATTGTTCTTGCTGTAGCAATTCTTCCGGTTCTTGGTATCGGAGGCATGCAGTTATATCGCGCTGAAATTCCTGGGCCAGTAAAAGATACTAAGATGACTCCGCGCATAGCTGAAACTGCAAAAGCACTGTGGTATATCTATCTGAGTTTGACTATTGCATGTGCCTTAGCATTTTGGTTGGCAGGCATGACGCCGTTTGATGCGATCAGCCATAGCTTCTCCACGATTGCAATTGGTGGTTTTTCGACCCACGATGCCAGTATGGGCTATTTCGATAGTTATGCTATCAACATGATCACCGTTGTCTTCTTGTTGATTTCGGCATGTAACTATTCTTTGCACTTCGCCGCGTTTGCGTCTGGCGGCGTGCATCCTAAATACTATTGGAAAGATCCTGAGTTTCGCGCGTTCATCTTTATTCAAGTTATCCTGTTCTTGGTGTGCTTCTTATTACTGTTGAATCACCACTCGTATGACTCCCCATATGACGCCTTTGACCAAGCGTTATTCCAGACCGTGTCTATCTCTACTACGGCGGGTTTTACCACAACAGGCTTTGCTGACTGGCCGTTGTTTTTACCAGTGCTGCTGTTGTTCTCTTCTTTTATAGGGGGGTGTGCAGGTTCGACTGGCGGCGGCATGAAAGTGATCCGTATTCTTCTGCTGACCTTACAAGGTGCGCGTGAACTAAAGCGGTTGGTTCACCCTCGCGCAGTTTACACTATTAAAGTGGGAGGAACGGCTTTGCCTCAACGCGTGGTTGATGCGGTGTGGGGATTCTTCTCTGCTTATGCCTTAGTGTTCGTCGTTTGTATGTTGGCGCTGATCGCAACAGGGATGGATGAGTTAAGTGCATTTTCCGCTGTTGCCGCCACATTGAATAACTTAGGACCAGGGTTGGGAGAAGTTGCTCTTCATTTTGGTGATATAAATGATAATGCTAAATGGGTGCTGATTGTTTCTATGCTATTTGGTCGCTTGGAAATATTTACCTTACTTATTTTACTCACGCCGACATTCTGGCGTAGCTAAGGAGAAATCGTGGCAAAAGCTTTATTTCTATACTCTTCGCGTGAAGGGCAGACAAAAAAAATTCTCCACTATATAGATGAGCAACTCACAGGCTTCGAATGCGAGCTGGTGGATTTACATAATGTAGAGACGATTGATTTTAGCCAATACGACAGAGTATTGATTGGAGCGTCTATTCGCTATGGTCATCTTAATAAGAAGCTATACCAGTTTATTGAACGAAACTTGAATCAACTTGCGCAAAGCAAAGTGGCGTTTTTCTGCGTGAACCTTACTGCCCGTAAAGAAGACCAAGGTAAGGATACGCCTGAAGGTAGTGCCTATATTCGTAAGTTCCTAATTAAGTCACCTTGGAAACCTACGTTAATAGGTGTTTTTGCAGGAGCTCTTTATTACCCTCGCTATCATTGGTTTGATCGAACGATGATTAAGTTCATTATGTCGATGACAGGTGGTGAAACCGATACAACCAAAGAAGTGGAATACACCAACTGGGAAAAAGTGGCTCTTTTTGCAGATAAATTCAAAGAACTGTAGAAATAACGTGCTCTTTTAAGTATTTTTGCTGCAATTTTATCCGAATGATAAGAAAATCAAAAAAAACGTAAAAAAGGGCTTGCCAATGTGATCGCAATCTCTATAATGCCACCTCGCTGACACGGCAACGCTCCCTGAAAGGAACGCAAGCCAAGTTAGCAAGCCAATTAGCCAAGTGGAAACGCTTGAAAGAAAGTTTGAAAAAAGTGGTTGACACTAAACTTTATCTCGCTAAAATGGCCGTCCGATTTGAGCAAAGCTCAATAGGAAAGCTCTTTAACAATATAGACCTATCAATCTGTGTGGGCACTCGTTGATGATAATCCAATTCGATACCTCGGTATCAAATTAGGTTTCAATGAACTGAGTGACCAAACGAGTCGAAAGACTTGGCACAGTCAATTCATTATCGTTCTGTTGGAGCGATAATAGCTTTAAAATTACTTCTTACTTTCGAGTAAGAGCAGTTTTGAAGTCAGTATTCATTGAACCGAACAAAATCTTAAATTGAAGAGTTTGATCATGGCTCAGATTGAACGCTGGCGGCAGGCCTAACACATGCAAGTCGAGCGGCAGCGACAACATTGAATCTTCGGAGGATTTGTTGGGCGGCGAGCGGCGGACGGGTGAGTAATGCCTAGGAAATTGCCCTGATGTGGGGATAACCATTGGAAACGATGGCTAATACCGCATGATGCCTACGGGCCAAAGAGGGGGACCTTCGGGCCTCTCGCGTCAGGATATGCCTAGGTGGGATTAGCTAGTTGGTGAGGTAAGGGCTCACCAAGGCGACGATCCCTAGCTGGTCTGAGAGGATGATCAGCCACACTGGAACTGAGACACGGTCCAGACTCCTACGGGAGGCAGCAGTGGGGAATATTGCACAATGGGCGCAAGCCTGATGCAGCCATGCCGCGTGTGTGAAGAAGCGCCTTCTGGGTTGTAAAGCACTTTCAGTAGGGAGGAAGATTCATGCGTTAATAGCGTATGGATTTGACGTTACCTACAGAAGAAGCACCGGCTAACTCCGTGCCAGCAGCCGCGGTAATACGGAGGGTGCGAGCGTTAATCGGAATACTGGGCGTAAAGCGCATGCAGGTGGTTTGTTAAGTCAGATGTGAAAGCCCGGGGCTCAACCTCGGAATTGCATTTGAAACTGGCAGACTAGAGTACTGTAGAGGGGGTAGAATTTCAGGTGTAGCGGTGAAATGCGTAGAGATCTGAAGGAATACCGGTGGCGAAGCGCGGCCCCTGGACAGATACTGACACTCAGATGCGAAAGCGTGGGGAGCAAACAGGATTAGATACCCTGGTAGTCCACGCCGTAAACGATGTCTACTTGGAGGTTGTGGCCTTGAGCCGTGGCTTTCGGAGCTAACGCGTTAAGTAGACCGCCTGGGGAGTACGGTCGCAAGATTAAAACTCAAATGAATTGACGGGGGCCCGCACAAGCGGTGGAGCATGTGGTTTAATTCGATGCAACGCGAAGAACCTTACCTACTCTTGACATCCAGAGAAGCCAGTAGAGATACAGGTGTGCCTTCGGGAACTCTGAGACAGGTGCTGCATGGCTGTCGTCAGCTCGTGTTGTGAAATGTTGGGTTAAGTCCCGCAACGAGCGCAACCCTTATCCTTGTTTGCCAGCGAGTAATGTCGGGAAGAGACTCCAGGGAGACTGCCGGTGATAAACCGGAGGAAGCGTGGGGACGACGTCAAGTCATCATGGCCCTTACGAGTAGGGCTACACACGTGCTACAATGGCGCATACAGAGGGCAGCCAACTTGCGAAAGTGAGCGAATCCCAAAAAGTGCGTCGTAGTCCGGATTGAGTCTGCAACTCGACTCCATGAAGTCGGAATCGCTAGTAATCGTGGATCAGAATGCCACGGTGAATACGTTCCCGGGCCTTGTACACACCGCCCGTCACACCATGGGAGTGGGCTGCAAAAGAAGTAGGTAGTTTAACCTTTCGGGGAGGACGCTTACCACTTTGTGGTTCATGACTGGGGTGAAGTCGTAACAAGGTAGCGCTAGGGGAACCTGGCGCTGGATCACCTCCTTATACGATGATTACTCACGATGAGTGTCCACACAGATTGATACGGTTTATAAAGTAAAAGAGACGAAGATATCCCAATATCTTCAATCCAGTGTCCCGTTGCGTCGTCTAGAGGCCTAGGACACCGCCCTTTCACGGCGGTAACAGGGGTTCGACTCCCCTACGGGATACCATTGGGTCGTTAGCTCAGTTGGTAGAGCAGTTGACTTTTAATCAATTGGTCGCAGGTTCGAATCCTGCACGACCCACCATTTCTTTTTTAGAAATGACTCTCAAGATGGGGCTATAGCTCAGCTGGGAGAGCGCCTGCCTTGCACGCAGGAGGTCTGCGGTTCGATCCCGCATAGCTCCACCACTCTTGACGTCTACCACGAGACGTAAAACTCATGTGGGCGATTAGCTCAGTTGGGAGAGCACCTGCCTTACAAGCAGGGGGTCACTGGTTCGAGCCCGGTATCGCCCACCATCTTTAAGTACACTTTCTTTGAAACAGAAAGCAGAGTGTTTTTAAAAATGGTTACTTCATGAGAAGTGATTAGCTCTTTAACAATTTGGAAAGCTGACAAAACAAATCTTGTCTTAAATAGATAAGCGTTTGTTTGTAAAGTTCTCAAAGTATTCATTTCGATGAATACACAAAAACACATTCAAGTGTTCTTGGGTTTTGCGAAAGCAAAACATATTTGAGTCCGGCAAAATCGATAGCTATCTCGCTCATTCAAATAATGAGATAGCAACTTTGGTTGTTTAAACAACAAACTCAAGATTTCTTCTGAAACTCTTTGGGGTTGTATGGTTAAGTGACTAAGCGTACACGGTGGATGCCTTGGCAGTCAGAGGCGATGAAAGACGTAGTAACTTGCGATAAGCCCAGATTAGGTAGTAACAACCATTTGAGTCTGGGATTTCTGAATGGGGAAACCCACTAGCATAAGCTAGTATCATTAACTGAATTCATAGGTTAATGAGGCGAACCGGGGGAACTGAAACATCTAAGTACCCCGAGGAAAAGAAATCAACCGAGATTCCGAAAGTAGCGGCGAGCGAAATTGGACTAGCCCTTAAGCTTTATATGCGTTAGACGAACGGTCTGGAAAGTCCCGGCGATACAGGGTGATAGCCCCGTAGTCGACAACGCACATTCAGTGAAATCGAGTAGGGCGGGACACGTGATATCCTGTCTGAATATGGGGGACCATCCTCCAAGGCTAAATACTACTGACTGACCGATAGTGAACCAGTACCGTGAGGGAAAGGCGAAAAGAACCCCTGTGAGGGGAGTGAAATAGAACCTGAAACCGTGTACGTACAAGCAGTAGGAGCAGGCATTATGTCCTGTGACTGCGTACCTTTTGTATAATGGGTCAGCGACTTATATTCAGTGGCAAGGTTAACCATCTAGGGGAGCCGTAGGGAAACCGAGTCTTAACTGGGCGTTCAGTCTCTGGATATAGACCCGAAACCAGGTGATCTAGCCATGGGCAGGTTGAAGATTGAGTAACATCAATTGGAGGACCGAACCGACTAATGTTGAAAAATTAGCGGATGACTTGTGGCTAGGGGTGAAAGGCCAATCAAACCTGGAGATAGCTGGTTCTCCCCGAAAGCTATTTAGGTAGCGCCTCGGACGAATACTACTGGGGGTAGAGCACTGTTAAGGCTAGGGGGTCATCCCGACTTACCAACCCTTTGCAAACTCCGAATACCAGTAAGTACTATCCGGGAGACACACGGCGGGTGCTAACGTCCGTCGTGGAGAGGGAAACAACCCAGACCGCCAGCTAAGGTCCCAAATTATTACTAAGTGGGAAACGATGTGGGAAGGCTCAGACAGCCAGGATGTTGGCTTAGAAGCAGCCATCATTTAAAGAAAGCGTAATAGCTCACTGGTCGAGTCGGCCTGCGCGGAAGATGTAACGGGGCTAAGTAATAAACCGAAGCTGCGGCAATGAAGTTTACTTCATTGGGTAGGGGAGCGTTCTGTAAGCCGTAGAAGGTGTGTTGTAAAGCATGCTGGAGGTATCAGAAGTGCGAATGCTGACATGAGTAACGATAAAGGGGGTGAAAAACCTCCTCGCCGGAAGACCAAGGGTTCCTGTCCAACGTTAATCGGGGCAGGGTAAGTCGACCCCTAAGGCGAGGCCGAAAGGCGTAGTCGATGGGAAACGGGTTAATATTCCCGTACTTCTTACAATTGCGATGGGGGACGGAGAAGGCTAGGTGGGCCTGGCGACGGTTGTCCAGGTTCAAGTGCGTAGGCTTAAGAGTTAGGTAAATCCGGCTCTTTCTAAGGCTGAGACACGACGTCGAGCTACTACGGTAGTGAAGTCATTGATGCCATGCTTCCAGGAAAAGCCTCTAAGCTTCAGATTGTAAGGAATCGTACCCCAAACCGACACAGGTGGTCGGGTAGAGAATACCAAGGCGCTTGAGAGAACTCGGGTGAAGGAACTAGGCAAAATGGTACCGTAACTTCGGGAGAAGCGTACGCTCTTGATGGTGAAGTCCCTTGCGGATGGAGCTGACGAGAGTCGCAGATACCAGGTGGCTGCAACTGTTTATTAAAAACACAGCACTGTGCAAAATCGTAAGATGACGTATACGGTGTGACGCCTGCCCGGTGCCGGAAGCGTTAATTGATGGGGTTAGACTTCGGTCGAAGCTCTTGATCGAAGCCCCGGTAAACGGCGGCCGTAACTATAACGGTCCTAAGGTAGCGAAATTCCTTGTCGGGTAAGTTCCGACCTGCACGAATGGCGTAATGATGGCCACGCTGTCTCCACCCGAGACTCAGTGAAATTGAAATCGCTGTGAAGATGCAGTGTACCCGCGGCTAGACGGAAAGACCCCGTGAACCTTTACTACAGCTTGGCACTGAACATTGACCCTACATGTGTAGGATAGGTGGGAGGCTTTGAAGCAGGTACGCTAGTATCTGTGGAGCCGTCCTTGAAATACCACCCTTGTAGTGTTGATGTTCTAACGTTGACCCCTTATCGGGGTTGCGGACAGTGCCTGGTGGGTAGTTTGACTGGGGCGGTCTCCTCCCAAAGAGTAACGGAGGAGCACGAAGGTGGGCTAATCACGGTTGGACATCGTGAGGTTAGTGCAATGGCATAGCCCGCTTGACTGCGAGAATGACAATTCGAGCAGGTGCGAAAGCAGGTCATAGTGATCCGGTGGTTCTGAATGGAAGGGCCATCGCTCAACGGATAAAAGGTACTCCGGGGATAACAGGCTGATACCGCCCAAGAGTTCATATCGACGGCGGTGTTTGGCACCTCGATGTCGGCTCATCACATCCTGGGGCTGAAGTCGGTCCCAAGGGTATGGCTGTTCGCCATTTAAAGTGGTACGCGAGCTGGGTTTAGAACGTCGTGAGACAGTTCGGTCCCTATCTGCCGTGGGCGTTGGAGAATTGAAAGGGGCTGCTCCTAGTACGAGAGGACCGGAGTGGACGAACCTCTGGTGTTCGGGTTGTGTCGCCAGACGCATTGCCCGGTAGCTAAGTTCGGAATCGATAACCGCTGAAAGCATCTAAGCGGGAAGCGAGCCTTGAGATGAGTTCTCCCTGATACTTTAAGTATCCTAAAGGGTTGTCGGAGACTACGACGTTGATAGGTCAGTGTGTAAGTGCTGTGAGGCATTGAGCTAACTGATACTAATTGCCCGTGAGGCTTAACCATACAACACCCAAAGGGTTTTGATGGACTCAAAGCAAGAACAAGACTTGATTGTGTAGAGAACACAGAAACAGCTTTCCAAACTTTTTGTTTTCACTTTTTAAAAAAGTGGAAGTAAAAAGACAGAATTTGCTTGGCGACCATAGCATTTTGGACCCACCTGACTTCCATTCCGAACTCAGAAGTGAAACGAAATAGCGCCGATGGTAGTGTGGGGCTTCCCCATGTGAGAGTAGGACATCGCCAGGCTTTAAATTTAGACTTAAATGTCTAACCAGTGCGGAGCGGTAGTTCAGTTGGTTAGAATACCGGCCTGTCACGCCGGGGGTCGCGGGTTCGAGTCCCGTCCGCTCCGCCATTTATTTAGACGAAGCCCTAGCAGAAATGCTAGGGCTTTTTCGTATATGCATAAACTTGGCCTTTGACCAACGAGTCCCGCTTGGGTAACGCAAGCCCGGCCGTCCCGCCATTTATTCAGATGAAGCCCTAGCAGCAATGCTAGGGCTTTTTCGTATATGTATAAACTTGGTCTTTGACCAACGAGATCTATCAGAAAACTAATCCGAATGTCCGTCATATTATCTAGACCTCAGCAGAAATGATCAGGTCTTATCGCTAGCGTTCTTATAAAGAGATATACTTACTCTCTGCGACTTCCCATAGAGCTTTAACTAATGGGTTTTCTAGCTGACTTTTAACGCAACAAACACCGAGTTCAAAAGGTTTAATCGGTATTACCTTAAGTCGAGAAATTTTTTCTTTGACTGGGCTATTGTTGATGACAACATCTGGTGCTATGCCGACACCACATCCTAATGCCACCATGCTGACAATTGCTTCATGCCCTGCTACTTGCGCGTAGATATTCGGTTTGATCCTCATTTGCTTGAACCAAATATTCGCTCTGTCTCTTGCTGTCCCCGCTTCTGGGAGAATAAAAGGGATAGTCGACCAGTCGGGTACTTCTTTTTGTAGTTCTTCCGCAAAGCTGCTTACCCCGACAGGTGCAATAACTGATAAAGGAATTTCACTGATTGGTTCGAAAGCGACTTTGGCTGGAAGTTGATCTGGTTTTGCAGAGATAGCAATGTCAGCCTCATCGGTTAGTATTTTGTCGATTGCTTGGGCTGGATCGCCAGTGGAGAGTTTGAACTCAATAAAAGGGTGTTGTATGCGGAATTCAGAAATAAGCTCTGGTAGGTGACTGTAACTCGCTGTTACTGAGCAAAAGAGGCGTATCTCACCTTTTAAATCATCTTCAGTGCCTTTGATGTAGCTTTGGTATTGCTGCCACTCACCTAAGATCTTCAGTGCTACAGGTAATAGTTTCTTACCTTGAACTGTTAATTCAACGCTTCGATTGTCACGCAAGAACAGTTGTTGATGTGTTTCTTCTTCTAGCTTCTGGATCTGCCGACTCAGTGCGGAAGGGCTGATATGCATTGCTGCCGCTGTCTTAGCGAAGCTCTTACTATCACATAGATGAATGAATAATTGCAGGCTTTTGATGTTCATTAAATCTTCACTTCCATGTTGCATTAATTGCAATAAGTAATTGTGAATATATCACTTTCAGCAACAGAATGTCTGTTTTAGTATGAACTCATTCGGTAACACAAATACCGACCTCTATGGAAGAATGTTAAGGAGCACCCAGATGGCTAACTATTTCAATACCCTAAACTTGCGTGAGCAATTGGACCAACTTGGTCGTTGTCGCTTTATGGACCGCGAAGAATTTGCATCAGAAGCAGATTACCTAAAAGGTAAGAAAGTGGTCATCGTAGGTTGTGGTGCTCAAGGCCTTAACCAAGGTCTGAACATGCGTGACTCTGGTCTAGATGTTGCTTATGCGCTTCGCCAAGCCGCGATTGATGAGCAACGCCAGTCATTCAAAAACGCAAAAGACAACGGTTTTGAAGTAGGTAGTTACGAAACGCTAATTCCACAAGCTGACCTAGTTGTAAACCTTACTCCAGATAAGCAGCACACAAACGTTGTTGAGACAGTAATGCCGCTAATGAAAGAAGGCGCAGCACTAGGTTACTCACACGGTTTCAATGTTGTTGAAGAAGGCATGCAAATCCGTAAAGACCTAACGGTAGTAATGGTTGCACCTAAGTGTCCGGGTACGGAAGTTCGTGAAGAATACAAGCGTGGTTTTGGTGTACCGACTCTTATCGCTGTTCACCCAGAGAACGACCCTAAAGGCGAAGGTTGGGATATCGCGAAAGCTTGGGCTGCAGCAACAGGTGGTCACCGTGCTGGCTGTCTTGAGTCTTCTTTTGTTGCTGAGGTGAAATCTGACCTAATGGGTGAGCAAACTATCCTTTGTGGCATGCTACAGGCTGGTTCTATCGTATGTTACGAGAAGATGATTGCTGATGGTATCGATCCAGGCTACGCGGGTAAACTTCTTCAATATGGTTGGGAAACCATCACGGAAGCACTGAAGTTTGGTGGTATCACTCACATGATGGATCGTCTATCAAACCCAGCAAAAGTAAAAGCATTTGAGCTTTCTGAAGAGTTAAAAGAGCTGATGCGTCCGTTATACAACAAGCACATGGATGACATCATCACAGGTCACTTCTCTAGCACGATGATGGCTGACTGGGCAAACGACGATGCGAATCTACTAGGTTGGCGTGCAGAAACGGGTGAAACTGCTTTCGAAAACTACCCAGAAACTAATGTAGAAATCTCTGAGCAAGAGTACTTCGATAACGGTATCCTGATGGTAGCTATGGTTCGTGCGGGTGTTGAGCTAGCATTCGAAGCAATGACGGCATCTGGCATCATCGATGAGTCTGCTTACTACGAGTCTCTACACGAGCTACCGCTGATCGCGAACACTATCGCACGTAAGCGTCTATACGAGATGAACGTGGTTATCTCAGACACTGCGGAATATGGTAACTACCTGTTCGCTAACGTAGCAACGCCGCTTCTACGTGAGAAGTTTATGCCAGCAGTAAATACTGACGTAATTGGTAAGGGGCTAGGTGAAACTTCTAACCAAGTAGATAACGCGACTCTTATCGCTGTAAATGATGCTATCCGTAACCACCCAGTGGAATACATTGGTGAAGAGTTACGTGGCTATATGACTGATATGAAGAACATCGCGGTAGGCGGTTAATCTTCTTCGCTGATGAGCTTAATTTCTTTGTCGGTAATACTCATTTGCTAGTGCAAACGCCGTGTTACCTCCGCGGATTTAAGCTCTTAGCTTTGAATATACAATCTGAAAAATTGCATTCAAGCAAAGCAGATAAGAACTCCAGACAGACTGGGGTCAGTAAATACAACATAAAACACAACATCTAATTAAAAGGCTTGGTCGCCGTTGACCAAGCCTTTTTGTTTTTATAAAGACGGACTTTGTCTTTCGAGGTGCGGAAGTGTTTCGTTGTGGGAATCGAGAACGGTTCGCTGAGAAGAGGTGAGGTATAAATGTGTTGACTGAGTTTGCCCTCAAGAAAGCACAATCGAAGCGAATCCCAATAAACAAAAAGGGCTGATGCTCTCACATCAACCCTTATAATTTTCTCGTCGCTTTTCGCTTATTTATCAGCGAGCTTTTCTTCAAGCTCTGCCAATTTCTTTTCCATTTCTGTCAGTTTTTGACGAGTACGCAGTAGAACTTGCGTTTGAACGTCGAATTCTTCGCGGCTAACTACGTCTAGTTTGTTTAGTTGGCCTTGGATTACTTGACGAACCTTTTGATCAACATCTGCGCCTAGTTCTTTTACTGGCTGTGGCATTGAGTCATGAATTTGTTTAGCAATTTGCTCTAATTTCTTTGGGTCAAACATAGTGGCTAAAACTCCTTTTGATTTGCTCATATTTTATGTAAATGATACGGGAAAGTCGCCATTTAGATGGCAAAAAATAGAGCAGCAATAAAAAAGGTCACCGAAGTGACCCTTTTCTTAGCTTATTGAGTTTATTTATTTTCAGCTAATTCGCGATGAGCTGCTTTTGCTTCATCCACTCGAGCCAGCTTCTCCAAGTCTTTGTCTTCAACAAACACTGGTAATGGTTTGTGCTTCTCAGCTAGGTAGCTGTAAATCACAGGTAGAACGAATAGCGTAAATAGAGTACCGATCGCTAGACCAGCGACGATTACGATACCGATACTAAAGCGCTGAGCGGCACCTGCACCCGTTGCGTACATCAGTGGGATCAGACCAGCAATCATCGCCGCCGTCGTCATTAGGATTGGACGAAGACGAACTTTTGCCGCTTCCATTACCGCATCGATACGAGACAGTTTGTTGTGTAGCTGTTCTTCTTTCGCTACCTCACAGATCAAAATACCGTGCTTGGTAATCAGACCTACCAGGGTGATCAGACCTACCTGTGAGTATATGTTCATTGATGCCGTACCCCACGCCAGAGCAATCAACGCGCCGCATACCGCTAGCGGTACCGATACCATGATTACAAGTGGATCGCGGATAGACTCAAACTGAATCGCTAGAACTAGGAAGATAATTGCCAACGCCAAGCCGAATGTTGCATACAGTGCGCTACCTTCAGTTACGAACTGACGAGCCTCACCCATATAGTCATGGTTGTAGCCAGCAGGCAGTTTGTTTTGCGCAATATCTTCAAACCAATTAATTGCATCACCCATGGCAACACCAGGTGCTGGGACTGCACCAACCGTTGCAGAGTTTAGTTGGTTGAAGTGTGGTAGCGCGCGCGGTTCTGCGACAACATCAATCGTAATTAAGCTACCAAGCGGCACTGCGTTACCATCAACGGAACGTACGTAATAGTTCTTCATTGACTCTGGGTTTAAACGCCACTTACGCTCAACTTGAGGGATTACCTCATATGAGCGACCATTTAAGTCGATACGGTTTACATAACCATCCGCCATCATAGTACTGAGCGTTACACCTATATCTTGCATGGTCACGCCATACGCACCTGCTTTGTCTTTGTCGATGCTGATCTTCATCGTTGCTGAATCGTAGTTTAGATCCAGATCCGAGTAGACGAACATTGGGCTTTTCGACACATTCGTTAGAATATCACTAGCGATGGTAAACAAGCTTTCAAAGCTGTTTGGTGTTGTAATGACAAATTGGATAGGCAGACCAGAGCCTGCGCCAGGGAGTTCAGGCATTTGAAACGCCGTTACTGACATACCAGGAACTTGAGAAACAAGGCCACCAACACGTTTGGTAATTTCAGCCTGACTTGCTTCACGTTCACTCCAAGGTTTTAGAGTCGCTAGACCAAATGCTTGGTTTGAATTTGGCACACCATTAAATACCTGTGCGTATTCCACTTCTGGCTGATCAGACAGAATCTTGTTTACGTCATTCATGGTATTTTGGATGTAATCCAAGTTCGCATTTGATGGGGCAGTACCTAACAATACCACGACACCTTTATCTTCTGATGGTGCAAGTTCACTTGGAATGAACTTAAACAGAATTGGCAAGCTTGCGAATACGATAACCGCAAAAGCAATGATTACAGGGCGATGCGCCATGACCGCTTTGAGCATTTTTTCATAGCGGTTAGTCATACCATCAAGTATGTGGTGAACTTTCTGTTCGAACTTACTTGGCTCTTCATGAGCTTTCAACATTTTCGAACACATCATCGGAGACAATGTTAGTGCGATGATACCTGAAACAAACACCGCTCCAGCTAGTGTTAGCGCGAATTCTTTAAATAGTGAACCCGTAATGCCCCCCATCAATGCGATTGGCGCATAAACGGCACCCAAGGTTAGCGTCATTGCAATAACCGGAATCGCAATTTCACGCGTACCAATGATTGCTGCACGGAATGGTGATTCACCTTCTTTAATATGACGGTCAACGTTTTCTAGTACTACGATCGCGTCATCCACTACCAGACCGATGGCGAGTACCATTGCCAGTAGCGTCATCAAGTTCCACGAGAAGCCCATCGCCTGCATCACCATTGCAACGCCAATCAAAGATAGCGGGATAGTAACGATAGGGATGATTACTGCTCGGAAAGAACCGAGGAATAGAGTAATAACCACAAGAACAATGACGGCCGCTTCGACAATCGTTTTCACAACTTCGTGAATTGATTCATTAATCGCTATGGTTGAGTCGTACATCACGTTCATTTTGATGTTACTTGGCAAGTTGCGTTCAAGTTGAGGCAATAGCTTCAGAACATCTGCAGCGATGTTGATAGGGTTTGCGCTTGGTGCTGCATTGATTGCTGCAACCACTGCTTCCTTGCCGTTTGCACTAGCGCGGTAAACATCGTGACTCTTTGCTAACGAGACTTTGGCAATATCGCCAAGGCGTATCACATCACCGTCGCCCGTTTTCACAACTAGCGCTTCAAGTTCAGCAACGTTCGATACCTGAGTATCAGCGCTACCGTTGTAAAGGACAAACTCACCTACGGCCTGCCCCGTTGCTGACTGGTAGTTATTGGCATTTAGAACGCCCATCACATCCGTTGCTGTCAGCTTAAGTGCCCCCATTTTGGCTGGATCTAGCCATACGCGTAGCGCGTATTTCATTCCGCCGTATAGGTCTACTTTGGAGACGCCGTTTACCGTGAATAGCTGTGGGTTGATTACACGCTCAAGATAATCGGTGATCTGGCTAGAAGACAACTCATCACTGGTGAAGCCAATGTACAGCACCGCTGTAGTCGAACCTGTCGACATCGTTACTGTTGGGTCTTCCGCTTCTTTTGGAAGTTGTGAGCGAACCGAGTTGGTTTTCGCCAGAATGTCAGACAGTGCGGCGTTCGGATCGGTATTTAACTTCATGTTCACGGTGATGGTCGATGTACCAAGAACCGAAGATGAAGTCATATAGTCGATATTATCGGCCTGCGCGACAGCTTGTTCCAAAGGCTGAGTAATGAAGCCTTGGATCAAGTTGGCACTGGCACCGTAATAACTGGTAGTTACCGTTACTACGGTATTTGTCATTTCAGGGTATTCACGAACCTGCATTTTGAAAACGGCTTGTAAACCAAGCAACGCAATCAAAAAGCTGATCGATACCGCTAAAACTGGACGTTTTATAAAAACATCAGTAAAGCGCATGATGCCTCCAATTAAAGCATTGGTGTTTCAGCCGGTGGGGTTAGTGAATCATCTTCAACAATGTTCACTTTCGCGTGGTTGCTCAGACGGATTTGACCAGACGTTACGACTATATCTCCTGGTTTTACACCATCTAGGATATGTGCGATGTCTTTGGTGCGTTCACCCACTTTTACCACGTGTTGATTAACGCGTTTTTCACCATTTTCTTCCGTTACGATGTACACATTATCGCCGTATAGCGTAAACGTAATTGCGGTCTGAGGTAGCGTCACTTGGTTTTCAAGTTTAGGTAGAATGATGTTTGCACGAGCGAACATACCACTGCGAAGTTTGCCATCGCTGTTTGGAATGTCTGCTTGAACTTGAATCAAACCACTTTGAACGTTAACGGCTGGTTCAATAGCTGAGATAGAACCTTTGAATGGTCTATCAGGGTAAGCATCAACGAAGATATCGACTTCTTGGTTTAGGGTAATGCGTGATATGTCAGTTTGAGGAACGGTAAAACGCAGACGCATAACACTGGTGTCTTCAAGGCGAACGATATCGGTACCTGCTTGTAGGTATTGGCCAAGATAAACATTACGAATACCAACCACACCTGCAAAAGGGGCTTTGATTTCGCGGCGATCTATGGTTGCTTTTAAGCTTTCGATATCTGCCTTAAGTGAAAAGTAATTGGCTTCGGCTTCGTCGTACGCTTCTTTAGAAATTGAGCCTTTTTTGAAAAGACCTTGATAGCGCTTGTACTTCGCTTGAGCAGCTGGCAGTCTTGCTTGAGAGCTTTGTAAGTTTGCTTTTTCTACATCAGAGTCTAAGTGAACCAAAGGTTGGCCCTCTTCAACAGACGTTCCTGAGTGGAAAGAAATCTTATCGATCACGCCGCTGGTTTCGTTCGCTACGGTGACCCCTTGGTTTGGTTCGATGAAGCCGATCGCTTCAATAACAGGAACCCAATCAACCGCTTTTACTTCTGTAACCGTGACTGGGAATTCAGGCTCCGGACGGTTCGCCATGTATTCAGCGATTTTCTGCTGCTTGAATAAGTTGAAACCTATCACGCTCCCAAATAGAAGAACCGCGATAAGCAACATAAAGAAAGTCCACTTTTTCATTCTTATAAGAACTCCAAGTTAGTGTTTAATAATTGCATCCCAACTGGCTTCGATGGCTGCTTCCAACGCATCGTCATCCAACTGATAAAATCCCAAAGCATGTTTTCTTGCAAGCGCGACACTAGCTTCGAAACTTAACCCCGAAAGAATTTCGTTATCGAGAGGCTTAAATACCCCTTCCGCCTTGCCTTGATCAAAAAGACGATCTACTTGGGCAAACATTTGTCGTTCTAGTTCCCGCGTATTTCTACGATTTGCACAGGGTAATGATTCATACTGGACACGGCTGCTCAGTGTGTCGAGGTTTGAACCAGCAAGGCGCCAGATATTGAGCCACATAGTTCGGTAACGCTCTTTCAAAGACATATTGTCATGAACATCTGATTGAACGGCTTCCGCAATACGTTTGGTTACGTTAAGGCGAACTTCTTCTAAAAGATGTTCCTTATCTGAGAAATAACGATAAATCGTACCTGCAGCAACGCCTGCTTCAGCGGCGAGCTTGTGCATAGAAAGGCCATGAAAGCCAGATTCGGCGATCAAACGTTCAGCCGCAGCGATGATTTGCTCGTATTTACTTCCAGCAGCGCTATTTGACATAACCCTACCACCAATGAATGAACGTTCATTCATTATAGCGTGATCTATGACCGTTTATGCAACGAAATGTTACGATTATCTTTGTAAACTTTACGTGAAAATCGCATAGCTTTCGAACGGTCCCCCCTTTATCATAGGCGCCACTATTTTTTAGCCGCAGAGAATTTTTATGAAGCTGAACCCTAGACAAGATGAAGCCGTTAAATATGTATCAGGCCCATGCTTGGTGCTGGCTGGTGCTGGTTCGGGTAAGACTCGCGTAATTACCAATAAAATTGCTTACTTGGTTCAGCAGTGTGGCTATAAAGCACGGAATATTGCAGCGGTTACTTTTACTAACAAAGCATCACGTGAGATGAAAGAACGTGTAGGACAAACGTTAGGAAAGGCGGAAGCAAAAGGTTTGATGGTGTCAACTTTCCATACGTTAGGGTTGAACATTATCAAACGTGAATACAAGCACTTGGGGTTGAAGTCTGGCTTTTCGTTGTTTGATGATCAAGACCAGTTAGCACTCTTGAAAGAACTGACAGAAAAACAATTGGATGGCGATAAGGACTTATTGCGCCAGTTGCTTAGCAGTATCTCCAACTGGAAAAATGACATGTTGTCTCCTGAGCAGGTCAAAGCATTTGCAAAAGGTGAACAGCAACAATTGTTTGCGTTTTGCTTTGAGATGTATCAGAAGCAGATGAAAGCGTACAACGCATTGGATTTTGATGATCTGATTTTGATGCCTGTCCTTTTATTGCGTCACAATGAAGAAGTGCGTCAACGTTGGCAGAATCGCATTCGTTACTTGTTGGTTGATGAATACCAAGATACCAATACCAGTCAGTATGAATTGGTGAAATTGTTGGTTGGCGAGCGTGGTCGTTTGACCGTAGTAGGAGATGACGACCAATCTATCTATTCATGGCGAGGCGCGAAGCCACAAAATTTAGTGCTGCTCGGGCAGGATTATCCGAATTTACGTTTGATTAAACTGGAACAGAACTATCGTTCAACCAGTCGTATTTTGCGCGCTGCGAATATTTTGATCGCAAATAACCCACACGTGTATGAAAAGTCGCTGTTTTCGGAAATTCCAGATGGTGAGAAGCTGAAAGTATTGTTGGCGAAGAATGAAGAGCATGAAGCGGAGCGTGTTACGGGTGAGCTCATTGCGCATAAATTCTTAAATCGCACGAACTACAAAGATTATGCGGTGCTTTACCGCGGTAACCATCAGTCACGATTGATTGAAAAATCTCTAATGCAAAACCGAGTTCCGTACAAGCTTTCTGGCGGCACGTCTTTTTTTGCCCGAGCTGAAATTAAAGACATCATGGCCTACCTGCGCGTGTTGGTGAACCCTGATGACGACAATGCATTTTTACGTATTGTAAATACGCCTCGACGTGAAATTGGTCCAGTTACTTTGGAAAAACTGGGTAGCTACGCCAATATGCGAGGTAAGAGTCTATTTGAATCCAGTTTTGAGCTTGGATTAGAACACCATCTTACTGGTCGTGGCTTAGAGAATTTACGTCGCTTTACTCAATGGTTGGTGGCGATTGCCGATCAAGCCGAGCGTGGGGATACCGTAGAAGCCGTGCGTTCGCTCGTTCGTGATATTCATTATGAAGATTGGTTGTATGAGACCTCTGCAAGTCCGAAAGCAGCAGAAATGCGCATGAAGAACGTTTCAGATCTTTATTCTTGGATTGTTGCTGACCTTGAGGGGGACAATTACGATCAAGAAGAGAAGACGCTTAAAGAGGTGGTTCAGCGACTCACTTTACGCGACATGATGGAGCGTGGAGAAGAAGACGAAGACAGCGATGCGGTACAGCTTATGACATTGCATGCATCGAAAGGTTTGGAGTTCCCTTATGTGTACTTGATTGGTTCGGAGGAGGGGATTCTACCGCATCAAACCAGTATTGATGAAGATAACGTCGAAGAAGAGCGACGACTGATGTACGTTGGAATTACTCGTGCTCAGCGTGAGTTAACCTTTACCATGTGTAAAGAGCGTCGCCAGTTTGGTGAGCTCATCAAGCCAACACAAAGTCGTTTTTTAGATGAACTGCCTTTTGATGATGTGGAATGGGAAGCGAACAAGAAACCTGTAACGCAAGAAGAGCGGATGGCAAAAGGGCAAGCTCATATCGCTAACTTACGTGCCATGTTCAAGAAGTAGCGTTTCAACAAATCAATTCAC
This sequence comes from Vibrio sp. B1REV9, assembly GCF_905175395.2. Lineage (NCBI taxonomy): Bacteria > Pseudomonadati > Pseudomonadota > Gammaproteobacteria > Vibrionales > Vibrionaceae > Vibrio > Vibrio sp. B1REV9. Next base: position 431,745 of record NZ_HG992745.1, on the reverse strand, counting down.
ATAAGTGTTAAAAACAAAAGGCTTGCCGTTGGGCAAGCCTTTTTACTTTTTGGGACAATTAAAGGCCTTCGATCATGTGGTCAATCGCTGCGATGATTTCATCATCAGAACAATCCATACACGTTCCTTTCGCTGGCATTGCATTGAAGCCTTTAATCGCGTGATCAGTCATCACATCTTTACCTTGGGCGATGCGTGGTGCCCAATCTGCTGCATCTCCAGTTTTTGGTGCGCCGCTTACACCTGAAGAGTGACAGGCAATACAGAACGTTCCATAAACGGCTGCACCATCACGTGGGCCTGTTGGCTCTGCTTTTACTGGCTCTGCACCAGCTAGATAGACATCACCGACAGGTTTGATGCGTTCTGCGATCGCATCATATTCAGTTTGGCTGATGTCAGAAGCTAAAGCTGCCGTAGAAAAAGTTAAGGCAGCGAACAAAACGCTAATCATTCGTCGAGACATATCCATTAAACCCACTTCACATTCCTAAGGTAAGTGACTTACCTTTTTATATTGTTAGAGTATTTAGACCGTTTGGATAAATTTTTATGTCATTGTTCGTGCAGTGAGCAAAAAACTTATCTAACCGTCTTGAGTGACCGAACAACTAAGTTGTAGCTGTTAAATCAATGTAAATAATGAGTGATTATATCCTGATAAGTTGTTGCAATAAACAACGAGTTATCCATGACAGGGCGTGAATCACATCAAAAATTCAGTTTTAAAGCAGATAACTGTCGAAAAAGAGACCAAACGATAAAAAAAGTAAAAAAAGTACTAGACGGCATAGTGTGATATCCGTATTATTCCTCTCCGCCGATAGGGCATGCGCCCGTAGCTCAGTTGGATAGAGCGTTGGCCTCCGGAGCCAAAGGTCGAAGGTTCGAATCCTTTCGGGCGTACCATTCGCCTAAAGGTTATCGGTAAAAATATCAGTGGTGGCTATAGCTCAGTTGGTAGAGTCCCGGATTGTGATTCCGGTTGTCGCGGGTTCAAATCCCGTTAGCCACCCCATTCTTCCCTTTTGGGATAGAATACGGTAGCATTGCTTCCGTTCTTGATTTAAAGTCGAGATAAAACATAAGTCGGTGAATAGCGCAGCTTGGTAGCGCATCTGGTTTGGGACCAGAGGGTCGGGGGTTCGAATCCCTCTTCACCGACCACTATTTAGTTTATGGCTATAATAGCGGTAGACAATAAAAAATTGATGGTGGCTATAGCTCAGTTGGTAGAGTCCCGGATTGTGATTCCGGTTGTCGCGGGTTCAAATCCCGTTAGCCACCCCATTCTTTCTTTAAAGAATACATGCTCGGTGAATAGCGCAGCTTGGTAGCGCATCTGGTTTGGGACCAGAGGGTCGGGGGTTCGAATCCCTCTTCACCGACCACCATTAGAAAGCCTGCTTTTTAGCAGGCTTTCGTCGTTTTAGAGTTTATGAAATAGCTTAGATGACTATTAGTCGACAATATTTCAATGGATTTGAACCCAAGTGGGGTTCGCCTGAAATTAGAATATGGCTCTTCACTGACCACTATTTAAAGCCTCGATAGAAATATCGAGGCTTTTTTGCATTTATCGTTTTTTAAATCCTCACGACATCATAGGCTCAGCTGAAATGTACAGTTTTGGGGCTTTTGAGCACCTATGATCCAAATGCTTTTAGACCTGACAAAAGAAACCCCAGCACTGACTCTGGGGTGTTGTGTTTCTTAAATTGAACGTTTTACTGAGCAAGCGTTTTAAGGATTTCGTTGAGCTCTATCGTCTTTTTCACTTCGTAGCTTGGCTTGATTTCGGTTGGGTTTGCAATACCTGTTGAGTTAACCCATACACTTAAAATGCCCATGTTGTTGGCGCCCTGGATGTCGGCTGGCAGAGAGTCACCAATATGAATCACTTCTTCTGGTTTTGCATCGACAAGGCTGAGCGCTTTATGGAAGATACTTGCTGCCGGTTTTTCTTCTGGCTCTTCGCCACCCACAATAATGTGGTCAACCCATTCGCTCATTTGTGTCGCTTTGAGCTTTGGATGTTGTGAGAAGATAGGACCGTTAGTGATCACCACTAACTTATAGTGCTGGCGAAGTTCGGTTAGCATCTCTTTCACTCCCGGGAAGAAGTTAAAAGCGCCCATTCGAGCGGCATCAAAATAGCTTTGTGCTTGTTGTGCTTGTTCTGCATCGATCTCGATACCTTGCTCTGCCAAGATGGTTTGGATTAAACCGCAGCGGAATGTATTTTCGTCTGGTAATAGGGCGATAAGCTCGGGAAATTCATCGTTGAGCTTTTTATATACTCCTTGTAGGTAGCGATGTACAAATGCCGTTGAATCGGAGACTTGTGGGTAAGTTTGTGCAATCCAATTAGCAAACTCTTGTCCTGCGACTGTATCTGCCTGAGAGGTGCCACATAAGGTCTCGTCCATATCAAAAAAAAATCGCTTTAAGCACAGAGGCTCCTTGTTCATTACCAGATATTGGAGTGAGATTATCGCTTATCCAGGCTCAAATTGCAGCGTAAAGCCACAAATCTCTGCTTTCTTCCCTTATTTAGCAAAGTACTAACATGATTAATGGAAGTATTACTCTGCCTTTATCTTTTTAATCACAATATGGAATAACAAACGCATAACCAAAACAAAGTGAACGATGCGGTATTTTGCCGATGTGCTCACGTTTTAATCTCATTTTCCCTTTATGACCTTTGGCTTTTCCTTAGTGCCGACTATTTTGTTAGTAACATTTTATGCCGAAAAAATCTGCTATATGCCATATCTTGTTTTGTATTTGTTAATTATTCCATTCGAATAGTATGGTTATGTCAAAGTATGTATTTATGATTAAATTTGGAGCATATTTCTAATTTTTATGGTACTTGTCGCACAAAAATGGTGCGAAGTTTAAATGGTTAAATACTTGTTAATGCATTTATATTCGCAAATTGTGCGTGCAATTAATGTTTTTTCGGCAAGATATACTTTAATTGTTGCTTTTTTGTGTGATATTTGCCAAATTGTTTCCGCATTAAGATTTCAGAGTATTATTCTGAATTTGAACGGATTCATTCAGGTGATAAATGGCGCTCGTTTGCGCGATTTGATACCACAGACAAGGCAGTAGAGGTCTGAAATGTCACTATTAGAGGTGAAAAACCTTCGTATTGAGTACCCATCTCGCCACGGAGTCCACGCGGCGGTGAAATCACTTTCTTTCAATATTGAAAGAGGCGAAATTGTGGGTGTGGTTGGCGAATCAGGTGCGGGTAAATCCACCGTTGGTAACGCCGTTATTGATTTGCTAAGTCCTCCAGGTCGCATCGCAAGCGGTGATGTATATCTTGATGGAGAGATTATTTCTGGATTGTCCCCAGAGGCGATGCGAAAGGTTCGAGGCTCTAAGATTGGTTTTATTTTCCAAGACCCAATGACCTCTCTCAACCCTTTATTTACGGTTGAGCAGCAACTAACAGAGACGATTCATGCCAACATGAAAGTGTCGGATGAAGAAGCGTATCAACGCGCGTTGTCTCTTATGCAACAAGTAGGGATCCCTCAGCCGGAAAACCGCCTAAAACAATATCCTCACCAGTTCTCTGGTGGTATGCGTCAACGTGTGGTGATTGCAATCGCATTGGCTGGTGAGCCAGAACTGATCATCGCCGATGAGCCAACGACGGCTCTCGATGTATCTATCCAAGATCAAATCCTCAACCTTATTCGTGAATTGTGTATCAAAAACAACGTTGGTTGTATGCTGGTGACGCACGACATGGGGGTGGTATCTAATGTGACTGACCGTGTTGCCGTTATGTACCGTGGTGACTTGGTTGAATTTGGTCCAACCGCGAAAGTACTTGGCGATCCTGACCATTCTTATACGCGCAGTTTGATTTCTGCCGTTCCTCGCTCTGACGTGAAGCTCGATCGTTTTCCATTGGTCAGCTATATCGAGGAAGCGACAGAAATGGAGCCGCTCGACATCAAAAATCACTGGCTTGGTCAAAGCCAAGATCAACGTGAATATACCGGCCCGTTGCTAGACGTGAAGAACGTCAATCTACGTTTTGTGACTAAAGATTCGTTGTTTGAAAGCCGTCGCGAATACGTGCAGGCATCGAACAATGTCAGTTTTGAAGTGCACGAAGGTGAGACGTTTGGTTTGGTGGGTGAGTCCGGTTCAGGTAAGTCGACCATCGCACGTGTGATTGCTGGTCTGTATGAACCAAACTCAGGCCAAGTGAGCTTTGAGGGCATTGAACTTACGGCACTAAAATCGGAAAAAGCGCGCCGTCCACTGCGTCGTCAAATGCAGATGGTCTTCCAAAACCCATACACGTCAATGAACCCGCGTATGAAGATTTTTGACATCATCGCGGAGCCAATTCGCTTTCATAATCTGACTCATAATGAAGCGGAAACGCGCCAGATTGTCAATGACCTACTGGATCACGTAGGTTTAGGCAAAATGGCAGCTGTTAAGTACCCACATGAATTCTCCGGAGGTCAGCGTCAGCGTATCTCAATTGCGCGCGCCCTGGCGACTCGTCCTCGATTACTGATCTGTGATGAACCGACTTCTGCGTTGGATGTGTCGGTACAAGCACAAATTCTGAACTTACTGAAAGATCTGCAAAGTGAACTGAATCTCACCATGTTGTTTATCAGTCACGACTTACCTGTTATTCGTCAGATGTGTGACCGAGTGGGTGTAATGCAGATGGGCACGCTGCTGGAAGTGGCACCCACTGAGCAGCTATTTACTGCTCCTCAGCATGAATACAGTAAGAAACTGATTTCTCTGATGCCTGAATTCAAGGGCCTACGAGAAAATATTAAAACAGCATAAACCAAGTTTTTCGCTTGGCTGACCTTTAAGGTCAACAAACCTTAGTCATAACAAAGACGCAAACACAACAAGGGATTCGAATTCCCGCATGAAGGAGTTATGCAAATGAAAACCATGAAAAGCAAATTAGCAGTGGCGCTAATGGCTGCAGGCTTGAGCTTTAATGCGATGGCAGCAGAAATCAAAGTGGGCTACGCCTCCGATCCGGTGTCTCTTGACCCGCATGAGCAGCTATCTGGCGGTACGCTACAGTTTTCTCACATGGTATTTGACCCACTGGTTCGTTTTACTCAAGAGATGGACTTTGAGCCTCGCCTAGCGGAAAGCTGGGAGCGCGTTAACGATACAACGGTCCGCTTTAAGCTACGTGAAGGCGTAAAGTTTCATTCTGGTAATGACTTAACGGCTGACGATGTGGTGTGGACTTTCGAGCGTCTACAAAACTCTCCAGACTTTAAAGCTATCTTTGACCCATACGAAAAAATCGTAAAAGTGGACGATTACACGTTTGATCTTGTGACTAAGGGGCCATACCCACTAGTGCTACAAACAGCAACGTACATTTTTCCAATGGACAGCAAGTTCTACTCAGGTCAAACCGCTGACGGCAAAGACAAGTCTGAGCTCGTGAAGCACGGTAACTCATTTGCATCGACGAACGTTTCTGGTACGGGACCATTCATTGTGACGTCTCGTGAGCAGGGCGTAAAAGTGGAATTCGAACGCTTTAAAGATTACTGGGATAAAGCGTCGAAAGGTAACGTTGATAAGCTAACGTTAGTTCCTATCAAAGAAGATGCGACTCGTGTAGCAGCACTGCTTTCTGGCGGCGTTGACATGATTCACCCAGTAGCGCCAAACGATCACAAACGTGTGAAAGACGCAAAAGGTATCGATCTTGTGACACTACCAGGTACGCGTATCATCACATTCCAAATGAACCAAAACAGTAACGAAGCACTGAAAGACGTGCGCGTTCGTCAAGCGATTGTTCACGCGATCAATAACGAAGGTATCGTGAAGAAAATCATGAAAGGCTTCGCAACGGCGGCTGGTCAACAAAGCCCAGTCGGTTACGTAGGTCATGATGACAAATTGGTTCCTCGCTACGATCTGAAAAAAGCGAAACAGCTAATGAAAGAGGCAGGCTACGAGAACGGCTTTACGCTGACGATGATGGCGCCAAACAACCGTTACGTGAACGATGCGAAAGTGGCACAAGCTGCTGCGGCAATGCTGTCTAAGATCGGCATCAAGGTTGATTTGAAGACGATGCCTAAAGCGCAATACTGGCCTGAGTTCGACAAGTGTGCGGCAGATATGCTGATGATCGGTTGGCACTCAGACACGGAAGATTCGGCGAACTTCAACGAGTTCCTAACCATGACTCGTAACGAAGAAACGGGCCGTGGTCAGTACAACTGTGGTTACTACTCAAACCCAGAAATGGACAAAGTGGTTGAAGCGGCGAACGTAGAAACGGATCCAGCGAAACGTGCAGAAATGCTGAAAGGCGTAGAAGCAACACTATACAACGACGCTGCATTCGTACCGCTACACTGGCAAAGTGAAGCGTGGGGCGCGAAGTCTAACGTGAAAGCTGCAGACATTGTTAACCCAATGGTAATGCCTTACTTCGGTGACCTAGTGGTTGAATAATCACGGTTAGTCGATTTTGAGGAGGGATGGATGTCCCTCCTCAACTTAAAGTACTCGGCTCAGTTTTGTTTCAGTCGGACTGAGTTGGTTTTACAGACTGAATTTTCTCTCTGAATAGAGATCTATGGATAGTTAAGGGGCAAGGAATGTTTTCGTTTCTGGTCAAGCGCCTGTTTCAGGCACTGATAGTGATGTTTGTGATCAGTTTGGTGGCGTTTGCCATTCAGGATAACCTGGGTGACCCGCTGCGTGAGCTTGTAGGTCAGTCGGTTTCAGAAGCGGAGCGTCAAGCGCTGCGTGACGAACTGGGCCTGAACGATCCCTTTATCACAAAGTACACTCGCTTTGTGGGCAATGCGCTACAAGGTGATTTAGGTACGTCTTACTTCTTCAAGCGACCTGCGGTTGAGGTGATTCTCGATAAGCTGGTGGCCACGCTAGAGCTCGTGTTTGGTGCGACGCTCATTATCATTCTTCTCTCGATCCCTCTTGGGGTGTATTCCGCGATTCATCCGAAGAGCATCTTTACCAAATTTGTCATGGCGATGAGTAGTGTTGGTATCTCGATTCCGGTGTTCTTAACCGCGATCATGTTGATGTACGTCTTCTCCATTGAGCTGGGCTGGCTACCGTCCTACGGGCGGGGAGAAACAGCGAATGTCTTCGGCTGGGAATCCGGCTTCTTTACCATTGATGGTCTTAAACACTTGATTCTGCCGTGTGTGGCACTGGCTTCGATCATGTTGCCACTGTTCATCCGTTTGGTTCGCTCAGAAATGCTAGAAGTGCTGAGCTCGGAATACATCAAGTTTGCCAAAGCAAAAGGCCTGAACTTAAACAAAATTTATTACCAACATGCACTTAAAAACACCATGCTGCCAGTACTAACAGTAGGCGGCGTGCAGATTGGTACCATGGTAGCTTACACCATTCTTACTGAAACTGTGTTCCAATGGCCGGGCACAGGCTTTCTTTTCCTTGAGGCAATCAACCGTGTCGATACACCGTTGATCACTGCCTACGTTATCTTTGTTGGTTTGATCTTCGTGGTAACCAATACCATCGTTGACTTGCTGTACGGCATCATCAACCCAACTGTGAACCTAACTGGAAAAGGAGCTTAATCATGAGCCAATCAAACGTAACGGCCGCTCCTGAATCGACGCCATCAGCGTGGGAGCGTTTTAAAAACTCGGACTTCCTGTATTACTTCAAGCGCGACAAAGTGGCGATGGCAAGTTTTACGGTGTTTATGATGTTCTTGGTGTTGGCACTCGCTGCACCAATCTTGGCGCCAACAGACCCGTATGACCTAACGTCTATCGACATCATGGATTCTGAACTTCCACCATCATGGATGGAAGGAGGAGAGGATCGCTTCTTACTGGGTACTGATGAGCAGGGCCGCGATATTTTATCGACCATTTTGTACGGCTCTCGCCTGTCTTTGACCATCGGTTTCCTTGCGGTTGGGCTTCAATTGATTTTGGGCATCATTATCGGCCTGTCTGCGGGTTACTTCGGTGGCCGTATTGATAGCTTCTTGATGCGCTTTGCTGACGTACAGTTGTCGTTCTCGACCATGATGGTGGCGATCATCGTCTCGGCCATCTTCAAAGCCAGCTTTGGCAGCGACTTCTATAGCCAATATGCAGTAGTCATGCTGGTGGTGATCATCGGCGTAGCTGAATGGCCGCAATATGCACGTACCATTCGCGCCTCGGTGCTGGCAGAGAAGAAGAAAGAATACGTCGAAGCGGCGCGTGTGATGGGCTTTAAAGCGCCTCGCATCATGTTCCGTCACATTCTGCCGAACTGTCTATCGCCTATCTTGGTTATTTCTACGGTACAGGTAGCGAACGCAATCATGTCGGAAGCGGCATTGTCATTCCTAGGTTTGGGTCTTCCTGTCGATCAGCCGTCATTAGGTGCGCTGATCAGCATCGGCTTCAACTATATCTTCTCTGGCGCATGGTGGATCACCGCGTTCCCAGGTATCGTGTTAGTAACGCTGGTACTGGTTATCAACCTATTAGGTGACTGGTTACGTGATGTGTTTAACCCGAAACTGTACAAAGGTTAAGAATTACCTATTCAAAGCATTGCGTATTAAGCTAATTTATTTCTAAACTGAGAGCTGGGTAAAAATCCGGCTCTTTTTTTGCTTATCATTTTGTTATTCATGTTTTATTGACGCTCAGTCGTAATAATTCATCCTCTACCAGTTTAAAGTGAAGCGTATGGAAATGAAGAAGGCACACCTTTCAACTCGTATTGCCAAATCAAGTCTAAGCCTAGGTTTGTTGCTGGTATGCGCCCATTATTCCCCTCTAGCAATGGCGGACAGTGTTCTATGTGATGCATCGCAAGCGAGTCACAGTGAGTTGCCAATGTTGGAGAAATCGTGCCCGATTGGCAAAGGAGTATGGGGAAAAAAAGTGCCGCAGGGAGGTAATAACTTTTTCTGGATTCAATGTGGTCTGCTGCCTAAGCCGATGCCACTCGCTAAAGCTAAGCCGATTTATAGCAAGATCACAACCGATGTATGGATGAAGAAAGAGCAAAGTAACTATCGCTGTTTGATTGGGCCGTATCTTGATTTGGCTGATGCAAGGGCGGATTTAAACCGCGTAAAAACGTTAGTGGATTACAAAGAAGCGTTTATTCGTGTCGTCAACAAATCGGGCGCGAAAGCCCAAAAGCAGACAAAGCCCGCGCCTAAACCCGTTCCTAAACCAATTGCAAACAAGCCTAAAGTTGCCCCTAAAACAGTAGCGCCTGTGACTCGCCCAGATACTGATGCCTTTAAAGGTAAACCAGTGATTGAGTCTAAACCTGAGTCAGCAATAAATAGCAGCAATGTTGAACTGCGCTTAGAAACAAAATGGCAAGGGGTGACCTATGCCGTGCCCTATTTCTCAGATAACCAAAACCAGTTTTATATGGAGCATGGTAAGCCGTGGAATCGTTTAGATTACCCGACCTCTGAGAAAGTTTGCCAAGTGATGGGGATGAAGCTTGCGACGGTCGGTGAGTTTAAAGCGCTGCGTCAATCTGGTGTGATGGAGAAAAACCGTTGGCCGATGCAACTGCCATACTGGGGCAAGGACAGAAAAGGGTTGTTTGCGGATCGAGAGCCGAATCAACTAACTGGCACGTCACTGTTGAATGTGATGTGTGTGAAGTGATCGCCTTACAATTAGGGTGATTATAGAAAATAAGACAAAAGAAAGCCCCGCGTTTGCGGGGCTTGATGTATCAAGTAGCTCGGACTAATTAGTCGTCGTTGCCAACACCTGTCCACTCCATATTGAACTTGATTTGCTCAACTTGAGTGCGACCGCTTTCAGTCGTTTTACCTAAGAAGCTGTACACATCATTTTTAACTAGAGATGGTAGGTCAAAATCGATCGTTGAGTAATATACTTCGTTCTCTTCTGACGTATGACATTCAAAATCGCTTGAACCAAAGTCTGAAGACGCATATACATTTTCACCATTAGTTAAAGTGAAACTGCGGAACACCTCTTTTGCCATTTCACACGTGAAGTCTTCGCCAGGGACATCGAATGTAATATCCGCATCAAATGCACCATCAGAGTGAGATGGATCGTTTTCTTCCATAGAAAGACTTACAGTGCCAAGTTTTAGGCCAGAGTTTGTTGGTAAGTACATTGAAAATACTCGACCATCCCAGCCCGCATCAGATTGAACATTCAAACGTTTTTCAAGATCCACTCGATCACTAAAGAATGTGTAACGTTGAGAGTGTGTTACGTTAAGGCCAGCATCATCCATTTCTTGCATATATACAGTAGCTGCACTCTTGGTAATATCACTTTCAGAGCGAGTCAATTCATAACGCATTTTGGCAACAAATGTTTCGCCATTTTCTGTCATTGGAAGAGATGCATCAATAGTAGTGCCATCTTCTGATACTGTATAAGTCGCACCTTCCCATTCTTTTACTTCTTCAGAACAAGAGGTTAGATTTTTTGCTTCGCGAACGCTTGTAAATACTTTCTTACCGTCAAATTTGATAGAGTCACACCAAATTTGATCGTTGCCTTTTTCCGAGTCAGAACCATCAACTAGACCGTACTCAGTGAAGAACCATGTTTTACCCTCAAGAGAAGTTGTCTCTGATGGTGGCGGTGTGACTTCGTCTTCTGGTTGAACATTTGGCAATGTAATTGTCACGTACTCAGAAATTACAGCATCTTCAGCGTCAGGGTTTACGCCTGCTGCAATAACAAATGAGCCACCTTTAGTCGCGCTAGTAGGTGTGCCAGAAATCGTTAACGTACCGTTGGTATCGACATTTACTTTTAGTCCAGGAACAGTTGTCACGTATTCATCGTCTTCTGTACCTGCGTAGTATTCGATTACTCCGGAAGTATGTTGTGCTTCAAATACTTCGGTAATGTTGAAATCTGCATCAACGGCTTCACCAACTTTAAGGTCAGCCAGTTGTGATTTGATTGCACTTTGAAGTTCAGCTAGGTCTTCACGATCAATTTCGATAGACGCTTCTGGTTGCTTCTCGATATCGTCTAACTCGAATGTTTGGTAAACCGTGTTTACACCATCGAACGCAGAGATAGTGATTGTTTGGCCATCAGCGTATACATAAGCTGGCTTACCCGTGATTTTTAGTTCTGTTTGACCTGCTGATTTAACAAGCGTTAGAACCAAACCTTCCACAGAGGTGTAAGCATCAAATGTAAGCTCATCGTTATCTGAGAATAGGTTATCAATACGGTATTGCTCGTTTTGAACTTCAACGCCTTGGAATAGCTCAATACTTTCAATCCATTCTTCAATGGTTTCTGCAACTTCTTGGTCAATTGTTGGGGCTGGGTTTTCAACGTTTACTTGTAAGTCGAAAGCCGTAGTTACAGAACCAAAGGATTTATCTTTAGTTTCTGAGTTGTAGTCCGTTGCTGTTAGCTTGATTTGGTAAGTCGGGCGAACAGGAGTTAGCTCACCTGAAATAGTCAGTTCACCACCGTTAACAGCTGTCGCTGTTAGGCCTGTCACTTCTACGCCATCTAACGTGACAACTTTCACTGCAATTTCGATATCAGAGTTATCTTGGTCTTTGAATAGAGAAAGCTCTTCTGCTGCTAGTGATAGATTGATGTTGAGAGTGTGGCTCTCAAGAGGTTTTAGCTCTGCTTTGATTGCGTTTACAACCGTTTCATTGGCAAACAGTTTGCTGTTGGTTACAACATCAACAGTGCCGCTATTATTTACTTCAACAACTGGTTTGAAGTTTTCATCTGCAAGATCTTCAGGTTTTGCTTTTTGAACAACCTCAGCTGCTTTATCAGCAATTGCAAGAGATGTTTCTGCAGAGTAGTTGTCTTTTGCCTGTGCTTTAGATTCAGTAAGGATCTGTGCTGTTTTGTGAAGTGCTTTGTTGTTAGCTGCAATTACGTCGGTGAACGCCGTATTTCCCTCGATACCTAGCGTTTCATTGACTTTTGCTTTTGCTTCTTGGATCGCCGCTTCTGTTGGGTTTGCACCCGCTTGAATTACAACAAGATCAGTTAGTGGAGAGATAACTTTCTCACCCGGAAGCGTGCGGAACACAACTTCATGTGCCATCGCTTGGGTTGGGTTGTCCATATCAACTGTATATGTACCAGCAAAGCGGTTAGGGTCACGAGCGATCAATGCAGCTTGTACTTCACCACCAGGGACAATAGTTTGAATTGCAAGGTTCTTTTCAGCTGAGTACTGCTTGTTTGTTAGTTGCACCTGACCTTTTTCATTGGTTAGGTCGATGATTGGGTCACTGCTGTCTAATTTTCCATTGTTGTTTAAGTCTTCGAAAACAACAGCATCTTTGAAGTAGCCATCAAAGCCTGTAATAACAACCCCACTGTTTCCAGCGTTTGAACCACCATCTGAACCACCACAGCCTGCTAGAGCAATAGCCACTGACGCTGCTAGTAAACTCACCTTATTCATTATTTGTTTGTCCTTGTTTCGTTGCCGAATGAGAAAGTCATTTTTATTGTTATGTTTCCACTCTCACTTCGTGAGGAGGAAAAATTTGGCGTATTTTTGAGTCAATTCGATATGGTTTCAAGACACGAAAAACCAAAAAAAACCGTAAAATTTTTTGAATATTTTTATCAATAAGAATGAAGGAAGTTGGGGGGGGGGAGAAGATAAGGCGGAAGCATTGAGCGTAGTAGGAGCGGCACATCCATTGTGCCAGTGTTTTTATTGCGCTTTTGGTTGGTGGTAAATCAAGTTGATTTTGAGCTCTTCCACACGATCTGCGAATTGAGGATGAGGTTTAAGTACATAACTGTAGACTTCACCGACCTGGAAAATATCGTAATCTTGGTACTCTAAGTCGAAGAAAGAGTAGATGACTTGCTTTTGAGGATCATACCATTCGCCACAGTGCAGTGGTTGCTCTGGGTTATGCGGATCGACTGAGGAAGACACGATATCGGTGAACTCTCCAGGGCCAGCAAGAATCGAACTATACCAGTATCGATGGATGTCACTGCAATAGAGATCTTGAGTATGAATTTTCATATTAAGATCAGAGTCAACATCCTCAAACGTATCTGGATTGAAAACAGAATAGTCATAGATGTAATTACCGGCAAAACCATGCACATAGCCTTTTCCTGTAATCGGGAACAGGTAGTCAAACATGATCATTTGGAACTCATGTTCACCAGTGTTGACGTTTAAACGCGCCTCCATTGAGCGTTTATTTTTTTGCATGGTGTAGCTTTCAAACTGCTTCCCACTATAGACCGTTGTAAAATAGTTATCGGTGCCTTTGTGAACCTGAGATGGGTAGACTTTTTTTGTGGTCCAGATTTGACGATCCCCATTTGCCGAGACAATCAGTGAATCGTCGCTAATTTGGTAGTGGCCAACTTTTTTTAGTGCGGTGGTTTCTGGACACGTTCTCATGTTGTTTGATGCCGCATAAAAAACATCATCTTCAAGAAATTGAAATGCTTCGCAATAGACGACTTCGTATGTATAAGCGATGCCATTTAGCTGCTGAGTTGTTTCAAGGCGGTACACGATGTCACCGACAAGAGGGTGTTCGGAATCATCTTCCTCTTCTGTGATGATAGGCAGTTCAAATTGGGTGGTGACCCAAGCGTGATCTTCTTCGCCATGGTGATCGTCACGAGCTGCCACCGTGAGATACGTTGTAATATCAGCGCGTTCTGGTGCACCTTGGACCATGATTTGTCCCTGATTGAGGACATTGAGGCCATTGGCGTTTTCTAGCCAAATACGCGTGGTTAGAAGGTCGCCCTCAGGGTCCTCAAACAGTTGCTCAAGGCTCAGAGAGTAGTTAATCGGGGTGTTTTGCGCTAAGTCCCAAGCATAAATAATGGTCTGAAGTTGCTGCTCAACGGACAAGTTGATGATGGGCTTTCCGTTACTTGCTACATCGTCTTTTGAGTGTTTATCACCATAGGTTTGTGTGAGGTTCATGCCTTGATTTGGCATAACCGCTGAGTCACTCAAATCTCTCGAGGTCTCGTTGGTATCATAAAGGTGATCAGATGTTGGACGATGGGATGTTTGATTGCTCCATGATGAGGTGGTCAGCGCTTGCTTGACCTCAATTAATGGGGGAGTAAGGGAGGATTGCTCTACATTTACATTGACTGCATTTCTCGCCAAACCGGCATGTGCGACCGCGGTGATCTGATTTTCGCCAGAAAGCAAGTAAGCACCGAGCAATCCGGTGCCTAAAACAGTCAGTATCCAGTATCTTTTTGTCATGGATTACGCGTGTGCCATTCTTGATTGCAGCCAGCTGCGTGAAAACTGAAGATCTTTTTCAATCAAGCTAGAGCTGCACTCTAACAGCTCGCAAATCTCGCGATTTTTCATTCCCATTAGGTACTTGAGTTTTAACGCATTGGATTGACGAGGATAACGAGCGCTGAAGTTATCGAGTGCTTTATCCATGATAATCAGCTGTTCAAAACGGTCATCTTCTTCTTTCATGAAAGTGATGTGCTGCCGCTTTTGTGCTTGATGTGAACGTGCATTATCAATCAGGATTTGGCGCATCACTTTTGCCGCCATCAGGAAAAAGTCCCGTTTATTCTCGATTTCACTCATGTCGCAATGAGACATCTTAAGGTAAGCATCGTGGATTAATGCGGTGGTGCTGTTCACACTGTCGGAAAACACCTTATTGTTTAACCCGTATTTCTCTGCGTTGCGTTCACGTTCTTGGTGCGCAATCTTACGCAGTTGCAGGTAAGCAAATTGATACAGTTCACTCTCTGCTTGTTTATTGCCATCTTGCCATTGCTGAATAATTTGTGTGAGTGTTGATTGCGAAGCCATCGTTATACATCCTCATTAACTTTGACAAACTCAGAAATTGTGTGGGTTTCGATGCTATCTGACCCATCTCGGTTGCGACTGACATTTTGCTGGTAGCGATACAAAATACCTTGCTCCCAGTTTTTTCCTGCTGGGAGATACTCCCACGTGGTGTAGTTGATTTTCGCTGGATTTGGCGACCACCGTACCATCACATTCATTTGTGCTAGGTCAGCTTTTGGCTCAGTGTTGTTGACCCACCACATGTCCAAGTAATCTGTTGTGACGTCTAGCGTGTACAAGCTCGTATCTGTTGGGCAATGCTCCGATGCATGAGGCAGCGTGAAGACTTTCTTCTGTTCCATCAGTAAGCATGTTTGTGTCATGGATTGCTGGTGGTATTGGGTTTGCTGCCAAATACCTTGGTAGTCGATGTCATTTTTATTGGTGTCAGGGTACGTAAACCAAAGCATCTCAGAGCGGTTACTATGACGAACGTGTTCGTTTGGACCAAGACCTTGAACTTTTTCCATCAGCAGTTGTGTCGTAGGGTCGAAGTTCAGAGCAACAGAGCGATATTTCCAATCGCCTTCATCGTTATAGTCTTCGAGTGAAAAACCATTGAGATCATTGCGAGTACAGCCTTTTTGGGCGCACCCTGCTAGGCTTTCCCACTCGTAAAAATTTTCGATGGGTTCGACGATGTCTTCAAGGATTTGATTATCCAGTGATAGGAAACAGCCTTTGAAGTGATCACCAATACTTGGATGCTGAATTAAGGTCTTGTCGGTAATCGTAAAACTGACTTCACCAATTGGCGGACGGTAGCGCGGGTGATTTTGATGGCGGACATCAAACGCACAAGCTCGGCCTTGCCAGTCTTTTTTCCTGATGATGATGTTTCTGAACGTGACATCGGTAGGTTGAAAGATGATCTCGTTAGAGGCGAAGTTTTTCTCAATGTATTGTTGGCTTTCGTTAAGATGCTCGACCGCTTCTTTGACGGATACCAAATCGAGATTGAGAGATTCTTTGGCATTATCAAGTAGGTTTAGATCAAGTCTTTTTAACTGCGCTTGAAATTGCGGATCAGACAAAACTTTGTTCGCTAATACAATCTCTTGGCGGTTTTCTGGTGTGCTATCTAAGGACAATAACAAACGGGTCATGTTGATACTACGACTGGGTTTGGTTGTTGCCATGGTTGGTGTGAGTACTTCTTGGCTAGATAGAGTCGTGAGTAAGTAGCCTTTATCATCATTGCCGAGGAAAAAGCTCACAACATCACCCGGACGATATTGAAACGCCCCTTTTTGCGTGTAACCAGAAAGATGAGAACTGGTTTTGTAATACAGGCCAGTCACCGGAGAATCGATGAAAAAACCTTGTTTGATTGTCGATTGAGGTTTGGCCTCTGTCGAATTTGAGGCTGCCCAAACTGGGGCTATCGCAAGTGCTGACAGCCATAGAGCCACTGAACGTGAGTACATATAAATTTTAAGCCTTATTCGTTGGTGTCCTTTTGTGGAGAACAATTTGGCTGACAACTCATTGATTTTGTCATGTGCTTATCGGGCACGGGTGTCATCATCGCCAACAACATTTTTTGTTTTATGTGTTTTGGAATATCTGGATTTGTCAGAATCCGCCGACGTGTCAGTTCCATCATGGCACTGACCGACATTTGTTCGACGTTTCGCCCCTTAGTGTGGAAGATAAGGCGCGTCACTTCATACATCATGTCTTCTGCAACTTTCTTCTCTTGCTGCAGCTGAATGTTTTTTTGAATCAAAGCGTTAGCAAAAAGTGCGCCAGAAAGCACAATGATTGCCGATAATACGGTTGGTAGTGGTCGGCGTTGCACTAAACGAAGCGTACTATAAAGCGGCCAGTGTTTTTTTTGTTCTATAGGGCGGCTTTCAATAATTCTTTCAATGTCTTGTCGTAATGCTCGTACATTGAGGTAACGCTGCTTTGCCTTAGCTCGTGTTGCACGCCTTATCACCCAGTAAACATCAGACCAAAAGGCCGGCGTTGGAAACAACAATGCCAATATTTTGCCTAGCGAAAACACATCACTTTGTTCGGTTAAGTATTGACCTGACTGCTGCTCAGGACTGGCGTATTGATCACTGAATGCAATGAGTGCCGATGGCGACTTTTGACCATCGGATTGCACTTTTTGTGTCAGGTTAAAATCGAGCAGTTTTGGTCGTTTATTACGATCAATCAGAATATTTTCTGGCTTGAGGTCTGCGTGTAAAACCTGATGCTGGTGGGCATGCTCCATCGCCTGACAAATTTGCTTAAACAGTCGCAATTTGTCGATGTCTTCCATTGGCGTGGTATTGAGGTAGGTATTTAACGTTTGGCCAAATACGCGTTCCATCACAATGTAAACCGAGTCATTGTGAACGCCACCATCAAAGACTTTAGCGATATACGGATGGTTTAAGCGTGCTAAAAGCTGAGCCTCATCGAAAAGTGCTCGTCGGCCTAGCACATTGCTTAAGTTGCTTTGGATGAATTTGATCGCCAAATCTTGTTCGAACGTTTCATCGGCTCGCAGCGCGGCATAAACCACTCCCATGCCACCACGACCTAACTCATGTGTGAGGCGGTATTTCCCAATCACCTCACCACAAAGGTTCACTTCTTTATGTGTCGCTTGGTGCGCACCAAAAACCAGCAGTTGAGTCAGGTTTTCCTCAGAAACAGAGCAAGCCAATAATGATTGCACTTGTCTGTAGATCTCTGGTTGAGTCTGACTCAACTCATCGAGATACTGCTGTTTCTGGCTCTCATCCAAATCTAATAAGTGATAATAAATTTGGGTTTCACTGGATGCTGACTGCACTTCGTTTCATTTCTAATCTATTTAGATGCGACATTTTATTTCAAATATCTATCAAATGTCAGAACTTTCTTGTTATTGATGGTTGTATCACTTTTTAATGAGTAATCTGTTGCATTTTGATGGCAATTACGATGAGTGATGGCTTGTCGGAGGGTAGATAAGTCTTCATAATGTTACAAGTAACATTAAGGATGACAAATTAAACAATGGCTCAACAAAACAAAAAAAATAGAACAACACTACAGGATGTAGCCGATAAGGTTGGCGTAACGAAGATGACGGTTTCCCGCTATATGCGTAATCCAGAATCGGTAGCCCAAAAGACTCGAATAAAGATCGCTGAGGTGATCGAAGAATTAGGTTATATTGAAAACCGAGCCCCGGCGATGCTTTCTAAATCATCAAGTAAAGCCATTGGCATTTTACTGCCGTCTCTTTCAAACCAAATTTTTGCTTCTTTTGTACAAGGAATAGAAACGGTCACTAAGGCGAATGGCTATGAAACCCTACTTGCTCACTTTAGTTATGATGAGCAAGAAGAAGAGCACAAAATTGCTTCTCTGCTTTCCTATCATGTGGACGGTCTTATTCTAACGGAGAGTCTCCATACTCCGCGTACGCTACAGATGATTAAAAATGCAGGCGTGCCAGTGGTTGAAACCATGGAACTGCCAGAAAACCCGATTGATATGGCGGTCGGTTTAGATCATGTTGATGCATCCTACAATGCAGTAAAACGTATACTGGCATCGGGTAAACGTACGGTCGTGTACTTTGGTGCTCGCTTGGATACACGTACCAAACTGCGTATGCAAGGGTATGACCGTGCGATGATCGAAGCTGGGCTAGAACCCAAGCATGTGCTGACGGGAGAACACTCAAGCTTTTCTTTGGCAGATGGCTTGTTAGAACGCGCATTGGAAACCTATCCAGACCTTGATGGCGTGTTTTGTACCAACGACGACATCGCGATAGGTACGTTATTGAGTGCTCAGCATCGAGGCATCAAAGTGCCGGATCAGCTCGCAGTGGTCGGTTATAACGCGCTTGATATTGGCCAAACCATCAGTCCTAAGCTCACCAGCGTGGATACGCCTCGTTTCGAGATCGGTGAAAAGAGTGCCGAGCTATTGATTGCACGTTTAAAAGGTGAGGAGAACGCAGAGACCAAAGTCGATATGGGCTATCAAATTACTGCGGGTGAGAGTGTTTAACTCGTTCTGATTCACGTTCATTTCTATTTAATTATTCGTTTCTGATAAGGACTCGGGCATGCCACACCAACTTGATGCATTGGATCTTAATTTAATGCGCTTACTCAAAGCCGTGGTGGAAAACCGCAGTATCAAGTTGGCGGCGATGCAACTTGGCATTTCGCAACCCAGTGCCAGTCGTGGGGTGATGAAGCTGAAAGACGTGTTTGATGATCCGCTTTTTGTACGTAAAGCGCATGGGGTAGAGCCGTCTCCAATGGCCATTCGCTTAGCGGCGGAGTTTGATAATATGTTGTCTCCGCTAGAAAAAGTGGTGCAGGAGTTTACGGAATTCGACCCACTTGAATATCAAGGTCAGATTGCAATAGTGACTGACCCTTATCTAATGGATGAGCAAGGTCAACGTCTATTGCGCGGTTGTCATCAAGCGTTTCCTAAAGCCTCGTTTGCTTTCTCAAGTTGGAACATTTATTCCCAAGACGAGATGCTAGAGGGCGAGCACGACTACTGCATTCTTGACCAAGAAACCGAATTGTCGAAAGACATCTACATGCGTCCGTTGTTTGTCGAAAAGCGTGTGATTCTGGCGCGTAAAGACCATCCTACACTGTCGCAAGTCAGTAATGATTGGGATACGGTATCGAAATTACCTTTAGTCTCTCTGCCAGCGCCTGCGTCTTACAACCCGCTGTGTACGGTAGAATCTGAATATCGTCGTATGGGTTACGAGCCCGTTGTGCTACTCAAATCCTACAACTTGCGCGTGGCTTGCCAAATGCTACTTGAGACCGATGCCATTATGTACGCTAGCCAAAGTACCGCGCATTTGATGCACGAGCTCGCCTCTTACCCGATGCCGATGGTCAATCGCGAATTCAGTCAATTTGTTGTTTCGGGAGGCTATTTGCAGACTTACCGCAATCATCCACTGCATCGCCATTTGCATCGAGTGGTGCAGCAAACCCTCAATACACCATTAACGTGATCGGATCGATAAACTGTACCCTAAGATATTCAAAAATGAATATCTCAATTACCTATCTGTTTCACTGATGAAAGGTTAACCTGACCATAAATAGTCAGGAGAAGCGGCTCTTTTTATCTTATCAATTCTTTGAATGTCTGATTTCGAAAGGACATTCACCATTCTCCGTTATGCAGTTTTTTAAATTCTGGGAGGATGAATCATGCTCATTGCTCGTCTATTTTTATTGCTCGCGATTGTTGCCGAAGTTGCCGGTACTAGCACGATGTCGTTTATCGGTGAAAGTAATGCTTGGGAAGGTTATCTGGTGATGTATGTACTTATCGCCATTTCGTATTACTTCTTGTCGAAAGCGGCAAAGAAAATCTCTATCGGTGTCGCATACGCAACATGGGAAGGCTTGGGTATCGCCTTGATTACCCTGGTTTCTATGGTTCTGTTTGATGCGAATTTAAATACCCAACAGTTATTCGGTCTAGGGTTAGCTATCGTTGGTATCGTATGTGTCACGCTAGGTGAATCACACGGTCAGCCTCAACAAAAAGATGAGTTGCCACGCTCATCGAATGCGAGGTGTTAATCATGAGCCAATTTTTTACCGTTTCATTTGGCTTTGTCGTCATGGCAGCGCTGGTCGACATCATGGCGAACATGGCGCTGACTCGCTCCAAAGGTTTTAAGCACAAAGGGTGGGGCATTACATCAATTGTGTTGGTGATGGCGGCGTTTACCTTGCTTGCTCAAGCGGTAAAAGAGATCGATCTTGCGATTGCCTACGCCTCATGGGGTGCGATTGGTATTTTGGGGACTGCGATTGGTGGTGCTTTGCTGTTCAAACAAAAGCTTAAGCCAATTGGCTGGTTTGGTATCTTTGTGGTGATTGCAGCGGTTGTTGTGATGAAGACGGCTTGATGTTCTTTGCCTGAATCCTAGATATCGTCATTCTGAGCTGCGAGGACGAGCGTGATTCAGAATCTACCTACAAAAAAGTGCTGTGGCAGGGGTGTTTCCTCTTGCTTCACAGCACTTTGATAGTAGATTCCTGATTTCGCCTAGGCTCGTCGGAATGACGGGGTCTCTCTCCCCGCCTTAAACAATAAAGCTTGCGCCTTCTTCTGCACTCGAAACGCTTTGGCGAATCACGTTAAAGAAACCACGACCCCAAGTCTGTTGTTTCGTTTCAGTATCCATCTCTAACAGTTCACGACCAGTAACATCGCTGAGGTTATTCAGTTCGCCAGTTTGGCAATCAACGCGGATGATATCGCCATTGCGCACCAAGCCAATCGCGCCGCCACGAATCGCTTCTGGAGAAACGTGGATTGCCGATGGAATCTTACCGGATGCACCAGACAGTCGACCGTCGGTCACTAGCGCGACTTTAAAGCCCGCTTTTTGCACGTTGCCTAGGATTGGCATCAGTTTATGCAGCTCTGGCATGCCGTTTGCCGCAGGACCATTGTGAGTTACTACTACGATGCAGTCTTGGTTTAGCTCACCGCGTTTGTATGCCGCTTCCACTTCGTGTTGGCATTGGAACACAATCGCAGGTGCTTCGATGATGCGCTGATCTTCTTTCACCGCAGATACTTTCACCACCGCCTTACCCAAATTACCGCTAAGTACGCGAGTACCACCGGTGTTTTGGAACGCTTGCGTTGGTGCAGCAATGACGTCGCCGTCTCGGCTGCCACTACATGGTGCCCAAGTCAACTTACCGTCGACTAGTGTTGGTAGTGTCATTTGATCTTCGAATTCGCCGAATACCGGTTTCACGTCACGATGAAGCAAGCCCGACTCGTCCAAACGATGTAATAGCGCAGGTACGCCGCCCGCTTCTTGGAACGCGTTCATGTCAGCTGGACCATTCGGGTAAACGCGTGCCAACAGTGGCACGACTTCAGATAGGTCACTGATGTCTTGCCATGTCAGAATCAAGCCTGCTGCACGTGCCACTGCCAACATGTGGATAGTGTGGTTGGTGCTGCCGCCTGATGCTAACAGCGCAATAATGCCGTTGATTAGGCTCTTTTCTGTGACGACTTCAGACAGTGGACGGAAGTTTGCTGAACCTGCATTCATTGACGCGATTTTCAGAGCTGCGTGATCAGTCAGTGCTTTACGTAACTCAGTATGTGGATGGATGAATGCCGAGCCCGGCAACATCAGACCCATCGCCTCAAACACAAGTTGGTTGGTGTTTGCGGTGCCGTAGAAAGTACACGTACCCGCAGAGTGGTAAGCACGACACTCCATATCAAGCAGTGCGTCTTTGCCTACTTCGCCCGCCGCGTATTTTTGGCGCACGTCGACTTTCTCTTCGTTGCTGATGCCTGTTGCCATTAAACCTGCTGGTACAAACGCCGTAGGTAGATGGGCGTAAGACAGAGCTCCCATCAGTTGTCCTGGAGCGATTTTGTCACAGATACCCAGAAGCAAGGTTGCGTCGAATACATTATGGCTCAGTGAAAGCGCGGTTGATTGAGCAATTAAGTCACGAGAAAATAGTGACATGTCCATGCCTGCTTGGCCTTGAGTCACGCCATCACACATTGCCGGAACACAGCCAGCAACTTGCGCAGTGTGGCCATAGCCAGATAGCACTTGTTTGATTTGATCAGGATAGTGTTGGTACGGCTGGTGGGCACTCAACATATCGTTGTAAGCACTGATCAGCGCCACATTCGAATGAGTAAAGTCGAGGATGTTTTTCTTCTCAGAAGAGCAAGATGCCGCGATAGCATGCGCTAGGTTGCCACAAGATAATCCCACACGACCTTTTCCAACGTTAGCTTGCGCTTCGGTACGGGCAAAAAACGCAGCGCGTGCTTCTTGACTGCGCTCTACTAAGCGTTGAGTAACGTCTAAAATTACTTGATGAGTCATACCATTGCCTCGTCTTGCACTAGAATGAGTTCCGCGGCATTTGCCACAACTTCTTCGATGGTCGCATCAATATTCACGAAAATAGTGCGAGGCTCATTTTCAGGGCGCTCTAGTGTTTCGAATTGGCTGTTGACCATATTCTCTTTCATGAAGTGACCTTGGCGGGCACGCATGCGATCAAGGATCAGCTCTTTGCTGCCATCTAGGAATAGAAAACTTACGTTCTCATTCCCCTCGCGAATTTGGTCACGATAAATCTTTTTTAGTGCCGAGCAGACAATAATGCCGTGCTCATTTTTGCTTTCTAAGCTATAAGCAGCATCGCGAATACGTTCTAGCCATGGTTTGCGGTCGTCGTCGTTCAGAGGTTGACCAGATGCCATTTTCTGAATGTTTGCTCGTGGGTGAAGGTTATCACCATCAATGAATTTACGTCCTAGCTTTTCTGCTAAGTGTTCACCTATTGTGGTTTTTCCACTCGCACAAACGCCCATAACGACGACACTACTACCAGCCATAACTTATCCTCATAACAAATTTGCGCGTGATCTCAATTTTTGAATTCACTTTAAAATATGGGTTTATCTTATTCATGTTATCGGTAACATGTTACCGGTAACTCAAATAAATGTGAACCACAACACAAACAATAATTCTTTAAGGTGAACTCATGGAACAGCTAACCCAAGCTCCAGACCCTACGTTCCTACTAACGATTGCTGTCCTCGCGATTGCAGCGTTGCTAGTGTTAATTATTAAGCTCAAAGTGCACGCGTTTGCCTCTCTTACTATGGTGAGTTTAGGCACTGCGATTGCGACAGGTGTATCTTCTGACCAAGTTGTTCCAACCATGATGAGTGGTTTCGGAGGCACACTGGCTTCTGTTGCTCTGCTGGTTGGTCTTGGTGCCATGATTGGTAAAATTTTAGAAGTAACGGGCGGTGCAAAAGTACTGGCTGATACTTTGATTGGACGCTTCGGTAAAGAGCGTGCACCCTTTGCATTGGGTGTGGCGTCACTGCTATTTGGTTTCCCAATCTTCTTTGATGCTGGCCTAGTGGTTATGATGCCAATCATTCTAAGCGTGGCAGCACGCTTTGGTGGTTCGCCAATTAAATACGCGTTACCAGCAGCGGGTGCATTTGCGGTTATGCACGGTTTCGTTCCACCACACCCAGGTCCAGTTGCTGCAGCAGAATTCCTAGGCGCAAACATTGGTCTACTATTGGTTGTTGGTATCCTAGTGGCGATTCCTACTTGGTACCTAGGCGCTTACCTATTTGGTCTGTACGCAGGTAAAAAATTCGATATTCCACTATCAAAAGCGTTCTTTAACGGTGATACGCTGGTTGATGAAGCAAAACTGCCAAAATTCGGCACAGTAATGACCATCCTAGTGTTACCTGTACTGCTTATCTGTCTAGATACAGTATTGAACACGCTAGCGGTTGCGGGTGTGATTGATGGCAAAACAGCATTAGTAGAATTCCTACGTATGCTAGGTAAAACACCAGTTGCACTATTGATTACTCTACTTGTGTGTTTAGCGGTATTTGCGAAAGACTACGGCATGGCAAAACTTGAGAAGCTGTGTGGCGACTCTCTTGCTCCAATCTGTGGTGTTATCCTTGTAACAGGTGCGGGCGGCATGTTCGGCGGCGTACTGCGTGCAAGTGGTATCGGTGATGCACTAGCAGACTTACTAACAGACACTGGTATGCCAGTGATCGTAGCAGCGTTTGTTATCTCTACCTGTCTACGTGTTGCTCAAGGCTCTGCAACCGTAGCACTAACCACAACCGCAGCCCTTATCGCGCCAGTAGTAGCAGCATCAACCGGTTTGAGCGAGCTAGACCTATGCTTTATCGTTATCGCGATTGCAGGTGGTGCAACAGTGCTTTCTCACTTCAATGACTCTGGTTTCTGGCTAGTATCTCGTCTGCTAGATATGGATGAGAAAACAACGCTAAAAACTTGGACGGTAATGGAAACGTTACTTGGTGGTATCGCGTTTATTATCGTAGCAACATTAAGCTTTATTCTTTAGAGGTTACCCATGACAACACTTGAACAACGATTAAGAGAAATCAAAATCGTCCCAGTTATCGCAATCAACGATGTAGCACACGCTCTGCCACTGGCAAAAGTGTTGGTAGAAAACGGTTTACCATGTGCGGAAGTGACATTCCGCACTGAAGCGGCGGCTGAGTCGATCCGTATCATGCGTGAAGCGTACCCAGAGCTGCTGATCGGTGCTGGTACAGTGCTGACAACAGAGCAAGTGGACATCGCGATTGAAGCGGGCGTGGACTTTATCGTGAGCCCAGGTTTCAACCCAACCACAGTGAAATACTGTCAGCAACGCAACGTGACTATCGTACCGGGTGTGAACAATCCAAGCTTGGTTGAGCAAGCGATGGAAATGGGTCTACGTACCTTGAAGTTCTTCCCTGCTGAGCCATCAGGCGGTGTAAACATGCTTAAAGCACTGACTGCGGTTTACCCAGTGGAATTCATGCCAACAGGTGGTGTAAGCCCATCTAACGTTGGAGAATACCTAGCGCTGAAATCCGTTGTCGCTTGTGGCGGTACTTGGATGGTACCAACAGCAATGATGGACAGCGGCGATTGGGATGGCATTGCAGAATTGGTTCGCGCAGTTAAGTAAAACGCGCAAACGGCTCCGAAATACCCCCTAACGTTGTAAAACGTGAATAGAAAAAGGGTCATCAAGTTATTGATGACCCTTTTTGTTTGCGTGTTATTTGAGGGGCTGCTCGTCGGTCTGGCGTATTAAGTTGAGGTTCGGTTCGAAAGAGTGGTGGCAATGAGGCTCCGAGTATTAATGCTGCTTCGTACCTTGTGATATTTGAAATGGAATGGACCAAGGTGTAGATACTCTGCTTACCAAGCAAAAGCGAAAAGCAGGCTTCTTCTTAGAATGAACAGAGGATGGCAAAGTAACTCGCTAGATAGACAGGCAGACAGCAAGAAAGATAGATGGGTAACTCGAGTGATGGAGTGTGGTCAGAGGGGGGATTAATAAAGTTTCATTGGGCAGAGCTGATATGTGCGAGAGCAGTAGATTGTGATAAAAAAAGCCAACAGCATGTTGTCATGTCTGTTGGCTTTAGGGGGATCAGGAGTAAGGTAAATTACAGCTCAGCGATCAGCTCAATTTCAACCAGTGCATCAAGCGGCAGACGAGCGACTTCTACGCAAGAGCGAGCAGGTTTGTGCTCTTCGAAGAATGCAGCATAAGCAGTATTGAACTCGGCAAAGTTGTTCATATCAGAAAGGAATACCGTCGTTTTCACTACTTGAGTTTTTTCACAACCAGCTTCCGCAAGTACTGCACTGATGTTCTTAAAGATTTGCTCAGCTTGACCTGTCACGTTGTCTGATGCGAACTTCATCGTTTCAGGGTTTAGTGGAAGTTGACCAGATAGGTACAACATGCCGTTAGATTTGATCGCTTGTGAGAATGGGCCTACTGCTGCAGGCGCTTGATCAGAAAATACAATTTGCATAGAAACTCCAAAAAAGCACCACATCCAACTGTGGTGCTGTCGATATTATTTGTAAATACGGTCGAAGCCTTTCTCTAGGTCTTCAATAAGGTCAGCAACGTTTTCTAGGCCGATATGAACGCGGATAAGTGTGCCTTCAAAGTCTACAGGGTTTGCAGGGCGAATCGCGTTTAGCTCTTCAGGTTGGTTTGCAAGAATCAATGATTCGTAACCACCCCATGAGTAAGCCATAGAGAAGTGCTCAAAGTTATCTAGGTAAAGTTCTAGCTCTTCTTGAGACAGTTTTTTATTCAGTACAAAGCTGAATAGACCGTTACAGCCTTTGAAGTCACGAACATAGAACTCATGACCTTTACAGCTTGGTAGTGCAGGGTGGTTTACCACCTCAACCTCTGGACGAGCTTCCAACCATTTCGCCACTTCGATACTTGCTTGTTCATGTTGTGCAAGACGAATACCCATCGTGCGTAGGCCGCGTGCTGCTACATAAGCGGTGTCAGCATCTACCATTTGACCCATCAAGTAAGAACGCTCACGTAGGCGATCCCAACAACGCTCGTTACTTACCGCTGTGCCAAGCATCGCGTCTGAGTGGCCAATGATGTACTTCGTACCCGCTTGAATAGAGATATCGATGCCGAACTCAAGTGCAGGGAATAGAATGCCCGCAGCCCAAGTGTTATCGATCATAATAATGATCTCTTCATTGATGGCACGAATCGCTTTCACAATCCCAGGAATGTCTTGTACTTCCATCGTGATTGAGCTTGGTGATTCAAGAAAAACCACTTTTGTATTGTCTTGCACGAGCTCTGCGATTTTTTCACCAACACTTGGGTCGTAGTAAGTGGTCGAAACACCCATGTCTTTCAGTACGATGTTACAGAAGTCTTGTGTCGGCTCGTATGCTGCGCCTGTCATTAGAACGTGATCGCCAGATTCAACGAACGCTAGAATCGAGTTAGAAACTGCTGCTGCACCACATGGGTATAGGTAACAACCTGCACCACCTTCTAGTTCACACATCGCATCTTGCAGAGCGAAGTGAGTTAAAGTGCCGCGACGACCGTAGAACAGTTCACCTTTTGCGCGGTTTGCCGTTGCGTGTTTTTTCTGTTGAACGCTGTCAAATACGAGAGAAGACGCACGTTGAATTACTGGGTTTACAGAGCCTTGTAAGAAACGAGGTTTACGGCCAGCAGTTACCAATTTGGTTTCGATATGTTTACTTGTCATTTGTCTGTGTCCTATGCCAGTTGTTCAACAGGTTGAATTTGTTCTTGTTGTTGTGTTTCTTTGCCCATAAAGCGCTCAACGATTTGTGTCGCGTTTAAGTCGTGTACTACGTTTAGTACGGTTGCTGGTGCGTCACATACCGTGCCGATTACAACCAGAACTGGAATTGCTTCAAGTGGAAGACCGAGAGTGGTTACGATGAAGATTTCACCCAAGAATGCACCACCAGGTACGCCACCAATGATGATTGCAGATAGCACTGCGATAACCATCGTCATAGCGAATACATCAAATGTGAACGGTAGGCCTAATACTGCGTAGATGAAGACAACTTTAATCGCTGCAGTGATCGCTACGCCGGATTTGTTTAGGTTTACAAACAGAGGGATACAAATATCGTAAATGTCTTTACGAATGCCCATGTTATCTGCTGTTTTGATCGTGACTGGTAGTGTACCCAGAGATGAGCAAGTACCTAGAGCAGTGATTGAAGGTGCCGCAGCGTATTTCCAGAATTGTTTTACACCATTCACGCCACCACCGATGTACGAGTAAACACACGCACCAACGATGTAGTAAGCCACCATGTAGCCACAAAGTAGGCCAATAACGGTTGCTAGAGGTGCAAGGATCGAGCTGTCTTGTGAAGCCATTGTTGCGGCGAAGAACGCGCCTAGACCAACAGGAGCAAGCTTCATGATTAGGCCAACAATGTTCATTACGATTGCGTTAGCTGCATCGATAAGCTCAGCGATTTTCTTGCCTTTCTCACCAGCTTGGCTTGTCGCGATACCTGCAAGAACAGACATGATGATCAATGCAAGGATGTTTGATTTAGATAGCAGACCCACAAAATCATTCGTCGTGAACATGCTTACGAAATCCATACCGCCGCTGCCACCAGTGAACTCTTGGCTTAGGTCGATGGTTACACCTTGAGAGATGTCAAACATCTGTGCGATGCCCACGATACCAAGTGCAGGGAAGAATGCCATTGCAATTGAGATAACCAATACTAGGCCAAGGATTTTGCCCAGCTTTTTCAGGTCAGTCATGCTGGCAATCGAAGACATAACACTGAGTGAAACCAAAGGAACGATCACCATGAAAAGAAGGTTTAGAAAGATTTGACCGATTGGTTTTACTTTTAGTGCAAGTTCAGGTGCCGCAATGCCAAAGATGGCGCCAATTATGAGCGCGAGTAGCAAGACGATTGATGAGCGGTATGGCTCTAGCTTTTTCCACATAATGTTTCACTCGTATAATTAAGTATTAACGGATAAAAATTTATCCATTTGCTTTTCTGTGGAACATTATCGCTAAAAAATTATACGTTGAACGTGATTTTGATCTCCAAAATGAATAAATAATAAAATTTATTATAATTAGTGCGTTTGGTGAGGTTGTTTGTGATAAATTATTATCAAAATATAAAGGAGGGAATGTGGCATGGATTACCTGTCGCTGTATGAACCGATAGTCGATATGTTGGCGGATTTTTTAGGTGAAGATGTTGAAGTCGTATTGCATGATCTATCCGATTTAGAGCAGTCAATTTATAAGATTCGTAATGGCCATATTAGTGGAAGAAAAGTTGGCGATCCGATCACTAACTTGGTAGCAAAGTCTCTGGCGACAGATAAGTCGGTGGATTATGAATGTAACTACGTTGGTTTATCGAAAGACAACAAAAAGCTGAAGTGTGCGACGTTCTATATTAGAAATGCAGAAAAGCAAATTGTTGGCGCCATGTGTATTAATATGATGGTGGAGCAGTTTGTTAATGCGAAGCGCTTCATTGATTCTCTGCTGTCCGGTTACCCTACATTTTCTGAAGAGAATCAGATTGATGAGCACTTGGGGGTCAGTATCCCTGAAATGGTCGATATTCGAATCGATAAGGTGCTAGAGGCTTACCCTGTGCCAATTGAAGACTTATCGAAAGAAGACAAAATCACCATCGTAACTGAGTTGAATAATGAGGGTATCTTTTTATTAAAAGGTACAGTCGGTAAGGTTGCGCATAGCCTGAATATCTCAGAACCGACGGTTTATAAGTACTTGCAGCAACTTAAGTGATAGGAGGAGCTAAAATGCTCAAGCCATGTCGCTTTGTGGATGTAAAAAGGGCCATTAATGATGGCCCTTTCTCTTAGTGTTCAGTCGTTAATTCATATGCTAACGATAAACGCAATTGACGCTATCAGCGCATCGTCACGAACTCTTCAGAGCCTGTTGGGTGGATAGCTACAACAGAGTCGAAGTCTGCTTTGGTTGCGCCCATCTTCATTGCTACGCCGAAGCCTTGAATCATTTCATCAACCGTGAAGCCGATGCCGTGTAGACCAACAACCGTTTCTTCTTCGCCAGCACATACTAGCTTCATCTTACATGGTTGACGGTGCTTAGTAACCGCTGTGTACATCGCAGTGAAGCTAGACGTGTAGACTTTGATGTTGTCTTTGCCGTATTTCTCTTCCGCTTCTTGAGTCGTTAGACCGATAGTGCCGATTGGTGGGTGGCTAAATACCACGGTTGGTACCAATTCGTAGTCCATCTTCGCGTTAGTTTTGCCATTGAATAGACGCTCAGAAAGTTGACGACCCGCTTTCACCGCTACTGGTGTTAGCTCGATACCGCCTTCCATGATGTCACCCACACAGTAGATGCCTTTCACGTTCGTTTCTTGGTACTCGTCTACCTTGATGTAGCCACGATCGTTCGTTGCAACGCCAGTTGATGCTAGGTTGATAGCGTCAGTGGCTGGGTGACGACCGATTGCCCAGATTAGGGTATCGACATTTTGGCTCTCACCGTTTTCTAGGTGTAGAGTTAGGCTGCCATCTGCTTCTTTTACCACTTCTTTTGGAACAGAGTGTGTATGCAGAGTTGGACCTTCTGCATTCATCACTTCTACTAGCGTTTCGATGATCATTGGGTCGAAGCTACGTAGCGGTGATTCTTTACGGCAGAATAGATGCGTTTCAGTGCCTAGTGCATGCAGAACGCCGGCGATTTCTACCGCGATGTAACCTGCACCGATCACTGCAACGCGTTTTGGCTGCTCAGCAAGCTCGAAGAAGCCGTTTGAATCGATGCCGTATTCTGCGCCTGGGATGTTTGGAATCGTTGGACGACCACCCACTGCGATCAGGATGTGATCCGCTGTGTAGTGTTCACCGTTTACTTCAACTGTTTTCTCGTCAACGAACTTAGCAAAGCCTTTAATCACGTTTACTTTGTTGTTACCAAGAACGCGGTCGTAAGATTGGTGGATACGACCAATGTAAGCCTGACGACTCTCAACCAGTTTGCTCCAGTCGAAACCTTTTACATCTACATCGAAGCCGTAGTCTTCTGCGTACAGGTTCATTGCTTCTGCAACTTGCGCACCGTGCCACATCACTTTCTTCGGCACACAACCAACGTTTACACAGGTACCGCCAAGGTCTTGAGCTTCGATAAGCGCTACTTTAGCACCGTACATTGCTGCACGGTTTGCTGATGCAATGCCGCCGCTGCCGCCACCGATACAGATATAATCAAAATGAGTCGCCATTACTTTCTCCAAGAGCTTATTAATTTTTGTCTGACAACAATTACATTGGGGTGGTGGGTGATGAACTCAACATCCCTAAATAAATTGTTAATTGCCTAAGCCTGTTGAAGTGACTTAAGCATGATCCGTTGTCCCTATCATAAATCGAGTCTAGCAATTTCCTAAATGGGAAAAAGTGACATTGCTTATGACAAATAGCGATGAAAGGATACTAAAGAGGAATAAGGCGAGTATTTGGGAATGCAAAATGAACGAAAAATCAAAAAAAACGCAACGATGAAATCGTTGCGTTTAAAAGTTTAAAAAGCAAAAGAGGTATTTACTCTGGAACGATCCAGTCAACTTTCCAGTGCCCCGTTGCTGGTGCGATCGCTTCTTGTAGGAATGGCAGAATTTCTTTCATCTGACTTTCCAGTTTCCACGGTGGGTTAATCACGATCATGCCCGATGCCGTCATGCCGCGCTCGTTGGTGTCTGGAGAGACGCCCAATTCGATTTGCAGGATTTTGCGAATGCCCAGTCCTTCTAAACCTTCAATCATGTCTTCGATATCACAGCGGTTTACCACTGGGTACCAAATCGCGTAGATGCCTGTTGCCCAACGTTTGTGGCTTTGGAAAATCGCTTGTACGACGTCGCGATATTCTTTTGCTAGTTCGTATGGTGGATCAATCAGCACCAAACCACGACGCTCTTGTGGTGGCAGGCTGCCTTTCAGACGCTTGAAGCCATCTTCTTTGTAAATGCTCACTTGACGATCGCGATGGAATTCTTGTTCCAGCAGTGGGTGATCGGCTGGGTGCAACTCAGTCAGAACCATACGGTCTTGTGGACGGATTTGCGCGCGTGCAACACGCGGTGAACCTGGGTAGTAACGCAGTTTATCACCGCTGTTCAACGTTTTGATTGAATCGATGTAGCTTGCGATGTCTTCAGGAATATTTGGGTTATCCCAAATGCGCGCAATGCCTTGTTTGTATTCGCCTGTTTTCTCAGACCATTCGTGAGTCAGATCGTAGCGGCCTACACCTGAGTGGGTGTCATGATAAACAAATGGCTTATCTTTTTGTTTCAGCGCATCAAGAATGAGGCTTTGAACGATGTGTTTTACCACGTCAGCATGGTTGCCAGCGTGGAAGCTGTGGCGGTAACTTAACAAATTAAACTCTCGAAACACTCTTTGAATGAGTGTGGTCTGTGATTTTCGATTTATGGAGGTATTATACTCAAGTAACTCGAATATGTAGAACTTCCGTTCAATTCAACGTAAATGAAACACCGTTGGTGCGGAAGCAGCATTGAAATTTCATTGCGCTACCCATATTTAGTTATTTGTAACAATACTAAAACGCGTCGTGTTTGAGTGACATACGCTTTTATATCATGACGAAATCTATAAGACTCAAGGACAGAGCAAGCGCTCTTTGACCATTTGGTCATCGCGGCATAGAAAAAGGGAACGGAGATCCCCCATCCATGTTGTTGACTTGCCTGTGCATTGAGTTGGCCTATCTCTATATATAGATAGGCAATTACAGAGCCAAAACACAAAAGGAATTATTCATGTCTAATCCACTTCTTACGTTTACGGATCTTCCTCCGTTTTCGCAAATCAAACCAGAACACATTAAACCTGCAGTGGAGCAGGCGATTACAGATTGTCGTGCCAAAGTTGATGAGGTACTGAAAGACAATGCAAACCCAAGCTGGGCCAGTGTGATCGCGCCGATTGAAGAAATTGACGATCGCTTGAGTCGCATTTGGTCACCTGTGGGTCACATGAACTCAGTCGTGAACAGCGAAGCGCTACGTGAAGCTTACGAAAGCTGTCTACCAATTTTGTCTGAGTACGGCACTTGGGTTGGTCAGCACAAAGGTTTGTACGAAGCGTACAAAGCAATCAAAGCAAGCGACGAATTTTCGACGTTGACACGTGCGCAGCAAAAGACCATCACTGATTCACTGCGTGACTTCGAACTTTCGGGTATTGGTCTACCAGCGGACGAGCAACACCGCTACGGCGAAATCAGCAAACGCATGTCTGAGCTGAGCTCGAAATTCTCCAACAATGTGCTGGATGCGACTATGGGTTGGACCAAGCATATTGTTGATGAAAAAGACCTAGCAGGTATGCCAGAGTCTGCACTTGCAGCGGCAAAAGCAGCAGCAGAAGCGAAAGAGCTTGATGGCTACCTAATTACGCTGGATATCCCATCTTACCTGCCTGTTATGACGTACTGTGATAACCAAGACCTACGTAAAGAAGTGTACGAAGCGTACGTAACGCGCGCTTCTGATCGTGGTCCAAACGCAGGAAAGTGGGACAACTCAGAAATCATCACTGAGCAGCTAAAACTGCGTCATGAAATCTCTCGCATGTTGGGTTTCAACACTTACAGCGAGAAATCTCTGGCAACCAAAATGGCAGAGAACCCAGCGCAAGTGCTTGGCTTCTTGAACGATTTGGCAACCAAAGCGAAACCACAAGGTGAGCGCGAAATCGAAGAGCTACGTCAGTTTGC
This sequence comes from Vibrio sp. B1REV9, assembly GCF_905175395.2. Classification (NCBI taxonomy): domain Bacteria; kingdom Pseudomonadati; phylum Pseudomonadota; class Gammaproteobacteria; order Vibrionales; family Vibrionaceae; genus Vibrio; species Vibrio sp. B1REV9. The sequence goes on along the minus strand of NZ_HG992745.1, from coordinate 398,112 downwards.
TAATGCGGAATTTGGTGTCAGCGAGCTAAACGTGTGGGACATTGCGTACTACAGCGAGAAGCAAAAGCAGCACTTGTTCCAAATCTCGGATGAAGAACTGCGTCCTTACTTCCCTGAATCAAAAGCAGTAAGTGGTCTGTTTGAAGTGCTAAACCGCGTGTTTGGTATGACAGTGACTGAGCGCGAAGGTGTGGACACTTGGCACGAGTCAGTGCGCTTTTTCGATATCTTTGATAGTGAAAGCACATTACGAGGCAGTTTCTACCTAGACCTTTACGCACGTGAGCACAAGCGTGGCGGTGCGTGGATGGATGATTGCCGTGGTCGTCGTGTCACGCAATCTGGCGAGCTACAAACGCCGGTTGCTTACCTAACGTGTAACTTCAACCGTCCTGTTGGCGACAAGCCTGCACTGTTTACGCACGATGAAGTGGTGACACTATTCCACGAGTTTGGTCATGGTATCCACCACATGCTGACGCAAGTAGAAACAGGCGCGGTATCGGGCATCAACGGTGTGCCTTGGGATGCGGTTGAGCTACCAAGTCAGTTCCTAGAAAACTGGTGTTGGGAAGAAGACGCGCTGGCGTTTATTTCTGGTCACTATGAGACTGGCGAACCATTACCAAAAGCGATGCTAGATAAAATGCTAGCAGCGAAGAACTTCCAGTCGGCGATGGGTATCCTGCGTCAGCTAGAGTTCGGCTTGTTCGACTTCACTCTGCACACAGAATACGATCCAGAAGTGGGTGCTCGTGTGCTTGAAACCTTGGCAGAAGTGAAAGAGAAAGTGGCGGTTGTACCAGCGGTTGAGTGGGCGCGTTTCTCACACAGCTTTGGTCACATCTTCGCTGGTGGTTACAGCGCAGGTTACTACAGCTACCTATGGGCAGAAGTGTTGTCTTCAGACGCGTTCTCTCGCTTTGAAGAAGAAGGCATCTTCAACAAAGAAACCGGTCTAAGTTTCTTGAACAACATTCTAGAAATGGGTGGCAGTGAAGAACCAATGGAGCTATTTAAGCGCTTCCGTGGTCGTGAGCCAGAAATCGATGCGCTACTGCGCCATTCTGGTATCGCAGCGTAATCTCGATTGAGAATGAAAATGGGCAGCCAAGTGGCTGCCCATTTTTTGTTCGTAGGTTTAATTTTTATTCTTAGATTCGGTGTTTATTCTTTGACTCAGAGCATTATGGATTTACATTGCGATTGATTGGGTTTTGCAACGAAATCAGGGTCTCAGTGGATTGCACTTCGTCGATCGCTTGAAGCTTATCGATCAATACAAATTGCAGCTCTTCAATCGATTTGCACATCAGCTTAACGAAAATATTGTATGCGCCAGTGGTGTAGTAGGCTTCGACTACTTCATCGAGCGCATTGAGCTTTTCGAGTGCTGAATGATAATCACGCGCCGCATTGAGATTAATGCCGATAAAACAGCACACGTCGTAACCAAGCTTCTTGGTGTTTACAATGACCTCGGTCCCTTCGATGATATCCGCCGCTTTCATTTTCTCGATGCGAACGTGGATGGTTGCCGGACTAACATCAAATTGTTTTGCCATTTCCGCATATGGCGTTCGAGCGTCGGCCATTAAAGTCTTAAGAATTGCGCGGTCGAGATCGTCCAGTTTAGGCAAGCTGACATTCATACAAATCGTTCCATAAGGATGAGAGACAAAGGTCATTCTATACGCATCGACGGAACTTCGTACAGTCACGCTTGTTTGTTAAGAGCATGGCCGGGTGAAATCAATTTGGTGGAACCTAGCATCTATAGGTTATTTGGGTATACACTCAGCGGCAGTTAAACCGATTTTACTGGAGCCTCCTTTTGCAACTGCAATTGATTTGTGAAGACCCATCTCAACAGTCTCACCTTGATGAACTCGCTGCGCGTTGGCAGCTTTCTCACACTGATGATAGTGATTTTGCCTTAGTCTTAACGACTGAGCGTTTAGAACTGCGTAAAGTGGACGAGCCAAAGCTAGGTGCGATCTTTGTTGATTTGATTGGTGGCGCAGTGGGGCATCGACGTAAGTTCGGTGGTGGTAAAGGTCAGGCTATCGCCAAAGCCGCAGGCTTGAACAAAGGCGCGACGCCAACCGTACTTGATGGCACTGCAGGCTTAGGGCGCGATGCGTTCGTATTGGCATCGTTAGGTTGTAAAGTGCAGATGGTTGAGCGTCATCCTGTAGTGGCGGCATTGTTGGATGACGGCTTGGCTCGCGCAAAGCACGACCCTGAAATCGGAACTTGGGTATCAGAGCGCATGTCGCTTATTCATGCTTCTAGTCACGATGCGTTAGAACAATTGGCGCAAGATAAAGACTTCGTGCAGCCAGATGTCGTTTACCTTGATCCTATGTACCCACATCCTGAAAACAAAAAGAAATCGGCATTAGTGAAAAAAGAGATGCGCGTCTTCCAATCTTTGGTCGGTGCAGATCTTGACGCGGATGGCTTGTTGGCACCCGCAATGGCGTTGGCCACTAAGCGTGTGGTGGTGAAGCGCCCTGATTACGCGAATTGGTTAGATGAACAACAGCCAAGTATGGCAATCGAAACGAAAAAGAACCGTTTCGATGTGTATGTAAAAGCGTCAATGGCGTAAACATAGCGTAAGATTTTTTAACGGTCTGACTCTGTGGTACTTCTTCTCACAGCGCTCAATTGGGCGCTGTGATCGTTTCTACTTTTCGTCATGTCTACTGACACTTTTCGCTTGCTTATTCAGCACTCTGATTGTATATCTAATTAAGAATTATTATTATTTCACTTGGCATGATGCAGTCGCAGATTGTAAGGCAGTAAGAGAGTAAAACAGTCAATAGCGGAATCGCTGGAGTAGTAGCATGGCTAAACGTTTATGTAAGATGAATCGCAAACAGATCGCCGATAACTTGGGTGATATTCATCGTTTGGTGGTTGCGCCTAAATTCGTTTGTCGTTCTTGTGCGCGATCTTCTGCTTCGAAAGATACCTTGTGTAAACCGACTGCAATTCCACCTCAGAAATGCCAAGATAAGTTGCTGTCCGAGCAACAGGCTTGTGGTTTGTTGGCGGAAGCACTGCCAACTTCATCACTCACTCAAGACACATCAATCAACATGACTTCTGAGCAAAGCGCAGAGAAAGCGGCGATTGTGAAGCGTGTAGTGGAACGAGTAAAAGAGAAAAAACTGGCAGCGAAAGTAGCAGCCGTAACATCCGCTACCAAGTTAGAGATGCCGTCGATGTTTGACTTATCAGATAAGAAAGCGCTGAAGCAGGCGAAGAAAGCGGTTAAGAAACACTACAAGCAGCAGAAGAAGTTGCTTAAGTTAGCCAAAAAGCAGCAAAAATTACTGAAACGCCAACGCAAGCTTGAAGCGCGTAATGCCAAACTAGAGGTGCTGCTACCAACGCCACCAAACACCTTGATGAGCGATAAACTGCAAACCCCGATACATTAAACATCGTTTTCATAACTTATGACAAATATACCATTAGAGACAAAAAACGCGTCCATATGAGAGGACGCGTTTTTTATTGTCTGGTACCGAATATGGCTACTTGTTGGCGTAACTTATCTCTACACGTTTTTTCACCCAAGTCTCGTTAATCCACAATGACAGCATGATGATTGCGCCGCCAACAGTCAGGCGCATTACGTCGACGTCACGGTTCCAAATTACAATATTTACAATCAAGCCAGCAGGCACGAGTGCGTTGTTCATTACCGCGAGCGCGCCAGCATTGACCATAGTCGCACCTTTGTTCCACGCAAAATAACCAAAGCCCGATGCGATCAAGCCGAGGTAAGTCAGAATACCCCATTGTGTTGCCGTGGTTGGCATCTTGTCTAAGTTCCCCATAAGAGCAAAGGCGACGGTCGCGACACACAGTGCGCCTAAATAGAAGTAACCAAATACCGTGTGCTGCGGCAACTCAACCGATTCGGTTTCCATAATGTACTTATAGCCGACCTGACCGATGGCAAAGCACAAATTAGCACCCTGCACGACTAAGAATCCCATCAAGAAGTTTTCATTGATGCCAGCAAATTTAATCCACGCCGCGCCTAGTACCGCAATAGCCGCCGTGACCAAATACCAAGGCGAGAATCGACCTTTCAAGAAGTCATAAATCAAGGTGACGTAAATCGGGGTAAATACGGTGAACAGCAATACTTCTGGTACTGAAAGGAGCAGGAATGACTGGTAGTAAAAGCAATACATTAAGCCGAGCTGGAAACCGCCCACGATCATCAGTTTTACGATCAGAGACTTGCTAACGCCACGGAATTTTAAGAAAGGGATGAACACAACGCTCGCCAGCGCAATGCGCATGAAAACGGAGAACCAAGAATCAACCTGACCAGCAAGATAAACGCCGATCAGGCTAAATGAGAACGCCCAAAGTAGGGTGACTGCGGATAGATAAGCCATGGATGAGAATCTATATCAACAACAAAGATGACTGCAGTCTAACCAAGTTTGAGGGTCGCGCCAACGCAAATCAGTCTTTTAGCGGTACGACCAGCATATCGACGGGTGAGCAGTTAATAAGCTGACGCGTCGAAGACAATATCTTGCTCCAGAAATCTTGGTGGTGGCCGCAGACCACCATATCAAAGTTATATTCCTGAATGGTATCGCACAGTTCGTTACTCAAATCACCGCTACCCACTAGTGTATGGGTAATTGGGTACTCAGCGTACTCTTCAAAGTTTGCTAATTGGGTGCGTGACGCTTCCATTGCCTGGTGCTGGGCCTCAGCCATATTGATATCGATAAGACCAGTGTAGAGCTCGGCATAATTCACATCGATATGAATGAAAGAGACTTTGGCTTCTAGAGGCTTAGCCAATGACACCGCTTTTTTGATCAACACTTTACTGTCATCTGATAGGTCGACGGCCACAAGAATATGTTTGTAACTCATATTGCTATCTCCTTAAGAGGGTATAGATTCAGATTAGCACTAAGTCCCAGATATTTTTGCTGAAGTGATCTCATATCAATATTAATGGTACAAACTTTTGCCATAGTAATCATGTTATAGTGGCGTTATACCCAAGTGACTTTATTGTCGCCAATCCGCCAGTATTGAGGTTACTTGGGTATATTGCATGGACATAAATAGGAGTTAACATGCTGTCTCAAACTATGGTTGAACAATTGAATGAGCAAATTAATCTAGAATTTTTCTCATCCAATCTATACTTACAAATGAGTGCTTGGTGTGAAGACAAAGGTTTTGAAGGTGCGGCTGAATTTTTACGCGCTCACGCCGTAGAAGAAATGGAGCACATGCAACGTCTTTTCACTTATGTGAGCGAAACGGGCTCAATGCCAATTCTAGGTGCAATTGAAGCACCGAAGCATGATTTTGCGAGCCTAGGCGATGTTTTCCGTGAAACTTATGAACATGAGCAAATGATCACGGAAAAGATCAACAAATTGGCGCATGTTGCTTTTACAAGCCAAGACTACTCAACGTTTAACTTCCTACAGTGGTACGTGGCTGAACAGCACGAAGAAGAGAAGTTGTTTAAAGGGATTTTAGATAAGATCGAATTGGTAGGTGAAGATGGTAAAGCCTTGTTCTTCATCGACAAAGATCTAGCACAAATGGCAAAAGAAGGTTCATCTTCAATTATGGGTGCTCCAGCTGTATAACGCGCTTAGATCGCAATAGCAGCGGGTAAAGGGCGAAGCATTGTTTGCCTTTTTCTCTTGAGCATCAGTGAAGATGTAGGGAGGAAAGATGATCAGTGGAGACACAATCTTATTTGCGCTAATGGTAGTAACCGCCGTGAACATGGTCAGGTACTTTACCGCTCTTCGTTCTCTGATATATATCATGCGTGAAGCGCATCCTTTGCTTTACCAGCAAGTGGATGGCAATGGCTTTTTTACTACGCATGGTAATGTCACCAAACAAGTGAGGCTGTTTCACTACATTAAGAGTAAAGAGTATCACCATCATCACGATGGACTGTTTACCGATAAGTGTGAACGAGTACGTGAGTTATTTATTCTCTCTACGGCACTGCTTGGTGTTACTCTGCTCGCCGCTTTTATTCTTTAGTCGCGGTTTTTATTCTTTAGTAAGATACGGTGCTTGGAATTTAAGCGCTTTTCCTGCTCGATATTTGTCGGTAGAATAGCTGTATACAAAGCAAGGATGTGCATTACGCACATCCTTTTTTATTTTTTAGACGGTACCAACCTGAGTAAGTAATTGAGCGTTATCGATGAGTAAGAAATTTGATGTTGTTGTAATTGGCGCGGGTGCAGCGGGTTTGATGTGCGCGGCAGAGGCGGGTAAGCGCGGACGCCGTGTGCTTGTGCTAGATAATGCCAAAAAACCAGGGCGTAAAATCCTTATCTCAGGCGGTGGTCGTTGTAACTTTACTAACTACGATGTCTCTTCAAACAATTACTTATGCCAAAACCCACACTTCGTGAAATCAGCGCTGTCGCAGTACACCAACTGGGACTTTATCTCGATGGTCAGCAAGCACGGCATCGAGTTTGAAGAGCGCGATCACGGACAGTTATTCTGTGTTGATGCGTTTACCTCAAAAGACATCGTTAAGATGCTGTTAGCAGAATGCGACATGCCAAACATTCAGCAGCGTTACCAGTGTGATGTGCATTCGATTGAAAAAACTGACGATGGTTTTCGTCTGCATGCCGGAACGGAAAGCATTGAATGTGAATCCTTGGTGGTTGCAACGGGTGGTTTGTCGATGCCAAAACTGGGTGCGACGCCATTTGGCTACAAGATTGCTGAGCAGTTCGAGATCCCGGTGATCACCACCACGGCAGGTCTGGTGCCATTTACTTTGCACAAGGAAGACAAAGAAGATTTTGCTGAGCTTTCAGGTATTGCTATCCCAGCAGAAATCACAGCGCAAGATGGCACCATGTTCAAAGAAGCGCTGTTGTTTACTCACCGCGGCTTGTCTGGTCCATCGGTACTGCAAATCTCGTCATTCTGGAAAGCAGGTCAGAAGGTAACGATTAATCTCGTGCCAAATGATGATATCGCCGAATTGCTAGAGTGCAGTCGCGAGAAACACCCAAACCAATCTCTAAAGAACACGTTGGCAAAAGTGCTACCAAAGCGCTTAGTTGAAGTGCTGATTGAGCGTAAAGAGCTGGCAGACAAACCGCTTAAGCAGCTCAACCCGAAAGAGATGGCAACCATCGTTGAGCGTTTAGAGAACTGGACAGTAGCCCCAAATGGCACAGAAGGTTACCGCACAGCGGAAGTTACTTTAGGCGGAGTAGATACCGATCACCTGTCTTCAAAAACCATGGAATGTAAGAACATCAAAGGTTTGTACTTCATTGGTGAAGTGATGGACGTGACGGGCTGGTTGGGTGGTTATAACTTCCAATGGTGCTGGTCGAGTGGCTTTGTTGCGGGACAGTGGGCGTAATGCCTTAGCTAAACAGTTTCGAACTCAATGACATTGAAAAAGACCAAGCGCAAGCTTGGTCTTTTTGCTTTGATTATTTGAATAACGCTTCAGGACTGACGGGCGCGCTAAAGCGATAACCTTGACCATATAGACAGCCTCGCTCATGCAAGTACTGCGCTTGCTGCGCGGTCTCTATCCCCTCTGCAATCACGGTTAAGGATAATGTTTTACCCATCGCAATGATCGCATTTACGATCGCGTTACTGTCGTTGTTGCTTGGGACATCGCTGACAAATGAGCGGTCGACTTTGAGCTTATTGATTGGTAGGCCTTTTAGATACGATAGCGAAGAATAACCCGTTCCAAAATCATCTAATGATATTTCTATTCCTAATAGCCTTAACTGGTTGAGAGACTCAATCGCATGCAATGGGTCATTCAGTAGATAGCTTTCAGTAATTTCTAAATCGATGCGATCTGCTGGAAATTGAGTTTGCTGCAAAATGTCTTTTAGGCGTTGAATAAACCCCGGCTTTTGCAGTTGAAGCGCTGAAACATTGATGGCCATTTTGCCAAAATCAATGCCTTGGTCTAACCAATCTTTTCCTTGTCGGCACGCCTCTTTCATTACCCATGGACCAATCACTTGGATCAGTCCGGTTTTTTCTGCAATAGGAATGAACTCTGCTGGAGAAACGCTACCGAGTTCTGGGTGATCCCAGCGCAACAATGCTTCAACACCGACGACCTTGTGGTTATGGATTTGGTATTGAGGCTGATAAACCAGATAAAGCTCATTTTTTTCAATCGCTTCATGCAGCGCAGATTGTAGACGAACGTGAGAAATTGACTTGTCGGTTAAATCTGGAGAATAAAACGCATAGCCATTGCGGCCATTTTTCTTGGCTAAGTACATTGCCGTATCGGCATTTTTCAATAGTGTTTCACTGTCTTGACCATCTTGTGGATAGCAAGCAATGCCAATACTCGTCGAGATGCGAAGCGATTCATTTTGACCTACTTTAAATGGTCGGTTGAATAGGTTTAGTACTTCCTCAACGGCATCGATAAGTCGCGATTTTGATTGGATGTTTGGCAAAATGATCACAAACTCATCCCCACCGATCCGAGCCACATGCGCTTGTCGGTGCAAGACGTCTTGTAATCGTTCCGCTAATTTAGTGAGGAGTTGATCACCATAGAAGTGCCCTAAGCTATCATTGATGTGTTTGAAGTGATCAATGTCGAGGAATAGGGTCGCAAAAGAGTGATGATGTTTACGGCCGCTTTCAATGTGTTGTTCCAGCAATGACAAAAGCTGAGTGCGATTGGGCAAACTGGTAAGCGGGTCATAAAAGGCCATTCTCTGCAGCTTTTCTTCGTGCGCTTTACGTACGGAGATATCTTCAAATACACAGATGTAATTCACCAAATGACTGCTTTCATCCACGACGGTGCTGATGGTCGCCAGTTGGGGATAAACGCTGCCGTCCTTTCTTCGATTTACAAACTCACCTTTCCATTGGCCTGTTGTTTTAAGCTGACGCCATAGCTCTGTGTAGAAGTCCGGATCATGGTGGCCAGAGCGGATGATGTTCGGCTTTTGTCCAATGGCCTCTTCTGCGGTGAAGCCAGTGATGCGAGTAAAGGCACTGTTAATCTCAAGAATATTGGCCGTACGATCGGTTATCATCATGCCCTCATGAGAATGATTAAAAATGGTCGATGCCAATGAGAGCTGGTTTTCAACGGTTTTACGACGGGTCACATTGCGTGTCATACCCAAAATTCCGATGAGCTCACCAGCTTGATTGCGAATGGGCGATTTTATGGTCTCTAACCAAATGGGTTTGTTGCTACCATCAACTAGCGAGTACTCTTCGACAGTGTGTTGTCTACCCGTCGCGATGACTTCTTGGTCTGCATCCATAAATTGTTGGGCACGTGCAGGAGTAAATAATTCGCGATCTTTTTTGCCAATAATGTCCGTACTTTTCATATTCCAAGCCTCTTCAACAGTTCGGCTGGTTAGGACATATTCACCATCAATACTTTTTATCCATGTGTGGTCATCTAGCCCATCAACAAACTCTTGTAAGCTCGGTAATGTAGTATTAACGGGCTGTTGGTTTCGCAATTGCTCTTGATGAAAAATAACGCCAATGTCAAAACCAATGCGTCCACATAGAGCGCTCAAATCGATAGTGACTTCTGTTGAATGTTCATTGTTGTGGACTAAGGCAATCGCCGCAAAAAGTGTACCGTTAGGTTGCCATATCGGACAAAAGCTTAAGGTCTGGCCTGAAAAGTTGATGCGCTCCACCGCGAGGTTTGGTGCCTTGAACTGTTTGGTCATCGATTGAAGTAAGGCCACAATATCTTCTTGGTGGATATTCGTTGTGCTGATTTCACTGAGCTGCCATTGATACGTGTAGTCGTGGGCAAAAAGTAGCCCTTGAGCTTGGAAACGACCACAAAAGTGGTGCAGCGCATGTTTCCATGTAGAGAGAAGATCGGAAGATACTGCAAAGCGAAACATAATTACTAGATGACCTTAGCGGTTTGTTGCAGGAGGTCTGCAAAGCGCTTAAATGATAATTCTGTATGTATAGCGAATGCGCTATCGTATCTGAAGCAAGGTGTTTTCTATATCAGGAGAGAGGTGGTTAATGATTGATTTGTTAACCTCCTCTCCTTTTGAGGTAATCTTGTCGGTTTTTAAATAACTTACGGGGCCGTTTCCGAGACTTGACGTGATTTTCCGAAGCGAACTTGTTGGATAACCAAACCGCTGATGATCATGACTAATCCCATCAATGTTGATGGATGGATCTCTTCTCCGATGATTGTCGCAAGGAGTGCCAGAGAGATAAACGGCGATGCAAAAATCAGGTTGCTGATACGCGCCGTATTCTCAGTCAGTTTGAGCGCCGTAAGCCACAGTACAAATGTCACTCCCATCTCAAATAGGCCGACATAAGTCACCGCAGCCCAACCTTTGGCAGAAATTTGGCCCCAGCTTGCCCCCTCATAGAGACTCAGACCAACAGCAAAAGGGATCGCCACTAAGAAACCCAGTAATACGCCAATGACAGGGTCCGCTTTGTTTTTTGTATTCAGGATCCAGTAACTCGCCCAAAGTAGTGTGGAAAGCAGCGCCAAACAGACGCCAAGTGGGCTTTCAAAATCCATTCCCAAGACGTTACCTTTAGTGGCAATCACAATGACTCCGGCATAACTAAAGCAACACGCGATCCAATCTTTGCCACGAATTTTCTGACCTAAGAAAACGGCCGCCATTAAGGTTAGAGTGATGGCCCAGCTGTAGTTAATGGCTTGTGCTTGAGAGGCGGGTAACAAATCGTATGCTTTGAATAAAATCAGGTAGTAAGCGAGAGGGTTAATTAAGCCCAGTAGTAAGTAGTACCAAGGGTTAGACAAAAAAGTCGCACTAAGTTGGTTTAGCTTACCTTGCACGCCACATACCAGGGTCAGTGCTATCGCTGACACTATGCTTGCTATGGTGAGCATCTGAATAGGAGTGAATTCCGCCAAAGTCAATTTAAATGCGGTCGCCACTGTTGACCAAAGTAATACCGCTGAAAGCCCAAATCCTAGGGCGCGACGCTCGTTCATGATGCCTCTATGTAATGATGACGCACTGCTCGTTGTCGAAAATATGAACAGGAGTGAGTATGTTGTACGGAAACTCGAGGGCGTGATGACCTCTCGGGCGAAATATAACCGTTTGAGGTTAACATCCCTTAGTGTATGCGAGGACTTTTTATCCAACAAACTGGACATTTATCCAGTATGTAAATACCATTATTAAAGATAAAAAACACAGGCTAACTCGCTATTATGCAATGGATTCTTGAGCATCAATCTCTCATTCTGTCTTCACTTTTTGCCGCGACAACGAGCGGTGTCGCAGTAGGTTGGTGGGTCAAGCAACGTTTTGTTATGCAAACTCAGTTGCTTGAACAACAATTACATTCTGAAAAACAGCTTCATCAACAACAACTTGAACAGGCAAAGCAGAGTCTTGCTGATGCGCAGCAAGAATTGGATGAGCTCGATGACGAGCGTGATAAAGCGGCATTTGAGGTGCGTCAAACACACGGTAAGCTGATGGCTGCGATGGAAAAGCTGCGCTATTTTGAAGCAGTGAAACAAGAGCGCCAGCAGTATTTTGATGAGCTAGGGCAGATGCGAGAACACAAATCACGCCTTGAAACCCAGCTTGGTGAGCAGCAAGCGCGTCACGAACAGATCAATCAAGCCAATGCTGAAAAGCTGCAAATCCTCGAACACGCAGAAGCGCGTTTAAAGCAGCAATTCGAGCACTTAGCGAATCAGTTGTTCGAAGAAAAAACCGCCAAAGTCGACATTCAAAACCGTCAGAGTTTGGAGGGCTTGCTTTCTCCACTCAAAGAGCAGCTTGAAGGGTTCAAAAAGCAGGTTAACGACAGCTTTAGCCAAGAAGCCAAAGAGCGTCATACGTTGGTGCACGAGTTGAAAAACCTGCAACGCCTTAATGAACACATGACTCGGGAGGCGGTCAACCTAACCCAGGCACTAAAAGGCGATAACAAACAACAAGGTAACTGGGGGGAAGTGGTTCTGGCTCGCGTATTGGCAGAATCTGGCTTGCGTGAAGGGCACGAGTACCAAACTCAGGTGAGCTTGCAAAACGAAGCGGGCAAGCGCTATCAACCTGATGTGATTGTTCACTTACCGCAAAACAAACAAGTGGTGGTCGATTCGAAGATGGCTTTGGTGGCATACGAGCGCTACTTTAACGCTGAAACCGACACTCAGCGTGATCAGGCGCTGAGCGATCACCTTTCCGCGCTGCGTGCACACATTAGAGGGTTGAGCCTTAAGGATTACCATCAGTTGAAAGGCATTCAGAGCCTCGACTACGTGTTGATGTTTATTCCGGTGGAGCCTGCATTCCAAGTCGCGATTCAAGCGGATCCGAGCTTGGTGAAAGACGCGATGGAACAAAACATTATCTTAGTGAGCCCAACCACCTTGCTGGTGGCGCTGCGCACGATTGACAACCTGTGGCGCAATGAACGTCAGAATGAAAATGCTCAATTAATTGCGGAGCGTGCTGCAAAGTTGTATGACAAGCTGCGCTTGTTTATTGATGATATGGAAGGGCTAGGAAGCGCGTTAGATAAGGCCAATCAAACGTATCAAGGGGCGATGAATAAGCTTGCAACAGGCCGGGGCAATGTGATCCGTCAGGCAGAGGGCTTTAAGCAGCTTGGGGTTGAAGTAAAACGGCCTATTTCTCCTGAACTTTCTCAGTTGGCACAGAGTGAGTCATTTTCTGAAAATGCTTCTTTAGTAGAAAGACATCCGGCTGAGGATAAAGTAAACTAATCGACCGCAGTACAGTGGGCGAGCATATTTGTCAGCCATCGCCCTGACGTGAAAAAGTGCTGCCGAAGAGGAATCAGAATGACGGACACAAGCGTGCAATCAAATACAGCGTTAGAGAATGAAACGACCCACTTTGGTTTTACCACGGTGGCAAAAGATGAAAAAGTGACCAAAGTTGCCGAAGTTTTCCACTCAGTGGCAGCAAAATACGACATTATGAATGATTTGATGTCGGGTGGTATTCACCGCCTTTGGAAGCGTTTTACTATTGATTGCAGTGGCGCTCGTCCGGGTCAACGTGTTCTTGACCTAGGTGGTGGTACTGGTGACCTGACGGCGAAATTCTCGCGCATTGTTGGCGACCAAGGCCATGTGATCCTAGCGGACATCAATAATTCTATGCTCAACGTCGGTCGTGACAAACTGCGCGACAATGGTGTTGTTGGCAACGTGCACTATGTACAAGCAAACGCGGAAGAACTGCCATTCCCAGATGATTATTTTGATGTGATCACTATCAGTTTCTGTCTACGTAACGTAACAGACAAAGACAAAGCTCTTCGCTCAATGTTCCGAGTATTAAAGCCGGGGGGGCGTCTATTGGTTCTTGAGTTCTCGAAGCCAATCTTAGACCCGCTGTCAAAAGTGTACGATGCGTATTCGTTCCACTTATTACCAAAAATGGGTGAGTTGGTGGCGAACGATGCTGACAGTTACCGTTACTTAGCAGAATCGATCCGCATGCACCCAGATCAAGATACGCTGGAAAACATGATGATCGAAGCTGGCTTTGAAAACACCAAATACTACAACCTTACTGGTGGTATTGTGGCGTTGCACCGTGGCTACAAATTCTAAGGATAAGCGGCATGCCATTTGAACCTCTTATCACAGCGGCAATTGAAACAACGCTGAACACCTTGATTAAAGACGATCCTGAATTGGGTCGTCGTTTGTCACGTCTGAAAGGTCAGGTGATTCAAATTCATCTGAAAGAAATCAATAAGACGCTGACGTTCATCTTCAGCCAGCAAATTGATGTATTGGGCCATTACGAGGGTCAGCCAGATTGTTATCTGTCATTGAATCTAAGTGTCCTGCCTGAACTGCGCGATCAAGCCAACATCACTCGTCTTATCAAACAAGATAAGTTGGAGCTTGAGGGTGATATACAATTAGCGCAAAAATTCTCGCAATTGATGGTGGATTGCAAGCCGGACATCGAAGAGTGGTTATCTCGCGTGACGGGTGATGTTGTCGCACATACTGTTGTACAAGGCACTAAGAATGTCGGGCGTTTTTTTGCTTCTCAAGCAGATAAGCACCAACGACATCTTGCTCAAGTGGTGACGGAAGAGTGGAAATTGGCACCCGCACCATTGGAAGTCGCCTACTTCTGTGACCAAGTGGATGATGTGCGTAGCCAAGCCTCCCGTGTGGAAGCTCGACTCAATGCTCTACTAAACAAACTTGATACGGATAAGCCGGCGTTGGAGCAACCATGACGCCAACAGAAATAAAGCGCTTATACCACATCATTAAAGTTCAGCTGGAATATGGCTTGGATGAGTTGTTGCCAGAGCATCAGCTAACCAAAGCACCGCTATTAATGCGCAAAAGCTTATTCTGGATTAAGAACCAACACCCAGAAAAACCATTGGGCGAACGTCTTCGTCTTGCTTTACAAGAACTTGGTCCGGTTTGGATTAAGTTCGGTCAGATGATGTCTACTCGCCGTGACCTCTTTCCGCCACACATTGCTGACCCTCTTGCGCTTTTACAAGACCGAGTTGCTTCATTTGATGGGCAATTGGCAAAAGAGCAGATGGAGTTGGCTCTGGGCGGCCCATTAGAGAACTGGTTCACGGAATTTGATATCAAACCGCTCGCGTCAGCGTCGATTGCGCAAGTACACACTGCGCGTCTAAAAGACACTGGCCAAGAAGTGGTATTAAAAGTCATCCGTCCAGATATTCGTCCGGTCATTGATTCAGATCTAAAACTGATGCACCGCATGGCGCGTATAGTCGCCCGTGCAATGCCGGAGGCTCGTCGCTTAAAGCCTGTTGAAGTGGTTCGTGAATACGAAAAAACACTTTTGGATGAACTTGATTTACGTCGTGAAGCCGCCAATGCGATTCAACTGCGTCGCAACTTTGAGGGCAGTGAAGAACTGTACGTTCCTGAAGTTTTTCCTGACTTCAGTAATGAAACTGTCATGGTTTCTGAGCGAATATATGGCATTCAAGTTTCTGATATTGAAGGCTTGGAAGCAAATGGCACCAATATGAAGTTGCTTGCGGAGCGCGGTGTGAGTGTGTTCTTTACTCAAGTGTTCCGAGACAGCTTTTTCCATGCAGACATGCATCCGGGCAACGTGTTCGTTAAACCGGAGCATCCAGAGAATCCGATGTGGATTGGGCTAGATTGCGGTATCGTTGGTACACTTAATAGTGAAGACAAACGCTATTTGGCAGAAAACTTCCTCGCGTTTTTCAATCGTGACTACCGCCGCGTGGCGGAATTACACGTAGATTCGGGGTGGGTTCCGGCCGATACCAACGTCGACGAATTTGAATTTGCGATTCGCATTGTGTGTGAGCCAATTTTCGCTAAACCACTGTGTGAAATCTCATTCGGTCACGTGTTGTTGAACTTATTCAATACCGCGCGTCGATTCAATATGGAAGTGCAGCCGCAACTTGTATTGTTACAAAAAACGCTGTTGTACGTGGAAGGTCTTGGTCGCCAGTTGTACCCGCAACTTGATTTGTGGGAGACGGCGAAACCTTTCCTTGAAGAATGGATGATGAACCAAGTTGGACCGCAGGCTTTGGTGAATGCTATCAAAGATCGTGCGCCATTTTGGGCAGAGAAACTACCGGAACTGCCAGAGCTACTTTACGATAGCCTAAAACAAGGTAAAGCCATGAATCAACGCATGGATCAGCTTTATCAAGGTTACCGTCAGAGTAAGCGTCAGCAGGCGACAGGAAAGTTTTTATTTGGTGTTGGAGCCACTTTAGTCGTATGCTCGGCAATATTAGTGGATCACGCTTATGAGCAGTTATCGGTCGCTAGCGGCATCGCTGGTGTCACATTTTGGCTGCTTAGTTGGCGAGCTTATCGTCGTTAGACGTTAAACTCTTGAAATAAATTTGTTTAAAGACCCGAGGTAAAAAGAATGGGTGGTATCAGTGTTTGGCAACTTCTAATCATTGCTGTAATTGTTGTATTGCTATTCGGAACTAAGAAACTACGTGGTATCGGTGGCGATCTAGGTGGTGCCGTTAAGGGCTTCAAGAAAGCAATGAGCGAAGATGACTCTGCGAAGAAAGAAGAAAAAGACGCAGACTTTGAGCCAAAAAGTTTAGAAAAACAGCAGCAAAAAGAAGCGGCTCCTGAAACGAAAAAAGACAAAGAGCAGGCGTAATAAGTGTTTGATATCGGTTTTTGGGAACTGGTATTAATATCTGTTGTTGGTCTGGTCGTTCTTGGACCGGAACGTTTGCCTCATGCTATTCGTAGTGTTTCTCGTTTTGTCGGTGCTGCAAAGAGCATGGCAAACAGCGTGAAAGACGAATTGTCACATGAGTTGAAAGTCCAAGAGCTGCAAGAAAACTTGCGCAAAGCAGAGCAAATGGGGATGGAAGATCTGTCTCCGGAGCTTAAATCTTCGGTTGATGAATTGAAGAAAGCGGCGCAATCTGTAAACCGCCCTTACGCGGAGCCAACCAAATCAGACGCAGAGCCAACGAAACACGAGGCTAGTGCGACTGAAGCCGTTGAGAAAGCGGAAGAGATTAAGGTTACAGCGGCAGATAAAAAAGCCGAATAGTCTCAGTAGGAGGAGCTACACAAGATGGTAGCTCCTTTTTGATCAGCTTTATAAAAGAGGTTTGCCATGTCTACCGTCGAGCAGACACAGCCTTTAATTAGCCATTTGCTAGAACTCCGTAACCGACTATTGCGTGCCATCTTGGCAGTGTTGGTGGTGTTTGTCGGGCTAATTTACTTTTCTAACCACATCTATGAGTTTGTCTCAGCCCCATTGGTAGAACGACTGCCAGAGGGTGCAACTATGATTGCAACAGATGTGGCTTCGCCATTTTTTACACCATTGAAGCTGACGTTAATTGCTTCGGTGTTTATTGCGGTGCCGTTTATCTTGTACCAAGTATGGGCCTTTGTGGCGCCAGGTTTGTATAAGCATGAACGTCGTTTGATCATGCCACTGTTATTTTCTAGCTCATTGTTGTTCTACTGTGGTGTGGCATTTGCTTACTTCGTGGTGTTCCCCCTGGTGTTTGGCTTCTTTACGGCTATCTCGTTAGGCGGGGTAGAGTTCGCAACTGACATCTCGAGCTATCTTGATTTTGTTCTTGCGCTGTTCATGGCATTTGGTATTGCATTTGAAGTGCCTGTCGCGATTATCTTGCTATGTTGGACTGGCGCAACGACGCCACAAGATCTAAGAGAAAAGCGCCCATATATTATTGTTGGTGCTTTTGTTGTTGGCATGTTGCTGACCCCACCAGATATTATTTCTCAAACTCTGTTAGCTATTCCGATGTGTTTGCTGTTTGAAGTGGGTTTGTTCTTTGCACGTTTCTACACTCGCAAAGATGAAGAGGCAGAAGTGGAAGAGTAATCCATTCCAGAATGTAAAAAAGCGGCTTAGATAAGCCGCTTTTTTGATCGCTTGGTGTTCTTATACCGTTATAAGCGAAAGAGCGCGGTCGCATTTTGAGTCGTGATGCGATCAATATCTTCTACCGTTGAGTTGGTCAACTCAGCCACTCGAGCGGCAACTAATGATGTGTATGCGGGCTCGTTGCGTTTTCCACGATGTGGGACTGGCGCTAGATATGGGCAGTCGGTTTCTAGGATCACCCAGTTCATATCAAGATGCGGAATGACTTTATCCATCCCACCATTTTTAAACGTTGAGACGCCGCCGATACCTAAATGAAAGCCAAGTTTATTGATGGCTTGTGCTTCTTCTACGCTGCCACCAAAACAGTGAAATACGCCGCGCAAACGACCATCTTGCTCTTGGCTAAGTAGGGTGAGTGTTTCTTCGATGGAATCGCGAGTGTGAATGACCACGGGTAAATCCATCTCTTTCGCCCAGTTCAACTGATTGATAAATGCCATTTCTTGCTCAGCGCGGAACGTTTTATCCCAGTATAAGTCGATACCAATTTCACCGACCGCGATAAATTTGTGCTTTTCGAACCAAGATCGAATGATTGCTAATGTTTGCTCAACATTACCATCGACGTAGCAAGGGTGTAGGCCCATCATCGAGCGGCATATTTCTGGATACAAGGCTTCGGTTTTTAGCATTGGCTCGATAGAGTCAAGATCGATGTTTGGCAGCAGTATCTTACTAATCCCTTGAGCTAAAGCGCGTGTAACCACCTCATCGCGGTCATTATCAAATTCGCTGGCGTAAATATGAGCATGCGTATCGATCATCGTTTGTCTCTATGGTTCGTCTTTAAATTGATTGATTCAACAGTATACTCGAGTGTGAGTGCTGGGTCATTTTCGCGTTTTTAGTGACCTTTTTTCATATTGTCACTCGCAAGGTGCTGCAAGAGTGATATGATTTTGCCACCAGATGATTTTGATCATCATAACCGTCCAGACAAGGAGAAAATGGTGTCTGTATCAATTCAAGGTCCATTCCCTGCACGCCGTATGCGTCGCATGCGTAAGCACGATTTTAGTCGTCGTCTGATGGCTGAAAACCAACTTTCTGTTAATGATCTGATTTACCCAATGTTTGTTCTAATGGGTAAAGACCGCCGTGAAAGTGTTGAATCGATGCCGGGTGTAGAGCGTTTGTCGATTGATTTAATGCTAGAAGAAGCGCATTACTTAGCAAGTTTAGGTGTGCCAGCGATTGCATTGTTTCCTGTCGTAAACCAAGACGCAAAGAGCCTATGCGCTGCAGAAGCATACAACCCAGAGGGCTTAGTTCAACGTGCTGTTCGTGAATTAAAAGAGCATGTGCCGCAAATGGGTGTCATTACGGACGTAGCACTTGATCCATTTACGACTCATGGGCAAGACGGCATTATCGATGAAAATGGCTATGTGATGAATGATGAGACGACAGAAGTGCTTATCAAACAAGCCTTGTCTCATGCGGAAGCGGGTGCGGATGTCGTGGCACCATCAGATATGATGGATGGTCGCATTGGTAAGATCCGTGAAGCATTAGAAGAAGCGGGCCATATTCATACACAAATTATGGCTTACTCTGCTAAGTATGCATCAAATTATTACGGCCCATTCCGTGATGCAGTCGGTTCAGCATCGAACCTAAAAGGCGGTAACAAGAAAAACTACCAAATGGATCCGGCAAACAGCGATGAAGCGCTGCACGAAGTGGCACTTGATATCAATGAAGGTGCTGACATGGTCATGGTAAAACCAGGTATGCCTTACCTTGATGTGGTTCGTCGAGTGAAGACAGAACTACAAGTACCGACGTTTGCTTATCAAGTTTCAGGCGAATATGCGATGCACAAAGCTGCCATCATGAATGGTTGGCTAAAAGAGCGTGAAACTGTTTTGGAATCACTGCTTTGCTTCAAACGTGCTGGTGCAGACGGTATTTTGACCTACTTCGCGAAAGATGTTGCAGAGTGGTTGGCAGAAGAAAATGCGCAGGCGGCTCAGCATCTAGTGAAAGTTCAGCAAGCAGCAGAAGAGTAATTATCGCTCAATGAGAAAAACCAGACCGACAATTGTTGTCGGTCTTCATGTACCCAAGTAACCTCAGTCATAATGCATATGACCTAATGTTACTTGGGTATTTTTATCTCTGGAGAGTAGAACAATGACAATGCTGATTCGTGAAGGCACGCTGGAAGAGGCGATCCAAGTAGTAGCACGCGTAACTGAGTTTGCACGTGGTGAAACGGTTGAATCCATGGCAGCACGCCTTGGAGATAAAAAGAGTTTAATCTTAGTCGCTGAGAAAGCCGGTACGATCCTTGGTTTTAAAATCGGCTATGAATTTGATGATTACACGTTTTATAGCTGGTTTGGTGGAGTAGCACCAGAAGCGCGCAATGAAGGCGTAGCGCAAATGCTGTTAGAGGCTCAAGAAGATTGGGTCTCGGAACAGGGCTATAAAATGCTAAAAGTGAAATCACGTAATCAATTTCCAGCGATGCTACGTTTACTGCTAAGAAATGACTATATTATTGAAAAATTTGAAGAAAAGCCAAACCTTCGCGAGTCTCGTGTTCACTTTATTAAAGCTGTGTGAAAATAAATGAGATATTTTCTCATTTAACTGTTGATTATTAAATGAGAATCATTATTATTAATGGCGTCTTAGGGAACGAGAGAGGTTCATAAGGAGAGGGCGTTACTGATTAACCAGTGGTTGAGAAAGTAATGAAATCGACGATTGACCGTAAACGAATTCTTTTTGACACGACATTGCTCACATTGCTTCCAGTGTAATTTATAGCTTCTTGGCAAAGTTACCTCATTAATAGAACTAACTTTACCACTTCTGCTAGGCGACCCATCGGGGTCGCTTTTTTCTTTCCGAAAATTTTTTATTGACGCCTTTCACTAAAACTTTTCCACATGTAACGATCATTTATAGATCCTTGATCTTGTAGATCTGTTTCCAATAAGTTCTTTATAAACAGTGCTTTAGGTTTTGGTTTTTTGTGTTTCATTTCAAGTTAATAACCGGTGGATAATTTATATAAACAGAGTTATCCACAGTGTGACGTGTTTTTCGTGAACAAACTCGGAAAATTTCCGCGAACTTGATCGCGCGAACAAGATAGATTCAGATCAGTAGTCATGGCATTCTAAGCAGATCTCTTAAGTACTGATTTGGATACAGACAATTATGGCAAGTATTCCTGAAAACCCGTTGATTCTTATCGATGGTTCTTCTTATCTATATCGCGCTTTTCACGCTTACCCTGGCACGATGAGTAACGGTGAAATCCCAACTAACGCGGTGTATGGCGTAGTGAATATGCTACGTAGCATGATGCGCCAGTTTGCTTCTGATCGCATCGCCGTGGTTTTCGATGCGAAAGGTAAAACTTTCCGTGACGATATGTACCCAGAATACAAAGCGAATCGTCCGCCCATGCCGGATGATCTCCGCTGCCAAATTGAACCGTTACATAATGTTATACGTGCAATGGGTCTCCCACTTATTTGCATACCCGGTGTTGAAGCTGATGACGTTATTGGCACACTTGCGTATCAAGCATCTCAACAAGGCATGCCTGTATTGATCAGTACTGGCGACAAAGATATGGCGCAACTTGTGGATGACAACATTACTCTGATCAATACCATGACGAATGTTGTGATGGATCGTGAGGGTGTGATTGAAAAGTTTGGAATTCCACCAGAGTTGATCATCGACTACCTTGCACTGATGGGCGATAAAGTGGATAACATCCCTGGCGTTCCAGGTGTAGGTGATAAAACGGCGACTGCACTACTGCAAGGTATTGGCGGTTTAACTAAGCTGTACGAAAACCTTGATGATATTGCAGCACTTGGTTTTCGTGGTTCAAAGACCATGGCGAAGAAGCTCGTTGATAATAAAGACAATGCCATGCTGTCTTATGAGCTAGCCACCATCAAGCTAGATGTAGAACTGGAAGAAACGCCAGAATCATTACTAAAAGCAGAACCAAGCAAAGATGAGCTGATCAAATTGTACGGTCAATTGACGTTCAAATCTTGGCTGAATGAGCTTTTAGATGGTGGCTCGGGTGTTGTTGAAGCGGATGAGTCAACTGGTGCAGTACGCGGTAGTTCAGTATCTAAAGCGGATATGGACACCTCAGCGGTGAAGATTGATCGTAGCCAATACGAAACTATTTTGGATGAAGCCTCATTCATGGCTTGGCTAGACAAGCTAAAAGCGTCTGACCTGTTTGCGTTTGATACAGAAACCGACAGCCTAGATTACATGGTAGCAAACCTTGTTGGTCTGTCATTCGCTATTGATGAGGGCATTGCAGCTTACGTTCCTGTCGCGCACGATTACCTAGATGCACCGCAGCAACTCGATCGTGAGTGGGTGCTTGCAAAACTTAAACCGATTCTTGAGGATGAAACTCAAGCGAAAGTGGGTCAGAACCTGAAATACGACGCCTCAGTATTGGCTCGCTATGGCATCGAGATGAAAGGTATCAAGCACGATACCATGTTAGCGTCCTACGTTTATAACAGCGTTGGTGGCAAGCACGATATGGATAGCCTTGCGCTGCGTTTCCTACAACACAGTTGTATTTCGTTTGAACAGATTGCAGGCAAAGGCAAGAACCAACTGACTTTCAATCAAATCGAATTGGATGAAGCGTCACCATACGCAGCAGAAGATGCTGATGTAACACTGCGTCTGCACAACCGTCTATTTGCAAATCTTGAGCAAGATGACAAGCTAAAAGCGGTTTACGAAGAAATCGAAATGCCGTTGGTCCCTGTGCTTTCTCGCATTGAGCGCACTGGTGTATTGATCGATGACATGAAGCTCAGTACACAGTCAGTAGAAATTGCTGCTCGCTTAGACGAGTTAGAGCAGAAAGCTTATGAAATTGCTGAACAAGAGTTCAACATGAACTCGCCGAAACAGCTTCAAGCGATTCTATTTGAAAAAATGGGCTTGCCGGTGATCAAAAAGACTCCATCGGGAACACCGTCGACGAATGAAGAAGTACTGCAAGAACTGGCTTTGGATTATCCACTACCAAAACTGATCTTGGAATACCGTGGTTTAGCGAAGTTAAAATCGACGTACACAGACAAGCTACCAAAGATGATTAACCCATCAACAGGTCGTGTACACACTTCTTACCACCAAGCCGTAACCGCGACGGGTCGTCTATCGTCGACGGATCCAAACTTGCAAAATATTCCAATCCGTAATGAAGAGGGACGTCGAATCCGTCAGGCATTTATTGCGCCAGCTGGCTACAAGATCTTGGCGGTCGATTATTCTCAGATTGAATTGCGCATCATGGCGCATCTATCGGGAGACCAAGCACTGCTTGATGCGTTCCGTCACGGCAAAGATATCCATGCAGCAACCGCTGCAGAAATCATGGGTGTGTCTATTGACCAAGTATCAAGTGAGCAGCGACGTCGTGCTAAAGCGGTTAACTTCGGCCTTATCTACGGTATGAGTGCATTTGGCCTTGCGAAGCAGCTTGGTATTCCTCGCAGTGAAGCGCAAGCTTATATGGATAAATATTTTGAACGTTACCCAGGTGTCATGCAGTACATGGAAGATACTCGTAGTGCTGCTTCGGCACAGGGCTATGTTGAGACCATCTTTGGACGTCGCTTGCATTTACCAGAAATTCAATCGCGTAACGGTATGCGCCGTAAAGCGGCAGAGCGTGCAGCGATCAACGCTCCGATGCAAGGGACCGCGGCGGATATCATCAAAAAAGCAATGTTGCTTGTTGATCAGTGGATTCAAGAAGAGGGCAATGGCCGAGTGAAACTTCTGATGCAAGTACACGATGAATTGGTGTTTGAAGTCGAAGAGGCTTCTTTAGTCGAAATTGAAAGTAAAGTACAAGAATTGATGGAATCTGCAGCAGATTTGGAAGTGCCTCTTGTTGCGGATGCGGGTCATGGTGATAACTGGGATCAGGCGCACTAGTCATTTTTAACGCAATTTACGCTAATTTATATGAGCCAGCGCACAAACGCTGGCTTTTTTTGTCAATAAAAAAAGCAATTCGAAATTTTGAATTGTTGTTGCTTAATGAAACTTTAATGAAAATTAACTACAAAAGTTCTTTGCAAATCTGACCAATTGTTGTACATTATCTCTCGTAGGGTACAGAGGTAAGATGTTCTATCTTTCAGACCTTTTGTTTCACGTTATTGGATTAGGCTGATTCAGCGCCCCAGTCAGTTTTTGACTGGGGCGTTTTTTATTGGGCGAAAGAAAATTTTCTTTTTGACTCAATAGGTTAATAATAATCCGTTCAATTCTCGCTTGTTCAAGCATCTAAGTCACTGCAATACATAGATTTTTTACATCAACTCGATCCGATGTTTGTTCTGTAAATTTATTCCAATCACACTATCATTTTTTCTTGAAAGAAAGTAAGTAGACACAAGCTTTGTCTGAAAATCCAGTTAAGTTATTGATTTGTTGAATAATAATGAGTTATAAAAATTGTGAAATGTAATGTTATTCGTCTTTGATTGCTTTTTGACCTATTGAAAAACAAATTCAGTTCAGTAATGCTTGCAGCATAATAATTATTACCAGTTTTCTCTCCCATTATCCCTGCCAGGAAGGTGGGGGTTTTTATTGTCTAAAATTCACGTTTATGGACAGCAGATAAACAAAAGCCCCACCAAAAGGCAGGGCTATATCGAAAAATTTTAACAAAATTTGTTAATTATTCTTCGCCGCTCTCTTGAGAATCTTGCTCTTCTTCAATCAGATGTGCGAACGCTGGTGCAAACCATGTATCCAGTTTGGCACGTAACTGATCGACACCGAGACCTTTCAGTGAAGAGAACACATCAACCGATACGTCACCACCAAAAGTTTCTACTTGTTTGCGAATTTTTAGTAGCGTTTGTTTGCGAGCACCGCTTTTCAGTTTATCTGCTTTAGTTAGAAGAACTTGAACAGGGATGCGACTGTCAATCGCCCAGAAAATCATTTGTTGGTCGAGATCTTTCATTGGATGACGAATGTCCATCAGAACCACCAAGCCTTTTAGACACTCGCGTTTCTGTAGGTATTCACCCAATGATTTCTGCCATTTGTTCTTCATCTCAATCGGTACTTGAGCGAAGCCGTATCCTGGCAAATCGACGATATGACAACCTTCTTCTACCTTGAAAAGGTTGATCAATTGAGTACGACCTGGGGTCTTTGATGTCTTAGCTAAACTTTTTTGGTTAGTTAGACGGTTTAGTGCACTCGATTTACCAGCGTTTGAGCGTCCTGCAAACGCAATCTCGACACCTTCGTCCTCCGGTAGGTGGCGAATATCGGGTGCGCTGGTGATGAAATGCGTGTTTTGGTAATGAATTTTTACGCTCACTGTTAACTCCATCTCGACTTTGTGTAGTCGATTGATTACTTTTTTGTGAAATTGTGTAAAATAACCGTGCTCGGCATAAGGTCGCCTATTGTACCATGAGTGTACGCGGTATGTTCACATTCCGTGGTACTGGAAGCTTGATAATTATAATGGAATGTCATGAAGAAATTAGCGCTAATTTTGAGTCTTTTAGCCAGTTGCTCAGTATGGGCCCAAGGTAATATTGAAGCTGGTA
Organism: Vibrio sp. B1REV9; assembly: GCF_905175395.2. Taxonomy (NCBI): domain Bacteria; kingdom Pseudomonadati; phylum Pseudomonadota; class Gammaproteobacteria; order Vibrionales; family Vibrionaceae; genus Vibrio; species Vibrio sp. B1REV9. The sequence goes on along the minus strand of NZ_HG992745.1, from coordinate 372,974 downwards.
AAGCAAAATCACAAACTTGTGTCGCCTGTCATGGAGCAGATGGTAACAGTGCACTTGCAATGTACCCGAATCTTGCAGGCCAACACGCTAAGTATCTTGAAAAGCAGTTAAAAGATCTAAAACTCGGTATGACGAGTGGTGGTAAACAAGGTCGTTACGACCCTGTTATGAGTGGTATGGCTATGCCACTGAGCGATGAAGACATCGCCGATCTGTCCGCTTACTATGCCTCTTTACCTATTGCAGAAAGCTCAACCCCAGAGAATGTGGTCGAACAAGGCAAAGTACTTTACACCGCTGGTGATGCAGAGCGTGGTCTTACCGCATGTATCGCATGTCATGGTCCTCGCGGTAACGGTACTGAACTGTCAGGTTTTCCTAAAATATCTGGACAGCAAGCGGACTACATTAAAGCTCAGTTAGAGAAATTCCGTGATGGTAACCGTAATAATGATATGAACGCGATGATGCGTGATATCGCGAAGAAGATGACAGATGAAGATATTGAAACTCTGTCAAAATACGTTGGCGGTTTGCACTAATATATTGAAGTTACTTGAGTATATGTCCCCTACATAGTTCGAGCAAAGTTAAACAAAAATGCCCTGACAATCCTGTCAGGGCATTTTTGTTTCGGAGCCTCAATATCTTACTCGCCGTTGCAAAATAAATTGGGTGAGGGTAGGCATTATTTGAGTGATGTAGATCACGTTCTGTTTTGCGTAGTAAAGAGATAGATCGCTCGGGTCTTTGTGAGATATTTGCCATGCGTATGCTGTACGATTTCTCGTGAGCAATTCTAAGTGCATGATAATAAATGCCATTTGTTATGAGTGAAAAATTGTCTCAAATTATTTCATTTAGTGGGTTGTTGGTTTTTGGAGAATCCGTAAAGTAGCAACTGTTCACAAGGAGTGGCACTCAGGATTTCAGACCATGGATTTTAGGTCTCCAAGGACGCAAGCGAGGGAAGCTTGGTAGTCGGAAAAGGGACGTAGGTAGGCAAGGAGTCTACCGGATATGGATGGTCATCTCGTCTGATGGTTAAGACAGTGAAAAGGATCAAGCTCAGGAAGTAGCTCAGCAAACAGGAAGTGAAAGGATAGCCAAAATTCATCAGGAAGATGGAAAACAACACTTTTTGGCAAGGAAAGCACGAAAAACAAAAGGATTCTTGGTGCACCAGATGTGTGCAACACAGTTTCGCCACTTGAGGTGGCATTTAGAAAGCGACAGTTTAACTGTCGCTTTTTTTATATCTGTTTGGCGACGAATAAGCACAATCAAACTTTTTTAACAAAAATTGCTGAAAAAATATCCAGCAACACTCCAATCTAGGTCTACTTTCTGGTATGTTTCGCATCCCTGTTTGAGGAAGCCAGCATGCATACTTGTCCTTTATGCCAGAATCAGCGCACTCATCACTATTTTGAAGACAAGCGACGCGAGTATCTTCAATGTGAACAGTGCAATTTGGTGTTCGTTAACCCAGACCAACGTTTGGATGCAGAAACCGAAAAAGCTCACTATGATTTGCATGAGAACAACCCAGAAGATATGGGATACCGACGTTTTTTAGCGCGGATTGCTGATCCAATTGCAGAGCGAATTTTGCCACAATCGAATGGAATCGACTTTGGTTGTGGTCCTGGCCCAACGCTTTCCTTGATGTTAGAAGAAGCAGGGCACAACATGGCGTTATATGATCTTTATTACCACCCAGATACCTCGGTGCTAGAAAAGCAGTATGACTTCATGACAGCAACAGAGGTGATCGAACACCTCTACCACCCCGATTTGGTGTGGAAACAATGGTTGAATTTAGTTAAGCCAGGAGGCTGGATAGGCCTGATGACGAAAATGGTCATTGATGTAGAAGCCTTTCAATCATGGCATTATAAGAACGACCCTACCCATGTGGTGTTCTTTAGCCATGAGACGTTCCAGTTCCTAGCTGAGCGGGATAAGCTCGAACTCGAATTTATTGGTAATGATGTAATTTTACTGAGGAAAACCCAGTAATGAGCCGTAGTAAAAAATCTAGAAAGCCAGGTGCAGCAGGCGCACCTGAGTTTGTTGTCACTCGTAACCGTACAGAATCTGACGTTGAAGGTCGCCTACGCAAGCGTGCGAAAAAACGTAAGGGCTTGAAGAAAGGTAGCCGCAACTCTGAAGTGAACGAGCAGAAGAAGCAATCGGCTGCGCAAAATCGTGATCCACGCCTAGGCAGCAAGAAGAAGATTCCTCTAATTGTTGAGCCAGCGAAGAAGATGACGAAACAAGAGCGCCGACTATCTGCTGAGCAAGAGCTAGAGATGCTAGAAAATGATGCGCAATTGAACGTGTTGTTGGATCGCATTGAAGCCGGTGAAAACCTAGGTAAAGGCTTGCAACAATATGTTGATGAGAAGCTTGATCGTATCGAAAGATTAATGGACCAATTGGGTCTATTAGAGCCGGAAGAAGAAGACTTCACCGCTCCAGCAGCAAAAGGCACGCGTAATGACGATGATCTACTTGCTGATTTCGACGGTATTAACTTCGATGACTACAAAGGATAAGTAATCCATGAACGTAACCTTATTAGCGATTGCAGGTGCAGTGATTATTATCGCGCTGGCTTCTTATGCAGGTTACCTTCTGCTTCAATTAAAAAAGCAAAAGGAATTGCAGCTGAAGCACAAAAAATTGGCGATTGATAAACGTAATGCCAATATTTTTGAGAATGTGCATACCTTGTGTCTAGCGGGTATTCAAGGTCAGTGTGATTTGTCTGAAATCAGCATTCGTGTCTATAACATTATGGACTACGTCCAGGGTGAAGACCGTGTTGATTTCGATACCACCTACCCTGCGATTTCAGAGCTTTACCATGTTGTAAAAGATATGGCGCGTGGCGAAGATCGCCAAAAGCTGACCAAGAAAGAGCGTATGCAACAAAACTTAGCGCGTCATAAAGCCGAAAACCGTCTGACTGATGCGATTGTTGAAGAACTCAAAGTGTTGCAGAAAAACGTCCAGCCACTGAATAATCAAATCAATATTCAGATGATTTAATTACTTTCTCCCGTGGCTTATCTAACAGCCATAGGGGGATCGTGATCACGCTAGCACTTCTTTAGTTTTATACTTAAAAAGCGGTGAGCGGTTACCGTCGTTGTCGTCTTGGTATGGCAGAATAACGGCCTCTGAGTATCGGGTGATGAGAACTTTCACCCTAGCATTTACGGAAAGTACCACCATGTCGAATCAACATACTGAATCGAAACAGCAAATTGTCTGGGATCAAGCGGTATTGGATAAGTACAACTATTCCGGTCCTCGCTACACGTCGTACCCAACAGCACTGGAGTTTCATGAAGCGTTTACCATCTCGGATTACGATATGGCATGCACTCAATACTTAAATCGTCCGCTTTCGTTGTACGTTCATATTCCGTTCTGTCATAAGCTTTGTTACTACTGCGGCTGTAATAAAGTCATTACTCGCCACTCACACAAAGCAGATGAATATCTTGATGTATTGGAACATGAGATTCGTCAGCGCGCATCATTGCTTGTTGGGCGTACTGTAACGCAATTGCATTTTGGTGGTGGTACACCAACATTCCTATCTGAAAAGCAAATCACTCGCGTAATGGATTTATTGCGCCAAGAATTCACATTCAGCGCGGATGCAGAAATCAGTATTGAAGTCGACCCACGTGAAATCGAGCTGACGATGCTTGATCACTTGCGTAGTGAGGGCTTTAACCGTTTGAGTATCGGGGTTCAGGATTTCAATAAAGAAGTTCAGCAGCTTGTAAACCGTGAGCAAGATGAAGAATTTATCTTTGCGATGGTCGCACGTGCAAAAACGCTTGGTTTCCGCTCAACGAACCTTGACTTAATTTACGGCCTGCCGAAGCAAACGAAAGCGTCTTTTGCGAAAACGCTAGAGCAAGTGCTAGAGATGCAGCCTGGCCGTCTGTCTGTGTTTAACTATGCTCATATGCCACAGTTGTTTGCCGCGCAACGTAAGATCAAAGACGAAGACTTACCTCAAGCAGAAGAGAAGATGGCGATCCTGCAGGATACTATTGCTACGCTGACAGGCGCGGGTTACCAGTTCATCGGTATGGATCACTTTGCTATGCCTGATGATGAGCTTGCTGTCGCTCAGCGAGAAGGTATTTTGCACCGTAATTTCCAAGGCTATACCACTCAAGGCGAATGTGACTTAGTTGGTTTTGGCGTTTCAGCGATCTCAATGATTGGTGATGCGTATGCGCAAAACCAGAAAGAACTGAAAAAGTACTATGCACAAGTGAATGACTTACGTCATGCGCTATGGAAAGGGGTTTCTCTGGATGCTGATGACTTATTGCGACGCGAAGTGATTAAGCAGCTTATTTGTAACTTCAAGTTGGATAAGAAAGCAATTGAATCAGAATTTAAGGTTAACTTTGAACACTATTTCAAAGAAGACCTACAGCTTCTGCAAACTTTCATTGATGACGAATTAGTTGAAGTCGATGGCAATGAAATTCGCGTGACACTACGTGGCCGTTTATTGATTCGTAACATCTGTATGTGCTTCGATAAATACCTACGTGCAAGAGCTCGTCAGCAGCAGTTCTCTCGCGTCATTTAAGTTTGAAAGCGACTCTCAATATAAAAATGCCAGCATCTGCTGGCATTTTTGTTTCTGTTATAAGTTTTTACTGCAATGAGTTATGCGCGGTCTTTTACTTTTTCTTTCAGCTCAGTTTTCTCTGCATCAGATAGGAAAGCGAGATCAAGACCGTTAATTTGCGCTTGGCGAATCTGCGCTTGAGTTAGACCTGCTGCTGGTGCTGCAACTTCATACTCGTATGGTAGCTCGATGCCCTCAACTGCTGGGTCGTCAGTGTTTAGACACGCAAGAACGCCGTGCTCTAGGAACTGTTTGATCGGGTGGTTGGCAAGAGAATCAACCGTGCTGGTTTGGAAGTTCGATGTTAGGCAAGACTCAATACCAATACGGTTTTCCGCCAGATAATCCATCAGTTTAGGATCGTGAATTGCTTTTACACCGTGGCCGATACGTGTTGCACCAAGCTCTTGAATTGCTTGCCACATGCTTTCTGCGCCCGCCGCTTCACCAGCGTGTACGGTGACATTAAGGCCTGCATCACGCACTTGTTTAAAGTGAGAGACAAAGCGATCACCAGGCTGACCAAGTTCGTCACCGGCAAGGTCAACTGCAACGATGTGCGATTTTTGGCTAAGGATAGCATCAAGCTCTTGCTGACAGGCATCCGTTCCAAACGTACGGCTCATGATACCGATTAAGTTTGCCTTGATACCAAAATCACGCATGCCCGCTTGAACACCATCGACAACCGCTTCAACTACACCGGCAACAGGCAGTTTGTGTTTCATCGCCATGTAGTAAGGGGAGAAACGCAGCTCTGCGTAGTCGATTTGTGCGTTTAATGCGTCTTCTACGTTTTCGTAAGCAACACGGCGACATGCATCTAGATCGCCAAGAACCGCCACACCCCAATCAAGCTTAGAAAGGAAAGCAACAAGAGATGGCTCAGCTTCAACAATTTGAACGTGTGGAGTTAAAGACTCAATATCGTAAGCAGGTAAAGCAACACCAAATTGCTGACCAAGTTCCAGAATGGTTTTAGTACGGATGTTGCCATCAAGGTGACGGTGCAAATCTGTTAGGGGAAGATTCTTCGTTATCATTATGTCGTTCCGGGTTGTTTGTTATAAACAGGCATTCAGCCCAAACATTATCAATGACAATACATGGGGAAGATAAGTGGTTACTTGGGTATAAAGTATAAATAACAGTTGGGTATATTGTCAGTATGAGATGGCCAGTAAATCAGCAATTTCAGCGCTTTTTTACTTCATGTTCACCAAATGTGTTGGCCATTCTTCAATTGGCAATGGGCGGCTGTAGTAGAAGCCTTGAACTTGTTCACACCCCAGAGTGCTCAGCAGTTGAGCTTGCGCAGCGGTTTCTACTCCCTCAGCAACGACCGTGGTTTTTATTCCTTTGGTAATTCTAATGATCGCAGCCACTACCGAGTTATCCAAATTCTCTTTCGATAAGCGATTAATGAATGTGCGATCAATTTTCAAGCATGTAAATGGTATCGCATGTAGATAGGCTAAGGACGAATAGCCTGTTCCAAAATCATCAATAGCAATACCTAGTCCCATATTACGGAGTGCAGAGATATTCTCTAACGTGGTTGGGGCGCTATCAACGATACGAGACTCTGTTATTTCTAAGGTTACATTCTTTGCTGGTAGCCGAGTTTCGTCGAGTACTTGTTTGACGGTATCAACAAAGTCAGGGCATGACAGTTGGTTAACCGATACGTTGACGTGCAGCTGGAAGTTTTCCGGCCATTGTTTGTTGTCGATGGCGCTGCGCGTATCGTTACAAGCTTGTGAGAAAATTTGCTGGCCAATCGCTTTTATCATACCGCTTTCTTCAGCGATAGGGATGAACTCTAAAGGTGATACCATACCGGACTCACTATCCCAACGAGCCAGCGCTTCAGCACCACAGATGTTGCCACTAGCAAGATCGATGATTGGCTGATAGTAAGGTTTGAACTCACCGTTATTAATACCCGTTTGAACTTTTGTCACCATTTGTGTGCGGTATTTCGATGCGCTCGCCATTTCTGGGCTGTAGTGGCACACATTGGTCATTGAATCTTGCTTCGCGGAGCTAAGAGCGATACTGGCATTACGTAACCATAAATTCATATTATGCGCAGAATCTGTACGTACGATACCCATGGAGACTTTAATCACCACGGTTTCGCCGTCGAGCATGAATGGGGAAGCGAGAAGTTGCTGTATACGCCTTTCTATTAAGCGAGTGTCCTCATCACTGCTGAGTTTTTGGATAAAAACAGCAAATTCATCTCCGCCAATTCTCGCAAGAATGGCTTCTTCTTGGAGCTGTTGTCTTAATCGTTCCGCAATGTTGATGAGCAGTTGATCACCACTGTGGTGCCCAACACTATCATTAATATCTCTAAACTTGTTGACTCCCAATAGGAATAGGCAACCTGGCTGCTGTGAGTCTAAATGTTCACTGATTTCGATTAAACCTTGACGGCTGTACAAGTGTGTCAATGAATCAAACTCTAATTGTTCACGCAGGGCTTTAAATGAGGCTTTTAAGTTGTTTGCCATCTCATTGAACGTTTTCACTAGGATGGTGGTTTCATAAATAAAGCCAGGGCGAGGCAGCGGACTATCCCAGTCTCCTTTTGCAAGGTGTTGTGCGGCCACAACGGTGGCTTCTATTGGTCGAGTGGTGCGGTTGAAGATGACCCAACCTATCGCAATGCCAACTAAACTGACAAAAACGCCGACGATCCAACTTTTTTGCTGACTTTTTGGCAAGGTTCCAAGTAAATCCGATTCAGAAATTGAAGTACTAATAAACCAAGTCAGGCCATTCGGATCATGATAAGGCGTAACACGACTGAACATGCGTTGGCCATCTAAATTGAGCTCAAAAGTATACGGTGCATCGCTTTTGGATAGATCGATACTTTCTATCCGCTCCGCATTCAATTGGATCATTGGGTCTAGACTTTCTGATGCCAATAAGCGTTGGCCTTCATCTGAGAATTTCGTTCCCCATGAGATCACGCTGCCTTGGCCTGAATGTGCCACTAATCGACGATCTTGATCCATGATGAAAACCGAAGCTTTGGTGTTAGCTTTGAGCTCACGTAAGAAAAAACTGAATGTATTAATACGAATATCTGTCACTAGTACACCAGCAAACATGCCTTTTTCGTATACCGGTGCCATTGCCGATAAGGTGACATCTTGGCGCTCATCTGCATTGGGGTAGACGGGAGACCATCGAGCTTGATTATTGCGCGCAACAGGTTGGTACCAAGGACGAGTTCGAGGGTCATAGTTAGCAATAATGGTACGAATATTGTCGCTGAGCTTATCATTGTCATAGATGACCAAATTGCCATCTGTGCGATGGTCTTGAACCATCAGCGTATAGTTGCCATCAGGCTCACGGCGGAAACCTGCAAAATCACCAGTTCGAGAACCAAAAGCAATCACATCTAATTGAGGAATAGAATGGTAAAGGTTCTGAAAAGCGCTTCTCAAGTAAGTTTTAATGTCTTGAGTATCGTTTGGTTGGTAAAGGTTGTGATAACTGACGTTATGCGCGAGCGAAGTCACGGCCGAAAAAGGTTTGCGCAAATAATCATTGAGATGATCGTGAACACTTTCAGTCAGAACGGATAGCTGCTTGTCGCTGAGATCCGTTACGACGTCTTCGTAGCTCTGTTTTTGGACGTAAACAATCACACTGATAGCCAGCAAAAAGATCATCACAAACGGGATGAGTACAGCAGTGCGCAATGTAATTTGAGTCGTCGTGTTAGACATTGTCGAGTTACTTAGGGTGTGGTGTACCGTAATTGTACTGACAATTTGGCTATCAAGCGAGCATATTGTTGCGTGCTTGATAACCAATGTTCAAATTATTGGGTACTTTGTATTAATACAGTTCTTTGAGTTTTCGGGTGAGGGTGTTACGTCCCCAACCTAGTACTTTAGCGGCATCCTGTTTATGACCTTTAGTATGTTCGAGTGCCGCTTCGAGCATTATACGTTCAAACTCTGGCAAAGCGTACGACAGTAGTTCTTTATCCCCCTCAGCAAGGGCACTGCGCGCCCATTTAGATAATTGCTCTTGCCAACTGCCATGTTCAGAATCTTTCGTAATTTTTTTCTCTTCCAGTAATTCTGGTGGTAAATCACTTGGAAGGACTTCACTGCCACTGGCCATTACGGTTAGCCAACGACAAATATTTTCCAGTTGTCGCACGTTCCCGGGCCAAGCTAAACGATTGAGGATATCAATGGATGATGGGTGCAGGGTTTTGGTTTCAACGCCGAGTTCATCAGCGGCACGCACTAAGAAGTGTTGGGTCAGCTTTTCGATATCTTGTCGACGCTCGCGAAGAGCGGGAATCTGCACACGAATCACGTTGAGACGATGAAACAAGTCTTCACGAAAATCGCCATTGTGGACCAGTTTTTCTAAGTTTTGGTGAGTGGCGGCGACAATCCGAACATCTACACTGATCGGAGAATGCCCACCGACGCGGTAGAATTGCCCATCTGCAAGTACGCGTAACAACCGAGTTTGAATATCTAACGGCATGTCCCCGATTTCATCTAAGAATAAGGTGCCTCCGTTGGCCTGTTCAAATCGCCCTTGACGGACACTGTTAGCGCCAGTAAATGCGCCTTTTTCATGGCCAAAGAGCTCTGACTCAATTAAGTCTTTTGGAATGGCTGCCATGTTGAGTGCAATGAATGGTTTATTTGCCCGTGGACTATGGCGATGTAATGCATGAGCAACGAGCTCTTTACCCGTCCCTGATTCGCCATTAATTAATACTGAGATTGATGAGCGAGATAGTCGGCCAATGGCACGAAACACTTCTTGCATTGCAGGCGCTTCACCAATGATCTCTGGTGTATCCGCTGGCACATCATCAGGGAGCAAATGTTCACGCTTATTCTCTTGGCTATGTGCGATAGCTCGCTCGACAAGTGTCAGTGTTTCATCAATATCAAAGGGTTTCGGTAGATACTCAAATGCCCCTTTTTGGTACGCATTCACCGCCGCGTCGAGATCCGAATGCGCGGTCATAATGATCACGGGTAGATCGGGGTAATTCTGTTGCAGTTGTTTAAGCAGTTCTAGGCCATCAATGCCAGGCATGCGAATGTCAGAGACTAGGACATCAGGCACTTCACGCTCTAAAGCCATGAGAACACTTTCCCCATCCGCATAGGTTTCGCACTTAATGTTTGCGGAGGAGAGGGTCTTTTCCATTACCCAGCGAATTGAACTGTCGTCATCGACGACCCAAACATATCCTTTACTCATGAATTAATCCTTGCAGCAAAAGCCGAAAACTGACGCATAGCAGATCCATTGAATGGGGTCAGATTGGCAGGTAAATCGTAAAAGTGGTGTGGCCAGGCCAGCTTTCAACGTCTATTTTGCCGTTGTGCTGGTCGATCAAGTTTTGTGAAATTGACAGTCCGAGTCCGGTTCCGCCCTCACGGCCGCTGACCATAGGGTAGAACAAGGTATCTTGTAGTTCTGGTGGTATTCCCGGACCATTGTCAGTGATTTCAATGCGAGCCGCGAGTTTACAACGCTGGCCATGAATGTTCGCTTGGTGCACCGTTCTGGTGCGAATTGTGATTTTTCCATGCTCTTGGCGAGACAGAATCTGCGCTGCGTTACTGACGATGTTAAGCATGGCTTGCTCGATTTGATCGGCATCCATCAATATTTCTGGCAAGCTCGGATCGTAATCTCGTTCAATCACGACACTATGTTGTGACTCCAACTCAACCAGTTGGCGAACTTTTTCCAAAACTTGGTGAAGATTCTCTTCGCTTTTCTTTCCCGGTTTTTGTGGGCCCAATAGGCGATCAACCAGCGCTCGTAATCGGTCAGCTTGTTCAATGATGATATGGGTGTATTCTGTCAGCGACGGATCGGGCAGCATCTTTTCTAACAGCTGTGCTGCGCCTCGCAATCCTCCCAACGGGTTTTTGATTTCATGGGCCAGTCCCCGCACCAAAAGCTTCGCTGCTTGTTGCTGGGCGTGTTGATTAAGCTCTTGAGTCAGACGACGCTGCTGATCAATCTTGCGCATCTCGACAAGTAACATCAGTTTCTTTTGCCAAGTGAGCGGACTAACAGTGACTTCCAGCATCAACGGGCGTCCATCAACCACAAAGGTAACATCACTGTCGGTAATGCTTTGGCCGCTTTGCAGAGGCTGAGTCAGGAGTGCTAAATCCATGGAGGCATGCTGAATGAGTTGGGATAGCGGCTGATCGACAATGCGTTTAGCGCTTTGTGAAAACAACAATTCCGCAGCAGGATTAGCAAAGCGAATCGCTAACTCATCATCAAGAATTAACGTTGCTGTCACCATGTTATCGAGAATAGCGCTAGGGAGACTGGTATCCACAATACGTCCTTGTTTGAGTCATGAATGTGCCTTGCACCACGATGGTGCATTAGAACGTAAGTATGGCGAATATGGCAGAGAAGAAAAAGTAAAAAGCGTAGAGAAAGAATGATTTTCCTCACGTTGTTCTCTACTTTGCCCCTTAATTGCTCGGACTGACGCTTGCTCTATGTAAATGCACCGTTATAGGGATAGTGGATGCAATAAGCTTGCCGTTTCGTATTGTTTGGACTGCCAAAATGTGTGTGCCACGGTCGATGTTATTCAGTCGCCAGTCTAAGTTATGTTGAGGTGTACCATAGGGCTTACCATCGAGGAGTAATTGAAATTGCTCAGTGCTTTCTAAGGGGCGATTGGATTTAAGCTGAACCGTGATGATGCCGTGGTTACTGCGAATCACCATATCGTGCTGAGGCTCCAGTATCTTTAAAGAAAGTGGCTTTTGTTGTGTGTGTTCAGGAAGCTCGTTGAGCGCAAATGATGCACGATGGTTTAGCGCGGGCGTTGACGTGTTAACTTTTACATTGGGAAGAACAGTCACTTCTGCCCCTTTTTGGGGAGTGTCACTAAAGTGACGAACGCCTTTTTCATCAAGCCAGGTAAATATCTCTTGGGTGCAAGGCGCTGCGGTTGAAAATGAAATTAAAATAATCGCGAAAGAAAAGCGCACTTTTGCGTTCATATTTTTCTTTTTCTTTTTGCTCATCATTCCTTTCTATACGGAAACTCTTGTTGATTGTGTTGGCCGTTATAAACGACAGCATCTTTAGTTCGAATACAAAAAAGGCCCGCCTGCGAGGCGAGCCTAAGATTTTGTTACTGTGCTTACACAGTCTACATCTTATACAGAGTAGTAAAGTTCGAACTCAAGTGGGTGAGTCGCCATGTTCACGCGCTCAACATCTTGAGATTTCAGTGCGATGTATGAATCGATGAAGTCATCAGAGAATACACCACCAGCCGTTAGGAACTCACGGTCTGCATCGAGTGCATTCAGTGCGACTTCTAGAGACTCTGCTACTTTTGGAATCTCAGCTGCTTCTTCCGCTGGTAGGTCGTACAAGTCTTTATCCATTGCTTCACCTGGGTGGATCTTGTTCTTGATACCGTCAAGACCAGCCATGAGTAGAGAAGCAAACGCTAGGTATGGGTTTGCTGCTGGATCTGGGAAGCGAGCTTCGATACGACGTGCTTTCGGGCTTGGAACTACTGGGATGCGGATAGATGCAGAACGGTTACGAGCAGAGTACGCTAGCATAACTGGTGCTTCGAATCCTGGTACTAGACGCTTGTACGAGTTTGTTGATGGGTTAGCAAACGCGTTGATTGCACGAGCGTGTTTGATGATACCACCGATGTAGTAAAGTGCCGTTTCAGAAAGGCCGCCGTACTTGTCACCAGCAAATAGGTTTACACCGTCTTTTGCTAGAGATTGGTGAACGTGCATACCTGAGCCGTTGTCGCCTACAAGTGGTTTTGGCATGAATGTCGCTGTCTTACCAAATGCGTGAGCAACGTTGTGAACCACGTACTTGTAGATTTGGATTTCATCCGCTTTTGTCGTTAGCGTATTGAAACGTGTTGCGATTTCGTTTTGACCAGCAGTTGCCACTTCGTGGTGGTGAGCTTCAACCACTAGGCCCATTTCTTCCATGATTAGACACATTGCAGAGCGAATGTCTTGAGATGAGTCAACTGGAGCTACTGGGAAGTAACCACCCTTAACACCTGGACGGTGACCTTTGTTACCACCTTCGATGTCAGAACCTGTGTTCCATGCTGCTTCTACGTCATCAATCTTGAAGAATGAACCAGACATATCGTTAGAGAATTTCACGTCATCAAATAGGAAGAACTCTGGCTCTGGACCAACAAGAACGGTGTCTGCGATACCAGTAGAGCGCATGTAGTCTTCAGCGCGTTTAGCGATTGAACGTGGGTCGCGGTCGTAGCCTTGCATAGTTGCAGGCTCAAGAATGTCACAACGAACATTTAGCGTTGCGTCTTCTGTGAATGGGTCAAGAACAGCAGAAGATGCGTCAGGCATCATTACCATGTCTGATTCGTTGATGCCTTTCCAGCCAGCAACTGATGAACCATCGAACATTTTACCTTCTTCAAAGAAGTCAGCGTCGATTTGGTGAGCAGGGATCGTAATATGCTGCTCTTTACCTTTTGTATCAGTGAAGCGTAGGTCAACAAACTTAACTTCGTTTTCTTGAATTAGCGATAAAACGTTTTCTACTGACATCTTGGATAACCTCCAGTGTTATTAAAGCGGTGAAAGCTCGATTTATGAATCGTTGATAAAATCCAGCATTGATTAATCTGTTTGACATATCGTTAATCGATGCTTGTTTCTCTAAAGCTAAAACCGTGCCAAAAATAATATTCCTTTATTTTCAGCTGGTTATGGTTTTAAGTGCGCATTTGGTGCAAACGATTGCACCAAAATGATCTATCGAAGCACTAATTTGGTGCAATCGGAAAGTGTTGCACCATCATGTGACAATATTATTGTTCATTCAGCCTGTTTTTTGAGCGCTGGTCAATTTCTATTAACGGGGATTAGGATAAAATTGAGCTGAATCAATCCGCTATACACCAGAAAGTGAGCGTTAAGCGTAAATTTGACAGAAATGCTCGGGAGTAGATCACATATTTCTATGCTTTTTGCTAAAATCTGGTACATTATGGCCGTTTTTTTAATCAGCAAATGTCACCAGAGAGCACCCGTTCTCAGCGTGGGGGCATTTCATCTATCTAAGTGAATCAAATCCATGGCTACTCCACAGATTGATAAATTAAGAAATATCGCGATCATCGCGCACGTTGACCACGGTAAAACAACACTGGTTGATAAACTACTACAACAATCAGGTACTCTAGAGTCTCGCGGCGAAGCTGAAGAGCGAGTCATGGACTCAAACGACATCGAAAAAGAACGTGGTATTACCATTCTTGCTAAAAACACAGCAATTAACTGGAATGATTACCGCATCAACATCGTAGATACTCCGGGACACGCGGACTTCGGTGGTGAAGTAGAACGTATCATGTCGATGGTAGACTCAGTACTACTTATCGTTGACGCAGTTGACGGCCCAATGCCGCAAACTCGTTTCGTAACGCAAAAAGCATTTGCTCACGGTCTTAAGCCAATCGTTGTAATCAACAAGATTGACCGTCCTGGCGCACGTCCTGACTGGGTTATGGACCAAGTGTTCGACCTATTCGACAACCTAGGTGCAACTGATGAACAGCTAGACTTTAAAGTGGTTTACGCATCAGCACTTAACGGTTGGGCGACGCTAGAAGAAGGTGAAACTGGCGAGAACATGGAACCACTATTCCAAACTATCGTTGACCAAGTTGAAGCACCTCAAGTTGACCTAGACGGTCCACTACAAATGCAAATCTCTCAGCTAGATTACAGCTCATACGTAGGTGTTATCGGTGTTGCGCGTGTAACTCGCGGTACTGTACGTCCTAACCAACAAGTTACAATCGTTGGCGCAGATGGCAAGAAACGCAACGGTAAAGTGGGCACAGTAATGGGCTACCTTGGCCTAGAGCGTCATGACATCGAGCAAGCTAATGCTGGTGACATCATTGCAATCACAGGTCTTGGCGAGCTTAAAATCTCTGACACTATCTGTGACGTGAACAACGTTGAAGCAATGACTCCGCTTTCTGTTGATGAACCAACAGTAACGATGACGTTCCAAGTAAACACTTCTCCGTTTGCGGGTAAAGAAGGTAAGTTCGTTACTTCACGTAACATCCTTGAGCGTCTACAGAAAGAATTGGTACACAACGTTGCACTGCGCGTTGAAGAAACTGACAACCCAGATCGCTTCCGCGTATCAGGCCGTGGTGAGCTTCACCTATCTATCCTGATCGAAAACATGCGTCGTGAAGGTTTCGAGCTAGCAGTATCTCGTCCAGAAGTAATCATCAAGCGTGATGAAGATGGTAACCTACAAGAACCGTTTGAAACTGTAACTATCGACGTTATGGAAGAAAACCAAGGCGGTATCATGGAAGCAATCGGTCTTCGTAAAGGCGAACTGACTGATATGTCTCCAGATGGTAAAGGCCGTGTTCGCATGGACTTCATGATGCCATCACGTGGTCTGATCGGTTTCCAAACTGAGTTCATGACGCTAACATCTGGTTCAGGTCTTCTATACCACTCGTTTGATCACTACGGCCCACACAAAGGCGGTACTATCGGTCAACGTAACAACGGTGTTCTGATCTCGAACGCAACAGGTAAAGCACTGACTTACGCACTGTTTAACCTTCAAGAACGTGGTCGTCTATTTGCTGAGCACGCTGATGAAGTTTACGAAGGCCAAGTTATCGGTATTCACAACCGTTCAAACGACCTAACAGTAAACTGTCTGAAAGGTAAACAACTAACGAACGTTCGTGCATCTGGTACTGATGAAGCACAGGTTCTTACTCCAGCAATCAAATTCACGCTAGAGCAAGCGCTAGAATTCATCGATGATGACGAACTAGTAGAAGTAACACCAGAAAGCATCCGTATTCGTAAACGTCACTTGACTGAAAACGATCGTAAACGTGCTTCACGTGATGCGAAATAATCATCTAATTTAGATTAGCTGATATAAGAAAACCCTAAGCCGTATTGCGACTTAGGGTTTTTTATTGCCTGTTGTGCGTCAAACCTGCCGTCGTCATTACTAATTTAAAGGGGATGTATGAAGCCCATTATCATTACCGGGGGGCCGGGAGCGGGAAAAACCACGCTCATTAAAGCGCTCGCCGATGTTGGTTATGCCACGTTTGAAGAGGCATCTCGTTACCTAATTACCGAACAAAGCCGTTTGCCTAATGGCGCTCTTCCTTGGACGAATCTGCCAGCATTCGCCCAACTATGTCTAGAGTTAATGGGAAAGCAAAAGAGAGAGGCTTTAGAGCACTCGTTGGCTTTTGTTGACCGAGCAATTCCAGACATTGTGGCGTACCTTCAAGTGGGAGGCTGTCATGTGGGGCCTGAATTTATAGCGGGCAGTGCTGGATATCACGATCAAGTGTTCGTTTGTCGGCCAGAAGCGTCTATCTACGTGCAAGACGAAGTACGTCCTCACAGCTTTGAAGAGGCGATGCAAATCCATCAAATGCTTGTCGACACTTATGGAGAGCTTGGTTATAAGGTCGTTGACGTGCCATGGGGCACAATAAGAGAAAGGGTTGAGTTTGTTCGAAGCGTCGTTGGTTTCGTTGATGAGATCATAAATTAAAAGCTCCTCACGAGGAGGAGCTTTTAAAGACTTACTTTTGATTCAACTGTTGTAGGAACTTATCTGATTCAGCGATCGCGGCATTCATTTGTTTGATAGCGTATTGGATGTCTTTCTCTAGGCTTGAGAACTCACCTTTTAGTGAGCCAATCGCACTCGCGTTCAAGTTATGCTTGAGGTAAAGCGTGTTATCGCGCAATGTATTTAGAACGGGTGTCATTTTACTCTCAGCACGCTTCATCGCACTGAGCATGGTTTTGTAAGACGCTTTGGTTTCACGCAACTTCTGCTCGCTAGAACGGCGCAGCTTAGCACTGGTGTATAGGTCTAGCTCGTCTTGCCATTCTGCAAATAAGGCATCAGACACATCTTCAATCGCTGCAATACGGTCACGAACGTCCTGTGCGGCTTTTTCGCTGTCTTCGTATTTATCGTTTATGTTGTTGTAAACGCTTTCCAATTCACCGCCATTAAAATTGGTCAAAGCTGAAAGGGCTTCTAAAGCGCTGGTGAATTCTTCTTGCGCGTCTTGCTGCGACTCTTTGGCATCTTCAACTCGATCAACCATGATTTCGCGTTTGTGATAGCCCACTTGTTCCATTGCGGAATAATAAGCCGATTGACAACCAGTTAAGGTGAAAATTGATAGTACAATTGCTAATAAATAAGGCATTCTTATGTCCTCGACGCTAATCTATGGGATGAACTATGAACCAGTTATCAGAGAGTTACAAGGTGAGATTAACAAGACTTGTACCAGGCAGTGTCGCGTTTTTTAAATATCTTCTCAAACGAATGACGCACGATCGGGTTAACGTAAATGCTGGCTACCTCGCGTATATCACTTTGTTGTCCATTGTGCCGATGTTGACCGTGTTGCTATCAATATTGTCTAAGTTTCCGGTTTTTGCGAATGTTGGTGAAGTGCTGCAAGGTTACATCATTGATAATTTTGTCCCAGCCTCAGGGGATGCGGTGAGAACCGCGCTGCAAGAGTTTGTGGCGAATACTGGTAAAATGACCGCGGTAGGTGGTGCGTTTTTGTTTGTCGCCGCTTTGATGCTGATTTCTAACATCGACAAGAATCTTAACTACATCTGGCGAGTGAGCGATAAACGTCGTCCAGTGTTTTCGTTCTCAATGTATTGGATGGTATTAACGCTTGGGCCAATCATGGTTGGAGCGAGTATTGCGGCTACGTCTTATGTAACGTCATTAAGACTCATCGAGAATGAAACGTTGTCGGGGGCTTATGATCTGTTTTTGCGTTGGCTTCCGCTGTTGCTTTCATTCTTTGCGTTTATGGGACTGTACCTATTGGTTCCAAATAAAAAAGTTTACCTCACACATGCGAGTTTAGGAGCTGCGGCTGCGGCGATTTTGTTTGAGTTCAGTAAAAAAGGCTTTGCGTTCTATATTACGCAATTCCCATCGTATCAGTTGATTTACGGAGCGTTAGCTGCGATCCCTATCCTGTTTGTTTGGGTGTATCTGTGTTGGCTGATCGTGCTGATTGGTGCGGAAGTCACGGCATCGTTAGGAGAGAGAGAGCACTGGAGTGATAACTTAGAAATGATACACTCGACGGCAGAATTTCAATTAACAGATGAAGGAAAAGAGAGTCGTGATAGCGCTAATTCAACGCGTCAGTGAAGCGGCCGTTCGAGTGGACGGTGAAGTGGTGGGTGAAATCGACCAAGGTCTACTTGTCCTACTTGGTGTAGAAAAGGACGATGATGAAGCAAAAGCAAAGCGTCTGATGGAGCGTGTGACCACTTACCGAGTATTTGAAGATGACGAGGGGAAAATGAACCTCAACGTAAAACAAGTGAACGGTCAGGTATTGGTGGTGTCTCAATTTACGCTACCCGCAGATACCAAAAAGGCACGCGAGCAGGCTTTTCTCGCGGCGCACATCCGACGGATGCCGAGCGTCTTTATGACTACTTTTCTGATTTGTGTGAGCAAGAACTGCCTACGCAGCGAGGCCGTTTTGCTGCCGATATGAAAGTGTCACTCATTAACGATGGACCTGTGACATTCTGGCTACAGGTCTAATCTGGTAACCTTAGCGATGTAGTCTAAGCTTTAAGCCCAAGTAAACCGAATTTGCTTGGGTATTGCATCTAAGACTTCTATTTGATTTGTACTTTCAAAGGATTGATATGTTCAAGCTCATCACACCAAAAACAGAAAATCAGCTCAAAAAGTACTATCAATTTCGTTGGCAATTGTTGCGAGAGCCTTGGCGAATGCCTGTGGGTTCCGAGAGAGATGAATACGACGGGATGAGCCACCACCGCATGATCACCGACAGCCGTGGTCGTCCAATGGCGATTGGTCGCTTGTATATCACGCCTGATAACGACGGGCAAATCCGTTATATGGCGGTGAAAAATAATCGTCGTACCAAGGGGATGGGCTCGCTGGTATTGGTCGCGCTAGAGTCGCTCGCTCGACAAGAGGGCGCGAAACGTCTGGTGTGTAATGCGCGTGAAGATGCGATCGCATTCTATGAAAAAAATGGCTTTGAGCGCCGTGGTGAATTAACCGATGAGCGAGGACCAGTGCGTCACCAACAAATGGTCAAGCCGCTCGATCCCATGGCTGATGTGCTGCGTCGACCAGATTGGTGTACGGAGCTACAGGAACGTTGGGAAGCGCAAATTCCCATTGCGGATAAGATGGGGATAAAAATCAATCAGTACACGGGCTACCAGTTTGAGTGCAGTGCGCAGCTTAATCCTAACTTGAATCCGCATAACACGATGTTTGCAGGCTCCGCGTTTACTCTTGCAACCTTAACCGGGTGGGGGATGACGTGGCTACTCATGAAAGAGCGTGGTTTGCATGGTGATATTGTGTTGGCAGATAGCTCGATTCGATATCGTCATCCTGTTGAGCAAAACCCGGTAGCGAGTACTTCTTTAGATGGCATCAGTGGGGATTTAGACCGCTTAGCATCAGGGCGAAAAGCTCGTATTGTTATTCATGTTGTGATTTACAGTGGCGATGTCCCTGCGGTGGATTTTGTGGGCACTTACATGTTGTTGCCTAACTACTCAAAATTACTGAGCTGTTGAGTCTGCCACCGTCTTGTACTCATCTTCTTCCGTGACCACTTCGTTGAACTCTTCATGGTGCTCAATGTTTATGTCGCCAACTGGAGCAGCAGTAGGCGCCTCTGAGGGATCCTTTTCTTTTTTTGCAGGTTCTGATTGAGTGACACATTCATTTAGCTCTACATCGCGGCTAAAGAGGTCTCCTTGGACTTTTCCACATAAATCCTTGAGCTGATAGACCACACCATTGAGAGGATCGTTTGCCATATCAAATCCGCCAGATATCGAACCCGTTATCGCTTTGCCAGAGATAGTGACTGGTTGCATCGTTACTTCACCACGCTGAGCTTTCAACTGAATTGGGCTGATCATGACGGTTTTTAAGGATTGGTCTGATTGCGATGTTAATGTGGTATCGCGCAAGTTCGCGGCGACCTTGCCAGATAAACTGTAAGCGAGCATGCTTTGATCACCGCCAAGCCCTTGTAAGTCGAGACTTAAATCAGAGAAGCCATTCAGGGCTAGTGCTGGTGGCAAATATGGACGAACTAATTGCAAAGGGAGACCGTCGGCATTGAGGTTTAGCCCCCATGGCTGGCTAGGGGCGCTAAGATCATATTGACCAAATCCCTCGATATAGCCTTGCTCAAGCGGCGCGAATAAGCGTGTTAATTGCCAGAAACCATTTTCGCTCTCCGTTGAGAGCGCAGCGTGGGATGACAATACTTGATCGTAGCTTGCGTTAACGACACTGGCATTGAGCTTGCCATTCCAGACTCCCCAGCGTCCATGAGTATGTTTTACAGTGAGTTGATGACCGTCTAGGTTTAAACCCGAAAGTTGCCAATAGGGCGGATGTGAGAGTTGGATGATCTGGCTACGATCAATCTCAAGCTGTTTAATATCGACTTGCTGGAGCTTCTCTGTAGCAGCCTGCCACCAATCATTCTTGTCTTCTGGCTGGATGGCCCACTTTAATCCACTGATGGTCGCAGTGTTAATTTTCCAGTGTTCTGGCTCCAAGTCTCCGGAGACTTGTACCGAACCTTGTTGCCAATCGAAGCTCAGCTCTTGTAGTTGAATGGAGTCAGGTTTGAATTGAGCATTCAAGCGAGGTTCAACCGCCGTTTGTCCTCGAAAACTGACGCTGTCAGCTTGTAGAGAAATCTGCGCGGTTGTCTCCCACAGAGATATGGGCAGAGTGGCATTTTCTACGGATAATTCTAAGTTTTGCCAGTGCCAGTTACCGTATTCAATCTCAGCATTGAGCAAGTCGACACTGTTTATGTGATGGATATGGACAGGCAGTTCTTGCCAAGGCTTAGCGAGTAAGGATTGCAGTTGAGTGTTGTTGATATTCAGTTTGTCGATGGTCACATTCACCAATGACCAACCTTGCGGATATTGCTCCGCTTGACCAGAGACTTCACTTCCTCGCCAGTTAAAGGATGCCCCATATAGCGTACTGTCTTGTGTTTTGTAGTCGATATCGATAAGCAGTTTATTTAATGCTTCACCATTCCAATACAACTGCTCGGCGGAGAGTTGGATCTGACCATATGGCAGTGGCTGTGATGGGCTCGCCCAAGTCGGTTCTTGGATTTGCAAATTTAACCCATTGATACTGAATGACTCATCAGCATAGTCAATGTTCTTTAATGCTACTTGATGAAAGTACACATGACTAAGGTTTGGCAGTGTCGGTAGGCCGCGTTGCAAACTCAGGCCATCGAGCAGCAAGCTATCGACAATCCATGTTCCATCGCGGCGGATGTCTGGGTTTAACCATAGGTCGACTTGCTCAATGAAAGGGAGCTTTTCTTGTTTGGTCGCCACGCCATAGAGCGTTATATGGTAAGGAAAATCATACTGAATGTTGTCGACTTGCAGAGGGAGGTCGACAAGATTGGCAAACTGATCCCACACTTGGCGAGAATAAGAGGTGGTAAGCAGAGTCACAAAGGCGGCTGGAAGCACGATCGCCAGTATGAGTATAAGAATTAGAATTCGACCTGCTGTTTTCATCCCTGCCAAAACCTGTATGTAGTATGGAGTAAGTGAGTATCGACTTACTTTGATAGGCCTAAGCTTGTATCAATCTTGGTAGGGATTCAATAAAAAGCCCCTCAAAAGAGGGGCTTGATGATCATTTTTGTGCTTGAGGCACTCATGATTTCATTGATGGTTTAATCGAGTTGAGGGCCCGCTTTCACGAGAGATTGACCTTCCGCGTTGTCAGTGTACTTATCAAAGTTGTTGATGAAGCGCTCTGCCAAATCTTTCGCTTTGCTTTCCCATTGTAGTGGGTCAACATAAGTGTCACGTGGGTCTAGGATGCTTGGATCCACACCTGGTAGCGATGTTGGCACCTCTAGATTGAAGATTGGAATGTGCTTGGTTTTCGCATCTTCAATTGAACCATCAAGGATCGCATCAATGATGCCGCGTGTATCTTGGATAGAAATACGCTTGCCACTGCCATTCCAACCAGTGTTGACGAGGTAAGCTTCTGCGCCAGCCGCTTCCATACGTTTTACGAGCACTTCAGCGTATTTAGTTGGGTGAAGTGTTAGGAATGCCGCACCAAAACAAGCAGAGAACGTAGGCGTTGGCTCAGTGATGCCGCGCTCTGTACCAGCCAGTTTCGCTGTGAAACCAGATAGGAAGTGGTATTTGGTTTGTTCCGGTGTCAGCTTTGACACTGGAGGAAGCACACCAAATGCGTCAGCCGATAGGAAGATCACTTTGTTTGCGTGACCACCTTTCGATACCGGCTTCACGATGTTGTCGATGTGATGAAGTGGGTAAGATACGCGGGTGTTTTCTGTTTTAGAACCGTCATCAAAGTCGATCGAGCCATCGCCGCGTACGGTGACGTTTTCGAGCAGAGCATCACGACGGATGGCGTTGTAGATATCTGGCTCTGCCTCTTTTGATAGTTTGATGGTTTTCGCGTAACAGCCGCCTTCAAAGTTGAACACGCCATCGTCATCCCAACCGTGCTCATCATCACCAATCAGTGCCCGTTTAGGATCCGTTGATAGGGTGGTTTTACCGGTACCAGACAGACCAAAGAAGATCGCGACGTCGCCTTCCTCGCCCATGTTGGCACTACAGTGCATAGAGGCGATGTCTTTTAGCGGTAGGAAGTAGTTCATCATCGCGAACATGCCTTTTTTCATTTCGCCGCCGTACCAAGTACCGCCGATCAGTTGCATGCGCTCTGTTAGGTTGAATACGGTGAAGTTTTCAGAGTTCAGACCATGCTCTTCCCACTTCTCGTTTGTGCATTTTGCACCGTTCATGACAACGAAATCAGGTTCAAATGTTGCCAACTCTTCTTCTGATGGTCGAATGAACATATTTTTTACGAAGTGCGCTTGCCACGCTACTTCGGTAATCACACGAATGCTCAGACGAGTGTCTGGATTCGCACCACAGTAACCGTCAATCACAAAAAGGCGCTTACCTGATAGTTGATTAGTCACCAACGTTTTTAGGTCGTCCCATACTTCTTTGTTGATTGGTTTGTTGTCATTTTTTACCGCGTCAGATGTCCACCACATATGTTCTTCTGTGGTTGCGTCTTTTACGATGTATTTATCTTTTGGTGAGCGACCAGTAAAGATGCCAGTATCGACGGCAACTGCGCCGAGTTCTGTCACCACGCCACGTTCATAACCTTCTAGGTCAGCACGTGTTTCTTCCTCGAACAGCATTTCGTAGCTTGGGTTACGAATAACCTCTTTGACGTTATGCAGTCCGTGCTTAGTGAGATCAAGTGTTGCAGCCTTAGTATGTTCCATAACGGTCATAGGTGCTCCTTATAAGGATTTTGTAGGGAATTTGTAAGAAATTTTTTATTTTTATCTGCTCACCATGCTAGCAACGGGCCGGGAATAAAACAGGGATATAGCTCAAAAAATACCCACTATTTAGGTGTGGTTTTAGGTGTCCCGTCACATATTGGTTTCAATAGTTTATCGTGCGCGCAAACCATTGCGCTAGGGCAAAGCGATTATTAATCTTTTAAAATTAAGAAGTTGTTTTATTACGAGCGAGGCTAGATGTAGCGGGGGTTGGATCACAAAAAGGCCAGCGTAAAGCTGGCCTTTTGATAGGTAAATTACATGCTTGATAAGCTATGAAAATTAATGCAGGGTTTTATTGTTTGGTTCTGCTTCAGAATAGAGTTCGGTAATAGCAGGTTCATCAAATGCGTATGACGTGCCACAGTAATCACAATGTAAAGAAACCGATCCTTCTTCTGCTAAAATGTCATAAACTTCAGCTTTGTCTAACGTGATGATGGCCGCACCGCTACGCTCACGAGAACAACCACAGTGGAATTCAACCGGTTGTGGTTCGTATAGGCGAACAGTATCTTGGTTGTATAGACGGTATAAAAGCTCGTTTGCTTCAAGCGTAAATAACTCTTCGTCTTTTACTGTGTTTGTTAGTTGCTCTAGGTGCTCAAAGTCTTCAGGTGTACCTGTGCCATCTGGCATGATTTGAATCATCATACCTGCTGCATGTGCTTTGCCATCAAGCTCGCCTGTGCGGATCCAAATACGAGTTTTTAGCTGTTCTGAGTTAGCGAAGTAACCCTCGATAACGTCAGCTAGCGTGTCACCCTCTAAGCCAACCACACCTTGGTAGCGTTCACCTTTCTTCGGCTCGATAGTGATCACTAGGTAACCTTTACCCATCATATCGTGCAGGCTTGCGTCGTCTGCAATATCGCCTTCCCAACGTGCAACACCGCGGATCTTTTGATCATGGTCGCCATTGATAACCGCAAGAGAAACTGGGCCATCACCCTGCAATTGGATAGTGATTGAGCCTTCGAACTTCAAAGTTGCCGTTAAAAGTGTGGTTGAAACGAGTAGCTCACCCAACAGTTTTTGTAGTGCTGCCGGATATTCCTTGCTGGAGATAATACGTTGGTACGCTTCATCCAATTGTACCAACTCGCCACGTACAGAAAGATCTTCGAATAGGTAGCGGTTTAAAACATTATTTGCCATGGAGTGCTTTCCTCGTCGGTAATTCCGGCTTTATTGGTGTTTGAATTTAATGATGTCTCGGCGCTGCTTTTTATCTGGGCGGCGTTCCGGACTAGGGTTGTGGGCGTTGAGTTTGCGTTGCATCGCTTGCTCTTCACGTAGACTGATACTTGATTCAGTTTCGCGGTATAGCGTTTGTGCGATGGGAGCACCCATACGGCGGTCAGAAATTTTCTCGATAACCACCGTCTTTTCTTCGTTACCTTGACGAAGACGGATCTCTGCGCCGAGCTCAACGATTTTGCTAGGTTTGCTTCGTTGGCCATTATAGTGGACTTTACCACCGTCGACCATATTACGGGCAATGGAGCGGGTCTTATAGAATCGGGCGGCCCAAAGCCATTTATCTAGCCTTACGGCTTCATTTTCGGAACTCATAGGACTCAGTGCTATCTAATCACGACACGAATAGTGTAGTGACTGGTGGATTATTCACCTACAGATGGTGCCAAGGTGTTTTTTTTTCAAGGGAGTTGGCAAAAACTACATAAGAAAAAAGGTACAAAAGGCAAGTTATGATATAATTTTCCGCTATTTGTTGAGTAGTAAATTTATTGCAATTTTAGCAACGTAGAGTCGATTTCCGCGTATAAAACAGGACGGCTGACGTTAGAATAAAGGAATTCGTTCAGTGAAGCGTTTAGAGCTAAGTGCAGGATTATCAAGTCGCTCGCTACTGACTCATATCAAGTCCAACAATCATGCCATTCAAGCCAAACTCAGCTTGCTACTGACTTGTCTTTTTATTGCACTAACGGCTTGGGTGCTCGGAAAATTGGTGTGGCTATCCGTCCCTCAAAGCACCGATGTCGTTCAATGGCGTCCATCGGCGAGCCGCGTCGAATCAAACACCGCAAAAAACACGATCGACTTTAATGCACTGCAAAATGCGCATTTGTTTGGTAAATACACCGAGCAAAAGCCAGTGATTGTTGAGCAACCGGTCGTCCAAGATGCACCAAAGACACGCCTTAATTTAACTTTAGTCGGTGCCGTTGCCAGTAGCAATGTGAAAACCAGCCTTGCGGTGATCGCAAACCGTGGCAAACAAGCGACCTATGGTATTGGTGAAGAAATTGAAGGCACTCGCGCAACATTGAAAGCGGTTTTGGTGGATCGAGTCATTATCGATAACCAAGGTCGAGATGAAACCTTGATGCTGCAAGGTATTGAGTACAAAAAATTGTCAGAAAGCCCACAAGCCGCACGTCCAGTTGCGAAACCAAGCGACAATGCCGCTGTTGGCGATAAATTAGAGCAAATCCGTGAAGAAATTGCTCAAGACCCACAAAGCGTATTTAAGTACATCAATATTTCTCCAGTGAAAAAAGACGGGGGAATTGCAGGCTACCGTGTATCTCCGGGACGTGATGCATCATTGTTTAATGATGTCGGTCTAAAGGCGGGCGATATTGCGGTGCAACTTAATGGGATCGATCTAAGTGATCCATCTTCTTCAGTGCAACTGATGCAAGTGATGAACGATCCACAAGAACTTAATCTGACTGTTGAGCGCGATGGCCAACAGTACGATATCTATATCCAATTGTAAGACTTAGGCGAACGGCGTAAGTTCAGGGAGACATACGTGAAACATTGGTTTAGCAAAAGCACTTGGCTACTGGCAGGAACGCTCCTGTGCGCGCCTGGTGCGATGGCGAACGAGTTTAGTGCAAGTTTCAAAGGCACTGACATTCAAGAATTCATCAACATTGTGGGTCGTAATCTAGAAAAGACCATCATCGTTGATCCATCTGTACGCGGTAAAATCGATGTACGTAGTTATGATGTTTTAAACGAAGAACAATACTACAGCTTCTTCCTGAATGTTCTCGAAGTATACGGCTACGCGGTTGTTGAGATGGACAATAACGTCCTGAAAGTGATCAAAGCAAAAGACGCGAAAACATCGGCAATCCCAGTTGTGAGCGGTAATGCTGAGCCAGGCGATAGCGTGATCACCCGTGTTGTTGCGGTACGTAACGTATCGGTACGTGAACTTTCTCCGTTATTACGTCAGCTGATCAATAACGCAGGTGCCGGTAACGTGGTGCACTATGATCCAGCGAACATCATCTTAATCACAGGCCGAGCAGCCGTGGTGAATCGCCTCGCGGAAATCATTAAACGTGTTGACCAAGCGGGTGATAGAAATATTGAGCTGGTTGAGCTTCAAAATGCATCGGCAGCAGAAATGGTGCGCATTATTGATGCGTTGAACAAAACTACGGCACAAAAAAGCACACCAGAATTTCTTGAGCCGAAAATCGTGGCAGATGAGCGCACGAACTCCATCCTAATTTCTGGCGATCCAAAAGTGCGTGCTCGTCTTAAACGTTTGATTCGTCAACTTGATATCGAAATGGCAACCAAAGGTAATAACCGAGTGGTTTACCTCAAGTATGCGAAAGCGGAAGATTTGGTTGATGTACTAAAAGGCGTGTCTGATAACTTGCAAGCAGAGAAACAAGCAGGCCAGAAAGGCGCATCAAGTGCGAAGCGTGGCGAAGTGGTGATTGCATCTCATGAAGCGACCAACTCTCTCGTGTTGACTGCGCCGCCAGATATTATGATTGCACTGCAAGATGTGATTGCTCAGCTGGATATCCGTCGTGCTCAAGTATTGATTGAAGCATTGATCGTGGAGATGGCAGAGGGTGACGGTGTGAACCTCGGCGTTCAGTGGGGTAACCTCGAAACGGGTGCGATGATCCAATACAGCAATACTGGTGCACCAATTGGTCAAGTAATGGTTGGCTTAGAGGAAGCCAAAGATGTTACGAAAACTGAAAGTTATTGGAACTCTAGCGGTGGCGAGAATGGTAACGGTGCCTGGGAAACCCGTGAGTTCACTGAAGAGGGTGATTATTCAACACTGGCTGCGGCATTAGGTGGCGTGAACGGTGCTGCAATGAGCATCGTAATGGGCGACTGGACAGCATTGATCAGCGCAGTGTCATCAGATTCGAACTCGAACATCTTGTCATCACCAAGCATTACCGTGATGGACAACGGTGAGGCATCATTTATTGTTGGTGAAGAAGTGCCGGTGATTACTGGCTCAACCGCAGGTTCAAACAACGATAACCCATTCCAAACGGTGGATCGCAAAGAAGTGGGCATCAAGCTGAAAGTCGTGCCTCAGATCAACGAGGGAGACTCTGTTCAGCTGAATATTGAACAAGAAGTGTCAAACGTGTTGGGTGCCAATGGTGCGGTGGACGTGCGTTTTGCTAAGCGTCAATTAAATACTTCAGTGATGGTACAAGACGGTCAAATGTTGGTACTAGGTGGGCTTATTGATGAGCGTGCACTAGAGAGTGAATCGAAAGTACCGCTGCTTGGTGATATTCCGGTTCTTGGTCATCTGTTCAAATCGACCAGTACTCAAGTAGAGAAGAAAAACCTGATGGTGTTCATTAAGCCAACCATTATTCGTGATGGCATGACGGCAGATGGTATTACTCAGCGTAAGTACAACTTTATTCGTGCAGAGCAACTATACAACCAAGAACAAGGCTTGAAGCTGATGTCGGATGACAACATCCCAGTTCTGCCTGAGTTTGGTCGTGAGCGTAAGCACCCAGCTGAAATCCAAGCATTCATTGATCAAATGGAAGTGAAGTAATGGTTGATATGTTAGACACAGCGCCAAGTATGCGTCGTCTGCCATTCAGTTTTGCTAATCGCTTTAAACTGGTATTGGAGACGGAGCACCCAGAGCGCCCTCCAATTCTTTACTATGTGGAGCCGCTTAATCCAGCGGCTCTGGTTGAAGTGCGCCGTGTACTGAAACAGAATTTTATCCCGCAAGTGATGGATAAAGATGCGTTTGATAAGAAGCTCACTGAAGCGTATCAGCGTGACTCATCTGAAGCTCGTCAATTGATGGAAGATATTGGTGCAGATAGCGATGACTTTTTCTCGTTGGCAGAAGAGTTACCGCATGATGAAGACTTACTTGAGTCCGAAGATGATGCGCCAATTATCAAGTTGATTAACGCCATGCTTGGTGAAGCGATTAAAGAGGGTGCTTCGGACATTCATATCGAAACATTCGAGAAAACGCTGTCTATTCGTTTCCGTGTCGATGGTGTGTTGCGTGAGGTATTAACCCCAAGCCGCAAACTCGCACCATTACTGGTTTCCCGCGTGAAAGTAATGGCCAAACTGGATATTGCAGAGAAACGCGTGCCACAAGATGGGCGTATTTCATTGCGTATTGGTGGGCGTGCGGTCGACGTACGTGTTTCAACCATGCCGTCATCACATGGTGAGCGTGTGGTAATGCGTCTATTGGATAAGAACGCTACCCGCCTTGATTTGCACAGCTTAGGCATGACGCCTTCAGTACACCATAACTTTGCTCATCTGATCCAACGTCCGCATGGCATCATCTTGGTGACGGGCCCAACGGGTTCGGGTAAATCCACGACCTTGTATGCTGGCCTGCAAGAGATCAACAGCAACGAGCGCAACATTTTAACGGTGGAAGATCCGATCGAATTCGATATCGATGGTATCGGCCAGACGCAAGTTAACCCGAAAGTGGACATGACGTTTGCTCGTGGTTTGCGCGCGATCCTGCGTCAAGACCCGGATGTTGTGATGGTGGGTGAGATCCGTGACTTGGAAACGGCTCAGATTGCGGTTCAGGCCTCGTTGACTGGTCACTTAGTGATGTCGACGCTGCATACCAACACAGCCGTTGGTGCGATTACACGTCTCCGTGATATGGGCATTGAACCATTCCTTATTTCTTCTTCTTTGCTTGGTGTACTGGCTCAACGTCTCGTACGTACGCTGTGTTCGGATTGTAAAGAGCCGTATGAAGCGGATAAAGAACAGAAGAAACTGTTTGAAATGGAAGAGACAGAATCTTTAGTTTTACATCGCGCTAAAGGATGTGAGGCCTGTAACCAAAAAGGTTACCGTGGCCGAACGGGTATTCATGAACTATTGATGGTTGATGACAAAGTTCAAGAGCTTATCCATAGCGAAGCGGGTGAACAAGAAGTAGAAAAAGCCGTTCGTGCACATACACCAAGTATTCGTAGCGATGGCTTGAGCAAAGTGCGCCTTGGCATTACGTCACTTGAAGAAGTCATGCGAGTAACCAAGGAAGCGTAATGGCGGCATTTGAATACAAAGCGCTGGATGCGAAAGGCAAACAGAAAAAAGGCACGATTGAGGGGGACAACGCCCGTCAGGTGCGCCAACGCCTAAAAGAGCAGGGAATGATTCCTGTTGAGGTCATGGAAGCCAAAGCCAAAGCGGCAAAGTCTTCTGGTTCGGTTGGTTTTAAACGTGGCATAAAAACGGCTGAACTGGCTTTGATAACACGTCAACTTTCTACGTTGGTGCAATCCGGCATGCCGTTGGAAGAGTGTTTAAAAGCCGTATCAGAGCAAGCGGAAAAGCCACGTATTCGGACCATGATTGCTGCCGTTCGTTCTAAAGTTACGGAGGGTTATCCGCTAGCGGACAGCTTAGGTGACTATCCGCATGTCTTTGATGAGTTATTTCGTTCCATGGTTGCGGCGGGTGAAAAATCCGGCCACTTGGATACCGTATTGGAACGCTTGGCAGAGTATGTCGAGAACCGTCAAAAGATGCGCTCTAAACTCTTGCAGGCTATGATTTATCCGGTTGTTTTAGTGGTCTTTGCGGTGGCGATTGTCTCTTTCTTGTTGGCAACGGTCGTGCCTAAAATTATTGAACCTATCATTCAGATGGGGCAAGAGTTGCCTCAATCAACGCAGATTTTGCTTGCGGCCAGCGAGTTTATTCAGAATTGGGGTTTGATTATTTTTGGTGTGGTCGTGGTGTTTTTCTACGGCCTAAAATTAGCGTTACAAAAACCAAACTTTCGTCTAGCGTGGGACAGAAAAATTCTGAGCATGCCATTGCTGGGTAAGATTTCTAAAGGTTTGAACACGGCCCGTTTTGCACGCACGCTCTCGATTTGTACTTCAAGTGCCATTCCTATTCTTGAGGGGATGCGCGTTGCAGTAGACGTGATGTCAAACCGCTATGTAAAGCAGCAAGTGTTGGTTGCCGCGGATAATGTGCGCGAGGGGGCGAGTTTAAGAAAAGCCCTTGATCAAACTCGTTTGTTTCCACCAATGATGCTACATATGATTGCCAGTGGTGAGCAAAGTGGTGAGCTAGAAAGCATGCTCACACGAGCGGCTGATAACCAAGACCAAAACTTTGAATCAACGGTTAATATTGCTTTGGGTGTGTTTACACCAGCATTGATTGCATTGATGGCAGGCCTTGTGCTTTTCATCGTAATGGCGACATTAATGCCAATGTTGGAAATGAATAACTTAATGAGCGGATAAAATTCGGGTTAAGACGTGTCTATTGATGATATGGCTTGAATCTAACTTTTGGAGAAAACAATGAAATTTAAGCGTAGTAAACAGCGCGGCTTTACACTTTTAGAAGTAATGGTCGTTGTGGTTATTTTGGGTATCTTGGCAAGTTTTGTTGTGCCAAACCTATTGGGTAACAAAGAAAAAGCAGACCAACAAAAAGCGATCACAGACATTGTGGCGCTAGAAAATGCGTTGGATATGTTCAAGTTGGATAACAGCGTTTACCCAACAACAGACCAAGGTCTAGACGCGCTTGTTACAAAACCGTCTAACCCTGAGCCACGCAACTACCGTGATGGTGGTTACATCAAGCGCCTGCCAAACGACCCTTGGGGTAATGAGTACCAATACCTAAGCCCTGGCGATAATGGCACGATTGATATCTTCACTCTTGGTGCAGATGGTCAAGAGGGTGGTGAAGGTCCTGCTGCTGATATTGGCAACTGGAACATGCAAGACTTCCAATAATATTGATGACAAACCAGCACTAATGAAGCAAATGCAAAAACATCACGGTTTTACATTAATAGAAATTCTATTGGTGCTGGTTTTGTTATCCCTTACCGCGGTAGCGGTGATCACAACCTTACCGACAAGCCAGAAAGACCTTTCCAAACAGTACGCTCAAAGCTTTTTTCAACGTTTGCAGCTGTTGAATGAAGAAGCCGTATTGAGTGGCAAAGATTTTGGCGTTCGTGTTGATGAAGCGAAATCAACCTATGTGTTGTTGAGTTTGACTCAAGATGGTTGGCAGCCTCTCGAATTAAAGCAAATTCCGAGTGAAACCAAGTTAGAAGATGATATCGCTTTGCAGTTAGAGCTGGGGGGCGGAGCTTGGGATGATGATAATCGTTTGTTTGAACCGGGATCTTTGTTTGATGAAGACATGTTTGCCGAGGAAGACGACGAAAAAAACAAAAAAGTAAAACCACCACAAGTGTTTGTTTTTTCTAGTGCGGAGCTGACGCCTTTTACGCTGTCTTTCTTCCCTGAAAATGGTGATACATTGAATGATGGTTGGCGAATAATTGGTAAAGAAACTGGCGAAATTAAGTTGTTAGCGCCAGGAGAAGAAGCGGAAGACGATGACAATACGAGATTCTAACCTACACCGTATTGGTAAATCGTACCGCAAAACACGAGGTATGACGTTGCTTGAGGTGCTTGTTGCACTCGCTATTTTTGCCACCGCAGCGATCAGTGTGATTCGCTCTGTGAGTCAGCACATTAATACCATCAGTTATTTAGAAGAAAAAATGTTTGCAGCTATGGTTGTGGATAACCAAATGGCTAACGTGATGCTTGCTACCGAAAAGCTAAAAGCAAAAAACGGTACAGAAGAGCTTGCGGGCCGCACTTGGTATTGGAAAGTCACACCCGTTGCCACCGCGCAGCCATTGCTGAAAGCATTTGATGTCAGTGTCGCGACAGCAAAAAACACAAGCCCAGTGGTTACAGTGAGAAGTTATGTGGCGCAGTAAAACGAAACGCTTGATGCACTGCCACCCAACACGTTCAAAGCAAAGCGGTTTTACGCTGATAGAGGTGTTGGTCTCGATCGCCATATTTGCCAGTTTGAGTGTCGCTGCGTATCAAGTGGTGTCTCAAGTGCAGCGCAGCAATATGCTCTCACAAGAACGCACTCAACGCTTGAATGAGCTTCAAAGGGCGATGGTGATGATGGATAACGACTTTCGTCAGATGGCGATGCGCCAAATGCGCACTAACGGTGAAGAACCATCAAGCCAGCTGATTTTTTGGTCCGATTATCTGTTGGATTCGGATGCAAAAGGCGTAATGTTTTCGCGTTTGGGGTGGCATAACCCTCAACAACAATTTCCGCGAGGAGAGGTAACGAAAGTGGGTTATCGCCTCAAAGACAATGTGTTGCAACGTATATGGTGGCGCTATCCAGATACGCCAGTCGGTCAAGAGGGATTGGTGACACCACTGCTCACTCAAGTCGAAAGCTTTGATATGCGTTTTTATGATGGCAAATCTTGGCAAAAAAATTGGGCGAAGAATCGTGAGCTTCCAAAGGCCGTATCGGTGATCTTAGACCTTAAAGATTATGGCGAGATCACACGAACGTACTTAACACCGGATGGCAAGTTAAGCTCGAGCAACAGCGATGATGCTTCTAGTAACGGCTCTGCAGGAGGTAACAACGCTTCAGGAGACAGCAATGGCTAAACGTCAGCGCGGCGTCGCTTTGATCATTGTCCTTATGCTGTTAGCCATTATGGCAACCATTGCAGCAAGTATGTCCGAACGATTGTTTTTGCAGTTTCAGCGCGGTTCAAACCAGATCAACTATCAACAAGCTTATTGGTATAGCCTAGGGGTAGAAGCCTTGGCAAAAGTGGGTATCGAACAGAGCTACAAAGACAGCGATACCATTAATCTTAGCCAACCTTGGGCAATAAAAGAGCAGGTGTATCCTCTCGATTATGGTCAAGCCTCAGGTAAGATTATTGATAAGCAGGCATGCTACAACCTCAATGTGCTAGCGAGTGTGCAGCCAGCCGGTGAACAAACGACTCGACCGTATTTGGTTCAAGTGCTTCAACGTATGTTAGAAGAGGCGGATGTCGAACCTTATCAGGCTGAAGTGATCGCGGATTCTGCGTGGGAATATGTAGATAGCGACAATACCGTTCGTTCAACTACTGGGGTCGAAGATAGCACTTATGAAGCGATGAAACCCGCTTATTTGCCACCAAATGGCTTGATGGCAGATGTTAGTGAGTTGCGTGCGATTTATCAGGTGTCTGGCGATATTTATCAAAAGATTGCGCCATTAGTGTGCGCGATTCCTACCGATGATTGGCGTTTAAACGTGAATACCATCGAGGTCGAACAAGCCCCCATTTTGGTGGCGATGTTTACCCCTGGCTTGAATAATAGCGATGCTGTCCAGTTGATAGAAAAGCGACCTTTTGATGGTTGGGATAGCGTTGATGAATTTTTAGCTGAGTCAGAATTAGCTGGCTTAAGTGATGATGTAAAGAAAAATGCAAAAGGCTATTTGAGTGTCGATAGCGCTTATTTTGAATTAGATGCACAAGTGCTGGTGGATGAATCCCGAGTTCGTATCCGAAGTCTTTTGCAAAGTACGAATAGAGAAACGGTGACTGTCGTTCGCCGTCGTTTTGGAGGAATCAGTGAGCGAGTTTCTGACCGTTCGGCTGAGTAGCGAACAACAAAGTACCATTCCATGGTTGGTGTGGTCGACACAACAGCAAGAAGTGATTGCCAGCGGTGAAATCGCCGGGTGGGAACATTTGGATGAGCTGGCAGCATATGCTGAGCTGCGACAAGTGATAGCCCTGCTTGCAAGCAATGATGTTGTCCTTACGGAGTTAGATATCCCACCGGGTGCTGCTCGTCAGTTTGACAGTATGTTGCCTTATTTGGTGGAGGATGAAGTCGCACAAGATGTGGATAGTCTGCATTTCACCGTATTCGATAAGCAAGCCGATAAGGCACAAGTGTGTGCTGTCGAGCGAGCTTGGATCCAAACCATTTTGCAGCGTTTTTCCACTCAAGGCATTGTGATTAAGCGAATTTTGCCTGATGTGTTGGCTCTGCCTTGTGAAGAGGATAGCAGTACGGCGGTATTACTTGGTGATCAGTGGCTGATCCGCCATTCTCAAACGCAAGGTGCGGTGGTCGATAGCTCGTGGTTAGATTTGTATCTGTCGGCTTATCGACAGAATAAACCAGAGTGGAAACTCAATAGTTATAGCTCTTTACCAGAGACTTCTATGGCAGATGTTTGGGTCGCGAAACCTGAAGAAATGACCATGGAACTGCTGGCGAAAGGAGTGGCTGAGACGAAGACCAACATTTTGACGGGGGCATTTAAGCCAAAGTCGTCTCTGGGCAAATACGTTAAGGTATGGCAGAAAACCGCGATCGCAGCGAGTGTGTTGCTGGTTGTACTTGTGGCTCAACAACTCTTAATGGTCCATAAGTACGAAGCGCAAGCTGAGGCGTATCGTGAAGAGAGTGAACGTATTTTCCGTCAAGTATTCCCGGGCAAGAATCGTATTCCAACGGTGAGCTACTTAAAGCGTCAAATGACGGATGAAGAGCGTCGCTTATCGGGCGGAGCCAGTGAGCAAGCGATGTTGCCTTGGCTTGCCGCTTTACCATCTGCGTTAGGGCAGGTGAAAGATCTGCAAGTGACGAGTTTTAAATATGATGGTCAACGTGGTGAAGTTCGCATTCAAGCAACAAGCTCTGATTTCCAACCATTTGAGCAAGCGCGTGTGAAATTAGCAGAAAAATTTAATGTTGAACAAGGTCAACTCAACCGCAACGGCAATGTTGTGATGGGTAGCTTTGTATTAAAGCGTCTGTGAGGTGATGATGAAGAATTTAATTTCTCCGATTCAAGCATGGTGGAGCGGCATCTCACAGCGAGAACAGCGTTTAGTGTTGGGTTGTGGGGCCATTGCGGTTGTAGGCATCATTTATTGGGGTGTCTTGCAACCTATGAGTCAACGTGCCGAATTAGCACAATCGCGAATCTCAAGTGAAAAGCAGTTGTTGAATTGGGTACAAAATAAAGCGGATGATATTACCGCACTACGCAAAAGCGGTGGTGTGAGTTTTTCCAATCAGCCACTTAACCAGATTGTTTCTTCGTCTGCTCGTCGCTATAAAGTTGAGCTTATCCGAGTGCAACCGCGCAACGAGAGTGTGCAAGTATGGATCAAGCCTTTAGCATTTAACCAAATGGTAGATTGGCTGCGTTACTTAAAAGAACAACAAGGTATTGAGGTGGAATTTCTTGATATCGACCGAACAGAGCAAGCTGGCATGATTGATGTGAATCGCTTGCAATTTAAGCGAGGTTAAGGTGAAGCGAGTCGTTCTTTACGTAGTGATTTTTATCACCTTCTTCTCTGCAAGTTTGATTGCAGGTTTGCCCGTCTCTTGGGTTCTCCAACAAGCACCAAAAGTGAGAGGTTTGGAAATTCAAGGTGCTCAAGGTACGGTTTGGCAAGGCCAAGCATCGAATGTGATGTGGCAGCGCCAGAACTTAGGTGAAGTGAATTGGGACTTTCAATTATCTCGTTTGTTTACCGGTAAAGTGGAATTTGCTGTGCGTTTTGGTCGCGGTAGCGATATGGATGTACGTGGCAAAGGCTTTGTGGGTTATAGCCTAGCAGGTGGTCCCTACGCAGAAAATTTGGTGGCGTCTATGCCTGCGGAAAAAGTCGTGGAGCAAGCTCGATTGCCTGTACCTGTTGGTGTGGATGGTCAACTAGAGCTGAATATTCGTCATGCGTCTTATGCCGCACCGTGGTGTAAAACTGGTGAGGGCACATTAGTATGGAGTGCGAGTGGCATTCAAAGTCCGTTAGGCAGTCTTGACCTTGGCCCTGTGATTGCGGACCTAAATTGTAAAGACAGTGTGCTGATAGCATCGGGTGAGCAGCAAAGTAAGCAAGTATCCGCAGCGTTTTCTGCAGAGTTACAACCAAATCAGCGCTATTCAACAAAAGCCTGGTTCAAGCCAGGCGCAGAGTTTCCATCGGGGATGAGTGACCAACTAAAATGGCTAGGTAATCCGAATGCTCAAGGTCAATACGAGTTTAATTACCAAGGTCGATTTTAGCCAAATTTGGTATCCATCACATCACCAAAGAGCTGCCAGTGTGCGGCTCTTTTTGTTTTATGCGTGATATTCGTTTTATCGCCTCTTTTTTTTGCGCCCCTTTTTGATTATGGAGTCTCTCTTTCTTAAGCAAGATAGGTTTTAGATCATAGTAGGCCAAACCATCTATTCGCTGTACAAAAAGTTCAACTGAGCATTGAGCTGTTATCTAATACTATGATTTTTAATAATATAGTAGGGGAGTGTACAGCTAAATCAGCATTTAGTTCATGATAGGCTAAATGCTCCTAACGCTGTACACGTGATAAAAAGAAAGGCCACGAAATGGATTCGTAGCCTTTGTGATTTTTCAACGCTAACGTTCGTCGTTTACTTAATGTGATGGGTATTCGAGCTTAATCTTTTTCTTGCAGGATCTCATGCCAAGGTAAGTCGGCATCACCTAAAACAATAAAATTGGGGTTCTCAAGTGTCTCACGTTCGTTGTATGAAAGAGGCTCCAACTGCGTACTGAGTATGCGTCCGCCAGCCTCTTCGACAATACATTGAGTGGCAGCGGTGTCCCATTCACCTGTTGGACCTAAACGTAAATAACAGTCCACGGCACCCTCTGCAACTAGGCAGGCTTTGAGTGCTGCCGAACCGAGTGGAATCAAATCATAATTCCAAGCACTGCTCATGCGACTGGTAATGCGATTAATGTCTTGGCGTCGGCTAATGGCAATCGCAATGTTCTGTCCCGGTTGCTCATGCTTGTGCGTATAGATTTTTACACTTTCGGACATATCTGGAATTTTCCAAGCCCCTTTTCCGCTGTATGCGTAATAAGTTACACCCGAGACAGGGCCGTAGACGACCCCCATGGTTGGCTTGTTGTTATCAATCAATGCAATGATCGTGGCAAAGTCTCCGCTGCGTGCGATGAACTCTTGTGTGCCATCAAGGGGGTCGACTAACCAGTTGCGCTCCCACTTTTCACGTTGCTCTAAGCTAATGTCAGCCGCCTCTTCAGAAAGTACGGGAATGTCCGGTGTTAATTCACTTAGGCGCTCAGTAATCAACTTATGTGCAGCAATATCGGCACTAGTGACTGGGGTTTCGTCACTTTTTGTGTAGGCTTCGTACTGTTTTTTTTCGTAGATGTCTAAAATCAATTGTCCTGCGCTACGCGCAATTTCGATGACTTGCGGAAGCAGGTGAGATAAATCTTTGGTCATTGGCATAGGTCGTGGTCCTTTCTCGCCATTTTTTATCAATTTTTGAACTCTGGATTATTTAGAGATCTTTATGGGTTGCGAGTGGTGTTTTGTAAGTGTTTTAGTGCCAACATCAACGCGGTGATGCTTCTTGCTTCACAAAAGTCCAAGTGCGTTAAAAGCTCTTCTGCCTGAGCGAGAGGCCAACGTACGATTTCGAGTGGCTCAGGCTCGTCGCCTTGCATTTGTTCAGGATACAGTCCTTGTCCCAAAAATAGCGTCATTTTGCTAGAAAAGTAAGAAGGGGCGAGGATTACGCGTTTTAATGGAACTAAGTGTTGAGCACCAAAGCCAATTTCTTCTTTGAGCTCTCGATCTGCTGCTTGTTCTGGTGTTTCACCCGCGTCAATTAATCCCTTTGGAAAACCCAATTCGTAGCGTTCCGTTCCCGCCGCGTATTCGCGTACCAGTAGGAGATCGCCTTGTTCCGTCACCGGGACAACCATGACGGCATCGCGTCCACTGGGTTTCATTCGTTCATAGGTGCGAAGTTCGCCATTGGAAAAGCGAAGGTCGAGGGCTTCCACTGCAAACAGTTTTGATTTTGCAACTGTCTCGCAAGACAATATTTCTGGTGGTGTCCTTTTCGACATAACGCTGACTCCTAATGTCATTGGCAAGTGGGGGGAGAACCTAATATATGAGAAGAACGCTTGAGTTTCTAGCGTGATAATGGCTCATTATTGGTTTGAAAACAAAAATGGGAGGCATCTGCCTCCCATTTGTCGTTGATATAAGTAAAGTTCGAGTATCAGTCGAACTTAGTAGTAAGAGTGATCGCCACGATCATGCTCTGTAGCATCGCGAACCGCAGTTAGCTCGCCAACAAATTGGTTTAATAGTTCTTTCTCGATGCCTTCTTTTAGTGTCACGTCCACCATTGAACAGCCGTTACAACCGCCACCGAATGCGACGATTGCGATGCCATCTTCAGTGATTTCTACAAGGTTAACGTGGCCACCGTGACCAGCAAGTTGCGGGTTCACTTGAGTTTGGATGACATACTCAACACGCTCAACAAGAGGCGCGTCGTCCGCCACTTTACGCATTTTTGCGTTTGGCGCTTTAAGAGTCAGTTGAGTGCCCATTTTATCTGTTGCGAAGTCGATCTCTGCATCTTCTAAAAACGGTAGGCTAAGCTCATCAATGAATGCCGAAAAACCACTGAATGTGATTTCAGTATCGGTTGCTTCTACGGCTTCAGGTGGGCAGTAAGATACGCCACACTCTGCATTTTGGGTTCCTGGATTCACAACAAAAACACGGATGTTTGTGCCTTCAGGCTGTTGGCCTAAAAGGTTGGCGAAGTGTGTTTGCGCAGTTTCTGTAATAGTAATATTTGACACGACGAATACCTGAGTAATTTTGTAGGCTATTACTGCTATTCTACTCCTGTTGGCGTCTCGGTCTAGTCTTTTTGATGCTAAGACATGGCGAAGCGATCTAGAGTGAGCCAGGGGCAGGAGTTCTGCAGATGCAGTAAATATCGATGCTTTCTACACCGACTTCAAGTAGTAAATCACATAATTGTCGGACGGTACTGCCCGTTGTGACGACATCATCAACAATTGCGACATGAGAATCGCGCACTTTACCTTTTAGCGCAAATGCACCTTTCAAATTCTGCTCCCGGTTGCTTTTCTTATGCCCCCGTTGTGATGGAGCACTTTTGATGCGTTTAAACACGTTTGGTTCAAACCTTACCTCAAGGTGGTTTGCTAAGTATCTTGCAAGAGTATGGCTTTGATTGAAACCTCGCTTTAGGTACCGTTGCCAA
Organism: Vibrio sp. B1REV9; assembly: GCF_905175395.2. Lineage (NCBI taxonomy): Bacteria > Pseudomonadati > Pseudomonadota > Gammaproteobacteria > Vibrionales > Vibrionaceae > Vibrio > Vibrio sp. B1REV9. The sequence continues at coordinate 333,480 of NZ_HG992745.1, read as the reverse complement.
TGCAGTGGAACGCAGGTGATAACTGGCGCGGGATGCTCAATTCGTTGTGCAAGTAATTGAGTGAGTGCATTAACGTGCCAAGGTTCACCGTCGTCTTTAAATCGTTGAACTTGGGCTGAGAGTGGGAAGTCATAATCACCAAGCGTGAACAAGCGCTGCCATGGCGGGGGATCGCGCAGGCATGCCCCACAGGGTATTTTAGCTTGGTCTATTTGAGTCGTTTGGTTGATTTGATTCGCTTGTTTAGTAGAAGCAAGAACGGTGGTAACAGCCTGCTCATTTGTCATCGATAAACCGCACCGAGCGCAACGTTGTATGGGGTTAAGTTGAGCAAAACAGTGCTCGCACCAGCGTAGTGGATTGGTCGCTTGATAGGCGTTAATTGGAAATCGACATAAACCACATTGACTGCCCAACACACGGTGCATGATGTTTTGCCATTGATGAGATAACATACAATCCATTCAAGGTTAGATTGACATCAGATTAACGCTTGAGCGGAATACTAAGGCATAGAATAAGTGGGAGAGACTGAGAGCATGAGCACGAATTTACACTGGCAGTCGTTTGGCCAAGGGCCAGATTTGGTGTTGTTGCATGGTTGGGGGATGAATGGTGCTATCTGGGAACAGACAGTAACGTCACTTGAACCTTATTTTCGTGTTCACATCGTTGATTTACCCGGTTATGGTCACAGCGCGGCCTACCACGCGGAAAGTTTAGCTCAAATTGCCGATATGGTTCTGAGCAACGCTCCAGACAGAGCAGTGTGGTTGGGCTGGTCGTTAGGTGGTTTAGTTGCAACGCATATTGCCCTTAACGCTCCGGAACGTGTCAGTAAGCTAATCACTGTCGCCAGTTCGCCGAAATTTGCGGCTGAGCGTCCTTGGCGCGGTATTCAGCCGAACGTTTTGACGGCTTTTACCTCCCAATTACTGGAAGATTTCTCTGTCACGATCGAGCGCTTTATGGCACTGCAAGCCATGGGCAGTCCATCGGCGCGCAAAGACGTGAAGCAATTAAAGCAAGCTGTCTTGTCTCGACCGCAACCGAATCCAGACTCTTTGCTCGTGGGATTGAACATTCTTGCGGATGTTGATTTGCGTGATGCATTACATGGCCTTTCTATGCCGATGCTGCGTCTTTACGGCAGACTCGATGGATTAGTGCCTATCAAAGTGGCCTCTGATTTGAGTGAACAACTCCCAAACACGCAACAGTTTGTGTTCGAACAGTCCTCTCATGCGCCCTTTATGACTGAGCATGATGCGTTTTGTCTTCGGGTGCGAGAGTTTGCAGCTTAGCGTTTAAAAATTGGAGCCAATAAAAGCGCTAAAGCTGCTTAAAAATTGGTCGATACAAGTTTTAGCACACTCTTCTTGTGGGAAGCGTTTGCTGTATTGACGAGTTGGGCGACGCTCAGGAGGGTTCGCAATGATTGTGTCACCGGCCAACATTAGTGTGCCATTGATCGCACCATCCGTGAATGTGCAGACCGAGCAAGTTGCTCGTGAAAATAAAGTTCGAGAACCTATCACGCCGACGGTTGCATTGGCGAAAACCAATGCCGAGCGCAAAGTGACGAGTGATGAGAAACGACGTCGACAATCCTCTTGGGATCCATCTGATCATCCTGATTATGAAATCGATCCGGATGTCGATAGTCATTATCACGAAGAACCAGAGGATACGTTAGCGCGTTTGTTTGGTTTACTCGCGCTCAAGTCTTATAGCGAGGAGCAGGGAAAGGGCTACACGATTCGCTTTCGGTTACCTAAGCGTATTTTGGATGCAGCGATCAAAGAGGGGGTGATGGAAAAGCGCAGGAAGGTGATTAAGTTTCATTATGGTCATGCCGTCGCGCCCCATACTCCATCTGAAGTGATAGCAGTACTATGAAGCGATCCAAATAAAAACGCTCCAAGCAGGTTAAACTGATTGGAGCGTTTTTTTTACTCTGTACTCTTTTGAATCTGAGTACTAAATCTTAGCGAGGTTATTTTTTACGAGGTTGTTTTTTTACGAGATCACTTTTTCGCTTTCGCAAAAGCGGCCGCAAATGCCCCACCCATGGCGTTGTTTGATGAAGACTCATCACGACGAGGTTGTTGGCGACGTTGTTGGTCATTACGACGCGGTGTCTCCGAACGTTGACTGCGGTTGTCTTGACCAGGCTCGTCGTTCAAACGCATGGTTAACGCAATGCGCTTACGCTGAACGTCCACTTCCATGACTTTAACTTTGACGATATCACCGGCTTTTACTACTTCACGAGGATCTGAAACAAAGCGGTCAGTGAGCGCAGAAATGTGTACAAGCCCATCTTGGTGAACACCGATATCGACGAAAGCACCAAAGTTAGCCACGTTGGAGACCACGCCTTCTAGAATCATGCCGGGTTCTAAATCTGATACAGCGTTAACGCCCTCCGCAAATGTTGCGGTTTTAAACTCAGGACGAGGATCTCGGCCTGGCTTGTCGAGTTCTTTAATGATGTCCGTCACGGTCGGTAAACCAAAGTTATCATTGGTGTAGTCGATTGCGTGTAGGCTTTTTAGGAAGCTCGAATCACCGATCAACGCTTTGATGTCTTTGCTGTTTTTTTCAGAAATCGCTTTTACCACTGGGTAAGCTTCTGGGTGAACGGCTGAAGCATCAAGAGGGTTCTTGCCATCCATAATACGTAGGAAACCCGCACACTGTTCAAATGCTTTAGGGCCTAAACGAGGCACTTTTTTCAGTGTGGTACGAGCGTCGAAGCGGCCGTTTTCATCACGGAAGTCGACAATGTTTTGTGCGATGGTACTGGACAAGCCCGCAACGCGAGTGAGCAGTGCTGCAGAGGCGGTATTCACATCAACACCAACAGCGTTTACACAGTCTTCCACAATGGCATCTAGGCGTTTTGCTAGCATTGATTGGCTCACGTCATGCTGGTATTGACCCACCCCGATCGATTTTGGATCGATTTTTACAAGCTCAGCCAGCGGATCTTGTAGGCGACGTGCAATAGACACCGCGCCACGCAAAGATACGTCCATGTTCGGGAACTCTTTTGCTGCTAACTCAGAGGCTGAGTAAACCGATGCACCCGCTTCACTGACGATGATTTTCTGTACTTTCAGATTGCCACGTTTGATCACATCGGCCACGAAACTGTCGGTTTCGCGTGAAGCCGTACCGTTACCGATCGCGATCAAATCGACGTTGTACTTGCGAACAAGTTGGTCAACGACTTGCGCAGATTTGTCGTATTGTTTTTGTGGTGGGTGAGGGTAAATGGTTTCGGTCGCAAGCACTTTACCAGTAGGATCAACAATAGCGATTTTTGAACCAGTACGCAGACCCGGATCGAGGCCAAGCGTTGCACGAGGGCCTGCAGGTGCTGCCATCAGCAAGTCTTTTAGGTTGGTAGCGAAGACTTCAATCGCCTCGATTTCAGCGCGCTCTTTCATTGCGCCCATCAATTCGGTTTCCATGTGCATGGAGACTTTAATGCGCCAAGCCCAGCTGATCACTTGTTTACGCCACGTATCTGCAGGCGCGCTACTTAGGGTCACGCCGTAGTGGTCGGCGATGATGGTTTCGCAGTAAGACTGACGTACGCCATTTTCCTGTTCTGGATCGGCATTCATTGCCAATGTCAGAAAGCCCTCGTTACGACCACGTAGCATCGCCAGTGCGCGGTGCGATGGTACTTTGCTTAGCGGTTCGTTGTGGTTGAAGTAATCTTTAAACTTCTCACCGTCGTTCTCTTTGCCCTCAACCACTCGAGCAACCATTTCTGCATTACGGTTTAGGTGGTTACGGATCTTCTCAAGCAGGTTTGCGTCTTCAGCGATGCGTTCCATGATGATCGCGCGTGCGCCATCAAGCGCTGCTTTAGTATCGGCCACGCCATTATCGGCATTCAGGTATTTGCTTGCTTCGTTTTCTGGTTCCGTTTGAGGGTGATTCCACAGGATGTCAGCTAACGGTTCTAGGCCTGCTTCAATTGCAATTTGACCTTTCGTGCGACGTTTTGGTTTGTATGGTAAGTACAGGTCTTCTAAGCGAGTTTTGCTGTCTGCTTGCGTGATAGCTTGTTCTAACTCAGCGGTGAGTTTGCCCTGTTCTTGAATGGATTTTAGGATGGTTTGACGGCGGTCGTCTAACTCGCGAAGGTAAGACAGGCGGCTGTCTAGTGTACGCAATTGGGTATCATCAAGACCACCCGTTACTTCTTTACGGTAACGGGCAATAAATGGGACTGTGTTACCGTCATCGATCAGGGTTACAGCAGCATTAACTTGCTCAGGGCGAACATTCAGCTCTTGAGCAATCATGCGACAGATAGCTTGGCTCATCCGTGTCTTCTCTTTCATTTTGTTTGGGTATTGGTTATGTATAGAACATTGGGGCCATTGGTAGAATTTGCAATGTTTTAATGGCGCTTCACAAAAATTTACCGAGTGCTGGTGGACATCAGTCAGGTTTGTGTCAAAACTGTAATTAAATTCGAAACTTATGCGTTGGTTTGTCGACTAACTCCTTACCTTAGCTCATACGGAAAATCATGATGAAGAAAATGTCTTTGGCTCTGGCGCTTTCAAGTGCTTTACTAGCGACCCCCTTAGCTTGGTCTCAGTCTCTTTCTGCTACAACGCAAGCACCTATCTACCAACTTGATGACAAGCCGGTTTTAGGTCGTGTCGAAAGTGTGCACTACAGTGATATTCCGGAATTAAGTGATGTGCCTTTTATTGGGAAAATCGATACGGGCGCAGATACCACGTCAATGCACGCTGACAATATTCACGTGACCAGTTCCAACCCAGAGTACAAAGAACTAAAAGATGACAAATTGATGTGGGCGATTGTCGACGATCTAGGCGGAACCAACGCAAAGTGGACGGCGGAAAGTTTCAAGCCGTATCAAGTGACCGTGAGCTTTACTCTTCATCACCCTTACACTGGGGAAGAGGTCAAAATCACCGATGATTTAGACCGTATCAGTGCCATTCGCAGCCGTACCAGTGAAAAACCAATTTTGCGCCCAACTGTCAAAATGCCAATGACCATTGCCGGCCACACCGTTGATACCGTGGTGAATCTTACTAAGCGTACGCAATTTTCTGCCCCAGTTTTGATTGGTAAGACGTACCTCGATAACAACGCATGGGTGTTTGCAGGTTATGACTATTTGCAAGAGCAACCCAACGCCCAGATGATTGGTAAAAAAGAAACGGTGAGTATCGAGGGGCTCCCTTACAAAGTGAGCATATCGACATCTAGCCGCTATACCAACGTTCATGCACTCAATATCAAGGTCGATAAAAAGAAGCAGCAAGTTTCTTTTACCTTGGAGGGGGAAAATGGCAAGCGCCATTCAATGACGCTGCCATTGATCCGAATGCTGAAAACCAGCAAGGGTGAGCGACCATTGGTGTACCTCCCAGTAAAAGTGAGTGAAACCGAGACTCAACAATGGTTGGTTTACTTGCGAGACCGTAGCGGCTTTAGTTCGCAGATTCGCTTAGGGAAAGACGTTGCGAGTCAACACTTTGTGATTGATACCGATAGAGAAAATTTACTCGGTGGGGTCGAGAAATCTTTTAAGAATGCTTTGAAATCGAAGCCATTGGTGATTTCACCTCAAGAGTCGGTGAATATTGATGGCTACAGCCTGCCTGCGTATCCAACGTTTACGGTCAAAACCCCATTACTTCGAGTAAATGGCTTTGAGTTAACGACAAAAGACAAAAAAGAGGTGGTAACGTTCTACTTACCAACAAGTAATGGCAAAGAAGAGAAAATTACGAAGCCAGTGCTTAAGAAACTTAAGGTTGGCGATGCTGTTCGCCCTGTTGTTGAGGGCGACTTTATCTTGGGTGATAAAGAAACCTCAGTTAAGTTTGCCATTGATTTGTTGGAAAAAGACCAGCAGCAACCGTTTTTCGTATTTGGTCATAACATGGCCAAAGGGGGCGTATTGCTGAATACACGTGCGGATCATTTGTTGGATGCACAGCCGCTTTTCAAGGCGGGGCACATTGAAGTGGCTGAAGTGGAGGGGCTTTCTTTCCCAGTCAAATTGGACACTGGCGCTGATGTGAGTTCCATTAATGCACAAAACATCAAACAGTTTGAAAAAGACGGTAAAAAGATGGTGAGCTTTAACTATGAAAACGACGCTGGCATGAAAAAAGCGTTCACCAAACCTGTGGTCGATGTGATGCGTATTACCGCGAAAAAAGGCGAGAAAGCCAATGAGCGCCCGGTGGTCGAGATGCACGTAAAATTGGGTGAATTAGAGAAGAAAATTCGCGTTAATTTACAAGACCGTAGCCGTTTTCATTACAGTATGATTTTGGGTAAGAACTTTTTGAAACATGGTGCGGTCGTTGCCAGTGATACCAACTACATCGTGACTGAAAAGCCGGATTACGAAGAGTAATTACACGGCAGAGGTTCTTTCTGAACGAATACATCTTTGCTAAAACACAAAAACCGCATCTGAGAATGCGGTTTTTTCTATGGTTTATTTTTATATCTTTTTGGTGTGCATCCGCGATAAAACTATCGGCTCAGACGAATTACTGTTCTTCGGCTTGATAGCGAATGCTATTTATAAACCATTCTTTAAAGCCCTCGGGCGTTTTTACGCTGAACTCGTCATCGACTTCTTTTTTTAGTAGTGCGCGTGCCATCGGGGAATCAATCGAAATGTAACCTTTTGCATCGCCATAGATTTCATCGGGTCCAACGATGCGGAAGCTTTTCACATCGCCCGCTTCGTTTTCAATTTCTACCCAAGCGCCAAAAAAGACTTTGCCCTCTTGCTGAGGATCGAAATCCACGACTTTTACTTGTTCGAGGCGTTTTCGTAAATACCTGACTCGACGGTCAATTTCACGAAGACGTTTTTTATTATACTGATAATCCGCATTTTCACTTCGGTCGCCCAAACTTGCCGCCCAAGTGACTTTTTTGGTGACTTCAGGTCGTTCTTCTCGCCATAAAAAATCGAGCTCGGTTTTTAGGCGATTGTAGCCCTCACGGGTAATTAGATTGGTTTTCATCAGAGAGACATCAGCTATTTTGGGATTCTATTCATCATATTAGCCTTGAAGCTAGTTGACTGTAAATTCTTGTGAGTGTGAGAAATTTGATGGTCGGCGTCGAAATTATTCATCAAAAGCGTGTTTAAGATAAAAAGAGTAACAATTTGCACAAGCACGTTTGAAAAAACAGTGATACATTTTTGACAACAGATGCCTTTGAAAGGATGTTTCAATGCAGGAAAATCATAAAATATTAGTGGTCGATGACGATGCTCGTTTACGTGCGCTGTTGGAGCGTTACCTTTCTGAGCAAGGTTTTCAGGTGAGAAGTGTAGCTAACGGCGAACAGATGGACCGTCTTCTGACTCGTGAAAACTTCCACCTTATGGTTTTGGACTTAATGTTGCCGGGTGAGGATGGACTTTCGATTTGTCGACGTCTACGTCATGCGAACAACATGTTGCCAATTCTTATGCTGACAGCAAAAGGTGATGAAGTAGACCGCATTGTGGGTCTTGAGGTCGGCGCAGATGATTACCTACCAAAGCCGTTTAACCCGCGTGAGCTTTTGGCTCGAATTAAAGCGGTACTGCGCCGTCAAACGGTTGAACTGCCGGGCGCGCCAAGCACGGAAGAGAAAGTGGTTGAGTTTGGTGAATTTCGTCTGAATCTAGGCACTCGTGAGATGTTCCGCGGTGAAGAGGCAATGCCACTGACTTCAGGTGAATTTGCGGTACTTAAAGCCTTGGTTACGAATGCTCGTGAGCCAATGTCACGCGATAAGTTGATGAACATGGCTCGTGGTCGTGAGTACTCAGCAATGGAGCGTTCTATTGACGTCCAGATTTCTCGTCTACGCCGCATGTTAGAAGATGATCCAAGTAAACCACGCTATATTCAAACTGTGTGGGGCTTAGGTTACGTCTTCGTTCCAGACGGCAAAGAAGCGTAATCACGTTTACATGCCAAGTATATGCCCAAGCCACGACAATGATGAATGATGTTCGATTCTTTCGTCGCTTGGGTGTTTTACTTACTGGGCAATGTTATCGACCGGTACTCGGTTATTCACACTCCGCTCTTTCGCAGTTTACTCTTTTGACGAGAGGGACGGAAACCTCGCGATTAAGGCTCTCCATCAGGAGCGCTCTATTAGGGACTCCCCATGCGAATCCGAAGTTCATTTACACAATCCATTCTACTGTTTGTCTCTTTGCTTCTTGCTAGCCAAGTCTTTTCTTATTACGCCGTTTTTAACTATGCGCTGATGCCAAGCCTGCAACAGTTCAACAAAATACTCGCTCATGAATTAAATTTGGTGCTTGATGAAGACGGTTTATTGAAATCGGATGCGCCATTACGCCATCAATTGCTTGAAAATTTGGGTGTGACGGTTCATAGCGTTGATAGCGAAATGATGGATGAATTCAATCACGCCATGTCGATCGATTTAATGTCGGAAGAAATGAGCCAAGAGCTTGGCTCTCCGACTGAAGTACGATTGTTACTGGGCAGTGAAAGCTACATTTTATGGATGCGCATCGACGAGTTGCCAAATTCCATCATTCGAGTTCCTCTGTCTGAACTGCAAGAAGAAGATTTTGCTCCGCTATTTCGTAATAGTTTGATGATGGCGCTACTGATCATCGCGGGCGGTTGGTTATTCATTCGTTTGCAAAACCGTCCGTTAATCGAATTAGAGAAAGCGGCAAAAGGGGTTGGGCGAGGGGAAATCCCACCACCATTACCAGAAAAAGGAGCGTCAGAGATCCGTTCTGTGACTCGGGCATTTAATCAAATGTCGAAAGGTATCCAAGAACTGGAAGAAGATAGAGCACTTTTAATGGCAGGGATCAGTCACGATTTACGTACGCCATTGACTCGAATCCGTCTTGCGACAGAAATGATGTCACCAGAAGACAGCTATTTGGCGGAGGGGATCATTAGCGATACGGAAGAGTGTAACGAAATCATCAGTCAGTTTATGGATTACCTCAAACCCGTCAATAAAGAGTCGTTTGAGCAAGTGGACATCAATACGATCACTAGTGATGTCGCGACTTCGGAGGGCGGTTATGAAGTAGAAATTGAGACGGATTTGAACGCGAACATACCAACCGCGAAAGGCAGTCCGATTGCTATCAAGCGCGCTGTGAGTAACTTGGTGGTCAATGCGTTGCGTTATGGAAATGGCTGGGTAAAAGTCAGTACGGGCACAACGGCGGACAAGCAATTGGTGTGGGTGTGTGTCGAAGACAATGGTCCAGGGATCGAGCCTTCACAAATTGCGAAGTTGTTTGAACCGTTTACACGCGGTGATACGGCTCGCGGTAGTGAGGGGACAGGGTTAGGGCTGGCTATTGTAAAGCGTATTGTCAGCCAACATTCTGGCTCGGTGATCATCCGAAATCGCAGTGAAGGCGGCCTGATCGCACAAATTAGTTTCCCTACAAAATAAATATTGGAAACCGCGAGCATCGAGAGAAAAAAAGCCCAACCGAAATAGTGGTTGGGCTACCTGACATCCCGATATTCAGTATAAAGTTAAGACGATTTTACTTCTTGAGTGACAAGCTCTTCCGTGTCTTCTTCCAATTTTTCAGGAAGTAGGAGATTCAATATGATCGCGGTGATACCACCTGCCGCAACACCCGTTGAGAAGATGCTCTTAATAAAGTCTGGCATGAACTGAAGAATTTCAGGTTTTTGTGCAATACCCAGACCCATTGAAAATGACAGCGCCATGATGAGAATTGCACGGCGGTCGAGTTCTACACGAGAAATAATGCGCACACCTGCTGCGGCAATCGTGCCAAACATAACGATGGTTGCGCCACCTAATACGGGCTCAGGAATCAACTGAACGAAACTCGCTACGCCCGGGAACAAACCAAGAATCACCAACATACCGGCAATGAAGTAGCCCACATAGCGACTTGCTACGCCAGTCAGCATAATGATGCCGTTGTTTTGGCTGAATGTAGAGTTAGGGAAACTATTGAATACGGCGGCAATCGCAGAGTTTAGGCCGTCAGCTAACACGCCGCCTTTAATGCGCTTCATGTAAATCGGCCCTTTCACTGGCTCACCAGAGACTTCAGATGTCGCGGTGATGTCGCCAATCGCTTCTAGGGCTGTGATAAAGAAAATCAACACAAGTGGAATGAACAGTGACCAGTCAAAACCAAGGCCGTATTGCATTGGAATTGGTAGAGCAATCAGATCGGTCTGTCCTAGTTTTGAGGTATCCACCATGCCCATGAAGTAAGCCATCACGTAACCTACCAGCATAGCAATCACGATGGAAGCAACGCGAAGATATGGGTTTTTAGAGCGGTTCAAAATGACGATTAAACCCAGTACGGTTCCTGCTAATGCCAGCTTATCTAGGCTACCAAACGAACCATCGCTCATTGCCGCATAGCCACCGCCCATTGATACCAAACCGACTTGAATCAGCGTTAGACCAATCAGTGTCACGACAATACCCGATACCAAAGGTGTAATGATTCGACGTGCGTGCTCTAGAACTCGTGAAAGAAAAATCTCAGCAAATGAAGCGACTAAAATGGTGCCGAATATAGCGGCCATCATGGTGTTAAGATCCGCACCGCCAGCTTGCAGTGACAGGCCTGCACCAATAATTGGGCCTAAGAAATTGAAGCTCGTGCCCTGTATAGACAACAGTCCTGAACCGATTGGGCCGAAAGTGCGAATTTGAATAAAAGAAGACACGCCAGATGCAAACAATGACATGCTAATGATGGTGTTGGTCTGCTCAGCAGGTACGCCTAAAGATTGGCAGATAATCAAGGATGGTGTAATGACGGCCACGAACATTGCCAATAAGTGCTGAAGTGCAGCAAAAATAGTCTGAGGCAATGGTGGACGGTCATTGAGTTGATAGACCAATTCCGAAGGTCGGTTTGAAGTTGTCATTGTTTGTCTCGCTAGTCGCAAAAAAGTTTACCCAGAACTCGCTGAATGGGAGTACTAGGCGGAGTTGACGTTATTACCTGTGATTGCTGTTAATCAGCGTCAACTCAGATTGGTTTGGTGTGACAAGGAGCACACCACAAATTTTGTGCGGGATTATAGAGGGATTTTGTTAAAAAGCAAACGTTTGCTTTGTTCGAAAAAATAAAAGACGATAGCACCGAGGGTATCGCCTTTTATTTTTTAGGATGTTTAGTTTTTCAAATGCTTATCAAAGAAGTTGAGCACATGAGCGTAATATTTCGCTCGATGCTCATCTTTGTAAAAACCGTGTCCCTCGTCATCGAGAACAAATGTCTCATAAGGGTATTTAATGTTGTCCAACGCTTTTGTCATCGCATTAAATTGTTCGATAGGGGCACGTTGATCTTTGCCACCATGAACGAGTAGGATCGCAGACTTGAGTTTGTCTGCATTATGCGTTGGAGACATCGCCTTGAGGATTTTCGGGTCGTCTCCAAGGACTTCGGTTAAGAAGCTTAGCCCCATTTTACTATCCGGGACGTCACCCTCTTTGAACATCAACTCAAGATCATAAACACCGGCTGTACCGACCGCACACTGAAACAAGTCTGGTGCGATGCTCGCCGATTTAAGTGCGCTGTATCCACCAAAGCTCCCACCTGAAATACACACTCGTTGTTTATCGGCAATGCCTTCGCTGATGATGTGTTTGGTGGCGTCAATAATGTCATATTGAATGTCTGTGCCCCATTTTCGGTAGCCTGCTTCTTCAAATTGTTTGCCAAAGCCACCACTGCCTCGGAAGTTGACTTGTAATACCGCATAGCCATGACTGGCAAGAAACTGGTTTTCTTCGCGAAATTCCCACCAATCTCTTGGCCCATGAGGCCCTCCATGTGGGTTGACGATGAGTGGGAGCTTTTTCGGTTCGGCATTGGGTGGCAGAGTGAGATATCCCGTGATGCGTTTTCCATCACGACTGGTGAATTCGACCGGTTTTACTTCTGCCATTTTCGCAGGATCTAACCATTCTCTGGCCGAAAACAAATAGCGTATTTCTTTTGGTTGCGTCGTAAATAGGTAGTAATCACCAGGGTTTCGGTCGTTGAATGCCATAATGACATAGGCGTCACCCGTATCGGTTTCACTGACTAATCTAACTTGGTGTCCGGGTAGGGAGGTAAGGATTTGTTGGAGATATTCACTGCGCTTGTTTTTGGGATCGACAAAGGCATAGGTTGGATAATCGCTCTCAAACTCCACCGCATAAAGCTGTTTTGAATCTGGATCAAGCCAGTAGTTTTTTGGATCGACGCTCGAATCGGATGCGACTTTTGTGCTTTCACCTGTTTTTAAATTTAGGCGATGGACCGCTCTTGGCTCCCCTTTGTAACTGACGGCAGCATAAACAGAGTCTTGATTACTGCCAAAAGAGATGGGGTAAAACTCTTTGAAGCTCTTTAATGATTGGATCTTGTCAGAGCTTCTCCATTGCTCATTGACGCGATAATAAAGCTCCACTTTATTTTTGTTATTGAGACCAGAAACAAAGCGCACCTCGCCATTATGATCGGTCAGAAAACGACTAAATCCTACTGGAGATGTGGTTATTTTAGAGCGTCGCCCATTGTAAACATTGACTCGATAGACTTCACTTGGCCTTTCTATATCAAATTTGTAATCGCCAATAGGCAGTGCGGACACCAAGATGTGTCGGTCATCATCGGGCAAGATATCTAATACATGACCAAACGCTTTGACGATGGAGGCTGAACGTATCAACTTACTTGATTTTGGCGGATTATAACCAAAGATGTAGGCGTATTTTTTCCCGTCAACATTGGCTGATACTAATTCGCCATAACTTACTGGAGCGGTTGACCAACTTTTTAAATACTCTTTCGAGGCAACAACTCGCTCGTTATTAATCCAGTGATAGTCACCGACTTGTTCATTACCATTAAAACGTAACACACTGCTTGGCTGCATAGTTTTAGCATTGAGAATGACCAAGGCGTCTTTGCCATCAATGTTTGATTCGAATGCTAAATGTTTACCGTCTGGAGATATTTTGGGGTTGAAGTAGGCGGAACTTTTTGAAAAGAGCTCTGCGGAGGTGAGAGGGGCGTTTTGCTGATCCTTTGCGAAAACCGGAGTGGTGTATAACGCGGCAATGGTTACTGCTGTGACTGCAAGCCGTTTGCTTTTGTTCATGCATCTATCCTTGATGGCAAATGGTTTTTAGGAAAGGTACAACTTGGCGCAATTCAACCATAAAGTCGAATGATGTTAGGTTCAATGAGAGATAGGTAGGAAGAATTGGTGTATATAAAACTAGTCTTACAGAACGCTGTCTGCAAGACTGAGGTAAATATTGAAACTAGATAACCTCAATTCGGGATAAGAAAGTCTACATTGCTTAGCTTATCCCGAGTTGTGGTTAGATAGCATATAAAATCGGTAGCCGCAGCTATGCTTTCGAGTAGATGTCTCGTTCGCCTAGCCAGCGGTCGATGATCGCGTTCGCATTCGCTGGGTAGTTGTCATGAATGTATCGGGCAATGCGTTGAACTTCTGGGATCAGGCGTTGATCTCTCACTAAATCAGCAATCTTAAAGTCTGCCAAGCCAGTTTGTTTGGTCCCGAGCAGCTCACCAGGTCCACGGATCTCTAAGTCTTTTTGTGCAATGACAAACCCATCGTTACTTTCTCGCAATACGCCTAAACGCTTTTGCGCCGTTTTGGATAGCGGAGAGTGGTACAGCAGTACACAATGGCTGGCGACTGAACCCCGACCAACACGGCCTCTTAACTGGTGTAACTGGGCCAAACCTAGACGCTCTGGGTTTTCAATGATCATTAGGCTGGAATTTGGTACGTCTACACCCACTTCAATAACGGTTGTTGCTACTAATAGATGTAGCTTGTTGTCCTTGAAGTCTTGCATGACGGCCTGCTTCTCCGCCGGCTTCATTCGTCCATGTACCAAGCCAATTTTTACGTCGGGCAGTTTACGTTGCAACTCCTCTGCGGTATCTGCCGCAGCTTGGGCTTCCAGTACTTCGGATTCATCAATCAAGGTACACACCCAATACGCTTGTTTACCCTCGTTTAAGCAGGCATTGCGCACACGTTCAACGATATCGTCACGTTTGGTATCTGGAATAGCAACGGTCTGAATAGGTGTTCGACCGGGCGGCAGTTCATCAATGACTGAGGTCTCTAAATCAGCATATGCGGTCATCGCCAACGTCCGTGGGATCGGAGTTGCCGTCATGATAAGCTGATGTGGATAAGCACCTTGCTTGGCTCCTTTCTCACGAAGTTCTAATCGTTGATGAACCCCAAAACGGTGCTGTTCATCAATAATCACCAAAGCGAGGTGGTGGAATTCGACATGCTCTTGGAATAAAGCATGCGTTCCGACCACCATTTGTGCTTCACCACTGGCGATACGTGCAAGTTCCGTCTCTTTGGCTTTACCTTTTAGTTTGCCGGCAAGCCAACCCACTTTTACGCCCATTTTCTCAAACCAGTTTGCGAAGTTAATCGCGTGCTGCTCAGCAAGCAGTTCTGTCGGTGCCATGAGTGCGACTTGGTAGCCGTGCTCAATGGCTCTGACCGCCGCTAGCGCCGCCACCAAAGTTTTTCCTGAACCTACATCACCTTGTACGAGACGCATCATTGGGTGCGCTTTTTCTAAGTCAGCTTCAATCTCTTTGACGACACGAGCTTGTGCATTGGTCGGTGAGAATGGCAGTTGAGCAAGGAGTTGATTTTTAAGATGCTCACACGATGCCAAGGGTAATGCGACGTCTTGTTGTCCTTTGCTGCGCACGGCAAGCATAGAGAGGTTCTGCGCCAACAATTCTTCCATGATTAAACGAATTTGCGCAGGATGTTTGCCCTCATCAAATTCGTCGACGTTAATGCTTGGTGGTGGGCGATGAATGGTGTGCAGCGCTTGGGACATGGTAATTTGGTGATCGTACAAACCGGATGGCAGCAGCTCTTGTACCGCCGCTTTATCGAGTAGCGCTAAGGCTTGTTCCGTTAGGTTACGCAACGTGATTTGACGTAATCCGTCGGTGGTTGGATAAACTGGGGTTAAGCTCTGTTCCACATCCGGCTTTTGTTCACTGACATAGAACTTGTAGTCAGGGTGAACAATCTCCAGCCCTATACCGCCACGCTTAACTTCACCGTAAGCATGTACTAACTTACCTTGTGAAAAATTATTCTTTATCGCGGCAGTAAAATTGAAAAAACGCAGGGTGATGGTACCGTTTCCGTCGCTTATTTTTACCGTTAGCATTTTGCGTTTGCCAAAAATGGTATCGACAGCCATGACTCTACCTTGTACCGCAGCCCAAAGCCCCGCGTGCAGTTTGGCGATAGGATAAATACGGGTGCGATCTTCGTAGCGAAGAGGAAGGTGGAACAATAAATCTTGGACACTATGTAAGCCAACTTTGGCGAGTTTTTCTGCGACTTTCGCGCCAACTCCAGAGAGAGAACTTAAAGGAACAGCAGATAACATTTGGGCAGACATAGAGAGCTCGAAAAATAGTTAACGTATAGGTATGTTAACCATTGAGCTGTGTTTTTGTACAGGAAAAAGATTGAAAGTATTGAGGATGTTTACTTAGATATTACGGAATACGGAATACGGAATACGGAATACGGAATACGGAATACGGAATACGGAATACGGAAGTGGAGTCATCGGTATTCCGTGAGCGAAGCGTTATGTATTCTGGGTTATTTACTTTGCATCTCTTTCCACCACGCCTCATCTGCGATGATCTGACCATCATCATCAAGTTGAGGGTAATCTAACCCTTTGCGCTTGGCGACTTTAGCCAGTACTGGATGACCACGCTCAAACAGAATACGGTTGATGGTCTCTTTTGGTAGTGCACTTTCTTCACGGTTGTACATGCCTGCAGCTTCACGCTGACGCTGTGCTTCGTAGAGGATTACGGCACTGGCGACTGATACGTTCAAAGACTGTACCATACCAATCATTGGGATGATGATGTCGTGATCGGCTAATTTTTTTGCTTGCTCAGATGCGCCAACTTTTTCGCTACCAAGAATAATTGCGGTTGGTTTTGTGTAGTCAATGTCGCGAAAATCAACGGCGGTATCGGATAGGTTAGTGACCAATACTTGCATGCCTTGTGCTTTAAGCTCGGTAATGGCGGTTTCAATGGCGTTGTGTGTTTCTACTTCCACCCAATTTCGAGCGCCTGCTGAGGTGTGGGTAAGGGTACGCATTTTATCTGGCCAAATCGCGTGAACTTTGTGCAGACCTGTAGCATCAGCCGTTCGGATCACGGCGGAGACATTATTTGGCTTATGGACTTCTTCTAGACAGAGAGTAAGGTCAGTTTGACGTGCCTTGAGCACTTGGTGAATGCGGTTGTAACGTTCTAAATTCATAATATAAAGGGATATAAAAAATCGCCACCCAATGTGATTGAGTGGCGATTAAGGTTAGTTCTTTCTGCGTCTAACTCGCGTCGCTTGTGGCATGGCTTTGATTTTACGCATAATGCCTGCAAGGTGGACACGATCTTTCGTGGTGAGCAGTACGGTCACCGTATACAAACGTCCATCACGCTCTTCGGTAGAAAGGCCATGAATGTTTGAGCCGGTTTTCGAAATGACGTTAGTCAGCTCTGCTAGCGCACCTTGATTATTGAGCATGTCGACTTTCAGCTCAGCGATGAACTCTTTATCGTAATCCTCAGACCAAGCGACAGCCATGTATTTGTCTGGCTCTTTTTGGTAACCGCGTACGTTTGGACACGTTTCACGGTGAACAACAAGACCACGACCTGGAGATACATGGGCAATGATGTGGTCATCTGGTATCGGATGACAACAATTTGCGAAGGTCAGTAGTAGCCCTTCTGCACCGCGAATCGGCAGTTTCTTGCTTGAATCGTTTGGAATCGAGCTGGTTGTCGTCAACTCATCGGTATCACCGAGTAGGCGACGCGCAATGACGATGCTCATCAATTCACCCAAACCAATCGCTGCTAACAAGTCATCGACGCTTTCTAAGCGGAGATCGGTGAGCACTTCTTGAATGTTTTCTGGGTAGATTGAATCAATTGAGTGGCGGCCAAGAGCATGATTGAGTAGGCGACGGCCTAGCGTAATCGATTCTTCACGACGCATGGTTTTCAATACTTGACGAATCTTAGTGCGAGCACGTGAAGTTACGACATAGTTTAACCAAGCTGCATTTGGACGCGCACCAGGCGCACTGATGATCTCTACTGTCTGACCGTTTTTAAGCGCCTTACTAAGTGGATAAGGATTGCGGTCAACACGAGTGCCAACACAAGAATTGCCAACATCCGTATGTACGGCATAAGCAAAATCTACGGCAGTGGCGCCTAGAGGGAGTTCAACGATACGACCTTTCGGTGTGAAGACGTAAATCTCATCTGGGAACAGATCGGATTTTACGTTTTCAATGAATTCGAATGAGTTACCCGCGCTTTGTTGCAGTTCGAGTAGGCTTTGCATCCAACGCTGTGCTTTTACTTGCGCGGTCGTGCCTGAACGCTCACCTTTATCCTTATAAGACCAATGAGCAGCAACACCTTTGTCTGCCATTTGATCCATATCTTCAGTACGGATTTGTACTTCGACAGGTACGCCGTGTGGGCCAACCATTGAAGTGTGCAGAGATTGGTAGCCATTCGCCTTTGGTACGGCGATGTAATCTTTCATGCGACCAGGACGAGGCTTATACAAGCTATGAACTTGGCCTAGCACCCGATAACAAGTATCTGCAGTATCAACAACCACTCGGAACGCGTAGATATCCATGATGGTGTGGAAACGCTGCTCTTTGGTTTTCATCTTGTTGTAGATGGAGAACAGGTTTTTCTCACGACCAAGTACACGAGCATTCAAGCCGACATCTTCAAGGCGACCTTCGATTTCACTGTGGATGCGTTGGATCATCTCTTTACGATTACCACGAGCGGCTTTCACCACCTCTTTTAGTACTCGATAGCGATTTGGGTAAAGTGCCTCAAAACCAAGCTCTTCAAGTTCAGTCTTGATATTGTGGATACCAAGTCGGTGGGCAAGCGGTGAGTATATCTCAAGAGTTTCACGAGCAATGCGGCGTTTTTTGTCAGGACGTAGGGCGCCTAACGTACGCATATTGTGTGTGCGGTCAGCCAGTTTGATCAGGATAACGCGGATGTCTTGCACCATAGCAAGAACCATCTTACGAAAGTTTTCTGCCTGAGCTTCTTTTCTGTCGCGGAATTTGAGTTTGTCCAGTTTTGATACACCATCAACCAACTCAGCGACCGTAGTGCCAAACTTCTCTTCGAGATCTTCTTTGGATACATCACAGTCTTCGATGACGTCATGTAATAAAGCTGCTTGGAGGGTTTCAATATCGAGGCGCATTTCGGCCAAGATACGAGCCACTGCGACAGGGTGGATAATGTACGGTTCCCCGCTTGAACGGGTTTGCCCTTCATGGGCATCTCGCGCTACCACATAAGATTGACGCAGAGCCTCAATTTGAGGCTCTGTTAGGTATTCTTGGGCAACGTCTTTGAGGCTATCAAATAGATACAAATTATAGGCCCGGGAGGTTGTTGAATTCTAAAGTCAGAATTAACGGTTGTGAGCGATGCTGCTTACTGCCGCTAGCTCTGCCGCTTCTTGTTCTTGTTGCTCTTGACGTTCACGAGCGTCCAGAACTTCTTTAGTAATTAAACCTTCTTCGATTTCGCGTAGAGCGATAACCGTTGGCTTATCGTTCTCTTCTGGCACTAGTGCATCTTTACCGCCAGTTTGCATTTGACGAGCGCGGCGAGCCGCAATCAGTACTAGGTCGAAACGGTTGCCAACTTTTTCAACAGCGTCTTGAACAGTTACGCGTGCCATGAGGACTCCAAATAGTTAACTAAATTTTGAATGACGAGAAAGTATACAGTCTTAGCGTGTTATTTACTAGCGGTAAGACATGTAACTGTATAAGCAATATATGCTTCCTTACCGAAATAAAGAAGCAGAAATTTATTCTTTTTACCTGCCATGATGTACATCTGGGGAGATCCCATTCCAACATCACGTGAGGGTAAAGCAGTCTTACTCTGCTAGAAGAGCGTCAAGCATGCCTTTGTATTTAGCCGCTTGCTTTTCTTCTTTCAATCGCTCTGCACGTAGGATTGCTTTGAAATCCATTAGAGCAGTGTCAAAATCATCATTTACGATGACATAATCATACTCATTGTAGTGAGAGATTTCTGACTTAGCTTCTGCCATGCGTTTTGCGATGACTTCATCGCTGTCTTGTCCACGAGTGGTAAGACGGCGTTCTAACTCACCATTTGATGGTGGTAGGATGAAAATGCTTTTTGCTTCTGGCATTTGTTCGCGAATTTGACGCGCGCCTTGCCAATCGATATCTAAGAATACATCGATACCTTTATTTAGCGTTTCTTCAATCCATACACGCGATGTGCCGTAGTAATTTCCAAACACTTCCGCGTATTCGAGGAAATCACCTTGTGCAATCAGAGTTTCGAACTCCTCTTTGGCGACAAAGTGGTAGTGGGTACCGTTTTCTTCACCAGGGCGCATACCACGAGTAGTATGAGACACAGACACTTTCATTGCGTATGTTGGGTTACGTTCCAACATCGCTGAGATCAAGCTAGATTTACCTGCGCCGCTAGGTGCAGATACGATATAGAGAGTACCTTTGCCCATTGTACTGTTCCACTATTGGTTGGATTGAGTGAATGCCGAAAGAAAGTATCGACATCGTTAACGATAGCACTGGCTTTGATGATTTCTCCACCAAGCATGTTGAGATTGGTGATAAACCCGCCAGAAAAATGGAGGCGAAGAGTATCATGATCTCCGAACGGTTGCTAGCCGATCTTTGGGATCTGTGTTGTCAGTGAAAAATGAACGTAAGAATGAAAAAAGGGAAGCTTTCACTTCCCCAGGCGTGCGACTGACTCACACTTAATCTTATTATACTCAATCAAAAGATCGTGTATTTAAGCAGCAATGTCCGTTTAACCCTGTGATTCAAGGAAATTGATCCAAGGGCCCGCGACAGCTTTCATGTCCGGAGATTGCGCTGCACTCTTCATTGCTTTAAGCGCATTGCTTGGCTGATTCAATTCGAAATACGCCATGCCTCGAATGTAATTCAGTTCACCTTTATCATCACGTTTCGCATCTGGTGCCGCATTTTTAGCAAACTTAGTTGCGGCAGAGTATTGCTTGTCGAGAATCATTAAACGAGCGATCTTGATCTGCGTTTTTGCTTTTGGGGCTAACTTGTAAGCGGCTACATAGGTCTCAATCGACTTATCTAACTCCTGTGCTTGTTGCCAGAAAGAAGCCAACTTCTCTAAGTTTTTAGCATCACGCGTGATCTTGCCCTCATCCATCGACGTTTGCATCGTCTTTGCAGCGCGGAAAGGAACTCCTTGATAAGCTTGGAAGTTTACCAAACGTAAGTACTCTTTCTCTTCTTCCAGTAGACCTAGTTTGTGGGCCATTTCTAAAGTAGAGAGGGCATTTCGCTCTTGGTTTAACTCCATGTAAATACCAGACAGCTGTGTCCAGTAGCGCTTATTTTGTGGATACTTGGTGGTCAAAATTTTCAGTACACCGGCCACACTCTTGAACTGTTTTAGCTCATAGTGTGCTGACATCAGAAGCTGATACCAAGACTCACTAGGGTTCTTACTCATTGCGATCGCTTTTTTGGTCGGCGGAATCGCATTTTTGTAATCCTCTAACTGAATGTAGGCACTCGCAAGAGTGATATATGCGTGTGCTTGTGGTTTTTCTTCGGTCGTTTCCGAAATTTTGAACCACTCATTCATCGTGTTGACGGACTTTCTAAATTGTCCCTCTGCGAGGTATAACTGCGCCAGACTATAACGAACTTGCTGGGCTACTGGTACAGGCAGCGCATCGAGCTTCAAGGCATCGGCAAAGTACTTTGCGGCTTTAGGGTAGTTGTCTTTTAGTGAATAAAGAAACCCCATCTGCTGAAGTAAAACGGCTTTGTCGTATTGCTTTTTGCTTGAACCTTTCAATGCTGCATTTAACTTCTCAATTGCTTGAGAGTACTTTTCCTCAGCGATAAGTTCTTGAACTTTGTTTACTGTACGGAAAGTTCTGTCAGACAACTCAGGGTTACTGGCAAAAGCAGGCGCGCAATACGCGCCTGAAATAAACACCAGAGAAGCCAACAATTTTGTATATGCTTTCATGTTGCGACTCCTTAGTTAGTAGAGAACTCGATTTCTTGGGATAGACGAGAAGTCACTGCTTTTCCATCAACCATTTTCGGTTTAAAGGTCCACTTAGAAACGGTTTTTCTCGCGGCTTTACCCAAGCCCAACTTACGAGGAGATTCTTTTAAGACTTTTACATCTTGCACTGCTCCACGCTCGTTGACGGTAAATTCTACTAATACAATTCCTTTTTCAATTCCCGCTCGTGCTGCTTTACGTGGCATCTGAGGTTGGAATGTCGCAAGAGGTACAGGCCCCCCTCCGCCAGCCAGTTTGGCACCACCTTGAGCGTAGTGACCAAGTACGGAGCCCCCTGTTACGTTCACGGGTAGATCCAACTTAGGCATATCCATCGGAATTTGATCCATCACCGGTTTAACTGTCGACGTCACCTTCATTTCAGGTGGTGGCGGCGGACGCTTAGGCGGTGGCGGTTTCGGAAGTTCGCGTTTTTTCTCCTGTATTTTTTCGTCCGGTTTAATGCGAATGAATTCCACCATACGGAGATCATCATCCGACACTAGCTCGTGGCGCTCTTTATTTACTAGCTTGTCCATCCCCCAGAACAATCCGAGGGAGACAACGAGCGCCAGTGCAATGGAGGCCAGATACCGCATAAGCTTAATCCTTATTCGTTGCGGCAATGGAGATGCTTTCTACACCCGCCATCTTGATCTGGTCCATTACTTTCACGACTACGCCCGCGTTTGATTCGGTATCCGCTTGAATAACAACGGCACCATCAGGGCTCTCTGCACGTAGGCGTTCGATGTTGGCTCGAACCGCGTCGACTTCTATACGACGTTTATCCACCCAAACATCACCAGCTGCACCAATGGCAACCATAATGTTCCCTTTTTTCACGGTTTGCGCGGAGCTTGCCGTAGGACGATTTACTTCTAGACCAGCTTCTTTAACGAACGATGTTGTTACGATAAAGAAGATCAACATGATGAATACGATGTCCAGCATCGGTGTCATATCGATAGCGGCTTCTTCACTGCTATCACTGCTATAGCGTCTCTTCATGACCTATACCTCTAATTCCGTTTACTCAGGCAATTCCCATTTACTTAGCTAATGTGCTTTAGCTTATCTTCAAGCTTCTGCGTGGTGACTTTGGCTAAATGATCAAGACGAGTACTAAAGAAAAGTCCTGATAGAGAAGCCACCATCCCGGCTAATGTTGGGATTGTTGCCTTTGAGATCCCCGAGGCCATTGCTCGAGGGCTTCCTGTTCCTGTGACTGCTAAGATGTCGAATACTTGGATCATGCCGACAACGGTGCCGAGTAGACCCAGTAGGGGACAAAGTGCAATCAATACTTTGACGATTGGCAGTCCCTTTTTATTCTCAATATCCTGACGAGAAACGATTTCTTGTCGGATCATCTTTGCATTCCAGCTTTTATGTTCTGAACGATCTTCCCAAAAGCTAACGGCTTTTTTCATTGCTCTTGGGGCGACGGCAGCGAAGTAAAACCAGCGTTCTAGCAATACTGCCCACAACATGAAGCTGAGGATAAAGATGGCAACGAGAACATCACCACCCATTCCCAAGAAGCGCCTAATTGATTCAAGTTCTCCAACTAACCACCACATAATGCCTCCTTAGCTTTCGGCTTTATGCAGTTTTTCCTGATAGCGAGCGATGAAGCCTGCACTCTGTTCTTCAAGAGTTTGAACCAAACGGCGACCTTTACTGTGTACGATGGTGTACAGGAACAGCAGAGGAATTGCGACAACCAGACCAAGCATTGTTGTTACTAGTGCTTCTGAAATACCGCCAGCCATTAGCTTAGGATCGCCGGTACCAAATAGTGTGATTGCTTGGAACGTACCGATCATACCCATCACTGTACCTAGTAGACCGAGAAGTGGCGCTACAGAAGCAAACAGTTTGATTGAGCTGATAAAGCGTTCAATGCTCGGTGCGTTACGTAGGATGATTTCGTCCAGTTTCGCTTCAAGATCTTCAAGGTTGTCACCTTTGTGTTCTTGGTAAGCTTGGATAACTTCACCCAGAGGGTTGCCAGGAATAACCGTGTCTGATTTAGCCTGCTTACGCATTTTGCCACCGATAACCAATAGGCGTAGGTAACAAATGAGAGCAATCAATGCACCAACAGCACCCATCGCTAGGATGACGTAACCAACGATACCACCTTGGTCAATACGCTCCTGAACGGTAGGGCTTTGTACAAGTAGAGATAGAATCACACCACGAGATGGGTCAATAAATAGTGGTTCGTATGTGCCATCTGCTGCTTCAAAACCACCGACTAGGCGAGTGATGTTTTTGGCTGGTTGACGTGACAGCTCTTCGAACTTACCCGTCTGAGGGACGTAAGTGACGTATTTGCCATCTGCGATTGCGTTAAACTCACCAACAAGTGTGACGTCTTGAACGGCTTCTTTACCCTCGCCGTATACAACGGTTGCTTGAGTTGTGGTTGTCTCACCTGAAGCAACAACTTGCTGCAGGATAGTGTGCCAGAACGCTTCAAGCTCTTGTGTTGATGGCAGCTCTTTACTTTCGGCTAACTTTGATAGCAAAGCGTCACGCTCAGGGAATTGCACGGCATTTTGTGATGCCGCAAAAAGACCTTTGAATTCACCTGCATATTGGCGAACCACGCCAAACATTTCACCTAACGTACCTGAACGAACGCGAAGTGTTTCAGTCAGGTCGGTTAGCTGTTTGTCGTTTTCATCAAACGTGGCTTTTAGCTCATCACCAAGTGCTTGTTGAGCGGCAAGTTCTGCACGAGCTTTTTCAAGTAGCGCAGCTTGTTGATCGCGGTTGTTTTTGAACTCAGCTTCACGAGCTTTGTTTTCTTTTGATTCAACAATACTTTCTGACTTTACGTTTTTCAGTAGTTCAGATAAGTTCTTAGGGGTTTCTGCTTGCACACCAGAAACCATGAATAAGCTCGCTAGCAAACCAGCGGCTAGAGTTTTGAATCCTTTCATTTCTTATTCCTCCCCAGCAAATACAGGCAGTTTGATCAGCGCTGGTGGCGCTTGTTTCTTAGCGATACGAAGGCCTTGCTGTACAGCGATACGGTAGTTTTCAGGTAGCGATTCCCATTGACGGGTTTGTTGATTCCACATGCCTGTTTCACCACCATCCGGAGATTGGAATAGAAGCGCAGTACGACCAATACGTAGGAAGTCGTAAGTCACGGTCTCACCGTTACGCTCTAGGCTGGCTTTGTAAGATTCAATTGAGCGAGAGAAGCCTTCTTCGATTTGGTAGGCTTCCATCACTTTACGGAATTTTTCTGAAGTCGTAACGTCTGCACGATCCATGAGATCACGAAGTTCTACCACACGTTTGTTACGTTCTTCTTTTTGGAAAGGTAAGTCTAAAGTGACAAACTCATCCAGAGCGTCGATCATTTTAAGAGTGAGAGGGACAACTTCTGTTGCGGTTTGATCGATTTGAGCAATTTGATTATTTAGGGAGTCCAGTTCACCTTGCTGAGACTGAACCATACGGTTGATTTGCTCATTGTAAACTTTCATGCTGTCGATTTGACGCAGTAGGCCTTTGTATTCAGCCAGCATGGTCTCTGCACTTTCAGCATAGTTGTCGATTTTTTGTTGTGAAGCCTGTGAGGACTTCGTTGTTTTTGCTTGGTTAGCGACGACGGTACCAGAGTCGGCAGCCATCGCTGCACTACTTACTGATAAAATCGCGGCAGTAACTGCACTTACGCCAAATTCCTTTAACGTCATAGTTGCATCCTTGTCAGTGTATAAAAGTCAGTCGAATAGGGCGCAGGAAAAGCTCCTGCGCCAAAGTTTTTAATTAAAAGTTTTGAGAGTAGTTCACGAAGAATACTCGGCCTTGAATGCTGTACAGCTCATCGTTGTAAGTAACGCCATCTGCTTCAAATGCTGGATCTTCGTCAGTTAGGTTACGCACACCTGCTGTTAGTTTTGCATCCCAAGGAGCCATGTAGTTGTAGGCTACGTTGAATGTGGTGTAGCTTGGAATCTTACCTGTCTTGTTGTAGTTCTTATCGACGTCTTGCGCTTGTGACGCAATGTAGTCTGCAGATACATAGATGTCATGGTCGCTCAGGATGTTGAAGCCAACACCAGTCTGGAAGCGGTACTCAGGTAGACCATTGCGGCCAACTTTGTTGTTTGTTGGGCCTCCTACGTATTCAGGGCTGCTGTAATCAAGAACATAAGAACCCATGAAGTCGTAACGTACAGTAGCTACATCAAAGTCGTATAGGTAGTTCACTTTCAGATCGAGACCTGATGTTTCAAGGTCACCAATGTTTGATAGTGGAACGATAGCGCTAGTGATGTTACCTGTGCTGCCACCTTCACGAGTGATGTTCGGGTTTGATTGACCGCTGCTACGCTCTTGGTCGATCATACTCTGTAGGGTGTTCATTACGATGGTGTCTTCAATGCGAATGTTGTAGTAATCCACAGTTAGACCCAGATCTTCGATTGGAGAGTAGCTCACACCAAAGTTAAATGATGTTGACGTTTCTGCATCAAGATCTTCATTTGACGTACGTGTCGTTGTGTACTGTTTCTCTGGACACTCTGAATCAGAAATGCCATTTGCTTCACAGTAGACGTAGTCTTTTGCGTAGTCATTTGATTCACTGTCCGCGCCGTAAAGGTTTGATAGAGATGGTGCGCGGAAGCCCATGCCCGCACCTGCGCGGAACATTAGGTTATCAAGTGGTTGGTAACGGAAAGACGCTTTTGGCGAAACTGCGCCACCGAAATCGCTGTAGTGGTCATAACGGACGGCGACGTTCATTTCTAGCTCATCGGTAAAGGCTACCAAAGATTCAGCGAAGAATGCGTAGGTTTCACGATCACCTGCTGCTGAGTTACCTGCACTACCAATGATATTACCCGCTTCACTTTGTGAATCGTATTGGTCAAAGTAATCGTAGGTGGTCATTTCAGCGCCCACATACAAAGGAATGGTGATATCACCAACTTCTGCTAAGTCGAACTGCAGACCGCCGTTAAATTGGTGCATTTCCATTTGTGATTCACGTGCTGTCGTTGCCGCAAGGTCGGCTGTTGCATCCGCACTGAACTCACCATTTATAAACTCACCAGAGTTCGCTAATGATTCCGCTGGGTTACGTAGAACGTAGCCTGTACCACGCTCATTACTGTTTGAGTAGTTCAAGTGGTAACCTGCTTCCCAAATTACTTCACCGAAACCGTCAGTATAGAAAGACCCGTCTAGGCCTGCTTTCATGTCGGCTTGGAAATCAGTAACTGTGGTATCACGAGTGCCAACACCTGTGAATCGGTAGTAGATACTTGCCGGCCCTGCTGTAGGATCAAGTTGGTTCTGCTCGAAGAATGCTTTGCCGCCATCAGTGTCAGGGTCAATTTCAAAGTAACCTGCAGCAGGAGCAAAACGACCAAAGCTTTCGTTACGGCTCAATAGCATTTGCGCATTGAACGTTGTCGTATCCGTTAGGAAGATATTACCGTTAACGAAAACCGTATTACGCTCAAGAGAGGCGGTTTGCGCCGCTTCTGCGGTGTAGTCGTAGCCACACATTGGGCCTAAGCCTGGGTACTCAGTAACGCCGACAAAGCCTTTGCCATTACACTTATTTGTTGCCGGATCATATGAGCCAGCGATCGGTTTTAATTTTCCATCATGGTAAACGTTACGGCCGTAGATACTTACGCCAGACATATCAAAGTAGTTATCAGAACCGGTATTCTTTGAGCTTAGGTAGTCACGATCACGCAGGTAGATTTCATCTTTAGAGTCGTGTTCAAAAGAGAAATAGATATTGCCTTTTTCGCCTGATGTACCCGTTACGATAGAGAAGTTCTGCTCGTCGCCGCCTTCTTGTGATGGAACACCTGCACCAACCGTTACGTTGATGCCATCAAATTCGTCTTTAAGGATAACGTTGACTACACCAGCAACCGCGTCAGAACCGTAGACCGCAGAGCCGCCGTCAGCCATGACTTCAACTCGTTCAACGATTGCCGCTGGAATTACGTTCAAGTTTGCTGCGCCGCCACCCATGGTTGCAGAACCTGGCAGACGCTTACCGTTAATCAGAACCAGTGTACGAGATGCACCTAGACCACGTAGAGACATGGTTGCTTGGCTCTGCCAAGAGTTACCAGAACTCTCACTGTATGAACCAAAAGAGTTAAATGAAGATTTACGTAGTACATCAGCAATAGAAATATCGCCCGCGCGTTCGATTTCTGCACGACCAATAACTGCAACTGGAGTGCTTCCTTCCATAGATGCACGCGTTAGACGCGAACCAGTAACTTTCATTTTTTGCAGTTTTTCGACTTGTTGCTCTTCTGCCTGTGCTGCCATTGGGGCCACTGCTACTGTTCCCAAAGCTAGACTAATCGCAACAGACAAAGCGGTTGTGTTTTTATACATCCTTGTTGCTCCGTTTCTTATTATTCCCTGCGTCGGTCAATCTCCGACCTTTGTGACGTTAAATTTTCGTTAACGCTTGTCCCATGTATACCTGAGATGAAAAAAGGAAGTCAAACCAGTGGTAAAGAGATATGATAAAATGTAAAAAAGATGTAAAAAACCAAAAAGTTCAAATATAGCAGTTGAAAGTGTTGTTTCTTTCTGATTTTTCAACGGTAAATTCCAATAAAACACTGTATTTTGTGTTTCTTATAAAGATTAATGACTTATTTTGGTTATGGTTTCTAAGTAGGGTAATGAAACTGATTTACCTATCGTTACTAGAATATAATTCTGTGGCGTGTAAATTGTTAAATAATAGTGCGATGTCTGTTGGGGCGTTGTTGGTATCAAAATATGATACCCGTTGTCGGGAAAGGGCTCATTTGCATTCTAGAGTCAAATGATTCCCAGTAATAGTGTGTAATTATTCTATGTAATTGCGTTTTTATGTAGGTTGAGGGCGCGAATCTGACTAGATTGATATTCTGTATGAATTGTTTTTGTGGTTTTTTATAATTTTTTACAAAAACATTTCAGTTTTTCGAGGTCAGCAGAAGTTTGTCATGTTTTGAAGCCAAACACTTGAAGCGGCATAAGATTCAAGATAAATATGAGCCTGATATTATTGCAGTAGTGTAAAAAACTAGTTATTGAAACTCAGGGAGTGTGTTTCAACAGTCTTAGTTACTACGGTATAGAAAAGCCCCATTTTTAGGCTGGCACTTCCTTACTGAAGCCACCTTGAATGGACAGTAGACAAGGAGCAAGTTGTATATGCTGTCGTACTTTTTACGCCGATTGGCCTTGGTCATACCAACGTTTCTCGGGATCACCATTCTTATTTTTGCCATTACTCGTTTTGTACCTGGCGGCCCAGTTGAGCGCATGTTATCTCAAATGCAAGCGCAAGGAGATGGCGCAGCTTCAATGACATCTGCCGGCGGAAATACCGCACTTTCT
This sequence comes from Vibrio sp. B1REV9, assembly GCF_905175395.2. Taxonomy (NCBI): domain Bacteria; kingdom Pseudomonadati; phylum Pseudomonadota; class Gammaproteobacteria; order Vibrionales; family Vibrionaceae; genus Vibrio; species Vibrio sp. B1REV9. The sequence goes on along the minus strand of NZ_HG992745.1, from coordinate 304,739 downwards.
GACGAGCAAATCGCAGAGCTCAATGCATTTTATGGTTTAGACAAGCCCGTTGTTGAGGCTTACGTGGATTGGTTGACTCGACTTGTTCAATTAGACCTCGGTGAGTCTACTCGTTACTACGAACCTGTATCAGATATGATTGCAGAACGCCTGCCAGTCTCTCTTTTCTATGGGGGGATGACATTCTTCATCAGTTATTTCATTTCAATCCCACTTGGTTACTATAAAGCGCTTAAGCATGGCTCTGTATTTGATTCTGCTTCTTCTATTTTTATCTTCGTCGGCTATGCGCTACCTGGGTATGTTGTTGGCGTATTGTTGATCACACTGTTTAGTTATCACTTGGAATGGTTTCCTATGGGGGGCTTCGTTAGCGATGATTTTGATGATTACGAGACATTCTTTGAACGGGCACAAGATGTGATGTGGCACGCAGTGCTGCCGTTAATTTGTTACTTAATTGGTGATTTTGCAACGTTGACGATGACGATGAAAAATAACCTGATGGAAAACTTATCGTCAGATTATATCCGTACAGCGATTGCGAAAGGCCTTCCATTTAAGAAAGCAGTACGCAAACACGCACTTCGTAATAGCTTGATCCCAATTGCTTCGCACTTCGGTAACTCCTTATTGTTCTTTATGACGGGCGCATTTCTTATTGAAGTTATCTTTAATATTGATGGTATTGGCCTGCTTGGCTACGAATCTATCATGGAGCGTGATTATCCAGTCGTCATGGGCATCGTAGCGATCAATGCGGTATTGCTGCTTATCGGCAACATCATCTCTGATGTTTGTGTTGCTTTAGTCGACCCACGTGTGAAGTTTGGAGCGTAATATGATTAAAGTTAGCCCGTTAACTCAAAAGAAGATCCGTCACTTTAAAGAAATCAAACGCGGTTATTGGTCATTTTTGATTTTGACCACCATGTTAGTTTTATCTCTTTTTGCAGAACTGCTGATCAATAGCAAAGCATTGGTCGTCAAATACGACGGCAGCTATTACTTTCCGGTTGTGAGTGACGTCCGTTTAGGCAGCGAATTTGGCCAAGCGTCTTCAAGTGAAGCGAATTATCGAGAATTGCAAAAAGTGTTCGAAGCGGAAGGAGGGGATAACTTCGTTATTCTGCCAATCGTTCCTTGGAACCCTTATGAACAAGACTTCAGTGGTGACTTCCCGCCGACAGCTCCTAATGCTGAGAATAAGCACTATTTGGGAACGGATGTGATCGGTCGAGATATTTTGGCTCGTCTTGTTTACGGTTTTCGAACGGCAATGGGTTTTGCATTGATAACGATGGCCGTGTCGTATGCAATCGGTACTGCCGTCGGTTGTGCGATGGGCTTTTGGGGCGGCAAGTTCGATCTGTTTGTTCAACGCTTGATTGAAATTTGGTCTATGGTGCCATTTTTGTACGTCATCATGATCTTAGTCTCTATCGTACATCCCACCTTTACTTTGTTTGTCGCGATTAACGTATTGTTTGGGTGGATGGGGATGACTTGGTATATGCGGACCATGACCTATAAAGAATCTGCTCGTGAATACGTTATGGCTGCTCGTGCGTTAGGAGCATCGACCGGACGTATTTTGTTTAATCACATTTTACCTAATACCATGGTTATGATCGTGACGTTGGCGCCATTTACTATTGCGGCAAACATCACCGCGCTAACGGCTCTAGACTACCTTGGCCTTGGCTTGATGCCGCCAACACCAAGTTGGGGTGAGTTGTTGCAACAGGGTAAGTCGAATTTGGATTCTCCATGGATTGTTGCATCCGTTGTTAGCTCGATTGTCTTGGTTTTGGTCATGGTGACTTTCATTGGCGAAGCTATCCGAGCGGCATTCGACCCGAAAAAATTCACACGCTATGTTTGATACCGTTGGTTGAGCAATGATGCTTTACCGTAAAGGCTTAACGGCAATGCTTTGACTAGCACAGTGAGAAGAACATAAAAAAGGGAAGTTTTATGAACAAATTATTTTTAGCACCGATGCTCAGTGCTTTGAGTTTTGGCGTGATGTCAGCAACGCTACCGACAGACTTAAATTGGCAAACAAATTGGGATGAGCCCCTATTTGCCTCAGAAGATGCGAAGTTTGGTGGCACTTACCGAACCTATGTAAATAGCTTTCCACAAACACTACGCAGTGTAGGGCCAGATGCAAACTCAGGGTTTCGTGGATGGTTTGCTGATGATGTGCCAAACCTTGTCAGTTTACACCCAGATACATTGGAGTGGATTCCGGATCTTGCCAACGAATGGGCGTTTGGTTCAGATAATAAAACCGTCTATTTCAAATTGAACCCTAAAGCTCAATGGTCTGACGGCAAGCCTGTGACCGCAGATGACTTTGTGTTCATGCTTAAGTTCTATCGTTCTAAAGATATCGTGGCACCATGGTATAACGAGTTCTACACCAATGTGATCGCTGATGTCATCAAATACGATGACCACACTTTGGCTTTCGTTTCTGGCTCAGAGAAAAACCAAGAAGATTTGTTGTATACGCTAGGCTCTTTGACCCCTCGTCCTGCTCATTTTTATGCCAACCCATCTAAAGATGAGAATGGTGATGGTATCGACGACAATTTTGTTCGCAAGTATAACTTTAAGAGTGAACCGACCACGTTTGCTTATTACCTAGATAAAGTGAAAAAAGGTAAGAGCGTTACGTTTAAGCACGTCGGTGAAGATTGGTGGGGCTATTCAAATGCCTACTACAAAAATCGTTATAACGTTGAGAAAGTTCGCTTTACTGTCATTCGTGATGCAGATATTGCGATGAAGCACTTTGAGAAAGGTAAACTGGATTCGTTTGGATTGATCATGCCGACATTGTGGCACGACAAGAGTCAGTCTGCGCCGTATCAAAAAGGCTATATCAATAAATTCTGGGGCTATAACCAATATCCAGAGGGGGCTGGTGGCCTTTGGCTCAATACCGCTAAGCCAATGTTGGGCGATATCAATGTTCGTAAAGGCATTACGTTGGCCAGTGACTTTGACGGTATGATCGAGAAACTCACTCGAGGTGATTACGTTCGCAAACCAAACCCGCTTGGTGTTGGTCGTGGGGAATATGATTTGACCGATGTTGAAGCACCTACGTTTGAACCTGAAAAAGCCGTGGAGTATTTCGTTAAAGCTGGTTTTGATAAGGTCGGCGAAGACGGCATTCGTATGAATGAAAAAGGTCAGCGTTTGAGCTTTGCTATTACTTACAGTTTCCCGACGCATACCCCTCGAATGTCTTACTTGAAAGAGCAAGCTAAGCTAGCGGGCTTAGAGTACACACTGAACCTCGTGGATGGGTCTTCTGCTTTTAAATACATCTTGAATAAAAAGCATGAAGTGGCATTTTTGACCATGGGAACGGCAGAAGTCCCTGCTTACTGGGAGTATTTCCACTCATTTAATGCGAATAAACCGCAGCCAAATAATCACACGAATTATAGCTCACCTGAGCTTGACGAGTTGATTATGGCGTTTAAAGGGGAATTCGACCTTGATAAAAAACGGGCACTTTCGCGCCAAATCCAATCTAAGGTTATCGACGCTTCTGTCATCGTTCCGGGTTATATGGTGCCATATACTCGAGAAGGGCATTGGCGCTGGATGCAATATCCTGAGAGTCCAATGACAAAGCGTTCAGCGTCTTTATTCCCAAGCTCTTTCTCGCCAGGTCTAGGCGTGTTCTGGCTTGACGAAGACATGAAAAAAGCAACTCAAAAAGCGATGAAATCAGGCAAAACGTTTGATCCAGTTATTGCTGTTGATGACAGATACAAGCTGTAAGGATGTGTTATGGAAAACGATGTAATCCTAAGCGTTAAAGATTTAGAAGTGGAGTTCATCACTGACGATGGCCCGGTAAAAGTGTTGCACGGTGTGAACTTTGATGTTCGCGCTGGTCGTACGCTTGGCCTAGTTGGTGAATCAGGCAGCGGTAAGAGCGTGACATCCATGTCGATCATGGGTCTGCTGCCTAAGCCGTATGGCAATATCGTCAACGGTGAAGTTAATTATCGAGGTACCAACCTCGTTACGCTCCCAGCGGCAGAAATGTATGCCATGCGTGGTGAGCGCATCTCTATTATCTTCCAAGACCCGATGACGGCACTGAACCCTGTACACTCTATTGGTCGTCAGCTCTGTGAAGTGTTAGAGCTGCATCGCCCGGAATTGGGTAAAAAAGACCGTGAAGCTTACGCCATTGAAATGCTGGCGAAAGTGAAAATTCCAATGCCAGAGAAACGCTTGAATGAGTACCCGCACAACTTATCTGGTGGTATGCGTCAGCGTGTGATGATTGCGATGGCATTAGCATGTAAACCCGACATTCTGATTTGTGATGAACCAACGACAGCACTGGATGTCACGGTTCAGGCGTCTATTCTTGAGTTAATGAATGAGCTTCAAGAAGAGACGGGCATGGCGATGATCTTCATTACTCATGATCTCGGTGTCGTCGCAGAAGTGTGTGATGACGTGGCCGTGATGTACGGTGGACGCATTGTTGAAAAGGCAGAGATTTTCGATCTGTTCGATAATCCACAGCATCCGTACACAGAGCGTTTGATGGGCTTGATGCCAAGCTTAGACAATGAACCTAAGCAGATGATCGACATTAAACCGATTGATGCCAGTATGTTTGCTAGCTAACTGGTGCAAAGTGAACAAGTCATAAAAGAGGATGTTATGGCAAAAGAAGTATTAAGAATTGAAAATCTTAAGCAGCACTTTGTATCTGGAAAGGGGCTGTTTAAGAAAGGTTATACGATTAAAGCGGTAGACGGTGTATCGCTGTCGGTCAGTGAGGGAGAAACACTTGGTCTCGTGGGTGAGTCTGGTTGCGGGAAAAGTACCTTAGGTCGCACAATTTTAAAGTTGTATGAGCCGACAGAGGGGCAAATTTTCTTTGAGGGAAAAGACATCACCAAGTTATCCGTCAAGGACATGCGTCCACTGCGTAAAGATATGCAGATTGTCTTTCAAGATCCAATGGAGTCGCTCAATCAGCGCCATACGATCGGCATGATTCTCGAAGAACCATTTGTGATTCACAAGATTGGTACACCGGCAGAGCGCAAGCAGTGGGTAAAAGAACTGCTGGTCAAAGTCGGTTTGCCAGAAACGGCAGTTAACCGTTATCCACATGAATTTTCTGGTGGTCAGCGCCAGCGTATTGGTATTGCTCGAGCGATTGCCCTTAAGCCTAAACTGCTGATTTGTGATGAGTCGGTGTCAGCGTTGGACGTATCAGTTCAAGCGCAAATCCTAAACTTGTTATTGCAACTGCAGCAAGAGATGAATCTAGCAATTATCTTTATCTCCCATGACTTATCAGTGGTGAAGCATGTGTCTGATAAAGTGGCAGTGATGTATTTTGGCAAAGTGGTAGAGGCGGGTAATGCGAGAGAAATTTACGCGAACCCTCAAAACGATTACACCAAGAAGCTTCTGTCTGCGATTCCGATCACTCACCCTAAGTATCGTAGGAAAAAACGCGTGGCAGAAAAAAAGCAGCAAGTGGCGTAACGCCACCAAGTAAATAACGTTTTATCTAAATAGAAACGCTCCGCATCATTCGGAGCGTTTTTGATCTTAGCTTCCGCGTCTGTATTCATCGAATTTAACTTCACGTGCTACAATCGAAGTTTACTCCCTGATTTGTTTGGATAGTTTGCAATGCCGTCCCATTTACCTAAATCATTCAGTCGTCCATTTCTGAAAATATTTCATCTGCTTGAAGCCGTACTTTTGGTTGCCATTACGCTGGCCACGGTGTGGGCGATGGTGGAAGAGTTTATCCACATTTATGTGCAAAAGCGTGTTGCACTCGATGACATCCTATTGATGTTCATTTACTTGGAAGTGCTCGCTATGGTCGGACAGTTTGTGATGAACGGTAAGATACCGGTTCGATACCCTATCTACATCGCCATGATGGCCATTGCTCGCTACATTACGCTTGGTATGAAAGAGCTCGACTCTGTGATGATAGTGTGGCTCTCGTTAGCGGCGTTTATTCTGGCTGCTGCAACCTTGGTTATCCGAGTCGGTCATCATTATTGGCCGTATATCGATAATCAAACCTCTGAAAAAGATGAATAATGTTAAGCCTCACCCTGTGTGAGGCTTCGTTTTTATGTGACGTGAAATCACAATTAAATGGCTTGGGAGTAAAAAAGTGTAAAGTCATCTCAAGCCATCTTGTTTCTTGCATGATTGATGAGTATCTTCACACTAACCTTTTTTACCCGTTTGATGAGATATTGTGATGCGAGCGAAAAGCACATCGACAATTTATTTTCTGCTGAGTGTCTTGATTGCATTTGTGCTTTCAAGCGGTATTGCTCGCGCAGAAATACCATCAATGGTGAACCACATCACGACGGCTGAGCCTTTGCATATCAGCTATTGCGATTTGATCTTTGGCGATGCAACACAGGATGAGCCGGGTTGTTGCGAACCGGGCGGAACATGCTTTGAAAAGCAGTGTTGTTCTCATGGTCACGCATCGGGTACCGCAGTAGTAGAAACTCAGCTGCGATCTTATGAAGCTCCGTACAGAGATGAACTGGCGGTAAGCAAAACCGTGCTCTACAACAGTGCAGACATGCACTCTCACTATCGTCCTCCGATAGCTTAATTCCTATCTCGCAGCATCTCGCTGCCAACAATGTTACTGCACGTAATGTCGTGCGAATTTGTTACGCGTGTAAATAGCGATCTATTTGCACCATCCTGTGATGGGAATGAAAAATGAAAACCAAACTAATTGCTCGTACTGAGCACTTTGCCGCGCGCCTGCTAAACCTTGTTAACACTCGACAAGCGGGAGGCCATCATGACGTATAAACACCTACCAATCATATTGTTTGTATCTGTGTGCTTGATTTGGGGTACTACTTGGTTTGCGATGGAGGTAGCTGTGCAAACTATTCCGCCCATCTTTGCGACCGGACTGCGCTTTCTGATCGCTGCCCCATTATTAATCATGCTTGCTAATCATCTTAAACAGCCGCTCTTTTTCCCTAAAGGAAAAATGTTTTGGATGTTCGTTGTCGCGGTCTTCTATTTCGCGATACCGTTTACCTTGATGATTTTTGGAGAACAATACATTTCATCGGGCCTTGCTTCGATCATCTTTGCCAATATGCCTATTGCTGTCATGGTGACGTCGAGCTTGTTTCTTGGACTTCGGTTACGTAAATCTCAGATTGCTGGACTTTTGGTTGCAGTGCTCAGTTTAATTCTGATTTTAGTGAAAGAAATGAGTTTAGGCGGAGAGGATTATTTATTCGGTTTTCTCGCTTTAGGTGGCGCAGTCATTATGCATGCAGTGATGTATGTATTTGTTGAAAAGTTCTGTAAAGGCATTCCGGTGCTTACATACAACGCATTTCCAAGCTTTGTCGCCTCAGCGCTGCTGTTTATTACCTCATTGATTGTAGAGCAACCAAACATCTCTCAGTTCTCAATAGACTCCATTGCAGCAGTGATTTACTTGGGCATGTTTGCTAGCGTAGGCGGCATTGTGGCCTACTTTAAGTTGGGGCAAGTTTCGACGCCGTTTACAGCATCGATCTGCTTTCTCTTTTTCCCATTAATTGCGCTGAGTCTCTCTACATGGATTACAGGCAACAGCCTGTCGTTGGTATCTGGTGCCCTGTTGCTGCCATTACTGGGCGGTATTTTTGTGACCAAAGCGGAACCTCATTTCTGGCAACGCTTTCGAGTGAAACCGGAAGAGAGAGAAATAATGGTATGCGAACATTGTATGAAGAAACTCAATGCTTAGAGCTGAGTATGTATTCAGTACATTGGCAGTAATATTAAATAGTTTAGAGACTTGCCAATAAGAGAACCCATCGGTGACGATTTTCGGCTCACTCCTATTTGAGGGATAAGTAAATGGGCATCTGTTGTGGCCAACAGATGCCGAGTCATAAAATTAAGCCCTAAACCGCACTGAGTTTTGGGCTTAATTATGGGTATTTGAATAAGCTAGGAAAATACTCAACGCTTGTTAAGAATTCGAATCCAATCCACATCGACCGCGTTGGCGCTGTCATTTTTATCGATTTCACCGACTATTTTAACTTGGTCTTTTGGCGTGATGTTTTGTCCGTCCCACTCGTCATCGTCGATTTCAATCGTCATTTGACCTGTTTTATCTGCGAATGTGTATTGTTCGTTACCTAACGACATGGTGATATGGCCGATAAGAGTGACTTTGTTACCATCAACTAACCAATCTGCGTTCATGACATCTTCGACGGTATTCAGCGTATCATTTTGGCTTGGGCCATCGAATCCACCACTAGTTGCTAGCATGCCTTGTTGATCAATGGTGTTCTCTGAAGCGAGGACAGAAGCGGACAGCACTACACTGCTAATGAGTATGGCGATTGCTTTTTTCATTGTATGTCCTTTTGTTTTTCGGGAAATAGGAAGTTCTTCGAGTTGCCTCTTTCTCTTTAACTCTAATACTTATCAATGAAAAAGCGATACCTAACTAAGCAATCTTATTTTAACACTTTGAATATTAATGGGTTAGGTAAAGAAAAAGGCTCTGTATCAGAGCCTTTTAGTTAAATGCTAAACATTAAAATATTGAAATTACTCAATGTTCTGGATCTGTTCTCTCATTTGCTCGATCAGAACTTTAAGTTCAACACCCGATGCGGTGATATCGGTGCTGATCGATTTTGATGCTAGTGTGTTAGATTCACGGTTGAATTCTTGCATCATAAAATCTAAACGACGACCCACAGAGCCACCTTTTTTCAGGATATTCGTGGTTTCTTTCACATGAGAGTCTAAACGGTCTAGTTCTTCTGCCACGTCGGATTTCTGAGCCAACAGAATCAGCTCTTGCTCTACACGTGATGGGTCGAGTTCAACTTTTGCATCTTCAAACTTAGAGAATAGGCGCTCACGCTGCCACTCTAGAATTTCAGGCATACGAGCACGAACTTTCACAACTTCTGACGTAATCGCTTCCAAGCGTTGTTCGATCAGCGCTTTCATATTATCGCCTTCGCGTCCACGAGCTTCGATGAATTCGTCAATCGCTTCGTCAAATGCACTAAGTAGTTGTTTGTTAATTTCATCCATGTTTTGTTCAGGCGTTTCCATCACACCAGGCCATTGCATCACTTGGAATGGATTGATGCGGCTAAGTTCACCTGTCATGTGCATCACTTGCTCTGCTGCTTTAATCACCTGTTGAGCTAATGTTTCATTGATGCTCAGTTCCGCTTTTGCCGCAGGGTTTGCTTCAAAACGCAAGCTACATTCTACTTTACCGCGAGCTAGGCGCTTACGGAAACGCTCACGCAATACTGGCTCAAGTGCACGAAACTGTTCTGGCATGCGAAAGTAAGTTTCTAGATAACGCTGGTTTACACTGCGGATTTCCCATACTGCAGAGCCCCAATCGCTTTTTACTTCTTTGCGTGCATACGCTGTCATACTGTAAATCATTGAATTTTCCTGTCTCAAATTTTGCTGAAAATTACCCCGCAATAGTAGCACAGCAAGACGTGAGTCGCTTTGAGAATCTGTGGTCTGTTCGACCAGATAGCTTTATTTAAACGATTCCGTTATAATCTGCGCCCAACCAAATCGTCTTCTCCTCATTAATTAAGGTAGATGCCCATGCGTCCAAACGATCGCAAGGCGGACCAAGTTCGCCCAATCAAAATTACTCGTAACTACACGGCTTACGCTGAGGGTTCAGTGTTAGTTGAGTTCGGTAACACCAAAGTGTTGTGTAATGCGACCGTAGAAGAATCTGTGCCTCGTTGGTTAAAAGGCCAAGGTAAAGGTTGGATCACGGCTGAGTATGGCATGCTACCTCGAGCGACCCACTCACGTACTCGTCGTGAAGCCGCGAACGGTAAACAAGGTGGCCGTACGATGGAAATCCAACGTCTTATCGCACGTAGCTTACGCGCTGTTGTCGATTTGAAAGCGATGGGTGAGTTCATGATCACGGTTGACTGTGATGTTATCCAAGCCGATGGCGGTACTCGTACTGCTTCTATTAGTGGCGCAAGCGTGGCAATGGCTGACGCGTTCCAACACCTGATTGATAGTGGCAAACTAAAAGCAAACCCAATGAAAGGTCACGTAGCGGCTGTTTCTGTCGGTCTGCTTGGTGAGGATGTTCTGTGTGACCTTGAGTACGTGGAAGATTCAGCAGCCGATACCGACATGAACGTGGTGATGACGGAAGAAGGTAAGATGATTGAAATTCAGGGCACCGCAGAGGGTGAACCGTTCAGTCATGAGCAGCTGATGGCATTGTTAGAGTCGGCGAAAATCGGTATTACGGAAATTGTCGCAGCTCAGAAAGCGGCGTTAGAAAATTAATTATTTTAAGTAGCTTCCCTAGAAAGGAAGCTATTTTTTGCCTATTGCTAGGGCCTAGGACCTAGGGTAAGAATTATATTTACACAGTGAAAATTGAGAGAGAATAATGAAAGCATACCAGCGTGAATTTATTGAGTTTGCACTTGAGAAACAAGTTCTTAAGTTTGGTGAGTTTACTTTGAAATCAGGCCGTAAGAGCCCATACTTCTTTAACGCTGGTCTTTTCAATACGGGTCGTGATCTAGCGCGACTAGGCCGCTTTTACGCGGCAGCGCTTGCTGACTCAGGCATCGAATTTGATGTACTGTTTGGCCCGGCTTACAAAGGTATTCCAATTGCGACTACAACAGCAGTAGCGCTAGCGGATCACCACGACATCGACACGCCTTACTGCTTCAACCGTAAAGAAGCTAAAGACCACGGCGAAGGTGGCAACCTTGTGGGTTCAGCGCTTGACGGTCGAATCATGCTAGTGGATGACGTCATCACAGCGGGAACGGCTATTCGTGAATCAATGGAAATCATCCAAGCGAACGGTGCAGACTTGGCTGGCGTGCTGGTTGCCATTGACCGTCAAGAGAAAGGCAAAGGCGAGCTGTCTGCGATTCAAGAAGTGGAACGTGATTTTGGCTGTGCCGTGATTTCTATTGTCAGCCTGTCTGATTTGATCACTTACCTTGAAGAGAAAGGTGATGCAGCAGAGCACCTAGAGTCTGTTAAAGCGTACCGCGCAGAATACGGCATTTAATTGTTCTTTCATCATTAAAGAAAAAGGGGCTGGTGGATATCCATCAGCCCCTTTCTTTTGTCTTTATCACTTACTTGTAGCGAATGCCTTTTTGGGCATTCTTATCTGCCATTGTCTTATAGCGTTTGTGTAGCCACATCCATTGTTCTGGAGCGCGCAAAATCACTTCTTCCACAAAGGTGTTCATGTAGGCCGCTGCCGCGACTTCGTCTTTTTTCGGATAGTCAGCTTCGATGCACTTATCAGCGATGATTTCGTATTTGCCATCTTTATTGCGGAAACCAGAGCCCGGAATGATAGCGCACTTAGACGTGTAAGCCAGAATGCTAGTACCAGTGGTAGTACATGCATCCTTGATTGCGAAGAAAGGCACAAATACGGATTTGTTACGTCCGTAGTCGTGATCTGGTAAGTAGAACAAACGCTCGCCACTGCGAAGAACGCGGATCATCTGTTTGACGTCTTTCCGATCGATGAGTTTATTGCCGTTATGCGTGCGCCCCCAATACTGAATGAAGTTGTACGCAGGGTTATTGTGTGGTCGAAATGCTCCGTAACCTGCGACGCCAAGTACCGCAAACGCACGCGCCGTGATTTCTAAGTTTAGAGCATGCACACAACACAGCAGCACACCTTTACCCTCAGCTGCTTTCTCACGCAGTGCGACAAGATCTTTTTCGATGATCAGGTTTTTAAAGCGCCAGGTTGGCCAAAACCAAGTAATGCCCGTTTCAATCAATGCCATTCCGGTATTTTTGAAATTTTCTTCAACGATGTGTTGGATCTCTTCCTGAGTTTTTTCAGGGAAAGCCAATTCAAGGTTGCGTGTGGCGATATGAACCCGCTTTTTGCCGTATCGCATACCAAAGTGACCGATGGTTCGGCCTAGGGACAGCAATAAGCGATATGGAAGAATGTTGACCACAATGGCTAATAAGCCAAACCCGAGCCAAACACCCCAATTTCGAGGATGGAGAAGGGAAAGAGAAAACTCGGGTTGCGTGTATTTTTCTTTACTCATAGTCTCTACTTGATTTGTGCGCTAAGGAGAGCCCAGTACTCATCAAAGTTAGCGGTAGGTTGGTACTTAAAGTCGCTGCGAACGAAGCGGTTTAAACTACCTTCAACTTGTCCAAGGATCTGAGCGGCTAGAATACGTTCCTCAACCGGAAAAGATTTGCCCTCACGGATCTTACGTTCACGTAGGATCTGACGCAGTTGAGTTTCAATACGTTCGAACAATTGGTTAATTCGTTCACGTAGGCGTTCATTTTCAAACATTAAAGCATGGCCAGAAAGAATACGTGTCAGGCCTGGGTTACGTTCTGAGAATGCAAGGATCAGGTGCATTACCATACGAATTCGCTCTAATGTGTCTTTCTCATCGTCTAAAATTCGGTTGATTCGAGTCATCAAAGCTTCTTCAATAAACTCAATCAAGCCCTCAAACATGCGAGCTTTACTTGGAAAGTGGCGATATAACGCGGCTTCTGAGACGCCGACTTGTTTTGCCAGTTTTGCCGTAGTAATGCGTGAAGCGCCCTCTGTAGATTCAAGCATCTGTGCGAGTGCTTGCAAGATCTCTTCACGACGATTGGATTTTTTACTGCCGGCCATTAATTGTTTCCTTTGAAAATAAAAGTTGAGCGCAGGGGATTATAAGGCGCTCTTTGGCATCACACTAGACTCGTGAGGGGGGAATGGGAGGTTTAACACCCTCACTTGTCATGTTTATAGCAAAATTGTGCCAGTTTTTAGTTAGACCGAATGCGACTTTATGCCTCTGGCGGTAATGACATTAGTTCGTGCATTTTTTCCAAAATGGAGATGCTTAATGCTTCTTTTGATGCCAACGCTAATGCTAACTCGCCTTGTGGCCAGAATAGAGTAATGGCGTTATCACTGCTGTTAAAGCCTTGCCCTTCAACGGAAACATCGTTAGCACAAATCATATCCAGATTCTTTCTCACTAATTTACCGCGAGCATAGGTTTCAACGTCGTTTGTTTCAGCGGCAAAGCCAACCGTAAATGGACGTTGCTGGGTCATCGCGGCAACGGTCGCCACAATATCAGGGTTTTTGACCATTTTGATGGTCATGTGATCGTTGCTTGCAGTCTTTTTCAATTTTTGAGACGCAATTTCTTCCGGACGATAATCTGCAACCGCGGCACAACTAATGAATGCATCGTGACTAGCGGCGTGAGCGATAACGGCATCGTGCATTTCTTGAGCGCTATCCACGTTGATGCGCTTCACACCTGCTGGTGCGCTCAGGTTCACGGGACCACTAATTAAGGTTACGTTTGCCCCCATTTGTGCCGCTGCATTAGCTAATGCGTAACCCATTTTTCCTGAGCTATGGTTGGTGATGTAGCGAACTGGGTCGATAGCTTCACGCGTTGGACCTGCGGTGATCAAGATTGCTCGACCGTCCAATACCTTTGGTTGGAAGAATTGTTCACACAAGTTGACCAATTGCATCGGTTCTAGCATTCGACCAGGACCGATATCACCGCAGGCTTGTTCGCCAGCAGCCGGTCCCCAAATGTGCATACCACGGCGCGCGAGTGTCGCAATGTTTTCTTGCGTGGCGATATTGCGGTACATCTGTTGATTCATTGCTGGAGAAACCGCCACTGGTGAATCGGTTGCAAGCACAAGCGTAGTCAGTAAATCATTCCCCATTCCCGCTGACATGCGCGCTATGAGATCCGCGGTTGCTGGCGCAAGTAGTACAAGGTCAGCCCATTTTGCCAGCTCAATATGACCCATCGAAGCTTCTGCCGCTGGGTCTAGTAAGCTATCAGACACTGGACGGCCGGAGACCGCTTGCATGGTCAAAGGTGTAATGAACTCTTTTGCTGCTTTGGTCATGACGACTTGAACTTGGGCGCCTCTTTCTATTAGGCGACGGGTTAGCTCTGCACATTTATAGGCAGCAATACCGCCACTGATGCCGAGTAGAATTTTCTTTCCTGCTAGTGTTTGCATGTGAGATCTCCAATTTTTCTGGCGAGAATTTTAGCATAAGTTGCGTGCCCATCGCTCAGGCAAATCAGTCAAGAGGTTTACCTAAATCAAACTAATAGAGATAAATGATTACCTCTACATTGAGTAAGCATGAGTACCCATCGAAAAAAGAAAGACGTTATATGAGGGGATTGCTTACTCGAAAATGGTGGTAGTTGATGAACCGCTTGATTACATAAAAATAAAAACTTGAACGAAGAAAGAGGATGGCACACTCGACTTTTTAATGATCTCAGGTGGAATGGAGCTTTGTTTATTTGCCTGAGGTTCTAATGACTCTGAAATCTTTTCCAGTAGATTCCATGCCGAGAGAAAAATTACTTGCTCGTGGCCCCCAAGCGTTATCTGACGCGGAGTTATTAGCGATTTTTTTGCGTACAGGAACGCATGGAATGAATGTCATCGAACTTGCTGACTTTTTGATTCAAGATTTTGGCACGTTAAGGCAATTATTTTCGGCAACAGAAAAAGAATTTTGCCAACACAAAGGGTTAGGGCAAGCCAAATATGTTCAATTGCAAGCCGTATTGGAAATGACTCAACGTTATTTAGCGGAGACATTAAAGCGAGGTGATGCGTTAACCAACCCCGTTCAAACGAAGTTATATCTGTCTTCTATATTGCGTGACCGCCATAGAGAAGCGTTTTATGTTCTATTTTTGGATAACCAGCATCGAGTCATAAACGATGAAATTTTATTCGAAGGGACGTTGGATGCAGCCTCTGTGTATCCAAGAGAAGTGGTCAAGCGGGCTTTGCACCATAATGCTGCGGCGCTCATCCTTGCACACAATCATCCCTCTGGAGTCGCAGAGCCTAGCCAAGCCGATAGGCGAATCACACGTCGGTTAATTGATGCATTGGCGCTGGTGGATATTCGCATTTTGGACCATTTCGTTATCGGAGATGGGGAGAGCGTCTCTTTTGCTGAGAGAGGATGGATATAGTTGTGCATTTTTTAGGTTGTTAGTTGCTAAAAATCTGCTATCATCCTCGCCACTAAATTTTTAACTGAATTCAGCTTGAACTGCTAGAAAAAATCTGCTGTTTAAAAAAAGATCACGAAAACCTGTAAAAAGGATCTGTTCGGGTCTTGAGCAATGCATATCAAGTTAGTATAATGCGCGACCTTTGATAGCCTTGTATGGATTTTCCATAGCGGTTCTTAACCTCAAACTTCTTTCATGAAATAGAGAGGTTCGGCCACCAAGGTTGATATCGAGCTGAAACGATTTTGGAGAAGACATTCATGTCACGAGTATGCCAAGTAACTGGTAAGCGTCCAGTAACGGGTAACAACCGTTCACACGCACGAAATGCTACTAAGCGTCGTTTTCTGCCGAACCTACAAACTCATCGTTTCTGGGTAGAGAGCGAAAAACGTTTTGTTAAACTACGCCTTACTGCAAAAGGTATGCGCATCATCGACAAGAAAGGTATTGATACTGTTCTTGCTGATATCCGTGCACGTGGCGAAAACGTTTAAGAGGAAATAGGCAATGGCAAAGAAAGGCGTTCGTGAGAAAATCCGTCTAGTATCTTCAGCAGGTACAGGCCACTTCTACACAACTGATAAGAACAAGCGTAACATGCCAGGCAAATTTGAGATCAAGAAATTTGATCCAGTTGTACGCCAGCACGTTATGTACAAAGAAGCTAAAATCAAGTAATTGATTTTGTCTCTTTGACAAATTGAAAAACCCAGCTTTCGAGCTGGGTTTTTTATTATCTGAAATTCCTTAACTTCTTCTCTCGTATCTCTCGTATCTCTCGTATCTCTCGTATCTCTCGTATCTCTCGTATCCCTCTTTGCTTTTTGCAAATGACTTATTTGTGCAGCACTTTGGGTGTATTTCTGGTTTGCATACATTCACTTTGCATCTCGACGTTGCAGATGTCCTAGTCAAAATTGACACTCTTTGGTAGTTTGTCTCTAACTACAAGAGATTAGGAGTGGCTATGCGCGTAAGTCCGGCTCGCCGTCGTCGTTGGAACAATATTCTCATATTAAGCATTATTGCCTTTATGGTGATCCTAAATGCGCCAACATGGATCAAAACCTATCTTATTGATGAACCAATGGATCCTTATCCAAGTTTGCTTAGAACGGATCATGTTGTTAAAGCGATTTATTTTTCTGGGTGGGATTTAGAAAAGCAAAATGGAGATTGGCAATCAAACCTTAAAGCAACCATTCCGGCACAAGCGATTATCGAGCGCTGGCAAGCGTTGAAAGGGACCGAGCTTTCGCAAAATCAATATGAACAACTAAAACCTCGTCTTTCAGCTCCAGAAAGTATAGAAATCTGGTACCAAGATTTGGAAGAGCCTCAGCGTATTACATTCTATCGCCTTGATAATTTTTGGGTATTCAGCAACTGGCAAGGGAAGTGGATTGCCATTTCCGTTGATGATAACTACCTCATGCCTAAATAAGCTAGAGTGGCTTATGGCTTATGGCTTATGGCTTATGGCTTAAACTATTTTGGTTTCCCCATTTTTTCATTAAGTGAAATGCTTACCTCAATGCAGTTAAGGAGATGCTCATGCCAGAATTACCAGAAGTAGAAGTCAGTAGAATGGGGATCAGCCCACATTTAATTGGTCAAACGATCAAGGCTTTCGTGTTTCGAACTCCGAAGCTGCGCTGGGATATTCCTCAAGAGCTGAAACAACTTGAGGGGCAGGTCGTCCGGAATATTTCTCGTCGGGCAAAGTATTTATTGATTGAAACGGACAAAGGAACGGCGATTGTTCATTTGGGTATGTCGGGATCGCTTCGTGTGTTGGATGCGGATTTCCCTGCCGCAAAGCATGATCATGTTGATCTCAAACTGACCAATGGCAAAGTGCTACGTTATAACGATCCGCGCCGCTTTGGAGCATGGCTTTGGTGCGCGCTAAACGAGTCACATGCGGTTCTGGAACATATGGGACCTGAGCCTTTGACCGAAGAGTTCAACGCGGACTACGTAGCGGAGAGAGCCAAAGGTAAGCGTGTCGCGATTAAGCAGTTCATTATGGACAATAAAGTTGTCGTCGGAGTCGGGAACATCTACGCCAATGAGTCTCTGTTCAAATCACGCATTCACCCGACGCGGCCAGCAGGTAAGTTATCAATAAAAGAGTGGCAGTTGCTTGTAGAGAATATTAAAGCAACGCTAGAGATCGCGATTCAGCAAGGTGGAACCACACTTAAAGATTTCGCCCAAGCGGATGGAAAGCCAGGCTATTTTGCTCAAGAGCTACAAGTTTATGGTAAAGCAGGCGAACCTTGTCCAGAGTGTGGCGAAGCTCTCCAAGAACAAAAGATTGGTCAACGGAATACATTTTTTTGTGGAAGTTGCCAGAAATAGGATTGATATCGTTAGTAAGTAAGGTGAGCAATACATTAAGGAGTATTCTTGCTAATCATTATGCCGGTAGATACTATATTGAGCAGCACATAATTGTCTGAGGGTTAGCTGTAGAAATGGGTAGTAGCACACCATTAAAAGTGTTTGTCATTACAACGGGTAATGATGAGCGAGTAGCACGTATTCAAAACTATCTTAAAGGTATTGATTTCGAGTTTGTGTACTCAGATTCATATGATGATCTTCTAACTCTTGAGAAAG
Organism: Vibrio sp. B1REV9; assembly: GCF_905175395.2. Taxonomy (NCBI): domain Bacteria; kingdom Pseudomonadati; phylum Pseudomonadota; class Gammaproteobacteria; order Vibrionales; family Vibrionaceae; genus Vibrio; species Vibrio sp. B1REV9. The sequence goes on along the minus strand of NZ_HG992745.1, from coordinate 286,947 downwards.
AATACGAGAGTTACTCTCACAAGTTTCGTCAAAAAGCAATTATGGCAGGAGAAATTGGTTGTTTTAAGACGCACTCACAAGCATGGGAAAAGGTCATCGCTTTTGGCCAACCAGCGATTATCATTGAAGATAATATCGAGTTTCTTGAAGACGCTTCACGATTACTTAAAGATGACGTTTTAAATTATATTAAAAGCTGTGGCTTGGTGAATTTTACTAACTTTAGTTATGTTCTCGATGCAGAGAAACCATTTAAGGTTTCTGATGTAAAAGAGAAAAAACCATTTCCAACAGTTTGCTATGGTATCGCGCCCTTACGTGCTCGAGACTTGCTTAGCAGTATGAAGAAGACCGCTTATGCCGTTCCAATTGATAAATGGCTATCTATCCCTAAACTAAGCGGCTGTTATGGCTACATTAGTCCTGTTATTATTGCCAAAAGAGAGGATAACCTCTCAAGTATTGCGAATAAAAGAAAAGGAAAGAAGACATTCAATCCATTGAATATGATTCAGCGAGTGATTAATAAGGTTAAGTATAACTATTAGAGCGCTTTACTAATGTTGCTAGAAGGTTACCAAATATTTTAGGTAACCTTTGTTGTTTTAGCATGGGTAAAATATTTGTTTGCTACCATTAAACTGATTAAGCGTTCGCGTTTTTGATCTTTAAATTGCTCAACCCATTGGTGTGCATTTTCAATGATTGCTTGTGCTTTTTCTGGATGAGCTAAGTAGTAATCCATTTTTTCATCAAGATCAGAGAAGTCATCTTTGACTTCCACAAAGTGTACTCCCGCTTTTAGTTTTCCTTCCATAAACCATGTTTCATAGCGTAGTTTCGGCGTAAAACAAAGAGAGTTGGACGACATAATCCACTTGAGATTCGTGGCAACATCCATACCTTCTAAACTGAGAATGAATTTGTATTCCAGTTGCTCTGAAATACTCATTGATGGAGTGACGTAACTAAGCTGTTCAGGATCTTTGTCTTGTGTATCTACACGACCAACATTACAACGTGGGTTATGGTAATGAGAGGAAAGCAGAATTCTTCGATTGGGTCTAAAGCCAGTGCCACGCCAGACAATCATGTCTTTTTTTTCTAAATATGACTTATCACTTTCAACGAAAAAGTAATGTCTAACAGCGTTAAGTTTTAGCAGAACTGAATTTGCGTTATCTCCGCCAATTGGTCGACTTTTTAAAAAGCTGGGCTCTAGCGGGACATCAATTACATCACCGTTTACGTACTTAAATGCGGCATGTCTAGGGAAGCACTTAATGACTTTTAGTAAGTCATAGTAATAAGCGCTGCCTCCAGTTTTTTTGAAATTTTTAACCTGAGTAAGATCTTGCTCTGTGAGGTCAAAACTAGCGCTATGCTTATTATAGTAATCTACGCGCTCACGGAGGTACTCCCCATCATACTGATTTTGTTGGCTCAAAAGTTTGTTGGCTGAATAACGAAAAAAAGAAGAGGGAAGGTAAGCCAGAAGTCCATTGCTTAAGTAGTACTTTAACTTTTTCATGATTTCAGCTTATTTAGGATTGCGTTGTTTATTGGTTCTGGAACGAATTGTTTTACGCATCCACCATGGATCGCTACTTCTCTAACAATCGTTGATGACAAGAAAGCAAACTCTTCTGATGGGGTCAAAAAAATACTTTCTAAACCAGGTAATAGCTTTCGATACATGGTTGTTAAGCCAAACTCGTATTCAAAGTCCATGGTTGTGCGCAACCCTCTTATGAGTACATGCGCTTGTTGTTCTTTGGCGAAGTCTACAAGTAGGCCGCTAAAGCCAACTACAGAAACATTATTTAAGTGAGAGCAACATTGTTGAACGAGATTTACTCGTTCATTTAAAGAGAACATGGTTTTCTTAGATGGGCTTGCAGCAACGCCGATGGTTACAGAGTCGAACATCTTTGCAGTTCGTTCAACTAAGTCTAAGTGACCATTAGTAATCGGATCGAATGTTCCAGGGTATATGACTTTATTGTTCACAGCTATCTCCAGGGATAAATTGGTTGACGCCATTTTCACAACGCTTGAGTTTGTTATTAATGGTGTTTTCCAAAATCTCATCATTTTGGCCAAGTGATGCTCGCGAGTTTTCTATATGGTAAAGGTGGTAACCGACACCTGCGAACTTCAGATAAAGGCGAGATTTTCCTGAGTTAAGCATGCGGTGAACAAATTCGCTGTCTTCTCGTCCCCAGCCAACAAAGTCTTGGTTGAAGCCGTTGACTTCGACCACATCACTTTTCCAAAACGCCATATTACAGCCTCGAGTTGCTTTATCATTGTTGCGCTCATAGGAGAACCACTTAGATAATAATGAGTTGGTAATACAGTTTTTACGGTTACGGAGCCCTTTGCTAAAAATGGATGGCACCAAACCATTGTTCATAATGTCACGGCTACAGTTTTCATCGGTTAAAACTCGGCCACCTTGAACAAACCAATTTGGTTTTGCGACCTGTTTATGAGATTCGATAAAGGTTTGAGATAGCACCATGTCGCCATCGATCATGATAAGGTAATCACCAGAAGCTTTTGCGATAGCACGGTTACGACTCATCGACAGTTGGAAGCCATTGTCTTCATGCCAACTATGCAGCAGTGGAACTGGAAACCCCTCACGCATTTGCTCAATCATTGCTTTGGTGTCATCGCGAGATCCATCATCGGCCACTATCACTTCGTCAGGCAAAACGGTTTGGCGTTTGACGCTTTCTAACACAGACTTTAGTGCTTCTTTCCAGTTATAAGTGGTAATAATTAACGTCGTTTCATTATTTTTTTGCCTGTTCACGTAAGTATAAGTCGATGTATTTTACAAAGGTAGAGTGCATGCTTAACCACGCCAATATGAAGCCATGTTTACCATCCAAAAAACCGCGTTTAAGAATGTACATTTTTAGAAAGCTGGCTAACGCATGAATGATTGCAGTGCTCAGTCCTGACTTTTTCTTCCCCTCTCGCTCGTCGGTCCAAGCTTTTATGTAGCCCGTCGTCTTGCTGATATAATGATGCAAGTTTTCATAGGTATGGTGATGTAAACGACCATCAAGCTTTTTGGTTGCAAAGCTTTTATCTTCTACTTTTTCATGCACGAGAGCATCATTGTATTGCGTGTAACGAGTGCGATATAAACGGACAATCCAATCTGGAGACCAACCCGAATGGTAAATAAACTTACCAAAGGCTGCACTAAGACGATTTACCTTATACAAGGTATTTGGCGCATCTTCTGATACCGCTTTTAAGATGCTCTCTTTTAATTCGGGAGTGACCTGCTCATCCGCATCTAACCAAAGTACAAAATCCGATGCCACATAGTTTTGAGCCAGTTGGCGCTGCTTACCAAACCCCGGCCAGTTTAGGTTGGTATAAAACTTGTCTGTGTACTGAAGTGCAATCTCTTCGGTGCGGTCAGTACTGCCTGAGTCCAAAATAACAATTTCATCGACCCAATCTTTTACGGTATCTAAGCAAGCTTTGAGGTGCTTCTCTTCATTTTTTACGATTAAGGCAACGGCTAAAGTAGGTTTAGACAAGGTGTTTTCCTTTTTAGGCAATCTGTACGGATAAGGTCTATTGGTATTGTGGATACAAGTCTTCTAAGATGCGATCAAACATGCTGATAACGCTTTCACTCGAAATGCGATCCATTGCTTTTTCATCTTTGGCTCGCGTGCGCCAATTTAACTCTTGGCTTGTTTTTCCAGTTTCAGCAAAAATCGATTCTTCGTATACCGATACCGCATACTTTAAATAGTGATATGGGCCGACACGGACAGGGTTATGGTGCGCATATAAACCAATAATCGGTGTATTCATCGCACTGGCCATGTGTGCTGGGCCAGTATCTGGTGCAATCACCATTTCCACCTCATCGATGAGGGCTAACATCTGCAAGATTGAGCTCTTTCCAACCAAGTTTAAGCAGGGCTTGCTGAGTTTGCTCTGAATGTCATCGGCTAAGTCGACTTCTACTTTCGCTGGACTGCCTGCAAGGATGACATTCCACCCTTTTTCACGCGCGTGATTGATGACGTCAACGTAGCCATCTGCATTCCAGTTTTTGTATGCTTTGCTTGCGCCTGGAACAATCAGTAAGTTAGGTTTGTTGGTAGCGATCTCTTGCGCTGCCCACGTTTTGTCTTGCTCTGAATAGGAAAGTGACCAAGTCAGCTCAGACTTAGGGACCCCAATTTGATGTGCAAATGCCATTAAGCCATCAGCAACGTGTAATGATTTTGGTGAGGGCACTTTGACATTGGTAAACAGCGTTTGAAAATCTTGGCTGCGATCAGAGGAAAAACCAAGTTTGTATTTGGCTTTGATGCCTAATGTGGCCAAGCTTGCTCGAATGGCATATTGCATGTGTAACAAGGCGTCAAACTCACGGCCTTTCAATTGCTTCCATAATGCCTTGTAGCCGTTTAAGCCAGCTTTTTTATCAAAGACAATGACTTCGACGCCGTCAATAGCTTTGAGTAACTGAGCCTCTAGCTTTCCTGTGATCCACGTAATGTGAGCCTCAGGCCATTGTTTTTGGATCGCCTGCACAGTAGCGATGGTGTTACAAACATCACCAATGGCAGATAAGCGCAATATACAGAGCGAAGATGGGGGAGAAGTGAGCATAGTTATAGTCTGATCGAGTAAATAGATGCAGCTAAATTATGCAGACATCCCCAATAAATGTAAAATACATCGCTTCTATACTTAGCAGTAACGGGCATATTCGCAATGTCAAAGACGCAATCACATCATTCTCAAACTTCAGGTAAGCCAGGTAATACCGGTTTAACACGAATCATTAAGGCCACAGGTTATTCTTGGAAAGGGTTAAAAGCGGCATTTAAACATGAAGCGGCAATTAGGCAAGAACTGGTGTTGCTAGCAATTGCGATTGGCTTAGTGTGTTTTTTCGATGTGACTATCGTTGAGCGAATTTTGATGCTTGGGGCTGTGGTTTTGGTATTGATTGTGGAACTTATCAACTCGGCGATAGAAGCGGTTGTTGATAGAATTGGCACTGAGCATCACGAACTCAGCGGACGAGCTAAAGATATCGGTTCTGCAGCCGTTATGGTGGCCTTAGGTTTCGCTGCGTTTACCTGGTTGTATATTCTTGGTGGTGTTTACCTGCGTTAAGTCAAGACGTTGAGGATCAATGTGATTAAAATTTATCAAGCTGATAATAGCGTCATTTGGTTTGACGATGAATTCATTAGTGACCCAACACTGGCGATTTTTGATGCCAATTATTGGCAATCTCAAAACCGAGTCGTGGGGAGTGCCAAGGGGCGAGGAACCACGTGGTTTGTGCAACTCGAGAGTATGCAAGTCGAGGGTATGCAAATTGATGGCATGCAGGCGGCGCTGCGTCATTATCGTCGAGGTGGCTTGTTTGGCAAGCTCGTGAACGATCACTATTGGTTCGCTGGATGGGAGCAAACACGCAGTGCGCAAGAGTTCCGTTTACTTCAACGTCTAATTGATGCTGGCGTGAATGTGCCGCGACCAATTGCAGCAAGAGCCGTTAAGTCAGGGTTAACATATCAAGCGGATTTGTTGAGCGAACGGATCCCCAATGCCAGAGACTTGGTCAGTATCTTGCAAGAAAAACCATTGCCAAGTGCTATGTATCAGAAAATAGGGCAAGAGATTGCCAAGATGCATCAGGCGAACGTTAATCATACGGATTTAAACATCCATAACATTCTAATTGATGACCAAGATAAAGTTTGGATCATTGATTTTGATAAGTGCCGTCAAGAAACTTCCGGTGATTGGAAAAAACATAACCTCGATAGGCTTAAGCGTTCGTTTTTGAAAGAACTTCAAAAGAGACAAATTCATTGGTGTGAAAAAGATTTTGTGAGCCTAAAAGGTGCTTACGAGTAACACCATCAGCAGTAAGATGCAGTAAGGTAATGTGGACTCGTACTTTTGGAACAGTCGTTACATGCGTCATCGATTGAAAGGCTCAGAATCAACGTACTCTTAACTATAATTAATTAAAATGTTGTGCCTATTTTTAAAAGCATGACTTTAACTTCTTCAGGTAGCGTCCTAAATGAAAATACTAGTAACAGGCGGTGCTGGCTTTATTGGCTCTGCAGTCATTAGGCACATCATTCGTGATACACAAGATACCGTTATTAACTTAGACAAGTTGACTTACGCTGGTAACTTAGAGTCATTAATTGAGGTGTCGAGCCACAGCCGTTACCATTTCGAACACGTTGACATCTGTGACCGCAACGAGCTAGATCGCGTTTTTGCTGAGCATAAACCTGATGCTGTCATGCATTTGGCTGCTGAATCGCACGTTGATCGCTCGATTGATGGCCCAGCCGCTTTTATTGAAACCAATGTGATGGGTACCTACCACTTATTAGAAGCGGCTCGCCAATACTGGTTAACACTGGATGAGGTCGGTAAATCTGCTTTTCGTTTCCATCATATTTCGACAGACGAGGTCTACGGAGATTTAGAGGGTACGGATGATCTCTTTACTGAAACGACATCCTATGCACCAAGCAGCCCTTATTCCGCTTCAAAAGCATCTAGCGATCATTTAGTTCGAGCTTGGCAGCGAACTTACGGATTACCAACCGTTGTTACCAATTGTTCGAATAACTATGGGCCTTACCATTTCCCAGAGAAGTTAATCCCTCTGATGATCCTTAATGCGTTAGATGGCAAACCGTTGCCTGTTTATGGCGATGGTATGCAAATCCGAGATTGGTTGTTCGTTGAAGATCATGCCCGCGCGCTTTATAAAGTCGTGACTGAGGGTGAAATCGGTGAAACTTACAACATTGGTGGCCACAACGAAAAAGCGAACATTGACGTAGTGAAAACAATCTGTTCGTTACTTGAAGAGTTTCGACCAAACAAACCTGCAGGTGTCAACTCATACGAATCTTTGATTACCTACGTGAAAGACAGGCCTGGTCATGATGTTCGCTATGCCATTGATGCAACAAAGATTGCTCAAGAGCTTAACTGGACGCCAGAAGAAACGTTTGAAAGTGGTATTCGAAAAACGGTTGAATGGTATTTAAACAACCCACAATGGTGGCAACGTGTTTTGGATGGTTCATACAGTTTAGAAAGACTCGGAGCAGGTGAATAATGAAAGGTATTATTCTTGCTGGTGGTTCAGGCACTCGTCTCTACCCGATCACACGAGGCGTATCGAAGCAGTTATTGCCCGTTTACGATAAGCCAATGATCTACTACCCGCTGTCGGTACTTATGCTAGCGGGTATTCGAGAGATCCTCATCATTACGACGCCTGAAGACCAAGATAGCTTCCAACGTTTGTTAGGTGATGGATCTGATTTTGGTATTGAGTTGGAGTATGCCATTCAACCTAGCCCAGATGGCCTAGCACAAGCGTTTATTATTGGTGAAGAATTCATTGGTGACGATTCGGTTTGTTTAGTACTTGGAGATAATATTTTCTATGGGCAGGGATTCACACCAATATTACAGCAAGCCGCGAATATGAACCAAGGCGCCACCGTGTTTGGATATCAAGTCAAAGACCCAGAGCGTTTTGGCGTAGTAGAATTTGATGCTGATATGCATGCAATCTCGATTGAAGAAAAACCAACGGTGCCTAAGTCTAACTACGCGGTTACAGGCTTGTATTTTTATGATAATCAAGTCGTTAAATTGGCAAAACAAGTGCAGCCATCAGAGCGAGGAGAATTAGAAATCTCCTCTTTGAATCAGATGTACCTCGAACAAGGCAACCTCAATGTTCAGCTACTAGGTCGAGGTTTTGCTTGGTTAGATACAGGTACACACGAGAGTCTGCATGAAGCATCTTCATTTGTTCAGACCATTGAGAATGTTCAAGGCTTGAAAGTCGCATGTCTGGAAGAGATCGCATGGCGCAATGGGTGGCTAAGTTCAGAGGAGGTTCTTCGTTTATCTTCTCCAATGTTAAAAAATGACTATGGTCGCTACTTAAACAGCTTATTAAGAAGTAAACATGAAACAACTTAATCCAATCATTCTAATTGAACACGGAGTCACGTTGACGCCACTAGACGAATCTCATCTAGAAATGCTACGAAAGTGGCGAAATAGTGAATTTGTACGTCGTTTTATGCTTTATCAAGAAGATATTTCAGAAAATCAGCAGAGAGAGTGGTTTGCGAGGCTTAAAGGTAGCCAAAAATTTTACTTCATTATTACCGATGAAGCTGGAGAGTATGGTTGTTGTAATGTCAATCTTGAAACTGACGAATCAGGTGTTTGCTGCGCAGAGGGGGGCATTTTTTCTGCGGAAGAAGGGAAGTTGAATAGTCTGACTCCAATTAAAGCCATCTGTTCAATATATAACTGGGCTTTTACTTCTTGTGGTGTTGCTTACATAAAAGCTCGAATTCGCAATGACAATAAGCGTGCCATTCGCTTTAACCATGGCTTAGGGTTCAAAGTCGATCATGTAACAGATGGTGTGACTTATGCAACGTTAACTAAATCGTCTTTTGAAGAGCGATACAGTGTAATGAAAAGAGTATTAGGTTAGGAGAAAAAATGGCAACTGTAAGCTTTAGTAGAGCCAAAGTTCGAGGGTTAGCTACTGCAGTTCCTTCCGAGGTTAAATGTATAGATGATGAAGTTCATTTATACGGTGGGAATGAAAAGCAAATCGCTCGAATCAAAAAAGCAATTGGCTTAGACAAGCGTCATGTAGTGTCTGATGGAACGACGAGCCTAGATCTTTGTATGGCTGCGGTGCATAAATTGCTTGGTGATCTTGAGGTTGATAAATCGCTTATTGATGGCGTGATTTTTGTAACTCAAACACCTGACCATTTTCAACCTTCAAATGCAGCAATTGTTCACGGGAAATTAGGTTTAAGCACCTCGGCTGCGGCCTTTGATGTGTCTCTTGGTTGCTCTGGTTATGTTTATGGTCTTTGGCTTGCTCACATGATGGTACAGACAGGTAGCTGCAACAACGTTCTTGTCTTAGCTGGAGATACCTTGAGCCGTTGTGTAAACCCTAAAGATCGTTCGACCGCGCCATTGTTTGGTGATGCAGGCTCGGCAACATTAGTTTCAGTTTCATCAGAAGAGTCGAATAGTTATTTTAGTTTGCATACGGACGGTGAGGGTAGTCATCATATTATTCAGCCTGCTGGTGGGTTTAGAACCCCATTTTCCAATGACACACAACAAGAGAGTGTTGATGAAGAGGGGAATTGTCGCAGTTTAAATGATTTGTTCATGAATGGTGGTGAAGTATTTAATTTTGCAATCAAAACTGAGCCTCAAGCCATTACTGACATTCTCGAGTTTAGTGGGAAATCAATGAATGATATTGATTACTTATTTTTCCATCAGGCAAATCAGTACATAATTTCAAACATTGTTAGACGGATTAAAGCGCCTAAAGATAAAGCGCCAAGTGATATTGTGAGTTTATACGGAAATCAAAGTAGTGCATCTATTCCTTGCGCCATCTCTCATACTTTAGGTGGAAAGGTGGTATCTGTGAATGATGTTGTACTCTCTGGTTTTGGTGTCGGCTTGTCTTGGGCAAGCGCGGTGCTGTCATTAAACAATGCATACGTGTCTGAAGTCGTAGTGTTATAAAAGAGAGAGAAAAAATGAATAAAGAGCAATTTCTTGAAGAGCTAACAGATGTTCTTCAGCTAGAAGACGCAATTAATGAATCGACAAATCTCAAAGAGCTTGAAGAATGGGATTCGATGGCTCATTTGGGTGTGATTTCGATGTTTGATATTGAGTTTTCAAAGAATATCACCAACGCTGAACTTAAAAACATTGAAACTGTGTCTGATTTGATGGCTCTAGCCGGTTTATAAGGCAGTATCGTGTCAAAATTGTATTTAGTCACAGGTGCAAGTTCGGGTATTGGATTAGCGATTTGTCAACAGCTATTGGCAGAAGGTCATCGTGTTATTGGTGTTGCTAGAAGTGAAAAGATCGATGTTAAGGTTCTTATAGAACGATACCCTAATAGATTCTTTTTTCACTCTAGGGATCTCTCTGAGCAAATAGATGATATTCCGAAGTGGATGAAAGAGCTCGCTACAACTTATGGGTGTTTTTCTGGCGTTGTATGCGCTGCTGGATTATCTAAAGTTATGCCAAATCGCTTTAATACCTATGAGCAAATGATAGAGGTATTCAACCTCAACCTATTCTCATCCCTAGCGGTAGCAAGAGGGTTAGCTCAGAGAAAAGTTATTGACGAAAGTGGAGCTAGCATCATCTTTATTGCTTCAGTGGCTGCAACTATCGGAACAAGTGGTTTAGTTAACTATGGTGCGTCTAAAGCTGGGCTGATCGGTGCGGTTAAATCTTTAGCTAAAGAGTTTGCACCTATGCTAACTCGAGTCAACAGTATTTCTCCTGGATTGATTAAGACTGATTTGACACAGAATATTTATGAGCCCGAGTACTTTGAAAAACTAGAAAAACTCTACCCGCTAGGGTTAGGTAATGTTGGTTATGTAGCTGATGCTGCATTGTTTTTATTGTCAGATAAAGCAAAGTGGATCACTGGCATCGATATGGTCGTTGATGGTGGTGTATCTCTTGGTTGTAATGAGTAGGTAGTTATAGATGGAAAAGTATATTGAGCTAGTTTTGTCCACTCTGCATGAAATGGGTGAGGATGAAGATAATGAGGCTTTAGTTGAAGCTCATGAAAAAACAAAACTGTTTGGTGCAAGCGGCGTTCTAGACAGTGTGGGTATCGTATTCTTGATCACTGAACTTGAAGAGAAGATTAGTGATGATTTTGACGTTGATGTCACGTTGGCAGATGAAAAGGCCATGAGTCAAGTGACCTCTCCTTTCCGAAATGTTGAAACGCTGGCGAAGTATATTGCACAGTTGGTAGAAGAGTAGAAACTAAATTATGCCGTTGAATATTGTTATTACAGGTTCTAGAAAAGGTCTGGGTAAAGCATTAGCAGAGCATTATCTGGCACAGGGGCATACCGTCATTGGTTGTAGCCGTCAGGAAAGCAGCGTTGAACATGAGCGTTACCATCATTTTGAATTGGATGTAACCGATGAAAAGGCGGTTGTTTCCATGGTGAGAAGTGTGAGAAAGCAATTTCGTACTGTTGATGTATTGGTGAACAACGCAGGCATGGCAGCGATGAACCATTTTCTGACAACGCCTTTGAGTAGTGCTGAGAAGGTGATGGCAACCAATGTGTTTGGTACCTTTTTGTTTTCTAGAGAAATAGCAAAATTAATGATGAAACAAAAATCGGGGTCTATCGTTAATTATTCAACGGTCGCTGTACCATTAGATCTTGAGGGTGAGGCGATCTACGCAGCAAGTAAAGCGGCAGTAGAATCATTGACCAAAATATCAGCTAAGGAGCTGTCTCCTTACGGTATTCGAGTTAATGCTGTTGGTCCAACCCCAGTACCAACAGACTTGATCAAAGCCGTGCCAAAAAAGAAGATTGAAGAGCTTATTGAAAGCCAAGCAATCAAACGACTTGGGAAAGAAGACGATGTCATTAATGTCGTTGATTTTTTCATCTCACCAAGAAGTGAATTTATTACTGGTCAGGTGATCTACTTGGGAGGGGTGTTCAAATAATGGAATATTTAGATAAGCTGTCAGGTTATTCTGATGAAGTCGCCTTGAGCTTCAACTCTGAACAACACAGTTACAGTGATCTCAATCAGAATATTAAGCGCTTTGGGAATGACCTAAAACAAATTACTCAAAGCCAAGTCGTTTGCATTGTTAGTGATTATTCATTTGATGCTATTTCTTTATTTTTTGCTCTAGTGAAGAAGAAGTGCATCATTGTCCCGATTGTGAGTGAGAACCAGGAAGAAGTTGAAAAACGAATTGCTGTGATAAAGCCTGACGTGGTGATTAACCTACGTAAGTCAACAGGCATTGCTTTTGAGCAGTTTGAGCAAGATACAGCTAATCGTCATCAATTGATACTGGATTTGATATTTCGCGAGCAGTCGGGTTTGGTTCTCTTTAGTAGCGGCAGTACTGGTGAGCCTAAAGCAATGATCCATAATTTAGATGTATTGCTGGCTACTTATGTAGATAAACGACCGAAGTCATTGTCTATTATGGTATTTCTGATGTTTGACCACATTGGGGGGTTAAATACGTTACTCAATTCTCTTTCGATGGGCGCTAAAATTGTTATCCCAGAAAAGAGAGAGCCAGAACATGTCGCGATGTTGATCGAGCGTGAGAAAGTCAATTTGCTTCCTGCCTCACCAACATTTTTAAATATGATGCTCATTGCTAATGTACATCAGCATTACGACCTTAAGTCTCTAAGAATGGTGACATATGGCACTGAAGCGATGCCTGAAAGCTTGTTGCTGCGTTTGAAAGCAACCTTACCTCGAGTTAAGTTGCTGCAAACATTTGGTACGAGCGAAACAGGAATTGCTCAAACGTCTAGCCGCTCTTCAAGCAGTCTAGAAATTAAGTTTGATGACCCAAATCAAGAGTACAAGATCGTCAATAATGAACTTTGGTTGCGCAGTAAAACGCAAATAATGGGTTATTTGAACCATGATATGAGTAGCTTTTCTGAAGATGGCTGGTTCCAAACAGGTGATTTGGTCGAGCAGTCGGAAGATGGTTACTTAAAAATTATCGGTCGAGCAAAAGAAGTCATTAATGTCGGCGGTGAAAAAGTGTTGCCGAGTGAGGTAGAGTCAGTACTACTTGGTATTGATGGTATCGAGGATTGTGTGGTTTATGCGGCAGCGAATGCAATTACAGGGCAAACCGTTGTAGCTAATGTTACACCTAGTGCAGGTACAGATCTAAAAGAGTTGAAAAAACAAATCCGTAAGTGCTGCAGAGCTCAGTTAGATACCTATAAAGTACCGACTAAGATTAATTTCAATACAGATACTGGTGTTAGTGAACGATTTAAAAAAGTTCGTATTAATAAATACAATAATTAATTATCTGAGCAAGGTAATCGAAGAATGATCCCTTTTAATAAGCCTCCAGTCGTGGGTACTGAGACTACATTTATTCAACAGGCACTTTGTAGTGGAAAACTGAGTGGTGATGGTGCATTTGGTCATCGATGCCAGGCATGGTTTGAACAGCAAACCGGTTGTCAAAAATCGCTACTCACCCCATCGTGTACTCATGCACTTGAGCTTGCTGCATTGCTAATAGATATTCAGCCTGGTGATGAAGTTATCATGCCAAGTTATACTTTTGTAAGCACAGCCAATGCGTTTGTGCTTCGTGGGGCTAAAGCGGTCTTTGTTGATGTTCGTCCTGACACTATGAACATTGATGAAACCAAAATTGAAGCAGCGATCACGAAGAAAACTAAAGCTATTGTGCCAGTTCACTATGCAGGGGTTGCCTGCGAGATGGATACAATTATGGCTATTGCGAAAAAGCATGGTTTATTTGTTGTTGAGGATGCCGCTCAAGGGGTAATGTCAACTTATAAAGGGAGACCTCTAGGTTCAATTGGTCATTTAGCAGCGTATAGTTTTCATGAGACTAAAAACTATACTTCTGGCGGCGAGGGTGGCTTATTGCTTATTAATGACAAAGCCTTTGTTGAGCGTGCGGAAATTCTTCGAGAGAAAGGCACCAATCGCAGCTTGTTCTTTAGAGGGATGGTTGATAAATACACTTGGGTTGATGTAGGAAGCAGCTTACTTCCGAGTGAGATTCAAGCTGCATATCTATGGGCACAATTAGAAAGTGCAGACGCAATTAATAAAAAAAGAATCCAACTCTGGAATAAGTACTATGATGAGTTGAGTGTATATACCACTACTCATGGTATCGAATTACCTACTATTCCATCTGATTGCCAGCATAATGCTCATATGTTTTATCTAAAGTTGAAAGACTTAGACCAAAGAATGCAATTTATTGACTTACTTAATAAACAGCTAGTCATGTCAGTATTTCATTATATTCCTTTACACTCTTCACCAGCAGGAAAGGAGTTCGGTGAGTTTATTGGAGAAGACGATTATACGACAAGAGAAAGTGAAAGGTTGGTTCGGTTGCCTCTCTATTTCAACATGGAAGATAAAGAGCAATCTGATGTTATTAAAGCAATAAAAGTTGTTTTAGACAAAGTGGAAAAGTAGTTATGTTATCTCATGATATTAAACATGTATTTTTGGTATCTAGTGCAGAAGTTTTTTCACCACTATATTTGGATGCATTACTATATAAGGCGAATATTCTACCGGAGTCAATATGCGTTGTATATTTTCAGAGTAACGCTAGCTTTGTTAAAGAGCCCAAGAGAATTGGTCATATTAATTATGTAAATTTTTCCGAAGTTGATCGTTCAATATTCATTAATGCTAAAACGATAACCTATTTCTCATTGAGTCCACTCAATTCTTCGCATGTAAAGGAAGTATTGGAAATTGATTCTAATATTAAAAATAAGTGTTATATGTTCATTACGGATGATGAAGTTGAACGTTGGTTAAAATGTATTGATAAATATGGATGCATCAAACCAGACGCGAAACTTTTGATTAGTGATAACGACGTATGGGTATTGGGCCGACAACAATATTTTATCGCTCTAGATACTACGTTTCGAAACAAGTTGAAAAGAGTCTTAGAACGATCAGATATTAAGATTGTTGATGCTGGTGTTATATTTGACACCTTACCAACACTTTGTTCGGAAAAATTAGAAAGTGCTATTAATTTAGAGTCAATTCATAAAGTAAAAAGAATAATGTTAGGTTCTAAGCCCAACGCTTTTAATTATAAGGAAATAAAATCTTTTCTTAGTGAATTTGTCTCGAGAGGAATTCACAAACAATACAAATTTATTGTTATGTGGCCGAGTCAACAGTGGCGAAAACGCGTTATTTTGGAACTCTACTTATTTTATTTACGAAAATTTAAGAAAGAGGTTGTTGACCTCTCTGTAATTACTTCGCTTTCTCCTTTGTCATATACAACTTTAGTTATGTCTAATACTCACTTAGTTCTTCAACCTCGTGGTGGTGCAAGTACGGCCAGACAATTCATGAAGTGGGGGCAAGGCGTGGTTTGTGTTGCCAGTGACAGCCATAATGATCAATTTTTTTGTGAGTCTCAGTCTGTCGATCTGATTCGCTACAGAACTTATAGTCAACTTATTGACCAATTAGAAAGAGACGTTGATATAGTAAGTAATGCTAATAAAATTAAAGCAGAAGAAAAGAGATCGTTGGATATGTTGATTGAACTTTATAGCTAAACAAGTTTAAAGCATCATTTAAAGAAAAGTGCTAAAGTAGATACAATTAAATCTAGGAAAATCAAGGTCTTTAGACTTTCTTAGATTCTATATTCAGAAAAAGAGCATATTATGTTGAATTATAAATCAATTTTAATCACTGGCGGCACCGGTTCGTTTGGTAAACAGTTCATCAAAACCATTCTGGAACGTTACCAGGATGTTAAAAAAATCATTATTTTTTCACGAGATGAGTTAAAGCAATTCGAACTCAAGCAACAGTATCCAGCCAAAGACTTCCCTCAATTGCGCTTCTTCATCGGCGATGTTCGCGATCAGCAACGAATGATCCAAGCTTGTGAGGGGGTTGATGTAATTATTCATGCCGCAGCTATCAAACAAGTTGATACAGCAGAATACAACCCAACAGAGTGTATCCGCACAAACATCACCGGTGCGGAGAACGTCATTAACGCAGCTCTACAATGTGGCGTGAAAGATGTGGTTGCTCTATCTACTGATAAAGCTTGTGCCCCTATTAACCTTTACGGTGCCACAAAGTTAGCGTCAGATAAGCTATTTACAGCCGCAAACAATATTAAAGGCTCTAAAGACATCCGTTTCAGTGTTGTTCGTTACGGCAATGTAATGGGCTCCCGAGGTTCTGTTATTCCATTTTTCTTGAATAAGCGAACTGAGGGTGTATTGCCTATTACTCATGACGAGATGACGCGTTTCAATATCTCACTGCAAGATGGCGTAAACATGGTGATGTACGCACTAGAAAACCATTTAGGCGGTGAAATCTTTGTACCAAAAATTCCATCGTACAAAATTTTGGATATTGCAGAAGCGGTTGCTCCTGAATGTGAAACTAAAGTTGTTGGTATCCGCCCTGGTGAAAAGTTGCACGAAGAAATGATCACGGATACTGACTCATTGAACACTATTGACTTAGGTAAATACTACGCAATTCTGCCATCTGTATCGTTCACTTACACAGAGCAAGAATATCTAGAACACCACAAAGCTGAAAAAGTACCGTTTGGTTTCAAATACAACTCAGGTACGAACACAGAGTGGGAAACAGTAGAAAGTTTACGTGCTCTAGTGAAAGAGCATGTCGATCCAAACTTTACAGTGTGAGAACAGCAGTGATTCCTTACGGTAAGCAAGACATTAATCAGCAAGATATTGATAGCGTTGTTGATGTATTGAATTCAGACTTTCTGACTCAGGGGCCTCAAGTCCCTGCGTTTGAACAAGCACTTATTGATCATACCGGTGCTCAATATGCACTAGCAGTTAATAGTGCGACATCAGCGTTGCACATTGCCTGCCTTGCACTTGGTTTAGGAGAGGGAGACTGGCTCTGGACCTCTCCGATTACTTTTGTTGCATCAGCAAACTGTGGTTTGTACTGCGGTGCTCAGGTCGATTTTGTTGATATTGACCCTGACACTTATAACATGTGCCCACAACGCCTAGAAGAAAAGCTCATCAAAGCGAAAGCTGAAGATAAACTTCCTAAAGTCGTTGTACCGGTACACCTGTGTGGCCAACCGTGTGATATGTCGGCGATTGCTAAACTGGCAAAAGAGTATGGCTTCAAAGTAATTGAAGATGCTTCCCATGCTATTGGCGGTAAATATCTGGGCTTACCGATAGGGAATTGTGAATACTCTGACATCACGGTATTTAGCTTCCATCCTGTCAAAATTGTAACCACAGCGGAAGGTGGTGCGGTAATGACTAACCAAAAAGCCTTATCTGACAAGATGGCTTTGCTTCGCAGCCATGGTATCACCCGAGACCCTGAGCAAATGGAAGGCGAGAGCCACGGTGGTTGGTACTACCAACAGATTGATTTGGGTTTTAACTACCGCATGACAGAGCTTCAAGCGGCATTGGGTGTTTCTCAGATGAAGCGTTTAGACGACTTTATTGCAGCACGTCATCACCTTGCTGATCGCTACAATGAGTTATTGAAGTCCCTACCAGTGGTATTGCCATATCAATTGGAGAATACTTACTCTGGTCTTCACCTTTATGTGATCCGTTTACAGTTAGAACAAATCTCTTTGACACACAAAGAGGTGTTTGACGCCTTGAGATATAGGGGGATTGGCGTGAACTTGCACTACATCCCTGTCCACACTCAACCGTATTATGAAAAAATGGGTTTCAGTGTGGGGGATTTCCCTGAGTCAGAGCGCTATTACAGTGAAGCGATTTCTCTTCCTATGTTCCATTGCATGACGGAAGCACAGCAAGATACGGTTGTTCAGGTACTTACTGAAATTTTGCAGGGGCGCTAATGAAAGTCGCGATTATTCCAGCTCGAGGTGGTAGTAAGCGCATACCGAGAAAAAATATCAAAGCGTTTCATGGTAAGCCTATGATTGCTTATTCTATTGAAGCAGCCATCGCCTCTGGCTGCTTCGATAAAGTGATCGTTTCAACAGATGATGAAGAAATTGCAGCTGTGGCTAGGGCTCATGGTGCTGAAGTACCGTTTCTACGCCCGGCAGAGATTTCTGATGATTACGCGACAACAATGGATGTCATGGCTCACGCTATCCATTGGTGTCAAAATGATGGTTGGGACGTAGAAGCGGTTTGCTGTTTATATGCAACGGCACCGTTTGTATTACCAGAGGACTTACAGCGAGGTTATGCTCTTTTACGAGACACTGGCGCACAATTTGTCTTTAGTGCAACCTCATTTCCATTCCCAATTCAGCGTGCTATTAAACTCGACGAGTTCGGCTCGGTTTCGATGTTTTCGCCTGAAAATGAACAAGTAAGATCGCAAGATCTAGAAGAAGCTTATCATGATGCTGGTCAGTTTTATTGGGGGAAAACCAGTGCATTTTTAGCAAGGCTTTCTATGTTCTCCCCTCACAGCAAAGCCGTGCTTTTACCTCGTAACCGAGTTCAAGATATTGATACTCCTGAAGATTGGGAGTTGGCAGAAGCCTTGTTTTCTGTACTAAAGCTAGCTAAGTAACAAATAGGTTGAGCCATGAAAGTTGTTTTCCGAGTTGACGCCTCTTTATTGATCGGAAGCGGTCATGTGATGCGTTGTCTCGTCCTTGCTGATGAGTTAGGCCAAAAAGGGTATGATATTGAGTTTGCCTGCTCCCCGCTTGATGGGGACATGCGGGCGTTTATTCGTGAGCGAGGATTTAATGTTATCACCCTTGCTAAGCCTCAACGTATCATCGCACCACAGCATGACGCTGATTATGAGGCTTGGCTTCAAAAGAGTGTCACAGAAGATGCACAAGACTTCTTAGCAGCGGTCAAGGCGGCAGATCTTGTTGTTACGGACCATTACGCTATTGGCGCTGAATGGCAAGAAAAAATTGTTGCAGTACTAGATTGTTGCTTACTTGCTATCGATGATTTAGGACGATGCCATAGAGCTGATTTAGTTCTAGATCAAACTTTAGGGCGAAGTGAAGTTGATTACGCTTCGTCCAATACCGAGGCTCTCGTTGGCAGTGAGTATGCGCTGTTGCGAATGGATTTTTCTAATAAGCGAGAAGCCGCTCTTTCTAGACAACTATCTGATGCGCCCCTTAAAGTGCTTGTCTCTATGGGGGGGATTGATGCACCAAATGCGACACTGAAAGTTTTAGAGAGTCTTTGTTGTCATATTAATGCCGACTTTACCGTTTTGTTGTCCCCTAGAGCGCCTCATTTTCAGCAGGTGAATGCATGGTGTTTAACGCAACCCAATGTTCGACATCAAGAATTTGTTTCTGATATGGCGAGTGTAATGCTAGAGCATGATATTGCGATCGGAGCACCAGGAACTACAAGTTGGGAAAGGGCTTGTCTTGGATTGCCAAATATTATTGTCCCTCTTGCCGAAAACCAACAACTTATTTGTGAGCAGCTCGTAAAGCATAATGCGGCTATCCATGTTGATATCAAAGATATTCCATCGACGTTGCATGGTGCTTTTCTGAAAGTGATCGAGGAATGGTCTCAATTTAGAGAGGCTAACCTTGCTCTTTGTGATGGACGAGGAGTTCGTCGAGTTATTTTTGAAATAGAGCAATTAATTAGCAAAAAGCGCGATGGTGTGTCTTTGCAATATGCATCTCAAGACGATATCGCACTTATCTACGAGTGGCAAAGTCACCCAGAGACCAGAAAATATGCACTGAGCCCAACTATTCCTACTTGGGATGAACATCAGGCTTGGATGCTGAGAAAGCTAAAGTCGACTTCTGATTACTTTTATATGGTCGTTGATCGAACAGATAGAAGTAAAGTTGCTGCTGTACGTTTAGATAGAGTAAAAGCAGGGCATTACCTTGTTTCTATATTTGTTGATCCTAAAAGTTATGGGAAGGGAATTGCACTTCAAGCGCTAAATGCAATTGATGCGATTCACCCTGATGTCACGTTGCATGCAACGGTATTGAAAGCAAATGTTGCATCTCAACGATTATTCAAAAAAGCTTGTTATCAACAAGTTGATCAAGAAACTTATATCCGACAACCATTTGATTGAGGCAAAAATGAAGCCATATATAACCATTGACGGCCGCAAAATCGGACCGGATCACCCTCCATATATTATTGCAGAGCTTTCCGCGAATCATAATGGTGATATCAACCGTGCTTTCCAAATTATGGAAGAAGCGAAAAAAGCGGGTGCGGATGCGATTAAATTACAAACTTATACCCATGAAACCATCACAATAGATTGTGACTCGGAAGAGTTTCAAATTCATGGGGGTCTATGGGATGGCCAGACTTTGTATGAATTGTACAAGGGTGCTCATATGCCATGGGAGTGGCACAAGCCATTGTTTGAAAAGGCGAAAGAGCTTGGTATTACTATCTTCAGTTCTCCATTTGATTTTACGGCTGTTGAACTTTTGGAAGAGCTTGACGCTCCAGCTTACAAAATCGCATCTTTTGAAGTGATTGATCTACCGCTTATTAAACGTGTTGCTCAGACCGGTAAGCCAATGATTATCTCAACGGGTATGGCCAATGAAGAAGAAATCGCTGAGGCAATTAAAACAGCGAAAGATAATGGCTGTCAGGAATTAGTCGTTCTTCATTGTGTCAGTGGCTACCCTGCTCCTGCAGAGCAATACAATCTAAGAACGATAGCCGATATTGCAGAGCGTTTTGATGTATTGTCTGGTCTATCGGATCATACAATTGATAACGCAACAGCAGTCGCATCAGTGGCAATTGGCGCTTGTTTAATCGAAAAACATGTCACAATGGATCGTAACGGGGGCGGCGCTGATGATAGCTTTTCTCTTGAACCGCAAGAGTTAAAAGCATTGTGCCAAGATGCAAAAACAGCGTGGCAGGCTCTTGGGCATGTTAGCTATGAACGGAGCGAAGCCGAAAAAGGCAATGTGAAATTTCGCCGCTCTTTATACATAGTGAAAGATATTCAAGCTGGTGAACGAGTCACGGAAGAGCATGTCCGCAGTATTCGTCCAGGTTTTGGTTTAGCACCAAAATATTTGGATGATGTGATTGGTATGAGTGCCAAAATAAACCTCTCAAAGGGTATGGCATTGTCGTGGGATATGTTGAAAAACGAATAATCCTTAAGGGTATGAATAATATAAACAAGTTGGAATATGAGGTTAATCCAACTTGTTTAATAGTACTTCGGTAGTTTTAGAAGTTGTAATTACCTAATTTCCAATCATATAAATCTTTATGCAGATCTGATAATAGAATATGAATATCTATATTACTATTAACTTCTTTTAGATTAAAAAGAGAAGTGGAGTTAAGAGTGAATAAACTTATATTTTCTCCATTAGGGCATATCATAGCTTCTGCAGGTATATACTTGTCAATAATATCACACTCAAAATATAAAGAGTAATCCGTGTAATCACGAGGGTGAGGTTTGATCATGTTTATCTTATATTTTTCTATAATCTCTCGATATACTTGAACCTTTTCAATCTCAGAAACAATGGCTGCCTCACTAATTGGCTGTGTGAACAAAATATTCTTATTGTTCAATTCTAATGTAAATTGTTCAAAAACTAGCGCTAAACCGTATGATCTAGTATAGGCAAGAAAATCAGGTATTGTGAATGGTACTACTTTATTACATAATAGAGGGTCGGCTTGTTCGGGTTTTGATAAATAGACGTGCTGTATTTTCTTGTCATAACCAAGAGGAGATATAACACGGCCTTTTATTGCGCGCTTAAATCTTTTAAGTATAGGTATTTGGCCATTATAGTTACCTATGCCATCCTCAAGTATAGAGCCATTTTTAAAGTCGAAAAGAAAAGCATAAGTGATATGGTCATGTCCGAAGAAAGTCTTGCCTTGGATAAACTCAGTAACGTCATACTTTAATAGGCCAAGTTTATATAGCAAAGAATCCCAATTGCCATTGAGTTTAGTGTTAACAATAATGACATTATCCAACTGACTGTTTTTAAGAAGTGCTTCAAAGTCGACGTGGCTGACAAAAACGGTATTTTTGCTACCTTTATTAATATAGAGGTAAAGAAATAGAGCAAAGATAGAGTTTACATAACATACGTTACTATAATCAGAGCGTATTCTTTTATACGTGATAATTTTTTTCATTTATTTATTCTAAAATAAGAGTTGCGAGTCTATTTGCAATGTTCGTGTAGTTGGATAAAAATTTGGACTTCTGAAATTTTTCTGTGTCGCTTGGTACTTCTGAAATAAAATGTTGAGATAGTTTATTAGTGATATCTTTAATGTTATCGCCCACTTCACACAGTGAATGCGCTACGAGTAAGTCGACAATCTCTTTGAAATTGTAATAACTTGGCCCAGTGATTACCGGCACACCAAGCGCTGCAGGCTCCAACACATTATGCCCACCAATTTTGTCTCCAGCTAGACTTCCACCCATAAAACAAACATCCGTGGCACCAATAAGAGTGAGCATTTCTCCCATTGTGTCCCCAAGGTAAACTTGAGTCGATTCCGTTACTTCGGTTTGGCTTGTTCTCCGAACGGTGTTGAACCCTTGCTTTTGGCAAAGTTCAAATACGTTGTCGAAACGTTCAGGATGGCGAGGAACAAGCACCAATAGTGCATCAGGGTGTGACACTAGAACTTGTCTATGCGCTTCAAGAACTTGCTCATCTTCGCCCTTGTGAGTGCTGGCAGCAATCCAAACAGGGCGGTCGTGGCCAAGCTCAGTACGAAGTGCTTTAGCTTTTTCTCTTACGTCCTGTGAGATCTGAATATCAAATTTAATCGAACCTGTAACTTCTAGTCTTTCTTTGCTAATACCTAAATGCTCAAAACGTTCGGCATCTGATTCGGTCTGACAAAGTACTTTATCTAGACAAGGGATGAATAGGTTAAACAGGGGCTGAACTTTGGCGTAGTTCTTACATGATTTTTCAGAAAGGCGAGCATTTACCACGCTGATTGGAATATCTGCTTTATGGACTTCGTTTAACGTATTTGGCCAAAGCTCAGTTTCAATGATTAACATTTGCTTTGGTTGGCTCGCCTTTAAAAAGCCTTTAACTGCAAAAGCGAAGTCAATCGGCATATAGCGATGTTCAATCAAGTCGCCTAATTTGGCAATTTGCTCTGCGCCAGTACTTGTCGTCGTCGTGACGAGGATCGGTTGCTCTGGTCTTTTCTCTTTCAAAGCTTTGATCAGAGGTATTGCCGCAATACTCTCACCGACTGATACCGCGTGTATCCAAATTGGTCGTTCAGTCGATTCTAACTTCGGCGTAAAGCCAAAGTGCTCTTTCCAGCGTTTGCCAAATTTAGGCTTGTTTGGTTTGCTTTTGTACAAGCCAAACAACAAAATTGGTGAGGCAAGTGCTAACAGTAATGTATAGATAATACGAATTAACATGGGCTTACGGTAATCGCTTCAAGTTTTTGGATACTGTTAAGAACTTGCTTTGGCGATAACTCCGTCAAACACTTTAAGTGTTTAAACTGACACTCGCGTTTAAAGCATGGACGGCAGTCAATGTCGGTATGAACAATTTCGACTTTTTCTGCCAGTGGCGGGGTGTATTTCGGTGATGTTGAACCATATACAGCCACAACGTTACATCCAACAGCCGCGGCTACATGCATTAGGCCTGAGTCATTAGCCACTACAGTTTGGCATGCGGCTAGAAGATCGACCGCTTCAATCAGGCTTGTTTGCCCAGCCAAAACATGAATTTGGTGCAGGTATTCTTGTGGGACAAGCATTTTGATGTTGTTGCAGGTCTCGAGATCTTTTTGTGATCCGAATAACCAGATTTGATGCCCAGATTTTGCCATTTGAGTCGCGACTTCTGCATAGTGCACTTCCGGCCATTTCTTGGCTGGACCAAACTCTGCTCCTGGACACAAACCAACAACAGGGGCGTTTTGGTCTAGATTAAATTTGTCGATAGTGGCGTGTTGTTCTTTTTTATCAATAAACAGACTTGGGCGAGGTAGGGTCTTTAGACCGCCTAAAGAAGAGGAATCGATCATCTCGGCTTCGGCGTACGCAAGTGCCACATAACGTTCAACCATGAACTGGAACGATTTCATGTTTGGACGCAAGTCATTGAGCAGACCGTAACGCATTTCACCTTTCCAACCAGTGCGAAGTGGGATATCAGCAAACCAAGGAATCAGCGCTGACTTTGCAGACTTCGGCAGGATGTAGGCGTGGTCGTACTGTTTTTCTTGTAATGATTTACCAATTTCTCGACGACCCAATAAGTTGAACTCACCATGACCAATAGGCATTTCAATGGCTTGGTGGATCTCTGGCATGCGCTCAAGAATTGGTTTACACCAACCTGGTGCAATTACATCAATTTGGCTTTCTGGATGAAGTTGCTTTAACACGATGTACAGTGATTGTGACATCACCATATCCCCCACCCAAGATGGGCCGATAATTAAGATTTTTTTCATTTATCTACTTGCCAGTCAGTAGTGTATCTCTGTTTAAAGAGATGGTAATAGTTATTGCGATCTTCTTGAGAGTGCAGCAGTTGTAATACCCACATGTATTGTTCAGGTTTACTTTCTACAAAATACTCAATGGCTTGATTGCAGGTACGTGCATCTTGTTCTTCACCTTGGTCTAGCTCAAATGCAGGTAGGATCTCAATATCAAATGACCCATCTTCGGTATTCATGGAAGCGAACATAGGTAACACTTTCGCACGTGATAACTTAGCTATTTTACCTAAACCCGGCAACGTTGCTTTTCTTGTCGCGAAAAAGTCGACAAACACACTGTGCTCCGGGCCGTGATCTTGATCCGGTAGGTAGTAACCGATGTAGCCATCGCGAATCGATTTTAAGAAAGGCTTAATGCCACCGGAGCGCTCATAGACTCGACCACCATATTGCACGCGTTGTCTGTGCATCAACCAGTCCGCTACTTCATTTTTCTGTTTTTTTGCCATTGCAGAGACGGGCATACCCATCGAAGCCAGCAAAATTGCAGGAATGTCGATTGCCCAAGAGTGGGGCACCATTAGGATGACGTTTTCATTGTTGTCGATGTGTTGTTGCAAAATATCAAGGCCACGGATCTGACAACGTTGCTGTAACCACTTTGGTGAACGTAAGCTGAGTAAACTAAAGCGGAAAAAGAATAGGGCTGCTGTATAAAGGGTTTTCTCAATAAGGGCTTCACGTTCTGCGAAAGTCTTTTCAGGAAAGCATAATTCAAAGTTCACACGAGCACGATGAGCAGGCCCTTTGTGGGATTTCGCCAGCTTTTTTGCGATGGTTTTTGCAAGCCATTGTTGAGCTCTTAAAGGCAATATCGCAAGCGGTAAAGAAAGCACTACACCTAACCATGTTCCCCAATATTTTGGCGCAAGAAAGTGACGCTCAAACTCAGGGTTATAAGCTTTAGGATCGAAATCATCACGTTGTTCAGTCATGAAATTTAAGCACCTATGGTTTGGATAGAGGCAAAAGAAGATGTTAGGAATGATACTAGTAATTGTATCAGAGTAAAGGCGGTAGATTTCTCTACCGCCTTTGAAAGGCATTAGCGGTTTTGAATGGCTAGGTATTCCGCCACACCCTCGGCAACGGTTTTAAATACCACATCACAGCCAGCAGCACGAAGCTTAGTCAGGTCTGCTTGAGTAAACTCTTGATATGCGCCTTTTAGGTGGTCAGGGAAAGGAATGGTTTGGATTTCACCTTTACCGTGGTGAGTGATCACCGCTTTCGCCACTTCTTCAAATGATTCTGCATTACCAGTACCACAGTTAAAGATGCCTGATACGCCATTTTCTAGGAACCATAAGTTAACTTTACTTACGTCACCCACGTACACAAAGTCACGCTTGAATGATTCACTGCCAGCGAACAATTTTGGATTCTCGCCCGCATTGATCTGATTGTTTAAGTGGAATGCAACTGATGCCATGCTGCCTTTGTGATCTTCACGTGGGCCGTAGACGTTAAAGTAACGGAAACCGGTAATTTGCGACAGCTTCTCGCCGTGCTCTTCGGCATCTTGCCATAGGCGACGTACATAGTTATCAAATTGCTGCTTTGAGTAACCGTACACATTTAGTGCACCCTCGTACTCGCGCTCTTCGATAAAGGTATCTGTCTCGCCGTAAGTCGCAGCAGATGAAGCGTATAGGAACGGAATTTCACGATCTAAACAGTAGTGAAGTAGCTCTTTAGAGTACTCATAGTTGTTTAGCATCATGTATTTGCCATCCCACTCGGTTGTTGCAGAGCAAGCACCTTCGTGGAAAACCGCTTCGATAGGTCCGAAATCATCACCAGCCATGATTTGGGTAAGGAAGTCGTCACGATCCATGTAATCAGTGATATCAAGATCAACTAAGTTTTTAAACTTCTTGCCATTTTTTAGGTTGTCGACAACCAGAATATCGTTAATACCTGCTTCATTCAGCGCTTTAACAATGTTGCTGCCGATCATGCCAGCACCACCAGTTACGATGATCATAAGACTTCCACCATAGATTAAAATTTTCTCAGGAATTTTAGCAAGAAACAGAAAATAGCGCTATGGATGGGGATAAAACAAGTTTATAGGTTTAAAGATAGGTTCTAGAGAAAAGCAAGGTCCTAGGTTCTAGGGCCTAAGCTTTTGGATTACGGCTTACACGCAATCGTTGTTTTTGAGTGGTAAGGAAATACTCGTTATTCTGAACAGTGAGGAACGAACGTGATTCAGAATCTACTGTAAGATAGTGATTCCACTAAGGTGATAAATTGAAATGAATCAGTCCGCTGGTAATAGATCCCTAGTCTCGCTAAAGCTTGCTGAAATGGCGCAATTGGTGAGTATGTATTTTTCCGTAAGCGAGGCGCTCCGTATTCACTATTCCTAACACTTTCTCAAAAACTAATGAAATCCACAAACTTCCAGCGCGTGCCACCTAGGACCTAGGCGCTAAAACCTAGGCCCTAGTTTCTTTATCCTCTAATACCAAACGTTGCGTGCGTTAGTCACATCAAACAGTTGGTATTTACGGTTCAGAGTTTGGCCGCCGTCACGTGTAATTGGTTGCCAAGCAACAGTACCGCGACTTGTGCTTGGTTTTACTGTCATCACATCAAACGGAATTGATACATAGAAGCCTTTGTTGTAGCTGCCTTCACCGTATTCTTCCGTCGTTAGGTCTGTCATTGTAGCAAACGCGCCCACAATCATGCCTGATTTGAATTGCTTAGAAAATTCAACACGAACGCCGTTATCACCACCTAGGAATTTACCCGCACTCACTTTAAACAGCGTATCTTCTAGCCAAGACCACTGTGGCATGTAGTAACCAGCAAGCTGCCCTGTTGTACCTTTATCTAAGACGTATGCTTGGCAGTGAACTTGTCCAGGTTTACAGTTTGAGGCATTGTAGCCATCGTAATAGAAGTACGGCTCATTAAATGTACCAAACCAGCTATCAGGATCTCGCTGAGAGATAAGGTTTGCGTCTAAACCAATCGCCCAGTTTGCGTTGAGTGGACGATAGAGAACCTCGCCACCCACACCTGCGAACATGCTTTCCAAGTAACCACCGTAAGCTTGGGTGTAAATGTTGTTTGCTGGCTGCTCGAACCAGGTTAATTGCAAACGGTTTAAGCGCACTGGATTATCATGTACATAAGCGCGGAAGAGCGTGCGCACACGAGGGACAGCAAAGTTAGAAATGTGTGGGTTTTGTTCAACATAGTTAAACTTGTCGTAGTTATCGACAAGGTTAAAGTAAATCGAACCACTTATTTCTAAATTGTCAGTCAACCAAGCATTCGCATCGGTATTAAACCCAAGATTAAATAAGTAAAAATCTTCTGGCCCACCAATTGATTGCGCGAGTACTGGAGAGATGCCTGCATTCCAACGGTGTTTGTTGGTTGCGAGGTGCATTGTGCTCTCTTCTGGTTCAGGATTGCTGACTTTAGTTGCATCATTTAAGTGTGCACCAATGTAATCGTTATTCACCACTTTTTTGTATTGGCTAGCATCAATATCGGTACTAGTTAACTCAATACCATTGCGGTTTTCAACGATGCGGTAAGTCGTTACATCTTCAGATGTATTATTCGCAAGAATACGAGCCGCACGATCCAGTGCTTCTTCGCGGTTGCGATACTTCACTTGCTCACCAGTTACCACAACGACACCATCAATTTGCTCAATAGTGCTTTGTTTATAACCCGCATTGGAGCGCAGTTCTTTTGCAACTTGCTCCCAATCGGTATTTTCACTCGACGGGCGCGCCATTACCGTTTGTTTTGGCTCATCACGCCAAATGGCTTTCATATCGTTAAAGTTGGTGTAGAGGTTAAAGCCAAAGGTTAGTGTATCACCACGTTGATAACTCAGTTTTGCATCACCCCAATCGCCAAGTTGATACAACACGCCTACGTTCCACGGTGTGTGCTGAGGCATTGGTTTTCCGCCGCGAGTGTACGGGAAATCCCCTGTATAATCGTTAGCATCGTATTCGAGTTTTAAGCGAAGTGGTTGATACGGCGTTTGGTATTCAATACCACCATAAATCGAGGCTGGGCCTTTAAACCAACGCTCAAAATCAACACTGCCGCCTTTGCCTTTATAAGCACCATCACGATCGCAGAATTTATCGCTGGCTTTACAGAATGGGTTGGTGATGTTGCCACTTTGGCCGATGTAGCCCCAACCAATACCCATAGTGAAGTCTACCGGACCAAAGCGTTTGGTTGCGGCAATAAATTCACCATCGAATAGGCCTGTACCGCCAAAGTCTCGAACACCAATGGACGTTTCAGGCAGCCAGTAGCTTTCTTCCAATAGACGGATCTTAAAATCGATGCCTTTATCGGTGTATATGTTGTCACCGCTATAATCTGGGTTTGAGTTGTACAGCATATCCGGTACGCGGGTGTAACGGATGGTTGTCTCTAACCAAGGCATTAATTGCAAAGAGGTGTAGTAGTGATGGTAATCATCATTGATGTTAACCCCAATATTGAACTCCCCCTCAGGAGCCATGCGACCAGATGGCATTTGCATGAGGCCAACACCGCCAAAATCGGTTTGCGAGGCGCGAAGCGTGACCGGTTCAAGTTTAGAAGCGAAACCCACCTGACTAAAAGGAAGTAAAGCGATACCAAAGAGCGCCGTACTGATATGA
The DNA here is from genome assembly GCF_905175395.2 of Vibrio sp. B1REV9. NCBI lineage: Bacteria > Pseudomonadati > Pseudomonadota > Gammaproteobacteria > Vibrionales > Vibrionaceae > Vibrio > Vibrio sp. B1REV9. The sequence continues at coordinate 258,047 of NZ_HG992745.1, read as the reverse complement.
GATTTAGAAATATTGCGGCTCATTGTTAGCGTTTCACCATAGTTAGAAGAGAGATAATGTCTTGCTCTAAATCAGCAAGCTCACTGCTGCTTGAATCAAACCCAACAAAAATAATACTGCCAGGAATGACATGACTATGTTGGTTGTTCCAATATGCGATGCCGACTTTAGATGTCGTTCCGTTTGGCGCAATGACCCAAGCAAAACTTTGGCTTGCCTGATGAATGAGTTTGCCTTGCTCTAAATAGTTAGCAACATCATAAAAAGAAGAGAATGTCACAGGTTTTGGAGCCGCTAAGCCCGCCAAATAAACCACACTTGGGCGCTCACTGAGCGAAAGCTCATAGTCACCAGGCATTTTCGGGTTGCGTGATAAGTCCAATCGTACTTTGTCGATATCAAGTGAGGTAACGATTCGGTAAGCATATTGATAGGATTGAATTTGCTGTAATAACTGTTCTGCTGCAGTTGAGTAGTCATCATCTGCTGCAAGTTTTTTTAGACGCAGAACCACACTGTTGTAGAGTTCATCTGTAATCTCTTGCTTGTTGGTATCAAAAAGGCGATACCCCTCATCAAACGTGTTGGTTTGCTTTTGAATTGCAGTTTGTTTGAGAGCATCGCTCAGGACTTGATCTAAACGAACCGCCTCTTGATATTGAAGCTGTGCGTTGTGTTCAAGCAGTGTGACGTTGGTGGTCTCAGTTGCCCAAGCATGGGTGGAAGCACAAAGAAAAGAGAGAGTTAATGTCAGCAGTTGTTTTGCACGCATAGTCGATAAAAGAAGCATCAGGTTACTCCGTGTAAGGCTTTAAGATACTGAATTCAATGCGAGTCATCTTTGGTCCAATGTATTGAACGCTTTTTAATACGTTATTATCGGCATCGATCCAATAGCTGTTTTTTATGCTGTTATTCAATGCGGCAAAATTAACGCTTTCTTCCCAAACAGTGAGTTCTTTTGTCCAAATAGGTGTTTGGATGGTTTCTTTCCCTTGCAGGGCATACTCACTCTCTGCATTGAAACCGTAGTTGCTTGCGGGCCAATCGTATCGACTGCGTGAATGGTCCGTTTCTTGCCATGCACCATCTAAACTGGCTCGTTCTGCTAAATTGTATTCAGGAAGATTAAGTGTTTTAACGATACGGCCCTGTTCGGTCACGATCATGGCTTTATCTGAGGATACCCATTTAAGTTGAGTCTGATTATTTTCAGGGTTTACATCAGCAAATGCGAGCACCATAAAAATTTGTTGGCCGTCATTAATACGAAAATACGCACTAGCATAAGGTAATTGTTCAATTTGTTCCGTTGTCATATTGACGTCATCAAAGCCAAAAATGGCTTCTTTAAGCGTGTCGTTAACGGTTTCAAACCTTTGAGAGCATCCAGACAATAAAATAGTCATAGCGACTGCCGGAATCATTCCTAGTTTCATTCAAAAACCTTATTTGAGTGAGCAAATCGAAAAAATGATGGTTAGGTTAGCAGGAATTTACGTGTAAAAACAGATTGGGGGGAGAGAGGCATTATTTTGAAAAAGAATAAAATTAGGGCCTTACCGAGAAAGGTAAAGCCCTTGATTCAAACTTAGTTTGTACCAGTAGAACCAGTAGAACCAGTTGTACCGTCGTTGCTGTCGCTTGCTGCAACTGCTACCACTGTTACTGCTGCTGCTGCGCCAACTGCTACTGCTGTTGTTGTTGCAGAGCCTGCTGCTGCGCCTGATGCTGCAGTTGTGCTGCCAGCTTCAGTTGCTGCAAATGCAGTAGATGCGCTTAGTGCCATAAGAATAGCTAGAGCTGTATTCTTCATTATTAATCCTTGTATTTCTAATTTTAAAACATCGATGTTTGATGCATTTTAGGTGCATCACGTAACATTTTAGTTAAAAAACAACCAGCATGTAAATAGTTTCGTATGAAAAAGAGAGGAAGAAACTGCTGGTCCTAGGGGAGAAGAGATAGGTCCTAGGTAAAAAGCAGGTCCTAGGATCCTAGGTTCTAGGGCTCAATGTTTTGGATTACGGATTACGCACAAACGTTTTATGCAGTGTAAAAATACTTTCTCAGGAACTAATGAAATCCACAAACTTCCAGCACACGCCACCTAGGATCTAGGCCCTAAAACCTAGGCCCTTTATTCAAGTATTCCGTAAGCGAAGCGTTCCGTATTCGGTATTCAACAACATACGTAAATAGTCATTGAGGTACACTAAAGTCCCAACAAACTCCCCTAGGACCTAGGTCCCTAATCCTTTTTTCTTCCGCCTAAAAACTGCGCGTTTTACCGCACATTCACACAATTCCAATCAGCCGCCTCTTGCCGTTTGACGCCAATCCATGCATAATTTGCCAAATTTTTTGACTTTATTCGCTCCGTTTTTTGAAGCGAGTCATCAAATTTAGGCTTAATAAAACATATTCATAATAAACCGACTTATCGGTGACCAGCGAACAGTGGCTAACGCGTAATGCCGCCGGGCGGTAGCGTGGGAACGCACAAGAAAGTTAACAAATAATCACTGAACGCGTCTTCTCTATTATAGTTCAGTCGATACCCAAGGGATAATTTCGTGATCAACAAACGACCATGGCTAGGGGCGTTGAGTGCGATAAGCGTAGGCTTGTGCTCATTTTCTGCTTCAGCAAACTTCTATTCCGGCGCATTGGTTAGTTACTCTAACGCCGAATATCACCACACCTCATCTCAAAACACCCAGTCTACAGTAAGTGAAGGCAATCCATTTTTATTGCAAGCACAAGCTGGTTACTTCTTCAATGATTACCTCGCTTTAGAAGCGCGCTACGGCACCTCTGTCCAACGTGATAGTGGTCTTGCTGTCGACAGTCTAGCTAGCGGCTTTGTTAAGCTAAACATGCCAGTAGCTGAGCGTATCGCGTTATATGGATTGGCGGGTTACTCTAGCGTTCAGATCGATAAACAAGGTGTTGGCTCACTCAAAGAGCAAGGCTTTAGCTTTGGCTTGGGTATGCACTATGCGCTTGATAAGCACAATGCCGTTGTGTTTGAGTTTATTGACAGTGCCTCTGAAGACCAAGTTCGTTTAAACGCGCTTACCATCGGTTTTCAACACCGCTTCTAACATCGAGATCGAGCGCAATCGCGACGATTTTTCACTTCACTCTTTTTATAGCGAATGACCATGCTTAAAGGAACTTTTTCCATTGCCGCTTTTGCATTGGCAAGTATGTTTGCGCCATTCTCGTATGCGCAAACTCCAACCCCCGCTCAGATCCAAATGTTTAAGAGCTTACCGGCTGACCAGCAACAAGCATTGGCAAGTCAGTACGGAGTATCTTTACCATCTGGCGCTTCTCAACCAAGCAGTTATGAAAACCCACAAGTAGTGGATGCTCGCCCAGCAACGAACGAAACAGAAGAAAGCACCAGAGGCCCAGAGGACGATGCACAAGCTAAAACAGGCTTGAAACGTTTTGGTTTGGACCTGTTTGCGGGCTCGCCAAGTACATTTGCTCCGATCAGTGATGTACCTGTTCCTGCGGATTACACGGTAGGTCCAGGGGATGAGATCGTTATTCAGCTATTTGGTAAAGAGAATACCACTAACCGTTTACGAGTAAGTCGTGAGGGCGTGATAAACTTCCCATCACTTGGTCCAGTTCAAGTGGCGGGTATGACGTTCTCAGAAGTGCGTGATTCTTTAAACCAACGCGTGAGAGAACAAATGATTGGCGTGCGCAGTGATATCTCACTGGGTGAAATGCGCACTATGCAAATCTTTGTGATGGGTGATGCTTACAAGCCAGGTGCTTACACGGTGAGTGCGTTAACCACTATCTCTCAAGCGATCTATTACAGCGGCGGTTTTAGCGAAAGTGGTGCACTGCGTAATGTACAGCTAAAGCGAAATGGCCAAGTGATCCGCAAGTTAGACATGTATGACTTACTGCTGCGTGGCGATGCCCGTAATGATGTTCGTCTATTACCGGGTGATGTGGTGTTCATTGGCGCGGTCGGTAATACCATTTCGATTGATGGTGAAGTGAACCGCCCTGCGATTTATGAAATCAAATCAGGCGAGACCTACAAGCAAGCATTTCAGCTAGCGGGTGGCTTTACCGCCAATGCTTACCGCGATCAAATTGAAGTAAAACGTTACGCAGCAAAAGGCGGACGTGATTTAGTGACACTTAACTTCACTCAATCTCATGACCAACAAATTAAAGTCAAAGATGGTGATACAGTGAGCGTACCAACGAAGAGTGAAGAGTTAACGCGCTTTGTTCAAGTTGAGGGTGATGTTCGTCATTCAGGCTTTTTAGAGTGGAAACCAGGCTTACGCATTGCGGATCTATTCCAATCTGTTGATACCGCGTTTAAATCGACTGCAGATGTCAATTACGCGGTTGTGGTACGTGAGGTCAACGCTCAGCGTGATATTGAAGTTTTCCAACTTAACTTGGCGAAAGCGATTTTAGCACCAAACAGTGAAGACAACTTGCAACTGCATTCTCGTGACCGAGTGTTGGTGTTTAACCGCTTAAGTAATAAAGGCATCGACTCTTTATTAGAAGTGGATGAAAAAGCCAAGAGCTTTGAGCAAGCACAGCAACAAGCACAAGAGCAAATTCAACAAGAAGAGCAAGACCTCAGCGCAGCAACCAGCACGGTAACCGGCAAAGAAGTCCGTATGATGTGGCAAGGTGAAGAGGTGACTCCTGAACAAATCCAAGACCTCAAGCAGAACACACGTTCTTCATTACTGGCACCAGTACTGCTTAAACTTCAACAGCAATCTCGTTTAGGCTTAGCACCACAAATTGCTGAAGTCACAGGTGAGGTGAAATACCCTGGCCGTTACCCAATTACGCCGCGTATGAAAGTGTCTGATTTGTTAGAGGCTGCGGGGGGGTTAACTTACGGTGCATTTACGATTAACGCAGAACTTGCACGCTCGGTGATTAATAACATTGATGAGCGTGCGTCTATTGATATCGAGCGTATTGATCTTCGCAAAGCGATTCAAGGTGATGTGAATAACGATGTGATCATTGTTGGCCGTGACAGATTGAACGTATTGCAAAAGCCGAACGTGAAGCTACAAAGCACAGTCATGCTGCAAGGTGAAGTTCGCTTCCCTGGTTCGTACACGGTTCGCCAAGGCGAGACAATGAGTGAGTTACTAGAACGTGCTGGTGGCTTAACCGAATTTGCTCACCCAATGGGCGCAATCTTTACTCGTGAAGCGCTGCGCTTGCAAGAGCAAAAACTGCTAAACCAATACGCCGCAGATATGCGAGCAGAAACGGCGAAGAAGACATTCCGCGCAGACAGCAATCTTGGTTCTGTCATCTCTGATCCGGATAAAACGTTAGCCTTTGTTGAGGAGGCAAGCCGCAGCAAAGCCCTTGGCCGTATGGTGGTGCAACTTAACCGTATCTTGAAGCATGATCGCTCGGCAGACTTTATGCTGGAAGACGGTGACTTCCTGTTTGTACCAACGTTCCGCAATACAGTATCCGTCATGGGTGAGGTACAAGTACCGATCACTTACTTACTTGATAACAAGTTAGATGTGGACGATTACCTAAACAAAGCGGGCGGCGCGAAGAAGCAAGCCGATGAAGATCGCATCTTTGTTGTGCGCGCAGATGGCTCGGTTTACAAACCAACCTCTGGCTACTGGTTCGGCAACAATAACCAAGAACTCCAAGCTGGCGACACAATCGTTGTTCCAATCGACACCGATTACCGCGATGCGCTAAGTACCTGGACAGCCGCAACACAGATCCTATACCAAACTGGTGTAGCGATTAACGCGTTGAAATAACGGGAAAGAAAGGCCCTAGGAAAACACAGGTCCTAGGGCCTAGAATTTTTGGAATATAGATTACGGAACGCTTCGCTTATGGAATACAGGCTCTTGCACGTTTTTCCAGCGAGCAAAGCGAGACTAGGAATCTACTTGCAGCGAGTACTTAGTTAAGTAGGAATACAGAATACTTCGCTTACTGAATACGGGCTCTTGTCTGTTATTCCAGCGAGTCGAAGCGAGACTAGGAATCTACTTACTGCGGGTACTCAGTTAAGTAGGAATACCGAGTGCTTCGCTGACAGATTACAGAAATGTAGATTTGGAATATCGAAATCATAAAATTCCGTATTCCGTATTCCGTATTCCGTATTCCGTATTCCGTATTCCGTATTCCGTATTCTGCAACCTTTAGATAAGGATATCTGTTGAGGTTTAAGCAACTTAGAGTATGGCAACAAGCTTGCCGACTGTCTTGTGATATATACAAGATGATGGAAACATGCCGAGACTTTGGTTTTAAAGATCAAATCACCCGTTCTGGATTATCAATCCCATCGAATATTGCTGAGGGAGAAGAACGGGAATCAATTAAAGACCAAATTCGGTTTTTAAATATTGCAAAGTCGTCAACGGCAGAGTTCATTACTCAAGTCTATATCGGCATTGAAATTGGATACATCGAGAAAGCGTCCGGTTTGGGTCTCATTCAAGAGGCTGAATCCATCGCAGCGACTCTTGGACGGTTGATTAAAACAAAGAGAAACCGTTTAAATGAAGATGCTGCAGAGTACGATGTCCGTAATCCGTAATCCGTAATCCGTAATCCGTAATCCGTAATTATTTTTTCGATCCTAGAACCTAGGATCCTAGGACCTTATACACCAATGGAACCACAAAAAGAACACCCACAACATTACCTACCGTACCCACCACACAGCCAACAACCTGCGGATGACGAAATCGACTTGCGCGAACTGTTCGTTGCATTGTGGAAAGGTAAGTGGATCATCATAGCAACCACATTTGTCTTCGCCGTTGGTGCGGCACTTTACGCACTAAGCCTACCAAATATCTACAAATCGGATGCGTTGCTTGCTCCTGCAGAAAGCTCGGGTGGTGGTGGCCTTTCAAAAATGGCAGGGCAACTGGGCGGACTAGCGGCTCTAGCTGGTGTGAACTTGGGGGCAGGTGAATCCTCTCAAACCGATTTAGCTGTTCAAGTAATGAAGTCTCGCCAGTTTGTTGAAGCATTCATCAACAAACATGATTTACTTGTGCCATTAATGGCAGCTAAAGATTGGGATTTAGCGAACAATAAGCTGATTCTGGATGAAGAGCTTTATAACCCAACTACAGGTGAGTGGTTGCGTGAGGCAAAAGGCCTACGTGGTGCAACACCAACGGCACAAGAAGCGTTTGAAGTGTTCAGTAAAGAGGTCTTGAGCGTTAGCCAAGACAAAGAAAGCGGCTTGTATACGGTCTCAGTTAAAAACTACTCACCATATATAGCGCAGCAATGGGTTAATTGGTTAATTGAAGACATCAATAAAGTAATGCGTGAACGCACGATTGCGGAAACCTCACAAAACCTAGCTTACCTAAATACCCAGTTACAAAAAACAGCCGTGGCTGACATGCAGAGCACGTTTTATAAACTGATTGAAGAGCAAACCAAGAGCCTGATGCTAGCTGAAGTACAAGAAGAGTTCATCTTTAAAGTCGTTGATCCGGCAGTGGTCCCTGAGCTGAAAGATGGGCCGAAACGCGCACTGATTTGTGTGTTAGGTACATTGCTTGGTGGCATGTTGGGTGTGGCGATTGTTCTAGTACGCTTTGCGTTTCGAAAAGAAGATACAGAGGGCTGAGAACCTAGGACCTAGGCTTTGCATTACCTATTGGGGCTAGTTTGGCAAGATGTTTGAAATCAAACAATTACAACGAGATGGCTAAGTCTGGTTGTCTCATTTTGAATAAAAAGTGTCTCAGGTGGTTTTGAATATCTGAGATGGAAAATGGAAGTTTTGAAGCACTCTAAGTAGTGTTGTATAACGTTGGTAAGTTAAAAAATGAAAATACTTGTGACTGGCGGTGCGGGCTTTATTGGCTCTGCAGTAGTGCGCCACATCATCGAAAACACCTCGGATAGTGTTGTTAATGTCGATTGTCTAACCTATGCAGGCAACCTTGAATCTTTAGCTTCAGTAGAATCAAGCGAGCGTTACGCGTTTGAGCAAGTAAACATTTGCGATAGAGCAGAGCTTAACCGAGTGTTTGACAGTCACAAGCCGGATGCAGTGATGCACTTAGCGGCAGAATCACACGTTGACCGTTCAATCACAGGCCCAGCTGCTTTCATTGAAACCAATATTATCGGTACGTATACACTACTTGAAGCGACGCGCGAATACTGGAATAAGCTCGATGAGACGGCGAAACAAGCATTCCGCTTCCACCACATTTCTACGGATGAAGTGTATGGTGATTTGCCACATCCAGATGAAGTTGAAGCGGGCACGGTGCTACCGATGTTCTTGGAAACCACTCCGTATGCGCCATCAAGCCCTTACTCCGCATCAAAAGCATCCAGTGACCATTTAGTTCGTGCATGGCTGCGCACTTATGGTATGCCGACCATCGTGACTAACTGCTCGAACAACTACGGTCCTTATCACTTTCCTGAGAAATTGATCCCACTCGTTATTCTTAATGCCCTAGAAGGTAAAGACCTTCCGATTTATGGTAAAGGTGACCAAATCCGTGATTGGCTATTTGTGGAAGACCACGCCCGTGCACTATACAAAGTAGTAACCGAAGGTAAGGTTGGTGAGACATACAACATTGGCGGTCATAACGAGAAGAAAAACATCGAAGTGGTGAACACAATTTGTGACATTTTGGACGCGCTAGTACCAAAAGATACCAAGTACGCTGAGCAAATTACCTACGTTCAGGACCGTCCTGGCCATGACCGTCGCTATGCGATTGATTCAAGTAAAATGCAAAAAGAGCTCGGTTGGGCACCGGTTGAAACGTTTGAAACCGGACTTCGAAAGACCGTTCAATGGTATCTAGATAACCAACAGTGGTGCCAAAACGTTCAAGACGGCAGCTACCAACGCGAACGTTTAGGTATTAACTGATCGCACTCTATCTTCTACAAATATTTGTGGCTCTAGATCCTAGTTTTTCCTAGGAACTATGCCCTACCAACCAAGGATCTATTTCTAATGAAAGGTATTGTACTTGCGGGCGGTTCTGGTACTCGTCTTTACCCATTAACGCGCGGTGTATCTAAACAGCTTTTGCCGATTTACGATAAACCAATGGTGTTCTACCCAATTTCAACTCTGATGCTGGCGGCTATTCGCGATATCTTGATCATTACCACGCCAGAAGACCAAGCTGGCTTCAAGCGTTTGTTGGGTGATGGGACTGATTTTGGTATCAATTTAGAGTATGCGATTCAACCAAACCCTGATGGTTTAGCACAAGCGTTTATTATTGGTGAAGAATTCATTGGTGATGACAGTGTGTGTTTGGTGCTGGGCGATAACATCTTCTATGGCCAATCATTTTCAGACACGTTAAAGCGCGCAGCAGCGCGCGAATCTGGTGCGACGGTGTTTGGTTATCAAGTAAAAGATCCAGAGCGTTTTGGCGTCGTGGAGTTTGATGCCAACATGAAAGCCGTGTCGATTGAAGAAAAGCCATTAACACCAAAGTCAAACTATGCGGTTACGGGGTTGTACTTTTACGATAACCGTGTGGTAGAAATGGCTAAGCAAGTGAAGCCTTCTCATCGTGGTGAGTTAGAAATCACCACGCTCAACGAACTGTATCTAAATGATGGTTCACTCAATGTGGAACTTTTAGGTCGCGGTTTCGCGTGGTTAGATACAGGCACTCACGAAAGTCTGCATGAAGCCTCTTCTTTTGTTCAAACCATAGAGCATGTACAGGGCTTGAAAGTCGCATGTTTGGAAGAAATCGCATGGCGCAATGGCTGGTTATCGGATGAACAAGTGTTAACACTTGCAGAGCCGATGATGAAAAATGATTACGGACAGTATTTAGCCCGCTTGGTGAATGAAAGAAAAATTAAGGCGAATGTATAATGCGAGTTTTAGTCACAGGTTGTAACGGGCAGGTAGGTCATTGCCTAACAGAAATTCTTTCCAACACTGAAAACGTTGTCTTGTTGGCTGTTGATAGAGAAGAGCTTGATATCACCAATCAAGAAGTGGTGAATGCAGCAGTAAAAGCTTTTAAGCCGACAATCATCATCAACGCAGCAGCGCATACGGCGGTTGATAAAGCCGAACAAGAAGTGGAACTTTCATTCGCAATTAACCGTGATGGTCCTAAATATCTAGCTGTGGCAGGGCAAGGAGTTGGTGCTGCAATCCTTCATATTTCGACAGATTATGTTTTTGAAGGTAACAAAGTCGGCGAGTATGTAGAGAGCGACGCGACCAATCCTCAAACTGTTTACGGTGCTAGCAAGCTAGCAGGAGAGGTTGCAGTTGCTGAGGCGTGTGATCAGCATGTTATTTTACGCACTGCATGGGTGTTTGGCGAGCATGGCAACAACTTTGTTAAGACCATGCTTCGTCTAGCAGCAAATCGTGATGAGTTAAGTATTGTTGGTGACCAATTTGGCGGTCCTACCTACGCAGGCGACATTGCTAAAGTACTTGTTGAAATAGCCAAAACCATATCAAATGATAAACCAGTAGAGTATGGAGTATACCATTATTCGGGGTTGCCACATGTAAGCTGGTATGAATTCGCGAATGCAATTTTTGATACCGCAGTTGAACATGGCGTCTTAGAAAATAAGCCAACTCTATCCAGCATTGCGACAGAACAATACCCAACGCCAGCCAAGCGTCCTAGCAACTCGAAACTAAGTACGAGAAAAATCGACGAGGCGTTTGCCATCGAAGCAAGTGATTGGCAAATCGCATTAACAAGCATTAAAGCATACGCGGAATAATACTATGAAAGTTATCGATACAAACATTCCAGATGTGAAGATCATCGAACCTACAGTATTTGGTGATGAGCGTGGTTTTTTTATGGAAACCTGGAACCAAAAGCGATTCGAAGAATTAGTCACAGGAAAACCAACGAGGTTTGTACAAGATAATCATTCCAAATCTAAGAAAGGGATTTTGAGAGGACTACACTACCAAACAGAAAATACACAAGGTAAACTGGTTCGTGTAGTTTCAGGGGAGGTATTTGATGTCGCAGTGGACATCCGTAAAGATTCACCAACCTTTGGGATGTGGATCGGTGAGTATCTTTCGGCTGAAAACAAACGGCAGTTATGGATACCAGAAGGTTTTGCTCATGGGTTTTATGTTACTAGTGATGAAGCTGAATTTGTATACAAGTGTACAGATTATTATAATCCTGAATATGAACTCTCAATTAAATGGAATGATGAAACCTTAAGAGTTAATTGGCCTATAATCAAATCCCCGATATTATCGGAAAAAGATACCAAAGGAGTTTCATTTTTATTGAGTGCTACACTTTAAGTGTATTGTGATACCTCAAATAAATTATGAAAAACTCAATTTTTAACTTAATTAGTTTTGTTATCCCCGCTTTGTTTATGTTTATCTCAATGGGGGTTTTATCAAGATATTTAGATGCGGAAGTTCTAGGTTTATATGTGCTTATTGTTACATTTTTAAACTATGGAATGATATTTGATTTTGGGCTCTCTCAATCAGCCATTTGGAGATTGTCTTCTAAAGATAGAGTGGAAAGCATAAACGAAATATTTACAACATTACTCTATGCTATGTGTATATTATCGATTATACCATCTACTATTATTTTAGTATTCTCTGAACATCTTGTTGATTTGGTAAATGTAAGCGAAGGCTATATTGATGATGCAAGTCTGTCGTTTAAAATTATTGGTGTAATAATTCCTTTAGTGACAACTCTAAACTTAATGCAAGCAGTTTTAGAAGGGTTTTCTAAATATAAATTATTGATGTATATAAGAGTGTTTAATAATGTGCTAACGGCTCTAATGCCATGCTTTATGATTTCGTTAGGCATATATTCGTTAAGTGATTTGATATTTGCTTTTGCAATAACAAAGATATTCTTTTTTCTTGTTCTTATCTTTGTGTTTTATATAGAGAAAATCACATTATTTCCAACTCCAAATTTCTTTGATAAAAATATACTTGTGAAGTTATTTTCTTTTGGAAAGTGGATTGGATTGAGTAATTTGATAAATCAAGGCCTCCTTTATTCAGATCGATTTATTATATCAAGCGTGCTCGGTGCAAACGTAGTGGTTTATTATACAATGGCGTTGGATCTTGTTGGTAAAATGGCAATTCTTCCTCAATCAATATATCGTGTCATATTTACGGAAATAAATGGTGGCAAAAAAATTGATGAAAGATTATATATATCGATAGCGATGCTATTTTTGACGGTTAGTGGATTTGTTTTCTTTTTATCACCCACAATAGTTAAAATTTGGCTTGGTGATGCTTATGTTGAGAAAACATCCAATATAATACAATGGCTATTAATTGGTTTTTGGTTTAATGCCTTATCCCAAAAACCCTATACAGAGTTATTATCAAAAGGCAAAACCGCAATAATATCTAAGATCCACTTGTTTGAAATTTTACCTTATATTTTTGCGTTGTTTCTTGCTGTTAATAGTTTTGGGATCGTCGGCGCTGCTATCGTTTGGAGTTTAAGGATGATATTGGATTATGCTTTGATGAAGTATTTTAATAATGGGTGAGTATTTATATATATCTGTACTAGTCTTGCTTTTCTTTATTTTTATAGAATTGTATCTTGCTAAATACAGAACAATACATTTGGTATCACCAGTAGTTATTAATAGTTTATGTTGGCTTATACCAATTTTCTTTGGTCTAACAAAGATTGATGATTTTAATGAAATTGAATCTTGGGTGATAATAACCATATCTGTTTGGTGTGTTGGGCTAAACTTATTTTTCCTAACTGGGTCTTTTTTTACTAAAAAAAGCAGATCAACAGATAGTTACCATTTGAACAAATATGCCCCTATATTATTGTTGTTTAGTGTTTTATTGGTATTAAAGATAACTTATGATATTTATGTTATAGGAAATACTGCTTCTAGTTCGTCTTTTTTTCTAAATTTGAGAATGGTGGCTATTGGTTCAATTAAAAGCAATCAGTTATCAATAGTTAGCGCATTCTATCCCCTCATGTATGCCTTATTGCTTTGGACATTCTATATTAGTTTGGAGAGTAGGAGTTACTCTAAAATATTCTTGTTCTGCTTAACTTTCTCTATATTGTATGTCCTAGCAACTATGAGTAAGTTTTGGTTGCTGAATTATGTTGTTAGCTTATCTGTTATTTATGTTAATAATAAGGGTTTTAAGTCATTAAAAAAATTGTTTTTTGGTTCAATCATAATTCTCTTCATGTTTTTTATAATGACTCAGGCTCGTATTAATAACGCCGGAAATGCTTCTGTTATTGAAGATATGATCGTTTCGTACTTATTTGCTCCTATAGTTGCTCTTAACGATGTTACGATAACAACTGTAGATAAAAATCAATTAGGAGAATATACTTTTTCTTCTTTCTATAATATCTTGAGATTTTTTGGTTTAAGCTCATCTGAACCTATATCAGGAATCTTGCCATATACGTTTACCCCCGAGGAAACCAATATTTACACAGCTCTTCAGCCTTTTATCTCTGACTTTGGAAAAGGAGGGATTATATTAGGTGGAGTGATATATGTGTTATTTTATTGTGTGACATTTATTATGTCGTCTAAATATACTACTATGTTTATTATTTATGCATCAATGACAGGATCTTTATTTCTACAGTTTCTAACTGAAACGCTGATGATGAATTTGACGGGGAATGTTAAAATAATTTTTTGTGTTATCTTGATTAGAATTTTCTTTTTAAATAAGCAAAAGTTTGAGAAATTTAATGTTTAGTGTTGTGATTGTTACTTATAACCCAAGTGAAACATTGCTTAGGTTTGTTGATGAATTGTTTACGGTTGATGGGATTCAAATAATTATTGTTGATAATGCAAGTTCAAGTTTTGACTTTTCCACAGTTATGGATAAGGTGAAATTAATACGGCTGAAATTCAATGAAGGTATTGCTAAGGCTCAAAACATAGGTGTTGAGTATTCCACTAAGAACGAAATTTTCTTTTTTGATCAAGATAGTTTTATTTCTGCAAAAAGCTTAATTGGAATTTTAGAATATAAGAAAATAAACAATAACGTTAATTTTGGTGTGATTGCCCCTTTTGTGGATAAATTAGCCATAAAAGACAAATATATATATGAAGCTTCTGATGTTTTTATTGATACCGATATTATACAATCATCAGGATGTTTGATTTCAAAAGATGTTTATTTGGCGATGGGGGGTATGGATGAAAAGTTATTTATCGACTGTGTTGAATATGATTTCCATTTCCGCTTGAGGGCATCGGGCTACAAAAATTTAATATTAAAGAATATAAAAATGAAGCACGAGTTTGGTAAGCCAGGAGTTAAGCGAAATAATAAAGAATATGTGAGACACACACCCATTCGATATTTCTACTCCTCTAGGAATGGTGTTTTTTTGGCAAGGCAGGGATATATACCAAGGCGATATCGGGCTGATTTTGCGTTATCTTTTTTGAGGGGGATCAAGTCATTGCTGTTGAACGGTAGCTTAAGTATCAAGAGTTATTTTTATTGTTTTAAAGGTTTTTTTTATGGACTATTCTTATGATTTAACAGTTGCAATATGCACATATAATCGATGTGATATTTTAAATCAAACTTTGAGTGTTTTAAATAAGCAAATTAAAAATTGTGAATTTGACATTCAAGTAATTATTATTGATAACAACTCCTCGGATAATACTAAAAATGTCGTAAAATTCAATAATTTATTGGAATGTTATCATTTCGAAGAAAAAGCTGGATTATCGCACGCCAGAAACGCTGCTTTAGATTTATCCGAAGGTCGCTATATATGTTTCATCGATGACGATGCAGTACCATGTGAGAATTGGCTAAATAATGTAGTAACTGCAACTAAGAATAATCCTGACATTGAATTTTTTGGTGGACGAATAATTCCTGATCCTGAGGTCGATCTTCCTCTTTGGTTTGATAGCGCTTTTTGGGGACTTTACTCGTTACAAGACTTTGGAACGGATTTGAAAGTTTATCCGACAAGAGTTGGACCAGTGGGCGCTAATATGATTCTCTCGATGAAAGCGGTAGGATCGGAACGTTTTGACCCTAGATTGGGAAGAATTGGAAACAACTTATTATCTGGTGAAGAAACCGAGTTCTTAATAAGGTTGGGTTTTTTAGATAAAAAATCTATGTACTTGGGAAATGCAAGTGTTATACATAAATTTCCTCGTACTCGTTATGAAAAAAAATGGGCTGTCGAACGCTTTAAGGCTGATGGTATATCTACAAGAGTAATGTTACGTGTGACACCATCATTTCGAGGCTTTCTTTCTCCAATGTATAACTTATTGATTTCTTTGAAATGGAAGAATTCGTTTTATACATATTGTCATATTGTTAAGGTTGTTGGGTTCTTTAGAGGAAAGTGATGAATATTCTTTTTGTTGTTACAGGGCTCGGAATGGGAGGTGCAGAAAATTTAGTTATAAATTTAGCTGATTTTTATGTAGATAAAGGATACCGAGTTACAATCGTTTATTTGACAGGAGATATTTTTCTTAGACCTAACTCTAAAGAAGTGGATATTGTTTCTTTAGAAATGTTTGGCTATAAAGATATATTTTCGGGTTATATGAAGCTAAGGCGTTTGATTTTTGAGTTAAAACCGGATGTTGTACACAGTCATATGATTCATGCCAATTTATTATCACGATTAGTTAACGTTTTTCCATTAGGGCCTAAGTTGATTTGTACGGCTCATAGTACAAATGAGGGGGGGTATATTAGAATGTTAGCCTATCGGTTTACTGACCGTTTTTGCGATATGTTTACAAATGTAAGCAATGAGGCTGCAGATGTTTTTATTGCTAAAGGTGCAGCCAGGAAGGGGCGAATCATCGCTATTCCGAACGGAATAAATGCTAATATTTTTTACCCACGACACTCTCCTAATAGACACGATAAAATTCGATTAATAGCTGTTGGAAGACTGTGTAAAGAAAAGGACTATCCTAATTTATTGAGAGCTATTTCTAAACTTAAAATTGTATATCCCCAAATTCATCTAAAAATAGTTGGGGATGGCTCACTGAAATCTGAATTGAATTCTCTTGTTGATACGCTGGAAATTAAAACCCATGTGTCATTTTTGGGCACAAGAAAGGATGTTGCTGAACTGATTTCAGATAGCGATATTTTTGTTCTGTCATCTGAGTTTGAAGGATTCGGGCTCGCTGTTGCTGAGGCTATGGCTTGTGAAAAAGTGGTTGTAGCCACTGATTGTGGTGGTGTAAGGGAAGTTGTTGGGGATTGTGGCTTTTTGGTTGAGCCTAAGAATTCTGTATGGCTTGCAGAAAAAATAACTGAAGCGATCGAATTAAGTAGCGCTTCTAAGAAAGAAATGGGCATAAATGCGAGGCGTAGAGTTTTGGCACATTACTCTTTAGACTCTGCTGCAGAAAAGTATATAGCACTATATAGTAATTTAGTTAAAGGTGATAGTCCCAACTTTTATTGATTCTACTGTTTGAATGACATTAATAATTGGTTATTGAATGAAGTATTCCGATGAGTTGAGAGTGAAAAGGCAGACTGTGCTTGCTGGATAATCGCATGAACGAGCCCTTTCTTTAAGGGCTTACGTCAAATTGGCATCTTCTAATTTACAAGCCATTTCTTCAACATTCATCACAACACTGGAAACTCATTTTAGCTCAATTTGTACATCATTCTGACTGATGTTTAATGTTTCTGTACTTAATCGGAGCCAGATTGTGATGACAATAACGAACCCATTTATGTATTTCGAACTGATAAAAGATTATCGATCTTTTACGATCTGTGGTGAGCTATCTGGTTTTGATACGTGGGAAAGAACCTTTGATTTTGTTGAATGCTGAACCGAATTTCTTAAACCCCTTTGTGATATTGAGAATAGTATATTATCGCTTGCGTCATGGGCATGGTGAGCCCATCAGCGACGCAAAAGGGGCTGAAAGATTGTAATCAAATTACAGATGGTGAAGTGGTGGCGATAAATTGTAAAACCGTTCGCGGCCTTTATAATAAATCTGAAGAACGTTCTGCAATTCATATGGTCAGTGCATTTAGCGCAGTAAATCAAACTGTTTTAGGGCAAGTCAAAACAGGAGATAAGACCAATGAGATTAAAGCGATTCCAGAGCTATTAGAGTTACTCTCAATCAGAGGATGCCTTGTCACCATTGATGCCATGGGCTGCCAAAAAAACATTGCTAATAAAATCAGGGACAAAGGTTCTGACTACCTCTTAGCAGTAAAGGGTAATCAAAAAGCGCTAAACCAAGTGTTCCATTCAGGCATGTTACAGCAGTTTGATGGTGACCAATATGTCACCCAAGAGAAAGGCCATGGACGCTTAGAAACTCGATTGAGTTTAGTAGAGCACGATATGTCTTTACTTGGAGATATCGCACTTGAATGGCCGGGATTGAAAACTGTCGGTGTCGTGGTGTCGATAAGACAAGAAGGCAGTAGGCCAGCAGAGACGTGCAGATAAAGAGTTATATTAGCTCAGCGGAATTGTCTGCTAAAAACTTATTGGAAAGTACTCGGGCTCATTGGAGTATCGAGAACCAAATGCACTGGCGTTGGATGTCGGCTTCAATGAAGATAGTTGTAGGATACGTCGAGAACTGGCAGGAGAGAATTTTGCAGTTGTTAGGCACATTGCTCTCAATCTGTTAACGGCAGAAACTAGCTTTAAAGCAGGTATTAAGCGGAAGCAAAAGAAAGCGAATAGAAATAACGCTTATCTATCGCAAGTCCTTGCAGGGTAAGGGGTCATAATCTTGCCCTACAAGAGTGTTTATGGATAGTGCTTAGTTAGTAGTTTTTGAGAATTTGGTTTAAGGCAGTGTAGGGTAATATGAAAATCATTCAATTAATAACTAGATCAGATACTGTAGGCGGGGCTCAAAAGTATATTCTAGAAACATCTGATAGGTTTCAGCAAGATGGTCATGAAGTCACGATAGTTGCTGGTGGATACGGTGTTTTTAGTAAAGAAGTTGAGAGAATAGGTTTAAAATATATAAGGTTAGACACTATTGTTCGAGAGTTCTCTTTTTTTAATGATCTGAAAAGTGTATTTTCTTTTCGTGATCTTGTTAAATCTTTACAACCTGAAGTCGTTGTTATTCATTCAGCTAAAGCTGGTCTTGTAGGGCGACTTGCACTAATCGGTGTTAACACCAAAGTCATATTTATTGCTCACGGGTGGTCACACATTCGCTCATCTCGTCTATTTGGGCGAAAATTATACAGCGTTATCGAGAATGTAATGTCATTCTTTTGTGATAAGGTAATCTGTATTTCAAAGCAAGACTTGGACTTCGCCAATGAACAATTGATGATATCTAAAAAGAAAACAAGTCTCATATATAGTGGTGTGCGTGATCCACTTACATGTAAAAAAATGTCATGCAATGCTGAGTATAATCTATTAACTGTCACCCGTTTTCAGCATCCCAAAGATTTTAGTACGCTTCTAACTGCAATGAAAGAGGTTGAGCTAGTTCATAGTAATTGGATTATTACAGTCTTGGGAGATGGTGACCAGTTTGAATATTATATGCATAAAACTGCTGAATTAGGCCTTTCGGGAAAAATTAAATTTTTAGGTTTTAAAGAAAAGTTGGGTGAATTTTATAAAGAGTGTGATTTGGTTTTTCTTATTTCAAAGTCTGAAGGATTGCCTTTGTCTCTCATCGAATCAATGTCTTATCGAAAACCGATTATAGCATCAAATGTTGGTGGCGTTTGTGAGTTAATTGAAGATGGAGTTACTGGTTATTTGGTTCCCCCATCAGACCCTAAAGCGTTATCTCAGGTTATTGTGGATGTGCTTTCCAAAACCAAAACAGAACTCGCAATTATGGGTGACAATTCTTATGAAAAATACAGAAATGAATTTAACTTCGAACAAATGATTAACAAGTTATATGAACATTTCAAATCTTAGGCTATAGAATGAAAATTTTACTGACAGGGGCCACAGGTTTTGTTGGTCAACGGTTAGCTCTGATACATAGTGATTGCCGTTGTGTTGTGCGTAAAGGTGAGGATTATGAATTTGAAGATAAATTTATAGTCGATAGTATTGATGCGAATACGAATTGGGTTCAGTGTTTTTATGATGTCAATGCGATAGTACATTTAGCAGGCATTGCCCATAAGATAGGGACATCAAGCAAAGACTACATCAATGTAAATACAGAAGGAACTTTGCGTTTAGCAAGTGAGGCCGCCAAATTTGGCGTAAAACGCTTTGTTTTTGTTAGTTCTATTGGTGTGAATGGAGTCACAACACAGCTTGAACGGTTCGCTCCTGACTCGACATTTAATCCGCATAATGATTATGCCCAATCTAAATATGAAGCAGAGCTAGGACTTAAGAAAATAGCGGAAGAAACAGGCCTAGAAGTCGTTATAGTCAGGCCTACTTTAGTTTATGGCCCTAACGCACCAGGTAATTTTGGGATGATAACGAAGTTAGTTAATAAATTACCGGTATTACCTTTTGGCTTGGCTAATAACCGAAGAGATTTCATCGCCGTCCAAAACTTAGCGGATTTACTGGTTACCTGTGCAACCCACCCAGACGCTACGGGACATACTTTTTTAGCGAGTGATGGTGAGACAGTTTCGATTAAAGAGTTTACTAATGCCATTGCTGATGGACTAGATAAAAACGTGATTCAACTGCCAGTGCCTGTGAGTCTAATGCGCTTAGTAGGTAAACTTACCGGTAAATCGGCCATGATTGAGCAGCTTTATGGTAACTTAGAAGTGGATTCTTCTAACATCAAAGAGGTGTTGGGTTGGACGCCTCCTTTAACAATGAAGCATGCAATGGCGACTTTGCGTGACTCAGGAGTAAAATAGTAAATGATCCGTTTAATTGATTTCCTAGCAGCCTTTTTTGGTTTGCTTTTTTTATGGCCAGTATTACTCATCGTTACCATCATTGGTCTATTTGATACGGGCTCACCAATTTTTGTTCAAGAGCGTGTTGGTCGTAATAAAAAACCGTTTAAACTGATCAAGTTCCGCACTATGTCGGTAGAAACCAAGTCAGTGGCGAGCCACTTAGCGAGCAATGCTTCTATTACCAAACTTGGCGGCTTTCTGCGTAAAACTAAGATTGATGAACTCCCACAATTGATTAATGTGGTAAAAGGTGAAATGAGTTTGGTCGGACCGCGCCCGAATTTGTTCAATCAAGAAGAGCTCATTGCAGAGCGTGATGCGAAGGGAGTCTATGAAGTATTGCCAGGCATTACGGGTTTAGCACAAGTACAAAACATTGATATGTCGACACCAGCGTTGCTTGCAAAAACAGATAAGCAAATGATCGATACGCTCACAGTCAAAGATTACTTCAAATACATCATGATGACGGTAACAGGAAGCGGCTCTGGGGACGCGGTTAAATAACCTCTCAAGCTATTGAACATTGAGTGGTATATCTGCCACTCTTTTTCCTATATCTTTCTAAGAATTCACGATATCAATTTGCAATCTACTGCGCTCGTGCATTACGCTTCACTGAAAACTTTCCTAGTTACGACGCTCTAAAATTCAAAACAATATGAATTGTAGATCTAAACTTACTAGGTTTATCGCTGATACTTACTAAAACTAATAATACTATGCAACGTCTACAATTTTTATGGCAACTTTCTCGAACAAATAAGCGAATAGTCAGTGTCTTGATTGATACGGTGCTGATTTTTCTTGCTTTTCATCTTGCAATTTTGGTCCGTTCAGGTGAAACCAATTACTTTACCTACCCTGCAGTATGGGGAATACAAGTGGTTGTCACCTTGATCACCGTGATTGTGTTTGCGCGGTTAGGGCTCTATCGTGCAGTACTGCGTTATCTCACTTTTCAAGCTCTGTTTGTTGTCACCGCTGGTGCATTAGTTTCTGCTACTGTTGTTGCAGCATTGAGCTTTTACATGAGTGATCCGTTCCCAAGAACGGTGCCGATCATTTATGGCGCATTCTTAGCGCTGTTCTGCGGTGGTCCTCGGGTGATCGTACGTTCTCTTGTCGCGCAAAGTTATGCGAATAACCAGAACAAAGAGGTACTCATCTACGGCGCAGGTTCCGGTGGTCGTCAACTCGCTATGGCATTAAGAAGCTCCGGCGAATATCGCGTTCGTGCTTTTGTTGATGGCGATCCGACACTGTGCAATACCATGATTTTAGGTTTGCCGGTGTTTGCAATAGAAGATGTCATGCCTGTCATCAATAAATACGACATTTCACAGATATTGCTAGCAGTACCCAGCGCGAAGCGTTCTCGAAGAAAGTTGATTTTAGATGATCTTGCTAAGTTACCCGTAGAGGTGCTCACTGTGCCAGATATGACGGATATTGTATCCGGTAAGGCACAAATTGATGAGCTTAAAGATGTCGCGATTGAAGATTTGCTAGGACGAGATCCTGTAGCACCACAACAAGTGCTTCTTGAGGCGAACATCAAAGATAAAGTGGTTATGGTGACAGGTGCCGGAGGCTCTATCGGTTCCGAGCTTTGTCGTCAGATTGTGGAGCAAAACCCAACATCGATCATTTTGTTTGAGTTATCGGAATTCGGTTTGTATCAAATTGACCGTGAGCTTAATCTGCTTAAGCAACAAAAAGGGTTGAGCTGCGATATCATTCCGCTGTTAGGCTCGGTACAAAGGCAGCATCGTCTAGAAACCATCATGGCATCGTTTAAAGTACAAACTGTGTATCATGCCGCCGCTTATAAGCACGTCCCGTTGGTGGAATACAATGTCATCGAAGGCGTGCGTAACAATGTTTACGGTACCTACTATACGGCTACTGCGGCCATTAAAGCAGGCGTCGAATCATTTGTTCTAATTTCTACCGACAAAGCGGTGCGCCCAACCAATGTAATGGGCACAACGAAGCGAATGGCGGAGCTTGGCTTACAAGCTTTGGCTGAGCAAGAGAACGAGAAAGCGAATGGCACTCGTTTTTGCATGGTGCGCTTTGGTAACGTGCTTGGCTCGTCTGGTTCTGTAATCCCATTATTTAAAAAGCAAATCGCAGCAGGTGGCCCAGTAACGGTAACGCATCCAGATATCACGCGTTACTTTATGACCATTCCAGAGGCTGCCCAACTTGTGATTCAAGCGGGTGCGATGGGCAAAGGTGGGGATGTGTTCGTACTTGATATGGGCGAATCCGTAAAAATTACCGATCTAGCATGCAATCTTATTCAGCTTTCGGGTTTAGAAGTTAAATCACATGAAAACCCACATGGTGATATTGAAATCCAGTTTGCAGGGCTTCGACCGGGTGAGAAGTTGTATGAAGAGTTGCTGATTGGCGATAATGTCAAGCAAACCGCTCATGAGCGTATTATGACGGCGCATGAAGTACACTTATCGTTGTCAGATTATGAATCGCTCATCAATGAACTTGATTTAGCCTGCCACGGAATGGACCATGAAAAAATTCGTTCATTGCTACTAAGCGCACCAACAGGTTTTAATCCAACTGATGGCATTGGCGATTTGGTTTGGAAGCATAACCATATTGATGAAGAGGTAATAAATATTCATCAAGCGGTCAATGAGTAAAGGATGGGCACCTAGTATGGTGCCCATTTTTGTATATGCGGTAAGCCTCGTAAAGGCATAGAGAATGCGGAACATTAACTCTAAATCGTTGCTGGTCAGCGTGTAGCTAATAGATTCCTAGTCTCGCCAAGGCTCGCAGGCATGACGATGTTGCGTATGGCGCTTTTTCTGTCATCGAGAAGCGAAGCGTTCTGTACTCTCACAACTACCATCAAGCCTTTAACGATCGCAAAACTATCAACAAACTCCCTCTAGGACCTAGGACCTAGGACCCTAAAAACCTAAAACCCCATCAATCAACAACCTTAACCCCATTCTGTTCAATCATTTCCCCTAATTCTCGCTTCGCGTTTGTTTCTCCATGAATCAAGTGTACGCCTTTCGGTTTGGTTGGTATGCCTGTAATAAAACGCAGTAAATCTGCTTGGTCTGCATGGGCCGAGTAACCAGACATGGTGTGTATTTGCGCATTGACCTCAACACGTTGTTCGCCAATGGATATCTCCGGGTCTCCCTGTTGAATCGCTCGCCCTAACGTACCTTGTGCTTGGTAGCCAGCAAATAACACATCATTTTTCTCATCGGGTAACAGAGCCTCTAAATAGTTAACGATACGCCCGCCCTCACACATGCCAGATGCCGCAACGACAATAGCAGGCTCATCCGTTGAGGCTAGGCGGTTAACCAAGGCTAGATGTGCTCGATGGTTATCTACCGTGATGCATTGCTCAAAAGAAAGTGGGTGGCGTTGATGGTTTAGCTTGTTTTTTGCCTCTGTGCTCCATAGCTTTTTAAAGCGGCGATAAGTTTTAGTCACTTGCTTAGCAAGAGGAGAGTCTAAGATGATCGGCAGAGAGGAATGTAAGTCACGTTGATGAATCAACTGCTCGATATCAAAAAGCAGTTCTTGAGTTCTCCCCACACTGAACGCAGGAATAAGGATCACGCCACCATCTTTAAGTGCATGGTCAATGATGTGGTTTAAGCGCGCAGTACGTGTAGAAACGTCTTCATGTTGTTTGTACCCATAGGTGCATTCAATAAACAAATAGTCCGCCTGTTTTGGTGATTTAGGATCGGGCAGCAGAGGTGTATTGCTAGGGCCAAGATCACCAGAGAAGACAATCACTTCACTGTTGGGCAGTTTGAACTCCACATAGGCAGAACCAAGAATATGACCAGCCGGTTGAAAGCGTAAATAGTGCTGCCCACCTAATGGCAGCCACTGTTGGTAGAGACAGGGCTTGAGCTGCTTTTTGATAACATTGAGTACTTGCTGGCGTTGATGGTAATTGAGTCCAAGTTGCAGCTTTAATCCATCTTCCAGCATCAATGGCACTAACTCTGCAGTCGCTTTGGTGCAATAGATAGGGCCTTTAAAACCTGCCGCAAGTAACCAGGGCAAGCGTCCAATATGGTCAATGTGTGCATGGGTCAATACTAGGGCTTTGACCTGTTTTATTGAGAACTCAATATTCAGTGAAGCATTGCGTCCACCAAACTGAATATCCTTTCCTTGGAAAAGCCCACAATCAACCAGAATACTTCCGAAAGAAAGTTTTAGCTCATGGCAAGATCCCGTCACAGTATGTTTACCACCGTGATGGATAACACTAGCAAGGTCGCAGATGGTTGTTGTCATGGTTCGTCCTTAAGAAATGATGTCAATTATATGGTACTGATTTAATGCATTGGGGTGGTGGATATTTAGTCAGTGTGCGAGGGGAGTTAAAGAAAGGGCCTAGGTAAAAAGCAGGTCCTAGGTTCTAGGACCTAATGTTTTGGTTTTTGGATTATGCACAAACTTTGCTCTTGAATTATAAGAAGAATACTTGTCATTCTAAACAGTGAGGGACGAACGTGATTCAGAATCTACTGACCAGTTTTGAAAGAGTTAAGGTGATAACCTCAGATTAAATTGCGTGTGGGTAGTAGATTCCTAATTTCGCTGGAATGACATAATTGGTGATGATGTGCTTTGAAGCGTTCTGTAATCAAATAACTTCCTCAAAAAGCCGTAGAAATACACAGAGAGACCAACAAACTCGCCTCTAGGAACTAGGACCTATTATCCTAGGCCCTTGGTTTCCATAAGCGAAGCGTCCCGTATTCAAATAACTTCCTCAAAACCCATTGAAATACTCAAACCTCCAACAAACTCTTTCTAGGACCCTAGGACCCTAGGACCCTAGGACCCTAGGACCTAACTTCCCTATTGCCCAAAATCTAAAGCCTAAGATCTAGTTCAGTTTTCTTGATTCTGCTATGCTTTTGTAAAAGTTGAACTTAAGGATTCACCCATGAAAATCGCAGTTGCGGGGACCGGCTATGTAGGGCTTTCTAACGCTATGTTGTTAGCTCAAAATCATGAAGTGGTTGCGGTTGATATCATCCCAGAAAAAGTTGAATTGCTGAACAATAAGCAATCGCCAATTGTGGATGCAGAGATTGAGCACTTTCTTGCAAACAAGTCGCTAAACTTTGTTGCAACAACAGACAAAGCGTTGGCATACCTCAATGCTGATTATGTGGTTATTGCAACCCCAACCGATTATGACCCTATCACCAACTACTTCAATACCTCTTCTGTAGAAGCGGTGATCAGAGATGTCATGGCGATTAACCCAGATGCGGTCATGGTGATCAAATCAACGGTGCCAGTTGGCTATACGGCACGCATCAAACAAGAGTTGGATTGCGAGAATATTATATTCTCTCCAGAATTCTTGCGAGAGGGTAAAGCGCTTTACGATAACCTTTACCCATCACGTGTTATCGTTGGTGAGCGCAGTGAGCGTGCAGAAATGTTTGCAGGCCTGTTGGTTGAAGGGGCGATCAAAGAGGACATTCAAGTCCTATTTACCGATTCGACAGAAGCGGAAGCCGTAAAACTGTTCTCGAATACGTACCTTGCGATGCGTGTGGCTTATTTTAATGAGCTGGATTCTTACGCAGAAGCTCATGGCTTGGATGCTCGCCAAATCATTGAGGGGGTTGGTTTAGACCCACGTATTGGCAATCACTACAACAACCCATCATTTGGTTATGGTGGTTACTGTTTGCCGAAAGATACGAAGCAGCTTCTTGCTAACTACCAAAGTGTGCCAAATAACATCATTGGTGCAATTGTAGAAGCAAACCGTACTCGCAAAGATTTTGTCGCAGAATCGATTATTAAGCGTCAGCCAAAAGTGGTCGGTATTTACCGCTTGATCATGAAAGCAGGTTCAGATAATTTCCGTGCCTCTTCCATCCAAGGTATCATGAAACGTATTAAAGCCAAAGGGATTGAAGTGGTGGTGTACGAGCCAGTACTTAAAGAGCAAGAATTCTTTAATTCGCGCGTGATCCAAGATTTGAATGAGTTTAAACAAACGGCGGATGTGATCGTATCTAACCGTATGGTAGAAGAGTTAACGGACGTTACAGAAAAAGTCTATACCCGTGACTTATTTGGTAGTGATTAAATCCACACCTATACTTCATAAAGCCAGTGAATATTCACTGGCTTTTTTATTCCAAGGAAAGGAATGCTATGAAGTATCTTGTAACAGGTGCGGCTGGCTTTATTGGAAGCGCGACCGCAGAAAAACTCAATACAGCAGGTCATGAGGTTGTTGGTATTGATAACCTTAACGATTACTACGATGTGAACCTAAAACACGCACGGCTAGCCCGTATTGAAAATCCATTGTTCAAATTTGTGAATGTGGATATCGCAGACCGCGAAGCAATGGCGCAATTGTTTGCTGCAGAAAAGTTTGATCGAGTCATTCATTTAGCCGCGCAAGCCGGCGTTCGCTACTCATTAGAGAACCCGCACGCGTACGCTGATTCAAACTTGGTTGGTCATCTCAATATTCTTGAGGGATGTCGCCAGAATCAAGTGCAGCATTTGGTGTATGCATCATCGAGTTCTGTGTACGGTTTAAACGCCAAAGTGCCATTTGCAACATCAAATACAGTTGATCATCCTGTTTCTTTGTACGCTGCGACAAAGAAATCCAATGAGCTGATGGCTCACAGCTATTCTCACCTTTATGATATTCCGACCACGGGCCTGCGTTTCTTTACCGTGTATGGATCTTGGGGTCGCCCAGATATGGCACCGTTCATCTTTACCAAGAAGATTCTGGATGGTGACACTATCGACATTAATAACAATGGTGATATGTGGCGAGATTTCACGCACGTCGATGATATCGTTGAGGGCGTGGTGCGTATCGCAGATGTGATCCCACAACAAGATGAGGCTTGGACGGTTGAAACGGGCACGCCAGCAAGCAGCTCTGCCCCGTATGCGGTGTACAACATCGGCCACGGTTCACCAATCAATTTGATGGATTTTGTAAAAGCCATTGAAGATGAGTTAGGTATTGAGGCCAAGAAAAATTTCCGAGAAATGCAGCCAGGTGATGTATACCAAACCTACGCAGATACAGAAGATCTGTTTGCCGCAACAGGCTACAAGCCACAAGTCAGCGTGAAAGAGGGCGTAGCAGAGTTTGTCGCTTGGTATAAGGACTTTTATGGGAAATAGATAGGGTTTAGGTTTAAAAGATAGGTCCTAGGATCCTAGGGCCTAATGTTTTGGATTACGGATTACGGATTACGGATTACGGATTACGGATTACGGATTACGGATTACGGATTACGGATTACGGATTACGGATTACGGATTACGGATTACGGATTACGGATTACGCGCAATCGTTAGCTTTCTGTGTTCTGTGTTCTGTGTTCTGTATTCCTACCGCTTTCTCAAGAGCTAATGAAATGCACAAACTTCCAGCACACTCCATCTAGGACCTAGGCCCTAAAACCTATAATCTTTTTCAAAAACCAAAAAGGCCGATGTGTTCACATCGGCCTTTTGATTATCTATCGTCTATTACGAGACAGATTAAGCTTTAGCGGCTGCCGCTGCTTTAGCGATAGCGACGAAGCTCTTAGCGTCTAGCGAAGCACCGCCAACTAGAGCACCGTCGATGTCTGGTTGTGAGAAGTAAGCTTCAGCGTTTTCTGGTTTAACAGAACCGCCGTATTGGATGATTACTTGCTCTGCAACTGCTTCGTCTTTCGCTGCTATGAGTGCGCGGATAGATGCGTGGATGCGTTGTGCATCTTCAGCTGTTGCTGCTTTACCAGTACCGATAGCCCAGATTGGTTCGTAAGCGATGATCGCACCGTTTAGCGCTTCAACACCGTAAGTGTCAATAACAGCGTTGATTTGACGTGCACATACTGCTTCAGTTTCGCCAGCTTCGTTTTGCGCTTCAGATTCACCGATACAGAAAACAGGCGTTAGGCCGTTTTCTTTTAGGAAGTTGAATTTCTTCGCGATGAACTCGTCAGATTCGTTGTGGTATTCACGACGCTCTGAGTGACCGATGATGATGTGAGTTGCACCAAAGTCTTTCAGCATTTCTGGAGACATATCGCCAGTGAATGCACCGCTGTTGTTTAGGTCAGTGTTTTGAGCACCTAGGATAATTTTGTTATCGCCTTCTGCGATGACACACTCAGCTAGACCGATGTAAAGAGCTGGTGGAGCTACTGCTACGTCAACGCCTTCAACGCCTTCAAGTTCAGCGTTAATACCCGCTAGTAGCTCAGTTACCATTGCTTTGCTACCGTTTAGTTTCCAGTTACCCATCACTACAGGACGACGCATAGGAATATCTCCCTTATCTTTAATGTCAAATAATCAATTAATGTAAAAAATCTACGTAGGAATATAACAGAATAATGCGAACAGATCATGATTGGTGTCATGTCTTATTCGGCTTTCTTTATCTGCTCAATGCGGAATGTGTTCTGTTATTTTTGTCAAAAGCAATCGATTGGTGATCACGTAGACAGAATGATAGCTCAATCCTCGGAAATTGCCGCTCAGGTTGGTATTACTAAGGGTGAAAAGTTCGCCATAAACAGAAAGGAATCACAATGCCAAACTTAGTTTTAGAATATTCCAACTCGGTGGATGAGCGTGTCAATGTTCAAGGTTTATTAGAAGACTTACACAAAGCGGCCATTGGAACCGGATTGTTCGACGTTGCATCGGTTAAGTCCAGAGCATTGCGCTGTCATCATTGGCTAGTCGGCGATGAGGGTGATAGTGTGGACTTCATTCATCTTAACTTTGATTTACTCTCAGGCCGAACACCAGAGCAAAAGCGAGACTTGTCGAGAGCATTAATGACGGTGCTGCAAGAGCAAGCCAGCCATGTACGCAGCCTAACGGTGAATGTTCGTGATATGGATATTGATTGCTTCCAGAAAGTGGTGAATAGATAAAAGGACCAACAACCTTTTTTCATTCCTTTTCTTTGCCCTTTATTGTGCTCTTCGTTACTCTATACCCATTCTGGTTTTTGGATAAAAGTCGATGTCAATTAAAGAGTTATTATTTTCGTTTCAAGGGCGTATAGGCCGAAAAACATATTGGGCCTGGAATATTGTTTACTATATTTCGATACTCGGTTTTGGCGTAGGTATCAACAAGCTGTTTCCTGCGTTTTCTTACATCATTCTGCCGGTGTTTCTGCTTATTTTACTTATTCCTGATCTGGCGATTACGACCAAACGCTGGCATGACCGTAATAAGTCAATCTACTGGCTGGCATTAAACATTCCTTTGATTATTGGCCGAATTGCTACGCCAATGACAAACCCAGATGCTCAGGCAGCATCGACACCGCAAATGTTGATTGCTTCTGTCTCATTGATTTGTGGTGTATGGATTTTGGTAGAGTGTGGCTTCTTGAAAGGAACCGCAGGCCAGAACCAATACGGACCAGAGCCGGAGTAAAAGGAAAAGAAAGGCCCTAGGTAAAAAGCAGGTCCTAGGATCCTAGGGCCTAAAATCTTGGGTTACTGATTACGCGCAATCGTGGTTTTTTCTGTATTCTGTAAGCGAAGCGCCCAGTATTCCAACAGCTTTCTCAATAACTCATTGAAACGTATAAACGTCTAGCGCGCTCCAACTAGGGTTTAGGACTTAAAAACCTATGGCCTAAGAACGTTCAATAAAAACCATCTCTATCTTTAAACGTCTTTAAACTCACCACATCTGCTTTTTGCGCCGGTGTCGTTTCCCCTTGCAGCGCTTCTCTAAACTTCGCGACTTGTTTTTGCAGTTCGTTCATTAGCACCACATTAGTATGGTTGGGGTTCTTACAATTATGTATAACTCGGTCGATATGGCTTTGTTGTGCCCATAAGCGTGGTTGCATTTCTTCTGAGGCACTTTCAATCATCTCTTTTGCCATTTCATGGCGGAACTGCTCAAAGGCTTCCGGATCGCGTTTGGCCATTTTGACCATATCATCGAACGAGGGTAAAACTTGTGGCTTGTGAGGGGCAGTCATGTTGTCTCCCAATCCATAGGACGCTGCTTTTACTAATAAAAGCGTAATCCACTGAGAAAGGGAGGATAGGGGGATTTGGTTATAGTCTCATTTGTAAGAAACTTAGATCGGAGTCTTTGGCGCAGAGTTCTCGGCATCGATAGCCATTTGCTAACGATGGCCATTCGGTACAGATAGCCGTAGAGAAATCAGCCTGAGATGGGCTCTTGAATGCGATAAACGCAGCGGCGCTGACCGTTGATAATGTGTTCTGTGCGCTCTATGAGCGTGTCGCTACCTAACAGTGATTGAAACACGTTGAGTTCAGATTGGCACAAGCTAGGGCAACGAGTTGCGGCTTTACAAATTGGGCAGTGGTTCTCGATGAGGATGAAGCCTTGCTCGTCTTGCTCCAACTCCGCCATGTAACCCTCTTTCTCGCGAAGCGTAACCAACGTATTGAGCTTGCTTTCCAGTGAAGCGCATTGTGCAAGATGCCATTGGTAGTGTTTCAGCGTGAGCTTTTCTCGCTCTGATGTGACTTTATCGAGCCCGTCTTTACCGAAAATGTGCTCAACGGCTTCAATAAATTGGATGGTCAATTCGCCATGGCGATCAGCAAACTGCTCATGCCCTTTTTGAGTTAATGACCAATGACGAGTAGGGCGACCCACTTTCACTTTCACATCATGAATCGATAGGATGCCGTCATCTTCTAAACCTTGTAGGTGCTGACGAGCCCCCATGGTTGTCATGTTCAGTTCGGAAGAGAGTTGTTTCGCAGTGACAGAGCCATCACGCTTAACGATTTGCAAAATCCTATCTACGGTCTTCATATACCCACCATCTATACATCAGTACATATTATGCGCGATAGGATTAGTAAAGAGAAGAGTTGACTTAGTTTTGGGGGAAACAAGGTTTAAAAGATAGATCCTAGGGAAAACAGAGAGGTCCTAGGAGAAAGGCAAGTTCCTAGGATCCTAGGCCCTAGGAACTTTGTATCTGTTTAAAGAATAATATCGCGTACTTCAGGGTCTTTACGATCTAGGTAGTGCGTAGACTTGATACGACGGATAGTACGACAGCGGCCACGAATAAGCAGAGTTTCTGTTGTTGCGATGTTACCTTGGCGAGTAATCCCTTCAAGTAGATCGCCCTTAGTAATACCTGTCGCGGAGAAGATAACATTGTCGCTGCGAGCCATGTCTTCCATCTTAAGAACGATGTTCGCTTGCACGCCCATCTCTTCACAGCGTTGAAGTTCTGCCGCGCCGTAAATGCGGTTTTCTTCGGTATCGCCTTTGACTTCGTGACGAGGAAGAAGTCGGCCATGCATATCGCCATCTAGCGCGCGAATAACCGCCGCTGAAACCACACCCTCTGGTGCGCCACCAATGCAGTACATTAAGTCCACTTCGCTGTCAGGCATACAAGTTAGAATAGAAGCCGCTACATCACCATCAGGCACAGCAAATACGCGTACACCCATCGCTTGCATTTCTGCAATCACGTCATCATGACGAGGTTTTGCTAGTGTGATAACAACCAACGTATCAAGTGATTTGTTTAATGCTTTTGCTACGTTTTCTAGGTTTTCTTTGAGCGGTTTATTGAGGTCAATCGCGCCTTTCGCGCCAGGGCCTACCACTAACTTTTCCATGTACATGTCTGGCGCTTTCAAGAAGCTGCCTTTTTCACCGGCCGCCAACACCGCTAATGCGTTTGATTGGCCCATTGCCGTCATGCGAGTACCCTCGATAGGATCTACCGCGATATCGACAGCATCACCACCTGTACCCACTTGCTCACCGATGTAAAGCATAGGAGCATCATCAATTTCACCCTCACCGATAACGATTTCACCGCTAATGTCGGTTTTGTTTAGTAGGGTACGCATCACTTCAACGGCAGCACCGTCAGCTGCGTTTTTGTCACCACGGCCAAGCCATTTGTAGCCAGCCAGAGCGGCACCTTCAGTAACACGGGAAAATGCCATTGCTAAATCGCGTTTCATGATGTCTCCAAGTAACAAGAGGGAAGAAAAATTTGCGCGGCGATTCTACCACATTGCAAGTTAAACGTTTGCCTTTTTGCTGAGCTTTAACTCTAACTATCTTGAATTCGATCAATTATTGGGTGAGTTTTTAATGTGAAGAAGCCAAAAATAGAGCGCAAAAATACAACCATGTTCAGAAAAGTCAGAGTTTAGTGAGATTGCGCTGATTTTTTGACCGAATGATGCAAAATATCGAATATAGTAAGTGTTTCTCGTCGCTACGCTGAGTAGAATGAATCTTATAGGTTAGGTGCCGACGATTTGTCGAGTATCGTCCCCACGGAACAATAAAGGTAGGCCAAGATGTCTTTTGAAGTACTAGAAAAACTAGAAGCAAAAATTCAAACAGCAGTTGATACAATCACTCTTCTTCAGATGGAAGTTGAAGAGCTGAAAGAAGACAAAGTAAAGCTAGAAGCAGAAGCAAACGAGCTTCGCTCTCAGCGTGAAGATCTAGAGCAGAAATCTCAACAAGCTCAACAAGAGCATGCTCAATGGCAAGAGCGCATTCGTGCACTACTTGGCAAAATGGACGAAGTGGAATAATTCACTCCATATCCAGAATTAACAACACCCGCTTCGGCGGGTGTTTGTGTATTTGGGTAAAAGAAAGGTTCTAGGGAAAGACAGTTCCTAGGATCCTAGGCTCTAACACCTAAGATCTATTCTTCTTCACCCAGCTCGAGATCCACATTAAGTGGTTCAGGAGATAGGATAATGCCTGTGCTGTCAGCGTAGACGTAATCTTCCGGCAAGAAGCTAACGCTGCCAAAGTTTACTGGTACATCATGCTCACCAATACCTTGACTTGCTGCGCCTACAGGAATAGAGGCAAGGGCTTGAATGCCTAAGTTCATGTCTTCGAGTACGTCAACTTCGCGAACGCAGCCATAAACAATAATGCCTTCCCATTCATTTTCTTCGGCTAGCGCTGCAATTTCTGCATCAATTAGCGCTTTACGTAAGGAACCGCCACCGTCAATCAGCAGTACACGCCCGATGCCGTCTTGTTCGAGAGTTTCACGGATCAATGCATTGTCTTCAAAGCATTTTATTGTCGTGATCTGGCCTGCAAACGATGCGCGACCACCAAAGTTACTGAACATCGGTTCGACAACATCTACCTGATCGAGGTAAATATCGCAAAGTGCTGAAGTGTTGTATTCCATGGCGTACCTTTCTTAAACAGAAAACGTTGTCTTTGAGTATATCTAGGCATTAAGCCATTGCAACGAGATTCCTTTTTTAACTTATCAGAGTTTGAGCTACCACAATTGTTGCAAACAGAACATTCGTTACCAGTGAGCATTTCACGATGATAGGCATCATTGGTGCGATTTGTGCAGGTGCTTTGGTTTCCCAAACCGCCTTACCATGATGCGCGACGACATAAATGCTGAGCAAAAAGGGCAGGCTGATCCAAACGGGTTTATCTTGGATTAATAAGTAAGCGGCAAACGCAAGCAGTGCGCCCGCAAGCAAAATGAAGTGGTATTGTTTTGCTTTTCGTTGCCCTAGGCGAACCGCCACCGTGCGTTTTCCACATTCCGTGTCGTTTTCGATATCACGCATGTTGTTGATATTAAGAACGGCAACCGCCAGTAAACCACAACCTAGTGCAGGTAAAAACAGCGCCGCATCGACGTGACCGGTATGCAGAAAATAAGTGCCAGAAACACCAAGCAGACCAAAGAATAGGAACACGGAGAGATCGCCCAAGCCGACATAGCCATATGGTTTGCTGCCCATGGTGTAAGCGATGGCTGCTAAGATGGCAAGTACGCCCAAACCGATAAAAGTGATGATACTTTCAAACGAGCTGAGTGAGTAAAAAACTAAGATAAGGCCAGCAATGATCGTCAGCACAACATTAAAGATGATCGCTCTTTTCATTTGCTCAGCGGTTACCGCGCCAGATTGCATCGCACGCTGAGGGCCGAGACGATTTTCGTTGTCAGTGCCTTTGACCGCATCACCATAATCATTGGCAAGATTAGATAGGATTTGCAATAAGGTGGCGGTGACAAATGCCATGATCGCAATGGTCATTGAAAATTGCCCGGTTGAATAGGCGAGCACGCTACCGGTGAGAATAGAGACCAGAGCGAGGGGTAAGGTTTTCGGGCGTGCGGCGTCGAGCCAAATTTGCAATGATTGTTTCATGGATATTTCGTGCTAGTAACCAATGTGCCCAGTATAAGCACAAAGTCACCAATGCGCTATTGACTTAAAGCAACTCACTCTTGAGTCGCTGTGCAAATCGACCATGTAAAACAAAAGCATAACGCAAGCAAAGGGGTTGAGAACTTAGAGGCTTAGCATTGCAAACTAAGATTGCAAAAACTTCCCTAGGACTTAGGACTTAGGAATCTTGGATCGTTGATTTAGACAAAAAAGCCCAGAACGTGTGACATTCTGGGCTTTCCATAGTGTTTGCGTATTGGCGATTAAAGAATAAAGCGACTTAGGTCTTCGTTCTCGATGGTGTCACCAAGACGATCTTTCACGTAAGCGGCATTAATCACGAATTTTTCGCCGGCTTTCTCTGTTGCGTCGTAAGAGATTTCATCCATTAGACGTTCCATCACCGTGTGTAGACGACGTGCACCAATGTTTTCTGTGGTTTCGTTTACTGTCCACGCCGCTTCTGCGATTTGAGTAATACCATCTTCAGTGAATTCGACATCCACGCTCTCTGTCTTCATCAGGGCAATATACTGCTCTGTTAAAGATGCTTTTGGCTCTGTCAGAATACGTTTGAAGTCATTGCTGGTGAGCGCTTCAAGTTCGACACGAATAGGCAGACGACCTTGCAGTTCAGGGATCAAATCGGATGGCTTCGCGACTTGGAATGCGCCCGATGCTACAAACAGGATGTGGTCGGTTTTCACCATGCCGTGCTTAGTAGAGACCGTGCTGCCCTCGATAAGTGGCAGTAGGTCACGCTGAACACCTTCACGAGAAACGTCAGGGCCTGAACTTTCGCCACGCTTACAAATCTTGTCGATTTCATCGATGAAGACGATACCATTGTTTTCTACGTTGAAAATCGCAGATTCTTTTAGCTCTTCATGGTTAACCAGTTTTGCTGCTTCTTCTTCTGCCAACGCTTTCATGGCGTCTTTGATTTTCAGTTTGCGTTTTTTCTTGGTATCTCCCGCAAGGTTTTGGAACATGCCTTGTAGCTGGTTAGTCATCTCTTCCATACCAGGAGGCGCCATGATCTCCACGCCCATTTGCGGTGCAGCCACATCGATTTCGATTTCTTTATCGTCTAGCTGACCTTCACGCAGTTTCTTACGGAAGATTTGACGCGTATTCGATGTGTCTTCTTTTTGCTCTGTTTGACCCCAAGCATCACGCGCTGGTGGCAATAGAGCATCAAGAACACGTTCTTCAGCTTGCTCTTCTGCGCGGAATTTTACTTTTTCCATCGCTTGCTGGTGGGTCATCTTGACGGCTACATCGGTTAGGTCGCGGATGATGGTTTCCACTTCTTTACCGACATAACCGACTTCAGTGAACTTGGTTGCTTCTACTTTGATAAATGGTGCGTTTGCCAGCTTAGCAAGACGACGAGCAATCTCGGTTTTACCTACACCAGTTGGACCAATCATGAGAATGTTTTTTGGTGTTACTTCGACACGTAGGCTTTCTTCAAGCTGCATACGACGCCAGCGGTTACGCAATGCAATCGCAACCGAACGTTTTGCTTTATCTTGACCAATAATGTGGCGGTTCAGTTCATGAACGATTTCGCGAGGAGTCATTTCAGACATATTTTTTCCTTACTTCGTTACGATTACGTTTAAGCCGTTGGCTTAGGAAGTTCTACTGTAGATTCTAGTTCCTCTACAGTGTGATTGTGGTTGGTGAATACACAGATGTCGCCAGCGATGTTCAACGCTTTTTCTGCGATTTCGCGCGCGTCTAGGTCTGTGTTTTCTAATAGTGCGGTTGCAGCTGCTTGTGCGTATGCGCCGCCAGAGCCGATAGCGATTAGATCGTTTTCTGGCTGAACCACGTCACCGTTACCTGTGATGATAAGAGATGCGGTTTCATCGGCTACCGCTAATAATGCTTCTAGCTTGCGAAGTGCGCGATCGCTGCGCCAGTCTTTTGCCAGTTCCACAGCCGCTTTCGTTAGGTGGCCTTGGTGCATTTGCAGTTTGCTTTCAAAGCGCTCGAATAGGGTAAATGCATCCGCAGTACCGCCAGCGAAGCCAGCTAATACTTGATTGTTGTATAGGCGACGTACTTTACGAGCATTACCTTTCATAACGGTATTGCCTAGCGATACTTGGCCATCACCCGCGATGACAACTTTGTTGTTTCGACGTACAGATACAATGGTAGTCACAGTCGACCTCTTAATTATTTCTTTTGGATTTAATTAAGTATATGGGGGAAAGGATTTAGGGATTCAAGGGGGCGAAAACAAAGGTTCTTAGGTCAAAAGAGATAGGCCCTAGGATCCTAGGACCTAGGATCTAGGATCTAGGATCTAGGATCTAGGATCTAGGATCTAGGATCTTGTCTTAAAAATTCTCTTTCCAAATTGCACACGGCTCTATTTTCGCGCGTTGCAATTTATGGCGATCTTTTTCAGCATCTCGTTTGAATTTGTATGGACCAAGTACCACGCGATACCAAGAGCTGCCATCTTTCTTGATGACGTTACTGCTAATACCTTGGAAAGCGATAGCCAGTTTGCGCTCTTCTGCTTGGCTTTGCTTTTTGTAGGCGCCGCACTGCATTACGTATGGGATTTTAGAGACTTCGACTTCTTTCGCGATGAC
This sequence comes from Vibrio sp. B1REV9, assembly GCF_905175395.2. Classification (NCBI taxonomy): domain Bacteria; kingdom Pseudomonadati; phylum Pseudomonadota; class Gammaproteobacteria; order Vibrionales; family Vibrionaceae; genus Vibrio; species Vibrio sp. B1REV9. The sequence continues at coordinate 221,181 of NZ_HG992745.1, read as the reverse complement.
TTCTACTTCACGATTCGGCAGAGACTCGACGTATTCCCACTTTTCTTCCGGAGGGGGAGGCAGATCTTTTTTAGCTTTAGGTTTGCTAGTGGAGGTTTGCTGTTGAACGATTGGTTGCTCTGGCTCAGGATCTGAGTTCAGAAGGTAAAGGCCATAGCCAAAGCTGCCCACGAGCAAAAGAGCAAGTAGACCACTACGCCAAGGTTTCTTTCGAGAGGGTTGTTTCTTCGCGCTTTTCTTCGGAGCGCCGCGTCCTCTTCTTACATAATCTTTATTTGCCACGGTTACTTCAGGTCATCGATGATTCTGCGAAATATGTTAATCCAGAACGCGATGAGAAAACACCCTATTCACATAATCTTGTGAGTTTGAGGGAAAGGTCCTAGGATCTAGGCCCTAATAACCTAGACCCTTTCTCATCCCTATCGTAACGGTGGCGCAGCACTGCCACGTACGACAAGTTTGGTATCAAGTAGACGAGAGCCAGAATGTACGTCGTGGCCTTTAAGGAGCTCTAACATCATTAACATGGCTTGTCGGCCAATTTCATAACGAGGCTGAGAAACAGTTGTTAACGGTGGATCGCAGTATTGAGCAAACTGGATATCATCAAACCCGACGACAGACAGATCTTGAGGTACTCGCCAACCAAGGCGTTTTGCTTCTTGGATCGCGCCAATCGCCATTGTGTCACAATGACAAAATAGGGCTGTTGGTGGTTCGGAAAGTTCGAGTAGTTTACGCACCGCTTGGGCGCCACCCTCGAAAGAGAAGTCGGTAACTACGCTGTATTGTGCATTCTGAGTAATGCCAGCGCGGCGCAGTGCTTGCTGATAACCTTGTTGGCGGAACTGACAAAGCACAGCTGTCTCTGGGCCAGACACTTGTGCGATTCGCTTATGTCCGAGGTGAGTGAGATAGTTGACGGCTTCAAAAGCCGCGGTGAGGTTATCAATGTGCACGGTTGGCAGTTCAAGCTCAGGGGCGAACTCACATGCCATTACCATAGGAGGCAAATTCTTCTGTTCAGGTTTGCTGACATCAAACGGCAGGTCTGTACCTAGCAATAACATGCCATCGGCTTGTTTGGTAAAGACTAAGTTGACGAATGAGCTCTCACGCTTTTTCTGCTGTCCGCTATCGCCAAGTAGAACTAAGTAGCCATGCTCCATCGCGGCATCTTCAATACCGCGAATGATCTCCGAAAAATAAGGATCACAAATGTCCGGCACTATAGTGACAATGGTTTTTGATTCATTTCTACGTAAATTGCGTGCTAATGAATTTGGAGAATAGCCAGCCTCAAGTACGGCATCTTCAACCCGCTGTCTGGTGGAAGATGAGACTTTTTCTGGGTTCATGAGCGCTCGTGAAACTGTCGCTGTCGAAACCCCCGCAAGCTGGGCAACATCCTTCATTGTCGCCATAGTTATACCCTCTCAAAGTTTTGCCAAATTGACGTTAGTCGTTGTTTTAATGTCAGTCCAAGCTATTTCCAGCGTAAGACTTTGCTAATTTGAATAGTCTATTCATTTCTAAAGCGAAAGTTACGGGCTGATTAACAAAAAACACAATCCTATTGTGATTATCATCACATTAAACGGTAATTCATTGCATGGTTAATCGTTTGCTAGCTGAGGTCTTGTGGTTCAATGTCTAAATTCCAGCGAACCTTTTTGGCATTTGGCAACAACTCAATAGCAGGTTTCGCACTGCTCAATAACTTTTGCATCAATGAACGATGTTGAGTTTGTAATAACAATTGCCAACGGTACTTACCCGCACGTTTAGCCAGTGGTGAGGGCGTTGGGCCTAACACCATGCAAGATTCGTCGAACAATGGATGTGACTCTAGCGTAAATCTTACTTGGCGCAGGAAGTCTTCGACGAGCTCACTTTGATTGGCTTCCGCTTTGAATAAGGTTAAAAAGCTATAAGGTGGAAGTTGGGCTAATTTACGCTCTTCTAGCGCCGTCATCGCAAAGTGACGATAGTCTTTTTGCAAAAGAGCTTGAAGCAAACTGTGTTCGGGATGGTGGGTCTGTAAGATAACTTCACCAGGTTTGCTTGCTCGTCCTGCACGCCCAGCCACTTGAATGAATAACTGCGCTAAACGTTCAGATGCACGAAAATCGCTGCTATAGAGTGAACCGTCGACATCGAGTAAGGCAACCAGCGTCACATTAGGGAAGTGATGGCCTTTCGCTAACATCTGCGTACCAATGAGGATTTGATATTCCCCTTTACGAATAGATTCAAGCGCATCTTCCAAGCTGCCTTTACGACGAGTGCTATCTCTATCTATGCGAATAGCTTTGTATTCTGGGAATAGTTGCGTCAGTTGCTGTTCGAGCTGTTCGGTCCCAACACCCACGGTGACTAGGTGAGTTGAACCGCAGCCCTGACACTGATGGATGATAGGTTGTTGTGACCCACAATGATGGCAACGTATCTCATTGCTGTACTGATGAAACGTATAATAGGCATCACAGCGTTTACATTCCGCAATCCAGCCACACTCATGGCACATTAATGCCGGAGAAAAACCACGACGATTAAGGAACAGCATGACCTGATTGCCCGCTTTAAGGTGCTTGCGCATCTCGGCAATTAAGGTTGCGGATAAGCCACTTTCTAAAAATTGACCTTTAACGTCGAGCACTTTATTGGTTGTGGGTACGGCTGAGCCTGCTCGCTTTGTCAGAGTTAAATGGTGATACTTACCTGAAAGTGCATTGTGCAGTGTTTCGAGAGCCGGGGTAGCGGAGCCTAATACGATCGGCACTTGCTCTTTATGGGCACGCATGACGGCGACATCGCGTGCGTGGTAACGCAAACTGTCTTGTTGTTTGTAAGAGGCGTCGTGTTCTTCATCAACAATAATGATGCCGAGATCGGCAAAAGGGGTAAGCAGGGCAGAGCGAGTACCGATGATAATTCCTGCCGCTTTGTCTCGAGCAGAGAGCCATGCATTCAGTCGTTCGGTATCATTCAAGCCAGAGTGAATCACATCAACTGGCACATTAAAGCGACGTTTAAAGCGGTTAATGGTTTGCGGCGTTAGGCCAATCTCTGGCACTAATACGAGTGCTTGTTTGCCTTTTTCTAGTATTGGTTTAATGAGGTTCAAGTAGACTTCAGTTTTCCCTGAGCCCGTTACCCCCTCTAATAAATAGCAGGCAAAACCCGTTTGGCTATTAACGCTCGCAATAGCGAGAGCTTGTTCATGATTTAGCTTAGGTTTTTCAACGTTGCACTCTACTTGCTGGCCCCATTTGATGATCGTTGGTTTTTTTTCAATACTTTCTATCCAGCCTTTTTCTTCTAAAGACTTAAGCACCGTTGACGCAATCTCTTGGTCAACAAACTCTTGATGTGGGATAGCGCCATTGATCAGCATTTGTAAAGCGCGTTGCTGCTTGACTGCACGCCCCAAACCTTGCATGAGCTTATCTTTACCAGAGGCGGTGATTTGCCACTCTTGCAGCGTAGCAAAATCTGCTGGCTTACCTTTACGCAACGCGGCTGGCATTGCATTGTGCAGCGTGTCGCCAAGGGGATATTGATAAAAGTGGCTGCACCAAGTCAGCAAAGAATAGAGCTTTTCTGACCATATTGGCTGAGTGTCTAAAACCGCTTTGATTGGCTTGAGCTGCTCTTTTGGAAAATCTGAGTGATTCACCATTGTCGTGACGATGCCCACTAGGGTTTGCCGACCAAAAGGCACAGATACGCGTCCACCGATAATCGGGAATAGGTGACCCGGAATGATATAGTCAAATTGTTTGTCGAGAGGAACCGGCAGTGCCACTCGGGCGATGGATGGACGCATAGAATATTAACTATATAAAAGAGGGAAGAGGAGCGTATAGTCTATTAAAACCCAACTCGAAATTCGAGCACTGTACGTTTTATAGAGCAAGAACAGAGGCAGTACATTCGTACTGATGAAAAAAGTGGCGAAAAAATTGCCAAATGTGTTGATCCCTGTAGAGTGATTCATTACTATACTGCGCCTTGAGATATGGCTTCGATGACAAGTCGATGCGGTATCCCTGATTATCATTAATTACGTGTGGTGTGCGGCTTAGACTCGTATAGCGACACGGCCTACTATTGAGGTTATCCCATGAAAGCTGGTATCCACCCAGAATACAAAGCAGTATCTGCTACTTGTTCTTGCGGCAACTCTTTTGAGTTCAACTCTACTCTAGGTAAAGACTCTATCCACCTAGACGTATGTGACAAGTGTCACCCATTCTACACTGGTAAGCAACGTATCGTTGATACAGGCGGCCGTGTTGATCGCTTCAACAAGCGTTTCGGTGCACTATCAAGCGGTAAGAAATAATAGCAACTGCTATTACGATTACAGTTTAGAAAAGGACGCTTCGGCGTCCTTTTTGTATTTGGCTTAGCAGAAATCTTTGTATTATTCGGAAATGATAATACTGTTCTGAGCGGTTAAATTTTCTTCGATTATTTTCCGTGCAGGTATTGCATCCTAAAGTGTGATCTGTATAATGCACCGCACTGGTTAAGCCAGTTGTGAACCAATGAGCAGTGAGGAGCGAGTAAATCCTGGTGATTTACGAGGTAATGTATACTCAGCTTATGTTCGCGGTTAATACAATTAGCTATCTTTTCTTCGGAAAAACTATCCCCAAAGGTGACTTTGGTATGTAGGGATAGTTAATCGAAAATTAACTGACAATGCGTCCTAATCTTGGATGCTACGGTTTCACATAAATCAATCGGCATTCTCTCGTCTTAACGAGTTTGAGTGGCGATATTGTTTGTGTAATTTTTAATATTGGAGCTCTGTCTCATGCAGAACCAACGTATCCGTATCCGCCTAAAAGCATTCGATTACAAACTAATCGACGCTTCTACAGCGGAAATCGTTGAAACAGCTAAGCGCACTGGCGCACAGGTTCGTGGTCCAATCCCACTACCTACTCGTAAAGAGCGTTTCACAGTTCTTATCTCTCCACACGTTAACAAGAAAGCACGTGACCAGTACGAAATCCGTACTCACAAGCGTCTAATCGACATCGTTGAGCCAACAGACAAAACTGTTGATGCTCTAATGCGTCTAGACCTTGCTGCGGGCGTTGACGTTCAAATTAGCCTAGGTTAAGGGAGATTAGAAGAATGATTGGTCTAATCGGTCGTAAAGTGGGCATGACCCGCGTATTTACTGAAGAAGGCGTTTCTATCCCAGTAACTGTTGTTGAGGTTGAAGCTAACCGTGTTTCTCAAGTTAAAACTCTTGAGACAGATGGCTACGCAGCAATCCAGGTTACAACTGGTGCTAAGAAAGCTAACCGTGTTACTAAACCAGAAGCTGGTCACTTTGCTAAAGCAGGTGTTGAAGCTGGTCGCGGTCTTTGGGAATTCCGTTTGGAAAACGGTGAAGAGTTCGAAGTTGGTGCTGAACTAACTGTTGAACTATTCAACGAAACTAAGAAAGTAGACGTTACTGGTACATCTAAAGGTAAGGGTTTCCAAGGCGCTGTTAAGCGTTGGAACTTCCGTACTCAAGATATGACTCACGGTAACTCATTGTCTCACCGTGCACCGGGTTCAATTGGCCAATGTCAAACTCCAGGTCGCGTGTTTAAAGGCAAGAAAATGGCAGGTCACATGGGTGCTGAGCGTGTAACGACTCAAAACCTAGAGATCGTACGTGTTGACGCTGAGCGCAACCTGCTTCTTATCAAAGGTGCAGTCCCAGGCGCAACTGGCGGCAACGTGATCGTTAAACCAGCTATTAAAGCATAACGTCTCAGGAGTAAGTAATGGAATTAATGGTTAAAGGTGCTGATGCACTAACTGTTTCCGAAACTACTTTCGGACGTGAGTTTAACGAAGCTCTTGTACACCAAGTAGTTGTTGCATACGCAGCAGGTGCTCGTCAAGGTACACGCGCTCAGAAAACACGTTCAGAAGTATCTGGCGGTGGCGCTAAGCCATGGCGTCAAAAAGGTACTGGCCGCGCGCGCGCTGGTACAATTCGTAGCCCAATCTGGCGTACAGGTGGTGTTACTTTTGCTGCGAAACCACAAGATCACAGCCAAAAAGTAAACAAAAAAATGTACCGTGGTGCTATGAAGAGCATTCTTTCTGAGCTTGTTCGTCAAGAGCGTCTAATCGTTGTTGATAACTTCTCAGTAGAAGCACCAAAAACGAAAGAGCTAGTTGCTAAGCTAAAAGAGCTTGAGCTAACTGACGCGCTTATCGTGACTAGCGAAGTAGATGAGAATCTATTCCTAGCTGCTCGTAACCTATACAAAGTTGATGCACGTGACGTAGCTGGTATTGATCCAGTTTCTCTAATCGCGTTCGACAAAGTTGTAATGACTGCAGCTGCAGTTAAGCAAGTTGAGGAGATGCTAGCATGATCACTGAAGAGCGTATCCTAAAAGTTCTACGTGCACCGCACATCTCTGAAAAAGCAACTATGGCAGCTGAGAAAGCGAACACTATCGTTTTCAAAGTAGCTAAAGATGCAACTAAAAAAGAGATCAAAGCAGCTGTAGAAAAGCTATTTGAAGTTGAAGTTAAGTCTGTAAATACTCTTATCACTAAGGGTAAGACCAAACGTCAAGGTCTACGCCAAGGTCGCCGCAGCGACGTTAAGAAAGCGTACGTTACTTTGAAAGAAGGTCAAGATCTTGACTTCGTTGGCGGCGCGGAATAACAGGAGTAGTTAAGAATGGCTATTGTTAAATGTAAGCCGACTTCCCCTGGTCGTCGTCACGTTGTTAAAGTTGTTAACGCTGACCTACACAAGGGCAAGCCATACGCACCTCTTCTAGAGAAAAACTCTAAGAACGGTGGTCGTAACAACAACGGTCGTATTACAGTACGTCACATCGGCGGTGGTCACAAGCACCACTACCGTGTAATTGACTTCAAACGTACTAAAGATGGCATCCCAGCGAAAGTTGAGCGTCTTGAATACGATCCAAACCGTAGCGCAAACATTGCTCTAGTTCTTTACAAAGACGGTGAGCGTCGCTACATCCTAGCACCGAAAGGTCTAGTAGCGGGTGATGTTGTACAATCTGGTCCAGATGCTGCTATCAAAACTGGTAACACTCTACCAATGCGTAACATCCCTGTAGGTTCAACAGTACATAACGTTGAACTTAAACCTGGTAAAGGTGGTCAGCTAGCTCGTTCGGCTGGTGCATACGCTCAAATCGTTGCTCGCGACGGTGCGTACGTAACTATCCGTCTACGTTCTGGCGAGATGCGCAAAGTACTTTCTGAAGGCCGTGCAACAATCGGTGAAGTTGGTAACTCTGAGCACATGCTACGTGAACTAGGTAAAGCTGGTGCTTCACGCTGGCGCGGCGTACGTCCAACCGTACGTGGTGTAGTAATGAACCCGGTTGACCACCCACACGGTGGTGGTGAAGGTCGTACTTCTGGTGGTCGTCACCCAGTATCTCCTTGGGGTATGCCAACTAAAGGCTTTAAGACCCGTAAGAACAAGCGCACTGACAAGTACATCGTACGTCGTCGTAACAAGTAATCTATATAAAGAGGAATCGCCATGCCACGTTCTCTCAAGAAAGGTCCTTTTATTGACCTACACTTGCTGAAGAAGGTAGAGAAAGCGGTGGAAAGCGGAGACAAAAAGCCACTTAAGACTTGGTCCCGTCGTTCAATGATCATCCCTACGATGATCGGTTTGACCATCGCTGTCCATAATGGTCGTCAGCACGTTCCAGTTTTCGTTACCGAAGAAATGATCGGTCACAAACTGGGTGAATTCGCACCAACTCGCACTTACCGCGGCCACGCTGCGGATAAGAAAGCTAAGAAGCGTTAAGGAGTAAATAATGGAAGCTATTGCTAAACATAACTTTGCTCGCATTTCGCCTCAGAAAGCTCGCTTAGTTGCGGATCTAATCCGTGGTAAATCTGTTGACCAAGCTCTAGAAATCCTAACGTTCAGCAACAAAAAAGCTGCTGTACTAGTTAAGAAAGTTCTTGAGTCTGCTATCGCTAACGCGGAGCACAACGAAGGTGCAGATATTGACGATCTGAATGTCGCAAAAATCTTTGTAGATGAAGGCCCAACCATGAAGCGTATTATGCCTCGTGCTAAAGGTCGTGCGGATCGTATCTTGAAGCGTTCAAGCCACATCACTGTTGTTGTAGCAGATCGCTAGAGACTAGGAGAGTAAGCAATGGGTCAAAAAGTACATCCTAATGGTATTCGTCTAGGCATCGTTAAGCCTTGGAATGCTACATGGTTTGCTAACACCAAAGATTTCGCTGACAACCTAGACGGCGACTTCAAGGTACGTCAGTTCCTAACTAAGGAACTACAAAAAGCATCTCTTTCACGCATCGTTATCGAGCGTCCTGCTAAGAGCATCCGTGTGACTATTCACACTGCTCGCCCAGGCGTTGTAATCGGTAAGAAAGGTGAAGACGTTGAGAAACTACGTGCAGCTGTAGCTAAAATTGCAGGTGTGCCAGCTCAAATTAACATCGCTGAAGTACGCAAGCCTGAGCTTGATGCACAGCTTGTTGGTGACAGCATCGCGTCTCAACTAGAGCGTCGTGTTATGTTCCGTCGTGCTATGAAGCGCGCGGTACAAAACGCAATGCGTCTAGGTGCTAAAGGCATCAAAGTAGAAGTAAGCGGTCGTCTAGGCGGCGCTGAAATCGCACGTTCTGAGTGGTACCGTGAAGGCCGTGTGCCTCTACACACTCTACGTGCAGACATTGATTACGCAACTTCTTCGGCTCACACTCAATACGGTGTGATCGGCATTAAAACTTGGATCTTCAAAGGTGAGATCCTAGGTGGTATGCCAGCAGCTAACGCTGTAGAGCCTAAGGCTGACAAGCCTAAGAAGCAGCGTAAAGGCCGTAAGTAAGGAGTCGACAGATGCTACAACCTAAACGTACTAAGTTCCGTAAGGTTCAGACAGGTCGTAACCGTGGTCTAGCTAAAGGTACTGATGTAAGCTTCGGCGAATTCGGTCTTAAAGCTGTTGGCCGTGGTCGTCTAACTGCTCGTCAAATTGAAGCGGCACGTCGTGCAATGACACGTCACGTTAAGCGTCAAGGTAAAATCTGGATCCGTGTGTTCCCAGACAAACCAATCACAGAAAAACCACTTGAAGTTCGTCAAGGTAAGGGTAAAGGTAACGTTGAGTACTGGGTAGCCCAAATCCAACCTGGTAAGGTTATGTACGAAATGGGTGGTGTACCTGAAGAATTGGCACGTGAAGCGTTCCGTTTAGCGGCTCGTAAACTGCCATTCAAGACTACATTTGTAATTAAGCAGGTGATGTGATGAAAGCACAAGATCTACGCGAAAAGAGCGTTGAAGAGCTTAACGCTGAGCTATTGAATTTGCTACGTGAACAGTTCAACTTGCGCATGCAAGCTGCAACTGGTCAACTACAGCAAACTCATACTCTGAAAGCTGTACGCCGTGATATCGCACGTGTGAAAACTGTTTTGACTGAGAAGGCAGGCGCATAATGAGCGAAGTAAAACGTACTCAACAAGGTCGTGTAGTTAGCGACAAGATGGACAAGTCTATCGTAGTTGCTATCGAACGTTTCGTAAAACACCCAATTTACGGTAAGTTCGTAAAACGCACAACTAAAGTACACGCACACGACGAGAACAACGAATGTGGCCTAGGCGACAAAGTTGAAATCGCTGAGTGCCGTCCACTGTCTAAGACTAAGTCTTGGACTTTGGTAAAAGTTGTAGAAAAGGCGAAGATGTAATCTTCACTATTCTATAGGTAGGAAAGCGGCTCCAAAAATTTTTTTGGGGCCGTTTATTTTTTGACTACCCAATCACAAAAAAGGGTGGTACAATCCGCGTCTCTTTTAAGAGGCAGCCCGACCCGTGATGGGTCTAGTTATTAATATTTAGCGGAGCACTAACATGATCCAAATGCAAAGTATGCTGGACGCAGCTGATAACTCAGGCGCACGCAGCGTAATGTGTATTAAGGTTCTGGGTGGCTCACACCGCCGTTATGCACATATCGGTGACGTCATCAAAGTTACTGTTAAGGAAGCAATTCCTCGCGGTAAAGTTAAAAAAGGTGACGTTCTGAAGGCGGTTGTAGTGCGCACCCGTAAAGGCGTACGTCGTCCTGACGGTTCTGTCATTCGCTTCGACCGAAATGCTTGCGTACTGTTGAACAACACTACTGAGCAACCAATCGGTACACGTATCTTTGGTCCTGTGACACGCGAACTTCGTGGCAATAAGTTCATGAAGATTGTTTCACTGGCTCCAGAAGTTCTGTAAGGAGCACGTAGAAATGGCAGCTAAAATCCGTCGTAACGACGAAGTAATCGTTCTTGCTGGTAAAGACAAAGGCAAGAAAGGTAAAGTAACTAAGGTCCTAGCAACTGGTAAAGTTATCGTTGAAGGTATCAACCTTGTTAAGAAGCACCAAAAGCCGGTTCCGGCTCTAGGTCAACAAGGTGGCATCGTTGAACAAGAAGCAGCTATTGATGCTTCTAACGTTGCAATCTTTAACGCAGCTACTGGTAAAGCTGACCGTATCGGTTTCCGTATTGAAGACGGCAAGAAAGTTCGTTTCTTCAAGTCTAACGGCGAAACCGTTTCTAACTAATAGAAGTAATTTGGAGTTCTACTATGGCGAAACTGCATGATTACTACAAGTCGTCTGTAGTCGCTGAACTGACCAAACAGTTTAGCTACACAAGCGTCATGCAAGTCCCTAGAATCGAGAAAATCACCCTAAACATGGGTGTTGGTGAAGCAATCAACGATAAGAAACTGCTAGAAAACGCAGCTGCTGATATGGCAACGATCTCTGGTCAAAAGCCACTTATCACTAAAGCTCGCAAATCTGTTGCAGGTTTCAAAATCCGTGAAGGCTACCCTATCGGTTGTAAAGTAACCTTGCGTGGCGAACGTATGTGGGATTTTCTTGAGCGTTTGATTAACATCGCTCTTCCACGTGTACGTGACTTCCGTGGTGTTAGCGCTAAGTCTTTTGACGGACGCGGTAACTACAGCATGGGCGTTCGCGAGCAAATCATCTTCCCGGAAATCGACTTTGATAAAGTTGATCGTGTACGCGGTTTAGACATCACTATTACGACGTCTGCTGGTACTGATGAGGAAGGCCGAGCTCTGCTGGCTGCCTTTAACTTCCCATTCCGTAAGTAAGGTGAAGGGTTACTGTTATGGCTAAACAATCAATGAAAGCACGTGAAGCTAAACGTGCAAAGCTAGTAGCTAAGTTCGCTGAAAAGCGTGCAGCGCTAAAAGCTATCATCAGCGATGTAAACGCATCTGAAGAAGATCGTTGGAACGCAGTTCTATCACTGCAGTCTCTTCCACGTGATTCAAGTGCATCACGTCAGCGCAACCGTTGTAACCAAACTGGTCGTCCACACGGTTACCTACGTAAGTTCGGTCTAAGCCGTATTAAGGTTCGTGAAGCTTGCATGAAAGGCGAGATTCCGGGTCTTCGTAAGGCTAGCTGGTAATTGCCACTTAATCATTTGGAGTAAATCATATGAGCATGCAAGATCCGATTTCGGATATGCTGACCCGCGTTCGTAACGGTCAGGCAGCAAACAAAGTTGCTGTAAAAATGCCTTCTTCAAAGCTTAAAGTTGCAATTGCTGCACTACTAAAAGCTGAAGGTTACATCGTTGACTTCGCTGTTGAAGGCGAAGCAAAACCTGAGCTAGAAGTTACACTTAAGTACTTCCAAGCAAAACCAGTAATCGAGCAACTTAAACGTGTTTCTCGTCCAGGTCTACGTGTTTACAAGAAGAAAGATCAACTTCCTTCTGTAATGGGCGGTCTGGGTATTGCTATCGTTTCTACTTCCAAGGGTCTTATGTCAGACCGCGCTGCACGTAAAGCAGGTCTTGGTGGTGAAATCATCGCTTACGTAGCTTAATAAGGAGTAGACTATGTCTCGTGTTGCTAAAGCACCTGTCGCTATTCCAGCTGGCGTAGAGGTGAAACTAAACGGCCAAGAAATCACTGTAAAAGGTGCTAAAGGCGAACTGACTCGCGTACTAAACGACGCTGTAGTTATCGCTCAGGAAGATAACAACCTGACTTTCGGTCCTAAAGAAGGTGTTGTAAACGCATGGGCACAAGCTGGTACAGCTCGCGCTCTAGTTAACAACATGGTTGTTGGTGTTACTGAAGGCTTTACTAAGAAGCTAACTCTTAAAGGTGTAGGTTACCGTGCTGCTATCAAAGGCAACGCTGTAGGTCTAACACTAGGCTTCTCTCACCCAGTTGAGCACGAGTTGCCAGCGGGTATTAAAGCTGAATGTCCAAGCCAAACTGAAATCGTTATCACTGGTTGTGACAAGCAACTAGTTGGTCAAGTTGCGGCTGACATTCGTTCTTACCGTCAACCTGAGCCTTACAAAGGTAAAGGTGTTCGTTACGCAGATGAAAATGTGCGTACTAAAGAAGCTAAGAAGAAGTAAGGTAACACTATGGATAAGAAAGCATCTCGCATCCGTCGTGCTACACGCGCACGTCGTAAGATTGCAGAACTGGGTGCGACTCGCCTAGTTGTACACCGTACTCCTCGTCACGTGTACGCACAGGTTATCGCGGCTAACGGCTCTGAGGTTATCGCAGCAGCTTCTACTGTAGAAAAAGCGATCCGTGAGCAAGTGAAATACACTGGTAACATCGATGCAGCTAAAGCAGTAGGTAAAGCTGTTGCAGAACGCGCTCTTGAAAAAGGCGTAACTGCAGTTGCATTTGATCGTTCTGGTTTCCAATACCACGGTCGAGTAGCGGCGCTAGCAGAATCTGCTCGCGAAGCTGGTCTGAAATTCTAAGGTAGGGTTGGAAGATGGCTAAAGAACAACAAGTTCAAGCGAATGATTTGCAAGAAAAGCTAATCGCAGTTAACCGCGTTTCTAAAACGGTTAAAGGTGGTCGAATCATGAGCTTCACTGCACTAACTGTAGTTGGTGACGGTAACGGTCGTGTAGGTTTCGGTTACGGCAAAGCTCGTGAAGTACCTGCAGCGATTCAAAAAGCAATGGAAAAAGCGCGTCGTAACATGACTACTATCGCGCTAAACGAAGGCACACTTCACCACCCAGTGAAAGGTCGCCATTCGGGCTCTAAAGTTTACATGCAGCCTGCTGCTGAAGGTACTGGTGTTATCGCAGGTGGTGCGATGCGTGCAGTACTAGAAGTTGCTGGTGTACACAACGTACTATCTAAAGCGTACGGTTCTACGAACCCAATCAACATCGTTCGTGCAACGATCGATGCGCTAGGTAGTATGAAGTCACCAGAAATGGTTGCTGCTAAACGTGGTCTAACTGTTGAAGCTATTTCGGAGTAAGAACACCATGGCAACTATTAAAGTAACTCAAACTAAAAGCTCAATTGGTCGCCTACCTAAGCACAAAGCTACTTTGCGCGGTCTAGGTCTTCGTAAAATCAACCACACAGTAGAACTTGAAGATACTCCGTGCGTGCGCGGCATGATCAACAAGGTTTACTACATGGTTAAAGTTGAGGAGTAATCAGAATGCGTTTGAATACTCTTGCACCGGCTGCTGGTTCTAAGCACGCTCCTAAGCGTCTAGGTCGCGGTATCGGTTCGGGCCTAGGTAAAACTGGTGGCCGTGGTCACAAAGGTCAAAAATCACGTTCTGGCGGTAAAGTTCGTCCAGGTTTTGAAGGCGGTCAAATGCCTCTGAAACAACGTCTACCAAAATTCGGTTTCACTTCTCGTAAGAGCCTAGTGTCTGCTGAAGTTCGTCTAGGTGAACTAGCGAAAGTATCTGGTGACGTGGTTGATCTAAACAGCCTTAAAGCTGCTAACATCATCACTAAGAACATCGAATTCGTAAAAGTTGTTCTTTCTGGTGAGATTGATAAAGCAGTGACTGTTAAAGGTCTACGTGTGACTAAAGGCGCTAAAGCTGCAATCGAAGCTGCAGGCGGTAAAATCGAGGCATAATCTCGAGGAACGAGGTACAGATGGCTAAGAAACCAGGACAAGATTTTCGTAGTGCTCAGAGCGGCTTAAGTGAACTAAAGTCGCGCTTATTATTCGTAATTTGTGCACTTTTAGTATTCCGAGCCGGCTCTTTTGTGCCGATCCCTGGTATTGACGCTGCTGTACTTGCCGATTTGTTCGAACAGCAAAAAGGTACCATCGTAGAAATGTTTAACATGTTCTCCGGTGGTGCTCTTGAGCGTGCATCTATATTAGCATTGGGCATCATGCCGTATATTTCGGCATCTATTGTTGTCCAATTGCTAACTGTAGTTCATCCAGCGTTAGCGGAACTCAAAAAAGAGGGTGAAGCAGGCCGTCGTAAGATCAGCCAATATACACGCTACGGCACGCTTGTACTTGCAACATTCCAAGCTATTGGTATTGCAACTGGCTTACCAAGCATGGTCGATAATCTGGTTGTTATCAACCAAACCATGTTTACGCTAATTGCTACCGTAAGTTTAGTAACCGGCACCATGTTCCTAATGTGGTTAGGTGAACAAATTACAGAGCGAGGAATCGGTAATGGTATTTCCATTCTGATTTTTGCAGGTATTGTTGCTGGATTGCCATCTGCAATCGGTCAAACAATCGAGCAAGCGCGTCAAGGTGAATTGCATGTACTTCTTCTACTGTTAATCGCAGTATTGGCTTTTGCAGTAATTTACTTCGTTGTTTTCATGGAACGTGGTCAGCGTCGAATCGTCGTTAACTACGCTAAGCGTCAACAAGGTCGTAAAGTATTTGCTGCGCAAAGCTCACACTTGCCACTTAAAATTAATATGGCTGGTGTTATTCCTGCGATTTTTGCATCAAGTATTATCCTGTTCCCAGGAACATTGGCTCAGTGGTTTGGTCAGAACGGTGAGAGCAGCGCGTTCGGTTGGTTAACTGACGTGTCTTTGGCTCTTAGCCCAGGTCAACCGCTGTATGTAATGCTTTATGCAGCAGCAATTATTTTCTTCTGTTTCTTCTACACGGCGTTGGTTTTCAACCCGCGTGAAACAGCAGATAACTTGAAGAAGTCTGGTGCATTCGTACCCGGCATCCGCCCAGGTGAGCAGACAGCGAAGTACATCGATAAAGTAATGACACGTTTAACCCTAGCGGGCGCACTGTACATTACCTTTATCTGTCTGATTCCCGAGTTCATGATGGTCGCGTGGAACGTACGTTTCTACTTCGGCGGTACATCACTACTTATCGTAGTTGTTGTTATCATGGACTTTATGGCACAGGTACAGACTCATCTGATGTCTCAACAGTATGATTCTGTGTTGAAGAAAGCGAATCTGAAAGGCTACGGTCGTTAATACGGCGGTAGACTCAGTTTCAATTACGGAGTTTAGCAATGAAAGTTCGTGCTTCCGTTAAAAAAATCTGCCGTAACTGTAAAGTAATCAAGCGTAACGGTGTCGTTCGCGTGATTTGTAGCAGTGAGCCAAAGCATAAACAACGCCAAGGCTAATTAGCAGAAGTTTTTACTTGAAAACTAAGGTTAGGTCGAGTATATTCCTCGGCCTACCTTTTGCGTGCAAAAGAAGTAGTACTCCGCAGCGTATCCATCACGGGCTTTGCTGCGGCTAATTCTTTTATAGAAACACTTAGGAGTGAATAATGGCCCGTATAGCAGGCATTAACATTCCTGATCAAAAACACGCTGTAATCGCACTAACTGCGATCTACGGCATCGGTAAAACTCGCTCTCAAGCTATTCTAGCTGAAGTGGGTATTGCTGAAGATGTTAAGATCAGTGAACTAACTGAAGAGCAGATCGATCAACTGCGTGATGGTGTAGCTAAATACACTGTAGAAGGTGATCTACGTCGTGAAGTATCAATGAACATCAAGCGTCTTATGGACCTTGGCTGTTACCGTGGTCTTCGTCATCGTCGCAGTCTACCACTACGTGGACAGCGTACTAAAACCAATGCTCGCACCCGTAAGGGTCCGCGTAAGCCGATCAAGAAATAATCGGGAAGGTAGAGTACAATGGCTAAACAACCAACTCGCACGCGTAAACGCGTTCGCAAACAAGTTGCAGACGGTGTTGCGCACATCCATGCATCTTTCAATAACACAATCGTAACTATTACTGACCGTCAAGGTAACGCTCTAGCATGGGCTACTGCAGGTGGTTCTGGTTTCCGCGGTTCTCGTAAGTCTACTCCGTTCGCTGCACAGGTTGCTGCTGAGCGTTGTGCTGAAATGGCTAAAGAATACGGTCTAAAGAACTTGGAAGTTATGGTTAAGGGTCCTGGTCCAGGTCGTGAATCTACGGTTCGCGCACTGAACGCAGCTGGTTTCCGCATCACAAACATCGTTGATGCTACACCAATCCCTCATAACGGTTGTCGTCCACCTAAAAAAACGTCGCGTATAACGTTTTTTAGATTACTGGAGAAAGATCATGGCAAGATATTTGGGTCCTAAGCTGAAGCTTAGCCGTCGTGAAGGCACTGACTTGTTCCTTAAGTCTGGTGTTCGCGCGATCGATACCAAGTGTAAAATTGATAACGCACCAGGTGTACACGGCGCTCGTCGCGGTCGTCTATCTGAGTATGGCGTTCAGCTTCGTGAGAAGCAAAAAGTTCGTCGTATGTACGGCGTTCTAGAAAAACAATTCCGTAACTACTACAAAGAAGCTGCTCGCCTAAAAGGCAACACTGGTGAAAACCTACTTCAGCTTCTTGAAGGTCGTCTTGATAACGTAGTTTACCGCATGGGCTTTGGTGCAACTCGCGCAGAAGCACGTCAGCTAGTTAGCCACAAAGCTATCCTAGTTAACGGTAAAGTTGTAAACGTTCCTTCTTTCAAAGTAGCGGCTAATGACGTTGTATCTATCCGCGAGAAAGCTAAACAGCAATCTCGTATTAAAGCGGCTCTAGAAGTTGCTGAACAACGTGAAAAACCAACTTGGATTGAAGTAGATGGTGGCAAGATGGAAGGTACATTCAAGCGTATGCCTGAACGTTCAGATCTATCAGCTGACATCAACGAACAATTGATCGTCGAGCTTTACTCTAAGTAAGGTTAAACTAAAGAGAGGACACAATGCAGGGTTCTGTAACAGAATTTCTTAAGCCACGTCTAGTTGACATCGAACAGATCAGCTCGACTCACGCAAAAGTAACTCTTGAGCCATTAGAGCGTGGCTTTGGTCATACTCTAGGTAATGCACTTCGCCGCATTCTTCTATCTTCTATGCCTGGTTGTGCAGTCACAGAAGTAGAGATTGAAGGCGTACTTCATGAGTACAGCACTAAAGAAGGCGTTCAAGAAGATATTCTTGAAATTCTTCTAAACCTTAAAGGTTTGGCTGTCCGCGTTGCCGAAGGCAAAGATGAAGTGTTCATTACACTGAACAAATCAGGCTCGGGCCCTGTGGTTGCAGGTGACATCACCCATGATGGTGATGTAGAGATCGCTAACCCAGAACACGTTATTTGTCACCTAACGGATGACAACGCTGAAATCGCAATGCGAATTAAAGTTGAACGTGGTCGTGGTTATGTTCCAGCTTCTGCGCGTATCCATACTGAAGAAGACGAGCGTCCAATCGGTCGCCTACTAGTAGATGCTACTTACAGCCCAGTAGACAAAATTGCCTACGCTGTAGAAGCAGCTCGTGTAGAACAGCGTACTGATCTAGACAAGCTTGTTATCGATATGGAAACAAACGGTACTCTAGAACCTGAGGAAGCAATCCGTCGTGCAGCTACTATCCTAGCTGAACAATTGGATGCGTTCGTAGATCTTCGTGATGTACGTGTACCTGAGGAGAAGGAAGAGAAGCCAGAATTCGATCCGATCCTACTGCGTCCTGTAGACGATCTTGAACTAACAGTTCGCTCTGCTAACTGTTTGAAAGCAGAAGCGATTCACTACATCGGTGATCTAGTACAACGCACTGAGGTTGAGCTACTTAAAACGCCTAACCTTGGTAAAAAATCTCTTACTGAGATTAAAGATGTACTTGCGTCACGTGGTTTGTCTCTGGGCATGCGCCTAGAAAACTGGCCACCTGCATCAATCGCTGAAGATTAATCGATACTAGTTAGAAGGATTAGGTCATGCGCCATCGTAAGAGTGGTCGTCAACTCAACCGCAACAGCTCACATCGCAAAGCGATGTTCAGCAACATGGCTAGCTCTCTAGTACGTCATGAAGTTATCAAGACTACTTTGCCAAAAGCAAAAGAGCTACGTCGCGTAGTTGAGCCTTTGATTACACTAGCTAAGACTGACAGTGTTGCTAACCGTCGTCTAGCATTTGCACGTACTCGTGACAACGAAGTAGTTGCAAAACTATTTAACGAACTAGGTCCACGTTTTGCTGCTCGTCAGGGCGGTTACACTCGTATCCTAAAAGCTGGCTTCCGTGCTGGTGATAAAGCTCCAATGGCTTACATTGAGCTTGTTGATCGCCCAGCTGCTGAAGAAGCTGCTGAGTAATCAGTTCGTAAGAACGAAAAAGCCGAGCGATAGCTCGGCTTTTTTGTATTTGTTAATTCTATATTTGTATTTTTAATACTATAAAAGCGAACCAAGATTCTTCGTTAATATCTACATACTCCACACGGAACTCAGTGACCCCAGTAAGTTATCACTTGCCCCTTTTTGTTTCAGGTAATCCAAAATTATTGGTGAGAACTGAGCGATTTGAGAAGCATCCATTCCTGATTTACTAAACGCACTCTTTACTTTATCCAGACTGTCAATAGAGCCCATAGTGAGGCTTATGTCAGTGAGATCAGATAATCCCGGAACCAATTTATTAAGTTCAGACAAGTTATCGCCTTTGAGCTGGTTCTCAGCAAGAGCAAGCATGGCACTTGAACCCGATGCGGCCATATCCGTAGAAATAGAAAGTTTTTCCCCAACCATATCAGCAATAGGATTTTGGTGTTCCAGTTCAACTCCTTTCACAAGATCATCGGCACTACTCATCGCTTTCTGCGTATCTGCTTCCGTATCTTTCATTAAATTATCTGAGTCAGCTTCCGCTTTTTTCATCATGTTTTCAGTGCTTTGTTTTACTTTTTCCAACTCTCCTTCTGTTTCTTGGACGACATTATCGGCTAACGTCGGTGTTGAAAGAATAAGGAGGGTAAAAAGTAGAGTCAGTGTTTTCATTTCTTGTCCTTTAGTTTGGAGTGAGTCCGTATAAATTGTAGACAAAAAAAAGCAGCTCGATTGAGCTGCTTTAGGAAATCACTGATTAGTGCTAATTACAGGATGTCTAGTAGTTCTACTTCGAATACAAGTGCTGCGAATGGAGGGATTGCAGCACCCGCACCACGCTCGCCGTATGCAAGATCTTGTGGGATGTACAGTTTCCACTTAGAACCTACAGGCATTAGTTGAAGTGCTTCAACCCAACCTTTGATTACGCCTGTTACTGGGAACTCAGCTGGCTGACCGCGAGAAACTGAGCTGTCAAATACAGTGCCGTCTGTTAGCTCACCGTGGTAGTGAACACGTACTGATTTGTCTGAAGTTGGGATTTCACCTGTACCTTCAGTAATGATTTCGTACTGAAGACCAGATTCAAGAACATTTACTTCTGGACGTAGAGCGTTGTCTTTTAGGAACACTTCACCGTCAGCGGCTGCTGCTTTAGCGGCTTCTTGACGAGCGGCTTCTGCGCGCGTGTGAAGTTCTTGAAGTGCTTTGTTGATTTCATCAATTTCGATTGATGGCATATCACCTGTTAGTGCTGTAGCTATACCCGCAGCAATAGCGTCAACGCTTAGACCTTCTAGACCAGACCCCGCTAGTTGCTGACCCATTTGCAGACCAATACCGTAGCTTGCTTTCTGCTCTGCAGTTTCAAATTTAATTTCAGACATGAATGTCGCTCTTATTAGGAGTGAGAAAGTCCACAGGATATCAGTTTCACGCTAAGGTTTAAATGATTGTGGCTCATTGGCGTCATCAAGCTTTAATGGTGTGACTTATCTCTTACTCCAAGTGAAATTTCTGCCAATTTCTTTGAAATCCCATTTTACTTTGGCGAAAAACATATACTCTCCGCGCTGGTATTTTTATACTGGTGTTAGAAGTTTTAAGGGACTCATTAGAATGAATCGTCGCAGAAAGAAAAAGCAGCAAGTCGACCATGTCGGATTGATGAAGCAAAAGCTTGCTGCCATCGATTGGAAGCAGTCGTTTGACAAAGAAAAGTGGCAGCAAAAATTCTCCCCAATCGTTCAGTTCTGGCAAGGTTTGCCGAAGCTTCATCAGCGTGCACTGATGGTATTGGTTCCTGTGGTACTTTTACTTCTTGTGGTACCAACACCTAAAGAGATGTCATCGACGAATGTGACCCCGGTTGAAACTCAACGTGTCACGATTCAGTTGAATACGCAAAGTTTGAGTGATCAAAACTCCACACAGGTTTCTCAACCACAATCAGAAAGCTGGAAAGAATATCAAATTAAAAATGGGGATACGTTGGCACAAGTGTTCCGTAACAACCAACTCTCAATGGCTGACCTTAATGCGTTGGTTGCGATTGAGGGCGGTGACAAACCTCTCAGTCATATTAAGCAAGGTCAGTTAATTCGTTTTAAGCTTTCTGATGATGGGAAATTAGATATGCTGCAACTCGAGAAAAATGGCAATTCTGTTATGTTTTTCCGTTTGTCGGATGGCTCATTCGGTCGCAATAAGTAGCGCTAGACGCTCAAAAAGCAGTGGTTTAAAAAAGCAGTTGTTCAAAAAAACAGATATTCAGAAAGTTTTTAGGAATAGTTATTTAAGAACGGCTGCTAAATGCATAAAAACCAAACGTTCCATCTTACAGGTTAAAAGAATCATTTCTATTGCCGCTCCTTTATCGCGAGCGGCTCATATCAATGCTTCTTCGCATATCCACATGAGGGATCCCATCCTCAAGGTAACTTTCAGAAATGGCTTCAAATCCATGACTGGCATAGAACGCCACAAGATGCTCTTGCGCGCCGATATCAATCGTTTGGTCAGCCCATAGGCGTTGGCAATGGTGCAGGGCTTGCTCAAGCAATTCATGCCCAAGACCACCACCGCGTGCACTTTGTTTGGTCACCACACGCCCAACACTGACGTTGTCATAAGTCGTACCGGCAGGCAGCAAACGAGCACTGGCAACCAGCTCATCGCCTTGATAACCGAGTAGGTGGTACACGCCCTCTAACACATCCTTGCCATCTAACTCCGGATAGGGACAGGTTTGCTCCACCACAAAGACATCAACACGCAGTTGCAGCATCTCATACAGTTGCTTAGTAGTCAGTTGAGAGAAAGGTAGGGCACTCCAGTTGATCATTTTCAATATCCAATAATGAGCCAATGCTACTGACTTTACTTCGTTTTCTACTATTACTCATTAACAATGGTTAATTTTCACTGGTCTTCGTGATAAATCTGGCGATAATGTGCCCTCTCTTTCATCCCACCTGAGGATATTTCCCCGTGAGCAAACAAACTTTTGACCAAGTAGGGCTTAATCCAGCGCTACTAGAGACGCTTGAATCATTGAACTACACCCATATGACGCCAATTCAAGCGTTGAGCTTACCTGCGATTTTGAATCAGCGTGACGTGATTGGTCAGGGTAAAACTGGCTCAGGTAAAACAGCTGCGTTTGGCTTAGGCGTATTGTCTAACTTGAACGTAAAACGCTTTCGCGTGCAATCTTTAGTGCTTTGCCCAACCCGCGAGTTGGCAGATCAGGTGGCGAAAGAGATCCGCACGCTAGGTCGTGGTATTCACAATATTAAAGTACTGACACTGTGTGGCGGTATGCCAATGGGTCCACAAATCGGTTCATTAGAACATGGCGCTCATATTCTGGTCGGTACACCGGGTCGTATTCTTGATCACCTAGAGAAAGGTCGTATTAATCTAGAAGAGCTTAATACGCTCGTGTTGGATGAAGCAGACCGTATGTTGGAGATGGGCTTTCAAGATGCGTTAGATGCGGTTATTGATGCCGCGCCGAAACAGCGTCAAACTCTGCTATTTAGTGCCACTTTCCCTGAAAAGATTGAACAAATTGCTCAACGTATTATGCAATCACCTGAGATGATCAAAGTGGAATCCACCCACGACACATCCAGTATTGCTCAATACTTTTACAAAGTTGATGGCTCAGAAGCGCGTGACGAAGCGTTAGCAAATCTGTTGTTAACGCATCAGCCTGAATCCGCTGTGGTGTTCTGTAATACGAAGAAAGAAGTTCAAAACGTAGCGGATGAATTACACCATAAAGGGTTCAGCGTGATTGATATTCACGGTGATCTTGAGCAGCGTGAACGCGATCAAGCTTTAGTGCAGTTTGCCAACAAGAGCGTTTCGATCCTAGTGGCAACGGATGTTGCTGCGCGTGGTTTGGACGTGGATAACCTTGATGCAGTATTTAACTTCGAGCTTTCTCGCGATCCTGAAGTGCATGTGCATCGTATTGGTCGTACTGGTCGTGCAGGCAGCAAAGGTTTAGCGTTCAGTTTCTTTGGAGAGAAAGATGGATTACGTGTCGCCCGCATCGAAGAATACTTAGATATGGACGTCATGCCAGCAACCTTACCTGCAAAGTCGAACCAGCAACCTTACCAATCAAAGATGGTGACGATTCAGATCGATGGCGGGAAAAAGCAAAAAGTGCGTCCTGGCGATATTCTTGGCTGTCTAACGGGCAAAGATGGTATTCCTGGTTCTCAAGTTGGCAAGATTCATTTGTTCCCAATGCGAGCTTATGTTGCAGTGGATAAGGCAGTTGCAAAGAAAGCTCTGCAGACTATCAGTAACGGTAAGATGAAAGGCCGTCAATTCAGAGCTCGAATTTTGAAATAATCAGGACTCTCTAAAAACAAAGGCGCTCGATATTGAGCGCCTTTGTTTTTTATTTCATCTAACACTGCATATTGAACTCAATTAACGCTATTCAATCTATTATTTAAGCGCGATTTAATGCGGCTTAAGCTGATGGGAGTAATACCTAAGTAAGCGGCAATTTGATTATCTGTAATACGTTGCTCTAAATCTGGATAGTGTTGGCAAAATAATTGGTAGCGTTCTTCTGGCGAGTAGAGCAGCATAAAGCGTTCTTTATTTTCCTTATGCATCAACTGCGCTTCCAGTAGCTTGATGTAAATTGGGTGTTTTTCTTGACGCCATCGATGCAGTACATGAATGGGTAAGCAGTAAAGATTACAAGGCGTTAGGGTCTCCAATAAATAAGGAGCTGGCCCATTTTTTATGAGACTTTCAAAACCAATTACCCAGTCTTTTTCCCAGTAGAACTCTTTACTGAACTCTTTGCCTTTGTCTGTCAGGTAACTGGCATGGCACACCCCCTCTAATACAAAGTAAATATGTGAACTGAACTCACCTTGATGGTTGAGAATATGGCGCGTTGGCAATTCGAGTTGTTGTCCATGTTCAATAAGTTGTTTCGCTTCGCTTTCAAGGAAGCGTGATTGATTAAATCGGAATAAAGATCGGCGTGCATGTGGTCAACTCAGGTAACGGTTTTCGCTATTGTAACGTGTATCGGCAACAAAAAAACGGCTCATCAGAGCCGCTTAGTACCGTTACAAAATGAACATTACTTGTTCAGTTCTATTTGGTAAATCGCAAAACCGATATCATCGGTAGCGACGCGTTTCATCGGGTATTGACCTTTTTCTTTGATGAACTGCGCGGCTTTGTCACTTGGTGATGTCTCAAAACGAACATCTAGCTTGTTGTCTGACTTGATTGGAGCAAATGACCAGTTGTTATCGGCGCTTGGTGTCACTTCCCCTTTCTCTTCGCTAATACGAGAAATGTACGCGGCCACGACAGAGCGGTTTTCATCTGGAGAATCAAATGCGATGAAGTCTGGGCCAGTGCCTGGGAATGTGTTGCTGTATGCACGGTAGTTGTTGGTCGCAATAATGAAATCTTGCTTTGGATCGATCGGCTTACCATTGAATGTTAAATTCACAATACGCTGTGAGTCTGGGTTGATTACTTTACAATCCGCATCGTATTTTGGTGGTTGAGTAACGTCGATTTGGTAGTTAACACCATCAATCACATCAAAGTTGTAAGTACGGAAACTGTCCCAATTAATCAAAGACTGAGGTTTCGTACTATTGACGTCGATATGGTTGAATTGACCGGCACTGCATTCTAGCCATTCGTGTACTTCTTTACCTTTTACTTTCATCGCAACTAATGTGTTTGGATAGAGGTAAAGATCTGCGGCATTACGGAAAGTAAGTTGACCAGACTCGACTTCAGTGAAGCCCGATGGATCATCTTTTCGACCGCCGACTTTAAATGGGGCTGCTGCACTTAATACCGGAATATCGGCTAGATCTGGGTCGCCTTGAATAAAGCGTTCCACATAATCTTTCTGAGCTAGGTTAACGATTTGAATGGTTGGATCATCTTGTACTAGCGCGAGGAAGCTGTACATCACGTCATTCGCTTGACCAATAGGTTGGTTCACGAATTCACGTGTGCCTTTATGGTCATCTTCTAACGCTTTTACAATGCCTTTGTCCGCTTCTGCAAGTGACTTCTTGTTTACATTATCAAAAATAGGGCGAGCGTCGGCTTGGCCATCGGTCACTTGCCACTTGCCGTCTTTCTCTTCAAGTAATAAATCCATCACACCGACATGACTGCCCCAACGACCTGGCATCACGGCCGTCACGCCATTGATGGTCCCTTTCTCATTGTCAACGCCTTGCAGGTTGTCAAAGCCTTTTCCTGGGAACACAGCATGCGAGTGACCAAATGCAATCGCATCAATCCCCTCGACTTTTGTGAGGTAGTAAACCGAATTCTCTGCCCCCAGTTTGTATGGGTCAGTCGATACGCCAGAGTGAGGGATCGCAACGATAACGTCAGCGCCTTCTTTTTTCATTTGAGGGATCAGCGTTTTTGCCGTTTCCGTAATGTCTTTGGCAAAGACTTTACCCTCTAGGTTATTCTTATCCCACACCATGATTTGTGGTGGAACAAAACCAATGTAACCGACTTTGATTTCGTGGTCTTGGCCATCGGTATCTTTAAATGTATGTGTTTTGATGAGGTAAGGTTTGAAATAGTGTTCGCCTGTTTTTTTGTCGAATACGTTCGCACTGATGTAAGGAAAATTGGCACCATCAATGCTCTTTTTCAAGAAATCTAGCCCATAGTTAAACTCGTGGTTACCAATGTTACCAACATCATAACCAAGTTGATTCATGGCTTTATAAACTGGGTGGGTTTCACCGGCTATAATTCCTTTCGCAGCCATGTAATCACCCATAGGGCTACCTTGGATCAAGTCACCATTATCGACAAGTACGCTGTTTTCTACTTCTTCCCGCGCTTGCTTAACTAAGGTTGCGGCACGGCTTAAGCCAATTTGCTTTGATGGTTGATCTTTGTAGTAGTCGTAGTCCATCACATTTGTGTGAATATCAGTCGTTTCGATAATGCGCAGCTTGATGGTGTCTGCCATGGCAGGACCAGCCAGAGTCAACATACCAGTCAAAACTGCAACGGATACGGGATTAACTGCTATTTTCATTAGATGCTCCAAGTTTGCTAAGAAAGGAATTTGCATAGATTAATTTAGCAAATGTTGCTGTAACTCTATTCTTACCATTCATTAATCTGTGATAACCATCCAATTAGTGCAGGATTTAACAAGGTTTATGCTGCTTGAACTCCTAAACACTGGCGTATGAGTAGAGGAAAAAGAGGGCGAACACCGCTTCCTTAGCAGTTTTTTGAATAAAAAATGAAATTTTAGAATTTCCGGTAATATAAGCACGCCGCCATAATGCTAGCTAAACGATATCAATGGATGATGGACGTGAACATGGCAGTAGATAATTCAGTGACAACTTTACCTCGTCAAAAGCCTCGGCTTGTCGCGAGTAATCAAGCAAGTGATGCTCCCCGTTTTCGTCGTCAATCACTTAAGCCCGGAGAGGTTGCCCTTGTTGGTGCCGGTCCTGGCGATCCAGAGTTGCTTACGATTAAAGCGCTAAATTATCTACAGCAGGCAGACGTTGTGCTTTATGACTACCTTGTTTCAGACGAGATCATGGCCTTGATCCCAAGCGATACCATTTTGGTGTGTGTAGGAAAGCGAGCGGGTCATCACAGCGTGCCGCAAGAAAAAACCAATCAGTTATTGGTCGACTTTGCAAAGCAAGGACATCGGGTTGTTCGCATTAAAGGTGGAGACCCATTTGTGTTTGGGCGAGGAGGAGAAGAACTCGAAGTCTTAGCGGATTCTGGCATTCGTTTTCAAGTGGTGCCAGGCATCACCGCTGCAGCCGGTGCGACGGCTTACGCAGGGATTCCCCTTACTCATCGTGACTACGCGCAATCGGCACTATTTGTTACCGGTCACTTGAAAGAAGACTGTGATGACATGGATTGGTCTACGCTGGCTCGAGGCAACCAAACTCTGGTTATTTATATGGGGCTGATGAAATCCCAATACATTCAGCAGCAGCTTATCCAATATGGACGCGCATCTACTACGCCAATTGCGATCATCGAACGTGGCACGCAAATTCAGCAAAAAGTGTTTAGTGGAACCTTGTCTCAATTGTCTGAATTGTCAAAACAAGCTCAAGCGCCCTCTTTAATTGTGGTCGGAGAGGTAGTGCGTCTATCTCAAAAACTAGACTGGTTTTTGCCTGATACTGAAAGTAAGCAAAGTGCCCTAGTTAATAGTTAATAGTTAATAGTTAATAGTTAATAGCTAACAGTTAATCGCTCATCGTGACTAGCTAAGAGCCAATCGCTAGTCGCCAATGACCAAATAGCCACAACATTCATAACTTCATGGGCAGGTAAGCCCAAAAGGAAAGAAAGACATGGACCAACAACGTTTAACTCATCTTCAGCAGCTCGAGGCGGAAAGTATCCATATTATTCGCGAAGTGGCAGCTGAGTTTGATAACCCAGTTATGATGTATTCAATCGGTAAAGACTCCTCCGTCATGTTGCATCTTGCTCGTAAAGCGTTTTATCCGGGCAAAATCCCATTCCCTCTGTTGCATGTTGATACGGATTGGAAGTTTCGCGAGATGATCGAGTTTCGGGATCGTACCGCAGAAAAATACGGTTTTGAGCTTTTGGTTCATAAGAACCCAGAAGGTCTAGCAATGGGATGTAGCCCTTTCGTTCATGGGTCTTCGAAGCATACGGATATCATGAAAACCCAAGGGTTGAAGCAAGCATTAAACAAGTATGGTTTTGATGCGGCATTTGGCGGCGCTCGTCGAGATGAAGAAAAATCTCGTGCAAAAGAACGCGTGTATTCATTCCGCGATAAAAATCATACATGGGATCCTAAAAATCAACGTCCAGAACTTTGGAAAACCTACAACGGTCAGGTGAACAAAGGAGAAAGCATACGAGTCTTCCCACTTTCAAATTGGACGGAGCTGGATATCTGGCAGTACATCTACTTAGAGAATATCGAAATTGTCCCGCTTTACCTTGCGGACAAGCGTCCGGTCGTTGAGCGCGATGGCATGCTGATTATGGTCGATGATGACCGCATGAAGTTGGAGCCTGGCGAATTGATTGAACAAAAAAGCGTGCGCTTTAGAACGCTTGGCTGTTATCCATTAACGGGTGCGATTGAATCGGAAGCGAATACATTAACGGGCATCATTGAAGAAATGTTGGTAGCGACGTCTAGTGAACG
Source organism: Vibrio sp. B1REV9 (assembly GCF_905175395.2). Taxonomy (NCBI): domain Bacteria; kingdom Pseudomonadati; phylum Pseudomonadota; class Gammaproteobacteria; order Vibrionales; family Vibrionaceae; genus Vibrio; species Vibrio sp. B1REV9. Next base: position 193,448 of record NZ_HG992745.1, on the reverse strand, counting down.
TCAAGGTCGTGCGATCGACCACGATCAGTCAGGATCGATGGAGTTGAAAAAACGTCAAGGCTATTTCTAAAGGATCTAAGGAAAGAGAATGAACAGTGCAGTTGAAGCTCAATTAGCCGAGCTTGGTATCGAAGGCTATTTAACACAACACCAGTACAAGTCTTTGCTTCGATTTTTGACTTGTGGCTCGGTTGATGACGGCAAAAGTACGCTGATTGGACGTTTACTCCATGATTCCAAACAAATTTATGAAGATCAGTTGGCGGCTGTGCATTCGGACAGCCAACGGGTAGGCACCACGGGAGAAAAACCGGATTTAGCTTTGCTCGTTGATGGTTTGCAAGCTGAACGCGAGCAAGGCATCACCATTGATGTGGCTTATCGTTACTTCTCGACGCAGAAACGTAAGTTCATTATTGCCGATACGCCTGGGCATGAGCAGTACACTCGTAATATGGCGACAGGTGCGTCGACGTGTGATTTGGCCGTGATTCTTGTTGATGCGCGTAAAGGGGTATTGGATCAGACACGTCGTCATTCATTTATTTCTAATTTGCTGGGCTTAAAGCACTTTATTGTTGCGATCAACAAAATGGATTTAGTGGATTACTCACAACAACGTTTTGAGGAAATTCGTGATGAGTACTTACAGTTTTCAGAAAATCTAGCGGGCGAGACAGATATTCAAATCATTCCATTGTCCGCATTAGAGGGCGATAACGTGGTGGAAAAAGGCCAAAACCTAAGTTGGTTTGAAGGTCCATCGTTGCTTGATTTACTTGAGACGGTTGACGTGGACCAAGAGAAAGGTCAAGGCGATTTCCGCTTCCCAGTTCAGTACGTGAATCGTCCGAATCTCGATTTCCGTGGTTTCTCTGGAACGGTTTCATCAGGCTCAGTGAAAGTCGGAGATGCGATCAAAGCATTGCCATCCGGAAAAACATCAACCGTCGCACGTATCGTGACATTTGATGGTGATGTGCAGGAAGCGCAAGCAGGTTTAGCGGTGACGCTGACTTTGAATGATGAGATTGACATCAGCCGTGGTGATTTACTTGTATTGGAAAATGCGCAAGTGGAATCCACTAACCATTTATTAGCGGATGTTGTTTGGATGACAGAGCAACCTTTGCAACCTGGTCGTGATTATGACATCAAGATTGCAGGTAAGAAGACGGTTGGTCACGTAGAAGCGATTCGCCACCAATACGACATTAATAATCTTTCTACTCACGGTGCCGCTGAACTGCCTCTAAACGGGATAGGTTTGTGCGAGTGGTCATTAACTGAGTCTGTTGCGTTAGATAACTATCAAGCGTGTGCGGATACCGGTGGTTTTATCATCATTGATCGTCTAACTAATGTCACCGTTGGTGCGGGCATGGTGAAAGAAAGTTTGGCTGCTGTTGAGCGTGGTCTTACAGATATTTCTGCTTTCGAATTAGAACTTAATGCCCTTGTACGTAAGCATTTTCCTCATTGGGAAGCAAAAGATCTTAACCAATTATTGAAGAAATAAGCATGAGATAACGCGTCACTAATTGTGAATGGCTGTGGGATAGTTTCTGAACCCAGAATACTTAGGAAGCCCAAGATACCAAGTATTCTGGTGTTCATTCTCACTCATAGGTTTCTTTACACAAGTGGGCTTTTCACCAATACGATTGGATTTGATTGCTAAGGATAGGCTATGTGGGAACAAGGATTTGTATTAGCGATTTTGCTTGGCATTATTACTTGTTTGCTTGTTACCAAGCTCAAGCCCAGTTATGTGTTTGCAGGGGCTGCGTTTATCGCGTTTATGGCGGGATTAATTGAGCTCAATACGATCGCAACAAATTTTACTAACGCTTCTCTATTGACCTTGGTCTTACTCATCTTAGCGTCCAGCGCGCTAGAAAAGACGTTGCTCATCAGCTGGGTAAGCCGCAGCCTTTCTGAGGGGAATCTTGGCAGTGTTATTGCTAAATTGGGCTTTTCTACCGCGCTGCTGTCTTCATTTACGAATAATACTGCGGTTGTCGTGTCTTTGATTGGGGCAATTAAACGAAATCAGCAACATGCACCATCCAAGCTTCTAATTCCTCTTTCATACGCCGCCATCTTTGGTGGCACTCTGACTCTGATAGGCACGTCGACGAACTTAATCATTAATAGCTTTGTTGAAGATGCTGGCTTGCCAAGTCTGACTTTTTTTACACCTACCATGATCGGACTTGCTGTATTGGTCGGGGGCATACTGATTTTAGTGCCGTTGAGTTACCTGCTGCCAAACTATGATGACCAGAGTCAAGAAGAGCTACCATACTTCTTAGAAGCGAGGGTAGAGCCAGGATCACCGTTGGTTGGACGTACGGTGAGTGAGAATAACCTCCGTGCGCTGCGCAAGTTATTCTTAGCGGAAGTGATTCGAGATGGCGTAACCGAACCATCGGTCGGCCCCGATTTTATATTGAAAGCGAAAGATCGTTTGCTCTTCTGTGGGGATGTAGAAAGTGTGGCGACATTGCAAGAGATCTCCGGTCTGACCTTATTTGGTCATCAGCATCTCAATGGGCAAAACTTCCTTGAGGTCGTCGTCAGCTCTTCTGCGAGCTTTTGTCATCGAACGCTGAAAGAAAGTCGATTTCGAGATCGATTTGATGCCGTTGTTGTTGCTATTCGTCGTGGGCATGAACGCTTGGAGGGAGGGCTTGGAAACATCACCTTAGCGGCGGGAGATACGCTGATTCTCGTTCCAGGAAAGCGATTTGAAGCGGAAAGGCGAATGCATCGGAAAGAGTTCGTCGTGGTTCACGATTTGGACTCAAGTGCTCGTTTAGATGCCAACAAATCGGCACTGGTTTTGGTTGGCTTTGCGTCTGTGATTGGTTGTACATTATTGGATATCTTTCCCCTTATTAAAGGGTTACTCGCGTACATCATCGCTTTGTTGGCATTTGGTATTGTACAGATCTCAGAACTTCGTAGGCGTTTTCCTATTGATATTGTGGTGATTGTTGGTTCAGCGCTGTCTATTGCACAGTTGATGCTTTCTTCTGGGCTATCGTTAAAAATGGGTGATATGTTTATTGAGGCTTTTAACGGTTGGGGGGTCTTTGGTGCACTGATTGCGACTTACATTATGACGTTGGTGCTCACGGAATTGGTGACCAATAATGCTGCCGCCGCTCTCGCTTTTCCAATTGGCTATAGCATGGCTGTGGGCTACGGTGTTGACCCTATGCCTTTTATTATGGCCGTACTGTTTGGGGCGAGTGCGAGCTTTATTTCTCCTTACGGTTATCAGACTAACTTGCTGGTATACAGTGTTGGAAACTACAAACTGACCGACTATGTACGAATAGGAGTCCCTATCTCTATCGTCTATTCAGTATTAGTGTTGACACTGATCCCGGTCTTCTTTCCGTTTTAATAGGTTAATTTACAAGGATACGTTATGACTGCTGAAACACCGGTAAAAGATGAAAACATCGTATGGCATCAGCACTCGGTGGACAAACAGTTTCGTGCTAGGCTTAAGCAACAAAAGCCAGCCGTGTTGTGGTTTACTGGGTTATCTGGTGCGGGTAAATCAACAGTGGCAGGGGCATTAGAAAACCGCTTGGCCGATCTGGGTTATCACACTTATTTATTGGATGGCGACAACGTGCGTCATGGTTTGTGTAGTGATTTAGGTTTTTCTGAACAAGACCGCCGTGAGAACATCCGCCGTATTGGCGAGTTGGCTAAATTGATGGCCGATGCGGGTTTGATCGTTTTGTCGGCGTTTATCTCTCCTCATCGTGAAGAGCGTCAATTGGTGCGCGATCTACTGCCACAAGATGAGTTTATTGAAGTCTATGTCAATGCATCGCTAGAGGTGTGTGAAAAGCGCGATCCTAAAGGTTTGTACAAAAAAGCCCGCGCCGGTGAAATTCCGAATTTCACTGGTATTGATTCAGAATATCAAGCGCCAGTAAATCCAGAAATCGATTTGCCCGCTGGTGAGAAGAACGTCGAAGAGCTGGTGGCGTTGTGCTTAATCGAACTTAAGCAACGTGGTGTGATCCGATAAAAAGCATTTGGATCATGGGTGACCAAAAAGGCAATAAGCAGTTTAAAGAGCGTTTGGATCATAGGTAGCCAAACGCTCTTTTTTCTGTACTAAACGGTATGATTAACTGTGGTTTTGGCTTCGCTGTGGACCATAAACTTTTGATTTAAAATCGCTAATATTTGATCGTAGTATTGGCTATTAGGTTTGTTACCAAGCAGTTTACACAGTTCATTTCCTGTCGGGGTGAAGCGATAATACAACAACCTTACGCCTTTGGTGTTTACCTGTAGAGAGAGATTCTTGCCTTGGTAGGTCAGTATTAATGGTGTCTCTATTCCAATCTCCCCAGACTCCAGCTCTGTGCTATGCAAGAGCCCCAATTCAATCAAGACCAGCAAACTAGAATAAGGAAGCTGGAAGCTACCCATATTTAGATTGCTTGTCATATCTCGCTTTCCAAAGCTAAAAATACCGCCGTGTGCCTTGTATCCAATCAATAATTTCCGACTGTTATCACCACCAAAACTGCACGCGAGGGAAGCCGCGCGTTGTAGTGTTTGAGCCTCTTTAGGTGACATGTCTTTTAAGGCTTTTAGTGCTTTCATGGACGTGGAACCCGGGTTGGTGACTTCACGCTTCATGACTTGTGCCCAGAGCTTTTGCATTGAACTGTTGTGGATGTCCTGCGCCATGTCAAAAAAGCGATAGAGCCAATCTTGATCCGGTTCACCGGCGGTTTCATCACGACATGAACTGTGTGCGAGTTTGAGGATGTGCTCTAAGTTTTTTTGTCTTTGCTCTTGGCGTCTTTCTTCGCGCAGTTGTGCCCGTTCTAATGCTGATTTGGCAGGAGGATCTGATTGCAGTAGCGCATCGAGGCCATGGATCTGCGCGATACTTTGAACTCGACTGGCGCTATCTTTTATATAGCTTGCCTTTTTTTCATGATGCGATTTTTTCTGAGTGTTCGCTTCATGTTCAATGATAACAGGGGGCTTTGTCGCTTCTGCCATTTATATTCCTACCAAGAGATGAGGTCGTGCTTGCTTAAATTTACACGCTAACGGGATAACCGACTAGAGGCATGTGCTCAGATTTTGACACAAAAAAGAACTACACAAAATGATAACAACTTGTTAAAGTTGTTATCGTTTTATGCGGGTTGGCTTCAGGGTGCATTCCTGCTGAGTGTGGAGGTTAGTTGGATATAGAGGAGGGGTGATGAAATATACAGACACAAGTAAACTAAAAAAGCACCTGTCGATCGCGCTTCTTTTGATTGTATACGTAGGTGTGCTGGTTTACCTTTCACGCTATATTACATGAGGTGCATAATACCTAAAATGAAAGATAGCATAATTAGCACACCCTGCTGAGCGCTTGTTTGACAACTTAACAAGATGAGAAAGAAATCAAGGCGCCTAGAAGACGCCTCAATGGATGATGACATTACATGTCGTCATAAGCTTCAATGGCGGTTCCATCGATAAGGTAACCCGTTTCTGCTAGTTCATGGTTCATGGTATCGGTTTTTAATTTACCGATGACGTAAACCACATCCCATAGCTCTTGGATAGGGGCTCCTTTCGGAAATTTCACGTAAATAATTTGGTTTGGTGGTGGTGGTGGTACATGAATACACGCACCGAAATATGGCACCAATAAAAACTCTGTGATGGTATTCGCATCGCCCTCTAGTGGAATGACAAATCCCGGAATTTTTACCGTACTTCCGTTCAGCTCTGGTCGGACACTTCCTACTTTTGATTGTTGCGCAGCGTTGCCACTGTGATCGGTTTCAGGCATCCCCATGCTGTCGAACATGTTGCGTTCGGCTTCAGGGACAAGGTCTATCCAATCCAATGTTAAAGGCTCTTCATTTGCCAATACAGGTGTTGCGAACGATAGAAGCAACAAAACACGACATAATATCTTTTTGAACATTTTTAAATCCTTATCGTCATTCCATCGCTTAGTGATTGTCGGTATGCGCGAAACGCAGGAATGAAACCGATGATAATACCTGCACATTGTACGAAGCCCAGTAACATCCATTCATACGATGACAGCGACGTTAATGAAAGGTGTATACCATAGTGCTGTTGAATGAGAGGTTGCAATAGCGCAAGGATAGCGTATAAACCCGCAACCCCAACCAGAATGCCAGCCAGAGTGAGTAAACTGGCTTCGCTGATCAATAATGAGAACACGTGTCTTGGCCTTGCTCCCATCGCTCTCAAAATCGCCATTTCACGACGGCGCTCTTGCAGGCTAGTTAGTAGGCTACTTAACATACCTAACAGGCCAGCCACGACGACAAATCCAGATACTGCCATTAATGCTTGTTCTGCGACTGACATCATGCCCCATAATTCATGCAGAGCGACACCTGGCATGATGGCGCTGAGCGGCTCTTTCGGGTAGGTGTTGATTTGTCTTTGCAGAGCAAATGTCTGAATGCGTGATTTCAATCCAACCAGCATTGCGGTGATTTGTTTGGGTTGGAAGTCTCGTGCTGCTAAGGTTTTTGCATCGGGTGTTGGGCCTAATCGAGCACCACTTTCCCATCCTACATGAATAGCTTCTATGGCTTCTAACGATACGTGTACCGTTTTGTCGACTGGCGTACCTGTAGGCGCAAGGATCCCCACCACTTTAAATGGCAAGTTATCATGGCGACTGAAGCCCACATCGCTGATGCCGTGAGCGATGATGATCTCGCTATCGATTTCGTAGCCAAGCTGTTTCGCGACATCAGAACCAAGAACTGTTTCAAATAAGCCATTGAATTCTTTGCCTTGTGATAAGGTTAGTGACTGCTTACCTCCGTACTTATAATGCTCGAAATAACGCTGGTTAGTTCCCATGACGCGAAAGCCTTTATGAGAATCACCCAGTGAGATTGGAATTGCCCAATCGACAGCACGGTGATTGGCAAATTCTTGATAGCTTTTCCAATCGATGTTGTTGGTCGCATTGCCGATTCTAAATACCGAGTACAGCAACAGGTTCACTTGTCCTGAGCGTCCTCCGACAATTAAGTCTGTACCAGAAATGGTATTAGCGAAGCTATCTTTGGCTTGGGTTCGAATGCGTTCTACGCCCAAAAGCAGGACAACAGAAATCGCGACCGTCATGATGGTGAGGATCGCGGTTGCTTTGCGGTTCATCAGGCTTTTCCAAGCGAGCTTAACTACAGCACTCATGATGCGGCTCCTAGGGTTTGCGCTTGATTGATCTCAGGCAGGTTGAGCGTTCTGTCGAACAAAGATTCTAATGTTGGATCATGACTGACAAAAACCAACGTGGCATTGGCAAGCTTGGCTTGCTCCATTAATAGCTCAATAAATGCTTTGCGATTGTCGTGATCCAATGCAGACGTAGGTTCATCGGCAATGACCAATTCAGGTTGACCGATAAGCGCACGCGCAGCTGCAACGCGTTGTTGCTGGCCAATACTCAGCTCCGAAACAGGTTTATTGTGCAGTGCTTTTGGTAGATGTAAGCGTTCTAGTAGCGTGGTGGCTTGTTTTTCAAGTGATGCAGCATTGCTTGCAACACGATCACGGCGAACTCTACTGAATTGACATGGAATTAGGACGTTTTCAATCACATTGAGGTATGGCAGTAGATTGAATTGTTGGAAGATATAACCGATGTGGTCGGCACGAAATTTGTCTCTTTGGCTTGCTCGTAGGCTTGCCATATCGGTGTTTAGAACGGATATCGATCCTGACGTTAAGGTATTAATACCAGTCAGTAGAGCGAGTAGTGTCGACTTGCCACAGCCACTAGGGCCTTTGATAAAAACATGTTCACCTTGAGCAATGTGTAGCTGCGGGATATTGATGGTCGCGCTTTCTGAGCCTGGCCAGACAAATTGGGCATTTTTTAGCTCAACAACGTTTGACGTGTTTTCAGTCATGATAAATCACCAAAGCATGAGGGTGTGAGTAATGACTCACACCCAGCATACCCAAGCATCTTGTAGTTACTTGGGTATATAAGTTATTTAATTTCGATCTTCGTATTGTTTTTGTTTAGGCGAGTCGCAGACTGAGTCGTGTCAGTGAATAGATTGGTACTGATAGCCTCTGTTGCAGGGAATTGTTTGAACCATGTGGTATCAATGCTATTGAGCTCCGAAACAGAGTCGCAGTGGTAGCGATATTCTACCGTGAATTCACCATGACCACCGTGTTCGTGGTGCTCATGCTCATCGTGATCATGTTCGTCATGGTCATGGCCTTTGTGGTCATCGTGATCATGCTTGTCATGGTCATGGCCTTTATGCTCATCGTGATCATGTTTGTCATGGTCATGGCCTTTGTGGTTATCGTGATCATGTTCGTCATGATCATGACCTGCGTGCGAATCTTGACCTAGCGTATGAGATACATGCACGTCTTCAATCACACACTTTGCTTGTCGGTTGATAGCGAATAGTTGGTCAGCATCTTTTAATGTTGTGATCGCTTGTTTAAGCGCTTGCTCTTGCTGCGCATTTTCTGGTGCGTGTTCAAACCCAACGATGTCTGCACCTGGAGAAGTGATTTCGATCAGTAGGTCTTTACCGTCTTGAGCGATGTTAAGTTCAACGTGACCGTGCACGTGAGCTTCGTGTTGACGGTATTCTTCTGCGTTAGCGGTTGCTGCGAGTGATAGACCGATAACAAGAGCTAGAGCATGTTTAGTTGGCATGACTGATTTCCTAATTTTTTCTTAAATCATAGATGGTTAAACGTGATACGTGTAATTTGGTGTCGCGAGGGCACACTTAAATTACGGAGAATGATTAAGTCAAAACAGGCGGGGCTCGTGCTAAATATCTAACGCTCATGTGATGAGCGTATTTCTCAAAGGTTGCAACAATTGCGACGGGAATAAACGTGTTAGCCACAACATCCGGAAACACGTGGATGATACCGTGATGCGCAGAAGAGAATAATTGGCAATGGTGCTGGCTGTGATGTTCTGGAGCGAGATCGAACTGGTGAGCAAGCGTGGCAAAGTTCCAAGCGATCAGCAAGGCTACACTGAACACAATAAAAGTGTTGCGCCAATGACGAATGGTTGCTTGCCTGCGATAGGGCATTCTAAATCCAGAAAACATAACGAGTGTTATAATATAACAGCTATTATCATCAAAAGTTCAGTGTTTTGTCAGTTTAGAAGTAAATATGTATGTAAAAATAAGTGCTTAGTCCAACATGATTTTGAGATGTATGATTTTGAGATGTATGGCTCGTGATGAATGGCTTAGCTTTCATTCACTAATCGACGAGGCAATGATTTGATTGTTGGGTGAGGTTTGAGCAAAAAACGCTCCTCACGTTGAAGATGTAAGGAGCGTGCTAAGGTTAGATATTTTGTTTGATCAACCCAAGAACTTGATTGATCTCATCTTGAGAAAGCGGCCCCTCTTTAACAAATAGGATCTTGCCAGTTTTATCCTGCACGACGATTGCAGAACTCTCTTCTTGTAGTGCCCATGAGCTTGCAATTATACCGCTTTCATCTAACACCATAGATGACCAAGGGAATTCTTGTTTACTTTCTTGGGCGGAAGATTTAACGAATGAGCCAGTACCCCAGATTGAGTCGTCTTGGTTAATGATCGTGGTCGTTTGGTAAGCATCTTTTGGAAACTTTGCTTCTGTTAGTGCGGTCATGAGTGGTGCATTCATTGCTTTTGAGCTACTACGTCCAGCAATCGCATGAATGACGCGAACTTTTCCTAACATTTGATCTGTCGCCCAAGGTTGATAAGCAACACCTTCACCTTGAAGTACGATTTCACCATAGGCATCAACTTTTGCGCTAGGCACTGTTTCACCAAGTGTAAGGTTATTAGCAAGAGCGAAACCTGGAGCAACAGCAAGGAAAATAGAGAGGAGAGTCTTAGTTTTCATATTGTTATGTTCCCTATAAGTAGTGAGAGCTAGCAAGTATATACTTAGAGTGAATAAAAATGTAGAACCATAATTAACATTTTTTTAACGTACTAAGTTTAGTAATGTTGCCATACCGATAAAATTTGTTAAACTATACATGTCGCTTAAAGCGCATAAAGACTGCCATGGAATAGAGCAGTCAGTATTTTCTCAAAAGGATATTGAGGTGGTTATGCTTCGTGAGTTTGCAGTTTACCGTCCACGTCAAGTGGCACGTTTCGTTAAGACTTTATTCAAAGGTCAATTTACAATCGCAGGTGTAGGTGAGTTTCGTTTTGATAACGGAAAAGTACTGTTACCTGATGTCAAAAACCCTAAACAACTGTCTGTTTTTAGAGAAGTAAACCAAGCGATTTTGTCGCTTCCAGTATAATGTACATAATTATTTAAAGAGCGACCTTTGGTCGCTCTTTTTGATCGTGCTATTTTTGTGGTTTTATTGGATTTGCTCAGTCTTACAGGTTTGGTGGAAAGCAAACACCCGTGCCACCAATACCACAGTAGCCATTTGGGTTTTTCGCGAGATACTGCTGGTGGTAGGTTTCAGCAAAGTAGTAAGGCCCTGCAGGTTTAATTTCGGTCGTGATGGCCGCTCTTTGGTCTGTTTGCAATGCTTGTTGATAGCGTGCTTTTGATAGTTCGGCGATATCTTGTTGTTTTTGTGAGTAAGTATAAATCGCAGAACGATATTGTGTGCCTAGGTCGTTACCTTGACGCATTCCTTGGGTTGGGTCGTGTTTTTCCCAAAAGGCAGTCAACAGCTGATGTAATGATATGACGCGCTCATCAAACACGACTCGTACAACTTCGGTATGTCCAGTTTTTCCGCTACACACTTCTTCATAGGTTGGGTTTGGAGTATAGCCGCCCGCGTAGCCAACGGAAGTTGATACCACGCCATTCAATTGCCAAAACAGACGTTCTGCTCCCCAGAAACAGCCCATACCAAATAATATTTGGCTTTGATGCGCTTGAGGTTGAGCGCTCAAACTGGTTTGCTTCACAAAGTGCACATCATCAACGTGCATAATGGTTTCTCGTCCTGGCAGAGCATCTTCTATACTGATCATTGTCTGTTTGTTGAGCATGATATTTGTCCCTTACTGCATGTCTTAATTTTGCGAATAAATATACTTAGTTTGAATCTGATGTTGTGATGACATTGACCGTGTCAAAGTGAGTAATATTACAGACTTAGCCTTTAATTAGCGTTATTATTGTTTACGTTTATTTAACCTCATCCAGCCAAGAAAGCATGATAAGAAAAGCTATTCCGATAATTGCTAGCCTAATTGTCTTTTCTCAAAGCGCCTATGCCAATGTATCCTTAAAGGTGAAAGGCATTGATGGTGCATTGGAAGATAATGTCAGCGCTTACCTTTCCTCCATTCCTGAAGAAGACTATTCCACGTCTTTACGTTTTCAGGCTCGATTGGATCAAAGTATCACCGAAGCGCTCAATGCGCTCGGCTATTATCATGCGAAAATTTCATACTCTATTCCCAAAGATAATGATGAGTTGATCGTCAACGTCAATCCGGGGGAGCCAGTCCGTATAAAGGTCATGGATGTGGTGATCTCTGGAGAGGCAAAAGAAGATGAAGAGTTTATTCGCTTACTTGCCAAATCGCCTCTCAAAGTCGGTAGGGTGTTGAACCAAGGTGAATACGACACCCTTAAATCGAGTATTCGAAATCTGGCATTGCAGCGAGGTTATTTTAACGGAGACTATACGTTAAGCCGGCTAGAGGTGATTCCTGAACTCAATCAAGCCAATGTGCGCTTACACTACGAGAGTGGCATTCGCTATCACTTTGGATCGGTAGAAATAACAGGGAGCCAAATTTGGGAAGATCGCGTTGCCTCTTTGCGTCCGTTCAAAATTGGTCAGCCCTATCTTGTTTCAGAAGTGGGTGAATACAACCAAAACTTGTCTAATACGGATTGGTTTTCATCGGTATTTGTTGAGCCGGACTTGACCAAGCTTGATGATGGTCGAGATTTACCTATCAAAGTTTCATTAGCGCCAGCTGCAAAAAATCAGATTGAAACTGGTATTGGTTATTCTACGGATACCGGTGTCGTGGCACATTGAAGTGGAAGAAACCATGGGTAAGTGCTCGTGGTCACAGCTTTGATACCGCGCTTTCACTGTCTAAACCAGAGCAAACCATTACCGCGGGCTACAAAATCCCTCTCGATGACGTCTTGCATGAGTACTATCAATTGCAGTTTGGTTTAAAGCATTTGGATAACCGAGATACAGAAAGTTTGGAGTCGAATCTTGCGGTAGAACGCCATTGGCTCACCGATGGTGGTTGGCACAAGACACTTTATGTTCGACACCTGTATGAAAACTTCTCACAAGGTTTGCAAGATGACGGCGTGCAATTTGTATTGCCTGGCGCATCCTTTTCTCGCACTCGAACGCGTGGCGGGAATATGCCAATGTGGGGAGATAAACAAAGCGTCACGATCGAGTATGGTGATCCGGCCTTGTTGTCAGAAACTCGCGTCTTACGTTTGCTTGGACGAACCTCTTGGATTCGCGGTATTGGTGAAAATCATCGAGGACTGTTCCGTCTTGAGGGGGGGGCGAACATCACCGATGAGCTTGAAAAGCTATCACCATCTTTGCGTTTCTTCGCGGGTGGTGACAACAACATTCGAGGTTACGGTTACGAATCCATTTCCCCAACGGATGCCAGTGGTGCATTGACCGGTGCGAAATACATTCTAACCAGCACCTTAGAATATCAATATCGAGTTTACGGTAACTGGTGGGGAGCGGTATTTTACGATATCGGTGATGCCTTTAATAAAACACCAGAATGGAAATCGGGTACCGGTGTCGGCATTCGCTGGGCCTCCCCAGTTGGTCCTGTCAGTTTTGACTTCGCTTGGGGCTTGGATGCAGAGCCGAAGCCAGAATTTCGTATCCACTTCTCATTGGGGCCTGAACTATGATCAAAATGATGCTTAAGTGGAGCAAATGGTTCTCGCTAGGTCTACTGGGTCTATTGCTGTTAGTAACGATCTTTATTGCAACGGTTTTGTTTACTCACCCAGGCCTAAAATTGGCATTGTGGGGAGCAGAAAAAGCGCTACCTCAACTGAAAGTCGAATCCATTCAAGGTTCATTATTTCCTCGTTTTGAGCTGAAAGGGGTTAGCTTTGTCGATGAGTCTTTAAACATTGATGCCAACGTTAAACGTTTAGAGTTAGCGATTAACTTTCGTTGTTTGACCGATCCTAAAGTGTGTGTGGATGAGCTTGCATTGGAAGGCGTGAATTTCCAAATGCCAGAATTGCCACCATCGGATGCGCCCGTTGAAGAGACGCCGCCATTACGTTCGGTGAGCACGCCAGTACCTATTTTCATCAACAACGTCAGTTTCAACGACATTAAACTGAACATTTTGGGCAATCATATTGATTGGCAAACGTTTTCGACAGCGTTATCGATGCAAGGCGATCGCTTGGTGATTGCGCCTACGGCATTAAAAACGATAAATGTTGCGTTAGCACCGAGTGAAGATACGCCTGAAGCCGATACCGCTTCGAAATCCAAAGCAGAGTCAGAGCCAAAAGACATCGTATTACCTGAAGTCTGGATTCCATTAACCGTCGAGGCCAAACGCTTAGACATTCATGACTTTAAACTTGCGGGTGATACACCAGTCGTTGTTCATCACCTAGGTCTTGAAGCGAAAGCGGGGGGTGACCAGGTAGAGGTAAAAACACTTGAACTTGATATGCCAGAAGTGGAAGGGCAGTTAAGCACTCAAGTGACGCTCTCTGCGGACTATCCAATACAGGCTCAGATCGATGCTTTGATTAAGCAAGCGGACGTAAAAGGTCAAAAACTATCGTTGTCTGCTTCGGGATCGGTTGGGGATTTGTCTATTGAAGCAACGTTGTCGGATCTGGTGAAAGCGAAGATCGATGGCCAAGTTCAGCCGCTTAAAAGTGAGCTGCCATTTGATATCCATCTAAAAGAGGTAGCAGCTCAGTGGCCATTAAGTGGTAAAAGTGATTATCAAGTCGTAGTTCCGAATCTGACAGCCAAAGGCTCGCTCAATGGCTATGCGGTGAACTTAGAAACTAAGGCCTCGGGTAAAGATATGCCTGATGTTGACGTCAGGCTAAATGGTAAAGGCACGCTTGAGCAGATTGATTTAGACCGCTTGGTTGTAAAAACATTGGGTGGTGAGCTTTCAGGTAAGGTGATGGCAAATTGGGCTGCTCCAGTTAACTGGCAAGCGGATTTGAACCTGAAGAACATTCAGCCAGGGTTGCAATGGCAAGAAGCCGAGGGTGACATCAGTGGTAGCTTGTCGACATCGGGATCCCTCACTGAGCAAGGTGGGTGGCAAGTCAACCTGCCTAAACTGGATATTGACGGTATTTTGCGTGGCTACCCTCTGAACATAGAGGGACAGCTAGAGGCGTCGGATAAAAATGGTAAAGGCGAGGATCTCCAGCTTAACACTCAAGGGTTGGCGTTATCTCATGGCCCTAATAAATTGCGTGCGAAAGGAAAAATCGACAAACAGATCATGATGAATGTTGAGGTTAACTTCCCTGATTTTTCGAAAAGTGTGCCAGACCTTAGCGGTAAAATGAATGGTGCAGTGGCATTACGAGGAAGCTTAAAGCAGCCCGATATCAATGTCGATCTTGCGCTGAATCAACTCGATTGGCAGCAACAAGCGAAAGTGGAAAGCATTACCTTAAAAGGGGATGTGATGCCTTTGCCTGCGCCAAAAGCGGATGTCAGTTTGATCGCGACGAATATTGCTTATGATGACGTTGTGATTGATCGTGCCGATCTCGAACTTTCCGGAGATGAGAAGCTACATCAACTCACATTAGATGTGGTATCGGACATTGTTTCGAGCAGCCTTGAAATTGAGGGGACGTTTAAACAAAAACCAGAAATGATATGGGATGGTGCTTTGCGTCGTTTTACCTTAAGTACCCCTCAAGGCCCTTGGACATTGCAAAAATCGACATCCGTTAAAGTGAACATCGATAAGCAAATCGCGGATGTACAAGCGCATTGTTGGCTGCAAGCAAACTCTAAAGTGTGTTTAACCGAAAACATCAGTGTGGGTAAGAGTGGCGAAGCGAAACTCGCCATTACGAACTTTGACTTTGACCAAATACAGCAATTCTTACCTCAAGAAACAAAGCTACAAGGCTCGTTGAATGCTAATGCGTTTGCAAAATGGGCGCCAAACATCAAACCGGAAGTCACGTTAGATGTTGAATTGCCAAAAGGTCATGTAGAGCAAGCATTAGAACAGCCAATTAAGGTTGGTTGGGATAGCGTGAATCTACAAGCTAAACTTGCCGAAGATAAATTGAATGCGAAATGGCTTCTTGATGTGACCGACAACGGCGATCTCTCTGGCCAAGTTAAATTGAATGATGTGTCATCGGACAGCCCAACGATTGACGGTAAAGTGTTGCTATCGACGTTCAATTTAGACTTCCTCGCGCCGTTGATTGGTGAGTACAGCTTATTTAAAGCGAGTATGAATACGGATTTGACACTGTCTGGTGATGTGATGCATCCGAAAGTAAACGGTCAGTTCTTGATTGATCAGATGAAACTGCAAGGGGAAGTCACGCCGATTGATATCAACTCTGGCAAGGTGGCGATTAACTTTACTGGTCATCAAGCGAATTTAGATGCGGGCATTATAACGCCGGACGGTAAGCTTGAAATTAATGGTGATGCCGATTGGCGCGACCTTGAAAATTGGAATACAAAAGCACGCGTGTTTGCGAAAGAGCTTAAAGTGGATATGCCTCCAATGGTTCGTATCAAGGTGGAACCTGACATGACCATTGATGTGACGCCAAAATTGGCGAAAGTCACAGGCAATATCAACTTACCTTGGGGACGTATTTTCATTGATGAGTTGCCACCGAGTGCGGTGGGTGTGTCGCGAGATACGGTGATCTTAAATCAAGACATGCAACCGGTCGATGGCGAACCAGCATTGCCATTTAACGTTGAAACGGACATCAACATAAAGATTGGTGATGAGTTCCAGCTGTCAGCGTTTGGTTTAAAAGGTGAGCTGCAAGGTAACCTTAATGTAACGCAAAAAGACAAGGGACCATTTATTGTTGGTGAGGTGAACATCGTTGATGGCTCTTATCGCTCTTTTGGCCAAGACTTGGTGATTGAAGAGGGTAAGATCATGATGAATGGCCCTGCCGATCAGCCGTACCTGTCGATTAAAGCGATCCGTAACCCTGACAATACGCAAGATGATGTGACGGCAGGTGTACGTGTAACAGGCCCAGCAAGCGACCCAACGGTAGAAATTTTCTCAGATCCTGCCATGCCGCAAGCAAATGCACTATCTTATCTATTACGAGGTCAAGATATCGATGCGGAGTCGGGTGGCAATGCGATGACCACCACCTTGATTGGTTTGAGCCTTGCGAAGAGCGGTAAAGTGGTTGGTGAGATTGGTGAAGCCTTTGGAGTACAAGACTTGCAGTTAGATACTGCAGGCTCTGGTGATGACTCACAAGTAACGGTTAGTGGCTATATTCTTCCAGGCTTACAAGTGAAGTACGGTGTGGGGATCTTTAGCTCTCTGGGGGAATTTACCGTGCGTTATCGTTTAATGAAAGACTTGTATGTTGAAGCGGTGTCCGGCGTTGATAGTGCCGTAGACTTACTATATCAATTTGAGTTTGATTGAGCATTGGGTCAAAAAATAAGGAGTCGTGATGCAGCATTTAGTGTTTGTATATGGAACGTTGCGTAGTGGGGAAAGCAACCATCACTATTTGAGTACCGCTCAATTTCTTGGCCATCACCAAACCGAGCCTCAGTTTGCTTTGTATGATCTGGGGCCTTATCCGGCACTTTCTGTCGGACAAAAGTCAATTCAAGGGGAAGTGTATTTGATTGACGAGGAAACATTGATTGAGCTTGATAAGCTTGAGGATGTGCCTGTTGAATATCATCGTGAAACTATAGTGACGCCATTTGGACAAGCTTGGATTTATCTATACCAGGACGCGGAACAGTTGAGTGATGAGATCGCTTCTGGTGACTGGTGTCAACGAGTTTAAATCGTAACGTATTCATTAAAAAGAGCTGCATAATCGCAGCTCTTTTTGATTGTCTTTCTTGTGCATTTATCTGACTGATTCAATGCGTCAAGACGTGCCTATTTGCTCTGTGCGCGCTCGTAAGATTCAACGATTTCAGCTTTTGCCGCTTCGACATCAGCCCAGCCATCCACTTTCACCCATTTACCTGCTTCAAGCTCTTTGTAACGTTCAAAAAACTGTGTAATTTGGGCTTTGAGTAGCTCAGGGATGTCGTCCACATTTTGGATGTGCTCATACTCTTTTGAGATTTTTGAATGCGGCACAGCGAAGACTTTCGCATCTTCTCCTGATTCATCCGTCATCTTTAATACGCCAACAGGACGGCAACGAATGACAGAGCCAGGCATCAGAGGGTAAGGGGTTGGGACGAGAACATCCACCGGATCGCCATCAAGAGAAAGTGTATCGTTCACATAGCCATAGTTACATGGGTAAAACATGGGAGCAGACATGAAGCGGTCGACAAATACAGCACCAGTGTCTTTATCTACTTCATATTTGATAGGGTCTGCGTTGGCAGGGATCTCGATAACGACATAGATATCTTCAGGTAGTGACTTACCTGCTGGCACGTTGTTTAAGCTCATTTGAATATTCCTTTTCATTGACGATTGAGTGTGGGCTCAATCTGGCTAACATTTCAGCATTTTACTTTAGCCACAAAAACGCAGCAGGTAAACACCTACTGCGTTGGACAAAGGTCACTAATGTCTATTCGTCGCGATGCAGTTCAAGAAATGATTCAACCTTATTGACCATGTTCTTAGAACCAACGAAGAATGGTACGCGTTGGTGCAGTTCTGTTGGTTCTAAGTCCATGATGCGATTGACGCCATCAGACGCTAATCCGCCAGCTTGCTCAATAAGGAATGCCATTGGGTTACATTCATACAATAGACGCAGTTTGCCTTGGGGATGGCTGAGCGTACTTGGGTATAAGTAAATGCCACCTTTTAGTAGATTGCGATGGAAGTCCGCGACTAATGAACCGATATAGCGAGACGTATATGGGCGGCCATCTTCAGGGACATTTTCCTGGCAGTATTTGATGTACTTCTTCACGCCGACAGGGAAGCGAACATAATTCCCCTCGTTAATGGAGTATATTTTCCCGTCTTCTGGAATCAGCATGTTTTCATGAGATAAGCAGAAACTGCCTATGGATGGATCATAAGTAAAGCCATTCACGCCATTACCCGTGGTGTAAACCAACATGGTTGATGAGCCGTAAATCACATATCCAGCTGCAACCTGCTTATTGCCCGGTTGGAGGAAATCTTCTTCTGTTGCAGGGGAGCCGATAGGAGATACTCGGCGATAGATTGAAAAAATGGTTCCGACAGAGACGTTGACGTCGATATTTGAAGAACCATCAAGAGGGTCCATCAATACAACGTACTTAGCGTTTTGGTTTAACTCGCGATTAAAAGCAACGGCTTCATCTTCTTCTTCACTCGCAACACCACACACTTGGTCTCGAGCTTCCAATGCGGCTTTAAACTTTTCATTCGCGTAGACATCGAGCTTTTGCTGCGCTTCACCTTGAATATTCTCTGTACCAACAGCGCCTGTGATATCGCCAAGGCCTGCAGCATTGATTTCGCGGTTAACGATTTTTGCAGCTAAACGAATGGAAGCTAAGAGAGATGAGAGATCACCGCTAGCGTGGGGGAAGTCCGCTTGCTTCTCAACAATGAATTCGCCTAAGGTGCGCATTCCTGACATGGTTAATCCTTACATGTATTTTTAGTGGGGGTATAAGCGCAATGGGCATCTCTTTTTGGATGTTAATCGTTTGCGCATTATGTAAGTTTAATTCGCAGATCTTTTTAATGGTAATGAACTAACTGTCTGACATCTCAATTTATTTGTCTGGATAATGACAGTATTCATTCTAGTCGCGGAGATTGCTTAGTCTGTGTGCAGCCTTGTCAGATTTGTGAAAGAGACGGTAACAACGAGAACAAAGAGGCTCGCTTTTCTGTCTGTTATCACGATAATGAAAGAATTAGATAACGCATTACAAGGTTAAGTTTATGCACATTCATATCTTGGGTATCTGCGGCACGTTTATGGGCGGGGCGGCAATTTTAGCGCGTCAGTTAGGCCATAAAGTGACGGGTTCGGATGCCAATGTTTATCCACCGATGAGCACTTTGCTAGAGTCTCAAGGTATTGAAATTATTGAAGGCTTTGACCCATCTCAGCTTGATCCACAACCCGATCTTGTGGTGATAGGTAATGTGATGAGTCGTGGTAACCCATGTGTTGAACATGTATTGAATACCAACATGCGTTACACCTCCGGCCCACAATGGCTACAAGAATTTTTACTGCATGATCGTTGGGTTCTGGCGGTATCAGGTACGCATGGTAAAACCACCACATCAAGTATGCTTGCTTGGATTTTAGAAGATTGTGGTTATCAACCTGGCTTTTTAGTTGGCGGCGTACTAGGGAACTTTGGTTTGTCGGCTCGACTTGGCGAAAGCATGTTTTTTGTTGTCGAAGCAGACGAATACGACAGTGCTTTTTTTGATAAACGATCTAAGTTTGTTCATTACCATCCACGCACACTGATCATGAATAACCTTGAGTTTGATCATGCAGATATCTTCGACGATCTTGAAGCGATCAAGCGACAATTTCACCATCTCGTACGAACGGTTCCAGGCAATGGTTTGATCCTCGTGCCAAAGCAAGATCAGGCGCTGCAAGATGTGATCGAACGTGGTTGCTGGACGGAAAAGCAATACTCTGGTGAAAATGGTGATTGGCAAGCGCACAAGTTAGTCTTAGATGGCTCAAAATTTGAAGTGTCTTTGCTCGGTGAGAAAGTCGGCGTTGTTGATTGGGACCTTGTGGGCGATCACAATGTGGATAATGCCTTAATGGCGATTGCCGCTGCTCGCCATGTTGGTGTTGCACCGGAACTGGCATGTCAGGCTCTGGGCCGCTTTATCAATACTAAACGTCGTTTGGAGTTGAAAGGCGAGGAGAAAGGGGTAACGGTTTACGATGATTTTGCCCATCATCCAACCGCGATTGAACTGACACTAGGTGGTTTACGTAACAAAGTTGGCAAAAAGCGTATCCTTGCCGTGTTGGAGCCTCGTTCTGCTACGATGAAGCGCGGTGTCCATAAAGATACGCTTGCCGCTTCTCTGCATGATGCCGATGAAGTGTTTTTGTTCCAACCTGACAGTATTGAATGGTCTGTCAATGATATTGCTGAGCAATGCCAGCAACCTGCTTTTGTTGATGCCGACATGGACAGTTTCGTTCAGAAAATTGTCGAGCGAGCGCAACCGGGCGATCAGATCCTTGTCATGAGTAACGGCGGCTTTGGCGGTATCCACGGCAAGCTGTTAGAACAGTTAAAACAACAAGCGTAGTGTGTATTCATGCAGCAAAATCAACAACGAAATAAAGCCATTACACTTGCATTGACGGGCGCTTCTGGTGCCCCTTATGGACTCCGCCTGCTTGAGTGTTTAGTTGCCGCGGATTATCACGTGTATGTATTGATATCATCAGCGGCTCGAGTGGTGATGGCTACAGAGCATGGTTTGAAATTACCGAGTGGCCCAGAAGCGGCTCAAAAGGCGTTAGTCGAGCACCTAAACTGCAACCCTGGTAACGTCACCGTGTGTGGCAAAGATGATTGGTTTTCTCCTGTGGCTTCTGGTTCTGCGGCGCCTAAGCAAATGGTGGTGTGCCCCTGTTCTGCTGGCAGCGTTGCAGCAATAGCACATGGCATGTCTGATAACTTGATTGAGCGAGCAGCGGACGTCGTAATGAAAGAGCGCGGTCAATTATTGCTGGTTGTTCGAGAGACGCCATTTTCGACGCTACACCTTGAGAATATGCATAAGTTATCGCAGATGGGCGTGACGATTATGCCGGCAGCTCCTGGTTTTTATCATCAGCCTAAGAGCATTGAAGACTTAGTTGATTTTATGGTGGCGAGGATTCTTGATCACCTCGGCATAGAGCAAGGTTTAGTGCCTCGTTGGGGGTATGATCAGCGCTCGTGAGCTGATTGTGTAACCACTCAAATACCTTTACAATCCATCCAACTCATCGGGGAGCAAACCCATTAGTATTGAAAAGATCAATACGATTGGGCGCTGAGACCAAATTGTTCCATATTGTTGAACAGCTAGGGACCCGTATCACCTGAACCAGATAATGCTGGCGTAGGAATTGAGTCTGGATATTGGAAGTCCTAAATATCACCTCAAACCTGTGCCGCTCCACTCATGTTTATCCTTGTAAATGGAGAGCGAGCAGTGAAAGCCACTCTTAGCCTGATTACCCTTACCGCGATCACTTCTACGTCAGCGCTGGCCGCTGAAAACACCTTAACCGTCTATACCTACGACTCTTTTGCCGCTGACTGGGGCCCGGGTCCTAAAGTCGAACAAGCGTTCGAAGCGAAATGCGATTGTGACGTAAACTTCGTTGCATTGGATGACGGTGTTTCAATTCTCAACCGTCTTCGTCTTGAGGGAAGCAGAACTAAGGCAGACATCGTATTGGGTTTAGATAACAACCTCGTAGCAGAAGCGAAAAAGACAGGTTTGCTTGTTGAGCACAATGTTGATACCTCAAATACTACGCTGCCTAATGGTTGGAATGACAAAACCTTTGTGCCATATGACTACGGTTATTTTGCGTTTGTATACAACAAAGAGAAATTGACGAATCCGCCTAAAAGTATGAAAGAACTGGTGGAAGAGCGTGATGATATCAAAGTGATATACCAAGACCCTCGCACTTCAACACCAGGGCAAGGTTTGATGTTGTGGATGAAATCGATTTACGGCGATGAGGCCACTCAAGCGTGGAAACAGTTAGCCAGTAAAACGGTGACGGTGACGAAAGGCTGGTCGGAAGCGTATTCAATGTTCCTAAATGGCGAGTCGGATTTAGTGCTGTCCTACACTACGTCGCCAGCCTATCACTTGATTGCGGAAAATGACGCTAAATATGCGAGCGCGAATTTTTCTGAGGGACACTATATGCAGGTGGAAGTGGCGGCTAAGGTAAAGGGAACGAAGAATCCAGAGTTAGCGGATGAATTCATGAGTTTCATTCTGAGTGATGAATTCCAATCGGCAATGCCAACAGGAAACTGGATGTACCCTGTTACGGATGTTGAGTTACCAACAGGCTTTGAGACCTTGAGCGTTCCAAGTAAGCCATTGAGTTTTAGCGCTGACGAAGTGGCAAACCATCGTCGTTCTTGGATTCGTGAATGGCAAAGCGCACTGACGTTCTAATATGAATTCTGTTCCGAAAATCGGTCTTGGGGTCACGATGCTTATCGCGGCCTTTGTTATTTCTGCGCTTGGTGCGCTTATTGTACAAGCGCCATCTCTTAATGTGTCGATGATTTGGGAGGACCCATATTATCAACACGTGACTAAGTTCAGTTTCTATCAAGCATTCCTTTCTACCGTGCTGAGCGTCGGCTTTGCGATTCCCGTCGCGCATTCACTTTCTCGCCGTGAGTTTTATGGCAAGTCAATGCTCTTAAAATTGTTTGCGTCCACTTTGGTTTTGCCGGTTTTGGTCGGTGTATTTGGCCTGCTGGCGATATACGGCAATAGCGGAGTGATCGCGAATTGGCTGCACAGTGTGGATTCTGAATTACCTTTTCCATCTATGGCCTGAACGGTATTTTGCTCGCTCATGTGTTTTTTAATATGCCTTATGCCGCTCGTTTACTTTTGCAGGCCCTAGAGTCGATACCTTCCGAACAGCATAAGTTGTGCGCGCATCTTGGCATGAGTCATTGGGATAAGTTTCGCTGGGTTGAATGGCCTCGTTTACGCCAGCAAATACCACATATTTGCGGTTTGGTGTTTATGCTTTGCTTTACGAGCTTTGCAACAGTGATGGCGTTGGGGGGGGGGCCGAAATCGACCACGATTGAACTTGCTATTTATCAAGCGATTAAATTTGACTTTGATTTGCAGACTGGGGCGCTATTGGCTCTGTGGCAGATGTTACTTTGTGGCTTGTTAGCAATTGGCGTACAAAAGTTGACGAAGCCAGTTTCCATCAGCGTTGGTAGTACATCGGTACAGCAATATTTAACGAGGGATCATGGGTGGTCAAAAGCTTGGGATAGCTTTTGGATCATAGGTGCCTTTTTACTCGTGATACCGCCACTTTTGATGGTGTTCATTAGCGGGGTTAATGAACAAGTATGGCACGTATTAAGGGATGAACATTTTTGGTCTGCGCTGTTTAATTCGCTTAAAGTCGCCGTGTTCGCGAGCTTGCTAGCGGTTGCCGCAGGCGTTTCGATTTTACTCACCAGCCGACGTTGGCGCTTGCAAAACAAAAATACCCGCGCCGATCAGATTGAACTGATTGGCACCATCATTTTGGTGACACCGGGCTTGGTGATTAGCACCGGTTTGTTTTTACTGCTACGTTCTTTTACCGATGTATTCAGCTTAGCCTTTTTGATTGTGATTCTGGTGAATGCACTGATGGCTTTGCCGTATGTCATTAAAACGTTATCCCAACCAATGTTGCATATAGAGCAGCAATATCAATATGTTTGTGCCAGTTTAGGGATGCGTGGTTGGCAACGTTTTAAAGTGGTGGAATGGCAAGCGCTACGCAAGCCTTTTGCACATGCATTTGCGGTGAGCTTTATGTTTGCAATTGGTGACTTGAGTGCGATTGCTTTGTTTGGTGGACAAGAGTTTAGAACATTACCTTTGTACTTATTCCAATTGCTCGGCAGTTACCAAATGGATGCCGCGGCCGTTGTTTCTGTCACCTTGTTATTACTCAGCATGGGCTGTTTTACTGTGATTGAAAAAGTATTGAAAGCTAAGGGGAAAGCGTGATGTTAGTGTTAGATGACGTGCTGTACACCTATCAACGTGAGCAATTTCGTTTTGAACTAGAGATCAAGCGTGGACAAATTGTGTCGCTGATGGGACCAAGCGGTGCGGGTAAGTCGACCTTGTTAGCGCTGGTGGCTGGGTTTATCAAACCCGATCAGGGTAACATTTTGGTGAATGATGAATCCGTTTTAGGTAAGGCGCCGTTCCTACGCCCTTTTTCCATGCTATTTCAAGAACACAATTTGTTTGCGCACCTATCGGTGAGAGAAAACATTGGGCTGGGACTGCATCCAGGGCTAAAGCTTACGATAGACCAAAAGCTTCTCGTTGAGCAAGCCGCAGAGCAGGTAGGCGTTGCAGAATACCTCGACCGTTTACCAGAGCACCTTTCTGGTGGACAACGTCAACGCGTGGCGCTTGCTCGTTGTTTCGTTCAGCCTCATCCCATGTGGTTGTTGGACGAGCCTTTTTCTGCGTTGGATCCTGTTCTTCGAGAAGAGATGTTGGCATTAGTCAAACAACTTGCTGCGGAGCGCAGTATTACTGTGCTAATGGTGACTCATCATCTGAGTGATGCAAGAGCGATAGCGAGCCATTTCGCCTTTGTCGCAGATGGTCAAGTTGAAGCTGTTGGGGACATTGCAGAGTTAACGGAACAACATAGCAGTGAGAGGTTAAGCGCCTTTGTGCGAGCTGCGGGATAATTTCATCGTAGTAAATCACGGACCTACTGTGATTCTATGACTATTATGCTCAAGCATCTTGAGGTGAGTTTGGTATATCAGTCTTTTAAGACTGAAAAACAAAAGGTTGATGCCATGCATCAACCTTTTTTAGTTCAGAGTATGAGTTCGGATGACTCGCCGAATGATTAACTTTGTGGTTTGACAACCATGACATTGATCGGAGAGTGTTCGACCACTTTGCTTGCGACCGAACCTAACATCACTTTGTTGATTTTCGAGCGCTTATGGCTTGGCATAATGATCAGATCTGCCCCTAAACGTTCCGCGTAATCAAGAATGGTGGTGTAAGGCTTTCCCTCAGCAACATGTACTTTATAGATCACCTCATCATCAATGTTGTCATTCGCAAATGCTTTGAGCTGTTGCTTCACATCTTGCTTCATCTTCATAGCCGCATCTTTTGGGAAATAAGTGGCGACCATCGACATATGAATACCAGGCACAACCGTGAGAAGGTGTACTTCTGCATTGGCTTGTTTTGCTTGCCAGACCGCAAGTTTGACCGCGCGATCACAAAAGCCTTGATCGTTAAGATCGACCGGAACAAGAATTTGTTTGTACATTCAATGTCTCTCATTGAGGCCCCAATACATCAGGGCCAAATCAGTTATGCGCTCAGTTGTTCGTTACGAGCACGACGTTTTTGGTTCATGGCAAGCACAAGCAATATCAACAAGCTTGGGACAAATACCCACTCTTTCATTGGTCTCTCGGCATTTTGAATGACGGACTTTATCTCCCAATCAAAATCGATCCCAGAAGACTCCGCAGGGCTACCAAACTCGACCATATCAACGATCATCTTGCCGTCATTTTCGATCAGCATTAAGCCCATTGAGGCGATACGATCCTCTGCTGAGGTTGCGTTGTCTTCAAATGGAAGGCGTACGGTTTTTTCAACGTAATTACCCTCCAAATTTTCACCTGCAACACGTAGCTCAATGGATTCTCCTACATTTAACCCCTCGGTGATTTGAGCTATCTCAACCCCAGGCGAAAGAACTTTCGCTGGATAGAGCATGTCCCACCAATATCCCGGACGTAGGAATGAGAACGTCAATACTAATAATAGAATGGTTTCCCACCATTTGTTTTTCGTAAACCACCAACCTTGTGTTGCTGCAGAGAAGATTAACATGGCAATGATGGACGAAATGACGGTTAAGGCGAGATGCCACCATGAATCAATCCCCATCATTAATAGCTGAGTATTGAACACGAACATAAATGGCAAAATAGCGGTACGAATATCGTAGGTAAAACCTTGAATACCGGTACGAATTGGGTCTGATTTTGCAATGGCGGCGGCGGCAAAAGCAGCTAAGCCAACTGGCGGTGTATCATCGGCAAGGATACCGAAATAAAACACAAATAGATGCACAGCAATCAATGGAATGATTAAGCCATGTGCCGCCCCTAGGGTCACAATCACAGGTGCCATTAGTGTGGATACCACAATATAGTTTGCTGTGGTTGGTAGACCCATGCCCAAAATCAAACTGATCACGGCGGTAAACACCAACATCAAAATTAGGCTACCACCGGAAATGAACTCCACGAAGTCCGTCATTACTAGGCCGATGCCAGTAAGGGTAACCACACCAACCACAGTACCTGCCGCTGCAGTTGCTACACCGATACCGATCATGTTGCGAGCACCAGAGACCAAACTTTCGGCTAAGTCGACAAAGCCGTCTTTAGTTTGCTCAACCAAGTCACCTTGTTTTGATAGCAATGTAATCAATGGGTGCTGAGTCAGCAAAATAAAGATCATAAATACCGTTGCCCAGAATGCAGATAACCCCGGAGAGAAACGCTCGACAGTCAAACACCAAACCAGCACGACGATCGGCAGTAGGTAATGGAGGCCGGATTTAATCGTTGGGCCTGGATCTGGCACTTCTGTCAGCTCGGCATCAATTTCAATCGCGCCATCTTTCACGTGGTTAGCGGATATTTTAACAAGGCCAACATAAGCAATCAGTAACGCGATGGTCACTATTGGCGTTGCGGCTGCACCAAATACATCTTTGGTCCAACCCACCCCGTAATAGACAAGAGCACTAATGACGCACAGACCGAGAATCGTACCAGTAAAAGACAATAAGCTTTGCACCAAGGTAGGATTATGACGACGCGGTAGCCCAGTCATACCTGCTTTACAGGCTTCAAGGTGAACAATGTAAATGAGTGCGATGTAAGAAATAAGCGCAGGAAGTAGGGCAGCTTTGATAACTTCAACATATGAAATGCCTACGTATTCCACCATTAGGAATGCTGCCGCCCCCATGATAGGTGGCGTTAATTGGCCATTGGTTGACGCTGCGACTTCTACCGCGCCCGCTTTGGTTCCAGGGAATCCGACTCGCTTCATCAAAGGAATGGTAAAGGTCCCGGTGGTAACAACGTTGGCGATAGAAGATCCTGATACCAGCCCTGACAAGCCAGAAGCCACAACCGCCGCTTTTGCTGGCCCACCTTTCATATGACCAAGTAGCGAAAACGCAACTTTTATGAAATAAGCGCCAGCGCCTGCTCGCTCTAACATGGCACCAAACAAGACGAATAAGAAGACGAAAGAAGTCGATACACCCAGTGCGACGCCGAATACCCCCTCGGTAGTCAACCATAAATGTGACATAGCTTTATTCAGGCTTGCCCCTTTATGTGCAATGACGTCGGGCATGTGTGGTCCTGCAAAAGTGTAAAGCAGGAAAACAGCAGCAACGACCATTAATGGTGGCCCAAGAGCGCGTCGGGTCGCTTCAAGCAATAAAGCCATCCCCGTAACCGAGATGACGATATCAACGGTGGTTGGTGCGCCTGAGCGGCCAGCGAGTTCAGTGTAAAAAATATAAATGTAGGCAGCAGCAAAACTTCCGGCAAGCGCCAATATCCAATCGATAAGAGGAATATGGTCACGCGGAGAGTTCTTCATTGCTGGATAAGCCGTGAAAGCAAGAAAAGTGGCAAAAGTGAGATGAATCGCTCGTGCTTCCGTGTCGTTCAATACGCCAAAATTGAAAATAAATGGTAGCGGAGAGGCATACCACAATTGAAATAGTGACCAGCAGAGGGGAACAAACCATAAAATTCGGCCTTGTAAGCCTACTGGGCGGCGTGCTCCTGTGTCTGACTGAGCTACCATCTCTTGCACATCTTGTGACGGAGTATTATTCGTCGACATGTACTTTTTCCTTATTATTGATGGTCCTGTCTGTTCTTTGTTTCGAGAACCCGGCTTCGTCTCTATGAGTGTAGTGAATAGAGAGAAGTTTGCTGTCGAGTGTTTCGCTATATGATCCAGCTCATTAGTAACAATGATTGGTGAATAAGCCGTTATTTTTTAGGTGAGTGAGCTCGACTTTGGAAAAGCCGCTCGATTGATACTGAATGATGAACACTCAGTTACCACACTCAGAAAGAAACCATCTTTTCTCACTGAGTGTGGAGGTATACCCAAGTTTTCAATTTAACTTGGGTGTAGTAAGTACTTACTTAAGTAGACCTACTTCTTTGTAGTATTTCTCTGCACCTGGGTGAAGAGGGATAGAAAGACCTGCTTTCACCATGTCTTCTTTTTTCAGGTTGGCAAATGCAGGGTGCAGACGCTTGAACGTATTGAAGTTTTCAAATACAGCTTTCGCAACGTTGTATGCGACTTCATCTGATACATCTGACGTTGTTACCATTGTTGCCGCTACGCCAAAGCTGTTGATGTCGCCATCAGTACCACGGTACATGCCAGCAGGAACCGTACTAAATGCATAGTATGGGTTGTCAGCAACAATCTTATCGATTTCAGGGCCGGTTGCAGACACAAGCTTAGCATCACATGATGTGGTTGCTTCTTTGATTGAACCGTTCGGGTGTCCAACCATGTAGATGAATGCGTCGATCTTGTTGTCACATAGGGCTTGAGAGCGCTCTGAGCCTTTTAGTTCTGAAGCCAGCTTGAAGCTGTCGTTCGTCCAGCCCATTGAATCCATAACAACGCCCATTGTCGCGCGGTCACCAGAACCTGGGTTACCAATGTTTACGCGTTTCCCTTTTAGATCTTGAACGTTTTCAATGCCTGAGTCGGCACGTGCGATGATGTTAAAAGGTTCTGTATGAAGAGAGAACATTGCACGTAGTTTGTTGTACGGGCCTTGTTCAGCAAACTTACTTGTACCGTTGTAGCCGTGGTATTGCCAATCCGATTGCACGATACCAAAGTCTAGCTCGCCAGCACGGATTGTGTTGACGTTGTAAATTGAGCCGCCAGTTGATTCAACAGAACAGCGAACATTGTGGTCTTTACGACCTTTGTTTACTAATTTACAAATAGCACCACCAGTAGGGTAGTAAACACCCGTAACAGAGCCAGTACCGATAGTAATAAACTCTTGAGCGTTAACTGCGCCTGCACCCATAACTGCTGCTGCGATGGCGCCTACTTTAAGAAGTTTGTTAAATGCCATGAATTTCCCTTCCTTATATTCATTATTAACCCGGAAATCGCCATATCCAAGCCGCATGAACTAGCTTGGAAATATAAATTATTTCAGGAGTTTCCTCTTTGGAAACGGCATCTTTTTCAATCCAATCGTTTGAAAAAGCGAAAGAATCATAACAAAAAATTGGCAGAAAATTATCTTTTTGTTAAAAGAATTAGCGAAATAATCTAAACTTTTTACAGTTTGAATGGTGAGAAAAATAGAGGGTTGTGCTTTATTTACAGTAGGTTATGTTAATTTATTCATGATAATCAAAAAAATGCACACTGAGAGGATTATCACGCTTTTTTAGGTAATAGCAGTGTGTAATAAGGCAAAAAATTAACACTATTTACGGGCTACAAATTCGAATGAGTTTTGTAGCCCGAGACATTCACTTAGCCTGCGTACTCAAAAAGCTCGCAAACAGACTGGAATAATTGTTCAGTTGTTACCGTTTTTGTTGGTGTGATGAAGATAGTGTCATCGCCAGCAACGACACCTAAGATCCCTTCTGATTTCCCTAAGGAGTCTAATAGGCGTGCGATAAGTTGGGCTGCGCCAGGACCTGTGTGGATAACAACTAATGCGGCATTATGATCAATGTCCAAAACCAGTTCACGTAGTGAGCTACTTACGGTTGGAACGCCGAGTTCTGCAGGTAAACAGTAAACCATTTCCATTTTTGCATTGCGGGTACGAACAGCACCAAATTTGGTCAGCATACGAGATACTTTAGATTGGTTGATGCTCTCGAAACCTTGTTGTTTCAGTGCATCGACGATTTCACCCTGTGAACCAAAGCTCTCTTCTTTTAATAAGGCTTTAAAAGCGCGGACTAAGTTATCTTGTTTCTCTGAATTGCGCATAGTTGTCATTATTCTCTCATTTGGAATAGCAATTTTGCATATTCTCGCATAGATATTCAACTAGTACCAAGTCTACACAAGATAGTGTTAATCCAGTCACTGTAAATCATAAATAGTATGCCATTTTGGTGGGTGAGATTTCTTGTCTTTTCAATATAATGAGAGAATAATCAGCCCCTTATTTGTAGCACGTCGGTGATGAGTTGCGCGAGGTCGCAAAGCTAGCGTTAATTGATTGTAATCAAGTTGTGATTCCGATAGTTTTGTTTTTACTGGTTACAAAACACCCTACGAATACGTTTATATAAGAGAAATACTCTCAAGGAGAACTACATGAAAGTAGCCGTTATTGGTGCCGCTGGCGGCATTGGTCAAGCCCTTGCCCTTTTGCTCAAGAACCGCCTTCCTGCTGGTTCGGATCTGGCTCTGTATGATATTGCCCCTGTTACGCCAGGTGTGGCAGCAGATCTTAGTCATATCCCTACGCCTGTTTCGATCAAAGGTTATGCTGGTGAAGACCCAACTCCTGCACTTGAAGGAGCGGATGTGGTTTTGATTTCAGCTGGTGTAGCTCGTAAACCTGGTATGGATCGTGCTGATCTGTTCAATGTGAATGCGGGTATTGTTAAATCATTAGCAGAAAAAATTGCCGTTGTGTGCCCAACTGCATGTGTTGGTATTATTACTAACCCGGTTAACACAACAGTACCAATTGCTGCTGAAGTTCTTAAGAAAGCGGGTGTCTATGACAAACGTAAACTATTTGGTGTTACTACTCTAGACGTTATCCGTTCAGAAACGTTTGTTGCTGAGCTAAAAGATAAAGATCCAGGTGATGTTCGTGTTCCTGTTATTGGTGGTCACTCTGGTGTCACTATCCTTCCGCTACTGTCTCAGGTGGAGGGTGTTGAGTTCACGGCAGAAGAAGTGGAAGCTCTGACAAAACGTATCCAGAATGCGGGTACCGAAGTTGTAGAAGCCAAAGCAGGTGGCGGTAGCGCGACTCTATCTATGGGTCAAGCGGCGTGTCGCTTTGGTCTAGCACTTGTACGTGCGCTTCAAGGTGAGGAAGGGGTTGTTGAATGTGCTTACGTTGAAGGTGACGGAGAGCATGCCACATACTTCGCACAGCCTGTGAAGCTAGGCAAAGACGGTGTAGAAGAAGTGCTAAGCTATGGTGCACTAAGTGACTATGAGAAATCAGCGCTTGATGGCATGCTAGAAACGCTAAGTGGCGATATCAATATTGGTGTTGAATTCGCAAAATAAGCACCTCTTTATACAGAGGGAACCATATTGAAGTAGAAAGCCGATCTTTGGATCGGCTTTTTTGATCTTTTCACTTTGTTTAACGTAGTACTTTCTGATCTTACTAACCTCAGCTTGGAACAAGAGAGCCTACATTGCTTCATTTATTAACGGCTCTGTATATCCCGAGTAGGGGGGGAATACGTTGTTTAGGAGGCGATGATGGAAGCAAATCAAATTCGCAAAGGCATGGTGGTTGAGTGTCAGCAAGGGGTGGGGACAATTATCGTGGTTGATCGTGAAGCGGAGACTGTGCTTTTGAGTAAACAGGGCTCAGAAGAACAGTTAGCGGTAAGCTTTGATGAGATAGAAGATAACCCGCAACTGCATGGCAGTTGTGATCGTTATTACTAGGCACTATGCTAGTACAGGCTTACGTGGCAGATCGGTTGTATGATTACAGCGATTAAAAATAAGCAACAAAAAAGGAAGAGTTTCAGTGCTCTTCCTTTTTTAGGGTCTGACGGTTTACTGCTAACTTGTACGCTTCACTGCCATGTGAGCCAAGGTAACTAGCGCTTGCTTATAATCCGATTCAGGAAGAATCGCGAGTTCAGCAATCGCTTTATCTGCTTCATCGAGTGCTCTTTGCGTGGTGTACTCTAAAGAACCTGCGTCTTTCATTACAGTAAGGATTTCTTCAAGTCGGTCCATTCCGTTGGCTTTTTCTATGGCCTCACGAATCATCAGTGCATTCTCTGGAGTGGTATTTCGCATTGCATGAAGTAGGGGAAGCGTTGGTTTGCCTTCAGCCAAATCATCACCAACGTTTTTACCCATATCCTCACCGTCAGACGTGTAATCCATCACGTCGTCGATCAGTTGGAAAGCGGTGCCTAGATATTTACCATAATTTTGTAGTGCGACTTCAACTTCTTCTGGTGCTTCGTTCAAGATGGCACCAATTTGGGTCGCAGATTCAAACAAGCGTGCGGTCTTAGAGTAAATGACCTGCATGTAGCTTTCTTCTGTGGTGTCAGGATCATTGCAGTTCATTAACTGCTGAACCTCACCCTCTGCGATCACATTAACTGCTTCACTCATTAGCTTAAGGATCTTCATTGATCCTAGCTCTGTCATCATTTGAAATGAGCGAGTATAGATAAAATCCCCAACAAGTACGCTAGCGGCGTTGCCAAATGCAGCATTGGCGGTCGCTTTACCACGTCGCATATCTGATTCATCGACGACGTCATCATGCAGCAAAGTTGCTGTATGGATGAACTCGATAAACGCCGCCGCCATGGTATGTCCACTACCTTGGTAGCCAAGTGCACGCGCTGACAATATTGCCAGAAGCGGTCTTAGGCGTTTGCCTCCACCACTCACGATATAAAAACCGAGTTGGTTGATTAAAGAGACATCAGAATTTAGTTGGGCTTGAATTGTTTCATTCACTTTTGCCATGTCATCGGCAGTAAGCGCTTGGATAGTTTTAAAATCCATCGTATATCCGGCTGAAGTTAGACCCTGCAAGGCTTATTCGAATTGTATAATTGTCGAATAATACACTAAAAAACGTTGATTAATACATTACTAAAGGGCATGATTGCCGCACTTTTCTTTGGCGATTAGCTTTTCGCCAATTATTTCAAAATATGGCTTGTCATAGGGGCATCTCTTCTGTAGAATCTGCGCCCTATTGATGATTAGTTTAGCGCACACCCTAGCTCAAGTAATGATTGCAGGCTGTGCGGAAAAAGCGGAGTAAAATATGTACGCTGTTTTCCAATCTGGTGGTAAACAACACCGTGTAAGCGAAGGTCAAACTCTTCGTTTAGAGAAATTAGACGTTGAAACTGGTGCAACTGTAGAATTTGATAAAGTTCTTCTTGTTGCTAACGGCGAAGACATCAAAGTTGGTGCTCCTCTTGTTGAGGGCGGCAAAGTTGTTGCTGAAGTTGTACAACACGGTCGTGGCGATAAAGTTAAAATCGTTAAGTTCCGTCGTCGTAAGCACTCTCGTAAGCAACAGGGTCACCGTCAGTGGTTCACTGAAGTGAAGATCACTGGTATCAACGCTTAATCTATTAGGAGAGTTCAACAATGGCACACAAAAAAGCTGGTGGTTCTACTCGTAACGGCCGCGATTCAGAAAGCAAACGCCTAGGTGTTAAGCGTTTCGGTGGTGAATCTGTTCTTGCAGGTAACATCATTGTTCGTCAACGTGGTACTAAGTTCCACGCTGGTAACAACGTAGGTATCGGTAAAGACCACACTCTATTCGCTCTTACTGAAGGTAAGGTGAAGTTCGAGGTTAAAGGTCCTAAGAACCGTAAGTTTGTAAGCATCGAAGCTGAGTAATTTAACCTTTTGGTTAATTATTTGAGCTTGATAGCTGAATTTAAAAGCCCTGCCTATCCGGCGGGGTTTTTTATTTGTAGCAGTCGACATATCTAAGTTTCTTGCCTCAACGTTTTGGTTTTAGGTCTCTGGGTGCTTAGATCTGTCATCTGCTAGAATTGATTGATGGCAAATGAGATTTAATCCACGCACGAAGTAGTCGGAGTAAAAGATGAAGTTCGTAGATGAAGCGGTAGTAAAAGTTCAGGCTGGTGACGGCGGTAGCGGCGTTGTTAGTTTCTGGCGTGAAAAATTCATCACCAAGGGCGGCCCTGACGGCGGCGACGGTGGTGACGGCGGTGATGTATACATCCAAGCTGATGAAAACCTAAATACCCTGATCGATTACCGTTTCCAACGCTTTTACGAAGCAGAACGCGGTGAAAATGGTCGCGGTGGTAACTGTACGGGTAAACGTGGTAAAGACATCACGATGCGTGTTCCTGTAGGTACGCGTGCAGTTGATATCCATACTAACGAAATTGTTGCAGAAGTTGCTGAACACGGCAAAAAAGTAATGGTTGCGAAAGGCGGCTGGCACGGCCTTGGTAACACACGTTTTAAATCTTCAGTAAACCGCGCCCCTCGTCAGAGAACGCTGGGTACAAAAGGTGAAATTCGTGAAATCCGTCTAGAGCTATTGTTGCTTGCGGATGTGGGTATGCTTGGCCTACCAAATGCGGGTAAATCTACTTTTATCCGCGCAGTATCAGCAGCAAAACCAAAAGTAGCCGATTACCCATTTACAACTCTAATCCCAAGTTTGGGTGTTGTGAGTGTGGTTCCTGAGAAGAGCTTTGTGGTTGCAGACATCCCAGGTCTTATCGAAGGCGCTGCTGACGGTGCAGGTCTAGGTATTCGTTTCTTGAAGCACCTTGAGCGTTGTCGTGTATTGCTGCACATGATTGACATCATGCCGATTGATCAGTCAGATCCAGTTCAAAATGCGTTAACGATCATTGATGAACTTGAGCAATACAGTGAGAAGCTTGCGAATAAACCTCGTTGGTTAGTATTCAATAAAACGGATCTAATGCCAGAAGAAGAGGCTAATGAGCAAATTCAAGCGATCTTGGATGCGTTAGGTTGGGAAGACGAGTACTTCAAGATCTCTGCGATCAACCGCGCAGGTACGAAAGAGCTTTGCTACAAGTTAGCTGAATTTATGGAAAACCTACCTCGTGAAGAGGAAGAAGTTGCTGAAGAAGATAAAGTTAACTTCATGTGGGATGATTACCATAAAGACGCAATGGCTGGTAAAGACGTTATCACTGAAGATGATGAAGACGATTGGGATGATTGGGACGATGAAGAAGACGACGGTCACGTTGTTTACGTCCGCGACTAATCACTAGCACATTCATTAAAGCCGCAATATTTATTGCGGCTTTTTTTGTATCTAAATCATGTTTACAGAGTGTGATTTGCGGCACAATAACACTCCGTTTAGGACTAAAAGGATTGAGATGTCTTTATGACAATGGAAGTTATGTCGTCAGAAGAGCTGGCAACAATAAATCAAAGAACCATTTCACGGCTTGTCGCACAAGCTGGTCAAATGCTGCTCGCGCATGGTGCCGAAAGTACCTTGGTGAGTGATATTATGCGTCGTATTGGTCTTGCTTGTGGGGTCAATGAAGTTGAAGTGGCGTTATCGGCCAACGCATTAGTCGTCACAACCGTGATGGGTGATCATTGTATTACCACGACGCGAAGCTGCGCAGATCGCGGGATCAATATGCGGGTGATAACGCAGATCCAGCGGATCTGTATTATGATGGAACGCGGTCTGCTTGACGTAAAAATGGCGCAGAAAAAGCTTAACACCATTAGCCCGGAACGTTATAACCGTTGGTTAGTGGTATTCATGATAGGTCTTTCTTGTGCGGCATTCAGTCACCTTGCGGGAGGGGATTTAGGCGTGTTTGCCATGACATTCCTTGCTTCTGCTGGTGGGATGATCGTTCGACAAGAAATTGGTCATCGCCACTTTAATCCTTTACTTAATTTCGCGGTTACCGCTTTCGTTACAACGCTTATTTCTGCTCAAGCGGTGATCTTTGATATTGGTAATTTACCGACCGTCGCCATGGCATCATCGGTATTGATGTTGGTTCCCGGCTTTCCACTCATTAACTCAGTTGCTGATATGCTGAAAGGGCACATTAATATGGGGATTGCTCGCTTCACTATGGCCAGCTTGCTAACGCTAGCAACTTGCCTCGGAATTGTCGCTGCGATGGAAGTAACGGGTATTTGGGGGTGGATGAGCTAATGAGTGCCTTTGATTTAGCCTTAGGGCTCTTAAACGATATGTTCTTCGCTGCTATTCCTGCGGTTGGCTTTGCAATGGTATTTAACGTGCCACAAAATGCACTCAAGTATTGCGCGATGGGTGGTGCGATTGGTCACGGTAGCCGGTATTTGATGATGCATTTCGGGTTATCAATTGAATGGGCGACGTTTTTTGCTGCAACGTTAGTCGGCATGATTGGTGTGCTCTGGTCACGCCGTTTCCTCGCTCACCCTAAAGTCTTTACTGTTGCAGCGTTAATTCCTATGGTTCCGGGCGTATTTGCTTATAAAGCGATGATTGCTATGGTGGAGATAAACCACTTAGGTTATTCGCCGGAGCTTATTGCGACGTGCATGGAAAACTTTCTTAAAGCGATGTTTATTATTGCAGGTTTGGCGGTTGGCTTAGCCGTTCCGGGACTGTTATTCTATCGTCGAAGACCCATAGTTTAAGGATCCAACATGATCATCAGTATGATTGCTGCGATGGCAGACAACCGAATCATCGGCAAAGACAACCAGATGCCTTGGCACCTTCCTGCCGATTTTGCATGGTTTAAGCGCTGCACCATGGGCAAACCGGTTGTGATGGGGCGTAAGACTTATGACTCTATCGGGCGTCCTTTACCTGGTCGTTTGAATATCGTAATTAGTCGCGATGCTTCACTTTCAATTGAAGGAGTAACAACCGTAACTTCGATTGAACAAGCGCTTGAGGTTGCAGGTTTGGTAGAAGAAGTGATGATCATTGGCGGTGGTGCTATTTACGCGGCTTGCCTGCCAATGGCAAACAAACTGTATGTGACCCATATAGAAGCTGAAGTTGAGGGAGATACTCAGTTCCCACGATGGAGCAATGACTTCAAAGAAACTTATTCTGAAACGTACCAAGCGGATGAGAAAAACGCTTATAACATGCGTTTTACGATTTTAGAAAAGTAATCGAATTGAATAAGAAAAGCACCGAGTCCTCGGTGCTTTTTTGTATGAATAAGTAGTAAAGGAGTACGATTAACTTAGCGCTTCTTGAGTAAAGACTTGCTTATCTTCCCAACGAATCATAGTTAGTGATCCCCCCCAAACGCAGCCGGTATCAAGGCCAATAATGCTCTCATCAATATGCCCTTGTAGCGCAGCCCAGTGACCAAATAGAACGGTTTTTTCTAGAGGCACTCGTTGTGGTAGTTTAAACCATGGCACAAGTTCATCTTCTGACACTTCTTGCGGTGGTAATTTACAATCCATATCCAAGCGACCATCAGGAAAGCAAAAACGCATACGAGTAAACGCATTGATGATGTAGCGGTAGCGGTCGAGCCCTGAGAGGGAGCCATCCCATAGGTCTGGTTGGTTGCTGTACATGTTTTCTAGCAGCCAAGGTAATTGGTCGCTTTGAATGATGTTTTCTACTTCACGAGCACAGGCTCTGGCTGTCGGTAAGTCCCATTGAGGTGAAATACCTGCGTGGCACATGACAAACTCTTTATGCTCTTCTAAAAGCGGCTGTTGGGCAAGCCAAGCCAGCAGTTCTTCTTTGTCTGGCGCTGAGAAGATAGGCGCGGTTTTGTCCTTATCTTTGACTTTCTTCAATCCTTGCGAAACCGCCATAAGGTGCAGATCATGATTTCCCAGTACGACTTTAGCGCTGTCACCAAGAGACTTTATAAAACGCAATGTTTCTAGTGACTTAGGTCCTCTTGCTACTAGGTCGCCAGCAAGCCAAAGCTGGTCATCTTGTTTTGAGAATTTAACATGTTCTAGTAGCTGCTGTAATTCATCAAAACAGCCTTGGATATCACCAACAATATAGGTAGCCACTGAGTCTCCTGATTAATTTAAGACGTTTGGAACAGCGAGACGGAATGGTTCGATCTCGGTAATAAATTCCTGTCCCT
This sequence comes from Vibrio sp. B1REV9, assembly GCF_905175395.2. Taxonomy (NCBI): domain Bacteria; kingdom Pseudomonadati; phylum Pseudomonadota; class Gammaproteobacteria; order Vibrionales; family Vibrionaceae; genus Vibrio; species Vibrio sp. B1REV9. The sequence goes on along the minus strand of NZ_HG992745.1, from coordinate 155,503 downwards.
TTTCATCCAGCATGACATAGTGGCCTTGCATGACCCCAACGGGCGTTTCTATTGCAGTACCACTATTGTAGGTGTATTCATCGTTACTTGAGATGAATGGCTGCTGACCGACAACACCATCGCCCTCTACGGTCATTTGTTTGCCATTGGCATCGGTAATCAACCAACGTCGGCTGATCAATTGTACGGTTTGTTGGCTGAGGTTTTTAATGGTAATGACGTAAGCAAAAATGAAACGCTGAAGTTCTGGGTTGGACTGTTCTTCGATGTATTTGGTGTGAACTTGTATTTTAATGCAAGGTTGAATGACGTCCATGTACACTCCTTGATATACGTAATACCAATCGTAGTAAATAACACTTATTTATTGTGATTAGTATAGTAATAAGCCAAACCGGTAAAGGTTTGGCTTACTGTTATCGTTATTAGTGCTGCGGATTGTCCGCTAGCCAGTTCGCCATCGCGACAAACTGTTGCAGCGTTAGGTTTTCTGGACGCATGCTTGGATTAATACCTAGCTCTTCCAGAACCTCAACACTTAATAGTGATTTGTAGCAGTTACGAACGGTTTTGCGGCGTTGGTTAAACCCTTCGCGACAAACACGGTCCAACAAACGAAGATCTTTTGCTGGATGTGGCAGTACTTCGTAAGGCACCAAGCGAACAACCGCAGAGTCTACTTTTGGTGGTGGAACAAACGCTGTTGGTGGCACTTCTAGTACAGGAACAACTTTACAGTAGTACTGCGCCATTACCGTTAAACGGCCATATGCTTTACTACCAGGACCTGCTGCTAAACGGTTAACCACTTCTTTTTGAAGCATAAAGTGCATGTCTTGAACATCTTTATGGAATTCAAACAGGTGGAACATCAGCGGCGTAGAGATGTTGTAAGGCAAGTTACCAAAGATACGTAGTTTGTTGTTTGGCTTCACGAGTTGGTTGAAGTCGAAACGCATCGCATCGCCTTCATGAATCGTCAGTTTGTCTGCCAATTCTGGGTGATTACGTAAACGTTCTGCTAAGTCGCGGTCTAATTCAATAACCGTGAATTTGTCGACTTCACGACCAACAGGCTCGGTGATTGCACCAAGGCCAGGGCCGATCTCAACCAGGTTTTGACCTGGTCTTGGGTTAATTGCTGATACGATGCCATCAATAATGTATGGGTCGTTCAGGAAGTTTTGACCAAAACGTTTACGCGCTTTGTGTCCTAAATGGACATCATTTCTCATTGTTTCTTCTCTACCAATTCTATCGCATGCGTGAGCGCTGTTCGGAAGCTCCCTGTATCCGCTTGACCTGTCCCTGCCAGTTCTAATGCAGTACCGTGATCTACCGAGGTTCTTATAAAAGGTAGACCAAGAGTAATGTTTACTGAACGACCAAAGCCTTTGTATTTTAATACTGGCAACACTTGGTCGTGGTACATACCTAAAACAGCATCAGCATCGTTTAAATACTTTTCATTGAAAATAGTATCTGCCGGCAATGGGCCGATCAGATTGATTCCTTTTTCTTGTCGAATCTTTTCCAATGTTGGAGTGATGGTTTCGATCTCTTCTCGACCTAAACAGCCATCTTCTCCCGCATGTGGATTTAGCCCGCAAACATAGATGTTTGGCTTCGAGATGGCAAATTTTTCTACAAGGTCGTTATTCAGAATATCGATGATTTTTTCTAATCGTTCTTGCGTGACTGCTTTGGACACATACGCTAAAGGAATATGCGTTGTGACTAATGCAACGCGCAGACCTTCGGTGGCCAACATCATTACAACCAGTGGTGTGTTGGATTTCTCGGCGAAGAATTCGGTGTGGCCGCTAAAAGCGACACCAGAGCGATTAATCACCCCCTTATGTACAGGGCCGGTGACAATAGCATCAAATTCATCATTCATACAGCCCAAAGCGGCTCTTTCTAACGTTTTTAGTACGTAGTGGCCATTGGCTTCATTGAGTTGACCTGCAACGACATTTTCTGCCATCTCTATATGGTCAACAATCAACGTGCCAGCTTTTTGCGCTTTTGGCGCTTCTTTAGGATTGTAATCAGTCAGTTGGACATCAATGCCAAGTAAGTTAGCACGTGTCATCAACATATTTTTGTCGGCACAAACCACAATTTGATGTGCCCAGTCTTCTTTCGACAGGGCAAGCACTAAGTCTGGGCCGATCCCCGCAGGTTCCCCTGCGGTTACCACGATTCGGCGAATCGGATTAGTCGTCATCATTGTCATCCACGATTTCAACGAACGCACTCGCGCGTAGCTCTTGCATCCATGCGCCAGCTTCTTCATTAAATTTACGGTTAAATAGAATACGGTATGCTTTGTTTTTCATTGCTGAGTCGGTGCGGTCAACTTGACGGCGATCGAGTACTTCAACAATGTGCCAGCCATGAACCGTCTTGAAAGGTTCGCTGATCGAGCCGACAGGTAACGTTTCTACTTGGTGTTTAAATTCTGGTACGTATAAATCAGGTGTTTGGTAACCTAACTCACCGTCTTGTGCCGCTGAACCTGGGTCTTGGCTGTACTGTGTTGCAAGTTCAGCAAAGGTCGCCTCACCTGCTTTAATGCGACGAATAAATTCATTCAGCTCTTTTTTCGCACCATGTCACTTAAGATGACGGTCGGTTTGATCAGAATGTGACGAGCGTTGACTTCGGTTACCGCGACAGTTTCAAGACCTTTTACATCTTCAATCTTTAGAATATGGAAGCCTACGCCACTACGGAATGGGCCAATGATGCTGCCTTTGTTTTGCATCTTGATTTGGTCAGCAAAGATGGTTGGCATTTCTTCTTTACGCATCCAACCCCAATCACCGCCTTGTAGTGCTTTTGGACCTTTTGAGTAGGTGTAAGCCATTTCAGAGAAATTAGCGCCGTCTTTTAGTTTCTTAACCAATTCATTGGCTTCCGCTTCAACCTCTGATTTGTCTTTATCATCAGTGAAACGCAACTGGATATGACCAACCTTGTATTGGACAGTCGCGTTAGTTTGTTGAGAAAGCTGTTCGGCTAATGAATCCACCTCTGCCGGTAGAATGTTGATACGACGACGAACTAATGCATTGCGAGCTTCAGATGCAGCAAGTTCTTTGCGGATTTGCTCACGAAACTCTGAGTAGCTTAATCCCTCTGCCTGAACAGAAGCGGACAGTTGTTCCACCGTTTGATTGTTGTTACGAGCAATCTCTGCAATCGCTTGGTTTAGTCGGTTGTCATCAATACGTACACCAATGCGCTCGGCTTCTTGGCCTTGAAGCGTGTCAATAATGAGTTTTTCTACAACTTGATCTTTTAGCACGCTTGCAGAGGGAATGTTCTGACCACTTTGACGAGCGTTAGCTTGTAGCGTTTTCATCGCTGTATTGATGTCACTTTGTAGAATTACGCCATCGTTTACGATGACAGCAACCTTATCGAGTTCGACCGGCGCAGCTACAGCACCGCATGAAAGTAGGGTTGTGAAAATGATCGATTTCCAGATTTTCATTTAAAATTCCGTTAGTCATGTCAATTAAGCGTCTTGCTATTGGTTAAGACGCTTAAATCGATTAATTGTTCAGATAGAATGGGCGACCGTATTTGATCGCGTTGTCTGACCCATCTAGTTCTTTCGCTGCTGTTGCCGCTCTTTCTGAGGTTGCAAAGCCTTGAATACCAAAGTTTACACTGATGTTATTTTCGTACTCTGGTGACGCATCTTCGCTGCCAATAACATTGCCATCCCAACCAAGTAATTGATTTGAATAAGTAAAGCCAATATACCAGCAATCTGATTGATAACGCAGGCTCGCAAGCCATTCCAATGTGTTACTCTCATTTAGATCGTAATAGTACTGACCGCTTGCCGACCATCTTGGGTTAAACTCGTACGCCGTGACAATACCAGCCTGAGAGATGCCTTTGCGTGTCACCCTTGACCAGTCTGTTCTCGCGTCATCGTTATTTTGTACGGTGTTGGTAATGTAATCCAAAGTGACATAACGATAGTTACCTTGGATAAAGCCGCCCTCATACTGATATTCCAGTGTGCTGTTGGCAAGCTGCATTTCGCCAAGGTCGACATCGTATTGAATGCCACCGTGATAGAACAAGTAGTCGTTGTAGTTGAAGTCCGCCTCTATGGCCCAAGAGGAGTAATTGGTTGCGCTTGAATCAGACGCATTATCTTGAGACTTCTTGTTAAATTTAGTGTCTTTGTTGATGTAATAAATTTGTCCAAATGAGATGTTTAGACGTTCTTTATAATCTTCATCGAAGAAGCGAGTACTTGCACCGTAGCTCAATTGGTTGGCAGCGGCGATGAAGTCTAGACCACTGTATCGACGGCTACGGAACAAACCGTAATAATCGGTTTGCAGTTGTGTTGTGTCATAGTCGTAGATATTCGACTGATCTTCTTCAGGTATATACAAATACTGAATTTGAGGTTCAAGCGTTTGTGTATAGCCCTCGATAAAAGCGGTATCACGCTCAAGATATAGCTGAGCATGAGAGCGGAACTCTGGAATTACCCGTGATACGTTTTCATCTAACTGACTTTTGAGTTTTGCGTCAGTTAAGTTTGATATGTCTTGCGAGTAGTACGTTGAAAGAACGCGCGCTTCGGTGGTCCATGTCGCCCACGTATTCGACAATGGAATGGTTAATCCAGGCTCGATATGTACACGCGTCGCATTTGGTCTATCGGTGTCTTCAACCTCAAACCGGCTAATTTGGCTTTTTACGTCAAAGTTAACGTAGTTACCCCAAAGTGGTGTGTAGTAATTCAAATCAAACTGAGGAAGTAAGCGATATGGCTTGTTTTCGTCCGGTAATAAGATTTGGAAATCACGAACAGTTAAAGAAGCGTCCCAAAAATCAGAGCGATATTTCACCTGACCTTCTTGGATCAATTGGCCATCTTCACGATTACCAAGATCAGAGCTGAGGTCACGGAAGTAATCGATGTCGCTGACTCTCGAGTAATCTGCTTTTACCACCCAATGCTTGTTGATGATGCCATCGTGCTTAAATTGATAGCCCCAACGCGCTTCATCTTGATACTTTTTATCGCTGTTCATGTACTCAGTTTTGATTTCACCTTGGCCCCAACCATCGGTGAGGTAGCGAAAATCAGCATCGAGTTTTGTACCACGTTGCTGCATATATAACGTGGTCAGTGTCATGTCGTATTCTGGGGCAATATTCCAGTAAAACGGCACTTCAACCTCTAGACCATCACTTGAGCCATAGGACAATGATGGGAAGAGGAAACCAGTCTTACGGGTGTCGCCAATCGGCATGGTAAGATAAGGCACATAGAAAACAGGTACATCAAGTATTTCAAAGCGAGGGTGATGCAGTGTTGCTGTTTCTTCGTCTTGATCGACATCGATACCTGATGCCACTAAGCGCCAAGAGTTATCGCCTTGAGGGCAAGATGTGATAGAGCCATCCTCTAGCTCATAGACAGATTGGCCCGTGCGAGCAATATACGCCGCGGTTCCTCGTCCTTGCTGACATAGGAACTGGTAATCGGTGTTTTCTAGTGAGAACGTGTCTTGATTGATGTCATTCGTTACACGATCAGATCGTGCTTTAACTTGTCCATCATTGAACGTCACGTTACCTTCGGCGACAACGACATTATCTTGCTGATGAAGCGTCACGCTATCAGCGGTAATTTTTTTCGGACCTTGTGTTACTTCAACATTGCCCGAGTACTGTGCTTTGTCACCGTTGATTGCTTGTAGGCTGTCAGCTTGAACAACCACAGGGGCATTGAGTGCGTCCTCCTCACCACTTGCTGTGACCAGACATTGATCTGTGGTGGGCATTTCCTGCACACTATCTTGTATATTCACTTCAGCTTGTGTTGTGGGTACAAGCAAGGCGGTGCTGATAGAGGCCGCTAAAAATGTGCGGGAGAAATGTTGCATTGAATTGAACTTTCCTGTGTCACTAATACTCGATGGCTATAGGGCTAGTTGTTCCCGCGCAGAGATAGCCAAATGAATCAACAATCATTAGTATTTATCCCAGAGCATGGGTACGCTGTGGCATAATATTACTGACGATCGCTGAAAAGATGAGCAGGTAAAAAGACCTGACCAAATTTAAACTAATTCCATTATCATAAAGGAAATCGTTGCATCCGGCACTATAAGACCGCGGTCGTCGATAAAAATTCATTGATAGAGAACACATAATGCAGATTTTTGGCAAAATATTGGGTGCCTTTTTTGGCTTGTTGCTCGGTGGCCCATTTGGTTTGTTGCTTGGTCTATTTATTGGACATCAGTTTGATAAAGCTCGTCGATTGAGCCAAGCGGGCTTTTCTACTGGCGGTTTTGGTAAGGGGCCAAGCCAGGCGCAGCGACAAGAAGAGTTTTTCAAGGCGGCATTCGCGGTAATGGGACACGTGGCAAAAGCAAAAGGCCAAGTGACAAAAGAAGAAATTCAATTGGCCTCTGCCATGATGGAACGCATGAATTTGCACGGCGAGCAACGTCGTGCAGCGCAAGATGCGTTTCGAGAGGGCAAAGAAAGTGACTTCCCACTTGACGATGTATTGATGCGGGTAAAAACTTCATCTTCTGGTCGTTTTGATTTGTTGCAATTTTTCCTTGAGTTACAGATCTCTGCGGCATTTGCCGATGGTGCGGTTCACCCAAGTGAGCGTAATGTATTACACAAGATCGCACGTGGCTTAGGCTTTTCATCTGAACAATTAGAACGACGTTTGCATATGCAAGAAGCGGCTTTTCGCTTTCAAAGCCAAGGCGGTTTCCATGGTCAACAAGGCCAATATCAGTCATCAGATTGGCAGCAAGCTTCTCAGGCGGATAAGTTGTCAGATGCGTATGAAATTCTGGATGTGTCATCAGACGCAGATAGCAAAACCGTTAAGCGAGCTTATCGTAAATTGATGAATGAACATCACCCAGATAAATTGATGGCGAAAGGTTTACCGCCAGAGATGATGAACGTCGCGAAAGAAAAATCTCAAGAAATTCAAAACGCTTATGACCTGATTAAAAAGGTAAAAGGTTTTAAATAGGCCTCGGGCTTTTATCAATCAATGAAGAAAAGGGCACTCAGTGCCCTTTTTTGATGCTGGTGTCTTTTTGCTTTTGGGTTACAGGTGTCCAAATGCTTTTTTTAAGGAGTCAGAGAGTCAGAGAATTAAAGAAAGACTACTGTGCTTGATTTAAGCTCCAGTCATACTCGTATGTCACCTTTCCTGAGAAGTTTTTGTATTGCGGAGCGTACTTGGCAATATGGTTGAACAGTTGTTTTTCACCACCAAAGTCATTGGCAAACCACTCATAAATTGACGACAGTTGCGCGGTGTTACCTTGAACAGATACGCCTTTTTTGCTGTTGATGAATGTTTTTGCGGCGTTATCGAGTAGCGCTTGTGTGTTATCTGCGGTAAATGCCTGAGTTTGAAGATTTGGGCAGCCTAAACTCGCACAGTTCACGGCGTAATGGGTGCGAGGATCATTCCAAATTGGGCGCAAAATTCGGTGTTCGATGTCGTTTAAAGTCAGACTTTTACCGTTAATTACCACCACGTCTTCTCCCCAAGGCCCAAAGCTAAATAGGCCACCAAGTTTAGTAATTGATTCGACGGGGTAGTTGTCTAGGATTAGCTTTACCGTGATGGCGTTGTAAAGGTTCACCCAATACGCGTATTGTTCTGCTTGCTTGTATTGCAAAGGGTCGAGTTTCGCCAGTCGTTGGATGTACTGTTTCAATTTTGCTTTGTCGGCAGAAGACACCTTGTTATAGCGAAATAACGTATTTTCACCTTGTTCAACGAGGTAACTATCGAGCAGATGTTGCCACTCGTGATGAGATATTTGAGTTTGATTCGTTTCATTTGATTGTTTCCAATACGGCCACAAATCCGATTTAGGCGCAGAAAGTACCGAGAACGACACGAGGGCACACAATAGCATTAGCAGACGCTTCATAGGGATTCCTTAGGATTTAACCTTATTGATAGGGTAGACCTGCATTCGGCGGAATTTCTTTCTTGAAACTCTGGGAATAAAGTGAAAAAGGTTGGTACAGACCAACCTTTTTCGTTTGTTTGATTGAGAATCGAATTAGCTTAAGAAACTTGGAATATTCGCTTCGTACTCCGCAATCTTATCTTCGTGTTGTAAGGTTAGGCCAATATTGTCTAAACCGTTTAGCAAACAATGACGACGGAATGAGTCGATTTCAAAACCATACTCCTTGCCGTTGGCACGAACCACACTGGCCTCGAGATCCACTTCCACTTTAGCGCCCTCATGGGCTTCAACAAATTGGAAAATCTCATCTACTTCTTGCTCTGTAAGACGAACGGGTACCATTTGGTTGTTGATTGAGTTGCCGTAAAAAATATCGGCAAAGCTTGGGGCGATCATCGCTTTGATACCGTAATCGGCGAGTGCCCACGGCGCGTGCTCACGAGATGAGCCACAACCGAAGTTTTCACGTGCGAGCAAAATAGACGCGCCTTTATAGCGTGGGGCGTTCATTACGAATTCTGGGTTTGGCTGCTCGCCAGCATCATCTAGGAAACGCCAGTCATGGAACAAGTGCTTCCCAAAACCAAGGCGCGAAACCTTTTGTAGAAACTGTTTAGGAATAATGGCATCGGTATCTACGTTCGCTGCATCTAGAGGAACAACTAAGCCTGTGTGTTGTTTAAAACCTGACATCTGTTCTTTCCTCTAGTCCTGTTTATCAAAAAAAGCCAATTCACGAATATCAACGAAGTGACCCGCAATTGCTGCAGCCGCTGCCATCGCAGGGCTCACTAAGTGGGTACGTCCATCACGACCTTGGCGACCTTCAAAATTCCGGTTTGATGTTGACGCACAACGCTCATGAGGGCCGAGACGGTCGTTATTCATCGCTAAACACATGGAGCAGCCTGGTAAACGCCACTCAAAGCCTGCTTCTTTAAAGATAACGTCCAAACCCTCAGCTTCCGCTTGCGCTTTTACTTGCTCAGAACCAGGAACGATAAGTGCTTGAACGTGAGCGGCCACTTTACGGCCTTTTGCTACGTCTGCTGCTGCACGCATATCTTCAATACGTGAGTTAGTGCAAGAGCCAACGAAGACTTTATCCACGTTGTAATCCGATAATGATTTGCCTGCTTCTAGCCCCATGTAAGCGAGCGCTTTCTCTGCTGATGCTTTTTCTACTGGGTCTGAAAAGCTTTCTGGTGCTGGGATAGGTTGGTCTACCGCAATCACTTGGCCTGGGTTAGTGCCCCAAGTCACCTGTGGTTTTATGTCTGCTGCGTTTAGCGTTACGACGGCATCGAACTGGGCATCATCGTCAGTTTTTAGCGTTTTCCAATACTCAACGGCAGCATCAAAATCCGCCCCTTGAGGAGAAAACTTGCGGTCTTTGATGTATTCGAATGTGGTTTCATCAGGTGCAATCAAACCGGCTTTTGCGCCTAGTTCAATTGCCATGTTACATACGGTCATACGACCTTCCATAGAAAGATCAGTGATGGCTTCGCCACAAAACTCAACAACATAACCGGTGCCGCCAGCAGCAGTGGTTTCACCGATAATGGCTAACACGATATCTTTTGCAGTAATGCCCGATGCAACTTTGCCTTTCACTTCGATTTTCATCGTTTTTGCGCGCGCTTGTTTTAGTGTTTGTGTTGCTAATACGTGCTCAACTTCCGACGTACCGATACCAAAAGCGAGCGAACCAAACGCGCCGTGGGTGGCGGTGTGTGAGTCACCACAAACAATGGTCATGCCCGGAAGAGTAATCCCAAGTTCTGGGCCCATGACGTGCACAATCCCTTGGTATTTGTGGTTAATGTCGTAAAGGGTGACACCGAACTCTTCACAGTTTTTCGATAGCGTTTCCATCTGGATGCGCGCCATCTCACCAGAGGCATTAATGTCTTTGGTGGTGGTGGAAACATTGTGGTCCATGGTGGCAAATGTCTTGCTCACCTGACGCACTTGACGACCTTTCTCACGCAGACCATCAAATGCTTGAGGAGAGGTCACTTCATGAACCAAGTGTCGATCAATATAAAGAATTGGGTTTTCACCCTCAGCGGCAACGGCGACGTGCGCATCGTAAACCTTTTCGTAAAGCGTTTTAGCCATGCTCATTTACTTCCATGTAATTATTATGAATTTAGAATGTACTCAGCGATTTTATCGCCCATCTCTGACGTTGAAAGTGCTGGGTTATCACCCGCAAGATCACCGGTTAACTCTCCGGCAGAAAGCGCTTTAGAGACGGCATTTTCAATATCGAGTGCCGCCGCTTCTTCGCCAAGGCTGTAACGCAGCATCAAGGCTGCTGACAAGATTTGAGCGACAGGGTTTGCGATGTTCTTACCTGCGATGTCTGGTGCACTGCCGCCTGCTGGTTCGTACAGACCGAATTTGCTTTCGTTTAGGCTTGCTGATGGCAGCATACCCATAGAACCCGTGATCATCGCGCACTCATCAGAAATGATGTCGCCGAAGATGTTTGAGCACAGCATCACGTCAAACTGAGCAGGATCTTTGATTAGCTGCATGGTCGCGTTGTCGATATACATGTGGGATAGCTCAACATCAGGGTAATCTTTGGCAACCTGCTCAACAACTTCGCGCCATAGGATTGAACTTTGCAGAACGTTCGCTTTATCGATTGAACAGACTTTCTTACGGCGTAGACGAGCGGATTCAAAAGCAATTTTTGCTATGCGTTCGATCTCGAAACGATGGTAAACCTCGGTATCAAACGCTTTTTCTGTTGGCCCCTCACCTTCACGTCCCTTTGGTTGGCCAAAGTAGATACCACCCGTCAATTCGCGTACTACCACGATGTCGAAACCACGCCCAGAGATGTCTGCTCGCAATGGTGAGAACGCTTCTAGACCCGCATGGATTTGTGCCGGGCGAAGATTACAGAACAGTTGGAAGTGCTTACGTAGCGGCAGCAATGCGCCACGCTCTGGTTGGTCGTTGGCTGGTAAGTGTTCCCATTTCGGTCCACCGACAGAACCAAATAACACGGCATCAGACTCTTCACACGCTTTGACGGTACTCTCTGGAAGTGGGCAACCATGATTATCGATCGCGATACCGCCAACGTCATGCTCATCTCGCTCAAACGCAATGCCGTGTTTCTTTTCGATGGCGTCCAAGACTTTATGGGCTTGCGCCATTACCTCAGGGCCAATACCGTCACCAGGTAAAACGGCAATTTTGTATGATTTGTCTGTCATGTTAATCCTTTAAATTTTTTTAATTTTTGAGCTTATCTAAATGAATTTGGTTGAAGTCTGAGGTGTGGTTCAGACTCCAATGAATCACATTAAACGGTCGCAATTTTCTTTTGTTTCATTTCTTCGATGGTATCGGCACGATGGATGCTATTAATGACGTGTAATAGCGCCTGACCAGAGGCTTCTACGATGTCAGTTGAAATGCCAGTTCCGTGGTACTTTCGGCCTTTGTAATTGGCGATGATGTCAGCCTGACCAAGCCCATCTTCCCCTTCGCCTTTCGCGGTTAGGTCGAACTTGTCTAGCACGATCTCGTAACCTGTCACTCGGTAGATACATTGGTATAGCGCATCAACCGGACCATTACCGACGGCCGCTTCAGATTTTTCCACATCGCCACATTGCATTTTTACACTGGTGGTGGCCATGACACTGCCAGATTGCACGCTTAGGTAGTTCAACTTGTAAAAGTCGTCTTCTTCACGCAAGTTCGAGAAGTGCATTAGGGCTTCTAGATCGTAATCGAACACTTGACCTTTACGGTCGGCCAGCTTCAAGAAGTCCTCGTATAATGCGTCTAGGTTGTACTCTTCGTCTTTGTAACCCATTGCGTCCATGTGGCTCTTCACGGCGGCACGACCACTGCGACTGGTTAGGTTTAGCGCCTGGTTCTTAAGACCAATCGATTCTGGCGTCATGATCTCGTACGTGTTTTTGTTCTTTAACATGCCATCTTGGTGGATGCCTGAAGAGTGGCTGAATGCGTTCGCGCCAACGATCGCTTTGTTGCTTTGGATCGGCATGTTGCATAGTTGGCTAACGAGTTTACTGGTGCGATGAATTTCATCGTGTTTTAGCCCCGTGTGTACGCCCATAAACTCTTGACGCGTTTTAAGGATCATTGCGATCTCTTCAAGAGAGCAGTTGCCTGCACGTTCGCCGATACCGTTGATGGTCCCCTCAACTTGACGCGCACCGGCTTGTACCGCTGCAATTGAGTTGGCGACAGACATACCTAAATCGTCATGACAGTGCACGGATATGATCGCTTTATCGATGTTAGGCACACGGTTAAAGAGTGTTTGAATGATACCGCCAAACTCGCTTGGCACTGTGTAGCCAACCGTGTCAGGGATGTTGATGGTGCTCGCGCCCGCATCAATAGCGGCTTCAACCATACGGCATAGATTGTCGATTGGTGTACGGCCCGCATCTTCACAAGAAAATTCAACGTCATCGGTATAGTTGCGAGCGTGCCTAACGGCTTTAACGGCCATTTCTACGACATCATCATAGCTGCGTCGCAATTTGTCTTGAACGTGAACGGTAGAAGTAGAGATGAAAGTGTGGATTCGAAATGCATCCGCAACTTTTAGTGCTTGTGCTGCCGCATCAATGTCTTTCGCAACGGCACGCGAAAGGGCACAAACTCGGCTATTTTTGATGTGTTTTGCGATGGTTTGTACAGATTCAAAATCACCCGGAGAAGAGACAGGAAATCCCGCTTCGATAACATCAACACCCAGCCTTTCAAGCGCATAGGCAATTTGCAGTTTTTCTTTAACCGTCAAGCTTGCTGACAACGCTTGTTCGCCATCACGCAATGTGGTGTCGAAAATAATGACCTGATCGTTCATGTTTGCATCCTTCATGATTTTTACACTTTCGCGTAAGTGAATCGTTTACTTCCAGTATTTAGATATAAAAAAGCCCGCATTTTCATGCGGGCTTCTTAGAAGATGTGTGGTTATTTTTCTTCCACAGCCTACCCGCGCGAACTGGTCACGATCAGGAGGAGGTTAAGCAGGATAGAAAAATGTGCTGACATAGTTGTTAAGCATTCCACAAAATTAAGTTAACAAATTAGTACCGCACTCTATGGAACACGTCAACCCCAAAGACGATTTTTTGTTCATATCGGATCAGTCGAGTGAAAAAGAGGGACGGCAAAGTGAGGGTGGGAGTAGAGATCGATAATGATAATTTTTGTCTTGTTTTTCTAGTGGCACAGAGCAAAGTAACACGCTTTGCGACTTAGTACACAAAGGGCTCAATTGGGTTACGACAATTGTCTAAGACGATTTATAGTGAAGCTGCGCATCGCAAAATATACGGGCTTTTTGATTAGAGTGAATAGGTTGGAAAGAATGGTTCTCGCAAAACAATTTGGACGTTTCGTGTTGAGTCTCTCTCTGGTTAGCTTACCTGGGTGTCAGCTACTTCAACTCGTGGATACAGATGAAACGCCAACTTCGGTAATGATGAGCGATCATGAGCAAAGCATTCAGGTGATCAACAAACAGATGGCTCAATACTTGAGTGAAGATGGACGTGAATCATTTTTGAATCAGATGCTGGTGGCGTTGGAGTCAGATAATAGAGATCGTTTTAAAGGTAAGGATCCAGAGACTTATTCTTGGTGGAACATTCTCGTTCAGCCAAACCAATGGAAAGAAGCAGAAATAAAGCAAGCTACGGTAAAGGGGGTTGATACCTCTTACCATTTTGAGTTCATGGATGTGCCTTACCGCGCTAAAACTACGCTTCATTTACTTGCTCACCCTGACACAAATAGCCTTAGGGTAGGGGAGTTGAGCAAAGACGAAGATTTCAATGCTATTGCTAAAGTAGAAGGCCAACCTTGGTTGCTCGTTGAGCAAGACGGAATGGTTAAGGGCTATATCCACCAAGAGTACGCGCGCAGTAATGTTTTAGGCCATGATATTTTGTCTACCAAGCCAAACGAATTGCTTGCTCGCAGTGAAAATGCACGCCAGATAACCTCGAAGAGTGAGCTATTTGGTCGTTATACTTGCCGTGACTTGGTGTATGAACTCACTAAGGAGGAACGAGTTACTACTGCGTCCCTAAGAGCGTGTCGTAAGCAGAGAAAAATTTGGTATATCGATGTTCCAGAGACGAATGCCGAGCCCCTTTAAGTGGTGTCTTATTTGTCTCAATGTATAAAACCATGATGCCAAAAATGTTGACGTGTCACTAATTCTCCAACATCTCGTCATGTTGCTGTCATTTCAAACGCCTACTTTGCAGAGAGTGTCAAAGTACAGGAAAGCGACATGCGAACTATTGAGACAATTGCACTGCCTATCGCCACGATTGCGAAATTTGACGTGGCGTTTTCCCACATTTGTTTACGCCATCGTTTTAGCTTACCCGTTGCCAACGTAAGTAAGGGGATTTCACACAGTGGAGACGGGCACCTTTATCTTGTTATTGGAGTATTAGCTTGGTTGCTAGATAAGCAACATGGGCAATGGTTTTTATGGGTTGGCTTGGTTGCTTTTGCAATGGAACTGCCCATTTACTGGGTTCTAAAAAACAGCGTTAAACGCCGTCGACCGAAAGAGTTAAGCGAACACCTTCCTGCATTCATTACACCATCCGATCGCTACAGCTTACCCTCAGGCCATACGGCTGCAGGGTTTGTTATGGCGAGCGTAATTCACCATTTCTATCCAGAGTTAGGGGTGTTTGCCTTTCTATGGGCGAGCCTTATTGGATTGTCGCGTATATTGCTCGGGGTCCATTTCTTTACCGACATTATTGTTGGCGCCGTGCTAGGTAGCCTGTGTGCTTCTCTCGCAATCGACATAGTAGGAGTAAGTTGATGAAAATCCTATATGGAGTTCAAGGCACTGGAAATGGTCATATAGCCCGAGCGCGAGCGATGAGTGAAGCCTTTAAGATGCACAATGTGCAGGTGGACTTTTTGTTTTCTGGTCGTGCGCCCGAGAAGTATTTCTCAATGGAGGCGTTTGGTGATTATCAAACGCGTCGTGGTTTTACATTTGAGACAAAAAAGGGCTCGGTAAGTTATACCAAGACGGCACTTAGCAATAATTTGATGCAGTTTTTCAAAGAGGTAAAACAACTTGATCTCTCTTCTTACGATTTAGTGATCAATGATTTTGAACCCGTATCGGCATGGGCAGCTCGTAAGCAAAAAAAGCCCTGCATTGGCATTAGCCACCAGAACGCTTTTCGCTACTCAGTGCCACTTAAGGGGGCGAATTGGATTGATAAGTCCGTGATCGAATATTTTGCGCCTGCACAACACCATATTGGACTACATTGGTATCACTATGATCAACCCATATTACCACCCATCATCAATACCTCCTCAGAGGTGAGTGATGAGGGGGACTTTGTCTTGGTGTATCTGCCTTTCGAGGCCATTGAGGACATCACGAATCTTCTTTTTCACTTCAATCAGCAGCCATTTATTTGCTATCACCCTGATGTGATGGAAGCTTCGCAAGTCGAAAACATCGAGTTGCAACCCTTGTCCCACCGTCGTTTTCAACATCACTTACATCGCTGTCGTGGCGTGATCGCGAATGGAGGATTTGAGTTGCCCTCTGAAGCGCTCTCTCTAGGTAAGAAACTGCTGCTAAAACCTTTATCAGGACAGTTTGAACAACAAAGCAACGTTGCAACATTAGAGCAATTGGGGCTAGCGACATCCATGGACAGTCTCGATATTTCTTCAGTTCGCCAGTGGCTCAGAGACTCACATGTAGAAAGTGTGACTTATCCTGATGTCGCGAAAGCGATAGCACATTGGGTTGTTGAGGGGGATTGGAACACGCAAGCTAGGCTTGCCGACAAGCTTTGGCAGCAAGTGGACTTTCCTAGTTATGTGTCCCATTTATGAAGCTTATGACTGTATTGTTCGATAGGCTTCTTCCCTGATCTTTGTCTGCATAATTTAGCGTTCATTATCTCGTTGATCAGTGAATCATTCGCACTAATTCTTAAATGTGCAGGGTAATAATAATGTGGCTAAATGTATTATTTGTGTCGCTATATTTTGTATCGATACGATAAATACTTGATATGAAATGGCTAAAAATGCATTTTTATAGTTTTTTATGTTTTAGTTAAATATTTGATTTTATTTAACTAAATACATAATAGACTAAAATTTAGTGATTAAATGTCAATCTAGTTGCGAAAGCCTAATTGATTCGTTGATAGTACGGTTCAGTTCGGAAGTATCCGAAATATAAATATAACAGTAAGTTCGGTTTTCTATTCCACAAGACACGAGCAGAAAAACGTTGCCATGTATTGGTAAAAGTAAGCCCTGTTCGTATAGAACTCGTTGAACCAAATTGATGATTTAAGAGGCGCACTCAATGTTAGAAAAAAAAGATGCGATGAGCGCAATTGCTAGCTACCGTATGGAAAGCACACTTCGTGGTGTTGATTTAAACCTACTGACGGTATTTGATGCTGTCATGCAAGAGCAGAACATTACTCGTGCTGCACACAATCTTGGTATGTCACAGCCTGCAGTAAGTAACGCGGTTGCTCGTTTAAAAGTCATGTTTAATGATGAGCTTTTCATGCGCCAAGGCCGTGGTATTCAACCAACTCAGCGTGCTCGTCAATTGTTTGGACCAGTCCGTCAAGCTTTGCAACTTATCCGCAATGAACTACCAAGCTCTGTTTTCCAACCTGAATCTTCAACTCGTCTGTTCAAACTTGCAATTTGTAGCCCATGCGACATGCGCTTTGCACCACGCATTATGGCAAACATCAATGAACAAGCACCAAGCGTACAGCTTCATCTCGATGCTGAGTTTGATCGCCTTCTTTCGGAGCGTATGCGTTATCAAGAAATTGACTTCGTTATCGACTATGCACGATTCGATGATCAAGGTTTTTCAAGTACAGAAATTTTTAAAGACGAGCTAGTCGTTATTGCTTCAAAAACACATCCACGTATTAAAGGCGGTGTTTCTGCAGAGCAACTGATCAATGAGAAACACGCGAAACTATCTCGTGTACATGGTCAACGTAGCTTCTCTGAGCAAGCATACCGTGAGTTTGATTGCCAAGCGGCGTATGAGGGTTCAAGCCTAAGCAATTTACTTTACGTGGTGAGCCAATCTGAACTTGTCACTATTGCACCACGATGGATGGCTGAAAATGCAGTAAACAGCAGCCAACTTCAAATCTTAGACTTACCATTGAAAACAAAGAAATCAGTGGTTACCTAAGTTGGCATGAGTCTAGTGAAAAAGACAAAGGCCACATTTGGCTACGTGATCAGTTAATGATCACCTGTGGTGAAGTTGTTGCGCTGAAATAGGTTTATTTTCAGCCTGATCAACTGGTCAGACTGGACTTGTAATCATCAATTTTTACAATTCCTTGACCCCGAGAGCATCTTGTTTCTTGGGGTCTTTTTATGTCTGCTAATTAATAGTTGAAACAGCAACTTAACTTGATTAAACCTTCGACAGTTAAATATGTACTAAGCTCTCATTAGTGATAGTGCTCTCTTAATAATGATAAGTTTGATAATGGTCAGTTGCGTTTTTAGGTGCCGAGGTTACACTTGTGCGCTCAAAGAGCTTACGACTGTAAGCCAAAAGGTAATGTAAAGAATGGCCAAGTTAGATTTTCATATCGTTAAACGTATTCGTGAACAAATTGCGAAAGGTAGTACTCGTGTTGCGCTAAAACATAAAGTTGGTGACACATGGCAGGGTATTACATGGGAGCAATTTGGTCAGCAAGTGGATGCTTTGTCGCTTGCACTTTTGGCTCAGGGATTGGGCGTTCAAGATAAGATCGGTATTTTCTCAAACAACATGCCGCAGTGGACCATTGCTGATTTTGCAGCACTGCAATTGCGTGGTGTGACGGTTCCTATCTACCCAACTAATACAGCAGCGCAGTCTGCTTACATCATCGATAACGCAGACGTAAAAGTGCTGTTTGTTGGTGAGCAACCACAGTTTGATGCAGCAGTCAGTATCTTTGACCAATGCCGTCAACTTGAGCTTATTGTTGCGATGTCTGATGAGATCGAGCTTGGTGAGTACAGCTTTGCGATGTCTTGGAAAGACTTTATGGCAAAGGGTGATGAAAGCCGTCACGTTGAGCTGGAGACTCGTTTAGAGCAAGCGCAAGAAGATGATCTGCTGACTCTGATTTACACGTCGGGCACAACAGGTCAGCCGAAAGGTGTGATGTTGGATTATGCAAATATCTCTGCACAACTTGAAGGTCACGATCAACGCTTAAGCCTGACAGAAGACGACGTATCGCTATGTTTCCTACCACTATCACATGTATTTGAGCGCGCGTGGACATTCTACGTACTCTATAAAGGCGGCACTAACTGTTACCTGCAAGACACGATGCAGGTTCGTGACGCATTAAGTGAAATTCGCCCAACGGTAATGAGTGCTGTCCCTCGTTTTTATGAGAAAATTTTCTCTGCGATTCATGAAAAAGTATCTCGTGCACCGTTCCACCGTAAGATCATGTTCACTTGGGCTGTGAATATGGGCGCGAAGATGGCGGCATGCCATCAAGAAAAACGTGAACCATCATTGGCGTTACGTAAATCTTACGCATTGGCCGATAAGATCGTGCTGAGCAAGTTACGAGCGTTGCTAGGTGGACGAATTAACTTTATGCCATGTGGCGGAGCAAAACTAGACGAGACTATCGGTCGCTTTTTCCATGCGATCGGCATTAACGTCAAGCTTGGCTATGGCATGACAGAAACCACGGCGACGGTCTCTTGCTGGGATGATCAATGTTTTGACCCAAGTTCTATCGGTATGGCGATGCCGGGAGCACAAGTTAAGATCGGTGAAAACAATGAGATCTTAGTGCGTGGCCCAATGGTAATGCGCGGTTACTATAAGATGCCAGAAGAAACCGAGAAGACATTTGATGAACATGGCTTCTTAAAAACGGGTGATGCTGGTTACATTGATGAAAATGGCAACCTGTTTATTACCGATCGTATTAAAGAGTTGATGAAGACATCAAACGGTAAGTACATTGCACCACAAGTCGTGGAAGGGGCTATCGGTAAAGATCACTTTATCGAGCAGATTGCCGTTATTGCAGACACACGTAAGTTCGTGTCGGCACTGATCGTTCCTTGTTTTGATTCTCTGGAAGAGTACGCAAAAGAGTTGAACATTGCGTATCACGATCGTGTGGAATTGATCAAACACCATCAAATCGTTGAGATGCTTGAAAAGCGCGTGAATGACTTACAAAAAGAACTGGCTAAGTTTGAGCAAGTTAAGAAATTCAAACTGTTACCAAAAGCGTTCTCGATGGATGATGGCGAGTTGACCCCAACACAAAAACTTCGTCGCAAAGTCATTAATGACAAATACCAAGATGAAATTGAAGAAATGTACAATGAAAAGTCGGATAAAAAGTAATTTAGACGATTTTAAATTGTAGATTGATGAAAAAATCCCCATGTGTGCATTGTGCTGCTCATGGGGATTTTTTATGCCCAGATAAACGGATGCTTATCACCTTATTCAAGCGAGAATAGGACGATGGTCTCTATTTGATGAAATTATCTACTCTATTTTTAATTACTCTCCCTTTCTAGTTCTGAATTTGCCTCTCTAAATAGCGCCTAACCCTACCTTTATTCTTATTTGCAGTATCTTGTTCAAAATTAGACCAATGTCGCGTTAGACCCATTGATAATAAAACGTTACATTTGTTGTGGTAACTTGCGTGTTGTTATGACAAGCGCAAGACATAGCTGAAAACGCGGAAGTATTTCGATTAGGCTACGAATAAGACCTAGACTATGTAAAACCAGACCAATCCGTTGGCCTTACGGTGAGGTACTGGTAAGGAGAGCAATTATGACAGCGATGTTGTCAGGTGCAGAGATGGTAGTTCAGTCTCTGATAGAAGAGAATGTAGAGCAAATTTTTGGTTATCCAGGCGGCTCCGTTTTGGATATTTATGACGCACTGCATGCTAAAACCGATCAAATTAAACATGTATTAGTGCGACATGAGCAAGCGGCAACACACATGGCGGATGGTTATGCCCGCGCAACAGGTAAACCTGGTGTGGTGCTAGTGTGCTCAGGCCCTGGAGCGACAAATACGATTACCGGTATTGCGACAGCCTATATGGACTCGATCCCAATGATCGTGATTTCTGGTAACGTGCCAAATAACCTGATAGGTAATGATGCTTTTCAAGAGTGCGACATCGTTGGTGTCTCTCGCCCTGTGGTGAAACACAGTTTTTTGGTGAAAAAAGCAGAAGATATCCCTGAAACGATCAAAAAAGCGTTTTATATCTCGACGACTGGTCGACCTGGCCCGGTTGTGATTGATTTGCCAAAAGACATTTTAAACCCGCAAATCAAACTTCCTTATGAATACCCAGAAAGCATTTTGATGCGCTCCTACAAACCGACGACTTCGGGTCATAAAGGCCAAATCAAGAAAGCGCTGAAAGCTTTGGTTGAAGCCAAAAAACCTGTGCTATACATCGGTGGTGGCGCTGTCATTTCAGGAGCTCATGAATATATTCAAGTTCTTTCGGATCAATTAAATCTTCCGGTTGTCAGTACTTTGATGGGATTAGGGGCTTTCCCTGGGACTCATAAACACTCACTCGGTATGCTTGGTATGCATGGCACATATGAAGCCAATATGGCGATGCACGAAGCTGACTTGATTTTTGGTATTGGTGTTCGATTTGATGACCGTACGACTAACAATCTTGAGAAGTACTGTCCAAACGCCAAAGTTATGCATATCGACATCGATCCATCTTCGATTTCCAAAAACGTTAAAGTGGATCTGCCTATCGTAGGTTCCGCTGAAAAAGTATTGGAGCACATGGTTGGGTTGCTTAATGATCAAGGCTTAGCGAATGATAGAGCGGCTCTAGATTCTTGGTGGGATGCCATCCAAGTTTGGCGCGATCGTCAGTGTTTAAGTTATGAAACGTCAGAAGAACGGATCAAACCTCAGCAGGTTATTGAAACACTGCATAAGCTGACGAATGGTGATGCGTATGTTGCCTCTGATGTTGGTCAGCATCAAATGTTTGCAGCCTTATATTACCCATTTAATAAACCGCGTCGCTGGATCAACTCGGGTGGTCTAGGCACCATGGGCTTTGGTTTACCAGCCGGTATGGGCGTGAAGTTTGCTATGCCAGAAGAAGAAGTCGTGGTGGTTACTGGTGATGGTAGCATCCAGATGAATATTCAAGAGCTATCGACGGCAATGCAATACGATATTCCGGTGAAGATCATTAACTTGAATAACCGATTTTTGGGTATGGTAAAGCAATGGCAAGACATTATTTATCAAGGCCGTCACTCTAACTCATACATGAGCTCCGTTCCGGATTTTGCCGCAATTGCAGAAGCTTATGGTCACGTCGGTATTCGTATTGAAACGCCTGATCAGCTAGAGGCTGGTTTGCAAAAAGCGTTAGATATGAAAGATCGTCTGGTTTTTGTTGATATCAATGTTGACGAAACTGAACACGTATACCCAATGCAAATAAAAGGCGAGGGTATGGATAAGATGTGGCTAAGCAAAACGGAGAGAACTTAATATGAGACACATTATTTCTTTGTTATTGGAAAACCAACCGGGCGCATTATCTCGAGTTGTGGGGCTATTCTCTCAGCGTGGTTACAACATTGAATCTCTGACGGTTTCCCCTACGGATGATGAAACCTTATCGCGCCTCAACATCACAACGACATCGGATGAAATGCAACTGGAACAAATTCAGAAGCAACTTAATAAGTTAATTGATGTTTTGAAAGTCCAAGAAGTTACTGAGTTTGATCACATCGAACGTGAGCTTATGATGGTAAAAGTCAAGGCGAGTGGGTTTGCTCGAGCCGAGGTTAAACGAACTGCTGATATCTTCCGTGGTCAAATTGTTGATGTTACTTCTGCCCAGTATACTGTGCAGTTGGCAGGCACCAGTGAAAAGCTCGATGCTTTTATCCAAGCCATTTCTGAAGTGACCGATGTGGTTGAAGTGGCGAGAAGTGGTGTTGTGGGGATAGCTCGTGGTGAGCGTGCTCTAAAACCGTAACGAAGATCTCACGGTAGATTTTTCTGATGTGCGGTATTTATCATTATTTTATTGAGGCCATCCTATTAGGGTGGCTTTTTTATAGAGTAATCTTCTTTAATTATGCTCAGCTTTAGGATCTAAATTGCCGTGCTATTATCCGATTAAGTCATTTTTTCTGAAATTGTCCTATTCAACTTTTTGATAATAAACAATGATATGATTATCGTTTAGTGAATTCATACGATAGGCGTACATGTGAAAATTAGAAAACTAATCGGATCATTGCTAGCAACGACACTTGTGCTTAGTGCGCTTATTTCTGTTTATTACTATCAGAAGTATCAAGCTTTGCTCGTTAATAATATCGAGAGCACAGCAAAAGAAGCCCTTCATCAGCTCTCCTATTCGGAACGAGAATACAGCAACATTAAAGATCAAATGGTGTCCATTAGCGATCTTCTTGCTCATAGTCAGAGTCTTTACGATTACGTTCGTGAACCCAGTGACACACATCGCTTGATCTTGCAGAAAGTTTGGCGGTCAGTTGCGGTGAACCAAAAGTGGTACACCCAAATCCGTTTTCTTGATAGTGCAGGTAAAGAGAAGATAAAAATTAAGTATGACTTTTCCTCTGGAATTGCGCTTGCTACCCCGATTTCCAAGTTAGAAGACAAATCATCTCGTGTGTATTTTCAAGATGCGACAGCTCTCGCTAACGGGAAAATAGATTCGTCAGGGATTGAACTTGAGCAAGAAAATGGTGAAATAGTCTACCCGTATCGTCCATCTGTTCGTTTAGTTACGCCCGTTGTAATGGGGGCTCGAAGAGTTGGGTATCTCGTTTTAAATGTTGATATCGAGTATCTTTCTGCACGGCTCAATTACTCCCCTGTACGAGATTTCAATATTGAATTGATTAATCAACAAGGTTTTTATGTGGCAAGTTCACATCAAGACAAACTGTATGGCAATATCATCCCCGCTCGCTCGCGATTTAACTTAGGTCTAATACACCCCAAGGTATGGCAAAAATTTGGCTCAGACAAAATGGGTTATGAATATGATGGCAAGAGATTAGTCGCGTTCAATACGATTAATTTTGTGCCGGGCGAGTCCCTTTACTTGGTTGTTGACCTCGCTGACACTCAACTGAATGAGAGAGCGGATAATGAGATTGAGAGTCTGATTCAAGAAGCCAGTTTGATGCTAAGTTTTGTTTTGGTATTTGCCTTACCCATCACTGCGTTAGTCTGGCACTATCGACGCTATAGTGTGGAATCAAAACTTGCCCGCGCTGCGCTTGATGGCATGACAGCGGTCATGATCTCTGACCCATCGCATCGCATCATCATGGTCAATCAAGAGTTTGAGAACATGATGGGCTATGCCTCTAGTCGAGTGCGAGGTTGGAATGCGCATCAACTGATTTTTCTTCCGGTGGATATTGAAAACATTTTGGCCGTTTGGAACAAATTGAGCGTAGAGCAGGTGTGGGAGGGTGAAGTGCGTTGTCGTACGAAACTCAACCATGTATTTACGGCGATTATGCGTATTCAAGCCATTATGGCGAAGCCTGGAAAAGTGAGTTACTACATCACATCCCTTGTTGATATCTCCGAACGCAAGCAATTAGAAGAGCAATTGCGCAATTTAAGTGAAAAAGACAGCCTGACCGGATTGTGGAATCGCCGAAAGTTTGAAGAGCAGCTACTCTTTCATGCCAATGTGATAGAACGTTATCCTGACATGCAAAGCACCTGCCTTGCGTTGATTGATATTGATCATTTTAAAAAGATCAATGATGAGTTAGGTCATGATGAGGGCGATAAGGTCATTCGACAAGTTGGTGAAACGTTATTAAATGGCGTTCGTAATACCGATATTGTGGCTCGTGTGGGAGGAGAAGAGTTTGCAGTAATTATGCCTCACACGACGATGAATGAAGCTAAAGTTGTATTGAATCGGCTTAGAATCGCGGTGGAATTGAGTAATGAACTACCCGTAACAATCAGTGTTGGCTACAGCGATTTAACCGCAGACCGAACACACAGTTATAAATGTGCCGATATTGCATTATACGATTCGAAAAATACGGGAAGAAACCGTATCTCTGTTTGCCATAGTTTTGATGACACAGCTTAAATCTCAAGCCGTATCATCAAAATAAAAAATCGGGAAAGCCCGATTTTTTTGGATCTTTTGAACGTACTAGGTCGAACGTATTAAGCGATTTCGAGAATGTTTTCGATGCGCTGCATTGTATTGAGGAGGTGCTTGTCTAATAGTTCGCTTGCCTCTTCACTATTTTTGGCAAGTACAAGCTTCATGATCATCTCATGCTCTTGGATATTAAACAGATCATCTTGCGTTGAGTTTAATGTTTGCATTGCATAGAAGCGGTAACGCTTGATTTGGTTAATCAAATCCGTAAAGAACTCAAACATGTTTTGCGAGTCAGCGCCCTCAAGCAGTGAAGCGTGAAATTGATGGTGCTTATCTTCCCATTCTTTCCAGCAAAATGTCTCATTAAAATGCAGACGCGACAGTTTGTGATAAGAAGTGAGTACTTCTAATTCCCAGTTTTCATCACCGGCTAAGATCGCTTTTTTAAGCAGAACTGAAGAAATAACACGCAGGCTTTCATAGAGGTCGTTTAACTCTTTTTTGCATACAGGGGCGACCCAACAACCTTTTTGAGGTTCAAGTATTACGTACTTACTCCAAGACAATAGTGCTAATGCTTCACGAATCGGAGATGCGCCCACGTTGTACTTTTCTTTCAGATCAGCGACGACAAGCTTTTGACCTGGTTGGAGTTCACCTGTCAGGATATCTTGACAGATCATCTTTGATACTTTGTCGGTAAGAGTGGGACTAGACACAAGCTGCCTCATTGAAATTTTATCGTATTGATAAATTAAACGGTACGTAGTTCTGTTGTGAATGATAATATAGCGTACTGATTATGAGGGCAAGATAAAATATATAAAAAAAGAGGGCATAAGCCCTCTTTTTTATTTAACTGATGATTGAATTCTTCAGTCTTATAGAACGTGTACAGAAGCTGTGTTTGTTGTGCCTGAAGCGACTAGAGCACCAGAAACCATCACTACGATGTCGCCTTTGTTGCCTAGACCAGATTCTAGAGCAAGTTCTTTACCCGCTACGTAGAATGCATCAGTGTTCTCGATAGAATCAACAACGACTGGAGTAACACCTTTAGTAAGAACTAGCTGTGCAGCAGTCTTAGTGTTAGTTGTAAGTGCTAGAATGTTTGCAGTTGGGAAGTACTTACGTACTGAACGTGCAGACTTACCACCTTCCGTTGCAACAACGATTAGTGGAGCAGCCAATTTCTCAGCTGTGTCTACCGCACCTTTACATACTGCTTCAGTGATACGTAGACGTGGGCTATCTAGACGTGAACCTAGCTCAGCTTTTAGTACAGAGTCTGTACGTTTAGCGATTTGAGCCATGATTGTTACCGCTTCAACAGGGTACTTACCTTTAGCCGTTTCACCAGAAAGCATTACTGCATCAGTACCATCCATTACTGCGTTAGCAACGTCGCCTGCTTCTGCGCGAGTAGGACGTGGGTTGTTGATCATAGAATCAAGCATTTGAGTTGCAGTGATAACCATCTTACGAGCACGGTTACACTTCTCGATCATCATTTCTGAGCGAAGATTACTTCTTCTGCTGGGATTTCAACACCTAGGTCACCACGAGCAACCATGATGCCGTCAGAAAGCTCTAGGATCTCGTCGAAGTTATCAACACCTTCTTGGTTTTCAATCTTAGAGATGATGTGGATGTTCTCGCCGCCGTTTGCAGCAAGTACTTCACGGATTTCTTGAACGTCAGAAGCTTTACGGATGAAAGAAGCAGCTACGAAGTCAACGCCTTGCTCACAACCGAACTTAAGGTCGTTCTTATCTTTTTCAGATAGAGCAGGTAGGTTTACAGAAACGCCAGGTAGGTTAACACCTTTGTTTTCACCTAGAGCACCGTTGTTAAGAACTTTACACTTAACTTCAGTTTCAGTTGTAGAGATAACTTCCATCTCGATTAGACCGTCGTCTACAAGGATAGTGTTACCAGCGTTTAGGTCGTTAGCAAAACCTGCGTAAGTTACTGCAACTTTGTCTTTGTTACCAACAACTGAGATATCAGTTGTGAAAGTGAATTCTTGACCAGCTACTAGATCAACGTCGTTGCCGCCTTCTAGTTTGATAGTACGGATTTCTGGACCTTTAGTATCTAGAAGGATAGCTAGTTGTTTGCCAGTGTTCTTCATTACTTCACGGAAGTTCGCGATACGAGTGCCGTGCTCTGCGTAGTCACCGTGAGAGAAGTTAAGACGCATAACGTTCATGCCTGCGTTTACTAGTTCAGTTAGCTTCTCTACAGATTCAGTTTTAGGGCCAATCGTACATACGATTTTGGTCTTTTTCATGGAAGATACTCTCCGGTAAGTATAGTTACAATTTGAAAGTCGGTATTTACTCTGAAGTAGGGGCGTTTTTGGTGACATTTAGTGCCTGACACCTACCGATTTTTCGCCACATTATTGGAACTTCAGGTTCTGAAAGTCTTTCACCAAGTTTAGTCATTTTATGACTAAAAGTTCGGCGATTTTAGTTACTATTTTGTGACTAATGCCGCTTTATATGCAGTAAGTTGCAAAAAAATAACCGTCAATTCTGTAATTTTTTTTCTTTTCGGTCGCGAATTCTACCACTGAATGAATCCAATATCACTGTTTAAGAATTGTCTTAGGACAAGGTTTTATCGAGAATTATTAATTTTTTAGATCGAAATAAATAGACTAAAAAGTTTCGGTTTGACTATAATAAGTTTCATGTCGAAACTTAAAAATAAAATTAAAATGTCGAAACGAAACACGCAACTAAGAAGACATGCCATTTCTAACCTAGTAAATGAACTGGGTGAAGTCAGTGTTGATGAACTGGCTCAGAAGTTTGAAACCTCTGAAGTCACAATCAGAAAGGACTTAGCTTCTTTGGAGAAAAATGGCCAGCTCTTACGTCGTTATGGTGGCGCTATCGCCATTCCTACCGAAGTTATTCATGAAGAAATGAGCCCGATTGTTTCGACTCGAAAGTTAAAGCTTGCAAAATCAGCCGCAGCTTTGATCCGAGATCACAACCGAATTGTTATCGACAGCGGCAGTACAACGGCGGCACTTATTCAGCAATTGAACGATAAACGTGGTTTGGTTGTGATGACAAATTCGTTGCACGTCGCCAATGCTTTGAATGAATTAGAAAGTGAACCGACGTTACTTATGACGGGTGGCACGTGGGATACCCATTCAGAGTCCTTTCAAGGCAAAGTCGCCGAATCCGTATTGCGAGCATACGACTTTGACCAGTTATTTATCGGCGCGGATGGGGTCGATCTCGAGCGCGGAACCACAACATTTAACGAATTGGTTGGCTTGAGTAAAGTTATGGCTGAAGTATCACGCGAAGTTATTGTGATGATCGAGTCTGAGAAAGTAGGACGCAAGATCCCTAATTTAGAGTTGGCTTGGCAACAAATTGATGTGCTGATTACTGATGCAGACTTACAGCCTGAGCACAAAAAACAGATTGAAGAACATGGCGTAAAGGTTATTTGCGCTTAAACACCGGATTATCTTTACCTTCCCAAACCAAAGTGGCCTTTGCTTGCTGCCTCTATTGGAATGATACCAAGCAAAGTAAGTGATCAGAGTTAGCGTGCGTTATCACAAGCTAAAATGACCCATTACTTACTACGATTGTTATTAAGCCAGGGAAGAACAAAATTATAAATGGAGAGAAAAACATGTGTGGAATCGTAGGTGCAGTAGCACAACGAGACGTTGCGGAAATTTTGGTAGAAGGCCTGCGCCGCTTAGAATATCGCGGATATGACTCTGCGGGTGTGGCGATTGTCGATGGTGACGCTAACCTAACGCGTATTCGTCGTTTGGGGAAAGTACAAGAGCTTGCTGATGCCGTTGAACAAGCAAAGGTGATTGGTGGTACTGGTATTGCACACACACGCTGGGCAACGCATGGTGAACCATCAGAAGTCAACGCGCATCCACACATGTCTGGTGATATCGCGGTGGTACATAACGGTATCATTGAAAACCATGAATCGTTACGAACGTTACTTCAATCTCGTGGCTACGTTTTTGAATCTCAAACCGATACCGAAGTGATCGCTCACTTAGTTGAGTGGGAGCTGCGTACATCAGAAACACTACTTGAAGCGCTACAGAAAACCGCGAAGCAATTAGAGGGGGCCTACGGCACGGTTGTCATGGATCGTAAAGACCCATCTCGAATTGTCGTTGCTCGTTCTGGTAGCCCAATTGTGATTGGTTTTGGTGTAGGTGAGAACTTCCTTGCATC
This sequence comes from Vibrio sp. B1REV9, assembly GCF_905175395.2. Taxonomy (NCBI): domain Bacteria; kingdom Pseudomonadati; phylum Pseudomonadota; class Gammaproteobacteria; order Vibrionales; family Vibrionaceae; genus Vibrio; species Vibrio sp. B1REV9. Next base: position 126,967 of record NZ_HG992745.1, on the reverse strand, counting down.
TGACCAACTTGCTCTTCTTAACGTGACACGTCGTTTCATGTACTTAGAAGAGGGGGATGTTGCAGAAATCACTCGCCGCGAGGTGGCTGTGTTTGATGAAACGGGTGAGCGTGTTGAGCGTGAAATTGCAGAATCAAACGCAGAACATGACGCTGGCGATAAAGGTCAGTACCGTCACTTCATGCAAAAAGAAATCTATGAGCAACCAACGGCGTTGATCAACACAATGGAAGGTCGTATCACGGCAGATTCTGTTGTTACTGAAGCCATCGGTGTCAACGCGGCAGAAATCCTGAGCAAAGTAGAACACGTACAGATCGTCGCATGTGGTACTTCTTACAATGCTGGTATGACCGCACGTTACTGGTTTGAAGATATTGCGGGCGTGAGCTGTGACGTAGAAATTGCGTCTGAATTCCGTTACCGCAAGTTTGTAACGCGTCCTAATAGTCTGCTGATCACGCTTTCTCAATCTGGTGAAACGGCGGATACACTAGCAGCACTTCGCCTTGCGAAAGAGAAAGGTTACATGGCGGCAATGACGATCTGTAACGTAGCAGGTTCTTCTCTCGTTCGTGAGTCCGACTTTGCATTCATGACTCGTGCAGGAGTGGAAATTGGTGTGGCTTCAACCAAAGCGTTCACCACTCAGCTTTCTGCATTACTCATGTTAGTGACGGCGCTTGGTAAACAGCAAAACCGCATTAGCAAAGAAAAAGAAAAAGAGATCGTAGAAGCGTTGCACGCGTTACCGAAGCAAATCAATGCCGCCCTATCTTTTGAGAAAGAGATTGAGGAATTGGCGACGGACTTTGCGGATAAGCACCACACATTGTTCTTAGGCCGTGGCGAGTTCTACCCAATCGCCATGGAAGCGTCTCTTAAACTGAAAGAGATTTCTTATATCCATGCCGAGGCATACGCAGCTGGTGAGCTAAAACATGGTCCTCTCGCACTGATTGATGCTGACATGCCAGTTGTTGTTGTTGCGCCAAGCAACGATCTGTTGGAAAAACTGAAATCGAACGTAGAAGAAGTACGAGCTCGTGGTGGTTTGCTTTACGTATTTGCAGATGAAGACGCAGGCTTCGAAGCGGATGAAACGATGAAGATCATCAAGATGCCACACGTAAGTGAAATCACAGCGGCAATCTACTACACAATCCCAATGCAGCTTTTGTCTTACTACGTAGCGCTGATCAAAGGTACCGACGTAGACCAACCTCGTAACTTAGCAAAAGCGGTAACGGTTGAGTAAGCATTTTTAATCCAAAACTGCTCTCTTTTTACGCCACTCACTTTCTAATGAGTGCGTATTATTTTTGTTCGTATTTAATTACAAGATAGGATCGAGGTCTTGCTTGGTATGTTGACGAGCGTCCACTTCTACTGGCGTGTAATGTTGATAGATAAGGAAACCATCGTCTGATGTTTGATGACTGTTTGAGTCATCAATATATGCAGTACAGGTGTAGCCGATGGAATAGGTGCCAGGCCCAACGAAGCCAAACTCGTAGTCATACGTGGTATTCCCGTCGCCGTCTACAGATGTATTTACGTTGGCCGCTGCCACAGGCGTATTAAATGGCTCAGGAGCCCCCATATCACCCATTGTTGTGCGATCCATTATGCCAGCGTATAGGTAAACAGCATGTACTGGTGGCACGTTATTGATTGCATTCCATGCTGCACTGTCAGCCTCACAGGCTTGATATTGTACCTCGTTCACCTTACCACCAATATGGCCAGATTCAGACGCATTGACTAGGCTAACAGCATTGGAATTCATGTTCATGTAATCTTTGCCAGTAGGATCGGCGAGACCATTACGTAAATCAAATTCCACAACATAGCTGTTGTGACCCACATCAATTCTTACAAACTCGCCTTTACCCGAGAACTTGAGACGACCTTGATCACTGGTATCTGGTTTAAAACCAAAGCAGCTTCCTTTGCTCGGTACCACCAAACCTTTAACCGAACCATCCGTTTTTTCGACATAAGAAAATGAAGTGTCACCAAGTTGTTTCCCATCTTTGGCATAAACGCACATCGCATAGTTGCCCGCAGGGATTTGTTGCTCGCTAATAATAGTTTTTGCGTTACTGCCCTGATACTGCATTAAATCAACTTGATTTAACTCTCCATTATTTCTGGCATCTAGCAAAATGTAGTCGCCAGTCTGTTGACCGCTTTCAGGATCGAAAGGAACCAAAACGACATCTTCAAACGCCAAGACAACTTTGTTTGCGTCATCTACTGGTGCATCAGAAACGCCAAGAGAAAATGTAGCTGAATCTGGATTTTGTGGTGAGGTAGAGTCTTCACTGCCACAACCAACTAAGAGGAGTCCACTCGAGAGCGCGAGAATAGGGTAAGTGTAATTGTTCATAGTTTCCGACTATATTTTAAATATGTATTTAAAATATAGTCTTAGTATTGAGAATAATGTCAGAGACAGGTTTTTAGTACGTAAATTATTAATAGAACTGTAACATTCATTGAGTAATGATCGCCTCTTGTGAGGAGTAAAAACTAATTAGAGTGAATTCAAAGCACGTAAGATCATTTGCAACTATCAAGCTCTTTTTTATAAAACTAAGTTCTTATTGGTTCGATATCAACGTTGATACAAATCAACTCTGGCGGGTTGAGAGAGGCGTAATTTTATGTGACGTTATTGTCTAGATGGAATGACAAAAAATGGCTTATAAACACTATCTTCGAGAATTGCTAGGACTCGTTGTCATCATTTCTGTTGTGTTTGGTGTGTTGGGTATCCTATTGGATATCTTTGCTCTGACGGCGTGGTATGAGCACCAGAATAACATCGCGAATACGTTCTTTCATGAATCGTTTTACTTTGTCGCGTTTTTGATTCCGCCATTCTTTTTGTGGCGAATCATTAATCGACCTACCTTAGTATCGGCAACTCAAGAATATAAAGCCCGAGCTTTAGAGTTAGAGAGGGCGGTCAGCGCGCATTGAGTTCTAACTGACAGGATGTAGTCCATAGGTAGTCCAGAGGACTAAAAACGAAAAAAGCCTGACAGCGAAAACGCTCTCAGGCCTTATGGAATTTGGTGGCCCCTCCCAGACTTGAACTGGGGACCAATCGATTATGAGCGAAGTCCCTAACCCATACGCCGTGGAATCAACATAGCAACGCTCCCATGAACCTCACCTGCAAACTCTCCCTTGCCTTACCTCGCAACCACTTATCGAAATTCAGTGCTGAATCTACCGTCGCCACCGTCGCGGAAAATCAGAAAATGTTTGGATTGAGAGTGTTCAGAAAGACCGGAGTGGGACCGGAAAAGACAGGAAGAATTCTTAGACGTAATAAGTGTTGATATGAACTTATATTATTGAATTGTAAGGTCCCTTACTAGATTCGACTGGTGAGGGGCTTTCCTATTTCTAGCTAAATAAGTTCAAGGAATTACTATGAAAAAGCCAAAAACAAATGAGCAAAATACTCAGGCAGATATCAAAGGCAGCCCCTCAACAGACAATCCATTTTCTAATGTGTTGAAATCAGGTGAGGTTCCCAAGTTGGGCGTTAGAGCCATAGGGACGGTGATTTATGAAATTGCGCAGAACAGTAAAGACCAACAACTCTACTTTCGTATTGCAGGGCAATCCGGTGGGGCAGGGTTGCATTCAAAGCACTGGATTCAACTATCTCAGCTACTAGCACTAATAGAGTCTCAAGGTGATAAGCCGTGGAAAAGCCAGTTGTATAAAGAATTGTATGAAAAAGGCTCAGCGAACAATCAGGGATTTTGTGCTGCCATAGTACGAGGCCTTGGTCTAGCTACGAGAGCCGGAGCTTCTATGTATCAGCATGTCGTATCGGAAAAGTACCAAGAGAACAGAGATGCATTACTGCTCTTAGTGAAAGATCAACAAACCTGACATGAGAGGAATCAGTACAAAACCAGACAATTCACCATCTGGTGCAAACGCTTCAACGTAGAGGATTTTAACAAACTGCGTCCTCATCGGACGCACTATATCTAACCTTGCAAACCCTCGGAATGGGAATGCCCTCGCATCCCCGTAACGCATTAGAATATGTAGGTCGTTGTGCAAAATGCTACTGGTAGACAAATCCTCGCGATATATCAATGGCGTACGATGAGGTCGTGTTCTAATACAAAACATCGACACTCAGACCTGTTGAACGCCAGCAACTAACTCTAGCTGACTATCGGCTAATTTAGCTGACTGCTTTGCGGGAACTATTCTGAGCTTATCCCTGTATTGAACAACAACTGTGCCATTTTTTCCCCATAAAGTGTCTGTCTCGTTCATGTAGTGTCTAGAAATTATATCAGCAATAGTCTAACCTTGCTGTATATTTGTACAGGCTTGTGTGGGGGTACAGGCATGGAGATATGGGTATTGGATTCAGATAACTTGGGACCGTTGAAACTGAAGCAGGCTCCATGTGATGTTACTGTAATTGCGGCATCGAACAATCGACGATTGCTACCTGTGGTCGATGGAGTGACCGTTGGGTGTCTGGTTCCACTCTGGAGACAAGCATCGGACTTAGACTGATTGCTGATACTGCTGTTGAACTATCACAATCAGGCGATTCGCTGTCTCCTGGTAGCGTGTTACGTGTGTACACACGCGATATCGGTTTGGCATACGGGGTGAGACAACTAGCGTCTCAATACAAAATTAAATTCAGATGGCACAAAGGTTACACACAGGGGGGGACATATGGAGATGCAAATGTTAGTTGATGCTAAGGCGAGGCAGCTAGGCGTCAAACCTGAACGTTTACTGGAATTGATTGCGGACAGGGTTGTTTCTGATGATTGCAGTGTTGAACATGATATCTATGCAATTCTGATTGAGCTAACAGAAAAAGGCATCAAAAATAAATGGCTTTGAATAAGGTGATCGTGACAATGTCCAAAAAAACATGCAGTGGAGTAAATGTACAGTAACCATAGTCTACCAATTTCAGGGGGACTTAACAATGAAGGCAAGTTACCACTTGTCGGGTAAAGGCTGCACCAAATGTGCTGGAATTAAAGTTGATATTGGTTCTAATGAGGCAACTTTACCGTATAGCAATGATTTCCGAGCCTTGTTTTCATAAGTAGCCGTTGGTTAGTTTCTAGATAAATTGGTGATCCCATGGTTAGAAAGTTAACGAATGAAGAATTTATTCAGCGAGCTAGGGGGGTTCATGGTGAAAAGTACAAATACGATGCTGTCGCTTATCAACTTACCCACGATCCTGTAACCATAACCTGTCCAGTACACGGGAATTTTGAGCAGACCCCTAATGACCATTTGAATGGAAGAGAAGGCTGTCCCGGTTGTCGAGCCGACAAATGGAAAATTGCTGGTAAGGCGAAATTTATTGAAAGGGCAACCAAAGTGCATCAAGTTAAGTTCGATTACTCTAAAGTGATTTGGAATGGTCATTGTTGCAAGGTAATCATAACCTGCCCAGATCACGGGGACTTTACGCAAACCCCTCGGGACCATATTTCAGGGCGCAACGGCTGTAAGAGCTGTGTAATGGAGGCAAAACAATCTTTGTTTCTGAAGTCCACTGAACAGTTCATTGAAGATGCAATTAAGGTGCATGGCAAGAAGTACGATTACTCGAAGGTTGAGTATAAAGGAGCTTTTGTAAATGTAATCATAACCTGCCCAGAGCACGGGGATTTTGAGCAACACCCAAGTAATCATCTTGCAGGTAAAAGATGCTCTAAATGCGCAGGGATACTGGTAACTGACACTGAGAGCTTTATTGAAAAGGCAAGCAGGGTTCATGAAGGGAAATACAGCTACCCTAGAGCAATTTACACAACTGATAAAGGTAAGGTAACGGTAACCTGTCCAGAGCATGGGGATTTTATACAGGTATCTAGTAACCATCTGCAAGGTTGTGGCTGTCCGGAATGTGGTAAAAATGGTTACTACAACCCTAATATTACGGGGTTCCTCTACATTCTAAAGATTGATAATGACTTAATGAAAGTCGGCATCACAAACAAACCAGAGCAACGTCTCAAAGACAATAAGCGAAACATCAATGGTGTAGTGGAACAAATTTACCTGTTTGAGTTCTCTGACGGACACATTCCTTTGTTGTTAGAGAAGGAAGCTTGTTCGTCAATGGACATTGTTGGTTTTATTCAGAATGATGGAAAAGTATCAAAAGAAATTGGACAATTTGATAGCTACGTAATCTGGAGAGTGTGTATGAGTGCTTTAAGGGAAAATGGGATAATTGTATATGAAAAGCCTAATGATAAGATGACGGATTAATTCAACTTCCTCAATACACACCAACCCAACCTAAAAGCCTAGATCGCTGGGTCGGTCACACTAGACTGACCTAGCTATCATCCCTCAAGCCTTGCTCTACCTGACTTCCAAGACATAGCTTTCCCCGAATCACAGCACCAATTTCTCTCGTCCGGTCTTCCTCCGGTCTTTAACGTAATTTTTAGTGGTTTCCCCGACGGCGTCGACGGTATCCGCAACGGAACTCTATCTGAATTTCTCAGGGTAATTCATCTGATACCAGCCAGCCGACTCAGCACCCTAGTACATAGCAGAATCGCACTACAGTCACCTAGGGCAGAGTTATCCCTGATTCGAGTATGAATATCAGTCTAGTGCTTAGCGGCTGGTTCTGGCCCTGAGAGTGAGTCTGAGGTGGTTCTAGTTGAATGGCTTTACGATAAAACCGACCAATTACCCTGAGATGGTAATTGGTCGTTAGAATGCTGTTTTCCCCTGAACTATCAGCTTCATTAGCTTTTGGATCATGGGTGGTCATTCCCTCTCTTAACTAGGTATCTAAATCATCTATATATTAATAACTGGAGCCTAAGGGAACGGATGTTGGTTATATTTTTGTTGGTTTAGGCGGCGAGTTTTTCTGTGGTCCGGCAGTGGTGTTAAGTGGCATCAATTGGCTCAGGTTACACTCAGACAGATGAATGACGATTCTGTTAGCGAATATCGGCTTGAGATTGGGAATGTGGTTCTGTGGTGACTACGTGGGGAGATTCGGTTAGGTCGATGGACTAGAGCTTACCGGAAGTCATTGCGGACCGGATATGGACCGGACTAGAAAAGATAAAGGCGTATGAATTTCTCCATACGCCTTATCAAGAATTTGGTGGCCCCTCCCAGACTTGAACTGGGGACCAATCGATTATGAGTCGACTGCTCTAACCACTGAGCTAAGGGGCCTTAATAGGTGAACGATTATAGGGGAAGCGTTGCAAGGTGTCTAGACACTAGATAGGGCAATTGCGCTTAGTTTTTATTCACTTAGTATCGTCAATAATAAAAAAGGTGACCTAGGGTCACCTTTTTTGATTTTAATCGCTTGGATTATTCGTCTAAGAAGCTGCGCAGTGTTTCTGAACGGCTTGGGTGACGAAGCTTACGTAGAGCTTTTGCTTCGATCTGACGGATACGTTCACGAGTAACGTCGAACTGCTTACCCACCTCTTCTAGAGTGTGGTCAGTGTTCATGTCGATACCAAAGCGCATACGAAGTACTTTCGCTTCACGTGGCGTTAGGCCGGCAAGGACATCTTTTGTTGCCATTTTTAGGCTTGTCGCTGTTGCAGAATCTAACGGTAGTTCTAGCGTTGTATCTTCGATGAAATCACCTAGATGCGAATCTTCGTCGTCACCGATAGGTGTCTCCATAGAGATAGGCTCTTTAGCGATTTTCAGAACTTTACGAATCTTGTCTTCTGGCATTTGCATACGCTCTGCCAGTTCTTCCGGTAACGGTTCACGACCCATCTCTTGTAGCATTTGACGAGAGATACGGTTTAGCTTGTTGATCGTTTCGATCATGTGTACCGGAATACGAATCGTACGTGCTTGGTCTGCGATAGAACGAGTGATAGCCTGACGGATCCACCACGTTGCGTAAGTCGAGAACTTGTAACCACGACGGTATTCGAACTTATCTACCGCTTTCATCAGACCGATGTTACCTTCTTGGATAAGATCCAAGAACTGTAGACCACGGTTGGTGTATTTCTTAGCGATAGAAATTACTAGACGTAAGTTCGCTTCAACCATCTCTTTCTTCGCACGACGAGCTTTCGCTTCACCGATAGACATGCGACGGCTGATATCTTTAATGCTTTGTACAGTCAGAGATGTCTCTTCTTCAATCATTTTTAGTTTCATGATTGAACGACGAATCTCTTCTTCACTGCGTTTGATCTTTTCTGCGTATGGTTTGTCTGAAGCAAGCACTTCATCTAACCAAGCATCATTTGATTCATTACCAGTGAACAGTGCGATGAATGATTTCTTCGGCATTTTGCCGTATTCAACCGCAGCTTTCATGATTAAACGTTCTTGTGTGCGAACACGATCCATTGCTGTACGCAGTTCATTCACTAGGTGATCGAACTGTTTTGGCGTTAGACGGAACTCTTTGAATACGTCTAGCATTAGCTCGTTAGCAACAGTTGCTTTCGGGCTTTCGTAGCCGTGCTCGTTGATCGCAAGCTGAAGGTTTTGGTAAGTGCTGCGTAGCTGGTTGAATTTCTCAAGCGCTAGCTCAGGATCAATACCTACGTCTTCTTCTGTTTCCGATTCTGAATCGTCATCGCTGTCTTCATCATCATCTTCAACGTCTTCTTCGTCTTCATCTTCAAGATCAGTTTCAGACAATTCAGAACCGATGTGCGTTGCCGTAGGTGCAGCAGTATCTTCTGCATCAGGATCAACGAATCCAGAGATCAGGTCTGTAAGGCGTAGCTCTTCAGCTTGAACTTTGTCGAACTGCTCAAGAATGTAAGGGATAGTGCCTGGGTATTCAGCAACAGACGATTGAACTTGGTTAATACCTTCTTCAATGCGTTTTGCGATGTCGATTTCGCCTTCGCGAGTCAGCAGCTCAACAGTACCCATTTCACGCATGTACATACGTACTGGGTCTGTTGTACGACCAATTTCACTTTCTACGCTAGAAAGTGCTGCTGCTGCAGCTTCAGCTGCATCTTCATCGGTAATGTTTGTGTCATCGTTCAGTGCAAGATCATCAGCATCTGGGGCAGTTTCTACTACCTTGATACCCATGTCGTTGATCATTTGAATGATGTCTTCTACCTGTTCTGAATCTACGATTTCAGCAGGTAGGTGGTCATTTACTTCGGCGTAGGTCAGATAGCCTTGTTCCTTGCCTTTAATAACAAGTGACTTTAGCTGTGACTGCGGATTTTGATCCATAGACGGTATCCAACTTCGTAATCTGGTGAAGGAATCAGTATGCGAAATGCAAACCACTTACTATAACAAATTAAATTGTTGCTGACTAATTAATCAGGGTTACGCTTTCAAGTCTCTCATGATTAAATCTTGAAGCTCCCTTTTTTCTTCGGTTGATAAACCGACACTTCTTGCTTTGGCCTGCAGGTTTTCAATTTGTTTTTCTACGCACTGGGCAATGATTTTGTCCAGTGAGTCAAAAAATACTTCTTCTTGATTGTCTTCATCGAGGGGGATATCCCAGCTCGCAAGACGAGACAGAAGTGTCTCATTTTGGCTGTTGCGCCAATGCTCTAATAATTGGCCTGTGTTGATATGGGGATGCGATTGACATTTATCAAGTACATCAACAAATAAACTTAAACCTGGTATGGATAGCTCTTTTACGCTTGAGAGATCCGGTACCATTTGAGCATAGCTCGGATTTTGGATAAGTAGAGCGATAACCTCACGCATTGGCGTTCGTTTGATCTCTTTATGCGGCTGAGGTCGAGTATCCGTATTTTTTCTACGAGCCTGACGTAAGTTGTTGTCAAACCCCGTACGCTCATCCAAAAGTTTTTCAAGTAACTCCTGAAAGTATGGGTCAGGAATTTTGTCGATCAAGGCACTGGCGTAGGCTCTTAGTGCTGATTTACCCTCATGATTCCCTAAATTAATTTGGTGAAGTTCAATGAGGTTGTCAAACAAGTAACTTGATAGTGGCGTCGCGTGCTCTATTTGCTGCTCAAGTGCCGCTTTACCATATTTACGTACGTAGCTGTCAGGGTCCTCACCATCTGGTAGGAATAAGAACTTTAACGTATTACCCGTTTTTAGGTACTGAAGCGCATTTTCCAATGCACGCCATGCCGCTTCTTTACCAGCACGGTCACCATCGTAACAACACACTACGGTATTGGTCTGACGGAACAACATCTGAATGTGATCGCCAGTGGTGGATGTTCCGAGTGAAGCAACAGAGTAATCTACGCCATACTGGGCTAGCGCGACAACATCCATATAACCTTCAACCACTAAAATTCGTGGCGGTTCACGGTATGCTTGCAATACTTCATACAGGCCGTAAAGCTCTTTACCTTTATGAAATATAGGCGTTTCTGGTGAGTTGAGGTATTTAGGTGTGCCATCGCCAAGTACCCGACCACCAAAGCCAATTACACGCCCACGGCGATCTCTAATAGGGAACATAATACGACCACGGAAGCGGTCGTAGCGGTTACCTTTTTCGTTTTCAATCAACATGCCACCGGTTACCAGCATGTCTTGATTGTCTTTTTGTTGGCCGAAGTTCTTACGAACTAAATCCCACTCATCAGCTACATAGCCAATACCAAACTTTTGAACTATCTCACCGGATAGGCCGCGGTTTTTAAGGTATTCAATCGCGACTTTACTTGCCGGCTGTTTGAGTTGGTTACGATAAAACTGCCCAATATTGCCCATGAGATCGTAAAGGCTGCGCTTTTCGCTGCTGCTTGCTTGTGGGCCAGATTGGGATTGTCCACAACCGCTTCGCTGTTCACGCGGAACATCTAGTCCGAGGTAGGAAGCTAACTCTTCTATGGCTTCGACAAAATCGAGCCGTTCGAACTCCATAACGAAGTCGATGGCATTGCCGTGCACACCACATCCAAAACAGTGATAGAACTGCTTCTCTTGGCTGACGCTGAAAGAAGGGGTCTTTTCATTGTGGAAAGGGCAGCAAGCACCGTAGTTTTTGCCTTTTTTCTTAAGTTTCACGCGTGCGTCGATGATGTCGACAATATCAAGCCGAGCTAGGAGATCATCAATAAAACTGCGAGGGATGTGTCCAGCCATAAAACCTAACAAAAAAAGAAACAAATGAGATAGGTAGATAAGTGAATAAAGCAATCGCACAAGGGGTGCGTATCAAATCAGTTATCCAGATACAAACAAGCCGTGCGTTCCAAAGGATAGCACGGCTTGCTGCAATTGGGTGGGATGTTAAGCCAATTTAGCGCGAACTAAACCGCTCACTTTACCCATATCTGTACGCCCTTGAATTTGTGGCTTCAGAACGCCCATTACTTTGCCCATGTCTTGCATGCCAGCTGCACCAGATTCAACAATTGCTTTCTCGATAAGAGAGGCAACTTCTTCATCTGTCAGTGGTTGAGGCATAAAGTCCTCAAGAACGGTAATTTCTGCTTGTTCCACATCAGCAAGATCTTGACGACCAGCCGCTTCATATTGCGTAACAGAATCGCGACGTTGTTTAACCATTTTAGTCAACACAGCAATAATGTCGTCATCGGACAGAGTGATCTGTTCGTCAACTTCACGTTGTTTAATTGCTGACAGGGCTAAACGAATAGTGCCAAGGCGCAATTTGTCCTTGGCTTTCATCGCTAATTTTTGCTCTTCTTTGAGTTGATCAATCAGAGCCATAACTAAATTCCTTTCGGGAGCTCAGTTATTAGTACAGGCGAACGCGACGAGCGTTTTCGCGAGCTAGCTTCTTAGCGTGACGCTTTTGAGCTGCTGCTTTAGCGCGTTTGCGAACTGTAGTTGGTTTTTCGTAGTGCTCACGACGACGCACTTCAGAAAGGATACCTGCTTTTTCGCAAGAGCGCTTGAAACGACGTAGTGCAACGTCGAACGGTTCGTTTTCACGTACTTTAACTACTGGCATATGCCTTTCACCTCAGGGGTTATTCGTTAACGCTGGCGTTCAATGGACCAAATCACAATTGTTTGATCACTTACCAGCTTGATCAAAAATGGTGCGGAATTTTAATCCGATCACAACAGCTTTGTAAAGCCTTTTATCGTTTATTGTCTGTACAAAATTTGTTTGAAAGGGAAAGGCAGGGTAATATGACGCCCAAATTTCCTCTAGACAGAAAGCATACTGAGAAAACCATGCGCATTATCGGTATTGAAACCTCTTGTGACGAGACAGGCATCGCAATCTATGATGATGAAAAAGGCTTGTTGTCACACCAATTATACAGCCAAATTAAGCTACACGCAGATTATGGTGGCGTTGTTCCTGAGTTAGCTTCACGTGACCATGTTAAGAAGACCATTCCTCTTATTAAAGCAGCGTTGAAAGAAGCAAACTTAACGCCGAAAGATATTGATGGTGTGGCGTACACGGCGGGTCCGGGTTTAGTTGGTGCGTTATTGGTTGGAGCAACGATTGGCCGCAGTATTGCTTACGCGTGGGGAGTGCCAGCCGTACCTGTTCACCATATGGAAGGTCACTTGTTGGCGCCTATGCTCGAAGATAACCCACCACCGTTCCCATTTGTGGCGGTATTGGTGTCAGGCGGCCACTCTATGATGGTCGAAGTAAAAGGCATTGGTGAGTATAAGATCCTTGGTGAGTCAATTGATGACGCCGCGGGTGAAGCCTTTGATAAAACCGCTAAACTGATGGGCTTGGATTACCCAGGTGGTCCATTACTGTCTAAGCTGGCAGAAAAAGGCACGCCGGGTCGCTTTAAGTTTCCACGTCCGATGACGAATGTACCTGGTTTGGACATGAGTTTTTCTGGTCTAAAAACCTTTACAGCAAACACGATTGCAGCCAACGGTGATGATGAACAGACTCGTGCCGATATTGCTTACGCATTCGAAGATGCGGTATGCGCAACACTCGCGATTAAATGTAAGCGAGCACTTGAACAAACCGGTATGAAACGCATCGTTATTGCGGGTGGCGTGAGTGCTAACCGTCGCTTGCGAGCGGAACTTGAGAAGTTAGCGAAGAAAGTTGGCGGCGAAGTTTACTACTCACGTACTGAATTTTGTACAGATAATGGCGCGATGATTGCGTACGCTGGTATGCAACGCCTGAAGAATGGCGAAGTGTCTGACATGGCTGTAGAAGCACGTCCGCGTTGGCCGATTGATCAACTCAAGCCGATTGCGTAGTCTTGACTAAAATGATTCGTTAATTTGAAAGGTCTCTGAATGCAGAGACCTTTTGTTTATGGTCTCTTTGGACACCGTTGAAATGATGGATACGTTCAAACCGACACATGGAAATAAGCATGAACAAAATTGAAATTGAAGGTCAGTCACTCGCATACTTAGATAAGGGAAAGGGGCCAGTATTACTGTTTGGCCACAGTTATCTTTGGGATAGCCAAATGTGGGCGACTCAAATCGAAGTATTGAGCCAATCATATCGCTGTATTGTGCCAGACCTTTGGGCGCATGGTGAATCCGATAACGCACCGAGGTCTATGCGTTCGTTGGTGGATTATGCTCAGCACATGTTAGCATTGATGGACCACCTAGAAATCGAGCAATTCTCTATTATTGGTTTATCGGTTGGTGGTATGTGGGGAGCTGAGTTAACTTCTCAAGCACCACAGCGAGTGAAATCCTTGGTACTGATGGATACTTTTATCGGTTTAGAGCCGGAAGTGGCACACAAGAAATACTTCACAATGCTTGATACCATCGATGAACTTCAGTCTGTACCAGCATCGATTGTGGATGCGGTAACGCCATTGTTCTTTGCGAATAATGCCGAGCAAATTAATCCCGAACTGGTTGCATCATTTAGACAGAGGCTTGAATCATTACATGGCGAGCGAGCGGTCGAAGTAGCCCGAATTGGTCGCATGGTATTTGGTCGTCGTGATGTGATTGAAGATTCTGAAATGTTTGCTTTGCCAACCTTGATTGCTGTTGGTCGAGAAGATAAACCGCGTCCAGTGTTTGAGTCTTACTTGATGAGCGATTGTATTACGGGCAGCAAACTGGTGGAGATCCCACAAGCAGGCCACATTAGCTCACTTGAACAACCAGAATTTGTGAATCAGATGCTGATTGATTTCTTAAATAGCGTGCACGTGCAGTAGGGAATCAATCCCAAACGAAAACTCGGTATTATGCCGAGTTTTTTTCTGCCAGTTTTTTCTCACCGATCTTTGGTTCTTCACCAGAAAGTAGCCGACGAATGTTTTGGTGGTGTTTAAAGACAATCAAACAGCACAGCATGGCAACGGGCAAGGTGTATTGCGGCTTAAACATCCAAGCATAGAAAGGCGTGACCAGTACCGTCACTAAAGCGGCAAGCGAAGAGTAGCGGAATAATACGGCCACTAAGAGCCAAGTGATCATCACCAGACCAGTTAGGTCTAATCCGATAGGTGCAATTGCGCCTAATGCGGTTGCGACGCCTTTCCCTCCTTTAAAATGGAAGAAGATAGGGTACATGTGACCTAAACAAGCGGCTATGGCGATGACCCCAAGAATAATTGGATCGATGCCTAAGAAATAGCCTCCCCAAACAGGGATGGTGCCTTTGAGCATATCGCAAAGCAGTACAGACGCAGCAGCGCCTTTGCCCCCGATGCGCAGAACATTGGTAGCTCCAGGATTATGAGAGCCGACATCACGAGGGTCTGGCAGTTTTAACAAACGACAAATCAATACCGCGCTGGAGATCGAGCCCAGCAAGTATGCGGCCATTGTCATTATGAGAGCCAGTGCGTCCATAGAGGTCCTTGATGGATTGGAAATTAATGCTCAGTTCCAGAGTAGTTGCTATCATAGCGCGATTCTGCGGTGATCAAAATCACTCTCTGCGATTGAACTTGCATTATGAGTTTTCTTGTATATAAAGGGGCTTCACCGCTTCTATACCCAAGCGGCTTTTTCGCCCTTGCTATTTGGCTGTCGGTCACTTAGGTGGCTTGGGTATAGAATTTTACGATCAAATTGCCCTAAATGGGTATCCGACCTCTGAAACAGAAGGACACAAGATGGCTCTGGATAAAGTCTTTATTGAACAACTTGAAGTGATCACAACAATCGGCGTTTACGATTGGGAGCAGCAGATCAAGCAAAAGTTAGTTTTAGACATTGAAATGGCACATGACAATAAGCCAGCAGGCAAGAGCGATGATGTGCAAGATGCTTTGGATTACTCACAAGTGAGTGAAGCGGTATTGAATCACATCGAGAATGGTCGCTTTTTGTTGGTAGAGCGCGTTGCAGAAGAAGTTGCAGAGCTGATCATGCAACGCTTTTCTGTGCCTTGGGTGAAAATTCGCTTAGCGAAACCGGGTGCGGTTCCTCAAGCTCGCGCCGTAGGTGTCGTGATTGAACGAGGCCAAGCATGATAAAAGCCTATATCGGAATAGGTACGAATATTGATAGAGAGCGACATGCGAAGATAGCTTTCCAAGAGTTACAGCAGTTAGGCTCTGATCTTTGCGTATCGCCGATATATGAATGCGAGCCTATCGGGTTCAGCAGTTCTCGTTTTTATAATTTTGTCATCGGCTTTTCTACTCATTTATCACTTAACGAGCTCAGTGATCGTTTACGTGAAATCGAATACAAATGGGGACGAGAAGAAGATGCACAGAAGTATCAAGATCGCACGTTAGATCTCGATATCGTTTTGTTTGGTGAGTGTGTTTCGCAACAAAAACCTGAGCTACCTCGCAGTGATATCTATAAATATCCTTTTGTCACAAAGCCTCTGTATGATCTCGAACCTCATTTGGTGATACCAGGTGATGGACGAACAATCGCAGAGGTTTGGCTAGCGATGCAGCCTATCGACTCACTCAAACCCGTTTCTTTTTCTTTTTAATTTTGAGCTATTTACATGAGTTATTTTGAAGCCTTTATTTTGGCTCTTATTCAGGGGCTTACTGAGTTTTTACCGATCTCTAGTTCAGCACACTTGATCTTGCCATCGGCGATTTTTGGTTGGGAAGACCAAGGCTTGGCATTTGACGTTGCGGTTCACGTGGGGACGTTAATGGCGGTGGTGATTTACTTCCGTCAAGAAGTGATCACGCTGTTTCGCGCACTATTTGGTTCGATCTTTAAAGGCGAACGCAGTAAAGAGTCTAAGCTTGCATGGATGATTGTGATCGCGACGATCCCTGCGTGTGTGTTTGGCCTATTAATGAAAGACATCATTGAGGTTTACCTGCGCAGTGCTTATGTTATTGCGACCACCACCATCATTTTTGGTTTGCTGCTTTGGTGGGTAGATAAGAACGCGAAGCTCATTGCTGATGAGTATCAAACTGGTTGGAAAAAAGCCTTGTTCATTGGTATTGCGCAGGCTCTGGCGATGATCCCTGGTACATCTCGCTCTGGCGCAACTATCACTGCTGCACTTTACCTTGGCTTTACTCGTGAAGCTGCCGCTCGATTCTCATTTTTAATGTCTATTCCGATTATCACACTAGCGGGTGGTTATTTAGGGATGAAACTTGTGACGAGTGGAGAGCCGGTGCACGTTGGTTTCTTATTGACGGGTATTGTCACGTCGTTCATCAGTGCGTACATCTGCATTCACTTCTTTTTGAAGATGATTTCACGCATGGGTATGACGCCATTTGTTATCTACCGTCTGATTCTAGGTTTTGGCTTGTTTGCCATCTTACTGAGTGCGTAGCTCACAGCTCGATGAAGAACGCTGTTCTACCAAGAGCGTCAGATAAATTTAAAATGCCCACTCAGTTGAGTGGGCATTTTTTTGGTTACTTATTCGGATTGGTTTAGGTTCTATTTAGTGCAATGCAAACCGACTCAATGCGACGTTTTTCTTGTTCATCGCGAATGGCTGGCCCTTTGAAACCATCTTTGATAATGGCTTGAACCTCAACGGATGCCGCGGCTTGGTAAGCTCGCATAAACAAGCTGGCTTGCGGATAAGGTTGGTTTTCTGATCCTTTGCGCCCTGCATGGTCGGCTTGGCAGCAAATGAGAATATCTTGTAAGCGTTGGGGCTTGCGCCATACATCAAACTTGTTGAGGATCTTGATGATAGTTTGTGGCTTTAGCTCCGCAGCACGATGAATATTCGAATGTTGTTCACACACCATTAAGGCTAAATCACGGAACTCATTGGGAACTCGAACGCGATCGCACAAATTTTTGATCAGTTTTAATCCAGTATGGCAGTGCATTTTGTGGCTTGGCCATTCACTTTCTGGTGTCACACCTTTCCCTAAGTCATGCACTTGTGCCGCAAACCTAACGGGTAAGGAATCACTCAGTTTCGCAGCTTGCTGAGCGACCATTAAGGTGTGGATTCCGGTATCGATTTCTGGGTGCCATTTCTCTGGTTGAGGTACACCAAATAGCGCATCAATTT
The DNA here is from genome assembly GCF_905175395.2 of Vibrio sp. B1REV9. Taxonomy (NCBI): domain Bacteria; kingdom Pseudomonadati; phylum Pseudomonadota; class Gammaproteobacteria; order Vibrionales; family Vibrionaceae; genus Vibrio; species Vibrio sp. B1REV9. The sequence goes on along the minus strand of NZ_HG992745.1, from coordinate 109,569 downwards.
CAGGAAGAACAATGGCTAACGCGCCACACTCTTTTAAAACGGATAAGAATACATCTGGACGAGAGGTTGAAAGTGATTTGTGCCACTCTTGCCACATTCGTTCTGGTGTTAGTGTGCTTAATTCTCCGTTGTGAACCATATCGCGCATCAGTTGCATGGTTTCTTCTGCGACGTGAAAATCGAGGTGTGCCAGTTTTGCGGCAAAACGAGCCACCCGGAGTACGCGTAATGGATCTTCGATAAATGCCGCTGAAACATGACGAAGTACTTTTGCTTGTAGATCTTTTTGGCCGCCATAAGGATCATAGAGTTTACCCTCGTTATCCATTGCCATGGCATTGATGGTCAGATCGCGTCGAATCAAGTCATCTTCAAGCGTGACACTTTGATCAAAGAAACATTCGAATCCCGTATAACCGGCCCCTGATTTTCTTTCAGTGCGCGCTAGGGCGTGTTCTTCTTTTGTTTTTGGATGAAGGAATACGGGGAAGTCTTTGCCAACGGCGGTATAACCTTGGCTGAGCATGATCTCCGGGGTGGAACCCACCACGACCCAGTCTTGGTCATAACTACGGATTCCGAGCAAATGATCTCGAACGGCGCCACCAACTAAATAAACTTGCACGAATTACCTCTGAATTTATCGATATGACGTTGGACATTGTAGCAAGCAATGATACTTTTCTTTACTCCTAAGATCAGATGCTAGCCTACTTTGCCCAGTTCTGATGTTATGCGATCGTTTTTTTACTGGAGATCCTAATGTATAAGGACTTTTTCGGGTTTGCTGAACTGCCATTTTCGATTGTTCCAAACTCGCGTTATTTGTATCTAAGTCAACGCCATAAAGAGGCGATTACGCATCTGCAGGCGGGGTTAGGTGATGGTGGTGGTTTTGCCATGCTAACGGGCGAAGTGGGTACCGGTAAAACCACGGTCGCAAAAGCGATGTTGGCGAATCTGAATGAGAACACTAAGGCAGGGTTAATCCTTAATCCAACATTTTCTAGCCGTGATTTACTTGAAGCGATTTGTGATGAGTTCAGTGTGGCTTACCCACAAGATGCGACCTTGAAGCAACTTAATCAGGCGATCCATGGTTACTTACTCGATAATCACAAGTTGGGTTGGCAAACCTTATTGGTGATCGATGAAGCCCAGCATTTAGCTGCTGATGTGCTTGAGCAATTACGACTGTTAACCAATTTAGAGACGGACACCAGAAAGCTACTTAAGGTGTTATTGGTTGGTCAGCCAGAACTGCAAAGATTGCTACAAACGACTCAGCTTCGTCAACTCGCACAGCGCATTACGGGGCGCTATCACCTTCTACCTCTTGATGAGAAAGAAACTGCGGATTATATCGCCTTTCGTTTGCATACCGCTGGTGGCGATCAGCAACTGTTTGATCGGAGTTCGACTAAGCTCATTGCCAAATACAGCCATGGCATCCCTCGTTTGATTAACCTGATCTGCGATAAGTCGCTTAATCTGAGTTACTACAAAGGTAATCGAACGGTTGATAAGCAGACGGTCACTCAGGCTTGTGAAGAAGTGATGCAGTTCCAAGCCGAGATCTATCAGCAGGATAAGCCGAATCAGACGTTTGAATGGCCAGTCTGGGGCTCGGTCGCTATTGGCGTCTTAGCCGCTGTTGGCATTGGATGGGGGGTTACGCAGCAACTGACGTTAAAGCCATCATTGAATGTTCAGCCGCTCAATTCCGCGCAAACAGAGCTTCAGATGAGCTCACCAAAAGTGAGCGAGCATACCGTGATTGAGCCGCTAATTTACGATCAGCTAACGAACGAACAGCGCGATTTATTGTTGGAACAAAATCAGTCGAGTCTCGCGATTAATGAGCTTTATCAGCTTTGGGGTTATCGAGCATCGGTGCGTGACAATTTATGTTTATCGGAGCCGCAATCGACGATGCGTTGTCAGCGTAAAATGGCAACCTGGCCACAATTGGTGCAGCAAAATCGCCCTGTGGTGTTGGAGCTCAATTACCAAGGTCGGGTAGGCTATGTGATTTTGTACGCGATTGGTGACGGCAAAGTTGAAGTGCTTAATGGCAGCGAGCGCTTACGTTTACCGACGTCATGGCTAAAACCTCTTTGGCAAGGCAATATTCTTGAGTTGTGGCAAGCGCCACTCAAAGAGACGCTTCGCTTAGGGATGGAGGGGCCTGCTATTGCAATCCTTGATCAACTCTTAGCACAGGCTGTCAATGAACCAGCGATTGGAACTGAAAAATTCGATGCAGCCCTTCTTGAGCGTGTCGAGCTGTTTCAGCGTTGGCAAGGTATTCGCGTGGATGGCATTGCTGGTCAACGCACTTTGGAACTGTTACAGCAAGGCGTTCAACCTGACGCGCCAGAGTTAAAAGAAATTACAGAGGAGCAGGCATAATGTCAGTCATCAAACATGTTGGACTCTTCTTATTGCCTGTGACGATTACCGCAGTCGGTGCAGCTTGGTATCTGGAGTTGTTTGCTTTAGAAACTTCGACCGCAGCTGTGGAGAACAAAGCGAATCAAGAAGTCGAACTTAGCAAAGCAAGCAATGTAAGCAATGCCCTCTCTGCGATTAAACCTAAATTCGAAGTATTAAGTTATCCAGAGGTGACACAACTTGCTCAATTGTCGCGTGAATGGCCAATGGTTGAATCACCGTTAGATATGGAGAGTTTTGCTGGTGAAACTTTCACGCATGATCAGTTAGTACAAGATGAATACGAGCAGTTTGCATTGGATGGACAAGTGAAGAAAACGAGCCCAACAATGGAAAGCCAAGATGATTTAGGGTTATCTCTCGATGAGCTCGACTTGTCTTCTTTGTCTCCAGACTTAGCGTTAAAAGTTGAAAATGCACTGACGAACTCAGGTCAGACACCTGAACGTCAATTGACGAAAATGGATGATTTAGAGCAAGACGCACAGGAATGGCATGGTCGACTGCCGGCACTTAACTTACAAACTCACATGTACTCAAGTGATGTAAAACGACGTTGGGTGAAAATCAATAATACCGAGTATTATCAAGGTGACGTCGTGGATGGGCGAATCACGCTGAAAGAAATTCAGCCGCAAGCCGTCATTGTCGAATTCCAAGGCCAGCAAATTCGTATTCCAGCGTTGTACGAGTGGAAAGGGTAGTTTCGAGTCGTATTCTCTTCTGAAAACAAAAAGCCAGTCGATAGTCGACTGGCTTTTTAATGGATTTAGCTTTTTATTAGAATCGAGCTTGAGACGATTATGCCCAACCTGCTGGCGATTTCTTTCTACGAGGAACCACGTGAGGAAGAAGCAAACCGAATAGCAGACCAAGACCCGCAACACCGCCACCGTAAGTGAAGTACTTAAGCAACATGTCGTCTTTTTGCGTGTCTAGCTTCGCGCGAAGTTCGCGGTTTTCTGTCTCTACGGAGGTCAGTTGTTCACTGATTTCTGAATACTTCTTCTCGAGATCTGAAATCTGCTGATTACGAGTCTCTAAAGACGTCACTAAACCTGCTTTTTCTGTGTCTGAGTTTTGACGAGCATTTGCCAGCTGAGCTTTGACTTCAGTTAGTTCTTTTTCGATACGCGGCAAACGGATTGCCATGCTCTCTTGCTTGGTCACGAACTTGTTTTGAACCCAACCAGTACGGCCACGAGCATCACGAACTTGCGTGTAACCGGTGTCTTTGTTGGTTTGCAGAAGTTGTACTTTAGAGCCTGCGTTAACACTACCAATGATACGGTAAGTGTTGTTTGGACCAGAGTGCATAAAAGTGAATAGGTCATCAGAAATATAACGGTCTGCCGCTAGTGCCGCTGGCGCTGCTAGCAACGTAAACAAAACCGTGATGAATAGTTTTTTCACAATAAATCCCTTAACGATTTTCTTGGATACAGCTTAGGCACCGTATGATTGGAGCCGGAAATAGACGAATAGTATGCAGTTTCAAACGTTGGTGCAACAAAGAAGGGAGGCGAAGCCTCCCTTTCTGTGCGTTTGAGTCAATAATGACAAAGCGCTTACATTGTATTGACTCAGTACGTCAGCACCAACGTGTTCTTACGAGAACGCAGCTTGGATGCCGTAGAAGAATACAACCGCCAATAGTGCGCCTGCTGGTAACGTAACGATCCATGATGCCACGATGTTACGAACCACGCCTAGGTTAAGTGCTGCGATACCGCGAGCAAAACCTACACCTAGAACCGCACCAACAAGAGTTTGAGTTGTAGAAATAGGTAGACCAGTACCAGACGCTAGAACTACGGTACATGCTGTTGCTAGCTGAGCGGCAAAGCCACGGCTTGGCGTTAGTTCAGTGATACCTGTACCAACGGTTGCCATTACTTTATGACCAAGCGTTGCAAGACCAACGACGATACCAAAGCCGCCTAGAGGAAGGATCCACCATGCGATTGTGCTTTTCGCGGTCACTTCACCCATGTGTTCAACCGTTGAAACAACAGCAGAAAGTGGGCCGATCGCGTTAGCTACGTCGTTTGAACCGTGAGCAAATGCCATTGCACATGCAGTGATAACCATAAGTACGCTGAAGATACCTTCTACACCAGCAAAGCCACGGTCTTCTTCACGGTTTGCGAATTTCTTCTGAATGTAGAAGTAACCACCAATCATAACTGCTGCTGAAACGACACTTGCCCATACCCATGCTTCACCGTTTGTTAGGTGAAGACCAACGTGTTTTAGGCCTTTTTTGATCGTTACTAGTGCAATCACCATAGTCGTGATGAACATGTAAACTGGTACAAAACGTTTTGCGTTGAATAGTGGGTTCTCTGTATCAAAGATCAGACGCTGCGCGCTGACAAAGATGACGTAAGCGAAGAAGCCAGAGATAACCGGAGTAATGATCCAGCTACCAACAATCCCTTGAACACTGCTCCAGTCGACAGCTTCAGTACCTACAGACACACACGCAAAACCGATGATCGCACCGATGATTGAGTGAGTAGTCGATACCGGCCAACCCATGTAAGAAGCAAGAAGTAGCCACGTACCAGCTGCAAGAAGCGCTGACATCATACCGTAGACAAGAACGTCAGGTTGGCTAGCAAATAGAGATGTTTCGATAACACCTTTACGGATAGTGTCGGTTACTTCACCACCAGCAAGATATGCACCCGCAAATTCGAAGATCATCGCAATGATGATCGCTTGTTTTACGGTTAGCGCTTTTGAACCTACAGATGTACCCATCGCATTGGCTACGTCGTTCGCGCCAATACCAATTGCCATCATGAAACCAAAAATCGCTGCAACAATAATCAGGACAGTGCCGTAGTTCGCAAGGATATCCATCGTAATACCTAGTTGTTTTATAACAAGCGGAGCAAAATTTGACGCGCATTAACCCATTAGACGATGAAAATACTCATCGTCCATGTGACAGGCGCTAATCGTGCTCTTCGTTATGTCGTTAACTTATGTTTTAAGATCGAGATAGCATGACTTCCAAACGAGCACCTACGCGCTGCGCTTGGTCGGCAATACCACCTACCCATTCAAGAATCTTGTACAAGAACATGACATCGATAGGGTTCATGTCAGATTCAATCGCCATTAATTGTTGGCGTAGTTCAATCTGCATTGCATCGGTGTCATCTTCAATTGCGTCCAACTGATGAATCATTTCAGCAACGAGCGTTACTTCACGGCCTTTGAAGCCGGTCTCTAGTAATTCATCAAGTTCATTGATTACTTTTTGCGCTTGGTTAGCCGCATCAAGACAACGTTGAACGTAAGCGAGGAAGTTTGGTTGGAGTGCCTCAGGAATGACAAGTTGGCGACCATATACACGGCCAGCAATATCTTTTGCCAAGTTCGCTAGTTTGTCCTGTTGAGTAAGTAGCTCAAGCATGTCTGTACGATCGACAGGCATAAACAAACCGCGAGGCAGTTTTAGACGAATTTCACGTTTTAGCACGTCCGCTTCTTTCTCTAGGTGAGAAATTTGAGCACGGATTTCAGATGCTTTTTCCCAGTCACCTTTAGAAGAAACTTCAAAGAACTTAACTAGGTGTGAACAACATTCGTTGACACACACAACGTGGCGTTGCAAAGGCTTAATAGGGGACTTTGCAAATAACCCCATAATTGTATTTACTGGCATGGTCATTCAACCTAATAGCTATAACCTTAAAAAAACATACACCATTTCTTGGCGAAATGTTGAACGGATGGCTATAAAGGCGCGCATGTTAACGCATTCAATGGCTCTTTAAAACTGTTTTAGATCATCATTCTGGTGATATTTCTTTCTTGCCGAGGGGGAAAATAGGCAATATCCTGTTTCTATCTGCTTTGAAAGGTATGGCTATGGAAACCGAGATAGAACTGAAGTTTTTTGTTTCTCCAGAATTTTCAGAAACTTTGAAAAACAAAATTTCTGAAACCAAAGTACTTCAGCACAGTTGTCGAGACTTGGGTAACACTTACTTTGATACCGCTGATAACTGGCTACGCAAGCACGATATTGGCTTAAGAATTCGTCGTTTTGATGATGTATTTGTTCAAACAGTAAAAACAGCCGGGCGTGTTGTTGCGGGTCTTCATCAAAGACCAGAATATAATGCTGAGCACATTAATAATGATCCTGAGCTCACACTTCACCCATCTGATATCTGGCCAGCAGGTAAAGACATCGCCACGCTGCAATCTGAACTAACGCCTCTTTTTTCGACCAACTTCACACGTGAGCAGTGGTTAATTGGTATGGCTGATGGCAGTCAAATTGAAGTGGCCTTTGACCAAGGGGCGGTTATTGCCCAAGGTGAAGATGGTGAAGAAAGACAAACGCCAATCTGCGAAGTGGAGTTAGAGCTAAAATCGGGCCAAACGGATGCGTTATTTACGCTTGCTCGCAGTTTGTGTGAGTCAGGTGGTATGCGCCTTGGCAATATGAGTAAAGCGGCGAAAGGTTATCGTTTAGCAACAGGTTATGCGGGTGATGAGGTCAAGCCACTGGCGTTAGTCGACAGTACCAAGCACGACACCGTGGAATATTGCCTTATTAATTCTTTAGAGCACGCTCTTGCACATTGGCATTACCACGAGCAAATTTACACCGAACGTGATTGTGTTGAAGCGTTGCGTGAAATTGTTAATGCCATTCGTTTTATTCGTCAGACATTTACTATCTTTGGCAGCATAGTACCACGTCGAGCGAGTGCGATTCTGCGCCAAGAAATGAAGTGGCTTGAAGAAGAGCTAGAGTGGCTCGATGAGCATGCACATTTAGAAGAGTTGTTGGATGATAAAGGTAACGTACTGCGTAAGCTTGATGCGCGTAAGTTCCTTGTATCAGAGCTTACTCAGCAACTTGAAGAACTGCCAAGCCGTGAACAAGTATTGGAATTGTTGAGCTCTGCGCGTTACACCGGACTTCTCTTAGACTTGAGTCGTTGGATTTTGACCCGTGGTTGGCAACCGTTTTTGGACGATAAAGCCCGCGAGAAGATAACCAGTAACATTCAACCGTTTTCCGTTATGCAGTTGGATCGAACTTGGGCAGAGCTAATGGAAGCATTTCCTGCAGAGCGTCAGTTGTCTGCGCAAGAATACATCGATCAGCGTTATCGTTTATTACGTAACTTGTACACGGGCATTGGTTTTGCGAGCTTGTACGATGCGGAAGAGCGCAATAGTTTTCGTTTACCATGGGCTGATTTAGTGCACGGTATCGATGATCTTTTAATGCTAAATCATCTATTGCCAATGGTGGGTATGCTTGAGGACGAAGAGCAAGAGCAATTAGAGCGTTGGTTAACGCGTCAGGAGCGATCAATTTTACATGCCATGGATCAGACTCGCGCTATCGGTGTTGAAGTTGAGCCATATTGGCAAGAATAAAGATTGAATAAGAAATAGGGCCTTGAGCCCTATTTTTTTTGTGCGGTATTTCGGTATGGAGCTTTTTCTCGTTCTCATTTCATGCGTAAGGTCACAGCTAAAAAGAGTGAGCGCATAAAAGTCTACAGTTTATAAAATTAACGCCGATAGAATGATTGAGCATTTGAGAACCAATGGCGCGGAATCAATGAGATGTCACATTTGAGACGATTAATGAGGGTAAGAATACCTAGATTAGAGATGTCTTTGATACCATGGTTCGTTCGCTAATATTGAAGTAAATAGAACGACTTAAGCAGTAGAAGTATAAATAGACGGAGGATGGACGATGGAAAAGCTGGCATTTAAGCCGTGGGAAAGGGTGATATCCGACATTAAGCTTGTCCCTAAAATGGTCATGCTGATGGTGTTCAGTACCGTCTTAATCGTGGCAAAGCAATTGTGGGATGCAAATACATTTCATGATTCATTATTAGCAGCCACACACAATGAGCAAATTGCCCAACAACACTATGAAGCTTACCTAACTCAAGTCGCATGGCAGACCGTGATCTTGATTATTGTCTTTGTTGTATTATTGCTTGCTGCAGCGCGAGTGATGCTACGTCAGACGCAGTATTTAAGTGAGGCCATAAAGCTGATGGCTAGTAAAAACCTTTCAGTGCCGTTTGATATGGACTGTAAAGATGAATATGGCGATGTAGCTCGTGAGCTAGAGATAACACGCCGCCAACTGCACGATGTGATTCAGCTGCAGATCACTGCATCTGATGAGTTAGCAACACTCACTGAAGTCATGACGATGAGCATGTCAGAAACCAAAGACTCCGCGCAAGATGAGTTCAACGAAATCGATCAGTTAGCGACGGCCATGAGTGAAATGTCCTCTACGGTTCAAACTGTGGCAGAGCATGCTCAAACTGCTTCATCGCTCACGGAACAAGCCTCAAAGCAGGCGGTGACTGGGCAGCAGTTCTTGCAAAAAACCATGTCTAAAATGAGTGAGCTTTCTACTGACATTAGCTCTTCTGCTAATGCCGTCAATCAAGTAGAAGAGCGCGTTGAAGCCATCGGCAGTGTTGTTGGTACTATTCAAGGCATCTCTGAACAAACCAACTTGCTGGCTTTGAATGCGGCAATTGAAGCGGCGCGTGCTGGTGAAGCGGGTCGTGGTTTTGCGGTTGTTGCGGATGAAGTTCGTAATCTTGCTCAGCGCACTCAACAAGCAACGATTGAAATTCAAGAGATGATTACACAGCTGCAAAATAGTGCAGAGTCTGCCGTTGAGCTCATGGAAAAAAGCGTGGTGGAAGCTGCAGAGGGCGTTGAGCTGGTGTCTAATGCGGGTACTGAATTAGATGGTATTGTCGGCCAGGTTACCCAAATTAATGACATGAACTTCCAGATTGCGACGGCATCTGGTCAGCAAAGTAGTGTCGCAGAAGAGATGAGCCAAAACCTGACGAATGTTCGAGAACTGGTTGAGGGCTCAGTGGTAGTCATGACAGAACTGCTAGAAACGGCAGAAATGATGCAAAATAATGCTGGCGAACTGGATAAGAAGATAAACTCATTCCAAGTTTAATCTCGCTTCGTTTTGATAAAACGCCCGCAAACATTTTGTGGGCGTTTTTATTTGTCTTAACTCTGGTATAAATAGAGTGTGCTTTTCAAACAAGGAAGAAAAATGCAACTGCCATCGTCACTGATTTCTGTCGCGGATTCTGCCGTTCAACATGCGGAAAATGCAGGATACTTTCAACATTGGCCAACAGAAGTTGCCGAACAATTTCGTTTTGTGTCCGGCTTAAGCAAGTTTATTTCCGAAGCAATTCATCGCGATGAATTGCTCGCTCAAGATTTGCCAACAATGCTGATAGAAAGCAGTCGATCGTCTAGTTATCGAGAACGTCTTGCGGCGCTATTAACAGAATGCCATGACGAAATGTCGGGTCACCGAGTATTACGTCAGTTCCGTAACCGTGAGATGGTGTATATCGCGTGGAAAGACTTTACTCAAGCTTGGACGTTGGAAGCCTCTCTTAGCCATCTGTCTCAACTGGCCGAAGCGATGATTTTCGAGACCTACCAGTGGCAGTACAAGATTTGTTGCAATGAGTGGGGCACCCCAACCAATGCCGCTGGCGAAGCGCAACCGATGCTGATTATTGGTATGGGAAAGCTAGGCGGTGGTGAACTGAATTTTTCTTCTGATATTGATTTGATCTTCACTTATCCAGAGAACGGTGAAACCCAAGGCGCACGCCGCAGTCTTGCTAATGCTCAGTTCTTTACTCGTTTGGGTCAGCGCATTATCAAGGCATTAGATCAACAGACTTTTGATGGTTTCTGCTACCGAGTCGATATGCGCTTACGTCCATTTGGAGAAAGTGGGCCATTAGTGATGAGTTATGCCGCATTGGAAGATTACTACCAAGAGCAAGGTCGCGATTGGGAACGTTACGCCATGATTAAAGCGCGAGTTATGGGGTGCGAAATGTACCCACAATATCAAGAGTTGCGCCAAATGCTGCGTCCGTTTGTATTTCGCCGTTATATCGATTTCAGTGCGATCCAATCTTTGCGTCGTATGAAGTCGATGATCAGCAGTGAGGTGCGTCGTCGAGGCTTAAGCAATAATATTAAATTGGGTGCCGGTGGCATTCGAGAGATCGAGTTTATTGCGCAGGTTTTCCAACTGATTCGAGGGGGACGAGAGCCCTCATTGAGAGGCCGCGGGCTACTGGAAACCTTAAATGCTATTGGTGAATTAGGGTTACTTGCGAAACACGAAGTGACGAACCTTGAGCAGGCGTACAAGTATTTACGTCAACTTGAGAACTTACTGCAAGCCATGGCGGATAAGCAAACTCAAACCTTACCTGATTGTGATGAGGACCGTCTCAAGCTTGCGACGGCCATGCGTTTTGAATCGTGGGAGGCATTGGTTACTCAAACTCAGCAGCATATGAGCAAGGTACACAATGTGTTTGAGACGCTCATTGGTGATGATGAAGATGACGAAACGGAAGCGGTGCCACGACACTTTCATGAATTATGGGACATGGCAGCGAAACCCGATGTGTTAGAGCATGTTCTGCAAAACGACGTTCATGCCGATAACTCGCAAGAGTTGGCAAAAACCATCATGCAGTTCAAAACGGATCTTGCGAAGAAGACGCTTGGCCCTCGTGGACGAGACGTGTTAACTAAGCTGATGCCGAAAGTCTTCAATGCGGTTTTTGCTCATCCAGATGCCCAGTTTGGTTTACCACGTGTTTTACATTTGCTACACAATATTTGTACGCGTACGACTTATCTTGAACTGTTGGACGAACACCCAGCAGCGTTAGTTCAATTGGTGCGTTTATGTACTGCAAGTCCGATGATTTCCGAGCAGCTTTCGCGCTATCCAATTCTGCTTGATGAGCTAATTGATCCGCAGCACCTGTATAATCCAATTCCGTTAGAAAGCTACCGAACAGAACTGCGAGACTTTCTTGCACGTATTCCAGAAGATGACATGGAACAGCAAATGGAAGCGTTGCGTCAGTTTAAACAGATTTGTATCTTACGCATTGCCGCCGCCGATATTGCAGGCGTATTACCTGTGATGAAAGTGAGCGATCACTTAACCTACTTAGCAGAAGCGGTGGTTGAAGCGGTGATCAATCAAGCTTGGCTTCAAGTGTCCGAAAAGTATGGTGAACCTACTCACGTGAAAGACCGTGAGGGGAAAGGTTTTGCCGTGATCGGCTATGGGAAAGTGGGCGGTTGGGAGTTAGGCTATAACTCAGATCTTGATATCGTGTTTATGCACGACTGCCCAGTGAACGTTTACACCGATGGCAAAAAAGAGATCGATGGGCGTCAGTTTTATCTTCGCTTGGCGCAGCGCATTATTCATATTTTTTCTACCCGAACGGCATCTGGCATTTTGTATGAAGTCGACACGCGACTGCGTCCATCGGGGGCATCAGGCCTATTAGTAAGCCCAACTGACGCATTTGATGATTATCAACATCAAGATGCTTGGACATGGGAGCATCAGGCGTTAGTGCGTGCACGTATGATTTATGGCGATGAACCGCTTGCGATTGCTTTCCACAACACGCGTCATGATGTGCTGTGTAAAACGCGCGATCAAGATGCACTGAAGAAAGAGGTGGTCGATATGCGCGAGAAAATGCGTGGTCACCTAGGTGGTAAAAAGTCCGGTCGCTTTATGCTTAAACAAGATCAAGGCGGTATTACAGACATTGAATTTCTCGCTCAATATCTGGTACTCAACTACAGTCACAGTAAACCAAAACTGATCCGTTGGTGCGATAACGTGCGTATTTTCGAAACCTTAATTGCTCAAGGTGTGATGGAAGAAGATCAAGCAATGCAATTGACGCGCGCCTACACGTCTATGCGTGACGAAATTCATCGTCGAAACTTATTGAACCTAGATGCTGATGTGGCAGAGGACAAGTTTGTGGCTGAACGAGAGTGGGTGAAACATGCATGGAATCATTGGTTCTCTTAACCCTAAGGTTCTGCCTAGAAAAAGGCTGTGTTAAACTCACTGCGATTAAATTTTTGGAGACCAATAATGAAACCAATTCTACCTGATTACAGCAGCGCGGGTGTACTTATCATCGGCGATGTCATGCTAGATCGTTACTGGTATGGCCCGACTGGACGTATCTCTCCTGAAGCGCCAGTGCCTGTTGTAAAAGTAGAAAACAATGAAGAGCGTCCTGGTGGTGCAGCGAACGTTGCGATGAACATTGCGTCATTAGGTGGCCACGCTCACATTGTTGGTCTAACGGGTATGGATGAGCCAGCAAAAGTGCTGACAGAGACGCTCACGTCTTTGAAAGTGAAGTGCGATTTTGTCGCTTTACCTGAATACCCAACCATCACTAAATTACGTGTTATGAGTCGTGGTCAGCAGTTGATTCGCCTTGATTTTGAAGACAAGTTCGAAAATACCGATCCTGAGCCAGTCATTGCTCGTATGGAAACCGCGCTTCCAAGCGTAAAAGCTGTGATTTTATCGGACTACGCAAAAGGCACGTTAGAGCATGTACAGGCGTATATTCAAAAAGCGCGTGCAGCGAATGTCCCTGTCTTTATCGATCCAAAAGGTGCGGACTTTGAACGCTACCGTGGTGCGACACTTCTGACTCCAAACATGAAAGAGTTTGAAGATGTTGTCGGCAAAGTGAAGTCTGAGCAAGAGCTCGTGGAAAAAGCATTGGCATTGGTTGAAGAGTTTGACTTCGAAGCCTTATTGGTGACACGCAGTGAAAATGGCATGACGTTGATTCGTCGTGGTCAAGAGCCGTTCCATCTTCCGACCCAAGCAAAAGAAGTGTACGACGTGACGGGTGCTGGAGATACGGTGATTTCTGTATTGGCATCATCATTTGCCGCGGGCAAATCATTTGAAGAAGCGTGTGCATTAGCGAACGCGGCAGCGGGTGTTGTGGTTGGTAAACTGGGGACATCAACGTTATCTGAAATTGAATTGGCAGAAGCGGTGCACGGCAGTCAAGATACCGACTATGGTGTAATCACAGAGCAAGCCTTGATTGAAGCAGTGAAGAAAGCACGCGCGAAAGGCGATACCGTCGTTATGACTAATGGGTGTTTCGACATTTTGCACGCGGGTCACGTCTCTTACCTTAACCACGCTGCAGAACTCGGTGATCGCTTAATTGTTGCCGTCAATACAGATGAGTCGGTAAAACGTCTAAAAGGTCCAGGTCGCCCTGTTAATCCAACCGATCGTCGTATGGCGGTACTAGCGGGTCTTGGTGCTGTGGATTGGGTGGTGCCGTTTAGTGAAGACACACCACAACGTTTGATTTCAGAAGTACTACCAAGCTTGCTTGTTAAAGGTGGTGACTACAAACCAGAAGAGATTGCGGGTGGTAAAGAAGTGATTGCCGCAGGTGGCGAAGTACGAGTATTAAACTTTGAAGATGGTTGCTCTACGAGTGAAATCATCAATGCTATCAAAGGTGGCAAGGGGTAATTCCTTACTCGCCAAACTGATTGTTAAAACTGATTGTTAAAGGTCGCTTTCGAGTGACCTTTTTTATTTGGTATTGCTAAAGCGTAATAAAAACGCCAGTGGGGAAACCAACTGGCGTTTTGTATTTGTTTAGTTAGATAAACAGACTGTTAGCTTGCTGGTTTTAGGCCGGCATTCACATCTAGGATATCTTGCTCACTCAGCGTACCTACCGCTTGGCGTAGTTGAAGTACGCTTAGGATGTAGTCGTAACGAGCGTTGGATAGGTTTTTGTTTGCATCGTATAGACGACGTGTTGAATCTAATACGTCGACGATAGTACGAGTACCCACATCAAAACCCGCTTCTGTTGCTTCTAATGCAGAACGTGCGGAAACAACAGACTGCTCATACGCTTTTAGCGCACCGATAGATGCATTAATGTTGTTGTTTTGTGCGCGAACATCTTTAACGACGCTACGGTACTCTTTCTCTAGGTCTTCACTTGCTGCAACGTACGCGAACTCAGCTTGTTTGGTTTGCGATGTAATGTTACCACCTGTGTATAGTGGTACCGCTAGGTTCACACCAATGTTAAAACCATCTGTTGTATTGTCGTTGATGCTGCTTGAAGTATTCGATGTGTCGGAATAGTTGTAGCCACCATCCAGCGACAGCGTTGGCAGGTGACCAGAGCTTGCTAGTGAGATATTGTCACGCGCGATATCTTGAGAGATACGTGCTGATAATAGGCTTAGGTTGGTTGTTTTTGCTTCATCAACAAGAACATCTGCTGGGCTGTTTGAGCGACTTGCAGAGAAACGTGCTGTATCTAGTACGTTTAGGTTTTTGTGTTCTTGGCCTGTGATCTCACGTAGAGATTCGTAGCTGTTGATCAGAGAGTTTTGTGCCAAGATCTCATCCGCAAGTACGCCATCGTACTGCGCTTGAGCATCATGAACGTCAGTGATTGCCGATAGACCGACTTCAAAGCGTTGTTTGGTTTGCTCTAGCTGACGGCCAACCGCTGCTTTTTCTGCGCGGACAAAAACCAAGTTATCTTGCGCACGTAGAACTTCGAAGTAAGCTTGTGCAACGCGAAGAATTAGGCCCTGTTGAGTCGCCGCGTATGATGCATCTGCCTGACGAGCGGTTTTTTCTGCCGTATCTAGCGTGATCCAAGACGCACGGTTGTACAGCTCTTGGGAGAAGCCAACACCTGCTGATAATACGTCCTGATCGGTAGACGCTTTAGGACCAGAATCCGGTTCTCGATCGCCACGAGTTAGGTTGTAACCCGCAGTCAAGTTGATTTGTGGCAATAGGGCACTGCGGCTAGAAGTGATTGCTTCAAATGCAGCATCACGTTGTGCAGCAACGCTGAGTAGCTGAGGATCGTTTTGTTTTGCTAAGTCATAAATTTCAGCAAGAGAGTCTGCCCATGCAGAGGTACTCATGCTGCCTAGCGCTGCACTGATAAATAGTGGAAGCAGTTTTTTCATTTTCCATTCCCGCGGTCAATAGATTGGTTAATTCTCAGTAGTTTAACTCAATTTGAACGATATTTACTCTAAACTTTGCACTTTTTTACATGTAATTGCCCATCTGTGCAATAAAATTTTTTGCAAAGGCTTAAAATTATTTGTAACTATTGTACAAAAAGTTGAGCCAAGTCCTTTGAGCAAGTCAATAACAATGAGTAAACTACAAGATTCACTCAGAGAGGTGCTCGATGCAACAGTGTGACAAGCAACAGAACGATTTTACTTCCCAAGATGTGGAAATAATCTCAAAGGAAACCGTATTTAAAGGTTTTTTTAAAATGGTGAAATACCGTTTTAAGCATAGATTATTTGCTGGTGGTTGGAGTGGGATTGTCGAACGAGAAATGTTCGAGCGTGGTCACGCTGCCGCAATGCTGCCCTATGATCCTATTAGGGATCAGGTCGTTATCATCGAACAGATCCGCGTTGGCGCATTAGAGCATAAGCATCCATGGCAACTCGAAATTGTCGCAGGCATGATTGACCGAGACGAATCTGCGGAAGAGGTTATTCGTCGTGAAGCGGTAGAGGAAGCTGGTATCGAAGTTCAACGAATGGCTCCTGTGACCTCATACTACCCATCTTCAGGCGGTTGCTCAGAAAAACTCGATGTCTTTGTCGGTGAAGTGGATGCATCTAAAGCGTATGGCATTCATGGTTTAGACTATGAAGATGAAGATATTCGAGTGCATGTGATCAGTCGTGAAACGGCGTATCAATGGGTGAAAGATGGAAAATTCGAAAACGGTGCTTCAATTATTGCACTGCAGTGGTTGCAACTTAATCATCAAGAATTGACATCACAGTGGGGGATTCCCCAAAAAGCGGAGAGTAAATAATGGTGCAAGCAGCAGTAAAACAGCGTTACCACGTTGACTTAGCGGGTCTAATGAGAACTTACGAGACCAATTACGCTAAGCTGAATGCTTTGCTGCCTGTTTCCGCCGAAGTTGGTGATGTTCGCTGTTATCAAGCTGCGAACATGATTTACCAACTGACCGTGAATGAAATCACAAAATACACTACGGTTGTTGAGATATGTCAGAGTGATGACACGCCGGTATTTCCTTTACCGACAATGTCTGTCAGGCTTTATCACGATGCGAGAGTTGCGGAAGTATGCTCAAGCGGAGAGTTCTCTCGTATCAAGGCGAAATATGATTATCCCAACGATCAGTTGATGCAAAAAGATGAGAAGCATCAACTTAATACGTTCCTTGGGGAATGGCTGACATTTTGTCTACGAAGTGGGATAAGTAGAACCCCACTTGCCTTCAATTGATTGTCATGTCATTACAGGATAATAACTAAAAAAACGAAATAGTAGACGAGTCAGGTTTTCATTTTGCAATCATCAAGTGACAGCATTAAGCTTTTACAAATTACAGATACTCATTTGTTTGCCGCCGATGAGGGAAGCTTGCTTAGCGTAAGAACCGCAGATAGTTTTTATGCTGTGGTACAAGAGATTCTTAAGCGTCAGGTGCAGTTTGAATATATTTTAGCAACTGGCGATATTTCACAAGATCATAGCGCAGAGTCTTATCAGCGTTTTGCTGATGGGATTGCCCCGTTAGAAAAAGATTGTTTTTGGCTTCCAGGTAATCATGATTACAAGCCGAACATGGGCAGTGTGCTGCCATCTTCTCAGATTCAAACGGTAGAGCATTTATACTTGGGTGAGCACTGGCAAGTGATCTTATTGGATTCACAAGTTGTCGGCGTTCCACATGGTAGACTTAGCGATCAGCAACTTTCTTTGCTTGAAGAAAAGTTGGCTGAAAACACAAATCGACACACGCTTGTCTTGCTGCATCACCATCCACTTTTAGTGGGTAGTGCTTGGCTTGATCAACATACGCTAAAAGATGCCGATGCTTTTTGGCAAGTCGTTGATCGTTTTGATAACGTAAAAGGCATTGTGTGCGGCCATGTTCATCAAGATATGAATGTGGTTCATCATGGTATTCGTGTGATGGCTACCCCATCGACTTGTGTTCAGTTTAAACCAAACTCAGACGATTTTGGGCTTGATACCTTATCGCCAGGTTGGCGAGAAATAGAGCTTCACCAAAGTGGTGACATCACGACCCAAGTTAATCGCCTAGGTGAGGGGCAATTCCAGCCAGATTTCACCTCAAACGGATACTAATCTAATCTTTTGCCCGAACCTGTTGTTCGGGCTACTTTTTTACGTGAGGCTCCTATGAGTAAACCCTCATTACTGCTGTATATTCATGGTTTTAACAGCTCTCCTCTTTCGATGAAAGCGAACGTGATGAAAGCGTACTGCGAGCAACATCGTCCAGATATCAAAGTTATCGTTCCCCAATTACCGTGTTTTCCTCAACTCGCAGCGCAATGCTTGTTAGATATCATTGAACAATACAAGAATGACTTTAACATTGGCTTAGTCGGAAGCTCGTTGGGCGGCTATATGTCAACATGGTTGAATGCTCAATTTGGATTTAGAGCGGTGGTGATTAACCCTGCGGTGAAGCCTTATGAGTTGCTCGTGGATTACTTAGGCGAGCAAACTAACCCATACACGCACGAAACCTATACACTTGAAGCCTGTCATATTGACGAGCTAAAAGCTCTTGATGTACAAAGCATCGCATCGCCTCAGTCTTTCTGGCTTTTGCAACAAACAGAAGACGAGGTATTAGATTATCGTCAAGCGGTCGACAAATTTGCGCAAGCGAAACAAACAGTAGAAAACGGCGGTGATCACAGTTTTATTGGCTTTGAGCGTTATCCTGCGCAAATCATTGAATTCCTGAAACTGTAACAATAGTGAGGCGATTGGAATAGGCTCATAGTTTTTAGTGCGATATCCAACCGTTTCTTGACATAGTTGGCCTGCTTTCCGACTATGTTTTGCCAAAAGATCTTAAGGGCGTATAAGCCCGACCCATTTTGTTTGCTTTTTCTCGTAAGAAACGAGAGGCAGATGAAGTGGCTTTTTCGTTTCTCGAGCGCGGAGCACGAACGGTGTCGTGCTCGAGATACAAGTAATCATTGAGAACAATTCCGTATTATGACTGAACAATATAATGCTGGGGCCATTGAAGTACTGAATGGCTTGGAGCCAGTACGTCGCCGACCAGGGATGTATACGGATACAGCGCGCCCGAACCATTTGGGCCAAGAAGTTATCGATAACAGTGTCGATGAAGCGCTAGCCGGACATGCCTCAAAAGTACAAGTCATCTTACATGCAGACCAATCACTAGAAGTGATCGATGATGGTCGAGGCATGCCAGTTGATATCCACCCAGAAGAGAAAGTATCAGGCGTTGAACTGATCCTATGTAAGCTTCATGCTGGTGGTAAGTTTTCCAATAAGAATTACCAATTCTCTGGTGGTTTGCACGGTGTAGGTATCTCGGTAGTAAACGCACTGTCTAAGCGTGTTGAAGTGACCGTACGCCGTGATGGTCAAGTGTACGATATTGCTTTTGAGCATGGTGAAAAGGTTGAAGATCTAACGGTAACGGGCACGTGTGGTCGTCGTAACCGTGGTACTAGTGTGCATTTTTGGCCTGATGCTAAGTACTTTGATTCAGCAAACTTCTCAGTAACTCGTCTTGTTAATAACTTACGTGCAAAAGCGGTACTTTGCCCGGGTTTAGAAATTACATTCACAGATAAAGTGAATGGAAAAGATTACCAATGGCTCTACGAAGATGGCCTAAAAGACTATCTGGCTGAGGGTGTAAAAGGCTATCCAGTAATGCCAGAGGAACCATTTACGGGTGAATTCTCTGCAGAAACGGAAGCGGCAAATTGGGCGGTGATCTGGCAGCCTGAGGGCGGTGAGATGATCACCGAGAGTTACGTGAACCTTATCCCGACGGCTCAAGGTGGTACGCACGTAAACGGTCTTCGCCAAGGCCTATTGGATGCAATGCGTGAGTTCTGTGAATTCCGTAACTTGTTGCCTCGCGGTGTTAAGCTAACCGGTGATGACGTATTCGACCGTTGTTCGTACGTGCTGTCGGTTAAGATTCAAGATCCTCAGTTTGCAGGCCAGACCAAAGAGCGTCTGTCTTCTCGTCAAACAGCAGCGTTTGTATCAGGCGTAGTAAAAGACGCATTCAGCCTGTGGTTGAACGAAAAGCCACAATTGGCTGAACAGTTAGCGGAAGTGTGTATCGCGAATGCACACCGTCGTATGCGTGCGAGCAAAAAGGTTGTACGTAAGAAAGTCGCATCAGGTCCGGCACTGCCAGGTAAGTTGACGGACTGTTCTGTGCAAGACCTTAACCGCACAGAAATCTTCTTCGTGGAGGGGGACTCGGCGGGTGGTTCTGCTAAACAAGCACGTGATCGTGAGTTCCAAGCGGTGATGCCACTGCGCGGTAAGATCCTAAATACGTGGGAAGTGTCAGCAGACCAAGTTCTTGCATCTCAAGAAGTGCACGATATTTCAGTCGCTTTAGGTATTGATCCTGATAACGATAATCTGGATGGCTTACGCTACGGTAAAGTTTGTATCCTTGCCGATGCGGACTCGGACGGTCTACACATTGCAACGCTGCTATGTGCGCTGTTCACGCGTCATTTCCGTGCTCTTGTTGAAGCCGGCCATATCTATGTCGCCATGCCGCCTCTATACCGTATCGACTGTGGCAAAGAAGTGTTCTATGCCCTAGATGATGACGAGAAAGAGGGTATTCTAGAACGTTTGTCTAAGAAGAAAGCCAAGATCAACGTGCAGCGATTCAAAGGTCTGGGTGAGATGAACCCTCTTCAGTTGCGTGAAACCACCATGGATCCAAATACGCGTCGTCTGGTTCAGTTAACCATTGATGATTCAGAAGCGACTATGGAAATGATGGACATGCTGCTTGGTAAAAAACGAGCAGATGATCGTCGCTCTTGGCTACAAAGCAACGGCGATATGGCAGAGGTTTAACGGATGTCTACAGAAATTACTTATGATGGCGTTGAACAATTGCCAATGCGCAAGTTCACCGAAGACGCTTATCTGAACTACTCGATGTACGTAATCATGGACCGTGCATTGCCTTACATTGGCGATGGCTTGAAACCGGTTCAACGACGCATCATTTATGCAATGTCGGAGCTTGGTCTTTCGGCATCAGCAAAATACAAAAAATCGGCACGTACCGTTGGTGACGTGTTAGGTAAATACCACCCGCATGGTGACTCAGCATGTTACGAAGCGATGGTATTAATGGCGCAGCCGTTCTCTTACCGTTACCCTCTGGTGGATGGTCAGGGCAACTGGGGTGCGCCGGATGATCCGAAATCATTCGCGGCAATGCGTTATACCGAAGCAAAATTGTCTAAGTTTGCGGAAGTTCTGCTAGGCGAATTAGGTCAAGGTACAGTTGAATGGCAACCTAACTTTGATGGCACGATGAAAGAGCCTCAAATGTTGCCAGCACGCCTGCCTCACATCTTGCTAAATGGCGTAACTGGTATTGCTGTTGGTATGGCGACCGATATCCCGCCTCACAACGTTCGTGAAGTAGCGGAAGCAACCATTCATTTGATCGATAATCCTAAAGCGGATTTGTCCGATGTAATGCAGTTTGTGAAAGGTCCCGATTATCCAACGGAAGCCGAAATTACATCACCAAAAGCGGAAATCGAGAAGATTTACCGTAACGGTCGCGGCAGCATCAAGATGCGCGCAGTATGGCATAAAGAAGGTTCAGATATTGTTATCACTTCTTTGCCTCACCAAGTATCGGGCGCAAAATTGCTTGAGCAAATTGCGAACCAGATGCGCGCTAAGAAACTGCCAATGGTTGACGATCTTCGTGACGAATCGGATCACGAGAACCCAACGCGTATTGTTGTCGTGCCTAAGTCAAACCGTGTCGATTGCGACTTGCTGATGAACCATTTGTTCGCATCAACGGATCTTGAGCGTAGCTACCGAGTTAACTTGAACATGATAGGTTTAGATAACCGTCCTCAAGTTAAAGGCCTAGTGCAAATTCTGTCTGAGTGGATCGAATTCCGTCGTACAACCGTGCGTCGCCGTTTACAGTATCGCCTAGATAAAGTAATGGCTCGTCTACACATCTTGGAAGGTTTGTTGATTGCTTACCTAAACCTAGATGAAGTGATTGAGATCATTCGTACAGAGGACGATCCAAAAGCCGTACTGATGGCTCGTTTTGGTATTACCGATATTCAGGCGGATGCGATTTTAGATACCAAACTTCGTCACTTAGCAAAACTCGAAGAGATGAAGATCCGTGGTGAGCAAGATGAGCTAGAGAAAGAGCGTGAGAAGTTAGAACAACTACTCGGTTCTGAGCGCCGTCTAAATACACTACTTAAGAAAGAAATCAAAGCAGACGCAGAGAAATACGGTGATGACCGTCGTTCACCAATGGTTGAACGAGCAGAAGCAAAAGCATTAACCGAGCGTGATCTCGTACCAAGTGAGCCAATTACGGTTGTTCTTTCTGAGAAAGGCTGGATTCGTCACGCGAAAGGTCACGATGTGGATGCCGAAGGTTTGAACTACAAGTCGGGGGATAACTACCTAGCGCACGCGCGTGGTAAGAGTAACCAGCAAGCGGTGTTCTTTGGTAGTGATGGTCGAAGTTACTCATTGGAATCGCATTCATTGCCGTCCGCTCGAAGTCAAGGTGAACCGATTACTGGCCGCTTGAACATCACGGCAGGCAGTAGCATCCGCCAAGTGATCATGGGTGAAGAAGAGCAGTTATGGTTAGTTGGCTCAGATGCAGGTTATGGCTTTGTGTGTAAAGGTTCTGAATTACTATCGAAGAACCGCAGTGGTAAAGCACTGGTGACGTTACCTGCGAATTCTGAAGTGATGACGCCAAAAACCATTGCTGATTTGGACTCAGATGAAATCCTTGCGATCACGAATCAAGGTCGTATGTTGTTGTTCCCAATTAAAGATCTGCCGCAGTTAGCGAAAGGTAAGGGCAATAAGATCATCAATATTCCAGCGGCAAAAGCGAAAGAGCGAGAAGAGGTTCTGTCGCACTTGATGGCTCTACCACAAGGGGCATCACTGATATTATACGCTGGTAAACGTAAACTAGGTCTTAAGCCAAGTGATCTGGATAATTTCCGTGGTGAACGTGGCCGTCGAGGCAGTCTACTACCGAGAGGCTTGCAACGCGTGACGCGTATTGATGTTGAGATGGGCGTAAGCTCTGATGCATCAGAACAGCCAAGTGATAGCGAATAAGCACCCATATCCTAGTTAAAAAAAATCCCAGCCATTTGGCTGGGTTTTTTTATGCTTCTTGTTTGTCTTCGGCGATGGTGACTTTTAATGTCATTTCTTTTCCTTGACGAATGATCCCTACATCAACCGTGGTTCCTGGTCTCAGGTCGGTAACAATATCCATAACACTTTGGCGACCCTGAACTTTTGTGCCATTGATGCTAATGATAATGTCTTGCTTCTGGAAGCCAGCTAAACTCGCAGGGCCATTTGGATCTATGCCGAGAACGACGATGCCGCCGATATGTTGGTTACCCAGTAGGCGCGCGGTGACAGCATTGATGTCCTGACCATCGATACCAATATAACCACGAATAACACGACCATCGGCAATGATCTTTTGCATGATTTTATTCGCTAACGGGTATGGGATGGCAAACGATATTCCATAGGTTTCTAAATCTGTCGCTTGTTGGAATGAAGCGGTATTAATCCCGACAAGTTCACCTTGTGTATTGACTAATGCACCACCGGAGTTGCCCTCATTAATTGCCGCATCGGTTTGAATAAATGCTTGTCGACCATCACTAATAGATGAGCGTCCTGTCGCGGAAATGATGCCGAACGTGGTTGTTTGGCCTAGGTTATATGGATTACCAATCGCAAGAACCACATCACCGACTTGAGGTGTGTATGTTGTATTCAGTGGGATAACAGGAAGATTCGTACCATCAACGCGCAAGATAGCGATGTCTGTTCGTTTGTCGGTACCGACAAGTTGCGCAGCGGCTGCACGACCATCTTGTAGGGCGACCACAATTTGATCGGCTTGAGCGACCACGTGGTAGTTGGTAATGATGTAGCCTTTTTCACTGACGATGACACCAGAGCCAAGCCCCTGAGTGGATAACTTGCTTCGATCATGTTCAACGTATTTACGGCTGTATATATTCACCACTGCAGGTGCCGCTTTCCTAACGGCTTGGTTAAAAGAGACCTCAAGGGAGGCGATATCACTTGGCTGTGGATCAACGAGCGCGGCAGGGATTACGTTGCTACGTAGTGATGGGACGGCAAGCAACACAATGGTAGCGGTCGCTAAGCCTAAAAAGACAGAACGTAACAAAAAGCTAAGCATATCCTCTCCATGCTTGAATGCCAAAATGGCATAGAAAATTGAAAGATAGCATTACATTGATAAATAACAAAAGGGCAGTATGCCATCATACTGCCCTTTAGAGAGGTGGTTCAAATGATTAACGCACGATGAGATAGATCGTTTGGTCTCCACGTTGAATATTAAGCGCTAAAACACCTTTGTGATTTTCTGCAATCGAGCGCAATTCTGCTAGGTTTTTCACGCGTTTTCGGTTTACACCTATGATGATATCACCTTGTTCTAGCTGATATTGAGCGGCAGGTGAATTTTCTGTCACGCTGGTGACTTTCACCCCTTGGATTGCATCACTAGGAGCGGTGTTGCTTAACTCCGCCCCTTTTAGACCCTCATGCAGTGTTTCAGCTTTGGCTTTTACGGTGCTGGCTTCACCCAGTGTCACCTTGAATGATTTATTTTTGCCATCACGAATCACGCCAAGAGATATCTCTTTTCCTGCACCTAGCGTTGCGACTTTTGCTCGAAGTTCAGAGAATGTTTCAATGGTTTTACCATTGACGGAGATAATCACATCCCCCGCTTTTAACCCGGCTTTATCCGCCGCACCATCTGGCACGACTTGGCTTACGAATGCCCCTTTGCTCGATTCATAACCGAGTGCTTCTGCAAGCTCTGAGGTCACCTCGCCACCTTGAACGCCTAACATGCCGCGTTTGACTTCACCGAATTCCAAAATCTGATCTGTGAGGTTTTTCATCATGTTTGATGGAATGGCAAAGCCAATGCCCACGTTACCCCCGTTCGGTCCTAATATCGCAGTGTTGATACCAATCAGTTCACCATTTAGATTCACAAGGGCACCGCCCGAGTTACCGCTGTTAATCGCGGCATCGGTCTGGATAAAGTTTTCAAAATTCTCGACATTTAAGCCGCTTCGCCCAAGCGCTGAAACAATGCCTGACGTAACCGTTTGTCCTAGACCGAATGGGTTACCGATCGCCACAGTAAAATCACCCACGCGAAGCTTATCCGAGTCCGCTACTTTAATTTGAGTCAGATCTTTGGCTTTTTCTAACTTCAGTAGTGCAATGTCAGACATTTCGTCCCCACCCACAAGTTCTGCATCGTATTCACGGCCGTCATATAAACGAACACGAATCTCATCAGCGCCTTTGATTACGTGGTAATTTGTGACGATTTGGCCTTTTTGGGCGTCAATGATTACGCCGGAACCTAGCCCTCGGAAAGGACGCTCACGGGTTTGTTCTGTTGGGAACTCTGGCCCAAAGAAAAACTGAAACTGCTCAGGGATGCGACTGGTTTGAACTTGCTTCCCCTCTACTGCAATGCTGACCACGGCTGGGGTCACTTTTTCGAGCATTGGAGCAAGGCTAGGCAATTGTTGCCCATCAACACTTAATGGAAGTGCTGCTGATACAGTTATTGGGGTGATGATTGAACTCAAGCTTAAAGACAGAACGGTTAACGCAAGCAAAGGTTTTTTCATCGAGTAACTCCTCTTGATACAAGTCTGCCAAAAAGAAAAATCCTAACCACTATTAACATGGGAATGGGTCGGGAAAGTCAAAGGGGATGGCAGTTCACTGCAATTTAGAGATGAGTTATGCAAGAAAGTTCAAATAGGGCTAACACAAATTAATAAAAAATGCGTATTAATTAGCCCTATTAAAGGGGATGGGGAGTTAAGAGGCTTTTGCTGTCACAACATCAGGAGCATTAATGATTTCTTTTTCCTGATCTTTCAAAAGACCGGTCGCACCGTTAGCGTAGTCTTTTGGTTGCTCGTTAGCATCGGCTTGATCTTCTTCAATCTGCTCCGATGACATTGCCGTTTTCTTATCGAATGGGTTGTCTTGTTCTGGCAGATTTGGCAGAAGCTCAGAAGAGGTCTTCGCCATGTGCTGATAGAGTTTAGTGTAATCTTTACCCAAGGTATCCAGCATTTCTGCGGTTTGTGCAAAATGATCAACGAGATCTTGGCGTTGTTGTTCTAGCTCAAATTTTGCTGATTCCAGCTCTTTTTGCACAGACTTTTGTTTTTTGTATCCTGGGGTGGTTAATCTACTTACGACCACGCCTACGATGGTTCCGACCAGCAAACCCGCAACGGCATAAATCCAAGGCATAACTGCTCCTTATAGTTGTATTTAACAAGTCTTTTACTACTTAGTTACACGCAGTGCTTGACCATGTTACTATGGCTTGCACAGTCGATAAAGAAAAATAGAAGCGATGTTTCTGGAGTGCAAGTACCCTCTACAGAATGAAACAAACTGACTGTTGCGTGACACATTTTCTCTGTACCTCTGATACGACGTAATGCTATGACACCATTAAAACGATACCAAAGAGACATTGCAGAACATGGATTCCAGCCTGATGAAGCTCAACATGCTGCTGTTACCGCTTTAGATAAACTCTATTACGCCATTGCGGAATTTCAAACCGCCCCCATCCCTCAGCTTAGTACCTGGCAAAAGTTGCTTGGCAAGAAAGCAGAATTACCCGAACCACCCAAAGGCCTGTATTTTTGGGGGGGAGTGGGGCGCGGAAAGACCTATCTGATGGATGCCTTTTATGATGCTTTGCCAACAGAAAAGAAAATGAGAGTGCATTTTCACCGATTTATGTATCGTGTGCATGATGAACTCAAGCGGTTGGGAGAGGTTGAGAATCCACTGTCGAAAGTGGCTGACCAATTTAAAAAGGAAGCGGATATTGTCTGTTTTGACGAGTTCTTCGTGTCCGACATTACCGATGCCATGATTTTGGCGACGTTATTACAAGAGATGTTTAAGCGCCAGATGATTCTTGTTGCGACATCCAATATTGAACCGGAAAACTTGTATCGCAATGGCCTGCAACGCGCTCGTTTTCTTCCTGCTATCGCATTAATTCAGCAGCGCTGTGACATTCTTAATGTTGATAGTGGTGTGGACTATCGCTTAAGAACCTTAGAACAAGCAGAGATTTATCATTACCCGCTTGATGAGCAAGCTGCAATCAATCTAAACCGCTATTACCAACAGTTAATTGGCGAACGAAAGGTCGCGAGTAATGTGATAGAGATTAATCATCGTGATATTGCTGTCATGGAAGCCAGCGATGGCGTGCTGCATGCGACGTTTGAGCAACTCTGTCAAACCCCACGTAGTCAGAATGACTATATTGAAATCTCGCGTATCTACCACACTGTATTGTTAGGTGGTGTCAAACAGATGGATGGCAAAATGGATGATGCAGCAAGGCGTTTTATTGCGTTGGTCGATGAGTTCTATGAACGTAACGTTAAATTGATTATTTCCGCAGAGGTCGCAATGCCGTTACTTTACTCGGATGGCCTGCTGGAGTTTGAGTTTAAGCGTTGTTTATCTCGCTTGACGGAGATGCAGAGCCACGATTACCTCACTAAAGAGCATCTGGCTTAAAATAATCAGCAGTTATAAAAAAAGAGAAGAAAAAATTAGTGATTTGGCGCAAAAAAAGGTGATTTTTTCTTCGGTCTTCTCTATAATCCTGCGACCCACCGTTACTGCAGACCTGATTATCGAAGTTATTTCGACATAGAAGGTCGAGAGAACCAACGACTCGAAGGGGTGATGACTGGGCTCTTAGACAGTGTGGGAGCACTATTGGGTGTTCCTTAAAGTTTAAATTTTAATTAACGGGTTATTATTAGCATGAAAACTTTCGTTGCTAAACCAGAAACTGTAAAACGCGACTGGTACGTTGTAGACGCAGAGGGTAAAACTCTAGGCCGTCTAGCAAGTGAAATTGCATCTCGCCTACGTGGCAAACACAAAGCTGAATACACTCCTCACGTTGACACTGGTGATTACATCATCGTTATCAACGCTGAGAAAGTTGCTGTAACTGGTAACAAAGCTAAGAACAAAGTGTACTACCGTCACTCTGAATTCCCAGGTGGTCTAAAATCTATCACTTTTGAAAAGTTGATCGATCGTAAACCTGAGATGGCTCTTGAGCTTGCAGTTAAAGGCATGCTTCCACGTGGTCCTCTAGGCCGTGCTATGTACCGTAAGCTTAAAGTTTACGCGGGCGCTGAGCACAACCATGTTGCTCAACAACCACAAGTACTAGACATCTAATTGGGGATTTCGAAAATGGCAGAGAATCAATACTACGGCACTGGCCGTCGCAAAAGCTCAGCTGCGCGTGTTTTCATCAAACCAGGCAGCGGCAACATCGTAATCAACAAGCGTAGCCTTGATGAGTACTTCGGTCGTCCAACTTCTCGCATGGTTGTTAAACAACCTCTTGAGCTAGTTGAACTAACTGAGAAGCTAGACCTATACGTTACTGTTAAAGGTGGCGGTATTTCTGGTCAAGCTGGTGCTATCCGTCACGGTATCACTCGCGCTCTTATGGAGTACGATGAGTCTCTACGTCCTACTCTACGTGCAGCTGGTTACGTTACTCGTGACGCTCGTTGCGTTGAACGTAAGAAAGTTGGTCTACGTAAAGCACGTCGTCGTCCACAGTTCTCTAAGCGTTAATTTCCTCTTATCGGAAATTATGCTGGTCCAGAGTTACTCTGGAAACTGTGCATCAAAGCTCGGCTATATGCCGGGCTTTTTGTTTTCTAGTGTTTTAAACACGCCTCTTTAAGTCACCTCGTGTTACACGCTTTAATTAATATCATCGCAACATTTCTTGGTTTTATAAGCAGAGTTTTTGTTATTTCATGTGCTACAACCTTGTTCCAATAGAAAGGCGTAGTACGCAGCAATTGCTGCTCAATACATTACCTAATCACCTGAAAATAACCGATTTAAGGGGAAACTAAGCTCTCTTTTTACGGTTATTGATTTTGCTTTCTTGTTGCAAATCACATCTATTTTTTAGAATTATGCTGCTTTTGTGACGGCGTGGGCGATTTGCCTCACAAATGTTACAAAAAGGTAGCTTTATCTTGTCAAAAAGTAGGGTTTTCTTTATCATTTCTCTCCAATAAATAGAACTAAATTCATTATTTGTTAGCCATGCTCTTATTAAGCGGAATAATAACGATCCAAAGGGAGCAAATGGGAGAATGTTTGGATGAGCAACGCGCCTTTAAATAACGGTCGCAGGCGTTTTCTAACCGCTACAACGGCAGTTGTTGGTGGTTTAGGAGCAGCTGCCGTCGCCGTTCCTTTTATAAAATCATGGAACCCGAGTGCCAAAGCAAAAGCGGCTGGCGCGCCGGTGGAAGTGGATATCAGTAAAATTGAAGCTGGCCAGATGGTCCGAGTTGAGTGGCAGGGTAAACCTGTATGGGTAGTACGCCGAACTCAAGAAGTGGTGGATAACCTAAAGAACATTGATGGACAGCTTCGCGATCCAAAATCAGAAATGGAACAACAGCCAGTTTACGCTCAGAACGAGTATCGCTCGATAAAACCTGAGTTTTTTGTGGCGGTTGGCTTCTGTACTCACTTAGGTTGTTCACCGACTTACCTACCTGATACCTTTGCTGAACAAGTTCAGGGTGTTAAGTCTGGTTTCTTCTGCCCATGTCATGGTTCTAAGTTTGATATGGCTGGTCGAGTGTTTCAGGGAGTGCCTGCTCCACTGAACCTTGTGGTTCCTAAGCACATGTATTTGAGTGACACGAAGCTCATGATCGGTGTTGATGAGGGAGACGCATAATGCAAGCACTATTAGACTGGGTAGAAAAACGACTTCCAGCGATGAATGCCTATAAAAAGCATTTGTCTGAATACCCAATGCCAAAGAATTTCAACTTTTGGTACCTTTTTGGTTCTTTGGCGATGTTGGTGTTGGTTAACCAAATCCTAACGGGTATTTGGCTGACAATGAACTACGTACCGTCTGGTGATGGTGCGTTTGCCTCTATCGAATACATTATGCGCGACGTTGAGTACGGTTGGTTGCTGCGTTATATGCACTCAACAGGTGCGTCTGCGTTTTTCGTTGTGGTATACCTGCATATGTTCCGTGGTTTGATTTACGGTTCATACCAAAAACCTCGTGAGTTATTGTGGATCTTCGGTATGTTGATCTTCTTAGTTCTCATGGCTGAAGCATTCATGGGCTACCTATTGCCATGGGGTCAGATGTCCTACTGGGGTGCACAGGTAATTATTTCTCTGTTTGGTGCTATTCCTGTTATTGGTGATGATTTAACGCTTTGGATCCGTGGTGATTACATCATCTCTGGTGCAACGTTGAACCGTTTCTTCGCACTACACGTTATTGCTCTGCCTATCGTGCTACTTCTTCTTGTTGTGCTACACGTATTGGCGCTGCACGAAGTTGGTTCTAACAACCCAGATGGTATCGAGACTAAGCTACCAAAAGGTTCAATGGGCGACGATTACAAAACGCAATTCAAGTTCCACGATTACTACACGAAGAAATACGACATCATCGATTCTATTCCTTTCCACCCGTACGGTACAGTTAAGGACTTGGTTGGTGTGGCTGGCTTCTTGTTCTTCTTCTGTTACGTGCTGTTCTTTAATCCAGAGATGGGTGGGTACTTCCTTGAGCCGCCTAACTTTGAAGCAGCAAACCCACTGAAGACACCTGAGCATATCGCTCCGGTATGGTACTTCACTCCGTTCTACGCAATCTTGCGTGCGGTTCCAGACAAACTATTGGGTGTTATCTTAATGGGTGCGTCGATTGCAGTACTGTTTGTTCTACCGTGGTTGGATCGCTGTAAAGTACGTTCTTACCGTTACCGCAGTAAGATCCACCTATTGAATATCGTTCAGTTCACTATCGCCTTTATCGCTCTAGGTATTTTGGGTGCACTACCGGCAACGCCGCTGTACACAATATTGTCTCAGATCTTTAGCTTGTGTTACTTCATGTTCTTTGTGTTGCTGTTCTTCTACAGCAAAAATGAAGCGACCAAACCATTACCAGAGAGGGTGACATTCAAATGAAGAAGTGGATTGTAATTCTATTTGCTATGTTGCCATCTCTTGCGATGGCAGCGGGGGCCAACGTACCGCTAGATAAGGCAAACGTAGACCTAACGGATAAGGCTTCGCTGCAAAATGGTGCGAAGCTATTCATGAACTACTGTTTTGCTTGTCACTCTACACAGTATCAGCGTTACGAGCGAGTGGCGACAGACTTGGAGATTCCAATTGATCTAATGAAAGAAAACCTTATTTTCGATCCAGAAGCGAAAGTAGGTGATCTTATGGTCAATGCCATGCCAGCAAAACAAGCCGGTGATTGGTTTGGTGCTCCACCACCAGATCTTACGTTGGTGGCGCGAGTTCGTGGTGCAGATTGGTTGTATACTTATTTACGTGCTTTCTATGTTGACCCATCTCGTCCATTTGGCGTGAACAATTTAGTTTTCCCAAGCGTGGGTATGCCTCATGTTCTTGAAGAGCTCCAAGGCATTCCAATGCCGGTTTATGGCACAAAAGTTGTCGATGGTGAAGAAGTCCAAGTGGTTATTGGTACAGAAACTAACGGTACTGGCGAGCTGAGCGCTGGAGAATACGACAAAGCGGTCGGTGACCTAGTGAACTTCCTTGTTTATTCAGGTGACCCGGTTCAACTAGAGCGTCATGCGCTGGGC
This sequence comes from Vibrio sp. B1REV9, assembly GCF_905175395.2. Classification (NCBI taxonomy): domain Bacteria; kingdom Pseudomonadati; phylum Pseudomonadota; class Gammaproteobacteria; order Vibrionales; family Vibrionaceae; genus Vibrio; species Vibrio sp. B1REV9. The sequence continues at coordinate 78,246 of NZ_HG992745.1, read as the reverse complement.
TGGTGGGTAATGGGCTTCTTAGTTCTATTAACTATTGTTGTCGTGTTGCTCAAGAAAGAGTATTGGCGTGATGTGCATTAATTGTGCTATCATACCGTGCTAATTCCCAATTTTAATTGATGGATAATGGAGGCTTAGCCTCCATTATTTTTATTTGTAAGTGTACTGGAGGGCTCCATGGCTGTAGCTGCCAATAAACGTTCTGTGATGACTCTTTTCTCAAGTGCATCAGATTTGTATAGCCATCAGGTTCGCATCGTACTAGCTGAAAAAGGCGTAAGTGTAGAAGTTGAGCTTGTTGATGAAGCAAACCTTCCTGCTGAACTTGTAGAGCTAAACCCATACAAATCAGTGCCAACTCTTGTTGACCGTGAGCTAGCTCTTTACGATTCAAAAATCATCATGGAGTACTTGGACGAGCGTTTCCCTCATCCACCTCTAATGCCTGTATACCCAGTTGCACGTGGTAACAGCCGTTTGATGATGTACCGTATTGAACGTAACTGGTACTCACTCGCTGAAAAAGTTGTTAAGGGTAATGCTGAAGAATCAGAAAAAGCACGTACTAAACTACGTAACGATCTTCTGACTCTAGCGCCAATCTTCGCTGAATACGAATACTTCATGAGTGAAGAATTCAGCCTAATTGACTGTTACCTAGCTCCACTACTGTGGCGTTTGCCTCAACTAGGTATTGATCTTGTTGGCCCTGGCTCAAAAGAGATCAAAGTTTACATGAACCGTGTATTTGAACGTGACTCATTCCTTGCTTCTCTAACTGAAGCAGAGCGTGAAATGCGCCTAGTTCGCTAAGCGATTTAGATAACACGTTATGGATATTGCAAAAATGACTGCTCGCCGTCCGTATATGCTTCGCGCATTTTACGAATGGTTAGTAGACAACGACTTAACTCCTCACTTGGTTGTTGACGCAACATTGCCGGGTGTACGTGTGCCAGTTGAGTTTATTCAAGATGGTCAAATTATCCTGAATATTGCTCCTCGTGCAGTCGGACAGCTTGAGTTGGGTAATGATGCGATTACTTTCCATGCTCGTTTTAGCGGTCGTCCGCATTCGGTTATTGTGCCGATGTATGCGGTTCAAGCGATTTACGCTCGCGAGAATGGCGCAGGTACCATGTTTGAACCAGAGGAAGCGTACACTCATATTGAGGAAGAGGGGATTGTTGAAGAAGAGCAATCACCATCATTCACAACCGTGAGTGGCGGTTCAGACACTGATGAGTCAGAGTCTGAGGAGGAAGAAGCGCCTCGTCCAAAAGGTCGACCAAGCTTAAGAGTTATCAAATAAAAAAAGCAGCACGAGTGCTGCTTTTTTATTGCGATTTATTTACCTTTCAAGACAGTGCTTACCTACTCAAGCGCTTCTTTTTCAGTTGCATTCACTTCTGTCGCTTCACCATATTGAAAGCCTTTGATCACTTGTTTTACACCTGAGATATTACGTGCAATCTCTGTCGCTCGTTCACTCTGCTTTGGTGTCACGTAACCGAATAAGAAGACATCGTTATCTTCAGTGATGACTTTGACTTTTACGCCATTAAGCTCGCTATCGGTGAGAAGTGCGGATTTTACTTTCGTTGTAATCCAACTGTCGTTGCTGATTTGAGTCACGCTTAGCGGCTCTTTTTGCTTAATTTGGTTGTGAATATTTTTCACGCCCTCAATATCACGAGCTCTGCGTTCAAACTCATTGATCAGCTCGTCGGTAGGCGCCTGCCCCATCAGTACGACCGTTCCGTTATACGAGCTTGCGACAATACGAGTTTTGCCTTTGAAAGGTGCTTTGTTACCAATGGCGGCAATTTCGAATTCGATATTGTTATCTTGCCAAATTTCTTTGGTTGTACGTGTATCAGTGACGATATTGGCAGTGGTTGCAGCCCCTGCGATAAACAAACCAGCACAGCCGCTCATGCTGAGCGCAGCGCATAAAATGACAAGACTACGTATCATAATTCTAAACTCTCAATATTGGTTATTCTTCGTGAGCGGGGAAAAGTACTTGGTCGATAAGATCGCACAGGCAGTGAAGGGTCACCATATGAACTTCATGAATTCGTGCTGTACGATGCGATGGGATACGAATCTCAACATCGTGTTCACCAAGTAAACCAGCCATTTCACCACCATCCTTACCCGTTAAGGCAATAATGGTCATATCACGTGTTACTGCGGCTTCCATTGCTTTAAGAACGTTTTTGCTGTTACCACTGGTTGATATCGCTAATAAGATATCGCCAGGTTGGCCAAATGCGCGTACTTGTTTAGAAAAAATCTCTTGATAGTGATAGTCATTTGCTACAGCAGTCAGTGTTGTGTTGTCTGCCGTTAATGCCATTGCTGGTAAGCTTGGGCGCTCTGTTTCGAATCGATTTAAAAGACAAGATACAAACTGTTGCGAGTTCGATGCACTGCCACCGTTACCACAGCATAGAATTTTGTTGCCATTAAGTAGGCTTGAGACCATCGCTTGGGCGGCATGAGTAATGGCATCTGGAAGTGCTTCCGCTGCCGCAATTTGAATTTGAATACTTTCAGTAAAGCTGTCTTTAATGCTGTCTAGCATTGGTTATCCTTCAGAGATTGCATTTTGTATCCAGTTAATGTCTCGCCCCTCATTGTGAATGGCAATCACATCAAACCGATAATCTAAATTTTGAGCGTTGTATTGCTTTTGTCGAAGCCAAATATGCGCTGTTTTTACCAGCTTACGCATTTTAGTGTAAGTGACCATTTCAGCCGCTGACCCATAATGGTCGTTTTTACGGTATTTGACCTCCACAAAAACAATAGTTTCACCTTGTTGGAAGATTAAATCAATCTCGCCGACTTTGGTCAGGTAATTTTGTTGGAGAAAACGTAAGCCCTGGCGTTGCAAGTATTGCTTAGCCAGGGCTTCATATTGGTTTCCGATATGGCGTTTACTAAAGAGCACCGCGCTCCGCCCAACTGAGTTCGCGTTGAACGACACAGTTGTTATCAATACTCAGTACCCCAGTTTGCCCGTTGGTTGAGTAGCCAGGAACGGCTTTCATCTGTGGCAATTCACCAATCAGTTTATACGCATCCATACCTAGTGCTTCTAAGCGTTTTTCCATATTCGATTGCTCAGACCATAGTTCATTCATTTCAGATGCAATGGTCGGGTCGGCATTGATCAGCAACGGAATGTCACTGTACGTTACGCCTGAAAGATCTTCATACGTTGCACCACCAGTATTACTGCGGGAGTTCGAAAACAGTTTAGGTGGCTTAGCATCAGGGTTAATGGCGACCTCAATAAATGGCTTGATAAGCGTAAGCTCAGAACTTCTTGCTACGATATATACCGCATCCACATCTCTTCGGCTACGAGGTTGGGTTTCTAGCGGGATGCGCATCAAGGATTGCATTTGAGCAATACGCTGTTGGCTTTCTTGTAAACCAAAGACGTCGTTGATGTTCTTTTGTAATTGGCGCTTATCGCCAAAGTAACTGGTTGCAACCTTGTTTGAGCTGTATTTATCCCATTCTTCATCAAATGCTTTTACAACACGCTGACCATAACTGCCAGTTGGAGCCAAAATGAGTGGATAACGGTAGCCTTGACTGAATAGGTATTTCGCCGCCTGTGCCACTTCCTGTTCTGGTGATAGCGCTAGGTAGCACATGTTTGTGCCAGGTTGGACATCCTCTGGAATGTTGAGAGCAAGCGCAGGTATTGCAACGCCTGTTTCAGAACCATCGAGCGTGGATTGCAATAACTCGACGTTTTCTTTTTGTAGTGGGCCCACAACAAAATCGATGTTTTCATTGATCAGGCGTTGTTTGATTTCATCAGCGCTGTACGCATGTGTATCAATGACGGTTAATGTCGCGCTTGGATCTCGAGTTGCATCATTCATCATGGCAAAAATAAAACCATCACGAATGAGCTGAGCCTGCGGTGCAAACTTACCAGAAAGTGGCAATAACAGTGCGGTTGCGTTCGGTTTTACAATGTCTAGTGACAGAATGCTTTGAATTTCACTTGGCGTATAGATGGCCGCTGGATGCGATGGATTTTCGCTAAGCCAACGCTCTAGCGTCGTTTTTAACTGAGGAATGTTATTCGCCAGAGTTTTGGCGTAAATCGCTAATTGCAACCAACCGTCTAGTACTTCTTCACTTGGATCGGTTTGCAGAGCGGTAAGTTCGTATTCTGAATAGCTAGCAAAATTCATCCAAATGCGGCTAGAGATTTCACGTTGCTCGGCAGATGATGCATATTGGCTTTCTGAAACCAACTGACGGTTGGCTTCAAAAGGCTGGTTTAAGCTCTGGTAGGCCTCCGCGCGCAGGGAGTAGTAATCTTTCCATTGCTCACTTGGTAGTTTCCACCAAGGTTGGAAATTGAGTAGTTTCAGCAATTGTGAGTAATTGCCTTGTTTTTGCTGTATGGTCGCGCGGGCCAGTTGCCACTCGGCTTGCTGAACTTCGGTCAATTGTTGACGAGCAAGACGTTTGATGAGCAGTTCAGCTTGATCCAATTCATTGGCTTGGATCGCTGCTTTTGTTGCCATGATCAACCAGTCGTTTTGTAAGCTACCTTCGGTGCTGTCCGCTTGAATCATGTAGCTCTGAGCTGATTGTGTCGGCTCAAGAGTAATGTCTACGCTATTTGGTTGGCGCGGTCCTGAAGAACAGGCTGCGAGTGTAATTGCCAGTGCAACTGGAGTAAGTAAGCGTGGTACACTGAGTCTCTTATGGTTCATCATTGCCGTGAGTTCTCTATAATTTTGTACAAAATTGTCTCTATATTAATCGTTGAAGTGATGGTAAACAAATGACAGATAAAAATAAGTTGCCGAATGAGGGGCCAACTCTCTACATCGTACCGACTCCAATCGGAAATTTAGCGGATATCACTCAACGTGCTATCGAAGTTCTGTCTACAGTGGACATGATTGCCGCTGAGGATACTCGACATACAGGCAAATTACTGTCTCACTTCAATATTCAAACCAAAACTTTTGCACTGCACGATCATAATGAACAGCAAAAAGCGCAAGTTCTGGTTGAGAAGTTATTATCAGGTCAGTCTATCGCTCTCGTCTCTGATGCTGGTACACCGCTAATCAGCGATCCAGGATACCATTTGGTGACAAAATGTCGTCAAGCGGGCGTTAGAGTTGTGCCGCTTCCTGGTGCGTGTGCGGTCATTACAGCGCTAAGTGCTTCTGGCCTCCCGTCGGATCGATTTAGCTTTGAAGGCTTTCTACCACCGAAAAGCAAAGGCCGTAAAGATAAGTTCTTAGAAATTGCGTCTGTTGAACGAACTTGTATCTTTTACGAATCGCCACATCGCATTTTAGACTCTCTACAAGATATGTTAGACGTTCTTGGCTCAGAACGAGAAGTCGTATTAGCACGAGAGCTCACTAAAACCTTTGAAACTATTCAAGGAATGCCTCTTGGTGAGCTTATTGAATGGGTGAAAAGTGACGACAACCAACAGCGCGGAGAAATGGTACTGTTGATTCATGGCCATCGTGAGTCTAGTGACGAGAGCCTACCTGATGAAGCAACGCGCACGCTTGGTATTTTGACCAAAGAGTTACCTCTTAAAAAAGCGGCGGCACTGGCGGCGGAGATTTACAACGTAAAGAAAAATGCATTGTATAAGTGGGGTTTAGAGAATCTAGGCTGATTTAAGTGATAGATTGACCGCTATAATGTCATGGGCCGATGTGAATGCATCGGCCCTTTGTTTATTTGAAACCAACGCTGTCTTCGAAATATCGTCATCAAGCAAAGCAGAGTTAAGCAAAGTAAAGAGAACAGAGCAGAAGATAAATAAACGTATTGCTGTTCCCCTGCACCTAATGTAACGCTAAAGTATCGTCTAAAAAAACATCATTTGATTCGCGCATTTCATCATATCTGTGATCTGACTAGACTCTGAGGGGATAACTCTATACAATCCGCCCTCGGAGCTGACTGGGTAGTCGCTGCTTTGTTGATGTCCTTCGGGAGACTGACGTTGAGGTCCCTTTGGGAGACTGACGTTGACGTCCTTCGGGAGACTGACAAAGGGGAGGAAAGTCCGGGCTTCATAGAGCAAGGTGCCAGGTAACGCCTGGGGGGCGCAAGCCTACGACAAGTGCAGCAGAGAGAAGACCGCCGATGACTCTCTTTTTCATTAGAGAAAGGGAGAACAGGTAAGGGTGAAAGGGTGCGGTAAGAGCGCACCGGACGACTAGTAATAGTTCGTAGCAGGGTAAACTCCACCTGAAGCAAGACCAAATAGGCCTCCACATTGCGTTGCTCGCGTAAGGAGGCGGGTAGGTTGCTCGAGCCAGTGAGTGATTGCTGGCCTAGACGAATGGCTACCGCCGCGCAAGCGGAACAGAACCCGGCTTATGTGTCGGCTCCACCTATTCGAGACCCATCATTACGTTATGTAATGATGGGTTTTTTGCATTTTATTGACGTAAACTATGTCATTGCCAATAAACTTGGCACTAAATCACGTCTAACTTTAGACTTCTAGTGGCGATGATGTGGGAAATCAGTACACTAAAGAATCGCTTCAAGATCATTCAACGAGAAAGCTATGACCGAAACCTTCCAACATATCTCCGTGTTATTAAATGAATCTATCGATGGCTTGGCTATCAAACCTGACGGTATTTATATCGACGGAACATTTGGCCGCGGCGGTCACAGCCGGACAATCTTGTCAAAATTAGGCGAAAATGGGCGCCTATACAGCATCGACCGTGACCCACAAGCGATTGCTGAAGCAAACAAAATTAACGACCCTCGTTTTACTATTATTCATGGCCCGTTCTCAGGCATGGCGCAATACGCACATGATTATGATCTAGTGGGTAAAGTTGACGGCGTACTGCTTGATCTTGGTGTATCGTCTCCTCAACTTGATGATGCGGAACGTGGCTTTAGTTTTATGAAGGATGGCCCGCTAGATATGCGTATGGATCCAACGTCAGGTATTCCGGTGTCTCAATGGCTGATGGAAGCTGATCTTGACGACATTACTTGGGTTATTCGCGAATTTGGTGAAGACAAACACGCACGTCGTATCGCTAAAGCCATTGTTGCGTACCGAGAAAATGAAGAAAACGAGCCAATGGTTCGTACTGGTCAGTTAGCAAAACTGATTTCGGAAGCGGCACCAAAGAGTTTCAAAGAGAAAAAACACCCTGCGACTCGTGCTTTCCAAGCATTTCGTATTTACATCAATAGTGAATTAGAAGAAATTGATACAGCACTAAAAGGTGCAGCGAGTATACTCGCTCCAGAAGGACGCTTATCCGTAATTAGTTTCCATTCACTAGAAGATCGCATGGTGAAGCGTTTTATTCGCAAAGAAAGCAAAGGTCCGGAAGTGCCGCATGGTATCCCGATGACGGAAGCGCAAATTCAGGCTTTAGGCAGCGCTAATATGAAGCCAGTTGGCAAAGCGATTAAGCCAACGAAACAAGAAATTGAACTCAACCCGCGCTCGCGCAGTTCGGTGTTAAGAATTGCCGAAAAGCTTTAATTGCTATGACGAAACCCACTCCTAATCTTGCTAAATTGATTGCAATAGACTTGCTTACTGTTGGTCGTTGGTCTTTGGCGTTGATGCTATTGATATTTGCATCTGCGATGGGAGTGGTTTTTGCTACCCATCATGCGCGTCAAGCCATCACTGAAAAAGATCTAACATTGGTTGAACGAGAACGTCTGGATAGTGAATGGCGCAATCTGATGTTGGAAGAAACTGCGCTTGCAGAACATAGCCGTGTTCAAGACCTAGCCAAAAAGGATCTTGAAATGAAGCGTCCAGATGGCGATAAAGAAGTGGTTATCACGCTAAAATGATTGGAAAAAGAGCCAAATCTAAACAAGGAAAACCGCGCACTAAGTTAGCGACAAAAGAGAAAGTTGCCGCAGCGAAGTCGCAAACTCCCCCTCCAGAAACTGATCCTATTGAGCCTGAGTCATTTTTGATTCGCTGGCGTTTTCAATTACTGTTGTTTTTTGTCTTTTGCGCTTTCGCTCTTTTGGTGGGTCGTGTTGCATATATTCAAATTATTGAACCAGATAACTTGATAAAGCAGGGCGATCTACGTTCTGTTCGCGTTAAAGCGATCCCATCCGCTCGAGGTATTATTTCCGACCGTAATGGCGAACCTCTTGCGGTTAGTGTGCCTGTAGAAGCGGTATGGGCCGATCCAAAAACGATTTTTAAAGAGGACGCGCTCGCCAGAACTCAAAGTTGGTATGCGCTTGCCGATGTCCTTGGTTTGAACCGACAAGAGTTGATCGACAAAATCAAGCGTAACGAAAATCGTCGTTTTATCTACCTTCAGCGTCAAGTTAGCCCAGCGATGGCGAACTATATCCGTGAGCTCAAATTGCCGGGTGTCGGTCTAAAGTCTGAATCTCGTCGTTATTACCCTGCGGGTGAAGTCAGTGCTCACCTGGTCGGCGTGACAGGGATCGATGGTCATGGTCTTGAGGGGGTCGAGCGCAGTTACGATAAATGGTTAACTGGAGAAGCGGGTAAGAAGACCATCCGTAAAGATCGATATGGTCGAGTTGTAGAAAACATTGCCTTGGAAGAAAAACAAGAAGGTAAGCCGCTACAACTGACCATTGATCAACGTTTACAAGCCATCGCTTATCGCGCAATCAAGCAAGCTGTTGCTGACCATCGAGCAACATCAGGTTCGGCGGTGATGCTCGACGTTAAAACCGGAGCCGTACTGGCAATGGTGAATGCGCCATCATATAACCCAAATAATCGCAGCGATTGGCAAAGTTACAAGATGCGCAATCGAATCATAACGGATTCGATGGAACCAGGTTCCACCATTAAGCCATTTGTTATCTTAGCGGCTTTAGAAAATGGGGTTGCGGATAAAGATACCGTGGTGGATACCGGTAATGGTATTTTGCAGTTAGGCGGTAGTCGAGTTCGAGATGTGTCGAAAGTGGGTAAGGCGAGTCTCACTCAGATCTTGAAAAAATCGAGTAACATCGGTGTGACCAAGCTAGCGATGCAAATGCCTGTCGAAGCGCTTTTAGGGTTGTATAACTCTGTTGGCCTCGGAGAGCTTTCTGGGCTTAACTTGATTGGGGAAGTGACGGGTATTTTCCCGACTCGCACACGTTGGTCTCCTATTGAGCGAGCAACGATCTCATTTGGTTATGGTCTGTCGATTACACCCATTCAATTGGTTCATGCTTATGCGACGTTAGGCAACTTAGGTAAATATGAGCCTGTCCATATGATCGAAAGCAACGATATGGACATGTCTCGTCAAGTGGTGAGCAAAGAACATGCACGCCAAGTATTGGATATGCTAGAAACGGTAACACAAAAAGGCGGTTCTGCACGCAAAGCGGCAGTGCCGGGTTATCGTGTCGGCGCCAAAACAGGTACCTCGCGTAAAGCGACAGCGGGTGGATACAGTGATGAATACATTACGTATACCGCCGGTCTTGCACCTGTCAGCGATCCTCGAATTGCACTTGTCGTTATCGTCAATGAGCCACAAGGTGATGACTACTACGGTGGTTCGGTTGCATCTCCCGTCTTTTCTGAAATCATGAAAGGCGCGCTGCAAATTTTGAACATTGCTCCTGACGAAAATAAATTCCAACAATAAACTGTGTATTGATGTGCACTGCTTATTAGACACAAAGTTAAGAAAAGCTGAGCGAACGCTCGGAGAACAAATATGACCAAAGCCATTAGTATGGATACGCTGCTTTCAACGTGGGTTGATTGTCCAAGCTTGTCATCCATTCGTGTCTCTGAATTGGAACTCGATAGCCGAAGAGTTCAATCAGGCACAACGTTTGTTGCTCTTATCGGCCATGTCGTCGATGGGCGTAAGTTTATCCCTGCCGCTATTCAACAGGGTGCGAACGCGGTTATCGCGCAAGCGTGTGGAGAGCATTCACATGGCACCATTGACATCATTGAAGATGTGCCAGTGGTTTACATTGAGGCTCTCGATAAGTGTTTATCTGCAATTGCTGGTAAGCTTTATTCTTATCCAGAGATGGCGCTGATTGGTGTTACTGGAACTAATGGCAAAACCACCATTACTCAGTTAATTGCCCAGTGGATGGATTTGGTTGGCTCAAGTGCTGCGGTAATGGGCACGACAGGTAATGGCTTTCTCGCTAACTTGAAAGAAGCGGCAAATACGACAGGTAATGCTGTTGAAATTCAAAAAACACTCGCGTCACTTGCTGAGCAGAATGCGAAATACACAGCACTTGAAGTTTCCTCTCATGGCTTGATTCAAGGTCGTGTAAAAGCCTTGGCTTTTGCGGCGGGGGTCTTTACCAATTTGAGTCGCGATCATCTAGATTACCACGGCACCATGGAAGAGTACGCCAACGCGAAACGGATGTTGTTTACTGCGCATCAATGTGAGCAGGCGATCATTAACGTCGATGATGCGGTTGGTGCAGCTTGGGCGAAACAACTTCCTAATGCGCTAGCGGTGTCACTCAAGCCAAATTCAGAATTTGAGCAGGCCGTCTTTGCTAATCATATTGCTTACGCTGAATCAGGTATTTCGATTGAGTTTGATGGCAAGTTCGGTGACGGTACGTTGTGTGCACCACTTATCGGGGAATTCAATGCAGCTAACCTAATGCTGGCATTGACCACTTTGCTCAGTTTGGGTTTTGACAAACAAAGGTTATTGGCAACGGCCGCGAAACTGCAGCCGGTACTTGGCCGTATGGAGTTGTTCCAAACGGTAGGGAAAGCAAAAGTGGTTGTGGATTACGCACACACGCCGGATGCCTTAGAAAAAGCCTTACAGGCTCTACGAGTGCATTGCCAAGGTGAGCTTTGGGCTATTTTGGGCTGCGGTGGTGATCGTGATGCAGGCAAACGTCCGATGATGGCAAACATCGCCGAACGTCTAGGGGATAAGGTTGTTCTAACGGATGACAACCCTCGCAGCGAAGACCCTGCTCAGATAATGAAAGACATGCTTGCTGGCTTGTCTAACCCGGCACAAGCGATTGTTCAGCATGACCGTTTTAAAGCGTTGTCTTACGCGCTAGAAAATGCGGCATCACAAGATATTATCTTACTCGCTGGCAAAGGCCATGAGGACTATCAAATATTGAATAGCGGAACCATTCATTACTCTGACCGCGAATCAGCGATGCAACTCCTGGGGCTTTCGTCATGATCTCTATTACGCTTTCTGAAATTGCCAACATCACGGCTGGTGAGTTAATTGGCAATGATATATCTATCGAATCGGTCTCAACGGATACGCGCGCCGTCGAACAAGGGGCATTGTTTGTCGCCTTGGTTGGCGAACGATTTGATGCACATGATTTTTGCCAACAGGCGATTGAGTCGGGGGCGGGAGCCTTGCTGGTGCAAAAAACGTTAGATGTGAATGTGGCACAAGTGCTTGTCGCAGATACTAAGGTCGCATTGGGTAAGTTAGCCGCTTGGGTTCATCAGTCGTGTCAAACGTCAACAGTGGCGATTACAGGAAGTTGTGGCAAAACTACGGTAAAAGAAATGGTTGCGAGTATTTTGCAACGCAAAGGCCGTGTGTTATTTACCGCAGGTAACTTCAATAATGATATTGGTGTCCCACTGACACTACTGCGTTCGCAACAAGATGACGACTATGCGGTGATCGAACTTGGGGCCAACCATATCGGTGAAATTGCTTATACGACTCAATTGGTTAAACCTAATATTGCTATGGTGAACAATGTCGCGGCAGCGCACCTTGAAGGCTTTGGTTCTATTGATGGCGTTAAACAGGCCAAAGGCGAAATCTATCAAGGACTGCCGGTGGTGGTAAGGCAATTGTAAACTTAGATAGCAATGGCGGAACGCTATGGGAAAGCGTGTTAGCGGATAAGGAAGTCATCACGTTTTCATCTCACAACACAGAGGCGGATTTTTATGCCTCTAATATTGTGATGAACTCTGCAGGTGAAGCGAGCTTTAACCTACATATCGCAGCAAGTTCACAAGAAATTGAACTGTCTCTGGGTATTATCGGTCAACATAATGTTGCCAATGCTATTGCGGCTTCCATTATTGCACTGCAATTTGGTGCGACGCTTGAAGACGTGCGCTTAGGTCTTAAGCACTTAAACAAAGTCAAAGGCCGCGTTGAGGTCGATGAATTGAACGATAAGATTAAACTCATCGATGATAGCTATAATGCGAGCGTGCCTGCGATGAAAGCGGCAGTTGACTTGCTAGGTGCATTCCAAGGTGAGCGTTGGCTAATTTTGGGTAATATGGCGGAGTTAGGGCAGGAAAGTCTTGCACTTCATCGTCAAGTCGGGGAACATGCTGCCCCACAAAAATTTGAACATGTTCTCACGTATGGTACAGACGCAAAGGTGATCAGTGAGCTTTGCGACGGTATTCATTTTGAGACGCATCCAGAGATGATTGACTACATCAAGCAGCATCTAGACCTATCTGCATCAGAAAACCACACACTACTGGTTAAAGGTGCGAACGGCGCACGTATGTTTGAAGTCGCTGCTGCTCTGAAGGAGTATTATTAATGATTATTTGGCTTGCTGACTTGCTACAGCCATACCTCTCTTTTTTCCGATTGTTTGAATACCTCTCTTTTCGAGCAATCCTAAGTGTATTGACTGCGTTAGGTCTGTCTTTATGGATGGGACCAATCATGATCAAGCGTCTTCAGATGCTACAAATTGGTCAGGTTGTTCGTAACGAAGGTCCGGAATCCCATTTTAGTAAACGTGGCACGCCTACAATGGGCGGTATCATGATCTTAGCAGCAATCAGCATTACCATTCTTTTGTGGTCCGATTTATCGAACCCGTATGTATGGGCGGTGCTGACTGTTTTGCTTGGTTATGGTGCGGTCGGTTTTGTGGATGACTATCGTAAAGTCGTGCGCAAGAATACCGATGGTCTGATTGCTCGCTGGAAGTACTTCTGGCAATCGCTTATCGCCTTTGTTGTGGCTTTTGCGTTGTATGCGTATGGTAAAGACACCGCCGCCACTCAGCTTGTGGTGCCATTCTTCAAAGACATCATGCCGCAACTTGGTTTGATGTACATTATCCTGACTTACTTTGTCATTGTCGGCACCAGTAACGCGGTAAACTTAACTGACGGCCTAGATGGTTTGGCTATCATGCCGACGGTTCTCGTTGCGGCGGGTTTTGCTGTGATTGCTTGGGCAACGGGTAACGTGAATTTCTCAGAATACCTACATATTCCATACCTACCACACGCTTCTGAGCTGGTTGTCGTATGTACTGCCATTGTTGGTGCAGGTCTAGGTTTCTTGTGGTTTAACACATACCCAGCACAAGTGTTCATGGGCGATGTCGGCTCACTAGCACTTGGTGGTGCGCTTGGTACGATCGCGGTACTGGTTCGCCAAGAGTTGGTATTGGTGATCATGGGTGGTGTATTTGTAATGGAAACGCTGTCGGTCATTTTACAGGTTGGTTCTTACAAACTTCGTGGTCAGCGCATTTTCCGTATGGCTCCAATTCACCACCACTATGAGCTTAAAGGTTGGCCAGAGCCTCGTGTTATCGTGCGCTTCTGGATTATTTCTATGGTTCTTGTTTTGGTTGGTCTAGCGACATTGAAAGTACGTTAATCGCACTTTCCAGAACAAGATAAACTGTGTGAACAAATATGGAACGTTGGCAAAACATACGTAAAGTCGTTGTTGTAGGGCTCGGTATTACCGGGCTCTCTGTCGTTAAACACCTAATAAAAAACCAGCCTCAACTGGCGGTAAAAGTCATTGATACTCGTGCTAACCCTCCGGGTGCAGAGCACCTGCCTGCGCAGGTCGAGTTGTACAGTGGTGGTTGGAATATTGAGTGGCTAGCAGGCGCTGACTTAGTGGTGACTAACCCCGGAATCGCCTTAGCAACGCCAGAAATTCAAACGGTACTTGCTAAAGGTACGCCTGTTGTTGGTGATATAGAACTGTTTGCTTGGGCAGTACAGAAACCTGTTGTCGCAATTACCGGATCGAACGGTAAGAGTACGGTGACGGATCTGACAGGTGTGATGGCGAAAGCGGCAGGATTAACCGTTGGTGTGGGTGGCAATATTGGTGTGCCCGCGTTGGACTTGCTAGAAAAAGATGCAGACTTGTATGTGCTTGAATTATCAAGCTTTCAATTAGAAACTACTTCGAGCTTAAAGCTAAAAGCGGCGGCGTTTTTAAATCTTTCTGAAGATCACATGGATCGCTACGAAGGAATGAACGATTACCGAGCATCGAAACTGCGTATCTTTGATAATGCTGAGTTAGCCGTCGTTAACCGTGATGATCAAGAAACATTCCCAGATGTTGATATGCCAGTTGTGACGTTTGGCAGTGATGAACTCGCGTACGGTCTCGAATCAGATGGTCATCGTACTTGGTTAGTTGACGATGGTCAGCGTGTGATTGCAAGCGATGAGTTAAAGCTGGTGGGTAAACACAACTTAGCAAATGCATTAGTTGTACTGGCTCTACTCAAAGCGGCGGATGTTGATTACCACAAGGCTTTGAATGCACTGAAAACTTACACGGGTTTGACACACCGATGCCAAGTAGTTGCGGATAATCGCGGTGTAAAATGGGTGAATGATTCCAAAGCAACCAATATTGCAAGCACTATGGCTGCGCTTTCTGGGCTCGAATCCAAAGGTAAACTGTATTTGCTTGTTGGTGGCGTTGGGAAAGGTGCGGATTTTACACCGTTACGACCAATCTTAGCGACGCTCAATTTACAGCTTTGTTGTTTTGGTGCAGATGGCGATCAATTTATGCCTCTGCATGAATCCGCCATTCGTTTCGATACGATGGAAGATGTGATTCAGCAAATATCTTCGCAGTTAAAAACAGGCGATATGGTGATGCTGTCTCCGGCATGTGCTAGCTTTGATCAATTCGATAACTTTATGGCAAGAGGCGATGCATTTGCAGCTCTTGCTGAGAAATATGCATAATTAAAGGTCACACACTTCGTGGGTTTAGGTAACGTTAAACGCAGCATTGGCACTTGGCTTAAGCATCCTGCACCAGAAGCGCTCTTTGATCGCCAACTCGTCTGGATAGCGCTAGGTTTGATGTTAACTGGCTTGGTGATGGTGACCTCTGCCTCCTTTCCTATCAGCTCACGCCTGACGGATCAGCCATTTCACTTTATGTTCCGTCACGCGACGTTTCTTGTTTTGGCGCTTGGCGCTTCTGCCGTTATTCTTCAAATACCGTTACAACATTGGTTTAAAAAGAGTCACTACTTATTGTGGTTCTCATTTGGTTTGCTTATCGTCGTTTTAGTCGCAGGCAAATCCGTTAACGGTGCCTCTCGTTGGATTCCTCTTGGCTTGTTTAACCTACAACCTGCCGAGGTAGCCAAACTTTCATTGTTTGTTTTTATGTCCGGTTATTTAGTGCGTAAACAGGATGAAGTTCGGCAGACATTCTTTGGTGGCTTTATGAAACCCATCATGGTGTTTGCTGCGTTGGCTGTATTACTTTTAGGACAACCAGACCTGGGAACTGTAGTTGTAATGTTAGTGACGCTGTTTGGCATGCTGTTCATTGCCGGGGCTAAGTTAACGCAGTTTTTAGCATTAATGATCGCCGGTATTGCAGCGGTGGTGGGGCTTATTCTTATTGAGCCTTATCGTATTCGTCGTGTCACTTCATTTATGGATCCATGGGAAGACCCATTTGGGAGTGGTTACCAACTTACCCAATCATTGATGGCTTTTGGTCGCGGTGAATGGTTTGGTCAAGGCCTTGGTAACTCGATCCAAAAATTGGAATACTTACCAGAAGCACACACTGACTTTGTGTTTGCAGTTCTGGCAGAAGAACTCGGCTTTGTTGGCGTCGTCTTAGTGCTGATGCTAATTTTCAGTTTGGTATTGAAAGCCATTTATATTGGTAAACGCGCCTTTGAAGAGGGCGAAATGTTTGGTGGCTATCTTTCGTTCGGTATTGGCATTTGGTTTGCCTTTCAAACGTTGGTCAACGTAGGTGCTGCTGCTGGCATTGTACCAACCAAAGGTCTTACTTTACCGCTGATCAGTTATGGTGGCTCAAGTCTCATTATTATGTCCGTCGCAGTATCTATATTACTGCGTATTGATCACGAATGTCGTGTAAAGCGCGGCGAGAAAGAATCAGAACAGCAAGTTAATGAAGAAAAATAAACGTTTGATGGTGATGGCTGGTGGAACTGGCGGTCACGTATTCCCAGGTCTGGCGGTTGCCAAACAATTGCAAGAGCAAGGTTGGGAAATTCGCTGGTTAGGAACTGCGGATAGAATGGAAGCGGATTTAGTACCGAAACATGGTATTGAAATCGACTTTATCAAAGTAAAAGGTCTACGAGGTCAAGGTGTTAAGCGTCTTCTTGCGGCACCATTTCAAATCATTAATGCCATCAAGCAGGCTCGTGCTCATATGAAGCGCTGGCAACCAGATGCGGTACTTGGTATGGGTGGTTACGTGAGTGGTCCTGGTGGTATTGCGGCTTGGATGAGCGGCATTCCTGTTATTCTGCATGAGCAGAACGCTGTCGCGGGTCTAACGAACCAATGGCTATCAAAAATTGCCAAGAAAGTATTTCAAGCGTTTCCAGGTGCTTTCCCTCATGCCGAAGTGGTTGGTAACCCAGTGCGTGAAGACGTCACTCAGCTCGAAAGCCCAATAGTACGCATGCAGGAGCGACATGGTCCGATTCGTATTTTGGTGATGGGTGGTAGTCAAGGTGCTCGCATTCTTAACCAAACGTTGCCAGAAGTGATGGCGAAATTGGGTGAGGATTACTGTATTCGTCACCAAGCAGGTAAAGGTGCAGCGGAAGAAGTGAATGCGGCATATCAAGCAAATGGCGTAGTTAACGCAGAAGTCACCGAGTTTATTGATGATGTTGCAGAGGCCTATGCATGGGCTGATTTACTGGTTTGTCGTTCAGGAGCGTTGACCGTCTCTGAAGTTTCAGCGGCAGGTGTCGGTGCTATTTTTGTTCCGTTTATGCACAAAGATCGTCAACAAGCGTTGAATGCTGACCATCTTGTGGACTGCGGCGCAGCGAAAATGATTGAACAACCAGAGTTAACTGTTGAGTCGTTGACCCAACAGATCCAACAATTGGATCGAAAAGCTTTACTTACAATGGCTGAGCAAGCGCGTGGCGCTGCAAAATTGAATGCTGACCGAGTTGTCGCACAAGCTATTGTCGCTTTGACCGAAAAGCGCTAACGAATAACTGAGAATAGAATTAATGACAATCCAACATACACAAGACTTAGCTCAGATTCGCGCAATGGTGCCAGAGATGCGCCGCGTGAAATCCATCCACTTCATCGGTATCGGTGGTGCGGGCATGAGCGGCATTGCAGAAGTGCTGTTGAACGAAGGCTACCAGATCACAGGCTCTGACCTATCAGAAAACCCAGTGACAGAGCGTTTAGTCTCTAAAGGTGCGACCGTCTTCATTGGTCACCAGGCAAGCAATGTCGAAAAAGCCAGTGTTGTTGTGGTTTCAACGGCGATCAACGAAGAAAACCCAGAAGTGATGGCCGCACGAGAGTTGCGTATCCCAATCGTGCGTCGTGCCGAGATGCTTGCTGAGCTGATGCGCTTCCGTCATGGGATTGCGGTTGCAGGTACTCACGGAAAAACGACGACAACCGCGCTAGTGACGCAAATCTATTCTGAAGCGGGCCTTGATCCAACGTTTGTCAACGGTGGTCTTGTAAAGAGCGCGGGCACGAACGCACGTTTAGGTTCTAGCCGAATTTTGATTGCTGAAGCAGACGAAAGTGATGCTTCATTCTTGCATTTGCAACCTATGGTAAGCATCGTGACGAACATCGAAGCTGACCATATGGATACCTATGGTGGTGATTTCGAAACTTTAAAGCAGACCTTTATTGATTTTCTACACAACCTACCATTCTACGGTCAGGCGATCGTGTGTATCGATGATCCTGTGATTCGTGAGTTGATCCCACGCATCAGTCGTCAAGTGATCACGTACGGTTTTTCCGAAGATGCCGATGTGCGCATTGAAAATTATCACCAACAAGGTCAGCAAGGTAAATTTACGGTTGTGCGCGAGGGCCGCGCAAACTTAGATATTACATTGAATATCCCGGGCCGCCACAATGCGTTAAATGCCTCAGCCGCGATTGCCGTCGCGACAGAAGATGACATTAATGATGATGCGATTTTAAAAGCCATGGCAGGTACGCAAGGTACTGGTCGTCGCTTTGATCATCTTGGTGAGTTTGATACTGGAAATGGTCAGGCAATGCTGGTGGATGATTACGGTCATCACCCAACAGAAGTCGGTGTCACAATTAGTGCAGCTCGCAGTGGTTGGCAAGACAAGCGATTGGTTATGATTTTCCAGCCGCACCGTTACAGCCGAACTCGTGATCTATATGATGACTTTGCGAACGTACTTGAACAAGTTGATGTGCTGATTATGTTGGATGTGTACGCGGCGGGAGAAAAACCAATCGCAGGGGCTGATGGACGCGCGCTATGTCGCACAATTCGCAGCCGAGGCAAAATAGATCCAATTTTTGTTCCAGAAATTGAGCAATTACCGTCTGTTTTAGCTAACGTTATACAAGATGGCGACTTGATCTTGACTCAAGGAGCAGGGGATGTTGGTAAAGTGGCCAAACAGCTTGCCGCTCTTGAGTTGAATGTTAATAAGATGCTTGAGCAGTAGCGAAGTTTGACGTAAAGCTCAGAGAAAGACCTAGATCTCGATTTTGCGTCAAGAACGTTGTGAATTATCGCTATCAGTGTTTGATAGTTTACAAGAGCTCAGTATAATCCCAAGGTTATAGTCAATACTTTTACTGCTGCAACGTATGACAGTAAAAGGATGGGGCAAAATCAGGAAACGAAAACGTTGTTGAATGTAGCACTGAATGAAGAGCGGCCTAAATCGGATCATAACCGAGGTCGCCAAGAGAAAATCTTGGGTGCGGTATTTTTCGTCATCGTTGTGACCTTAATTAGTTCCGTTTTGTACTCAGCGATCAGTTGGATGTGGGATGACCAAAGGTTACCTCTCTCCAAAATAGTACTTCAGGGAAAACTGGAGTATGTCACTGCGGACGATGTCCAATCGGCATTTGGCAATATCGACCATATCGGTACATTTATGTCGCAAGATATCGATGTACTGCAACAAAGCGTCGAAGCGCTTCCGTGGGTTGCTCATGCAGCCATACGAAAGCAGTGGCCAGATACGGTAAAAGTATTTTTGACAGAGCATCACCCTGAAGCCATTTGGAATGGTATTGAACTGTTGGATGGCAACGGTTTTGTATTTGAGGGGGATGTCGGCCTACTAAAGGAAGAGAAAGTTAAGTTATATGGACCTAAAGAAACTGGGCCGGAAGTCTTGCAAACCTACCGCGAACTTCGACCGAAATTTCAAAAATTAGGTTTAGCTATATCGTCTCTGGTATTAAACGAGCGACGAGCTTGGCAAATCATCCTTGATAACGGTATTCGACTAGAGCTTGGTAAAGAGTCACTGGATGAGCGTATAGAGCGCTTTATTTCACTCTATAACAAGCTTGGCAGTGATACGCAAAGAATCAGTTATATCGACCTCAGGTACGATACAGGAGCCGCGGTTGGCTGGTTTCCTGAACATGAGTTAGAACAAGAGAGTACAGATGACTAAGGTCGCTGATGACAATATTATTGTTGGCCTTGATATAGGCACTGCAACCGTTTCAGCTCTAGTGGGCGAAATTCTACCGGATGGCCAAATCAACATTATTGGTTCGGGTAGTAGCCCATCACGCGGCATGGATAAAGGCGGCGTGAACGATTTGGAATCGGTTGTAAAATCAGTACAACGCGCAATTGATCAAGCTGAGCTAATGGCTGAATGCCAAATTAGTCGAGTATTCATTTCGTTGTCTGGCAAACATATCGCAAGCCGAATTGAGAAAGGCATGGGCACCATATCGGATGAGGAAGTCTCTCAAGAAGATATGGATCGCGCTATCCATACCGCAAAATCGATTAAAATCGGTGATGAGCAGAGAATTCTTCACGTTATTCCTCAAGAGTTCACCATCGATTACCAAGAGGGCATTAAAAACCCGCTTGGCTTATCTGGGGTAAGAATGGAAGTGAGTGTCCATTTGATCTCCTGCCATAATGATATGGCACGCAACATTATTAAGGCAGTAGAACGCTGCGGCCTGAAAGTTGAGCAACTCGTATTTTCTGGGCTTGCTGCAAGTAATGCAGTAATCACCGAGGATGAAAGAGAGCTTGGGGTTTGTGTGGTTGATATTGGCGCAGGTACGATGGATGTTTCTATCTGGACCGGCGGCGCACTTCGCCATACTGAAGTATTTTCTTACGCAGGAAATGCGGTTACTAGCGATATTGCTTTTGCTTTCGGTACACCGGTGAGTGATGCCGAAGAAATCAAAGTCAAATATGGTTGTGCCCTTAGTGAACTGGTCAGTAAGGATGACACGGTTAACGTTCCAAGCGTTGGTGGTCGACCTTCTCGCAGTCTGCAACGTCAGACCTTGTCGGAAGTGATTGAACCACGATATTCAGAGCTAATGGGACTGGTTAACCAAACTATCGACTCCGTACAAGCGAAATTGCGCGAAGAGGGTATTAAGCACCATCTCGCGGCGGGTGTTGTACTCACCGGCGGCGCAGCGCAAATCGAAGGAGTGGTAGAATGTGCGGAACGCGTATTCCGCAATCAAGTTAGGGTTGGCAAGCCGCTGGAAGTTAGTGGGCTTACTGACTATGTAAAAGAGCCGTATCATTCTACGGCTGTTGGATTACTTCATTACGCAAGAGATATGCAGTCTAGTGACGATAGCGATTATAATGAACCTAAGCGTTCATCGTCGTCAGTTACTGGCTTTATCGGTAAACTGCGTAATTGGATAAAAAATGAGTTTTAACCTGAGTTGCAGGATAAACGGAGACAACACATGTTTGAACCGATGATGGAAATGTCTGACGATGCAGTAATCAAGGTCGTTGGGGTTGGTGGCGGCGGTGGTAACGCTGTTGAACACATGGTGCGTGAATCCATCGAAGGAGTGGAATTCATCAGCGTCAACACTGATGCGCAAGCACTTCGTAAGACAAGCGTTGGCAATGTCATCCAGATTGGTGGTGATATCACTAAAGGTCTGGGTGCTGGTGCAAACCCTCAGGTCGGCCGTGAGGCAGCTCTCGAAGACAGAGACAGAATTAAAGATTCCCTAACTGGTGCCGATATGGTGTTTATCGCAGCAGGTATGGGTGGTGGTACAGGTACTGGTGCAGCACCTGTTATTGCTGAAGTGGCAAAAGAGCTTGGCATTCTGACTGTTGCGGTTGTAACAAAACCGTTCAGTTTTGAAGGCAAAAAGCGTTTGGCATTTGCAGAGCAAGGTATCGATGAGCTGTCTAAGCATGTCGATTCATTGATCACAATTCCAAACGAGAAATTGCTGAAAGTTCTTGGCCGCGGTGTAACTCTACTAGAAGCTTTTGCAAGCGCGAACGACGTTCTTAAAAACGCAGTTCAAGGTATTGCAGAGTTGATTACTCGTCCAGGCATGATCAACGTCGACTTCGCAGACGTACGTACCGTGATGTCTGAAATGGGTCATGCAATGATGGGTAGCGGCATCGCGAAAGGCGAAGACCGTGCAGAAGAAGCGGCTGAAATGGCAATTTCTAGCCCACTTCTAGAAGACATCGATCTAGCGGGCGCGCGTGGTGTTCTAGTTAACATCACAGCTGGCTTGGATATGCGTCTTGATGAGTTTGAGACAGTGGGTAACACAGTGAAAGCATTTGCTTCTGACAATGCAACAGTGGTTATCGGTACTTCTCTAGATCCAGATATGACAGACGAAATCCGTGTAACAGTAGTAGCGACTGGTATCGGTAACGAGAAAAAGCCTGATATTACACTAGTGGCTGGTGGTAAGGCGAAAGTTGCACCGACAGCGGCACCACAAGTGCAACAGCAAACAATCGCACCGCAATCTGAAGAGAAACCGGCGCAGACCTTGCAGTCGACTCCAATGCAAGAGAAAGCACAGGTAACTCCTCAGTCTACAAATACCGTTTCTTCTTCGGTTCCTGCTAGTCAAACGTCAGCAGCACCTAAGCAAGAGAAAGAAAGCGGCTATTTAGATATTCCGGCATTTTTGCGTCGTCAGGCTGATTAATCTTTAACCCGTAAATTTGACATAGCTCAAAATTATGGTAGCATTCACGGTCGACGTTACAGACGGCCGTGTTTTGTAGCATTTTTTAGAGAGGCAAGCAGATGATCAGACAACGTACTCTGAAAGAAATAGTGAAAACAACTGGTGTGGGCCTCCACTCTGGTCGTAAAGTCACACTTACTCTGCGCCCAGCTGCTGCAAATACAGGTATTATTTACCGTCGTACAGATGTAAATCCACCTGTAGATTTTCCAGCTGATCCGGCATCTGTTCGTGACACAATGCTATGTACAGCATTAGTCAACGATCAAGGCATTCGTATCTCTACTGTCGAGCATTTGAATGCAGCACTTGCTGGTATGGGTATCGACAACATTGTTGTTGAAGTTGATGCTCCTGAAATTCCTATTATGGATGGCAGTGCAAGCCCATTCGTGTACTTGCTTCAACAAGCAGGTATCGAAACACAAAATGCACCTAAGCGTTTTATTCGTATTAAGAAACCAGTTCGTTTTGAAGATGGCGATAAGTGGGCAGAGTTTGTTCCATTTAACGGCTTCCGTATGGACTTCGAAATTGATTTTAATCACCCTGCGATTGAATCAGACGAGCAACGTCTTATGTTTGATTTTTCATCTCAAGGTTTCGTTCGCGAGATTTCTCGTGCTCGTACGTTCGGTTTCATGCGAGATATTGAATACTTACAATCCCAGAACCTTGTTCTAGGTGGTAGTTTTGATAACGCGATCGTTTTGGATGATTACCGCATTCTTAACGAAGAAGGTCTTCGCTTTGAGAATGAGTTTGTTACTCATAAAGTACTTGATGCAATTGGTGACCTTTACATGTGTGGCCATGCAATTATTGGTGAATTCCGTGCTTACAAATCAGGTCACGGTTTAAACAACCAACTTTTACGTGCTGTTCTTGCTGATCAAGAAGCATGGGAATGGACAACATTCGAAGAAGAAGTTGGCTCACCAGTGGCTTTTGCAGAACCTAACATGGTGCTTGCGTAATTTACAGACGCAAATGAATTAAAAAAACCAGGCTACGGCCTGGTTTTTTTGTATCTGGTAGTTATTTACTACGATTGGTACTCATCATGATCTGACTGGATTTAGATTGTGAGAGATTAGAGTTCGCTTTTTTTCTCGGCCATATCCGCCAATCGTTTTAAACGCTCTTGAATTTTAGGTGGCGCCATATCCGCAATGATCATTAATGAGTTAGCTGCGGCTTCTGTTAGTGGAGGGCGTTTTGGTCGGTCATCATGCTCAAAGCGATTTCGATACAAAGATGGGTTGATTCTTACCTCGACACTCATTAGCTTCGCGTAGCCTTGTGTTCTCAGTTTATTGAGGATCATAAGGCGATCGTAGTCGATCTTCATCTTTAATGAAGCGCTAGCCACGTCAATGAGTAAATGTCCGTTACGGATATTGGCTACTCGGCAGTGATCTGCTGTGCCTTTAGGTAGGATCTCTTGCAGTGCTTGATTGAGTTGCAAGATATCTCCAGCGTGTTCTTGGATCTGCTTAAACTGAGATTCGGCAATAAGATCGTCTGTTGAGGTGGGGCGATGATCACGCATAGGTAAAATCTAATTTTGTGGACTTGCCGTTATTCTAGAGCAGCTTTCTTCCTAGGTATAGTTTACATTATGGCCTTTATTTTCAGCTCAACTAGGTATCTTGAATTCAGTAGGCCGAATCGGATTGCTTTTAATGACAAAGTTTACGTCTCTGTATCAGGTAAATACTGGCGAATCCGTCATCACTTTGTTAAAAAACTTCCGAGTGCTTCAAACAAATACGTCTATTTATGGTTGTATTGATGAAAAATCCTTACACTAAGCCACATTGATTCAAAGTTAAGCCTTGAAATATGGATGTTTGAACTCAATATCTTTGATAAATGATTTATCTCAGTATTCTTAGTTCCAAATTGGTAGAGACTGAAAGCATTACGAGTAGATCGGGAACGGTCTGATTAAAGAGAGATTCACGAAAAATGATAACTAAGCTACTGACAAAAGTTATTGGCAGTCGCAACGACCGAACACTGCGCCGCCTTAGAAAAATTGTAAAAGAGATCAATAACTACGAACCAACATTCGAAGCGCTTTCGGATGAAGAGCTAAAAGCGAAAACTGTTGAGTTCCGTGAGCGTCTAGAGCAAGGCGAAACTCTTGATAAGCTGCTTCCAGAAGCTTTTGCTACGGTTCGTGAAGCATCGAAGCGTGTTTACGGTATGCGCCACTTTGACGTACAGCTTATCGGCGGTATGGTTCTGAACGCAGGCCAAATCGCGGAAATGCGTACTGGTGAAGGTAAAACTTTAACTGCAACTCTTCCTGCTTACCTAAACGCATTGCCAGGTAAAGGTGTCCATGTTGTTACGGTGAACGATTACCTAGCAACTCGTGACGCGGAGACAAACCGCCCATTATTTGAATTCCTTGGTATGACGGTTGGCATTAACGTGCCGAACATGCCCCCTCAAGCGAAGAAAGAAGCGTACCAAGCTGACATCCTTTACGGCACAAACAATGAGTTTGGCTTCGACTATCTACGTGACAACATGGCTTTCCGCAATGAAGACCGTGTTCAACGTGAGCGTTTCTTCGCAGTAGTCGATGAGGTGGACTCGATCCTTATCGATGAAGCTCGTACCCCTCTTATTATTTCAGGCCCTGCTGAAGATAGTTCTGAACTGTACACTCGTATCAACTTACTTATTCCGCACCTTCAAAAACAAGATAAAGAAGATTCAGAAGAATACCGTGGGGATGGTCACTACACTGTTGATGAGAAGTCTAAGCAAGTGTACTTGACTGAAACGGGTCAAGAGTTTGTAGAAGAGTTGATGGTGAAGAATGGTTTGATGGAAGAGGGCGACACGCTTTACTCTCCAACAAACATTAGCTTACTGCATCACGTTAACGCTGCTCTTCGTGCGCATGTGTTGTTTGAACGCAACGTAGACTACATCGTCAATGACGACGGTGAGGTGGTCATTGTTGACGAACATACTGGTCGTACAATGCCTGGTCGTCGTTGGTCTGAAGGCCTTCATCAAGCGGTTGAAGCAAAAGAAGGCGTTAAGATTCAAAACGAAAACCAAACGCTGGCATCGATTACTTTCCAGAACTACTTCCGTCTATACGAAAAGCTGTCAGGCATGACAGGTACCGCAGATACAGAAGCATTCGAATTCCAATCTATTTACGGTCTAGAGACGGTGGTTATTCCAACCAACAAACCTATGATCCGTAACGATATGCCAGATGTGGTTTACCGCACAGAAGCAGAGAAATTTGCTGCAATCATCGAAGATATTAAAGAGCGTGTTGAAAAAGGCCAACCATCTCTTGTTGGTACGGTTTCGATCGAGAAATCAGAGCTTTTATCTAACGCACTGAAAAAAGCAAAAGTTAAGCACAATGTACTAAACGCTAAGTTCCATGAAAAAGAAGCAGAAATCGTAGCAGAAGCCGGCAAGCCTGGTGCAGTTACTATCGCAACAAACATGGCGGGTCGTGGTACTGATATCGTGTTAGGTGGTAGTTGGCAAGCAAAAGTGGAAACACTAGAAAACCCAACTAAAGAACAGATTCAAGAAATCAAAGCTGAGTGGAAACAAGTTCACGATCAAGTACTAGAAGCAGGTGGTCTACATATCATCGGTACTGAGCGCCATGAATCTCGCCGTATTGATAACCAGCTACGTGGTCGTTCTGGTCGTCAGGGTGATGCAGGTTCATCACGTTTCTACTTATCAATGGAAGATTCTCTACTTCGTATCTTTACTTCTGATCGCATGGCTAGCCTTATCCAAAGCGGTATGGAAGAGGGTGAAGCGATTGAATCTAAGATGCTATCTCGTTCAATCGAAAAAGCTCAGCGTAAAGTTGAAGGCCGTAACTTTGATATCCGTAAACAGCTTCTTGAATACGATGATGTGGCGAATGATCAACGTAAAGTCGTTTACGAACTGCGCGACGAATTAATGAACGTTGATGATATCAGCGAAATGATCGAGCAAAACCGTGAAGACGTTATTACCGCGATTATTGATGAGTACATTCCACCACAATCTTTAGAAGATATGTGGGATGTTGAAGGTCTTCAAGAACGTTTGAAAGCTGACTTCGATCTCGACGCACCGGTTAAGCAATGGCTTGAAGAAGATGACAAGCTGTATGAAGAAGCGTTACGTGAGAAGATCATTAACCTAGCGGTTGAAGTATACAAAGCGAAAGAAGAAGTCGTAGGCGCTCAAGTTCTACGTAACTTCGAGAAATCGGTGATGCTTCAAACTCTCGATACGCTATGGAAAGAGCATCTTGCGGCGATGGATCACCTACGTCAAGGTATCCACCTACGTGGTTATGCTCAGAAGAACCCGAAACAAGAGTACAAGCGTGAATCGTTTGAACTGTTTGAAGGTCTTCTAGAAGCGTTGAAAACCGATGTGATTACTGTGCTATCACGTGTACGAGTTCAGCAGCAAGAAGAAGTTGAACGTATGGAAGAGCAGCGCCGTGCTCAAGCTGAAGAAGCAGCACGTCGTGCTCAAGCTCAGCACGCTGCGGCACAAAACCCATTAACGGAAGGCGAAGAACCGGAAGAGGCAAACCACCAACCAATGGTTCGTGATGAGCGTAAAGTGGGTCGTAATGAGCCTTGTCCATGTGGCAGTGGCAAAAAGTACAAACAGTGTCACGGTAAAATTGACTAATACAGTCAATAGACAGAAACAAAGAGTCGCTTAGGCGGCTCTTTTTGTATCAACAGATCTAGGAACAAAAACCATGAAACGAATTCACATTGTTGCGGCGATCATTTTTAATCAAGATAAGTCGCAAATATTTATTACCAAGCGACCTGATGATAAACATAAAGGCGGCTTCTGGGAGTTTCCTGGTGGAAAAGTAGAAAATGGTGAAAGTGCTGAGCAAGCAATGATTCGTGAGCTGGAAGAAGAGATTGGCATTCAAGTCACAGAGCAAACTTTATTTGAGCATCTTGAGCATGATTATCCAGAGAAGTCTCTAAAGTTTGATTTTATGCTTGTCTCTCAATTTGAAAGCCAGCCTTATGGTCGAGAGGGGCAAGAAGGGCGCTGGGTCGATGTTAGCGCATTACTTGATTATGTCTTTCCGGAGGCAAACGTACCGATTCTGGAGCGCGTAGTTAAAGAGTTTTCTTAGCTCACGGCTAACTGCCTTGTGGTTAACACCGGATATTGTTAGTTTAAAAACAATCAGCGAAACGAAGAGAACGAGTGAAAGCCTCGTTATCCAGAGAAGGAGAGAAAGCGCAATGGTTCGTATTGCAATCGCAGGAGCTGCAGGCCGAATGGGCCGCAATCTAGTTAAAGCCTCACATCTACATTCAGAAGCCTCGGTTACCGCTGGCTCTGAACGTCCAGAATCATCGTTAGTTGGTGTGGATATTGGAGAATTGTGTGGTGAGGGCAAGTTTGATGTTTTTTTGACAGATGACTTAGCTAAAGTAGTCGACAACTTTGATGTGGTCATCGATTTTACTGCTCCAGTGAGCACGCTAGCGAATCTAGAGCTTTGCAAGCAACACGGTAAGAGTATCGTCATTGGTACAACCGGCTTTAGTGAAGAAGAGCGTGAACTGATTGATGACGCCGCTAAGCAAGTGCCTATCGTAATGGCTCCAAATTACTCAGTAGGTGTCAACCTTGTCTTCAAGTTACTTGAGAAAGCTGCAAAGGTGATGGGGGAGTATTGCGATATCGAGATTATTGAAGCGCATCACCGCCACAAAGTCGATGCGCCATCTGGGACCGCTATTGGTATGGGTGAAGCGATTGCTGGCGCAATGGGCAATAAACTCAGCGATGTTGCGGTATATGCACGTGAGGGCATTACGGGTGAGCGCACTAAAGATGAAATTGGCTTTGCGACAATTCGCGCTGGTGACATCGTAGGTGAGCATACTGCGATGTTTGCTGATATCGGCGAACGAGTCGAAATTACTCATAAAGCCACAGATCGTATGACGTTCGCGAATGGTGCGGTGAAAGCTGCAGTTTGGTTGAATTCTAAACCATCAGGCTTTTATACCATGACCGATGTTCTAGGGTTAAATGAACTGTAAATACATAATTATTCGCCGGCGTAAGCCGGTTTTTTTATGTTTGCATCTATACATGTAAATAAAATGAGTGTGATTTTCTTCGTTTTACCACTGACTTTAGTTTGGTTTATGCTAGTTTTTTGGTGTTTTTGTTTTGTAGTGATTAAAAGTTGCAGTTGTTTTCTTGTGGCGAACGTTTGCGTGAAAATATCATAGAAATATGTGATCTCTGATATGTTCAATTTTGTAAAATTAATAAAAGTGGCATCTTGATAGGTAAGTGGTTATGTGAAACTTACTTTTTTGGGTCTTTTTGTGTTGAAATGACCTTACTTCCCAGAAAAACATAATTTATTTTTCGAGCGGTATTGACAGTTTCTAAGTCCATCCTTAGAATACCGCCAATTTGTCAAAAATACCTGTTTATGTAGATATTCAAGGTATAGGAAGGCATATTTGCAACTTAATTTATTTTTTATGCATTTTTATTCTGGAGGTTGTCTTGGGTAAATTAGCACTGTTAGTCCTAGAAGATGGGACAGTGTTCCGCGGTGTGTCCATTGGAGCAGATGGTATTTCCGTTGGTGAAGTTGTTTTTAATACCTCGATGACGGGGTACCAAGAAATTCTCACTGATCCTTCCTATTCTCAACAAATCGTTACTCTTACTTATCCTCACATTGGCAATACCGGAACCAATTCCGAAGACGAAGAATCCTCTTCAATCCACGCTCAAGGCCTTGTGATTCGCGATCTCCCTCTTATCGCTTCTAACTTCCGTAATGAACAATCCCTTTCTGATTACCTTAAGTCGCAAAATATCGTCGGCATTGCAGACATCGATACTCGTAAGCTAACTCGTATCCTGCGTGAGAAAGGTGCGCAAAACGGTTGTATCGTTGCAGGTAACAACCTAGATGAAGCTTTGGCACTAGCGAAAGCAAAAGAATTCCCTGGCTTGAAAGGAATGGATCTTGCGAAAGAGGTTACAACAAAAGAAGCGTATCAATGGAAACAAGGTTCGTGGACGCTTGAGGGTGGACTTCCTGAAGCGCAAGACGACAGCGAGTTGCCATATCACGTTGTTGCCTACGATTTCGGCGCAAAACGTAACATCCTGCGAATGTTGGTTGACCGAGGCTGCCGCTTAACGGTTGTTCCTGCAGAAACTTCAGCTGAAGAAGTCCTCGCAATGAATCCTGACGGCGTCTTCTTATCGAATGGTCCTGGCGACCCAGCGCCATGTACTTACGCTATCGAAGCAACAAAAGTATTTTTAGAAAAAGGTCTACCAATCTTCGGTATCTGCCTAGGGCACCAAATCTTAGCGTTAGCATCTGGCGCTCAAACAGTGAAAATGAAGTTTGGTCACCATGGTGCCAACCACCCAGTAAAAGATTTGGATCGTAATGTTGTGATGATTACGTCTCAAAACCACGGTTTTGCAGCCGATGAAGCAACATTACCTGAAAATCTACGTGCTACTCACGTATCGCTATTTGATGGCTCTCTGCAAGGTATTCACCGTACAGACAAGCCAGCATTTAGCTTCCAAGGTCACCCAGAAGCGAGTCCTGGTCCACACGACGCAGCACCGCTATTTGACCACTTTATCGAACTAATCAAAAAACACAGCGCTTAATTCGGAGTAGTAGATAATGCCAAAACGTACTGACATTCAAAGTATTCTTATTCTTGGTGCTGGTCCGATTGTTATCGGTCAGGCATGTGAGTTTGACTACTCTGGCGCACAAGCGTGTAAAGCACTGCGTGAAGAGGGTTACCGAGTTATCCTAGTGAACTCGAACCCTGCAACCATCATGACAGACCCAGACATGGCGGATGCAACTTATATTGAACCAATCCAATGGGAAGTCGTTCGCAAGATCATCGAGAAAGAGCGTCCAGATGCCGTACTGCCAACAATGGGTGGTCAAACTGCACTTAACTGTGCTCTAGACTTAGAGAAGCATGGCGTTCTTGCTGAATTTGGCGTAGAGATGATCGGTGCAACGGCGGATGCGATTGATAAAGCAGAAGACCGTTCTCGCTTCGATAAAGCGATGAAGTCTATTGGTCTTGAGTGCCCTCGTGCTGATACTGCAAAAACCATGGAAGAGGCTTACAAAGTTCTCGATATGGTTGGTTTCCCTTGTATCATCCGTCCGTCTTTCACCATGGGTGGTACAGGCGGTGGTATCGCATACAACAAAGAAGAATTTGAAGAAATCTGTCGTCGTGGTCTCGACCTTTCTCCAACGAACGAGCTTCTGATCGATGAATCTCTAATTGGTTGGAAAGAGTATGAGATGGAAGTGGTTCGTGACAAAGCGGACAACTGTATCATCGTATGTGCGATTGAAAACTTTGACCCAATGGGTATCCATACTGGTGACTCTATTACGGTGGCGCCAGCACAAACTCTGACGGATAAAGAATACCAGCTAATGCGCAATGCATCGCTAGCAGTACTTCGTGAAATCGGTGTTGAAACGGGCGGTTCAAACGTACAGTTTGGTATCAACCCGAAAGATGGCCGCATGGTTATCATTGAGATGAACCCACGTGTATCTCGTTCTTCTGCTCTTGCATCGAAAGCAACGGGTTTCCCAATCGCGAAGATTGCAGCGAAACTAGCAGTTGGCTTCACACTAGATGAATTGCAAAATGATATCACTGGTGGTGCAACGCCAGCATCATTCGAACCAACTATCGACTACGTAGTAACTAAGATTCCTCGTTTTAACTTTGAGAAATTTGCCGGTGCTAACGACCGTCTAACGACACAAATGAAGTCAGTTGGTGAGGTGATGGCTATCGGCCGTAACCAGCAAGAATCTCTACAAAAAGCGCTTCGCGGCCTAGAAGTTGGCGCGACTGGCTTTGACGAAATGGTTGACCTAGATGCACCAGATGCACTGACGAAAATCCGTCATGAGCTGAAAGAAGCTGGCGCAGAGCGTATTTGGTACATCGCGGATGCATTCCGTGCGGGTATGTCAGTCGATGGCGTATTCAACCTAACGCAAATCGACCGTTGGTTCCTCGTTCAAATCGAAGACATCGTTAAACTTGAGCAAGAGCTGAAAGCGAAAGGTTTTGCTGGTCTAAACAAAGACGAGTTAATCAAGCTTAAACGCAAAGGTTTTGCGGATGCGCGCCTATCTAAGATTCTCGGTGTTGCGGAAAGTGAAATCCGTCGTTTACGTGACCAATATGACATCCACCCAGTGTACAAGCGTGTTGATACGTGTGCGGCAGAGTTCTCATCGGATACGGCTTACATGTATTCCTCTTACGATGAAGAGTGTGAAGCGAACCCATCAGACAAAGACAAGATCATGATCCTAGGTGGCGGTCCAAACCGTATCGGGCAAGGTATTGAATTTGATTACTGTTGTGTACATGCGTCACTAGCGCTGCGTGAAGATGGCTACGAGACGATTATGGTTAACTGTAACCCTGAGACCGTTTCAACCGACTACGACACCTCTGATCGTTTGTACTTTGAACCAGTCACTTTGGAAGATGTACTAGCGATTGCTCGCGTAGAGAAACCAAAAGGCGTTATCGTTCAATACGGTGGTCAGACTCCACTTAAATTAGCACGTGCACTTGAAGCGGCTGGCGTGCCTATCATTGGTACTAGCCCAGACGCAATTGACCGTGCAGAAGACCGTGAGCGTTTCCAAGTTGCTGTTGACCGTTTAGGTCTTCTACAGCCACAAAATGCGACAGTAACGACGATGGAACAAGCGGTTGAGAAGTCACGTGAAATCGGCTTCCCTCTTGTTGTTCGCCCATCATATGTACTTGGTGGTCGTGCGATGGAAATCGTATACGATGAGCAAGACCTACGTCGTTACTTCAACGAAGCGGTAAGCGTATCAAACGAATCTCCAGTACTGTTGGATCGCTTCTTAGATGACGCAACAGAAGTGGATATCGATGCTATCTGTGACGGTGAGCGTGTCGTCATCGGTGGTATTATGGAGCATATCGAACAAGCGGGTGTTCACTCAGGTGACTCAGCATGTTCACTTCCTGCATACACGTTAAGCCAAGAAATCCAAGACAAGATGCGTGAGCAAGTTGAGAAGCTTGCATTCGAATTGGGTGTACGTGGTCTAATGAACACGCAGTTTGCGGTAAAAGACAACGAAGTGTATCTCATCGAAGTAAACCCTCGTGCTGCTCGTACTGTTCCGTTTGTCTCGAAAGCAACAGGCGCACCGTTAGCGAAAATCGCTGCACGTGTAATGGCGGGTCAATCTCTTGAAGCTCAAGGCTTTACGAAAGAAATTATCCCTCCTTACTACTCAGTGAAAGAAGTCGTACTGCCATTCAATAAGTTCCCTGGCGTTGACCCATTATTGGGCCCTGAAATGCGCTCAACGGGCGAAGTGATGGGGGTTGGTACCACATTCGCAGAAGCTTATGCGAAAGCTGAACTTGGCTGTGGCAATGTATACCCTGAAGGTGGTCGTGCACTATTGTCTGTTCGCGAAGGTGATAAGCAACGTGTGGTAGACCTTGCGTCTAAGCTAACGAAACTTGGTTACCAGTTAGATGCAACGCACGGCACGGCGGTTATCCTTGGCGAAGCGGGTATTAACCCA
Organism: Vibrio sp. B1REV9; assembly: GCF_905175395.2. Taxonomy (NCBI): domain Bacteria; kingdom Pseudomonadati; phylum Pseudomonadota; class Gammaproteobacteria; order Vibrionales; family Vibrionaceae; genus Vibrio; species Vibrio sp. B1REV9. The sequence continues at coordinate 45,247 of NZ_HG992745.1, read as the reverse complement.
CGTCTGGTAAACAAGGTACACGAAGGTCGTCCTCACATTCTTGACCGTATCAAGAACAACGAGTACACCTACATCGTGAACACCGCGGCTGGTCGTCAAGCGATTGAAGACTCTAAAGTACTTCGTCGTGGCGCGCTTGCTGAGAAAGTGAACTACACCACGACGCTAAACGCTGCATTTGCAACATGTATGGCACATACCGCAGATGCGAAAAGCTCTGTAACCTCTGTTCAAGAGTTGCACGCGAAAGTGAAAGCAAGCCTAGAAGCTTAATAAAATAAAAATCAGTAGGCTCACTAATTAGAGCCTATATGACAACCTCATTGCCCGCTCATTCGAGCGGGCTTTTTTGTCTCACTATTTTATTAATGAAAATTTGGAATAGGTTGATATCTCGAGTTTCCTTTTGGCCTTATTGATATCAGTGCTACCGTTGCGGTTCTTCCGATACAAATTTTGACAAGGATGCATAAGTGGAAATCACTTTTGAGATTTTAATTGCTCTGTTTTTTGTCGCATCAGCGGCTGGTTTTATTGATGCCATGGCTGGAGGAGGTGGTTTGCTGACGCTTCCAGCACTATTAGCAGCAGGTCTCAGCCCAACTCAGGCTTTAGCAACGAATAAACTGCAAAGTTCTTTTGGAAGCTTTTCCGCTAGCTTGTACTTTGTGCGTAACGGTATTGTCAGCTTGAAAGAGATGCGACTCGCCATTGCTTGTACATTTATTGGCTCAGCTATTGGTGCAGAAGCGGTGCAATTCATTGATGCCGGTATATTAACAAGCCTTATTCCTGTGCTTTTGATTGCGATTTCCCTTTACTTTTTACTTGCTCCAATCTCGAAAGTGACGAACGATGAAGCCAAGATATCTGAAGCTATGTTCGCTTTATGTGTTGGTGGTGGCGTTGGTTTTTACGATGGTTTTTTTGGCCCGGGAACGGGGTCAATTTTTGCACTTTGTTTTGTTGCACTTGGTCAATTCTCGTTAGTTGATGCAACCGCTCGAACTAAAATACTGAACTTTACCTCAAACATCGCGGCGCTACTTTTCTTCATTTTAGCTGGCTTGCCGGTATGGGAAATTGGTTTGACCATGGCGGTAGGTGGTTTTATCGGTGCTCAGCTTGGTGCCAAAGTGGTCGTGACTAAGGGGCAAAAATGGATTCGACCACTTGTGATTACCATGTCTATGTTGATGGCGGCAAAACTTCTTTGGCAACAACATCAGCAATGGCTTCTATCATGGTTTTAATACGATCATTACGGTAGGCGTTGTGTCGTAAACAAATACTTATTGGCCTAATGAGAGAGGATAGCTCTTCAAATTCGTAGCAATATTGAGGGGCAATCTTTAGCGTCTTTATAATGGATTTTGGTATGAGAGCGGGTGCCATGCCCCCTAATGCTAATTGGGCTGCGGCTGTATATGAATCCATTTCCATTAAGGGCTGAATATTGTGTTTAGACAATACAGCTTGTTGATAGGTATTGGCTGGGTTACTTAAATCATTGGTTAAAATAGCGGTTGGCAGAGAGCCTAAGGCGTGTTTACTGATGATAGAAAAGGGTTCATCGGCCAAATGGAAACTCATGAGCCCATGATGTGGTGGTAAGTAGCCAGCACAAAAGCCCAGAGTAGCTCTGCCTGATTTTACATTTTCTACGATGCGTGGCGTGTGATTGGTTGAGATGCGAATGTAAGGATCTTGTACTAAACGGGCTTCCATGATCAAACTAAGATAGCCTGCAACTAATGTTTCAGAGCAATCGAGTTTTATCAACGAGGTGTCTTCCAGTTCTTGCTGGTCGTAGATTTGTCCTCTTAACTCATTGAATGTGGGTTCAATCGTACGGATAAGAGCAACGGCATCGGAAGTCAGTTTGATGTGACGGCCATGTGGTTCAATCAGTTTTTTACCCAGTTTCTTTTCTAAATTAGCAATTCGTTTACTTACGGCCGATTGACTAATGTAGAGTTGGCTGCCTGTATGACTCATGGTTTTTTCTTTACTCAAAACCAATAGTGTTTCAATGCTTTCCAATAACATGTTTATCCATGAATGTTGGGAATGATAGCCCAATATAAACAAGCTTTAAGTAAGAAGCGAATGGTGTTTATAGAAACAAAAAAGAGCCATTTCATATTGGCTCTTTTTAGTGAATGGGTTTGCGAGTTATTAGCGATTAATGGCAAAGGTCGGTAAAGATAAGTGCCAGCGAATAGCGCCGAGGCGGATCACTAATGTTGAAATGACACCGGCCAAGAGTGCAGCAGAATGGTCATATCCCATAGTCAACGCTGTGGTATGGAAAATACCACCAATGATACACGCCGTCGCATAGACTTCGCTTCTCAGTACCATCGGGACTTCGCGAGCCAGAACATCACGAATGATACCGCCACCACAGCCAGTAATGACGCCCATGATAACTGCAACCATACCTGACGCGTTGTAAGCGAGGGCTTTCTCAACACCAATCCCAACGAATACCGCTAGGCCTATCGCATCACAAACGGGCAACACCCACCAAGAAAGGCGCTTGGGACGGCGTACCAATATCATGGTGAGTAAACAGGTGATGAAAATGACCCAAAGATACGTGGTGTCAGTAATCCAGAATACAGGGGTTGCGCCGAGAGCCATATCGCGAATCGTGCCACCTCCGATGGCTGTGACACAACCGAGAACGATAACGCCGAAAGGATCCATCTTTAGTCGGCCTGCGAGCAAAACGCCAGAAACCGCAAAGACAGCAGTACCGAATAAATCGATCATATAAAGCAGCATGGAGTCCATGTTACTTGGTACCTTATAAACAAATTGTGGGGAACAAAAATTGGACGGAAATTTTACGGGATTTCCGACGAAAACGTTAGCGTTTTTGCCTTATGCTTTCAAAGTGTTCACACACCTCTGTGATCGCGTTTAAAGTTCTGGGGGTTGGACGGTTAATCCAGTCGGAGTTGAGCGTCCAAGTATGGTTATTTTTGAGTGCAGGGATCTCATCTTTCCATGCCACCCACATTCCATCATGGCTCATTGCATGTTGTGATGTGAACAGTACTTCAGGTTGACGAGTGATGATTTGCTCGATGCTGACTTGTGGGTAGGGTGCTGTGCCTTTGGCAAAGATGTTTTTGCCACCACAAAATGTGAAAACTTCACTTGGCCAGTTTTTTCCAGCCACAGTGATGATTGGCTTTTCACTGAGTTGATAGAAATAACTGACTTTATCTTCGGTATTGTATTTTTCTTTTAGTATTTCTAATTGTGCACGAAACGCTGCTGCCGCTTTTTGGCCAACTTCAGGTTTCTCACTATACAGGCTTAACTGTTCAATATTTGTGGCGATGTCCTCAAGCGAACCAGTGGTTGAGTAGTAAATCGGAATATTAAACTGTGCCAGTTTTTCAAGCTCTTTGGCGGGATTGCCTGCAGGCCAAGCGATAACCAAGTCGGGCTGAAGAGCGATAATGCGCTCTAGCTTGATGCCCTGATAGTTGGAGACTTTCTCTAATGCTTTGGCTTGCTCGGGATAATCACTCATTTCACTCACGGCAATCAACTTATTGCCTAGACCTGCTGCGTATGCAATTTCTGTCGCATGAGGGGCTAGGCTGATGACGCGCTGCACTGGCTCATTTGCAAATGAAATGGTTGAAAAAAGAAGAGAAAAGGCAAAGCCAAGTTTTTTCATCATAGTCCTTGATAAATGAGTCCGAGGATAAGACTTTGGATAACAATCCAAGCAAAGATACGCCACACCACGAGCGTTTGGATTTGTGCCAAATGAATGGCTGATGGTGCAATTCGCCCTCCAATTTTCGCTCGCTCAGCGCGTTGCCCTTGATATAACGCAGGGCCGCCAAGTGATAATTGAAGCTTGTTACCAATTGAGCACAGCAACCATGCTGGCCCAGGAAGTGGCCAAGATTTCGCTTGTTGAATCATGGACGTGAAAATACTTGATACGTTTTTACCCACACCAATGAACATTGCGAATAATCTCAATGGAATGATTTCTAGCGCTGCTGTTAATTGAATTACCGGCTTACCAAATGGGGAATATTGACGACGACTCGGCGACCACGCTCGAGCAAGTTCAGCAGTAAGGCGATACATCAGAGCGCCAATTCCACCAGTCAATCCATACCAGAACAACACGCACACAACGTTACGTCCGTAGCCCATGATGATGGTCTCAGCGCCTGCTTTGCCAATCCCTAATAGCGACAAGCTCTCTGTATCGCGGTTAAGGTAAGGTTTGAGTAGTGCTCGGCAATGCGCTTTGTTCTCATTCGACATCGCGGTGACGAGTTGTTTGGCCAGTGATTCGTTATTACGCCAATCAAGAGCGATAAGCATGAGTGCCAGCTCAAATAAAGGTGCTTGCCAAACCAAAGGTTTCATCGCGATCAGCAATAACAAGCAAGGCAGAAGCATGACAAGTAACGCGAGTCCGCCAGAGATAACACTCTGTGAGTAGCTGTGGTTGGTATTGACCTTGTTCGCCAGTTGCTCGGCAAACTTGTGCCAAAGCGTCACTGGGTGAGCAGAGTGAGGAATGGGGATAAGCAGGTGAAATAACAATGCGCCCCACATGACGAGGAGCGCACCGTTGGCATAGATCTGTTGAAAGGTTTCTTCCATGAAATCTGAGAGACTTACTTAGTCAGTTCCAACATTTTGAACACCATTTCTGAAGAGCTTTTCGCTGCTAGCGGTAGGAATTCTTCGAAGCTCATTGGCGATTCTTTGTCTGCTACGTCAGAAATAGCACGAACAACCACGAATGGCGTGTTGAACTGGTGACAAGTTTGCGCAATAGCAGATGCTTCCATTTCTACAGCGATAACTGATGGGAAGTGTTTACGAATGAACTCTTGACGCTCTGCAGTGCAAACAAAAGCATCACCAGTACAGATCAGACCTCGAACTGCGTGGGTGTTTTCCATTTGAGCCAATGCTTTTTCAGCAAGGTCCATTAGCTTCTCATCCGCTTTGAATGCTGCTGGTTGACCTGCCATTTGACCGATTTCGTAACCAAATGCCGTTACGTCTGCATCGTGGTGACGAACTTCAGTCGAGATGACTACATCACCTAGGTTTAGGCTTGAGTCAAAGCCGCCCGCAGAGCCAGTGTTAATAACAACGTCAGGTTGGTATTCATCTAGAAGAACAGTTGTGCCAACCGCTGCCGCTACTTTACCGATGCCAGATTGAAGCAGTACCACATCAACGTCGTTAATCTGACCAGAGAAAAACGTACAACCTGCTTTGTTTACGGTTTGGCAGTTTGTCATTGCTTCTTTCAGGATGGTGACTTCTTGTTCCATCGCACCGATGATACCAACTTTCATAACACTCTCTTTCGATAAAAATTAAAGTTGGCGAGAGTATACCACTCTGCACCGAGATGTGGTTGTTATTTGATTAAGTCAGCATTGGTTAACAATAAACGCAATTGATCCGCTCGTTTTCGGTTAACCCCAAAATCTGAATAACCAACGCGAGATTCTGAGCGAACAATTAACTGGTTGTCTTCAATCTTGAGCTCTAAATCATCCACAAAGCGCATGATTTTAGATGTGGCACTCGATACGTAGGTAATTACCATCTTTAACCGCAGTTTTAGCACCTGGCAGATCAAGCGCCACTTGCTCAATAGCATCGATGCTCGCTGATTCGGTAAGAGTGAATGGCGTTAGGTTATATTCTTCTCGCGTATCTTGGGTGGAAACGCAGTTGGGTTTGTCACCACAAGGTGATTGAGAACGATCCGTCATGGTTGTGACTCCTTGGCTACAAGCGGTTAAGCCGAGAAAAGTGATGGAAAGGAGAGCGGCTTTTTTCATTATTCTATTCCTTATATTAGGAATTTAATTATATGTAATAAAAGAAAAAAGGATCCAAAAATAGGATCCTTTTTGAGATATTAGCTGTGATTAAACTTCGAGGTAATCGAGAATACCTTCTGCGGCTTTTCGACCTTCATCAATGGCAGTGACGACCAGATCTGAGCCTCGTACAGCATCACCTCCAGCAAAGATCTTTTCGTTGCTGGTTTGGAATTGGAACGTTTGTTTCGCAGGCGCATTAATGCGACCCCATTGGTCTAAATCGACATCAAATGGCGCTAACCAATCCATTTTGTGAGGTTGAAAGCCAAACGCCATGATCACGACGTCTGCCGGTAATACATGTTCGCTGCCCTCCACTGGTTCCGGACGACGGCGACCGGCTTCATCAGGTTCACCGAGCGCGGTCTTTACGACTTTCACACCTGATACGTGACCTAGAGCATCCACTTCAATCCCGAGCGGTTGCACGTTGAACATGAATTTCACGCCTTCTTCTTTGGCATTTTTTACTTCACGACGAGAACCAGGCATGTTGGCTTCATCACGGCGGTAAGCACACACTACATTTGATGCACCTTGTCGAATCGAGGTTCGCACACAGTCCATCGCAGTATCACCACCACCAAGAACAACGACGCGTTGGTTTGCCATATCGATAAAGGATTTATCGTGTGGTAAGTCCATGACTTTGTAAGTATTAGAAATTAAGAACGGCAGTGCGTCATAAACACCGGGTGCGGTTTCGTTTTCTAATCCAGCTCGCATATATTTATAGGTGCCAACACCTAAGAAGATCGCATCGTACTCATCAAGTAATTCTTGCATTTGTACATCTTTGCCCACCTCCACGTTCATGCGAAATTCAATGCCCATTTCAGAGAAAATACGGCGACGGTTTTCCATCACACCTTTCTCCAATTTGAATGATGGAATACCGAAAGTGAGTAGGCCGCCAATTTCTGGATAGCGATCAAATACTACGGGTTTTACGCCATTACGTATTAATACATCAGCCGCAGCAAGTCCTGCTGGGCCCGCGCCAATAATGGCCACCTTTTTGTCGGTCCATTCCACTTTGGACATATCTGGCTTCCAACCCATCTCGAAAGCTTTGTCGGTAATGTACTTTTCAATGTTGCCTATGGTGACTGCACCAAAGTCGTCATTTAAAGTGCAGGAACCCTCACACAAGCGATCTTGTGGACAGACTCGGCCACAAACCTCAGGCAAGCTGTTGGTTTGGTGTGAAAGTTCTACGGCTTCAAGAATACGGCCCTCGTTGGCAAGTTTAAGCCATTGAGGTATGTAGTTATGGACTGGACATTTCCACTCACAATATGGGTTACCACAATCCAAGCAGCGATCCGCCTGCGCAGTCGCTTGTTGCTTAGTAAATGGTTCATAGATTTCAACGAACTCGATCTTACGAATCTTGATGGGTTTCTTCGCAGGATCTACGCGTTGAACATCGATAAATTGGTAAACGTTCTGACTCATGATTCAAACATCCTCCATGATTACTGGGCTTGAACGCGCAGTTCTGCGGCACTGCGACTCTGGTGACCAAGTAGCGTGCGTAGATCGGCCGCTTGTGGTTTCACCAAGTAGAACTTTGGAATCCATTCATCAAAGTTCGCTAAGATATCTTCTGCGTGGCTAGAGCCGGTTTCTTCAAGATGTTCGGCAATCAGACCGCGTAAATGCTCTTGATGGATGTAGAGATCTGACAGAGAAATCGCTTCAACTGATTCGTTGTTCACGCGACCTTGGAAGTCTTGATTCTCATCCAATACGTAAGCAAAGCCGCCGGTCATACCTGCGCCGAAGTTCACGCCTGTCGCGCCAAGAATGGCAACAATACCGCCCGTCATATACTCACAAGCGTTATCGCCGGCACCTTCAATGACGGCAATTGTGCCCGAGTTTCGTACGCCGAAACGCTCACCTGCCTTACCTGCCGCAAATAGCTTACCGCCTGTTGCCCCGTACAGACAGGTGTTACCAATGATGGTCGCTTCATTACACTTAAATGTCGTGCCTTGGTGTGGCTTGATAACCACTTTACCACCAGCCATGCCTTTACCGACGTAGTCGTTCGCATCACCTGTGAGGTAAAGCTCTACGCCACCCGCGTTCCAAACGCCAAAGGATTGCCCTGCGGTTCCATCTAGGTACAACTTGATTGGCGTTGCCGCCATGCCTTGGTTGCCGTAACGCTGAGCAATTTCTCCCGATAGGCGGGCACCTACGGAACGGTCAGTGTTGATCACGTTGTAGAAAAAGCTAGCAGATTGGCGTTTCTCAACCGCTTGCAACGCATCTTCTATGATTTTGTTGTTTAGTTCTGCTTTATCAAATGGTTTGTTTGGCTGCGTCCAGTAAAGAGGAAGCTCCTCTGGAGAGACTGGAGCCTCAAGGATATTAGACAGGTCTAACTTGGTTTGTTTCGCTGTTAGGCCATCAACGGTTTCCAACAAATCTGTACGACCAATCAAGTCCGTCAGTTTCTCAACGCCAAGTTCAGCAAGCAATCCGCGCACTTCGTCCGCCAGACCAATGAAGTAGTTCATCACCATTTCTGGCAGACCTTTGAAGTACTCTTTACGCAGCGTCTCGTCTTGAGTCGCAACCCCAGTAGCACAGTTGTTGAGGTGACAAATACGTAAGAACTTACAACCCATTGCCACCATTGGCGCCGTACCAAACCCGAAGCTTTCCGCACCGAGAATCGCCGCTTTCACCACGTCTAGACCGGTTTTTAGACCACCATCTACTTGCAGTCGGATCTTATGGCGCAAACCATTAGCTACCAGCGCTTGTTGTGTCTCTGCCAGTCCTAGTTCCCAAGGGCTACCAGCGTATTTCACTGAAGTTAGTGGACTTGCTGCGGTGCCGCCGTCGTACCCAGAGATAGTAATGAGGTCAGCGTAAGCTTTGGCTACACCCGTTGCGATGGTGCCGACGCCTGGCTCAGAGACTAGCTTCACGGAAACCAGTGCATTTGGATTGACTTGTTTAAGGTCGAAGATCAACTGAGCTAAATCCTCAATCGAATAAATATCGTGGTGCGGAGGAGGGGAGATCAGAGTGACCCCTTGTACCGAATAACGCAGTTTAGCGATTTCTGCCGTGACTTTGTGTCCTGGTAACTGACCACCTTCGCCTGGTTTCGCCCCCTGAGCCACCTTGATTTGCAGTACATCCGCATTAGTTAGGTAATGAGGTGTTACGCCAAATCGTCCCGATGCAATTTGCTTGATGCGCGAGTTACGTTCTGTACCGAAGCGGCGTGGATCTTCACCACCCTCGCCCGAGTTTGAGTGACCTCCAAGACGGTTCATCGCCATCGCTAATGCTTCGTGCGCTTCTGGGCTGAGTGCACCAATGGACATCGCCGCAGAATCAAAGCGTTTAAAGAGTTCAGTGTTAGGCTCAATTTGCTCTAAAGGTAGCGGGGAGCCTGATTTTTTCAGTGCCATTAGGTCACGCAGCATGGCAACAGGGCGTTGGTTCACCTGTTTAGCAAAACAGTGGTAATCGTTACTTTCACCTGATTTCACGGCGGTTTGCAGTGTGCTTACTACGTCAGGGTTGTAGGCGTGGTATTCACCATTGTGGACGTATTTCAATAAGCCTCCATGCTCAATGGCTTTGCGTTTTGCCCATGCTTTACGAGAAAGGTTGTATAAATCTTGTTGGAAGTCTTCGAAGCTTGCCCCTTCAATTCGAGTCGTTACGCCTTTAAAGCACAAGTCGACCAGTTTTTGGCTCAAGCCAACCGCTTCAAACAGTTGTGAACAGCGGTAAGAGGCGATGGTCGAGATCCCCATTTTCGACATGATCTTGTAAAGACCTTTGTTGATGCCGTGTTGGTAGTTTTGCATCACATCGCGATAGGCTTTTTCTAGTGCTTTATCATCAATCAGCTTACCTAATGCTTCATAAGCAAGGTATGGATAAACTGCAGTGGCGCCAAAGCCAAGCAAGACGGCAAATTGGTGCGGGTCACGTGCTGTGGCGGTCTCAACAACAATGTTGGCATCACAGCGTAAGTTTGCATCGATCAGACGAGTTTGAACCGCGCCAACTGCCATGGCAGCAGGGATTGGTAGCTTGCCTTTGACTAAAGCACGATCCGATAACACCACGAGAACCGTTCCCTCACGCACCACTTGTTCGGCTTGGTCGCACAAATCATCAATGGCTTGTTTGAGATCTTTCTGCTGTGGATCGTAGTTGATATCGAGAATGGTATTACGGTAGTGATCGTCTCCAAGTTCGAGTAATTGCTGCATGTCTGAGTAAAGCAATACCGGTGAATCGAAAGTCACTCGGTAGGCGTGACCATCGGTTTCGCAGAAGACATTCATCTCCTGACCGATGCTGGTCGCCAATGACATCACGTGTTTTTCACGCAGAGGATCGATTGGCGGGTTGGTTACCTGAGCGAACTTCTGACGAAAATAGTCGGTAATTAAACGCTCTTTAGAAGATAGAACGGCCATTGGTGTGTCATCACCCATAGAACCGACCGCTTCCTGTCCCATATCGCCAAGGACACGCAGTACTTGATCGACTTCTTCATTGCTCATGGCAAATTGCTTTTGGTAAGTCTTAAGCAAGTCTTCGTCAAAGCTGCGTTCGCCCACTTGATCTTCAGGTAGCTGAGAAAAAGGCGTGAGTTTACGAACGTTGTTTTCCATCCATTCGCGATAAGGGTGGCGAGACTTCAGATCGTTATCGATCTCACTTGATTGCCAAAGTTTGCCTTTGCGCGTATCGACAACCAACAGTTCGCCTGGGCCCACTCGGCCTTTTTCGGCTACTTCATCGGGCGCATAATCCCAAATGCCAATCTCAGAAGCTAAGGTAATGAATTTATCTTTAGTGATCACATAGCGTGCAGGGCGCAGCCCGTTACGATCTAAGTTACATGCAGCGTAACGGCCATCGGATAGTACGATGCCAGCCGGGCCATCCCATGGTTCCATGTGCTTGGAGTTGAAGTCATAGAACGCACGTAGATCCGGATCCATGTCTGGATGATTTTGCCATGCTGGTGGCACAAGCATGCGCATAGCTCGGAAAATATCCATCCCGCCAGAGAGGAACAGATCCAACATGTTATCTAGGCTTGAAGAGTCTGAACCCGTCTCGTTAACAAATGGTGCTGCAGTTTGAAGATCTGGCAACAGTGGCGATGAAAACTTGTAAGCACGAGCTCGCGCCCATTGGCGGTTACCTTCAATGGTGTTGATCTCACCATTATGAGCGAGGTAGCGGAACGGTTGAGCCAGAGGCCAACGAGGTTGAGTGTTGGTTGAAAAGCGCTGATGGAACAGGCAGATAGCAGACTCCATGCGTAGATCAGCAAGATCAAGATAGAAGCGCGGTAAGTCTGCAGGCATGCACAGACCTTTGTAGACCAGTACTTGTGTCGATAGGCTACAAATGTAGAAATCAGGATCTTCTGTGATTTGTTTCTCGATGCGACGGCGAGCAATGTAAAGTCGACGTTCAATGTCACGCTCGCGCCAACCTGCTGGTGCAGAAATAAAGACTTGCTGAATATTGGGAAGTGAATCGGCGGCGATAGGACCGAGGACTTCAGAATTGGTTGGGACCTCGCGCCAGCCTGCGACGGTTAAGGTCTCTTGGGCGAGCTCTTTATTAATAATGTCTTTAGAAATCTGTGCTTTTACAGGGTCTTGGCTAAAGAAGATCATCCCTATGGCGTATTGTTTACCAAGATTGTAGCCGTTTTCTTCGGCAATAAGACGCAAATAAGAATCGGGCTTTTGTAGAAGAAGTCCGCAGCCATCACCTGTTTTCCCATCGGCGGCGATACCTCCGCGGTGGGTCATGCGGTCAAGTGCAGAAATTGCTGTACGAACCAGCTTGTGACTTTGCTCACCTTCCATGTGTGCGATTAAGCCAAATCCACAGTTGTCTTTCTCAAGACTTGGATCATAAAGAGCCATTGCAATTCTCCCTTTGCTTATCTGCCATTCCGACAGATATATCAACACTACGCGAGTTGATAACGATGACTAACTATGCGTCATTTTTATGATTTAATGAGTATACATGCAATAAAAGTTGCAAGTTATTTTAACAAAACCTGCGCGTTTTATTTGCACTAACTTCACAAGCTATAGCTTATGGTAAAGAAGGTCAAGTTATTAGTGAATCATCGCGCCAATATGCGATTTACCGTTTATTTGGCTAAATTTATTGTTTTATATCAGTAAGATAAAAAACCAACCGTTACAAAAATGCAACATTTGATTTTACGTGAATAAAAAAAGACCAGCATCAAATGCTGGTCAAAATAAAAAGACTGGAAAGAACGGTTTTCTTTCTTCGCTACCAACCATCGATACTGTTGATGGCTGGATTTAATACTCAGAAAGAGGAAGTGAGAACACTCCCTTTACGCAGAAAGCATCAGTGAATCTGCTTTTGCTTCTAGGTTTGTACTACCCATGAGATAGTCATCGATAGCACGAGCACATTCACGCCCTTCGTTGATACAACGAACAACCAGAGATTGGCCTGTTCGCATATCACCAGCAGCAAATACGCCTTCTTGATTCGTCGCAAAGCCTTGAGTTGCTACGTTGCCGCGATCATCTAAAGCGATATCCAGTTGAGCAAGCACACCTGTTGGTTCTGGGTGCAGGAAGCCCATCGCTAGGAATGCCATATCACATGGGATCACTCGCTCGCTACCTTCTACTTCTTTGAAGTTCGGACGCTCGCCTGGTTTCGCATCTTGCCAAACGATGTCAGCTAAACGAAGACCTGTAACTTCACCCTTGTCATTACCAATGAACTCTTTGGTCAGGATGTTCCAGTGACGATCAACGCCTTCTTCATGGGAAGTCGATGTGCGCATGATCATTGGATACTGTGGCCACGGCATGTTTGCAGGGCGTTTTTCTGGCGGAATCGGCATGATCTCAACCTGAGTGATGCTTGCTGCGCCATGACGGTTTGATGTACCAACACAATCAGAACCAGTATCACCGCCACCGATGACAACCACATGTTTACCTTTTGCGTGAATTTCTTCCGTTTTTAGGTCCATGTTATTTGCACGACGGTTGTTTTGACCAAGGAACTGCATCGCAAAGTAAACACCATTTAGCTCGCGCCCAGGAACTGGAAGATCACGTGGAACGGTTGAGCCACCAGTAAGAAGCACAACATCGTATTCTTGACGAAGTTGTTGAGCGTTTACGTCGACACCGATATGTTGGTTTACTTTGAATTCAATGCCCGCTTCTGCCATCAGGTTGATCTTGCGATCAATGACATCCATGCCCAGCTTGAAATCAGGGATACCAAAACGTAGTAGGCCACCCACTTTCTCGTCTCGTTCGAATACAGTCACAGTATGACCAGCGCTGTTTAGCTGCTCAGCAGCCGCAAGGCCAGCAGGACCCGAACCGATGATCGCGACTGTTTTACCAGTGCGAGAACGCGGTGTTTTTGGTTTGGCGTATCCTTCACGATACGCTGTTTCTACGATGGTTTTCTCGATATTACAGATAGTAATTGGGTCTTGGTTGATGCCTAGTACACAAGCACTCTCACATGGAGCCGGACACACACGACCAGTGAACTCTGGGAAGTTATTGGTTGAGCTTAGAATGTTCCATGCTTCTTCCCAGCTATCACGATAAACCGCATCGTTAAACTCTGGGATGATGTTACCGATAGGGCAGCCGTTATGACAAAACGGCACACCACAATCCATACAACGAGAAGCTTGAGTATTGATCTTGTCACCAAACTCCTCGTTCAGAACAAACTCTTTGTTGTTCTTGATACGTTCAGCTGGGTCGATCTTCTGTGGCAGTTCACGACCATGCTCTAAAAATCCAGTAGGCTTACCCATTATACTGCCTCCGCTTGAGTTTCGTTTCCTTGAGACTGCGCTTCAGCTTTACGTTTTTGAAGAACCGCTTTGTAGTCACGCGGCATCACTTTAACCATAGAGGCTAAGCTTGCTTCAAAGTTGTCTAGGAAAGACTGAGCGACTTCACTTCCTGTGAATTGAACATGCTTGGTTAGCATGTCTAGTAATAGATCTCTGTCTTCTTGCTCGATAGGGTCTAGGTCAACCAACTCTGAGTTTAGTTTTGACTCAAAGTCGCCTGATTTATCCCATACGTAAGCCACACCACCACTCATACCTGCGGCAAAGTTACGGCCTGTTGAACCAAGGATGATGGCTGCACCACCAGTCATGTATTCACAACCGTGGTCACCAACACCTTCGACGACGACTTTCGCACCTGAGTTACGAACACAGAAACGTTCACCAGCCATACCGCGAATGAAAGACTCACCCGAAGTTGCACCGTAGAAACACACGTTACCAACCACGATGTTGTCTTCCGCGACAATGCTTGATTTCGCATCTGGATAAAGTACTAAGGTACCGCCAGATAAGCCTTTACCCCAGTAGTCGTTCGCGTCGCCTTCTACTTCGAACTTCACGCCCTTAGCTAGGAATGCGCCGAATGACTGACCTGCAGAACCTTTGAACTTCACGTTCATTGGTTGAGGTAGACCTGCATCTTTGTACACTTTCGAGATTTCGTTCGACAGCATAGTACCCGCAGAGCGGTCCGTGTTAACGATTGGGAACTCGGCATTTACCGCTTCACCTTTCTCGAGAGCAGGAATGGCGGCTTGAATCAGTTTGCGATCCAAGACATCTTCTAAGTTGTGGTTTTGCTGTGTTTGATTGAACACGCCATCCGCTTCGCGCGCTTGTTCAACGTGAAGAACTGGTGATAGGTCAAGATTCTTGTATTTCCAATGAGATACATCTTGGCGAACTTTTAGTTTCTGTCCTTGACCAACCATTTCGTCGATCGTACGGAAACCAAGTTCCGCCATGATTTCACGGAGACCTTGTGCCATGTACTGGAAGAAAGTTACGACGTCTTCTACACGACCATCAAAGCGTTCGCGAAGTGTCTTATTCTGAGTTGCGATACCAACTGGGCAAGTGTTCTTATGACACTTACGCATCATGATACAACCCTCAACCACTAGGGCTGCGGTTGCCACGCCCCATTCTTCTGCACCTAGTAGTGTTGCCACTGCAAGGTCGCGAGGTGTCTTCATCTGGCCGTCCGCTTGAACCACGATACGGTTACGCAGACCGTTCTTCAGTAGCGTTTGGTGCGTTTCTGCCAAGCCAAGTTCCCAAGGAAGACCAGTATGGCGGATTGAAGACATTGGAGATGCACCCGTACCGCCGTCGAAACCTGCGATAAGCACAACGTCCGCTTTCGCTTTCGCGACACCAGAAGCGATCGTACCTACGCCAGCTTCCGATACTAGCTTCACATTCACACGACCTGCGCGGTTGGCGTTCTTCAAGTCGTAGATCAGCTGAGCCAAATCTTCGATTGAGTAGATATCGTGGTGTGGCGGTGGCGAGATAAGGCCAACGCCTGGAGTTGAGTGACGTGTTGCACCGATCCAGTCATCTACTTTATCACCTGGTAGCTGACCACCTTCACCTGGCTTCGCACCTTGAGCCATTTTGATTTGCAGCTCTTCCGCGTTAGTTAGGTAGTAAGAGGTTACGCCGAAACGACCTGAAGCTACCTGCTTGATTGCAGAGCGTTCCCAATCGCCGTTCTCTTTGCGCTCGAAACGCATTGGGTCTTCACCACCCTCACCAGAGTTCGATTTCGCGCCAAGGCGGTTCATCGCAACAGCCAGTGTTGAGTGGGCTTCGTAAGAGATAGAGCCGAATGACATCGCACCGGTCGCGAAGCGTTTCACGATGCTTTCAATTGGCTCGACTTCGTCGATAGAGATGGAACCTGCTGGGTTCTTAATAAACTCAAGTTGGCTACGCAGGGTTACCGCGTTGTCACCTTGCTTATCGACCGCTGTTGCGTATTGCTTGAACTGTTCGTAGTTCTTGTTGCGCGTAGATTCTTGCAGTAGCGAAATGGTTTCTGGGTTGAACAGATGCTTTTCACCACGCTGTTTCCATTGGTAAACACCACCAACGTCCAGCATTTGGATTGGGATTTCGCGTTGTGGGTAACCAATACGGTGACGGATCAGCAC
This sequence comes from Vibrio sp. B1REV9, assembly GCF_905175395.2. NCBI lineage: Bacteria > Pseudomonadati > Pseudomonadota > Gammaproteobacteria > Vibrionales > Vibrionaceae > Vibrio > Vibrio sp. B1REV9. The sequence goes on along the minus strand of NZ_HG992745.1, from coordinate 29,276 downwards.
TTCTTTCGCAATGTCGTCTAGTGTTAGACCTTGAATGCGCGAAACGGTACCGGTGAAGTACTTGTCTACAACGGATTTGTGAATACCCAAAGCTTCGAAAATTTGCGCGCCATGGTACGACTGTAGCGTCGAGATTCCCATCTTCGAGAAGATCTTCAGAAGACCGCCATTGATCGCTTTACGATAGTTGTTGAACAGATCGCGAGGGTTCGCTTCTGGATCCAACTTCTTAGTACGTTGAAGTTCAATGATGGTTTCAATCACTAGGTAAGGGTTAACCGCATTCGCACCGTAACCAAGTAATGTTGCAAAGTGGTGTGTCTCACGTGCGTCACCGGTTTCAACCACGATGTCACACTTCGCACGTAGACCTTTGCGGATCAAGTGGTGGTGTACTGCGCCAACTGCCAGCATTGCTGGGATCGCCGCGTGGTTTGAGTTCACTGCACGGTCAGTTAGTAGGATGATTGAGTAACCATCGATAACCGCGTCTTCTGCGTATTGGCAAATACGTTTTAGTGCGCGCTCAAGCTTACCTTGATCTTCATTGGCTTGGAATACGATATCCAACGTCTTCGCTTGTAGGTGCTCGTTATCGATCGCACGCAGTTTCTCAAGTTCAGAGTTCGCCAGAACTGGTGATTCCAATTCAACTTTCTGACAGTGAAGTGGTGTTTCAGTCAGAAGGTTTTGGTCTTTACCCAAGTAAGTGTTCAGCGACATAACCATACGCTCACGGATCGGGTCGATCGGTGGGTTAGTTACCTGTGCAAACAGCTGCTTGAAGTAGTTTGAAAGATGCTGAGATTGATGAGATAGAACCGCAAGAGGCCAGTCGGCACCCATTGCTGATAATGGCTCTTTCGCATCATTCGCCATTGGAACGATGATTTCGTTCACTTCTTCAGTGCTCACACCGAAAGCTTGTTGACGGTGTAGCAAGCGCTCAGGAGAAGGTTGGCTGAACTGGTTGCTCGCATCTGGCAACTTCTTCAAGCTCAGTAGGTTTTCTTCTACCCACTTCTCGTAAGGCTGCGCCGTTGCAATGGTGTCTTTCACTTCTTCATCAGAGATGATGCGACCTTGCTCTAGGTCTGCAACGAAGATACGACCTGGTTGTAGACGACCACGGAACTCAACGTTCTCTGGCTCAATATCCACAACACCAGATTCAGATGCCATTACTAGGAAGTTGTCTTTGGTCACTGTGTATCGAGAAGGGCGCAGACCGTTACGGTCTAGTGTCGCACCAACTTGAACACCATCAGTAAAACATACTGAAGCAGGACCATCCCATGGTTCCATGATGTTCGCGTGGTACTGATAGAACGCGCGACGTTTAGGATCCATGTTTTTGTTTTCTTGCCATGCTTCTGGGATCATCATCATCAATGCGTGTGGCAGGCTGCGACCAGAAAGAACTAGGAGCTCAAGTGCCATGTCAAAGTTAGATGAATCTGAACTGCCTTCCTGACAGATTGGAAGAAGCATGTCGATTTCAGCCTGAGTAAACAGGTCTGATTCTAGAATTGCTTCACGGGCTTTCATCCAGTTCAAGTTACCGCGAACTGTATTGATTTCACCGTTGTGGGCAATGTAACGGAAAGGCTGCGCAAGACGCCATTTCGGGAAAGTATTGGTAGAGAAGCGAGAGTGTACCAGTGCCAGTGCGGTCACCATGGTCGGGTTTTGCAGATCAAGGAAGTACTGAGGTACTTGCTCGGTCGTTAACTGACCTTTGTACACCAATGTCTTGTAAGACATGGAGTTAATGTAGAAGTCGTCACCAATGTTCGAAACGCTTTCTAAGCAAACACGTACAGTGTAGTTACGAAGTACGTACAGTTTGCGCTCTAGCTCTTCAGGTGTGATGCCAGGGCCACCTGAGATAAACACATGCTCAAACTGAGGTTCTGTGCTTAGTGGGTCTGCACCGATCATTGAGTTGTCGGTTGGCAATACACGGTAGCCGATAACTTCAAGATCTAGACGTTGTGCGTTACGTTCTAGAATGTCACGGCATTGTTCGCGTTTGTATTCGTCTTTCGGGAAAAGAACGACACCAACACCATACTTTTCAAACGAAGGCAGTTTAATGCCTAACTTAACGGCTTCTTCTAATAGGAATTCATGAGGTTTTTGTAGCAAGATACCCGCACCATCACCGCTGCATGGGTCACAGCCTTGACCACCACGGTGTTCCATGCGAGCCAGCATATCCAATGCTTGAGTCACTACTTCATGAGATTTACGGTTTTTAAGGTGAGCAACAAAACCGATACCACAAGCGTCATGCTCCAGCTCCGGAGTGTACAGACCCTGTGAATTTTGCTCTCTATCTACCATAGATACATCCTTCCAGTTCAATGTCGACGCAAGAATTCCAGACAGATCTTGGCTGTCTTGTACGTTCTGTACGTCTTGTCCTTTATATTTATGATTCGAAACCGACCTAGGTTGGCCAGTTTTGATTCCTTTCCGTATCTCGCAGGAAAAGTATTGCGAGAAAAACAATCCTTGGTGATATCCCTTAGTTTATTGTCACAATTTAGTGACTTATATGGGGGGGGCGGGATAACGCCGACAAATCTTGTCGTTGATAGTGTAATAAAATCTAAAAAAACGACTGCTTTGTGTAAGTATCCTACAATTTTGTGACTTCCGATTGCAATGAAAAGTCGCTTTTGTGACCCAAATTTTTCGTTTAATTATGCATTTTTTGTTTAACATTTGCGCAACAATGCCGGTTTTGAATTGGTTTTATGCAGTTTTATTGATTTCGTACCGTTCCGTGCTTGTTTGAATTGATTAGAATTGCCTGTTTTTTCTTGCAGGGATGTAATTTAGTTACACTAATCGTAGTGAGATTTATTACGGTTTACTATTGGTGAGAATCTATGCAGTTACATGAATTGGTTAATACGCTTGGCCAAGATCTTCAGCGTCGTTATGGCGAGAAAGTTCATAAGTTGACTTTACACGGTGGCTTTAGCTGCCCAAACCGCGACGGCACGATTGGTCGAGGCGGTTGTACATTTTGTAATGTTGCTTCGTTTGCGGACGAAGAGGTGCAGATCCAAAGTATTCATGATCAATTAAAGGATCGAGCTGGTGAGATTCACCGTGCGAAAAAGTACCTTGCATATTTTCAGGCTTACACCAGTACCTATGCAGAAGTTCAAGTGCTTAAGAACATGTATGAAGAGGCACTGAAAGCCGCTGATATTGTGGGTTTATGCGTGGGGACGCGTCCCGATTGTGTTCCTGATGCGGTATTAGATTTGCTCTCTGGCTATGTAAACCAAGGCTATGAAATTTGGTTAGAACTGGGGCTGCAAACGGCGAACAACAACACGCTCAAGCGCATTAACCGTGGCCATGACTTCGAGTGTTACGCAGAAATTACCAAACGTGCTCGGGCACTAGGCATTAAAGTGTGTACTCACCTGATTGTCGGCCTACCAAAAGAGACTCGAGATGACAACGTCGACACGCTACGTAAAGTGTTAGAAGTGGGCACAGATGGTATTAAGCTTCATGGGCTGCATATCGTTGAGGGTAGTACGATGGCGAAAGCGTGGCGAGCAGGAAAACTGGAAGCGCCAGAGCTTGAAGAGTATGTTGCGATCGCCAGTGAGTTGATTCGTATGACACCCAAAGAGGTGGTTTACCATCGAGTATCTTCTGCTGCCCGTCGTCCAACTTTGCTCTCTCCTCTATGGTGTGAAAACCGCTGGTTGGCGATGACGGAGATAGGACGAGCGCTTGATCGAGAGGGTGCCCAAGGCAGTTTGAATGGTGATGCGTTTCTCTATACCAAGCCTGAACTAAAATCTGAATAATCCAACGAGAGCGAGCGTCGATGTATGCCTCGCTCTTTTTATATACAAAGCGAATTCATACTTTCCGCTATTTAGACGCTTGCTTTGTGACCATTTGCTATAAGTTGATCACAGACTGTTTAAACTCAAGTATTAAACACGTTACACTGCGTGGACTTGAGTGAACTCTTGCGCTGGCCCTGAAGCGTGTTAGTTCTTCATCGTATCATCCAGAGAATCAAACAGAATGTGTCAAATTCAGACACAGATGGATGCCTATCTCAATCAAAGGTTCAGGGCTCTTTGTCATGCTTATTCCATGGAGTAGTGAATGAAGCCCATGAAAAATCTCGCCCAGTATTATGTTGATCTACTTGTTAAGCTGGGGATTGTCCGTTTCTCAATTTTGCTTGCATTAGCGCTGGTGGCTTTGGCCGTTGTTGTTCAGGTGGGTATTACTCTAGCACTGCAAGGTAGTGTGGGTGATATCGACTTGGTTCGTTCGGTCTTTTTTGGCCTATTGATCACGCCTTGGGCGGTGTATTTTCTTTCCGTTGTGGTTGATCAACTGGAAGAATCCCGTCAACGTTTGACCAAATTGGTGTCGAAACTGAAAGACATGCGCTCACGCGATCAAGAGTTGAACTTTCAGTTGCAACAAAACATTGAAAAACTGAACCAAGAGATCGAAGAACGAATTAAGGCAGAAGAAGGCCGTGAAGAAGCGATGCAAGATCTTGAGAATGAGGTCTTTCAACGTGAGCGTACACAGGTTGAATTAGCTGAGCGTACGGCGCTGCTTCGCTCTTTTATTGATGCGTCGCCCGATCTGATTTATTACCGAAATGCGGATGGCGTTTTTTCTGGCTGTAACCGAGCAATGGAAGAGTTAACCGGTAAGAAAGAACATCAACTCGTCGGGTTAAGCCCATGGGATGTCTATAGCAAAGAAGTCGCAGAGCATATCGTCGATACAGACCAGAAAGTGTTCGATGATAATCAAGCGATCACTTATGAGCAGTGGCTTGATTACCCTGATGGTCGTAAACATTACTTTGAGCTGCGTAAAGTGCCTTTTTACAGCAAAGATGGGCGCCACCTTGGTTTGGTCGGCTTTGGGCGCGACATTACGGAACGCAAGCGCCATGAAGAGTCATTAGAGAAAGCCAGTCGTGACAAAACCACTTTTATCTCAACCATTAGTCATGAACTGCGTACCCCTTTAAATGGTATTGTGGGTTTGAGTCGAATGTTGCTCGATAGTCAACTTACGGAAGAGCAACGCAAACACATGCAAACCATCAATGTCAGCGCAATCACACTCGGTAATATCTTCAATGACATCATCGATATGGATAAGTTTGATCGTCGAAAACTGGAGCTGTTGCCAGCCCCACTTAACTTTGAAGATTTTGTCGCGGAGATAGAAAGTATTTCCGCACTGATGGCGGAGCAAAAAGGGCTACGCTTTGATTTAGAACGCTTGAGCGCTCTACCACAAGTTATCGAAGTGGATGCGACGCGTTTGCGCCAAGTCATTTGGAATCTTGTTAGTAACGCGATGAAATTTACCAAAGAGGGCGGTGTGGTCATGACCGTCAGCGCAGAAGTCGATGAAGATTACGCGACCATCATTATGGAAGTTGAAGATACCGGTATCGGCATCCCTGAAGAAGAACTCGATAAGATTTTTGCCATGTACTATCAAGTGAAGTCAGGCAAAGACAATTTACATGCGGTAGGTACAGGTATCGGCTTAGCGGTGTCTCAGCAGTTGATCAATATGATGGATGGTGAAATTACCGTCACGAGTGAAGAGGGGTTTGGCAGTACCTTTACGGTGTCTATCCACATCCCTGTTGTTGAACAACAAGCCCCTACCATTGATGTTGAACGTGAAAGCATGCATCTGAATATCTTTATGGTGGAAGATATTGAGCTGAATGTCACGGTTGCTAAATCGTTACTTGAAAGTTTAGGTCATTCCGTGACTGTCGCAATGACAGGTAAAGAGGCACTGGTGAACTTTGTTCCAGAAGAATATGACTTAGTTTTGCTGGATATTCAGCTGCCCGATATGACGGGCTTTGATGTTGCAAACTACTATCGAGAGCATTACGACACTTTACCGCCGCTGGTTGCACTTACGGCCAATGTGGTGAAAGAGCGTCGTGAGTACTTGGATAATGGTATGGATGATGTGATCAGTAAACCATTGGCCGTTCAAGCGATTCAAACCGTCATTGATAAGTTTCTTTTACAAAATGATGAGAGCAAACCGATGGTTACTTCGAGCTTCGATGAGGTTGAAGAGAGTGTTGTTGTCTCATCACCTATGATTAATACACATTTGCTCGATCTGGATATGTTAGAGTCTTATGTAGACATCGTCGGCGTAAAACCTGTTTACGATAGCATCAATATGTTTGAAAAAATGATGCCTGACTATATTGATGTTTTGGACTCCAATATGATGGCCAAAGATCAAGAGGGTATTGTTTCCGAAGCGCATAAAATAAAAGGTGCGGCAGGATCGATCGGCCTTAAACACATTCAAAGCGTTGCACAGAAAGCGCAATCACCCGATATGCCTGCTTGGTGGGAAAACATTTCTGATTGGGTAGAGGAAATAAAAAACGAGTATCAAAACGATATTCAAGTCTTAAAAAGTTGGTTGGAACAGAGGAAGTAACATGAAAAAATTTGCATCGGTAGCATTAGCCATAGCGTTGCTGGGTGGTTGTAGTACCACGCCTCAAGTGGCGTGGCATGAAGATAGTCAAACCACGATAAACAAAGTGAATGTAGAGCTAAAAAGTAACCTTTGGGTAAACTTGATGCCGACTATCGGAGAAGTACAAGAGCAGAATGTCCATGGTGCATTGTACTTGCAAGCGAATAGTGAACTTCCAGCTAACCTAACTGTTGATACCTTGATCATTAAGCAAGGGGATTCCGAGTGGGAGATCGACGGTGACTTACTCGAGTTGCGCACTCACACAGAAAATCAATGGGAAGTTGCATTTGTATGGCAGATTGACGCTGATATGGAAAAGCGCGTTGATCTAGCGCTGCTACTCGATGATGCAGGTAACAAAGGTTGGTTAGTCGAGAAAGGCATTAAGATCGACAAGGTTTACTAGAACCGTCAAACAGCAGATAGAAAAAGGGCTTGCTCATTGAGCAAGCCCTTGTTGTTTGTACTGGGCAGATTAGTCTTCTAGATCGCCACAGAAGCGGTAACCTTCACCGTGAATTGTCGCGATGATTTCTGGTGTACCTGATACAGATTCGAAGTGCTTACGAATACGACGAATAGTTACGTCTACTGTGCGGTCGTGAGGTTTAAGTTCACGGCCAGTCATCTTCTTAAGAAGATCTGCACGAGTTTGAATCTTACCTGGGTTCTCACAGAAGTGCAGTAGTGCACGGAACTCTGAGCGAGGCAGTTTGTAGCTTTCACCAGCAGGGCTAACAAGAGAGCGGCTGTTGATGTCTAGAACCCAACCGTTGAATACGTACTTCTCTACAGAGCGTTTTTCTTCTTGTACTGCATTAGTGCTCATTGAGCGGCTTAGCAAGTTACGCGCACGGATAGTCAGTTCACGTGGGTTAAATGGTTTGGTGATGTAATCATCAGCACCAATTTCAAGACCTAGGATCTTGTCCACTTCGTTGTCACGACCCGTTAGGAACATTAGAGCGATGTTCGCTTGCTCACGAAGTTCACGAGCTAACAGCAGACCGTTTTTGCCTGGAAGATTAATGTCCATGATCACCAAGTTGATTGTATTTTCAGACAATACTCGGTGCATTTCTTCGCCGTCACTGGCTTCAAAAACAGCGTATCCCTCTGCTTCAAAAATACTCTTAAGAGTGTTACGAGTTACTTGCTCATCTTCAACGATAAGAATCTGCGGGGTTTGCATTGGCGGTACCTAAATTTGTGACAAAATTGTGCTAATAGAATAAATTCTAGGCAAAAATATAACATACAGGTAATGTGATTTTGATAATAAAACAACTTGTTCAAAAAAACACTTCTTTAAGTTATCCGCCTTCCTTGGAATTTTGCCAACTCACCAGTATCCAATGGCGACGTTTATTCTATAGGGTTGGCTTATCTTTCATTTTCATGCTTTGACATAAGCTGAAACATAAACCCCCTAAGATATGGAGCGGATTTTATATTGTTAACAGCATGCTAACAATGCTCAAATGTTAATTCCATTCACTTTGTTGATTTACATCAATTGATGAATTGTAACAGTTATTAATCGTTTAAGAGTTATGATAGAAAAAAGTAACATGAAGATAGACGCATCGTTATGGCATGCTTATTCAGACCCATTCTTTCATTTTTACCGGAAATGGAATGAGGTTAACTATGCGGTGATAACTGCTTGGAACCCTTATAGCAATTTGCGGTCCAAAGAAGAGAATTGCATAAGTAATCATAAGCTAGAAGAACAACTGTATCACGTTGATTATGTGCCGGTTTTAGTTGGTGATAAGTTTTTTGAGTGGTCTGAAGAAAGTTACGCAACAGCGGTGTCTGTTGAGATCGCCGTTCAATTGGCTAATCATTTTCAGCAAAATGCGATTTACTATGTCATGAATAACGAACTCTATTTGATTGTCTGTGCTGACCCTAAGGTTATGCATGAATTAGGAGATATTAGGCCACGGCTTGTATAGACGAATACCACTCAGCAAAGTGTCGCTTTGATGAGACAATTCACGGAGGAACCATGAGAGACATAACACCAGATATTTGTGACCAATATGAAGAGCAAGTGACGCAGTTGAGTTTACCATTGCAAAACTACGGTCAACGCGCTGCATTTTTTGGAGAAATCGTTACCGTGCGTTGTTATCACGACAACTCTATGGTGCGAGAAATATTGAGTGAAGATGGCACTGGCAAAGTATTGATTGTGGATGGGCATGGTTCCTGCCAACGAGCCCTATTAGGTGATCAGTTGGCCATTCTTGCTATCGAAAATGGTTGGGAGGGGATCATTGTCTATGGTGCGGTTCGAGATGTGGCTCAGATGTCACAGATGGACATTGGTATTCAAGCATTAGGAACTTGTCCGTTCAAAACAGAGAAGCGCGGTATGGGCGAAGTCAACGTTACATTGACCATGCACAATCAAATTGTGCAACCAAAGCATTACGTATACGCGGATTGGAATGGGGTGTTGATTTCGAAAGACGAGCTATCGTTTTAAAAGCGAAAGCCTAAGCCAACTTCAAAACCTTGTTGCCAATCTTGATAGTCCAAAGTGGCGTGAAGATCTAAGTTGTCAGTGATCTTTACGCGGCTTGATACTTCAGCTGCAAGGTTACGATCTTCTTCACGGAGGCCTTCAAGAGCCTCTCCTTTATAAGAGCGCACAGTACTTTTTACAGTTACGCGATCATTAAAATGATAACTGATCCCACTTAAAAAGCCGCTTTGATTTTGGGTTGGAGAGTTGTTAACTCGAGCACCAACATACAGATCAACGGAATCAAACAGTTCATACGAGTAGCCACCATCAATATTCCACACATCGAAACTGTCAGTTTGGTAGTTTTCACTAGAAATGAAGAGTTTATGAGGGGATGGTGTCGTTTTACCTGGTAATGACGGTAATTCGGTCGCAACAGAAATAGCAGGCACAACTAATAGTAACAGAAAAATCCATCTTTTCATGTTAACCACTCCTTGTGTCTAACTTTGTTATTAGTATGTGCTAAAAGCTTCTCACTATTAAAGCATAGAATATGAAAGCCGGCTCATTAAATTATGATTTAATTTGATCCTATGAATCTTGATCACAGTTAATGTACTGTTAAATTCTATCAGTTTAATAGCTGCAATCCCTTTTGAATATCTTCAACGCGTGTGATTTGAAAATGGACATTTTTGAACGCTTAGTGAACGTGATAAAAAAGGAAATATTAAGATTTTTCGTTTAAGTTATTGTTAATGGTGGTTATTTTCTCTATGTTGGTGAGGTGGGTATTGTGGCGTGACGGTAAAATAAACAATTTTTAGTTGACTCTGTTTAGGAAACTCGGTAAACGTAGAGTTAAGCAAACACATAATTATCGTTGAATATTTATTTATGACATCTCTCAGCCAGCTAGTAATGACCACAACCATTATTATTACCGACACGACATATGTTGGGGCAGGCTGCTGAGCGAAAGAAATTCACAAAAAAGGCCTGTATCCAACAAGATACAGGCCTTTTTTTATACATTTTTAAACAGAATTTAGACAGATTTAAAAAAATACATCGGAGGAAGGGATGCGAGTATTGAAGTTTGGTGGCTCATCATTAGCAGATGCAGATCGCTTTTTAAGAGCGGCGGATATCATCGCCAATAATGCACAGCAAGAAGAAGTCGCGGTGGTGCTTTCAGCGCCAGGTAAAACGACGAACAAATTGGTCGCAGTGATTGAGGGAGCGTTACGTAATGGCGAAGCTGAGCTGCAAATCAACGAGCTAGAAGCATCGTTCAAGGCACTTTTTGCGGACATACACACGGTGCTGCCGAATATCGACGGCTCTGCGTTTGATAATCAAGTGAAAACCTCACTTTCTCAATTGCGTCAATTTGTTCACGGTATTAACCTTCTTGGCATGTGTCCAAATAACGTCAATGCACGTATCATCAGTAAGGGTGAACGCGTTTCGATTCAGTTAATGAAAGCGGTACTTGAAGCGAAAGGCCAACCAGCGCATCTAATCGATCCCGTTGAATACCTATATGCAAAAGGCGATCATCTTGAAGCGATGGTCGACGTTGAGGTATCTACTCAGAATTTCCGCCAAAACCCTCTTCCTCAAGGTCATGTGAATATCATGCCAGGTTTCACTGCCGGCAATGCAAAAGGTGAACTTGTTACACTTGGTCGTAATGGTTCTGACTATTCTGCGGCGGTTCTTGCGGCGTGTCTACGTGCAGATTGTTGTGAAATATGGACTGACGTTGATGGTGTTTACAACTGTGACCCGCGTTTGGTTGAAGATGCTCGCTTACTTAAATCTCTTAGCTACCAAGAAGCGATGGAGCTTTCTTACTTTGGCGCATCCGTTCTGCATCCAAAAACCATCGCACCAATCGCACAATTCCATATTCCTTGTCTGATCAAAAACAGCTTTAACCCTCAAGGTGCGGGCACGTTAATTGGTCAAGACACAGGCGAAGATAACCTAGCCATCAAAGGCATCACGACGCTGAACGACCTAACTATGGTTAACGTGTCTGGCCCGGGTATGAAAGGCATGGTAGGCATGGCTAGTCGTGTATTCGGCGCAATGTCATCTGCAGGTGTGTCTATTGTTCTGATTACTCAATCTTCTTCTGAGTACAGCATCAGCTTCTGTATTGAAGCAGACGACAAAGCAAAAGCACAGCAAGTATTAGCAGATGCGTTTGAATTAGAACTTAAAGATGGATTATTGGAGCCAGTTGAGTTCATCGATAATGTTTCTATCGTGACGCTAGTTGGTGATGGCATGCGAACTTCTCGTGGCGTGGCATCTCGCTTCTTCTCATCTCTTGCAGAAGTGAACGTAAACATTGTAGCAATTGCACAGGGCTCATCTGAGCGTGCTATCTCAGCCGTGATTCCAGAAGATAAGATCTCTGAAGCAATCAAAGCGTGTCACGAGAACCTATTCAACTCTAAGCACTTCCTAGACGTATTCGTGGTTGGTATTGGCGGCGTTGGTGGTGAGCTGGTGGATCAGATCGAGCGTCAACAAGCGAAGCTTGCGGAAAAAGGTATCGTAATTCGCGTATGTGGCTTGGCAAACAGCAAAGGTCTTCTGCTGGATAGCGAAGGTCTACCACTAGAGCATTGGCGTGACCGTATGTCGGCAGCGACAGAAGAGTTCAGCCTAGCGCGTTTGATTTCTTTGGTTCAACGTAACCACATCATCAACCCAGTATTGGTGGACTGTACGTCAAGTGAAGATATTGCGAATCAATACGCAGACTTCCTAGCAGCAGGTTTCCACGTAGTCACGCCAAACAAGAAAGCAAACACCGCCAGCATGTCTTACTACCATCAGCTTCGCGATGTCGCGCGCAGCTCTCGTCGTAAGCTGATGTACGAAACAACCGTAGGCGCAGGTCTACCGGTAATCGAAAACCTACAAAACCTAATTTCAGCGGGCGATGAACTAGAGCGCTTCAGCGGCATCCTTTCTGGCTCTCTGTCATACATCTTCGGCAAGCTAGATGAAGGCATGAGCCTAAGTGAAGCCACTAACATCGCTAAGCAAAACGGTTTTACGGAACCGGATCCTCGTGACGATCTATCGGGTATGGACGTTGCGCGTAAGCTTCTGATCCTTGCTCGTGAAGCAGGCATGTCTCTAGAGTTAGAAGACGTTGTGGTTGATCAGGCTCTGCCACCAGGCTTTGACGACTCAGGCAGCGTTGATGAGTTTATGGAACGCTTACCAGAAGCGGACGCGTACTTTAAAGAGCTGTCAGCTAAAGCGGCAGAAGAAGGCAAAGTACTGCGTTACGTGGGTGAAATTGTCGATGGTAAATGCACAGTAAGCATTGCAGCGGTCGATGAAAACGATCCGATGTTTAAGATCAAAGATGGTGAAAACGCACTGGCTTTCTACAGCCGCTACTACCAACCAATTCCACTAGTACTGCGTGGTTACGGTGCAGGTACTGAGGTCACGGCTGCTGGCGTATTCTCTGATGTGATGCGCACTTTGGGTTGGAAGCTAGGGGTATAACAACAATGAGTTCAAGTGATATGGATGTAGTGGTTTATGCCCCGGCATCAATTGGCAATGTAAGCGTTGGTTTTGACGTTCTGGGGGCGGCGGTGTCTCCAGTCGATGGCACACTATTGGGTGACCGAGTATTGGTTAAGTCTGGGGCTGAGCCGTTCAGTCTAAAGACCGCGGGTGATTTTGTTGAGAAGCTACCAACCGAGCCGAAAGAGAACATCGTTTACGATTGTTGGGTAGTGTTTGCTCGTGAGCTAGATAAAAAAGGCGTTGAGCTAAAGCCACTTGAAATGACGCTAGAAAAGAACATGCCAATCGGCTCTGGTTTAGGTTCAAGTGCTTGTTCTATCGTTGCTGCATTAGATGCATTAAACCGATTCCATGGTCAGCCGCTTAACGAGACAGAGTTGCTAGCGCTGATGGGAGAAATGGAAGGCAAGATCTCTGGTGGTATTCACTACGATAACGTTGCGCCGTGTTACCTTGGCGGTGTGCAGTTGATGCTTGAAGAGCTAGGTATCATTAGTCAAGAAGTGCCTTGCTTTGACGATTGGTTCTGGGTGATGGCGTATCCGGGTATCAAAGTATCAACAGCAGAAGCGCGTGAGATCCTACCATCTCAATACCGTCGACAAGATATCATTGCTCATGGTCGTCACCTTGCAGGCTTTATTCATGCGTGTCATTCTGGTCAGCCAGAACTTGCTGCAAAAATGATCAAAGACGTGATCGCAGAACCGTATCGTGAGAAACTGCTTCCAGGCTTTGCGAATGCACGTCAATACGCAGCGTCTGCGGGGGCATTGGCTACCGGTATTTCTGGCAGTGGTCCGACACTGTTCAGTATTTGCAAAGAGAAAGATGTCGCTGAGCGAGTTGCTCGCTGGTTAGAACAGAACTACGTACAAAACGAAGAAGGATTCGTCCATGTTTGTCGTCTGGATAAACAGGGTTCGAAAGTAACAGGAAGTGAGCTATGAAGCTTTACAATATAAAAGAAAATGATGAACAAGTCTCCTTTGGCCAAGCCGTTCGCCAAGGATTAGGCCGTAACCAAGGTCTATTTTTCCCATCGGAATTACCAAAGTTTGAAGACGTCGATGCGCTGCTGGCAGAAGACTTTGTCTCTCGTAGCACGAAAATCCTATCAGCACTGATTGGCGATGAGTTGGCGGAAGAGCAGGTTAACGCATTGGTTGATGCTGCATTCCAATTCCCAGCACCAATTAACCAAGTAAAAGACGGTGTTTACGCATTGGAGCTGTTCCATGGTCCAACGCTTGCGTTTAAAGATTTTGGTGGTCGCTTTATGGCGCAATCTCTTGCTGCGGTTTCGGACGGTGGCAAGATCACTATTCTGACTGCAACTTCTGGCGATACTGGCGCAGCCGTTGCGCACGCTTTCTACGGTATGGAAGACATCAACGTTGTGATTCTTTACCCGAAAGGCAAAATCAGCCCACTGCAAGAGAAGCTATTCTGTACGCTTGGTAAGAACATTCACACTGTCGCGATCGATGGTGACTTTGATGCGTGTCAGGCTCTGGTTAAGCAAGCTTTTGATGATTCCGCACTGCGTGAAGAGATCGGCCTGAACTCTGCAAACTCAATCAACATCAGCCGTTTGATGGCACAAATCTGTTACTACTTTGAAGCAGCCGCGCAAATGAGCAAGCAAGAGCGTGAAAACCTAGTGGTATCAGTACCAAGTGGTAACTTTGGTAACTTAACTGCTGGTCTACTGGCAAAAGCACTGGGTCTGCCTATCAAACGTTTTATCGCTGCAACGAATGCCAATGACACTGTACCGCGTTACCTACAAACGGGTAAGTGGGAGCCAAAACCAACGGTCGCAACGACATCGAACGCGATGGACGTGAGTCAACCAAACAACTGGCCTCGTATCGAAGAGCTATGCCGCGTGAAAGAGTGGGGCTTGGAGACGCTAGGTAAAGGTGCAGTGTCTGATGAGCAAAGCGCTCAGTCGGTGAAAGACCTATACGCACTTGGCTACCTATGTGAGCCACACGGTGCGATTGCTTACCGCGTTCTTGAAGAGCAGCTGCAAGAGGGTGAAACGGGTCTGTTCCTATGTACTGCACACCCTGCAAAGTTCAAAGAAGTCGTAGATGACATTCTTCAATCTGACATTGACCTTCCTGCACCATTAGCGAAGCACGCTGCGATGGAACTCTTATCAGAAGATCTCGACGCAGACTTTGACGCGTTAAAGCAAGTACTGCGCCGTGTGCAGTAAGTGACAAGAGAGAAATACATAGAATAGAAAGGTGGAGCGGTGTCTTCACCTTTTTATTATTGATGTGCAAAGAAAAACGGCGCTCTCAGAGCGCCGTTTTTAAAATCTTACTGAAAGATATCTCAATTATAGAGACTCAGTAAATGTACGAGCGATTACGTCACGTTGTTGTTCTGCAGTTAGCGAGTTGAAACGTACTGCGTAGCCAGAAACACGGATAGTTAGCTGTGGGTAGTTCTCTGGGTGAGCAACTGCATCTTCTAGAGTTTCACGCTTAAGAACGTTAACGTTTAGGTGTTGACCACCTTCGATGCGTGGAGCTGTTTCGATTGCTACTTCGCGGCTTTCGTATTCACCTAGATCGCTGATTGCGATAACTTGGTCAGCTTCGTAAGTTGATGCTGCTGCAACACAACGTGCTTCGTTTTTCTCGCTATCTAGTAGCCAGATTGAGTTTAGTAGTTCGTCGTTAGCTGCTTTAGTAATTTGGATACCTTGGATCATTACTGTCTCCTAGACCACTTCTGTGGTGATTATTGGTGTTAATTTTCGAATTTTTGTTGAGCTAGGTATTATATAGCCAATATCCATTATATTAATATTGATTTAGGTCAAAAAACAACTAAAAACCTTAATTTTTTGGAGGTAATTTTCTTGAGTTAAATCAATAAAACGTTTGAAAACATACTATTTACAATTTATTTGATAATATAAAAAATATTTAAAAGTTAAATTTGTTGTAAATTTACTACATTTTTAGTTTAAACTTTAACCAAGAGAATGCAACCCTCTGTATTTTGGTAACCATACTGAAAGTCAAAAGTGATTAAATGACGAACATTAAAAATAGACTTGGAAATAAATTTATTGGTGCTCATGTGTCTGCCGCTGGTGGTGTAGATCAAGCCCCTTTGCGTGCAAGAGAAATTGGTGCAAATGCGTTTGCTCTGTTTACGAAGAATCAGCGCCAATGGGTAGCAAAACCACTGGAAGAGAAAACCATTCGCGCATTTAAAGCCAATTGCAAGATGCTAGGGTTTAGCGCCGAACATATTCTTCCGCACGACTCTTACCTGATAAACTTGGGTGCGCCCGAAGAAGAAAAGCTCAACAAATCACGAGCCGCGTTTATTGATGAGATGGAGCGCTGTAACCAACTTGGTTTGACATTACTGAACTTCCATCCAGGCAGCCATTTAAAGAAAATATCAGAGCAAGAGTGTTTGGCGACTATTGCGGAGTCGATCAATCTTGCCCATAGAGCTGTACCGAATGTCATCGCGGTAATAGAAAATACGGCAGGGCAAGGTACAAATTTAGGTTGGAAGTTTGAACACCTTGCAGAAATCATTGATCAAGTCGAAGACAAAGAACGTGTCGGTGTTTGTTTAGATACATGCCATACTTTTACTGCGGGTTATGATTTACGCACGAAAGAAGATTGTGAACGTACATTTGCTGAGTTTGATCGTATCGTTGGTATGCACTATTTAAGAGCAATGCATCTTAATGATTCAAAAGTAGAGTTTGCAAGTAAGGTGGATCGCCATCATTCACTCGGTAAAGGTGAAATCGGCTGGAGTTGTTTTGAATATATAGCGAAAGATCCGCGATTTGATGGTATCCCATTGATTTTAGAAACCATTGACCCAGATATCTGGCAGCAAGAAATTAGCGCACTGCGTCAATACCATCTAGATGAAATAGTGGGTGAGTAATAGATTGAAAAAGTTGGCATCTTTCTTTCAATATCTTTCTTTCAAGTAAAGAGTAGAGTTTTAATTGAATACGTAGCATGACCATTCTGGTCGTGCTAACTAGGAGGATGTCGTTATGTCTCGACCTGTATCTTTTGTTTCTGCGACACAATCTCGACGTGTCGTTCGTTTACCCATGCCTAACCGACATATTACTGGACCGGGACATTTTCGAACGCCTCAGCGTCATTAGTCTATCCTATCTATACCATTTTTCGGCATTGTTCATCAGAGGCAAGCTTTGTCTGTTTGAGTTTCGCTCGTTAGAATAGAGAGAAATGATAGGACAGGAACTTTCCATGAATCAGTTACCCACTTGGCACGATGTGATCGGTGAAGAAAAGCAACAGAGCTACCTTATTGATACGCTAAAATTTGTTGAAGCAGAGCGCGCGTCAGGCAAAGCAATTTTTCCTCCAGAGGAAGACGTGTTTAATGCTTTTCGCTTTACTGAATTTGGTGATGTGAAAGTTGTAATATTAGGGCAAGATCCATATCACGGGCCACATCAAGCTCATGGATTGTGTTTCTCTGTGTTGCCTGGCATTAAAACGCCCCCATCTTTAGTGAATATGTATAAAGAACTTGCGCAGGATATTGATGGGTTCCAAATTCCGCAGCACGGCTTTTTGCAAAGTTGGGCAGAGCAAGGAGTGTTGCTGCTCAATACGGTATTGACCGTAGAACAAGGCAAGGCACATTCACACTCAAAAACCGGTTGGGAGACGTTTACCGATCGAGTCATTGAAGCGATCAATCAACATCAGCATGGTGTCGTATTCTTACTTTGGGGAGCACACGCACAGAAGAAAGGACGTTTTATTGATCGTTCAAAACATCATGTGCTTGAAGCTCCACATCCATCGCCACTTTCTGCACATAGAGGCTTCTTTGGCTGCCAACATTTTTCGCAAACCAATCAAATTCTTGAGCAACAAGGTCTAGAGCCGATTAACTGGCACTTACCGGTAGCGATATCGTTTTTTGATTGATCTTCAACCGCTTGTTTGAAAGAGTACAGCGAACGTGACATTACGATCGCTGTTTTTTTGAGCGCGGTCGAGACGAGGTGATGTTTTCTCATATACACTTATTAAAAGTAGGTGTAATGGAGAAGCTCTATGATGATCGAACGAATTAGACGTGAACACGGTTATATGGTTCGTCTTTTGGCGATACTTCGTCATAAACTGAATGAAATAAAACAAGAACATGCCATCAACTACTCTTTGGTGAGTGAGATTGTAGATTATTTGTCTAATCATTCGGAGAAAGTCCATCACCCTAAAGAAGATATCTTGTACCACTATTTTCTAGAGCATTATGGGCAGCAAAAAACCATTGAAAATCTTGAGTTAGAACATAAAGAGCTGGCGGAGAAAACGAAGCAGTTTGCATTGGTCGTAGAGATGATTTTACAAGATGCGGTTGTTCCTCAAGAAATGTTTACTCAGCAACTAGAAGATTTTATTACGACTCAAAAACGACATCTTGATTTGGAGGAAAGACAAATTCTGCCGTTGATTGAGGAATTGTTTACTAGCGAGGACTGGCTGAATGTTGAAAGTCAGTGGCAAGAAAGCGAGGATGACCCAGTGTTTGGTGACACGATTGCTGATCGCTATAAACAGCTTGCAGAACGTGTACGCCAAAGTAATGTTGAGTTTGTGTAGTAGCAATGTGCGAGGTAATCGTTTGCCTTTTTTGTGTTCTTATGGGTTAAATTCTCATTTAATGAGAATTTACAAGAATTTTATTTTGAAGAATAAAGAGTCAAAAGTGGGTTTAATTCTCACTAGTTAAGAAAATGGTAATTTGACGTTTTGTCGATACAAACAGAGCAATAGTTTGATGTATCGAAAAAGAACAAAAGGCACCCTAAGGTGCCTTTTGTGTTCATTATAGTTTGATATCTTCTAAGGTAATGTCATTACAAACGTCTAACTCTCGCAGCTCTCTGAGTAAGTTACGTCGGTCATTCATTTCTTCAATTTCACGCCATTTGCGCTTCATTCGTTTATTGCGAGAGCGAGTTGCTGAGGTAGTATCTAGGTCAAATACATCATCGAGTTGAAAGCCTTCCATAAGCCACCTTTCCCTTTTATTTATCCAAACTTTGTAGTCAGTTCGTGTGGAGCTTTTTTAGTACCACAATAGGGATGAGCATAACTGCGATAGGTTTCGCATTTGTGTCTCTAACATGACAGTTTCGTGTAAAAGTACTTCTAGAATCACATTTTTATGACTAGAGAGTGCATAAAAAACAAACATATAAATATACGAAATCGTTTAAATCGACGAATTATTTATGTTAACGCAAAGTGTAGTAGTACCCATGAATAACAGGATCATGTAGGAGCCGTGTTACTTTGTTAGAAGCGGGGAAAAACGCAAATGCTCTTTAGAACAAGAAATAGTTGAAAGCCTTAAGATACCAGACTTTTTTGACCAGTTAAGTTGCAAATATACTTTCGTCTTTCGCCCGTTTATATTTTTAAATCATCGTTGTTATGTTGGTTTTTTGTTGATTGACCACTTGTTTTGTTGTTAATTTTTAGTGAGTTTCTAGTGAAAAATTGCACCTAAATGTAAGTTGTTGCATATTGATTTTTACTGGCCGAGCCTGCATTATCCGCCCGTCAAAAAATACGCTGGTACGTAACATGGATGCATGAAGCGACGTTTACGATTCTAGATTGCGCAATAAACATTACTCAAAAAGCTAAGCACACTTTGACACTTAGCGGGCAATCTAGTGAAGAGCTTGGAAGCAAAAGCTAGCGCAACTCACTTTGAGGTACACATGACAGACTTAATCAATTTGATGAACGATCTCCTTTGGGGTTCGATTCTGGTTTATCTTCTTGTTGGTGTAGGAATCTACTTCACCGTTCGATTGGGATTCATCCAATTCCGCCACTTCGGCCATATGTTCTCTGTTCTTAAGAACAGCCGTAAAGCAGACAAAGCTGGTATTTCTTCTTTCCAAGCGCTTTGTACTAGTCTTGCTGCTCGTGTAGGTACAGGTAACATGGCTGGTGTCGCTGTTGCTTTGACTGCTGGTGGCCCAGGTGCAATTTTCTGGATGTGGTTAATTGCGATGCTTGGTATGGCGACGTCGTTTGCGGAAAGTACGCTAGCGCAGCTATACAAAACCAAAGATGATGATGGCAACTACCGTGGTGGTCCTGCTTACTACATGGAAAAAGGTTTGGGCATGCGTTGGATGGGCGTGCTTTTCTCTGTTTTCCTTATCATCGCTTTTGGTTTGGTATTCAACGCCGTTCAAGCAAACTCTATTGCAAATGCGATGAGCAACGCATTTGGTTGGGATGATTTATACGTAGGTATTGCGGTTGTTGCACTATCAGCGGTGGTGATTTTTGGTGGTATCAAGCGTATCGCGAAAGTTGCAGAGCTAGTTGTGCCTGTAATGGCATTAGCGTACCTTGCGCTTGCACTGTTCGTTATGTTCGCAAACCTAGATAAGTTACCTGCCGTTCTGATGCTTATCTTTAAGAGTGCTTTTGGCTTACAAGAAGCAGCAGCTGGTGGTTTAGGATACGCAATCGCACAGGCGATGATTAATGGCATTAAGCGTGGTCTATTCTCGAACGAAGCTGGTATGGGTTCTGCGCCAAACGCAGCAGCATCAGCGACACCTTACCCGCCACATCCTGCGTCTCAAGGTTATGTTCAAATGCTTGGTGTCTTTATGGATACCATCGTTATTTGTTCTGCTACTGTAGCTATCATCCTAATGTCTGGTGAGTACGTAGGCCAAGCAACAGAAGTGACGGGTATTGAACTGACTCAGCGAGCATTAAGCTCTCAAGTTGGTGAGTGGGGCAGTATTTTCGTTGCTGTCGCGATTTTCTTCTTTGCGTTTACTTCGATTATCGCGAACTACTCGTACGCCGAAACAAACCTTATCTTCTTGGAGCATAACCATAAAGCCGGTTTGGGTCTTTTCCGCGTGGTTGTTCTTGGTATGGTGATGTTTGGTGCATTGGCATCTCTACCAGTGGTTTGGTCATTGGCTGATGTATCAATGGGTCTAATGGCGATAGTGAACTTGGTGGCAATTCTATTGTTGTCAGGTATCGTGATTAAGCTTGCTAAAGATTACAATCGCCAACTGCGCGAGGGTAAAGTGCCAACATTTGATGTGAATGATTTTCCAGAGTTAAAATCACAACTAGAAGACGGCATTTGGCATAACACGAAAAAAGAAGATTAAGTTGATGCCAACCCATCGTTGAAAACTATCAACACGATTCAAAAAGCCATGCAGACAATGCATGGCTTTTTTTACAGCCAACATATCTAAATAGTTGTTTGACATAGATAACAGTATCTATGTTTTTATTTGATTGATTTAGATTGATAGTCTAACTTTAATTTAGATAATTGGATTGGGTATTGTATGGAACACTTTTACCACCTTGTAGCAACAAGTCGATCAATAGAAATTGGTGACATTGAGTTAGGTGATTCACATGACTCATTAGACTTCACTGTGAGTAAACCGATGCGTTTTGATGGCGTTAATCTGTTGTTTTCCTCTAGCGGTGAGCCAGAGTTCTATGCCAATGCGTTTATTATGAGCCGTCGCATTGTAGAAGGGGTTAAAGATACGGAGCCAACGTCGTATGCTCTGCTTCGCTTTTTTCGTTATTTAGGAAAGAACAATCTCAATTGGAATGATGAGAATGAAGAGCTTGAGCGTTACCCCATTTATCTCTTCAGAAATTATTTAGACAAACAGATTGCTAAAGGAAACATGCGCCGAAGTGTCGGGGCATCGACCTTATCTGTGATCCGAAGGTTTTATGTATTTTGCTACCGTCATGGCTATGTGGAGAAACTTCCGTTTGTGGTGCATGGTCATAACAAGTACGGTCAAATGCTCACAGATATTACACTCAAGAGTCCGAAGCAAGAAACCGAACTTACGCCAATGAATGACTTGGACATAAGGCACATTCGAGATAACTGGCATCGAGCAGGAATTTCAGGCGAGTTTCGATTATTGGTGGCGACTGTAATTAATTCTGGTCTAAGAGCGATTGAGGTTGCGGATATAAAGCCTCGGCACTTCAAAGTACCCAAGGGCTTTAAGGGTAAAACTTACACCGATATTAAGATTGGCTCTTCTTATGGGTGCTATACCAAATACAGCAAAGACCGCATGATTTCGATGCCTGTTTGGTTAATGGAGCAAGTCACTCAATACTGCGAAAGTGAGCGGTACAAAGAGCGTAAACGGCTCTACTTTTTCAATACAGGTGATGAAGATGCGCCTGTATTTATTACAAAGGAAGGGAATCGATTTAAAGAAGAGGGGCAACGGTCAAATTCCATTGATACGCTATGGGGGCGGTTAAGAAATGCGATTAAGGAAAACAGCAACCCTCACTTCGACCACGATTTCCATGATACGAGAGCGACTTATGCGGCTAATAAGCTCGACCTGTTGCTCAATATACCAGACTTGAGTACGACACAGGCGCTGAAACTGCTAAAAGATGAACTTGGACACAAGGACTTATCTGTGACCATGCGTTATTTAACGCATTGGGAAGGCAATCCAACCAAGAACCAAGTGCCTGAGTTAATGATGGCGTTATTGGAAGAGGAACGCATCATATGACGGAGAGCTTCGACTCAGATAAGCCTGATAACGTTCGTACCTATCGCTCTATTCCGACCGATGAAATGCAATCAGAAAACCCACTGTCCAAGATTCATCAGTGGACATATCTTTGGGTGAATGGTAATGGTGCCAACCTCACATGTGACTTCAAAGAGTGGCTTAAATACAGCACTAAGCAGCATGTTTCACTGCTGATTTCTAAATTTGAACAATCAGGTTGGTCAGAGGCGAGTAAAGCCCAAAACTTTAAGTATATTGGTAACATTTTAAAGCATAGCTTCAACAGTCAACCCCAAAAGCGCAAGTCTAAGGTCGAGTTCTCACCAGAATCGTGTGTAAACTATATTCATGCTGCATGGCTATCTCAGCGCACAACAGGTGTCGGATTGCATGGTAAGCCGATAAAAGCCAACACGTTGGGATGGATGTCTTCAAGCTACAATTCAATCCTAAAGAAGTTTGGTTTTGGACAGATACCTAAAGCAGCTCGAAACCTAGATACTGTGAGTGCATCGTTAGATTCCAATAACTACACTAAGAAAGAGTTAAAGCGCATCGCTCGTGCGCTATTGTCGGATAGAAAGCTGCTATACAAAGAGTATTTAGATAAGACCATCAGTGAAGGTAAGCGAACAATCGTATTTAATCGCCTTATCTCCAATGCGGTGTTCCTCTATGTGTATTACACCGCAGTGGGACAAACAGAGGCGCTGAACACCTTTGTAGTGGAGGATGGTTGGAGTGTTGATAAGGCAGGTGGCAAGCGAATATCGGTAAAAGGCTTGAAAACCCGTGGCTACAAAGAAGAACCTCGCTCCTTCACTCCAAGAGCGGTATCTAAAACTTTTTTTGAAGAGCACTTCGAATTGTCGAGGCTGAGCGCTGTTGATCTGGGTTTAGATAAGCATTATCTCTTTAGGCGACGCAATGGCAAGAAGCCAACTGTTGATAATCTCAACACCTACAAAACGGGATTAATGCAGCGCTCGGTTTTACTGCAAACAATGAAAGGAGAAAACCCTGATTTCTCTTTAACCTGCGAGCGCTTGAAATCTTCTATTAAGCAGTACGCTGAAGAAAAGCTGGGGCGACAAGGCGCGATGGAGAGCAACCGTAATGCATCTGAAAGCACATGGAATAATTCAGACTACAGTAAGAACTCAAAAGCCGTAGCACATCGTGAATTGGCTTTTGGAGCTGCCACACTCTTTGCGTTGGGCAGTAACCCAACTGGAGGGGTTACAGCAGCGATAGCAACAACGAAAGCGCAGTATTGTGAAGTTTTGTCTAGTGAAGAAGCTGATGCACTTAGAGCATCTTCTAGCGTGCTTGTGGACGATATTGCTAACGGTGGAGTATGTAAAGGTGAAGATGTTCCGCAAAAACGAGAGTTTCAAAAAAGCAATCTAGAAACGGGATTGCTAGATGATGACGATGTGAAAAATACCGCTTGTGGTTATGTCATTAAATGCTTCATATGCCGAAATTTTGCAGTTGTTGATGAGGTTCATGATATTTGGCGTTTGCTCTCGTTTGAGCTTCGTCTCAATGAGGCGGTAGCCGCCCATAAAAGTCTTGACCACTTCATAAAGAATTTTAGTGAGGTGAAGTCTGCGATTCGAGACATAAAGAAGCGTTTTAAGAAAAGAAACCTCAAGGCCGCAGAGAAATACCTAGAGCGCCAGGGCTGCCACCCTCTTTGGGATGAAGACTCTATTCAAGACATTTTTAAGGGGTAAGTATGTATAGCATTAGCCACGACTATGCACTGTTTGAACAATACGCTTTGCCTAACGATGAAGCTTACCCCATGCCAACGGCGAAAAGCGTAGTCAGCGTAAAGCGGGATGGCAGTCCTGCCTCTTACTTTGAGGATGATTGCTGGGATTTTAATGATTTGTTCAACACCAAAAACGAGATCAAATCGCTATACAACTTAACGTTCCAAGCAAACAAACATAACCCTAAACTGCTTTTAGAGTTGAAGCAGCGAATGTATTGGTTGATATGGGGCGGCAAAGAGACGTTGCTCAGTATGGAGGGTAAAACCTTCAGGAAGGTGGAGCAGATTAAGGCCATACAGGTAAATAGCGATTTGCTACTGAGAGTTTTTGCTAATACCTCTATCAACGCTTTTTCTTATATTTCAAATGACATTGTATTTTCGCAAATCAAAGAGTCACTACGTGGGGGGAGTGAAGAGGTTATTGCCAAGAGACTGGGTGCTCTCAATGTACTCACGCAGGTTAATTCCCATTTTCCAGAGAGCGCTAGGTTTCACATTCCCTACCAAGAAGGCGAGAGCGCAAGAAAGATTGCCAAGAAGTATGCCGCTCACGGTAAAGGGCATTATCCTACGGTAATCCCCGTTATTTACGAACAATATCTTTCCCGTTTAATTCAGGATGTGGAGTATGTCTACCGAGATTTCCTAGGCGGGCGTGGCCTCGAAGCGGATGTGGAGGCAGAATATTGTTCATTAGTGTCTGATAATGATATCGAACAAGAAATCGAAACTCTGTATCAGGAACTCATTGTCGATATTGAGGTTAAGGAAAAAGCAAAAAGCAGCGGCATTTCCCCTCAAGAGGTGCTTGATGACTATCGAGATAAAGCCAAGGACGAAGTTGAGTCTATCTATCGCAGTAAAGCCCATAAAGGCGTTATTGATGCCTATAAGAAAGATAATATTTTGTTGGACGTGAAAGCGTATGCCCAATCAAAAGGGGTGACTGAAAAACAAGCCATTGATGCTTTTAGAATGATTGAAGGAGCGTGTTTTGGCGCTTGCTCGGCATTCACGGGAATGAGGGTAAGTGAATTAACCCAGATTGATGGTAACTCATACAAAGAGGTTGATATTGATGGCGTTAAGCTCTGCACAATGCGTTCTTGGACGGATAAATTAGAAAAGCTAAGTCGTGAGGACACATGGGCGTGTGCGCCAATTTGTGAGAAGGCGTTATTAATACTCACTGTGCTCAATGATAAATATCGCTCTGTTTCGGGTGATATTCACCTCTCGCCGCGCTTTTCATTCAAAGGTGAAAGTAGGGGATGGACTGGCGATACTATTAATCGTCAGTTAAAAGATGCTCAACTCAATACTCAGAATTTAAGTAAGCTTTTCCATAGTTACAGTCTTCATATCGATATTCGCTACGTTCCAGAAGAAATGGATGAGGTTTTTAACCTGCTAAACACTATCGTCCACAAGAAGTTTGATCCAATACAGAAAAATGAGCATGGAGAGTTGTACTGGCGCTTTAAAACTCACTCGTTAAGACGAACATTTGCTCATTTTGTGGTTGGTCATGGGTTAGTGTCATTAGCCTCGTTGAAGCATCAATTTAAGCATATACACCTTGCAATGACAGCCATTTACGCGAGTCATTCTGAGGTATTAACGCTACTCGGCATTCAAAATCCAGCCAAAATTAAAGAGAAAATCCAAGAGCAAGAAATAGAGTCTCACGCTGAGTACCTTAAGGACATGATTGAGCATCCAGAAGAACAATCAGGTGGCTTCATGAAGTTCATGAGTGGATCGCCTATGGTGGTTGGTGACGCAAGGTTTAATCAGTTGGTTGAAGACACGAAAGGCGCAAACAAATCGACAGGGTTTGGCACTTGTTTTTCTGGTGAGCTATGTAGCATGGGGCATTTGTTTGAGCCTTCTAAATGCGTAGGCAGGGACTGTGAGAACCTGAATGTAAACAAGGTTGAAGCTGAAAACTGGGTGATAAGGCGAGAGAGATGTATTGAAAAAATAAAAAAAATGAAAGAAATGGGAATGTTCAACCGCAGCTCACTCGCTACGCAACTAAGTGATATAAGGACTGCGGAAAAAGTGATGGCTGACCATAACATTCAATTTGAAAAATATCGAGTAGAGGCTCTGTAATGGCGACGGTGGCAACAAAGCTAGAGAATGCGTTTAAGGCTCTTTTGAAAGAGGGCAAGAAAATCAGTCCTTATGCTGTTGAAAGGCGAGCGGGAGTGTCTAATGGTTCGTTGAAGAATCACATTGTTCTTCTGGAGATGGTGCTAGCGGAAAAAGAGAAGTACGCCACCAACCCAACGAATGTCGGGGTTGTAAAGGCTAAAGCTAATAAAGCTAAGGTAAAAGTTTCAAAGGATAAGTACCAAGAGCTTTTGGATAAAAACGAAAAACTTCGAGCTGAGAACGAGCAGTTCAAAGGTGAACTGAAGGTAATGGCAGATAAAGTCGCTCAGATGACTTGGGAGTTGCACCGCTACAAAACCAAAACACGCAAAGACTCAACAAACGTACATAACTTGAAAGCATAAATTCGCACGGTCTTGGCGTATATCGTGGCGGATCTTTGGCTGTCGCGTTTCTGCCTTGAGATAATTTATGACTTTTCAGCAGAATAATCGATATCGTGCATTCATTTTTTTGTAGTCATAAACGTCTGAATTTGCTATAAATGCGCTGGGGCTACCGCCTACTATCAATAACAATTGCAACAATTACAGCTTGTAAATGGCTTGCAAGAGTTGTCAGTGACTATCACTGTCGCAGATATGCGAGGTAGCTAACATGAAACCGAAGGTTGTAAACGTTAGAAAATATCAACGCTATCGCCTAGGAAAATGGGAAGATGTTTGTCAACATCTTCGCTCACTGCCTAGACGATAAGTGTTATCGGTAGCCCCAACCATCTTCAATTAAGCAGGCTCAGCTTCTACTTCAATTTTCGGCGTGCTTTCAATCCCCATCATGCTGTTGTAGTGTTCCTTGAACCCCGTTTCTTCAAAGATCTGTTTGAACTTTTCAATGTATCTTTCAGTATTGATCTTTTCAAAATCTACTAAGTTAATCGAATCAGAGTGAGACTCTCTATTTATGTACCTAAATAAAGGCTTAAAATCTGACTCTGTTTGCCCTAATTGCTCCAATGTTTGCTTTAGAGAATCTTTCTTATGAACAAAGTTGAAATAGTGCTCCAATATATTTCTCATTGCGTTGGGTAGCATGTGTGCGTAGCTAGGGTTAGAAGAACTATCTTTGACGATTTGCCAATACATTTGGTAATCATTTTGAAGCTCATCCCTCTTTAAATCATAAACGGAGCTAAACTGGGATTTAGCTACTCTATACAGTTTATATCCAGCAGGGCATTTGTTAGATGCATTCTTTAGCATTAATAATTCGTGGAAAAAGAACAGATTATGCGTCAATAGGAAAATTTGTTTGAAGTTTTCGCTAAAGACCTTGTGATGTATCAGGGCTGCAATGTCATAGACATAATTGTGTGACAAACTAGAAATAGGGTCATCAATTACAACGATTCGGTTGTTTAGTAACACAGGAGAGGATTCGTTTGTTGAACCTGAAGCACACTCTAGGAAATACAGAAAGCTAATGAGTGTTTTTTCTCCTTCACTAAGAGTGTTATATACGCCAATACTTTCACCTGTAGGACGGGCAATTTTGTAACGTTGCTGATCGTTTGCTGCTTTAACAATTTTAAAACTATGTATACCTAGTTCAATCAATTGTTGATTGATATTGTTTATTGATGAATCGATGTTAGTTATTTTTTTCTGGTTTTCAGTGATGATATTTCTTTGAGCAATCTTTTGGCTACGAAGCAGCTCGATTTCATCGGATAGTTTTTTTACTCCAGCTTGAAGTTCGTTAACCTTTTCATCTGAAGCCGCGATGAGAGCGCTAAACTGTTCATTCAGGATCACCCAAAACTCCGAAGCTATTCTATTTAAATGGCTTTTTTTATTTCTGATCCTATCGTTGAATCTATCGATATCTCTTTGTATTTCGGCTATCGCAGTATTAACATCGGCTACCAAATCGCTCGTATCTGTAAGCGTAACAACTGTACTCGGGTTGCTGATTTTAAGATCAATCTGAGACAAGTTGGCTGATAATTTTTCAAGCAGTAGCTCTCTTTTATCTTCGAAGCCATATGTACTTATATCACCTTCAAAATTGTATGCTGAAGCAGATAATTTGCTTTTAATATCATCAATATAAGCTCTGTAGCTGTTAGATAACTCTTCTATCTGACTGACTTTTTGGGAATATGTCTCGTCAAAAAGTTGATTGATCGCTTCAGTAATCGATGAGCTTAACTCTTGCTGGCAGAAAGGACATGGATTATCGGATTTCATGTATTCCAGACCTGATTTTACCCAGTCAGAATTGCCCAGTTTTTCGACTAAGTCGGATAGATATGAATCCTTAGAACCTACGATAATTTGAGTTAAAATCGGAGCGTTTTCAAAGCTACTGACATCAAGGCTAATTTTAGGTACGTTTGGAAGTAGACTTCCGTCTTGTCCCGTTAACTCACGAGCCTCTTTTTGCAGAGATTCAATTGTAGATGTGACCCTTCCACTACTTGATCTGACTTTGTTTAGAAAGCCAGCTTTGTTTCTCCGTAAGCCTT
Source organism: Vibrio sp. B1REV9 (assembly GCF_905175395.2). Taxonomy (NCBI): domain Bacteria; kingdom Pseudomonadati; phylum Pseudomonadota; class Gammaproteobacteria; order Vibrionales; family Vibrionaceae; genus Vibrio; species Vibrio sp. B1REV9. The sequence continues at coordinate 592 of NZ_HG992745.1, read as the reverse complement.
CCAGACAAAAATCTAGTGCGCTATTTTCATATGTAACTTTTGCTTTCCAAACTGATTCTTTTAATGAGGTCTCCTCATTACTTATGTCACTGTTTTTGCGACTTATCTTTGTATTGGAAGCCTCTATGTTTTGGTGTAGATGAGCTGCTTTCTCTGTTGCCTCTTCAATTGCTTGCTCTGCGTCTTTGTTTTCTTCGCTTAGAGTAAAAACCCCCTGAAAGTCAGGGATTTCATAGAAATTGCAACGTATGAAATCTTGATTGTAAACCAAGATATCTTCACCTAACTCATTAGGATGAATGGAACAGTTTTGGAATTCTGGTTGTTCAGGAGAATGTAAAAATTTACCAATTGTAGACTTACCAGAACCATTTAAGCCATAGAACAGATTTATTTTCTTGCTGTCAGTTTGAATAACCACTTGCGAAGTTGGTGAATAACTAGCTACACCTTTTAATGTTATGGTGTTAATCATTTTTTAACTCTTTTTACAATTTAATGCATGATTGCAATCAATTGCATTGTTATGCTTCTCACCTAGAAAAGCAGTGACGCAGATCAGTTCTTTGGGTACTTACGAAAGAATGACCGC